>NZ_CP084627.1 GCF_022878925.1 Caballeronia sp. TF1N1
ATGGCAACCAAACGCGCAAAGAAAACCGATGTTGTCAGCCCGAGCTCGGCTGAGTTGCGCAAGGCGGTCGAAGCCATCGCGATTCAACCGAAGAGCGGCAAGATCACGCTGCTTACTCGCAAGCTCTTCAACGTTCTGCTCGCTGTGGCGCAGCAGGCGGACGAATCTGGCGACACCTACCGCGCGTTGCTGTCCGACATTGTCGCGAATTCCGCATTCGATTCAAACGATACAGCGCTGGTCAAGGAGCATCTGCGTCGCATGGTGTCGGTGCAGGTCGAGTGGAGCACGGGCACGTCGAGCCAGAAGCCCGGCCGCAAGTGGGGCATCTCGACGCTCATCGCCGACGCGGAAATTCTCGAGGACCCGACGACGCGCCGCGTATGGGTCGAATTTTCCTTCGCTCCAAAAATCAAAAAGAAGCTGCTCGATCCGGTGCAGTATGCGCGTCTGAGCCTGCAGTTCCAAAGCCAGTTGCGCAGCAGCGCGGGTCTTGCGCTTTATGAAATATGCGTGCGTTATCTGACCAACCCCAGCCATCTGACGATGCGCGAAACGTGGGAGTGGTGGCGGCCGATTCTATCCGGCACGCCAGATACCGAGGCTGGAGACGAGGCCAAGCGAGAGTACAAGTATTTCAAGCGCGACTATCTTCGTCCCGCGATCGCGGAGGTCAACGCCGTCACTAACATTTTCGTCGAACTGGTGGAACATCGAGAGGGGCGTCGCGTCGCCGAGATTCAATTCCGCGTTACGGAGCGCAAGCAGCCGATGCTGGCGCTCGACGAACATCCGAACGTCTTCGACAGCACGCTGGTCGACAGGATGGTAAAGATCGGCATTCCGTTGAAAGAGGCGCAGACGCTGTACGCCGACAGCGAGGAAAATCGCATCCGGGCGGCGTTGCAGATGACCGAGCAACGGTTGCGCAGCACGACGCTTCCGCCTATCAGAAGCGCGGCAGCGCTGTTCAAGGACGCGCTCAAGAAGGGCTATGCGCCGCCGCTCGAAGCGCTACCGCCGGCAACGGCCAACGGCGCGCCGCGGTCGACAGCGGGATCGGCATCCGGCGCCGATGATCTCAAGGCACGCCTGCTTGGCGAGTTTTCGGCATATAGAAGGAAGGAAGCGCGTGCGCTCTACGACGAGCAAGGTGAGCGGGAACGGGAGCTGGCGCGGCAAAGTTTTGAAGACGACGTGTTGCCGGAACTCGGCACGCATATGCGCGACGATTGGCGTAAGCGCGGCCTCGATTCGAAGCTGGCGGAAACGTCATTTTTCGACTGGCTGGCTAGGAAGACGTGGGGCGAGCCGACCGATGGGGATTTGCTCGCCTTCACACTTAGCCAGACACGCGCTAACTGAACGCGTCTGGCAGAGGGCGGACGCTGTTATTTCTTCTCTTCGTTGAACTGAAGCATGGTTTCGATCTGACGCAGCAGTTCATCTCGTCGATCCCGTGACAAGCCGCGCAACCGCAACTCAAGGCGATCCTCGCCATATGACTTGAGATCGCCGACCGCGACGCCGTCCAGTTTAATCTCCATTCGTTGGGCATAGCGTTGACGGCCGGGCGGCTTGGGCACTTCTTGTCCGCTTGCGCGTCCCTTCACGATATCCGCGACTTGTCGCGTACTCAGATCATCCGACGTGATCTTGTTGATGAGGCGCAGCGTGGCATCGCTGCCACGCGCCGAGTGGTAGCGCGTGATTTGATAGGCCATGTTCGACCCGAATCGATCAGGCCGAGCGACCATTTCCTGCATGACGTTCTCAGGAAGCTTCGCAACCGATAGCGCGACTGCGATAGTGGATTCGTCTAGCCCAAGATGGTCGGCCAACTCTCGTTGGCTCTGGAAGTGTTGCTCGTCCAGGAAGCGTCGCCAGACGACGGCATTATCGAAGACGGTTTGCGAATCCCGCTGAACGTTTAGATCGTAGCCAAGCTTGTAGCTTTGAATTCCAATAGGCAGATCGACGACAATCGCTTTGACGGTTTCCTTGTTGGCTTCCTTGAGCGCACGGACGCGACGGCCACCGTCGCTTACGAAGAAGGTCCCAGCGTTATCGTAGTCGGGGATGACGTGGATGGCCTGCTGCTGTCCCTGCCTTGCAAGGTTGACGGCTAGTTCGGCGATCGATGCCTTGAGGTAGAAATGGCGCGGATTAAACGGGCTCGCTTTGATCGCCTTTAGCGGCAACTCGATGACCTGCCCAGCCGTGTAGCGGTTCGCCCGTCGCCAGGCGCGAAACTGCTCGGATTCGGTGCTGACGTCTGCGTCGGCCTGCTCGTCGGATACGAAAGTGCTTGCGCGTCCATTCGCGGCCTGTCCGACGCTTTGTATATCGACGATTCCATCGATGGCGTTCAGGCGATCCAGAGCGGTTCGCTTCTCGCTGCTTGTCGTATCGGGGCGGGCCTTGAAGCCTTTTGCCAGTTGGGACGGTTTCATTCAGGGTCCTTTATGCGCATAAAGTCAGGAGAGCATGCCGAGGATTTCATCGGCGCACGCGCGAATCTCGGCAGCAGCGAGACGCGAGCCGCGGTCGGACATTTGCAAAACGGTTTGTCCTAGCGCCATGGCCTGCTTGTAGCACTCTCGGGTTGGGATCTGCGTTTTTAGCAGCGGAAAGCCCAGTTCTTCGAGAGCGACCTTCAGCTCGCGCGTGAGCATTCGCTTCTCTTCCGTCTTGTTCAGCAGAAACACCGCGCGCAGATCTTCGTTCATCACCTGCGCTTGCTGAACCAGTTTGACGAGGCCGACGCTCGACCAATAATCGGCTGGCGATGATGAAGTCGGAATCACTGCCACGCTCGCGGCTAGCAGAACGACGCCTGACACCTTCTCTGTAATTGACGGCGGGCAATCCACCACGATGATGTCGTAGTCATTCACGAACTTCCTGATTTCACGATGGATTTGTCCGCCCGCTTCCGAAAGATTCACGATAGGAAAGGGGATGCCGCTCGCTTCGTCTGACGCTGCGCTCGACCAGTGGATTAACGTGTTTTGACCGTCTGCATCGACGACGAGCACGCGCTTCTTCTTTTCGTGAAAAGCTGCGCCGAGGTGCATTGCAATCGTGCTCTTGCCAACGCCGCCCTTCTGCTGCGTGATCGCTATGATTTCCGCCGCCACTTTAATGCTCCAGTTTTTGCAGGCGGTTGAATTTTACATTGAGGTTTAGTAATTTCAACTTTAATTCGACATTAAATGTGTCGTTAGCCATTTGGCATAGGGGTGAGCTTTAGCTGATTTTGTGAAAGCGCGGACAAGGGCCTGATGGATGCAGCTTCAAATCGCACATCATGCTCGACAGCAAGAAGCTAAGGCGTGAGACCAATATCTCCCCGTCACGGCTTTAGGCGTCTTGGAGATTGTTAAGCGGTGCCGCGCTGCCAGACCAGCTTTATGCGCATAAAGTCACGGCAACCTCGAAGCCCCGAAGCCCCGAAGCCCCGAAGCCCCGAAGCCCCGAAGCCCCGAAGCCCCGAAGCCCCAAAGCCCAAAGCCCAAAGCCCAAAGCCCAAAGCCCAAAGCCCAAAGCCCAAAGCCCAAAGCCCAAAGCCCAAAGCCCAAAGCCCGAAACCCGAAACCCGAAACCCGAAGCCCGAAGCCCGAAGCCCGAAGCCCGAAGCCCGAAGCCCGAAGCCCACAGCCCGAAGCCCGAAGCCCGAAGCCCGAAGCCCGAAGCCCGAAGCCCGAAGCCCGAAGCCCGAAGCCCGAAGCCCGAAGCCCACAGCCCGAAGCCCACAGCCCACAGCCCACAGCCCACAGCCCACAGCCCACAGCCCACAGCCCACAGCCCGTAACGACACCGCACGCCCCACCCCCAAAATCGCCTATCCTAACCCTGCCTCAACCGCCAATCGCCGACCGAGTCCGGAGCTCCGTAATGACCGTTCGCAACCTGGACATCCTGTTCGCGCCGAAGTCAATTGCTGTGATCGGCGCATCGACGCGGCCGGGCAGCATCGGCGAAATGGTATGGGCCCGCGCCAACAGCGCTGGATTCAAAGGCCCAATCTGGCCAGTAAATCCAAAGCACCAAACCATAGGCGAACAGCCGAGCTTCGCCGACATAGCTCACCTCCCCGAAGCGCCGAGCGTTGCGGTGCTATGCACGCCTCCTAAAACCTGGCCTCAACTAGTTGAACAACTCGGAGACTGTGGAACCAAAGCTGTCGTCGTTATTGGAGAGGCAGCGAGACGACACTCCGCGAGAGCCGAATTCATCTCCAATGCAGAGTCCCACGAATGGACTGCCCGTACCCTTGCCGCCGCGCGTCCCTTCCTGCTGCGCGTGGTAGGACCGGCAAGTCTCGGCGTAGTGTCTCCCGCCGTCGGCGCATGCCTCGGGGCGCCAGCGTGCAGTGTCAAATCGGGCGGCGTCGCTTGGGTATCAGGCTCGAATGCGCTAACCAATGGCGTGCTCGGCTGGGCCCGCGCGCGGGGCCTCGGCTTCTCACGCATCGTCGCGTTGGGCGATGAAGCTGACGTCGATTCCGGCGATATCCTCGACTTCCTCGCCACCGACGTATCGACCAAAGCGATTCTTCTTGCGATCGAAACCGTCCGGGCCGCACGCAAATTTATCTCCGCCGCGCGCGCCGCCGCGAGAAATAAGCCGGTACTCGTTCTACGAACCGGACACGACGATCCATTCGATCGCCTATACGGTGCAGCCTTCCGCCGTGCCGGACTTGTACGCGTGGATTCGCTCGACGATCTGCTCGACGAAATCGAAACCCTGGGCGTAGGAAGCGTCGCAGCCGGCGACGTGGCAACCGTCATTACCAGCGATCGCGGCGTCGCCACTTTGGCACGAGATGCGTTCGGCAAAGCCGGCGATGATCTGGCGCAATGGCCACTCTCCGCACGCGACGCCGTCTCGCTCGCGTTACCCCGAGCCGAATCCGGTAATCCCCTTTTGCTCGGCGACGATGCGTCGCCCGCCGATTTCGGCATCGCGGTGGAAACGCTGGCTCCGCATCGCGACACCGGCACTATTTTCGTCGTACACGCGCCGACGCACAGCGCGCCCGTCGCGGACGTCGCTCGCACATTGATCGCCGCGCGCCGTCATGCTCATCGCGGATTGCTCGCGTGTTTCTTCGGTTGCGTGGATGCCGCCACCCGCGACGCACTCCACGCAAATGGCATCCCGGTTCACACCACCCCGCAGCGGCTCGCGCGTGGCTTTGCACGCCTCGTCGATTTTCGTCAGGGACGCGAATTGTTGATGCAAACACCCGACGGACTTCCAACGGAAATTCCAGAAGAAATCGATATCGCGCAAAACGAAATTCGAATCTCGTTGGAAAACGGCATCGCGGAATTGAATGGTGAACGTGCGGCGCGCATCCTCGCCCGCTTCGGGATCACGGTGAAGCCGGGACCGCCCGATTCCTTTTCCGCCGATGCAGTCGAGATACAGACGCGCCTGCTCAACCATCGCGTCTTTGGACCGGTGTTCGAATTCAAGGCCGAAGGCGCGCTCGGACTTGCCGATGCGCTTCATGAATTTGCGTTGCCTCCGCTCAACCCTGTCCTTGCGCGCGATCTCGTCATGCGTTCGCCTCGCTCGCGCGAGTTGCCCACCGACATGCTGTTGAACGCGCTGACCGCGCTGTCGCAAATGGTTTGTTATATAGAGGAGATCGTCGCACTGCGCCTGACGCTGCGTGTCACGCGCGATTCGGTTGCGGTGCACGAGCCGCAACTGACCTTAGGCGCGCATCGCAAGCAGCTAGCAATCGTGCCGTATCCGCGATGCATGGATGAGACGCTCGACTGGCGCGGCATGCGTATCACCGTGCGGCCCATTCGTCCCGAGGATGAAGATGCGCATCGCGCGTTCGTATCGGCGAACACGGCCGAAGATTTGCGCTTGCGATTTTTCGGCGCCGTGCGCAGTTTCGATCATTCGCAACTCGCGCGGATGACCCAGATCGACTACGACCGCGAAATGGCGTTGATCGTGACGCGGAGCATTGCGGAGGGCGCCACGGAAACGCTGGGCGTCGCACGCGCCATCTCCGATCCGGACAACGAGACTGCCGAGTTTGCCGTCGCTGCGCGCTCGGACATGAAAGGGAAGGGCTTGGGCTCGCTGCTGCTCACGCGAATCATCGACTATGCGCGAGCGCGCGGGACACGCTGGCTGGTGGGCGAGGCTTTGCGCGAGAACACGGGGATGATCGCGCTCGCGCGCAAAGCCGGTTTCGAATTGATCAGAACCGAAGATCCGAGCGTCGTTGGTTTCCGGATGCGGCTCGGTGAAAAATCGACCGAGCCGGCCGTTCGCGATTAGCCGGCCAGTCGCCCGGACGCCTCGTCGATCTGCGCTCTCGTTATCGCCAACTCTTCGAGCAAAGCATCGGGATACGAACTTCCCGTTTCCTTTTCGAGTCTCGCGATCGTCAGCGCCGAGCGCGCCGAGTCTTTCGGCGTCGCGATGAACGACTTCACGGAATGTCCCGCCGAGAATGCTTCGAAGAGCGGTACACGAATCTCTTCCGGCAGCGCACGCGAAGTCCATTGATAAGGCTTGCCGTTATGCGTCAGTTGCGGCGGCAGTGTGCGTTCCTTCTTCGCGGCCGGAATAAGGCCGAAATTGCGCGCCGCTTCGGCGATCTGCTCGGCGGAAAAAAGCTCGTCCGGCGAGATGTCGAACTGTGCGATATGCGCTTCGAGCGCTTGCATTGCAGCGGCGCGATCGTCGCGCTTCTTCTGTGCGCGAGCGACGATATCGCGCAATTCGTCGGCCTCGTCAGGCGTGATCGTAAAGCTCGCCTGTTTCTGTTGAAGTTCGGAAAAACGCTGGAATTCTGAATCGGAAAGGAGTTTTGCCATGAACCGTGAAGATAGAGCGCGGCGTGCGCGTGAACCGGCTGCCGCTTTTTAGGAGGGCCGCCATTCTAACGCGTGTATCAGCCGTGATTCAGTCTCGCGTCATCGAAAGCTCGCTCGCGGCGCCTCGCAAAAGCGCCGTCACTTCTTCGATGGAAGGCGCGACGTATTCGTCGATACGCCGCATGAAAGGGCAGGTCAGCGCCGCGATGGCTTGGCCCGACGGCCCGAGCAACGGAAAAGTCACATCTGTCACGCCGAAGGTCTGCTGGCTGTCCTTTTGTGAATAGCCGAGCTCGCCGATCTTTTCGTAGTCGGCATCGAGTACTGCGCGATCGAGCGCCAGTTCGCCTTTCACCTTTGTATGTTCCGCCAGCATGTGCTCGCGCTGCTCCTCGGTTTGAAACGCGAGCACCACGCGACCGGAGCCGGTGTCGATAAGTCCGACGCGTGACCCCAGCCGGACCGAAATCCCCCACGTGCCGGGACCGTCCACTTGCGCGATCACCAGCAGGTTGCCGCGATCGTAGACGACCAGGTGAACCGACTGCTCGGCGGTATCGGCGAAACGTTGCATCACGGGCAGAGCCTCGGCAATCAGCCGGTTCATCGGTGGATGCCGGTGCGCAAGCGCGTACAACTTCAGGCTCAGCGAATAACGGTCGCCCTCGGGCGAGCGCACGACGTATTGTCGCGCGACCAGCCGTTCCAGCATCCGATACATCTCGCTTGCATTGCGCCCGAGCATCTTCGTGATCTCGGCGCGCGTCAGTCCCGATTTCTGTTCCGAGAGTAACTCGAGAATGTCCAGTCCCTTGTCGAGCGCGGGCGCGCGATAGCGATCCGCGTCGCCATCGGTGTCGGTTACTTCAACGTCCATGTTGGGTATGCGTCGATTCATGAATTGGCGCCGAGTTTAAGCCTTTCGTCAGCAATAGCGTTGCCCGCGCTAGGGAAAGCACCAACTGACTTCTGATTGTCCGTATATGAATAATACGTTCACTGATGAATATGCGTATCGACAGTTTCCCGTAGTCACCCACACGGCCGTAGTCGCAAAAAACACAAGATCAGGAGACAAGCATGACGTCCTCAACTTCCTTTCGCCGCCTGGCCGTAAAAGCCGGCGTGGCGCTCGCCGTACTTTCGACCACCGGTGCAGTTGGCCTCGCGCAAGCCGCCGATGCCGGCAAGGTCGGCCTCGGTCTCCCGCTTCTGACTTCGCCGTTCTGGCAGTCGTACAACAACTATCTGCCGAAGTACGCGAAGGACATGGGCATAGACATCCTTGCGCCCGTCAACTCGAACGGCGATCCCGCGCAGCAGATCACCGACATGAACAACCTGCTGAACCTGGGCGCGAAGGGCATCGTGGTCGGCCCGCTGGATTCGGCCGCGATCAGCCGCGCGCTCGACGCCTCGGCGGCGAAGAACGTGCCGGTCGTCGCCGTCGATGTCGCGCCGACGCAAGGCAAGGTCGCGATGGTCGTACGCGCCGACAACCGCGCGTATGGTTCGAAGTCGTGCGAGTACATTGGCGAGCACGTGAAGTCGGGCAAGGTCGTGCAGATCATGGGCGATCTGGCATCGGTCAATGGCCGCGATCGTTCGGAAGCGTTTCGCGAGTGCCTGAAGAAATTCCCGTCGCTGAGCCTGCTCGAGATTCCCGCCGCATGGAAGGGCGAGGCCGCCGCGACCGCGCTCGACAGCCTGCTCACCGCGAACCCCGACGTGAAGGCGATCTATATGCAGGCGGGCGGCGTCTATCTGTCGCCGACGTTGCAGACCTTGCGCCGCAAGCAGTTGCTGGTGAAGGCGGGCGATCCGAAACACATTGTGATCGTGAGCAATGACGGCATTCCGCAGGAATACGACGCGATCCGCCGTGGCGATATCGACGCGACCATCTCGCAGCCCGCCGATCTCTACGCAAAGTACGGCCTCTTCTATATCAAGGCGGCTCTGGCGGGACAGACATTCAAACCGGGCCCGACGGATCACGGCAGCACGATCGTGCAGCGCGGTCCAGGCATTCTCGAAGATCAATTGCCCGCGCCGCTCGTGACGAAAGCCAATGTCGATGACAAAACACTTTGGGGCAACACCGTCAAATGAGCGCGCCCGTCGTTGAGACAGTTGGCCTGACGAAGCGCTATGGCTCGACGCCCGCACTCGCAGATGTAAGCATGCGCGTGCTGCCCGGCGAGTCGCATGCGCTCGTTGGACGCAACGGCGCGGGCAAATCGACGCTCGTGTCGATGATCACCGGCCTGAAGAAGCCGGACGCTGGCGAGATCCGCTTCAACGACGAAACCGCGCCGCCGCTCGCCGACCGCGATGCATGGCGCGAGCGCGTCGCCTGCGTCTATCAGCATTCGACGATCATCCGCGAGTTGTCGGTGGCCGAAAATCTGTACATCAATCGGCAGCATCAGAAGGGCGGCGTGATCGACTGGCGCGCCATGCGCCGTGATGCCCGCGCGCTGCTCGACCACTGGAAGATCGACGTGCGCGAAGACGCACGCGCGGGCGATCTGACAGTGGAAGCGCGGCAGTTGGTGGAGATTGCGCGGGCGCTGTCGTACGGTGCGCGCTTCATCATTCTCGATGAACCGACTGCACAGTTGGACGGCGAGGAGATCAAGCGTCTCTTCAAGCGTATTGAAGAGTTACAGCGCGAAGGCGTCACTTTCCTGTTCATTTCGCATCACTTGCAAGAGGTGTACGAAATCTGTCAGGCAGTGACAGTTCTGCGCGACGCTCGGCATATCGTCAGCGCGCCGGTTTCGGCATTGCCGCGCGACCGGCTCATCGAAGCGATGACGGGCGAGCAGGGAGGCCTTGCCGTCGCGGATGCCGCCGCGCGCGCGCCCCTGCCCGCTGGTGCGCCGCAAGCGCTGCGTGTCGAAGCGTTATGCGGCGACGACTACGAGAACGTCACGTTGAGCGTTCGCAAGGGCGAAGTGATCGGCTTGACCGGCGCGACGACGAGCGGCCGGACGAGCGTCGCCGAAGCCATCGCCGGATTGAAGGCGCAACGCGCGGGCACGATCAGCGTCGATGGCCGCGCGCTGCCGCCGGGCGACGTGCCGGCCGCGCTGGCGCATGGTGTCGGCTGCGTGCCGAAAGACCGGCATCGCGAAGGCTTGGTGCTGTCGCAATCCGTCGCGGAAAACGCGTCCATGACGATCGCGCGATTGCTCGGCCGCTTCGGTATTGCGACGCCCGCGAAAAAGAACGCCTTCGGACGCCGCATGATTGCCGCGCTCGGCATCAAGACGCAGGGCCCGGAACATATCGTGTCGGGCTTGTCGGGCGGCAATCAGCAAAAAGTGGTGATGGCGCGCGCGCTCGCCACTGATCCGGACGTGCTCGTTCTGATCGATCCCACCGCTGGCGTTGATGTGAAGTCGAAGGAAGCGCTGCTCGGCGTCGTCGAACGCGTGCGCGAGGAAGGAAAGGCGGTGCTCGTCGTATCGGGCGAGCTGGACGACTTGCGCACGTGCGACCGCGTCCTGGTGATGTTTCGCGGCGCCATCGTCGCCGAATTCCCTGCCGGATGGCAGGACCATGAACTCATCGCATCCGTCGAAGGGGTGAATCTCCATGAAGCATGACGTACCCAACCCGGCGATGAACGGCGCGAGCATGGCCGTGGCGCGCCCGCGCATCGAACTGGCGCGTTTTCGCGACCTCGCATTGCTGCCCGCGCTGGCGCTCTTGCTTGCCATCGGCGCGTTCGTCAGCCCGAGCTTTCTCACGCAGGCGAATCTCATCAGCATCCTTGGGGCATCGGCGGCGCTTGCGCTTGTCGTGCTGGCCGAATCGCTGATCGTTCTGACAGGCAAATTCGATTTATCGCTCGAATCGACGGTCGGCATTGCGCCGGCTGTCGGCGCGATGCTCGTGATGCCGGCGGCGTCGGCGGGCTTCGGCTTCGAGTGGCCGGCGGCGGCGGGACTTGCGGCGATCGTCGTGGTCGGCGCGCTGATCGGCTTCTTCAACGGCTTTCTGGTCGTGCGACTGCGGCTGAACGCGTTCATCGTCACGCTCGCAATGCTGATCGTGCTGCGCGGCATGCTCGTCGGCGCGACCAAGGGCGGCACGTTATTCGACATGCCGCCTTCGTTCTTCACGCTGGCCACGACACTCGTGCTCGGTCTGCCGATCTCGGTATGGCTCGCGGCGGCCGCGTTCGCCGTTGCCGCGTTCATGCTGCGTTACCACCGCCTCGGCCGCGCGCTTTACGCGATCGGCGGCAATCCCGAAGCGGCACGCGCGGCAGGCATTCGCGTGGAGCGCATCACGTGGGGCGTGTTCGTGCTCGGCAGCGTACTGGCGTCGATTGGCGGCTTGATCGTCACAGGCTACGTCGGCGCGATCAACGCGAACCAGGGCAATGGAATGATCTTCACGGTGTTCGCGGCGGCAGTGATCGGCGGCATTTCGTTGGATGGCGGCAAGGGCACGATGCTCGGCGCGTTATCGGGCGTGTTGCTGCTGGGCGTCGTGCAGAACTTGCTGACCTTGGCGCAGGTGCCATCGTTCTGGATTCAGGCGATTTACGGCGCGATCATCCTGGGTTCGCTGATGGTGGCGAGACTGGCGGGTGGAGATGCGCAGAACTGAAGCGGGAGCGCAGCCGCACGCGTGTCGCGAGATCGGCTGACGCGTCCAGCGCCCGGACGACGAACGTCAGCAGGCGGCTGCTGAAGATGCCGCGAGCATACGGCTCAATGTCCACGACGACACGAATTTCAGAAGGAACGAGATGCCCGACACAGAGACAAAAACCACCGACCCCCGCCTGATCCTCTTGAGCAAAGAAGACAACTGTCTGATAGCAGCAGCCCGCCTAATCGCAGGCGAAACGCTTCAGATAGAAGGCGAGCCAGTCAAGCTGGAAACGACGATAGAACTGGCTCACAAAATAGCCCGCCGCGCGTTGAAGAAGGACGACAAAGTCCTGCGCTACGGCGCGATCATCGGCCACGTGAGCACAGACGTTCCCCGCGGCGCGCATCTCCACACCCACAATCTGGAGAGCGACTACATCCCCACCTACACGCACGACGCCGGCCATGCCTACGTGCAGCATTGAGAGCCATGAACACATCAACATTGCAGGGCTTCCCGAGAGCCGATGGCCGCAAGGGCATCCGCAACATCGTCGCGGTGGCGTACATGGTCGAGTGCGCGCATCACGTTGCCCGCGAGATCGTCACGCACTTCCGCCCATCGTTCGACGCATTCGACGCCGCGCAAAACGAAGCGCCGCCCGTGCACCTGATCGGCTTCCCCGGCTGCTATCCGAATAGCTACGCCGAGAAGATGCTGGAGCGCATCTGCACGCATCCGAACGTGGGCGCGGTGCTGTTCGTCTCGCTTGGCTGCGAAAGCATGAACAAGCACTATCTCGCCGATGTCGTGCGCGCGAGCGGCCGCCCCGCTGCCGTCGTGACGATCCAGGAAAACGGCGGCACGCGCAGCACGATTCAGCACGGTCTCGACTGGGTACGCGAAGCGCGCGCGACGCTCGCCGCGCAAGAGAAAGTGCCGATGGCGCTCGATGAACTCGTCATCGGCACGATCTGCGGCGGCTCGGACGGCACGAGCGGCATCACGGCGAACCCAGCCGTGGGCCGCGCCTTCGACACCTTCATCGACGAAGGCGCGGCGTGCATCTTCGAGGAAACCGGCGAACTCGTCGGCTGCGAATTTCATATGAAGACGCGCGCGGCGCGTCCCGAACTCGGCGATGAAATCGTCGCGTGCGTGGAAAAAGCCGCGCGCTATTACACGACGATGGGCCACGGTTCCTTCGCGGTGGGCAACGCGGACGGCGGGCTCACGACGCAGGAAGAGAAGTCGCTCGGCGCGTATGCGAAGAGCGGCGCGTCGCCTATCGTCGGCATCATCAAGCCGGGCGATGTCCCGCCGACCGGCGGCCTTTATCTGCTCGATGTCGTGCCCGACGGCGAGCCGCGCTTCGGCTTTCCGAACATCAGCGACAACGCGGAAATCGGCGAACTTATCGCGTGCGGCTCACACGTAATCCTCTTTACGACGGGGCGCGGCTCGGTGGTCGGCTCGGCGATATCGCCCGTCATCAAGGTCTGCGCGAATCCGGCGACGTATCGCAACCTGTCCGGCGACATGGACGTGGATGCCGGCCGCATCCTGGAAGGCCGCGCGACGCTCGACGAAGTAGGACGCGAAGTGTTCGATGTCACCGTGGCGGTGGCGGCGGGCGCTGCGTCGAAATCGGAGTCGCTGGGGCATCAGGAATTCATCCTGACTTACAAAACCTTCGAGCCCGTCGGCCCCGCGTGTTTGCCTGGCGGCGCGCAACGCGTTAGTGTTGCGTCTCGCGGCACCGCAGAAGTCGTTTCGAACTGAATAATCGACTGAGGGTTGCACAATGAACGGAGACACGCAGGATGCCGTCACGCGCCGACGCAAGATCGGGCGGACGGATCTGGAGGTGACGGCACTTTCGCTCGGCACGGCGCCGCTCGGCGGGCTATATCACGAACTGACGGAAGACGAGGCGCGCGCTACAGTCGATGCCGCGTGGCAAGCGGGCATCCGTTTCTTCGATACCGCACCGCATTACGGACACACGAAGGCAGAACACCGTCTCGGCGATGCCCTGCGACGCCACGCGCGAAGTGACTACGTGCTCTCGACCAAAGTGGGCCGCCGCTTCGTGCCGCGCACCGCGCCCGACGACGGCAGCGAAGGCTGGGCCGCACCGCTACCGTTCCAGGCCATCTACGACTACACCTACGACGGCATCCTGCGCTCGTTCGAAGACAGCCAGCAGCGGCTCGGCATGATCGACATCGATATCGTGCTGATACACGACATCGGCCGTGTCACGCACGGCGAAAAAAACGCGCATTACTGGCGTCAGCTCACCAATGAAGGCGGCTTTCGTGCGCTCGATGAACTCAAGCAGTCGCGCGGCGTGAAAGCAGTCGGCCTCGGCGTGAACGAAGGCGCGGCGGTGCGCGAGGCAATGGCCGAATACGACATCGACTGCGCGTTGCTCGCTGGCCGCTACACGCTGCTCGAACAGAACACGCTCGACGATCTCTTGCCCGAGTGCGAACAGCGCGGTGTGAGCATCCTGCTTGGCGGCGCGTTCAATTCGGGCATTCTCGCGCGCGGTCTCGATGCCGACGCGCAAGGCGATCTCAAATTCAACTACGGCGATGCGCCCAAAGAGATCGTCGATCGTGTGGCGAGGCTGGAACGCATCTGTCGCGAGTATGGCGTCGCGCTGTCGACGGCCGCCCTGCAGTTTCCTTATGCGCATAAAGTCGTCGCCACGGTGTTGATGGGCGCGCGCAAGCCCGAGGAAGTCCGTGAGAATGCGGCGTCATTCGCTACACCGGTTCCTTCGGCGTTGTGGGACGCTTTGCGTGCGGCTGGCTTGCTGCATGAGAAGGCGCCAACACCGCAATGAACATCGACGCTCACCAACATTATTGGGACCCGGCGCGTGGCGATTACGGTTGGCTCACGCCCGATCTCAAGCCGCTCTATCGCGTCTTCGGTTCCGATGATCTGGCGCCGCTCCGCAAGATCACGAATGTCAAGCAAACGGTCGTCGTGCAAGCGGCGGCGACCGTCGATGAAACGCGTCATCTGCTCGATCTAGCGCGCGATGACGAATCCATTGCGGGCGTCGTCGGCTGGGTTCCGCTCGATTCCGTCGACGCGGTAGAAATCATCGATGAATTTGCGCGCGACAAAAAATTCAAAGCCGTGCGGCCGATGCTGCAAGACCTGCCCGACGATACGTGGATAGACCACGCGCCGCGCCCGGAAGCCATCCAGCGTCTGATCGAGCTCGATCTTGCTTTCGACGCGCTCATCTTCGCGCGCCACGTGCCATCGCTCGTCGAGTTCGCCGGGCGTTATCCGGCGTTGCGTATCGTCGTGGATCACGGTGCGAAGCCGCCCATCCGCGATGGCGAAGCGGGCTGGCAACCGTGGGCCGATGGCATCGCGCAACTCGCTGCCTTGCCGCAGCGCCTCCATTGCAAGCTCTCGGGGCTCGCGACAGAAGCGTCGCCTAGCTGGACCGCCGACACGCTCGCGCCTTACGTCGCGCATCTCATCGAACAATTCGGACACGAGCGCCTCATGTGGGGCAGCGATTGGCCGGTACTGAACTTAAACGGTTGCTACACTGATTGGCACGCCGCCGCGAGGCGCTTGGTCTCGCATCTCGAAAAAGCCGAGGAAGACGCGATTTTCGGCGGAAACGCCCGTGCGTTCTATCGCCTCTGAAGCCGCTGATATACCCGGCATGTCTTAAAATCAACTTCCACTGGAGCAGTAGATGGTACAAAGACTGGCAGGCAAGACGGCGCTGATCACCGCAGCGGGACAAGGGATCGGGCTCGCGACGGCCGAGCTTTTCGCGGCGGAAGGCGCGCGCGTGATCGCAACCGACATTCGTATCGAAGGGCTCGAAGGCAAGCCGGTCGAAGCCCACAAGCTCGACGTGCTCGACCCCCAAGCCATCGAGGCGCTCGCGAAGGAAGTCGGCGCCATCGACGTGCTCTTCAACTGCGCGGGCTATGTGCATCCCGGTTCGATTCTCGAAGCGAGCGAAGCGGACTGGGATCTCGCCTTCAATCTGAACGCGAAGGCCATGTATCGGACGATCCGCGCGTTCCTGCCGAAGATGCTGGAAAAGGGCGGCGGCTCGATCGTCAATATGTCGTCGGCGGCGTCGAGCGTGAAGGGCGTGCCGAATCGCTTCGTGTATGGTGCGTCGAAGGCGGCGGTCATCGGGCTCACGAAATCCGTCGCGGCGGATTTCGTCACGCGCGGCATCCGCTGCAACGCGATTTGTCCGGGCACGGTGGAGTCGCCGTCGCTGAAGGACCGCATCGCCGAGCAAGCCAAGGCGCAGGGCGCGACGATCGACCAGATTCAGGCGGCTTTCGTTTCGCGTCAACCAATGGGCCGCGTCGGCCGCACGGAAGAAATCGCGGCGCTCGCGCTGTATCTCGCCTCGGACGAGTCGTCGTTCACGACGGGTCAGGCTCACGTCATCGATGGCGGCTGGTCCAACTAGGACGGCCGCTGCGTTTTCAACCTTTGCATTTCGAAACACGAGGATCTATTCAGATGAAGCTGCTTCGTTACGGCCCCAAGGGTCAGGAAAAACCGGGTTTGCTGGATGCCGAAGGCAAGATTCGCGATCTGTCGAAGGTCGTGGACGACATCTCCGGCGCTACGCTGACCGATGCGGGCCTGGCCAAGCTGCGCGCGACCGACCCCGCGTCGCTGCCGGTGGTGGATGGCAATCCGCGTATCGGGCCGTGTGTCGGACGTGTGGGCAAGTTCGTGTGTATTGGCCTCAACTACGCGGATCACGCCGCCGAATCGAATCTGCCCGTGCCGACCGAGCCGGTCATTTTCGGCAAGTGGACGAGCGCCATTTGCGGCCCGAACGACGACGTGGAAATTCCGCGCAATTCGAAGAAAACCGACTGGGAAGTCGAACTCGGCGTGGTGATCGGCAAGGAAGCCAAGTATGTCGATGAAGCCAACGCGCTCGACTACGTGGCCGGTTACTGCGTGATCAACGACGTCTCCGAGCGCGAATGGCAGCTCGAACACGGCACGCAATGGGACAAGGGCAAGGGCTTCGACACGTTCGGCCCGCTCGGCCCGTGGCTCGTGACGAAGGACGAAGTCGCCGATCCGCAGAAGCTCGATCTCTGGCTCGAAGTGGACGGTCACCGTTACCAGAACGGCAACACGAAGACCATGGTCTTCACCGTCGCGCAACTGGTCGCGTATCTGTCGAAGACGATGAGCCTGCAGCCCGGCGATGTCATCTCGACCGGCACGCCGCCGGGCGTCGGCATGGGCGTGAAGCCCAGCGCGGTGTACCTGAAGTCCGGGCAGACCATTCGCCTTGGTATCGAAGGTCTCGGCGAGCAGCAGCAGAAGACGGTCGACGCGTAATTGCTTCGCGCCGTGAAAGCAAAAAACCTCGCTGCGGCGAGGTTTTTCGTCTTCAGGACGGAAGGTTGAGGTTCAGGCGTTATAGAGCGCTTCGGCCGCGCTTTCGCTGATGCGCGTGATCGTGCCTTGCGCCACCGCGACGAGCGTTTCGGCATTGCCGTCGGTGACGAAGACATCGCACTGGCAGGTTGCCTGCGTCATGCCGGCATGCACCACGCGCGCCCGCGCCATCAGCGTGCCGGAAACCGCCGGGCGCAGATAGTTGATCTTGTATTCGCCGGTGACGACCTTCGGACCGAGCCTCAGCGCGCCCGCGAACGTCAGCGCGTTGTCCACGAGATAACTCACCACCCCGCCGTGCACGAAACCGTGTTGTTGCCTCAGCTCATCGCGGATCGGCAGACACAGCGTGAGACTCGCTGCATCGACCTGCATCAGTTTCGTTCCGAGCAAGGCGCTAAACGGTTGCGCATTCAGCGCACCGCGCGCGATATCGACTAATTCGGCCATTCGGACACTCCTTGGGGTGGGTTCGGCGCCGTCCTGCAAAGACAATAGGTAGGGTTTCTTCGCACTGCAAGGACGTTCGACAAAAATCGTGCGAACGCAGCATGCGCGCGCCCGCCGTTTCGGCAAGCGCGCCGGTCATCCCGCTCGCGCAAAGCGGCATCGACGCAAAACAATTCAAGCTGGCGCGCTTCATTGCCGTAAACCCGGACTTCCGCCGTAGTCATACGGCTCATTCGTTAGTTCGGGTTCTTGAGAAATGTTTGCAAAGATCAAGGTTTCATCCGGTTTGCTCGCCGTGCTGGTGGTGTTTTGCCTATTCCAACTGGTCACCGAAGGGCTTGGCTTCTGGTCGCTTTCGCGCACGCATGACGATGTGGGCAACCTGTCCGATATCGCGCTCAAGCAAGTCAACGCGGTCAACAAGACCACGCAGCATCTGATGGATGCGCGCATCAACCTGTCTCGCGCCGGCACGCGCATGGTGCGCGGCGGTACGGAGCCGGTCGAGATCGTGCAGCACGCGCGCGAGCAGATCGCGCAGGCGGACAAGTCGTTCGCGGCCTTCCTCGACGCGCCGAAGACCGGCGATGAGAACAAGGCGCGCATGGCTGCGCTTCAGGCCAAATACGCGGAGTATTCGAAGGCGCTCGGCGAGCTCGTCCAGTATCTGGATGCAGGCAACATTCAGGCGTTCCTCGATCAGCCGACACAGGGCTTTCAGGATCGCTATCTCGCCGAACAGCAGAACTTCGTCAACTTCGGCAATGCGGCGAGCAGTGCGTATCTCGAATCGATCGATACGCGCTACGCCTGGTTCCGCGCGGTCGGCATCGCCATTTTCGTGGCGCTGGTCGCGGGTGTCGCGGCGGTGCATTTTGCGCTGCGCCGTGGCGTGATCGCGCCGCTGGAAGAAGCGGGACGCCATTTCGAGCGCATTGCGCAAGGCCGCCTCGACGAACGTATCGCGGATCGCGGCAGCAATGAAATCGGCAGGCTCTTCGCGGGACTCGCGACGATGCAGGCAAGCGTCGCCACGACGGTAAAGACCGTGCGCGAGACGTCCGATTCGATCAACTTGGGCGCCGATGAAATCGCGAGCGGCAACGCCGATCTGTCCGCGCGCACGGAGAATCAGGCGGCATCGCTCGAGGAAACGGCGTCGAGCATGGAAGAATTGACGGCGACGGTGCGTCAGAACGCCGAGCACGCGCGCGAGGCCAACACGCTGGCGGGCGTGGCGCTCGAAGCGACTTCACGCGGTTCCGGCGTGGTGGATGACGTCGTGGAGAAGATGCGCGGCATCGCGAAGAGCTCGGACAAGATCGCGGAAATCATCTCGGTCATCGACGGCATCGCGTTTCAGACCAACATCCTCGCGCTGAACGCGGCCGTCGAAGCGGCGCGCGCCGGTGAGCAAGGGCGCGGGTTTGCAGTCGTCGCGGGCGAAGTGCGCGGCCTCGCGCAACGCTCGGCGCAATCGGCGAAGGAAATCAAGGAACTGATCGGCGAATCGGTCGCGCAGGTCAGCGACGGCTCGACGCTGGTCGAACGCGCGGGCACGGCGATGCGCGAGGTATCGACCTCGATTTCACGCGTCACGCAGATGATGGCGGAGATCAGCGCGTCGTCGCTGGAGCAGAGCGTGGGAATCGAGCAGGTGAACCAGGCCGTGACGCAAATGGACGAGATGACTCAGCAGAACGCCGCGCTCGTGGAGCAGGCCGCGGCTGCCGCGCAGTCGCTCCATGAACAGACGCGGCAGTTGAAGGATGCGGTTTCGGTGTTTCAGGTGGCTTGACGAGTGGATGACTTCGGCGTCTGTCGGGCGCCTGAATTTTCACGGCCCTGACGCTTTCGCTCGTCGAATGCGCAGGGCGGCTATCGATTGCAGCCGTAAGCAATGCCGTGATGCGATGGCGATCCAACCGCTCAATCCGGCAACGCCGCGTATGCCGTCGCCAAATGATACGGCGTGGTCGAAGGCATCTCCGACCTTGTGATCGCGCCGTCAGCAGAGCGGCACTCGATCCACCCGCGCGCATGTAGGAACCGTGCGCCGAAGCGTTCGATCTGTTCGCCGACGGCTTCGCCGCGCGTTGCCAGCGCGCGTAGATATTCGGTTTGCGCCCAGATGCGCTGCGTGCCATCGATCACGCGTCCCGCTTCGTCCAGCGCGGCGCTCACGCCGCCAGTCGACTTGTCGACGCCATGTTTCCGCGCGAAGTCGAACGCCTGTTCGAGCCGCGCGTTCAGTCCCGCCGCCTCGAATGCGGGATGGCCGCTGCCGATTGCCAGGAAATACCACTCGAATTGATGTCCCGGCTCTAGGCGATTGCCCGGCGCGCCAATCGGCAATTCGGCGATACTGCCGGTCGCCTCGTGCACGAACGTGCGCGCGACCCATTGCGCCAGCACGGCGAGCCGCTCGTCGAAAGCGATGTTGCCCGTGGCATCGCGCGCGGCGAGCCACGCTTCGCTCAAATGCATGAGCGGATTTTGCAGCGGACCTTCGAGCATCGCGCCGAAGTCTTCGCTGTACGCGGCGTTTAGCAAGCCGCCATCGCTACCCGCGAACTTCGTTTCGATAAGCCGCGCGGTTTCATCGAGCAAGGCGAATGCGTCCGCCGATCCGCTCTTTTGCGCGAAATGCGCGCACGCATAAACCACGAACGCGTGCGTATAAAGGTCCTTCTGGCGCTCGTGGGGCGCGCCGTTTGCATCGACGCTATAGAACCATCCGCCGTTTTGCTTGTCCTGAAAATAGTGTCGCAACGAATCGAACAGCACCGACGCGTGCGCGAGATCGCCCGCATCCGTGAAAGCGAACAACTGACGGGCGCATGCCATCGCGCGATAACGCTTGGGTGGCAACGGCGCGTGATCGTCGGGCGTAACGGCTTCGAATGGCAGGTGAAGCGCTGTGTTGAAGCCGGGACCGCGCCAAATGGGCAGCACGATGCTCGTGTAGTGTTCGCGCAATGAAGTGCCGTTTGAGTGCTGTTGCTGCATAAGACAAGTTCCAGCCTGATGGTTCGGAAGAGATGAGCCCTTTGAAAACGGCTCGGCACAGCCGGATAAGCATAGCAAAAGCGCTCCGGCAGGAGACCGGCCACGACGACAGGAGGTCAAAGATGTTGGGCAACGTAGAACTCGTTTCACGACTCATCATGGCCGCGGCGCTCGGCAGCGTGATCGGTTTTGAGCGCGAACGGCTTTCATGGGCGGCGGGCTTGCGCACGCACATGCTGGTGTGCGTTGGCTCCGCGCTCATCATGATCGTGTCTGCCTACGGTTTCGAAGAGGCGCTCAAGGCGGACCACGTCGTGCTCGATCCATCGCGGATCGCGGCGCAGGTCGTGTCCGGCATCGGCTTTCTCGGCGCGGGATCCATTCTGCTGCGCGGCGAGATCGTGCGCGGGCTGACCACCGCCGCGAGCTTGTGGTCGGTCGCGGCGATCGGGCTGGCGGTAGGCGGCGGGCTGTACACGGCATCGATCGCGGCGACGGCCATCATCCTCGTCATTCTGGCGGGACTCAAACCGCTGGAGCGGCGCTTCATCAGCGTCAAGCAGCAGCGGCAATTGACGATGCTGGTCGATCGCGGCTCGCTGTCCTTTCACGGCCTGCACGAAGCGCTCGGGCCAGGCAGCGTGCGCGTGAAGCAGTTCGTCGTGCAGCAAAGCGACGAATCGCCGGAACTCGATGAAGTGCAGGTCGTGCTTTCGCGGCTTTCGACGCAGGAATATCGGTCGATTTGCGAGCGGCTCAAGCATCTGAGCGTGGTGCGGGAATTCCACGAAGAGGATGGAAGCTGACGGCATCGCCCGCGCGACGCAAGAGATGCACGAACACGATGTGGGATAAGCCGCCGCGCCGTGCGACAATGCCGCCTCTCGAAAATCATTGCCGAACCGCATGTGCGCGTTTCGCGCCGGTTGTCCCGGTCACCGCCTTTCGACCTATGCCAGATCCTGCTGTTAAGCGTCACCGCAATACCTTCGATACATCCGCCGACGCCGTCGCTCCTCTCACGCGACCGCGCCGTGGCCGCACCGCCGAGGCGTCATCGGCCGACAGCGCCGACACCGAAAAGAAACTCGCGCGCGCCGTGCGTTCGGCGCAGCGTCTTGCCCAGTTGAGCGCGACGCAGCGCTGCGCGGGCGAGACGCTCGATCTCTTCGCCGAAGACGCCGAGCGCGCCAACCTTCAGGCGCTGAACACCGACATTCGCCAGGGCACGTTCGAAGGCTTCGAACTGCCGGACGTGTTTTTGGCGGCGGTGCAATCGAATGGCGCATCGGCCGTGAACAAGCGGACGGCGCCGCGTTCGGAAGCCGCGCCGCATCCGGCATCGGTTCAGGACGAGTTGCTCGTGGCGGCCGAAGGCGATGAAATCGACGCTGCGCCGCCAACTCATGCGCCAGGCGAACTTGTTGCATCGATCGACTCCCATTCCGCGGATATCGTCGCAGGCTCATTGAGCGCCGCGCTCGTTGATGCACGCATTGCGCACGAGGACGCGTCCTTCGACCCGGTGCTGGATCGCGCACGCGTGACGGCGTTCACCGACACCATCGACGCGTTACGCGCCGTGATCTCCGAGCAGCGCGGATCGACTGCCGCGCACGCCCGCCGCATGAAGACGCTGCTGACGATCATCGTGTGCGTCACGCTGCTGACGGTGGCGACCGGCGTCGTGCAAACGGTCGTGCTGATGCGCATGGGTCGCGACACCACGTTGCAGCAGGAGCGCATGGAGCAACTCATGCTCAATCAGCAGGCGACACTTGCTTCTCTCTTCGATGCGGATTCCGAAACCGCCGCCAGTAACGGCGCTGCGAATCGAGAGACGGCGCGTGCGCTCCATTCGCAACATCACACGCGCTGATTCCCGCCAAAAACTGTTACTTTGACGCGACATTCCGTCTCAAGACGGACTGTCGCGTAATTTTTTCCGCCACTCTCTGCATGCTTGCTGGAAGGCCGTCCCCGAGCTGTCCCCGTTTTTGTGAGAAAGAGTCATACGGAAAAATGTAGAAAAACTACCAAATTGCTCGGCCGTAAATGTTGCATTGCACTAGGAATAGCTAAGGGCAAACCCTATAATCGGTCCTAAGGGAAAACCCTCTTATCACCAACCGGAGTTTGACATGAGCTACCTCTTCGCCTTGCTGCAAAAATTAGCTTCGCTGTTCGAATCGCCGCACCTGCCGATGGACAGCGACTACTCGTATCAAGCGCGTTTCCGTGAATCTGAGCGTCAACGCAAGTCACGCGGTACCGCTTTCGGCGTTCGTCTGTAATGCGTAACTAATGGCGGTGCGGGACAACCACAAATAGCAATGCGAGACGGCCTGACGCCGTAGACCCCGCCCGCCGATTAGTCTTAAGTTTGTAGTTTTTCTAGCGGATTCTCGCTGACTTTCCGCCTTTAAGATCGCCCCGACCGAGCAATTCGGCCGCACGATCATCCTTCTTCCCCGCATCTGCATCGCAAACGCGCGAACACTTGTTCTTGCGCGACACGCGCAATTCGCCGAATCTTGGCCATTCGACGCCAAAAAATCCTTGCGTCACAAGGGCTTACCCGCGCCTGTCCAGAATCCTCCTTATTCCATTGTCGTATTTCGACATGCAGTTGTCGCAAATAGTCGGCTAGCGATACTTTTTTCTGGCAACTATGTATGCACAGCGCGGACGCACGTCCGCCACGCTATGGAGATTTCGATGAATTCCCCAAAGGTAGTAGTCGAAGGGCTATGCAAGGTGTTCGGCAACAGCCCCAAGCAGGCGATCGACATGCTCGCCGGCGGCGCGACGAAAGAAGAAGTCTTTGCGCGCACCGGGCAGATCGTCGGCGTACATAACGTTTCCTTCGACGTCAAGGAAGGCGAGATCTTCGTGCTCATGGGCCTTTCCGGTTCCGGCAAATCGACGCTGATCCGTTTGATCAACCGTCTCGTCGATCCCACCGCCGGCAAGGTGCTGATCGATGGCCGCGACGTGGCGGCCGTGCCGCGCTCGGAACTCACGGCGCTGCGCCGCAAGGACATGAGCATGGTGTTTCAGTCCTTTGCGTTGATGCCGCAGCGCACCGTGCTTTCGAACGCCGCGTTCGGTCTGGAAGTCGCGGGCGTCGGCAAGAAGGAACGCGAGAAGCGCGCGATGACCGTGCTCGAACAAGTCGGCCTTGCATCGTTCGCGCAGAAGTTGCCAGCGCAACTATCGGGCGGGATGCAGCAGCGCGTGGGGCTTGCGCGGGCGCTGGCGGTGAATCCCTCGCTGATGATCATGGACGAAGCGTTCTCCGCGCTCGATCCGCTCAAACGCAAGGAAATGCAGAACGTTCTGCTCGACTTGCAACGTGAGCAGCAGCGCACGATTCTCTTTGTCTCGCACGATCTCGAAGAAGCCATGCGTATCGGCACGCGCATCGCGATCATGGAAGGCGGCCGCGTGGTGCAGATCGGCACGCCGCAGGAAATCATCCAGAACCCTGCCGACGACTACGTGCAAGCGTTCTTCGACGGCATCGATACCAGCCGCTATCTGACCGCCGGCGACCTCATGCAGACCGATGTCGTGCCGCTCATGAAGCACTCGCCGAAGATCGACGCATCGAGCGTGGCGGAGACGCTCAACGGCAGCGCGGACTATGCGTTCGTGCTCGACGGCGAGCGGCGCATTCGCGGTTTCGTCGGGCGCGATTCGAACGGCAATCCGGTGCCGCAGATCAATCACATCGAGTGTATCGAGCGCAACATGACGCTCGATGACGTCGTGCATCGCGTGGTCGCGAGTCCCGCGCCGCTGCCGGTGGTCGACGCCGAGGGTTTCTATTGCGGTTCGGTCAACAAGTCGAACGTCCTGAAGGTCTTAACCCGCCATCGAGGTTCCCATGTCTGAAATCATTCCGCTCGGTAGCTGGGTCGATCACGGCGTCCATTACCTGCTCGACCACGACGCCAAGACGTTCGATTCAATCGGCAAGGTCATCGAGAGCTTCGCCGCTTTCATCGAACACAGCCTGCAGGCCGTCCCGATGTGGGCGCTCATGGCCATCTTCGTCGGCATCGGCTTGTGGCGCGTAGGCTGGCGCTTTGCCGCCTTCACGTTGCTCTCGCTCTTGCTGATCTACGCGACCGGCTTCTGGGATCAGATGGTCATCACGCTCGGTCTCACGCTCTCGTCGACCTTCATCAGCCTGTTGCTCGGGATACCGCTCGGTATCTGGACGGCGAAGAGCAAGGTCGTGGAGATGGCCGTTCGTCCCGTGCTCGACTTGATGCAGACGATGCCCGCCTTCGTGTATCTGATTCCCGCCGCGATGCTGTTCGGCCTCGGCCGCGTGCCCGGCATTCTTTCGACCGTGATCTTCGCGATGCCGCCCGCCGTGCGTCTTACGTCGCTCGGTATCAAGCACGTGAACCGCGAGATCGTGGAAGCGGGTCAGGCGTTCGGCTGCACGCCGTGGCAACTGCTCTACAAGGTGCAGATCCCCAACGCGCTGCCTTCGATCATGACCGGCGTGAACCAGACGATCATGATGGCGCTGTCGATGGTCATCATCGCGTCGATGGTGGGTGCGGGCGGTCTCGGCAACGACGTGCTTGCGAGCATTCAGCGTCTGGATATCGGCCTCGGCTTCGAGAGCGGCTTGTCCGTCGTGTTGCTGGCGATCATTCTGGACCGTATCACCGAGAGCTTCGGCCGTTCGCCCGGCATGGCGCGCGCCCCGCTTCTTTCGGGCATTCGCAGCGTCATGAAGGTGCGCCGCGCACCGGCCGCGCAACAAGGCTGATGCGCTCATGAAACGCGACGCGCTCGTTCCGGCTGCCTCGGAATCGCCGTTGTCCAACCTCGCGCACTTCGGCTTCCTCACGCTGCCGAATTTCTCGATGATCGCGTTCACGAGCGCGGTCGAAGTGCTGCGCATGGCCAACTACGTCGGCCGCGCGCAGCACTACACGTGGTCGGTCATCACACCGGATGGCGAGCCTGCTCGAGCAAGCAATGGCATCACCGTGAAGCCGACCACGACGCTCGACGAAGCCGGCATGCCCGATGTGCTCATCGTCTGCGCGGGCTGGCACGTGACGGATCACGTGGACGATACGATCATCGAGCTATTGCAGCGCGTGCACGAAGCGGGCGTTCCGCTCGGCGGCATTTGCACCGGGCCCTATGCGTTGCTCGCGGCGAAGCTGCTCGACGGCTATCGCTGCACCGTGCACTGGGAAGACATGTCGCCGCTCAACAAGCGCTTCCCGCATGTGCGTTTTGCCGATGAGCTCTTCGTGATCGACCGCGACCGCATGACTTGCACGGGTGGCACGGCGCCGCTCGATCTCATGCTCAATCTCGTGAGCTTGCGGCTTGGCCAGGCGCATGCGGCGCAAGTGTCGGAGCAGTTCATCGTCGAACGCATTCGCTCTTCGACGGACTATCAGCACATTCCCGTCGATGCGCGCGTCGGCTTTTCGCGTGCCGAACTCGTCGAAGTGGTGCGCCTGATGGAAGCGAATATCGAAGAGCCGCTTTCGCTCGAAGAACTCGCGCGGCTCGTGCATCTGTCGCAACGACACTTGCAACGCATGTTCAAGATGTTCCTCAACGTATCGCCGACGCATTACTACTTGACGCTTCGCTTGCGGCGCGCACGCGAGTTGTTGCGCAACACGGATGCATCGATTGCACGCGTCACCAACATCTGCGGATTCCACTCGCCTTGTCATTTCAGCAAGGCGTATCGCGCGCAATTCGGGCACGCACCGAGTGTGGAGCGGCGTCTGTCTGCTTGACCTAATCGACATCGTTCTGGCTTCGCGCGTTCTTCATGGACCGCGCGTGAGCCTCTCATCGTCAATTGAAAACAGCAACGGGAGATAAGGCATGAATCGTTCGTGGATCGCATCGTTTGCTTTCGCGGTAACTTGCGCTGCGAATGCGGCAGAACCCGCTGCATGTAAGAACGTGCGTTTCGCCGATGTCGGATGGACCGACATTGCCGCGACCACCGGGCTTGCATCGACGGTCATGCAGGGACTTGGTTATAGCCCGACGAAAACGATCGCATCGGTGCCGATCACCTTCGCCGGCGTGAAGAGCAAGCAGATCGACGTGTTCCTCGGCTACTGGTCGCCGACCATGGATCCGATGATCGATTCGTTCAAGAAAGCGAATCAGGTGAAAGTGCTGCCGACGCCGAATCTCATCGGTGCAAAGTACACGCTGGCGGTGCCGGAATACGCGTACAACGGCGGCATCAAGACGTTCAGCGATATCGCGAAGAACTACGACAAGCTCGACGGCAAGATCTATGGTATCGAGCCGGGCAACGACGGTAACGCGCTCATCAAGAAGATGATCGACAGCAATCAGTACGGGCTCGGAAAGTTCAAGCTGGTTGAATCGAGCGAGGCGGGGATGCTTGTCGAAGTGAATCGCGCCATTCGCGACAAGAAGCCGATAGTGTTTCTTGGGTGGGAACCGCATCCCATGAACGTGCAGATGAAGATCGATTATCTCTCGGGCGGCGACGATGTCTTCGGCCCCAACTACGGTGAAGCGCGCGTGCTGACCGTGACGCCGACCGATTACGACACACGTTGCCCGAATGTCGCGAAGTTCGTATCGAACCTGCGGTTCACGACGGACATTGAGAATCACGTCATGCTGCCGATCGTGAACAAAACCGACGCCAACAAGGCCGCGCGCGACTGGTTGAAGCGGAATCCCGCGGTGCTCGATAAATGGCTCGCAGGTGTCAAAACCTTCGATGGCAAGGACGGGTTGCCGGCGGTGAAGGCTTATGTCGCCGGCAACTGAAGGTCAGGTGCGATAGTCCGTCTTGCCGCCCTCGATCATGCGCAAGGCGGCTTGCCATTGCAGCGCGATGATCCCTTCCGACTCGTCCCTGCGATACTGCGCGGCAGTCGTTTCGCAAACCTTCTGCGAAGGCAGATTCAGCTCGCCGCCGCCCGCGAGCGCACGCAGTTGAATCTCGCAGGCGCGTTCGAGGAAATACATCTCTTGAAACGCCGAGGGAATCGACGGGCCGCAAGTGAGCAGCCCGTGATTGCGCAAGATCATCGCGTTATGCAGGCCGAGATCGTTGACGAGCCGGTCACGTTCCGCGAGATCGAGCGCAATGCCTTCATAGTCATGGTAAGCAATGTGCCCGTAGTACTTGAGCGCATGCTGGCTGATCGGCAAAAGCCCCTGTTTTTGCGCCGATACCGCCGCGCCCGCCGCCGTATGCGTATGCACGACGCACACGACATCGTGACGCGCCATATGAATGGCCGAGTGAATGGTGAAGCCCGCCGGATTGACGAGAAACCGCTCCGGATAATCCCGCGCCGCCGGATCCACCGCGCGTCCTTCGCTATCGATCAACACGAGGTCCGACGCGCGCATCTCGTCGAAGAGCACGCCGTATTTGTTGATGAGGAAGTGATGGTCCGGCCCCGGCACGCGCGCACTGATGTGCGTGAAGATCATGTCGGTCCAGCGAAAATGCGCAATCACGCGGTAGAGCGCCGCCAGATCGCAACGCAGCGCCCATTCTTCCTTCGAATAACCGTGGTTCTCCATGCCGTTCCTCCTTGGGTTGTAAGCCGCGGATAACGTGGATAGATCGTGTTAGATCGCCTGTGCGCGGCCCGGGAAAGTCTCGTCGTAGTCTAGCGTCTGATTCTCTTCTTCGGCGTTGCCAGAGCCGCCTTGTTCACGATACATCATCGGCGGAAGACCGTATTGCTTGCGGAATTCGCGGCCGAGATGCGAGGCATCGGAAAAGCCGCAACTCGATGCAATATCCGCTACCGTCTTGTCCGAACTCGTGAGCAGCCACGCCGCCGTGCGCAAACGCACTTGCTTTGCGTAGGCTTGCGGCGCCTTGCCGGTTTCCGCCTTGAACAGACGTTCGAGTTGACGCGTGGAAAGGTCAAGCTTGTGCGCGAGTTCGTCGAGCGTGAGCGAGCGTCCCACGTGCTGTTCCATCAGCAGAATGGCGCGCTTGACCTTGGGATGCGTCGCCGGCGCAAGTCCCGGCGGATGCGGCTGCGGCGCGTTGCCCTTCTGCATGTCGTCGACGAGGAGAATGCGCAATGCCTTTTGCACCGTCGCGGTCTCGAAGTGACGCAGCAGGATGGCGGCCGCGACATCGATGGATGCGCGTCCGCCCGAACACGTAATGCGCCGCCTGTCGATCACGAAGAGCCGGTCCGCCACGAGCGCCTGCTCATCCACGTGCGGAAAGCGTTCGACGAAATCCCAGTAGTGAAACCAGCTTACGCAGATTCGATGCCCTTCCAGCACGCCCGCACGCATGAGCGAGAAAACGCCCGTGCACATGCCGACGATGGTTGCATCGAGTGCGGCGGCGCGGCGGATGAACTGCAAGGTGGCATCGCTTGCGGAGGGCCCCGAGTGCAAGAGACCGCCGACCACGACGACGTAATCGAAGTGCTCGGCCTGGTCGAAAGTCTCCCACGGCGTGATCTGGATGCCGCAGCTTGCGCGCACGGGTGCGAGCGTCTCGCCGATCACGCTCCACGAACAGCGCACGGGGCGGCTGAAATCGCCTTCATCGGCGGAAAGGCGCAAGAGATCGACGAAACCGGAGAACGCGGTCAGCGTGAAGTTCGGCAACAGCACGATGCCGAAGCGAATACGCGATTTGGATTGACCGTCGATGGAAAGCGGCGGAAGCGATTCTGCGGGGTTCATGCGCGTGAAGTGCGGCGGCCTGGAAGTATGCCGCGAGCATATCACTCGTGCGTGGAGCACGGGCGCATGGTCAGAAATGAGAAGGGCCGCGATACGGCGGCCCTGAAAGAAAACTAGTTGCCCAGCACGGCGATGGCCCAGGCGAACGCCGAGCCGACGAGCGCGCCGGTGGTTCGACCGAGTAGGCTTGCGACGGTGTAGTCGGCCCAGCGCTGTTCGACTTCGGCCTTCAATACGCCGAAGTAACGCAAGGCGGGATCGACGCAACACGCGACCATCAACGCGGCCCAGGTGGGCGCTTCGCGCGTGAGAACGTGTTCGGGAGAAATGATGTCGATGGCCTGAAGCAAGCCGACCACCGCGGCGCCGACAATGAAAGCAAGAGTCCAGGATTTGAAGAACTGATCGGGAAGAGCAGAGCTTTGCATGGATACAGAAGACGAAGGAACAACAGAGAAACGAGCGACGCGTCAAGCCTTGAAGGGTGGCCGCTCACGGACTTAGGGAATATACCGAGACGTCCTCTTTCGGCCCGTAGGATCAGTCTCAAAAATCCCGCGATCTGCAACGAAGCTGCGCAAAAACGCGCCAACCTCGAAATGCTCTGCTACCGCCGCGTTCGAGTGGCGGACTCATGCGGCGACTTTCGATCAAACGTCATGAACCTTGGTAAATCCGTCATTGGGGCGAGCGTTCCCGCGCGCTGACGCCGCCATCCCATTTCGATGCCGCTTTTGTTCTATCGGACGGATTTGCGGTTTGGTGCAATGAGCACAGTCGCGAAAGGTGGGCAAGCGGCCCATGATCCAACCAGGAATGCACATGAACGTCAGCGTTTTCGATCTGTTCAAGATCGGCATCGGTCCTTCCAGCTCGCATACCGTCGGGCCGATGATCGCGGCGTGCCGCTTCGCCTCGCATATCGAGGACGCGAGTCTGCTTGGCTTCGTCACGCGGGTGCGCGCTGAACTGTTCGGCTCGCTCGGCGCCACCGGCAAGGGCCACGGCACCGACAAGGCCGTGCTGCTCGGCCTGGAAGGCAATCTGCCCGATCTTATCGATCCCGACCTGATCGCGCCGCGCCTCAGAGAAATTCGCGAGACGAAGCGCCTGATGTTGCTCGGCAAGCATGCGGTCGCATTCGAAGAGCGCGAACACATCGGCTTTTATCGCAAGCTGATGCCGGGTGCGCCGGGATCGAGCATCGTGCATCCGAACGGCATGCGCTTTCAGGCGTTCGACGAGAACGGCCAGCTGCTCGTCGAGAAAGAATACTTCTCGGTCGGCGGCGGTTTCGTCGTGAATCGCGAAGGCGATCGCGTCAACGGACTGCGCGCGGGCGGCAGCGTGCCGTATCCGTTTCGCACCGGCGACGATCTCATGCGCGTGTGCAAGGAGACAGGTCTGTCTATCGCCGAGATCACGTTGCAAAACGAATGCGCGAATCGCAGCGAACAGGAAGTGCGCGAGGGCATGCTCGCCGTGTGGCGCGTGATGGCGGCATGCGTCGAGCGCGGCTGCAAAGAGCGCGGCGAGTTGCCGGGACCGATGCACGTCAAGCGTCGCGCGGCGGATCTTTCGTCGCAACTGCGCTTTCGTTCCGAAGAGTCGTTGCGCGATCCGCTTTCGATGCTCGACTGGGTCAACCTCTATGCAATGGCCGTCAACGAAGAGAACGCGGCGGGCGGCCGCGTCGTCACCGCGCCGACCAATGGCGCAGCGGGCGTGATCCCCGCCGTGCTGCACTACTACGTGAGGTTCATGCACGGCTCGAACGACGATGGCATCGTGCGCTTTCTTCTTACGGCAGCCGCCATCGGCATCATCTACAAGGAAACGGCTTCGATCTCGGGTGCCGAAGTGGGCTGCCAGGGCGAAGTGGGCGTGGCCTGCTCGATGGCCGCTGCCGCGCTGGCATCGGTCATGGGCGGCACGCCCGCGCAAGTCGAAAACGCCGCCGAAATCGGCATGGAACATAACCTTGGCATGACCTGCGACCCGGTGGGCGGCCTCGTGCAGATTCCCTGCATCGAGCGCAACGCGATGGGCGCGATCAAGGCCATCAACGCCGCGCGCATGGCGATGAAGGGCGACGGCCAGCATTACGTCTCGCTCGATTCGGTCATCAAGACCATGCGCGAAACCGGCGCCGATATGAAAACGAAATACAAGGAGACGTCGCGCGGCGGACTGGCCGTCAACGTCATCGAATGCTGAATTCAGTACGTCACGAAGGAAAGGAAACACCATGACCCGCTATTCGATCTTCAGCCTCTTGCGCAACGGCATGTCGTATCACGAGAACTGGGAGCGCCAGTGGCGAAGCCCCGAGCCCAAGCGCGAATACGACGTGGTGATCGTCGGCGGCGGCGGGCATGGTCTTGCGACGGCGTATTACCTGGCGAAGGAACACGGCATCACGAATGTCGCGATCCTGGAGAAGGGATGGATAGGCGGCGGCAATACCGCGCGCAACACGACGATCGTGCGCTCGAACTATCTGTGGGACGAATCTGCGGCTTTATACGAAAAGGCAATGAAGCTGTGGGAAGGCCTTTCGCAAGACCTCAACTACAACGTCATGTTCAGCCAGCGCGGCGTGATGAATCTCGCGCATACGCTGCAGGACGTGCGCGATACCGAACGCCGCGTGAACGCCAACCGTCTCAATGGCGTCGATGCCGAGTTCCTCACGCCCGCGCAGATCAAGGAAATCGAGCCGACTATCAATCTCAATAGCCGCTATCCGGTGCTGGGTGCGTCGATTCAACGGCGCGGCGGCGTCGCGCGTCACGATGCCGTGGCGTGGGGCTTTGCGCGCGGCGCGGATCAGGCGGGCGTGGACATCATCCAGAACTGTCAGGTCACGGGAATTCGGCGCGACGGCAGCCAAGTCACAGGCGTCGATACCACCAAGGGTTTCATCAAGGCGAAGAAGGTCGCGGTGGTCGCGGCGGGCAATACGACATCGCTTGCGGATATGGCCGGCGTGCGTCTGCCGCTCGAAAGCCATCCGCTGCAGGCGCTCGTGTCCGAGCCCATCAAGCCGGTAGTCAACACGGTCGTCATGTCGAACGCGGTGCACGCTTACATCAGCCAGTCCGACAAGGGCGATCTCGTGATCGGCGCGGGCGTCGATCAATACACGGGCTTCGGGCAGCGCGGCAGTTTTCAGATTATCGAAGGCACGCTGGAGGCTATCGTCGAAATGTTCCCGGTGTTCTCGCGTGTGCGCATGAATCGCCAGTGGGGCGGCATTGTCGATGTCTCGCCGGATGCTTGCCCGATCATCAGCAAGACGGATGTAAAGGGCCTCTATTTCAATTGCGGCTGGGGCACGGGCGGCTTCAAGGCGACGCCGGGCTCGGGCTGGGCGTACGCGCACACCATCGCGAAAGACGAGCCGCATGCGCTGAATGCGCCGTTCTCGCTGGAGCGCTTCTATACGGGTCATCTGATCGACGAACACGGCGCGGCTGCCGTGGCGCACTAATCGCACTTTAGGGAGTTAGGAACATGTTGCTGATCGAATGCCCCTGGTGCGGCCCGCGCGCCGAAAGCGAATTTTCCTGCGGCGGCGAAGCGGATATCGCGCGCCCGCTCGAAACGGACAAGCTCACCGACAAGGAATGGGGCGATTACCTCTTCATGCGCAAGAACTCGCGCGGCAAGCATCGCGAGCAATGGATGCATGCGCAAGGCTGCCGCCGCTGGTTCAAGGCGCAACGCGATACGGTTTCATACGAGATTCAGGGCTACGAGACGTTCGACCGTCCGCTTGCCGTGATGGACACGAATAACGGAGGCACGTCGAAATGAGCCAGAAAGACCGACTCGACGCGGGTGGACGCATCAACCGCGCGATTGCGTTGACGTTCACCTTCAACGGCAAGACGTATCAGGGTTTTCAAGGCGATACGCTCGCCTCCGCGCTGCTCGCCAACGGCCAGCATTTCGTTGCGCGTAGCTGGAAGTATCACCGGCCCCGCGGCATCGTCACGGCAGGTGTGGAAGAGCCGAATGCCGTCGTGCAGTTGGAAACCGGCGCGTACACGGTGCCCAATGCGCGTGCCACCGAAATCGAGCTGTATCAGGGACTCGTCGCGACGAGTGTGAATGCGAAGCCGAGCATCGAGAACGATCGCATGGCCGTGAATCAGAAGATCGCGCGCTTCATTCCAGCGGGCTTCTACTACAAGACCTTCATGTGGCCGCGCAAATTCTGGCCGAAGTACGAAGAAGTGATTCGCGATGCAGCGGGTCTCGGCAAGGCGCCCGAGCAACGCGACGCGGATCGTTACGACAAGTGCTTCGCGCATTGCGACGTGCTCGTGGTCGGCGGCGGTCCTTCGGGACTCGCGGCGGCGCATGCGGCGGGTTTGTCGGGCGCGCGCGTGATTCTCGTCGACGATCAAAGCGAACTCGGCGGCTCGTTGCTCTCGTGCCGCGCGGAGATCGATGGCAAGCCCGCGCTGCAATGGGTGCAGAAGATCGAAGCCGAACTGCGCAAAATGCCCGACGTGAAGGTACTTTCGCGCAGCACGGCGTTCGGCTATCAGGATCACAACCTCGTGACCATCACGCAGCGTCTGACCGAGCATCTGCCGGTGTCGTTGCGCAAGGGCACGCGTGAACTGCTGTGGAAGGTGCGCGCCAAGCGCGTGATTCTCGCGACGGGCGCGCACGAGCGGCCTATCGTGTTCGGCAACAACGATTTGCCGGGCGTGATGATGGCCTCCGCCATATCGACGTATCTGCATCGCTATGCGGTGTTGCCGGGACGTCGCGCGGTCGTGTTCACCAACAACGATGACGCGTATCAATGCGCGCTCGATCTGAAGGCGGCCGGCGCGGACGTCACGGTCGTCGATCCGCGCCCGGCGGAAACGAAAGGCGCGTTGCCTGCTGCCGCGCGTCGCTATGGCGTGCGCGTCATCAACAATGCGGTCATCACGGCGGCGCACGGCAAGCTGCGCGTGTCGTCAGTAGAAGTCGCAGCTTATGCGAAGGGGCAAGTCGGCGCGAAGCAGTCCGACCTGCAATGCGAACTCGTGGCGATGTCGGGCGGCTGGAGTCCCGTGTTGCATCTCTTCGCGCAATCGGGCGGCAAGGCGCACTGGCACGAGGATAAAGCCTGCTTCGTCCCCGGCAAGGCCATGCAACTGGAAAGCAGCGTGGGCGCGTGCGCGGGCGAGTTCTCGCTGGCGCGCGGCATCCGCTTCGCACTCGATGCGGGCGCCGACGCAGCGCGCGCGGCAGGGCTTATCGTCGCGCGGCCGAATCCGGTGCAAGTGGCCGAGATCACGGAAGCGCCGTTGTTGCCGTTGTGGCTCGTCGGTGGACGCGAACTCGCGACGCGCGGCCCCAAGCAGTTCATCGACTTCCAAAACGACGTCTCCGCCGCCGACATCTTTCTCGCGGCGCGTGAAGGCTTCGAATCGGTCGAGCACGTGAAGCGTTATACGGCGATGGGTTTCGGCACCGATCAAGGCAAGCTCGGCAACATCAACGGCATGGCGATTCTCGCGCAAGCTCTGAACAAGACGATTCCCGAGACCGGCACGACGACCTTCCGCCCGAACTACACGCCGGTTTCCTTCGGCACGTTCGCGGGCCGCGAACTGGGCGAGTTTCTCGATCCGGTGCGCAAGACGGCGGTTCACGAATGGCACGTTCAGAACGGCGCCGCGTTCGAGGATGTCGGCAACTGGAAGCGTCCCTGGTACTACCCGAAGGCGGGCGAGGACATGCACGCGGCAGTCGCGCGCGAATCGCTCGCAGTGCGCGAAAGCGTCGGCATTCTCGATGCATCGACGCTCGGCAAGATCGACATTCAAGGCCCGGATGCGGCTCAGTTGCTGAACTGGGTCTATACGAATCCGTGGAGCAAGCTCGAAGTCGGCAAGTGCCGCTACGGTCTCATGCTCGACGAAAACGGCATGATTTTCGACGACGGCGTGACCGTGCGCCTGGCCGACCAGCATTACATGATGACGACCACCACGGGCGGCGCGGCGCGCGTACTCACGTGGCTCGAACGCTGGCTGCAAACCGAATGGCCCGACATGCGCGTGCGGCTTGCCTCCGTGACGGATCACTGGGCCACGTTCGCGGTCGTCGGACCGAACAGCCGCAAGGTGCTGCAGAAGGTGTGTCACGACATCGACTTCGCGAACGCCGCGTTCCCGTTCATGAGCTATCGCGAGGGCACGGTGGCGGGTGCATCGGCGCGCGTGATGCGCATCAGCTTCTCGGGCGAACTCGCGTATGAAGTGAACGTGCCGGCCAATGTCGGACGCGCGGTGTGGGAAGCCATCATGGAAGCGGGCGCGGAATTCGACATCACGCCCTACGGCACCGAAACCATGCACGTGTTGCGCGCGGAGAAGGGCTACATCATCGTGGGCCAGGATACGGATGGCTCGATGACGCCTTACGACCTCGGCATGGGCGGGCTAGTCGCGAAGTCGAAGGACTTCATCGGCAAGCGTTCGCTCACGCGTTCGGACACCGCCAAGCCGGGACGCAAGCAGTTCGTCGGTCTGCTCTCGGACGATCCTTCGTTTGTCATTCCGGAAGGCTCGCAGATCGTCGCGGGTCCGTTCCAGGGCGACTCGGCGCCAATGCTCGGTCATGTCACATCGAGCTATTTCAGCCCTATTTTGAAGCGCTCGATTGCGCTTGCCGTGGTGAAGGGCGGTCTCGACAAGATCGGCGAGGCGGTCACCATTCCGCTTTCGAGCGGCAAGCAGATCAACGCAAAAATCACCAGTTCGGTGTTCTACGATAGCGAAGGAGCACGTCAGCATGTGGAATGAAACCAGAGGTTCCTCGACGGTCGTCGATCGCGTCACGGTTGGACAAGGGGTGTGGCAGGAGTCACCGCTCGTCGGCGCGGATGCGTTGCTGAAGGCGCATCAGGCGGGCTCGCAGAAAGCGTTTCGTCTTTCCGAGCGGCCGTTTCTCCAACTCGTCAACATGCGTGGCGATACGCGCGATGCGGCCTTCGTGCAGGCCGTGCAAAGCGTGATTGGCTGCGCGCCACCCGACAAACCGAACACCACCGCGCGCGGCAATGGCTACGACATGCTGTGGCTCGGCCCCGATGAATGGCTCGTGCGCTCACTGACCGCGCACGATGCCGCACGCCCCGCGCCGCTCGAAGCGAAGTTGCGCGACGCGTTCAAGGGCGCGTTCGCGGCAGCTGTGGATATCGGCAGTGGCTATACGGTGCTCGAAATCGATGGCCCGCGCACGCGCGATGTCCTTTCACGCGGATGCCCGCTCGACCTGCATCCGAAAGTATTCGGCGAAGGGCAGTGCGCGCAGAGTCATTACTTCAAGGCTTCGCTCACGCTCGTGCCGTTGGGCGGTGACCGCTTCGAACTGATCATCCGCCGCAGCTTCGCGGACTACTTCGTGAAGATCATGCTCGATGCCGCCGAGCCCTTGCTCGCATGAAGCCGTTCGAACCGCTTGCCATGGGCGGACAGGGCTGGCGCGTCGTCGTCGATGAACTGATGGTGACGACGCGCGTCGGCTTGTACGAACATGAGCATCGTGCGCCGCAGCCGGTTGCTATCGATGCAAGCCTGCGCTATCGAAGCACGCCGCATGAATCGACGGATGGTCTTATCGATTACGAAGCGTGGTGCGATCGCGTGAGTGCGTTTCTCGAAACGAAGCCGCATACGCGTTTGCTCGAAACGCTCGCGATGGAAATCGCCGCGTTCTCCTTCGATGAATGGCCCGCGCTCGACGGTCTCACGCTCGCGTTGCATAAGCCCAAGATTCGCGACGGCACGCGCCGTCTTGCGTTGGAACTCGACTGGCGTCGTGCCGATTTCGACGCGTGGCGCGCACAGAACGCAGCCGCGCTTCAAGCTTCCTGACCTTCACGACGATGACTTCATCGCGCGACACGGCGGCGTTGCTTTCCGAGCGCGCGGTCAAGGAGCGCGATGCGAACGCGGCCCTCGCGCTTCTCGAACGCAGCATTGCGTTGAAGCATCGGCGGATTGCGTTGATTCGCTATCTGCATGCGCAGTATCTCGACGCGCCGCTCGATGCGCGTCACCACGAGTACGTGAAGGCCATCGCTGCAAGGCTCAGCGTGGATGCGCTCATGCGTATTGCCGCGGCGGCGCGCGCACGCTATGACGCATGACGCGTACGTTCCATCCCGATGACGCGAATCTTCTATGTTGCGGATTTATGTCGGCGTCTACTGAAAACGCTTTGACTTCCGTACGCCACGTCCACGCGGTTAGCGCCGCTTCGAGAGAGGGATGACATGTCCACCGCCACGCAATCGCGCGCGAGCGCTGCTGCACGGCTAGAACGCCTGCCGTTCTCCGGGTATCACCGCACCATTTTCATCATCATTGCCGTTGCGTTTTTCTTCGATTCGGTGGACCTCGGCACGATGACCTTCGTGCTCGGTTCGATCAAGACGGAGTTCGGTTTGTCGACCGCGACTGCGGGCCTCGTTGCAAGCGCAAGCTTCTTCGGCATGGTGCTCGGCGCGGCCGTCGCGGGCTTGCTTGCGGACCGCTTCGGACGCCGGCCCGTGTTCCAGTGGAGCATGGTGCTGTGGGGACTGGCGTCGTACCTGTGCTCGACGGCGCATTCCGTCGATGCGTTGATCTTCTATCGCGTGCTGCTTGGTATCGGCATGGGAATGGAGTTTCCTATCGCGCAGACGTTGCTCTCCGAGTTCGTGCCGACGGCTTCACGCGGCAGACTGATTGCGTTGATGGATGGCTTCTGGCCGCTGGGATTCATCGCGTCGGGCGTGGTGTCGTACTTCGTGTTGCCGCAGTTTGGCTGGCGCACCGAGTTTGCGTTGCTCGCGATACCCGCGGTGTTCGTGCTGATCGTGCGGCGCGTGGTGCCCGAGTCGCCGCGATGGCTCGAACATCACGGACGTATCGAAGAAGCGGATCGCGTGCTCGATGAAGTCGAGGCGAAGGTCATGAGGGCTAGCGGCTTGCGTGCGTTGCCTGCGCCTTCGATGCTGGCGGAACCGCCTGTCAGGAAGGGCTCTGGAGCGTTTCGTGAGATCTGGAGTGCGGCATACAGGCGTCGCACGATCATGGTTTGGGCGCTTTGGTTCTTTGCGTTGCTTGGCTTCTATGGATTGACGTCGTGGCTCGGCGCGTTGATGCAACAGGCCGGTTTTGCCGTGACGAAGTCCGTGCTTTATACGGTGCTGATCTCGCTTGGCGGCGTGCCGGGTTTCTTGTGTGCGGCGTGGCTCGTGGAACGGTGGGGACGCAAGCCGACTTGCATTGCATCGCTTTTGGGTAGCGGGTTGATGGCGTACTTGTATGGCCAGACCGCGTTGCATGCCGAAACGCCGACGCTCCTGATCTGCGCGGGACTTGCCATGCAGTTCTTCCTCTTCGCGATGTGGGCCGTGCTTTATACCTATACGCCCGAGTTGTATGGGACCGGCGCGCGCGCGACGGGGTCGGGGTTTGCATCGGCGATCGGGCGTGTCGGGTCGTTGATCGGGCCTTATGTCGTTGGCGTCGTGTTGCCGGTATTCGGACAAGGCGGAGTCTTTTCGCTGGGCGCCGCCTGTTTTGTGGTGGCGGCGTCGGCGGTTTGGATTCTTGGGATCGAGACGCGCGGGCTCGCGCTGGAGACGCTGGTTTCGGAGGCGGAGGTGGTGGAAGGGAGCGGGGTGCTGGTTTCGGCTCGGGAGTAAGGGATCGCGGCGCGGCCCACACCGATGATCCCGAAGGCCGATGGTACGATGTAAAAAAACGAACATCTCACTTCAAAACGAAAATCGGCGAGAGACGGGACAAAGCCAGCGTATGACACGTTTATTCTTGCCCGAAACCAAGCGGCAATCAGTCCCGCGCCATGTTGTTCGATCGACCTCGCGCGCGGGATTTCCCCGATGAACAAGCATCCCGCGCAGCCTGACATGCAGGCGATCACGCCGCCCGATCGCGCGACGCTCCTGCGCGAAATCGACCGGACCGCGTGCTGGGATATCGTGGTGATCGGCGGCGGCGCGAGCGGTCTAGGCACGGCTGTCGATGCCGCGTCGCGCGGCTATCGCACCTTGCTGCTCGAAGCGCGGGACTTCGCGAAGGGCACGTCGAGTAAGGCGACCAAGCTCGTGCACGGCGGCGTGCGTTATCTCGCGCAAGGCAACATCCCGCTCGTGCGCGAGGCTTTGCATGAACGAGGCCTGCTTGCACGCAATGCGCCGCATCTGGTGAACGCGCTGGGTTTCGTCGTGCCCGCTTACCGCTTAACCGACAAGCTGTTCTACGGCGCCGGCCTGAAGGTCTACGACTGGCTTGCGGGCGCATTGAATCTCGCGCCGAGTCGTGGTCTCGGTCTGCGCGAAACGCACGACAAGGCGCCCATGCTCGCCGGCAATCTGCAGGGCCGCGCGCTCCGTGGCGGCACGCTCTACTATGACGGCCAGTTCGACGACGCGCGCCTCGCCATTGCACTCGCGCGCACGGTTTTCGATCTCGGCGGCATCGCACTGAACAATGCGGCAGTGCGCGGTATCGAGGTGGATCGCGCGGACAAGACGCATCGGATTGCCTTCGAAGACACCGAAACGGGCGATGCCTTCTCCGTGCGCGCCCGCTGCGTGGTCAACGCAACCGGCGTCTGGGTGGATGCCATTCGCGCGATGGACGATCCCCGCGCGCGTCCCATCGTGGCGCCGAGTCAGGGCGTGCATCTCACGTTGCCTGGCCGCTTCCTCAAAAGCGATAACGCCATTCTTGTGCCGAAGACGAAAGACGGCCGTGTGCTGTTCGTGGTGCCGTGGCATGGGCAGACTATCGTCGGCACGACGGATACACCGCAGAGCGACGTGCCGCTCGAACCGCGTGCAAGCGACGCGGAGATCGACTTCATCCTGAGTTCGGCGGCAGATTATCTCTCCCTCAAACCGACGCGCGACGATGTCTTGAGCGTGTGGGCCGGCCTGCGTCCGCTCGTGAAGGGCGATAGCGGCGCGTCGACGGCGGCGCTGTCGCGCGAGCATACGATCGAATCGAGTTCCACCGGAATGATCACGGTGACGGGCGGCAAGTGGACGACGTATCGACTGATGGCGGAACAAGTGGTCGATCTGGCCATTGCAAACGGTCTGTTGGCGGCTGCGCCATGCCGCACGCGCTCGTTGCCCTTGCATGGCGCAACGGGCGTGCAAAGCGGGTACTACGGTTCGGATGCGGGGATCATCGAACGATTGCCGGGCGCGGACACGTTGCTCGTCGAAGCAGGCGGCCTGACCGAAGCGCAAGCGCGTTTCGCGGTGCGCGCGGAGCTGGCGCGTTCGGTCGAAGACGTGCTTGCGCGCCGTAATCGCGCGCTCTTTCTGGATGCCGCCGCAGCACGTGCGGCGGCGCCCGAAGTGGCGCGCATCATGGCTCAGGAACTCGGCCGCGACGCTGCCTGGGAGTCCGCGCAAGTCGCCAGTTTCGAAGCCTTCGCCCGAAACTGGACCTTGCGTTGATGCGCTGAAGTAAGCGTCAGAACGCGTGCCGCATGCCGATCATCGCGATGAACTGCGACGGCCCGGACGACGGCGTGGTGTTCTGCGAATCGCCGACCACCGCGACTGCATCCGAAATTCTCACACGGCCCGCGCCATTCGCGATCAAAGACTGACCGCTTGCGTGCTGATAAGCCTGCAACGCGTAGAACGTGGTGCGCGCGGACAAAGCATAAGTCTGCTCCAGCGAAATCTGTTGATAACGCGCCGGGTCATTCACGCCGTTCGACTTGCTGGCCCGTGTGTAGCTGTAGCCCGCCGCTGCGGCGAAAGCAGGCGTGAAACGATACGACGCAATCGCGCCGTACGAGTTGAACACGGCTTCGTCCGAGAACAATGAGTGCGCGCCCGGTGCGTATTGCACGTTCGAATAGTTCAGACCCACCATCAGGTCCTTGAGCGTGTAGCGCGCGGCAGCGGCGATCATCTGCACGCCGCCCGACGTGGCGTAGCCGTTGTTGACCGGCGAATTGTTGGCGAAGCTGCCGATGGCGCTGCTCGTCGCGACGTCTTTAAGGTGCACATAACCCGCTGCGATCGAGACGGGCTTGAAGTCGTAGCGCAACGCCGCGCTGAGGTTGGAGCCGCTCGCAATGCTGCCGGCTTCGCCGCCGAGCCCGGCTTGTGCGGCGAGCGTCAGACCCGCGATGTTCGGCGAGACATACGAGACCGAGTTATTGAAGCGCAGTGTGGTGTCGAGCGCATCGACATCGCCGGGATGTGCGCCGGTCGCGCCCGTGAGCGCGCTGGTCGGGCCGAGCGCGCCGACGAGATTGAAGTAGGGCGTGTATTGCCGCCCGAGCGTCAGCGTGCCGTAACGGTCGTTGGAGAGACCGGCATAGGCTTGTCGATTGAACATGCCCGCGGAGCTTGCCGCTGCGCCGTTCAGGGAATTGAAGCCGCTCTCCAGACGAAACACCGCTTTTGTGCCGCCGCCGAGATCTTCCGCGCCCAGCAGGCCAAACTTGCTCGCCTGCAAACTGCCTTGCGACATATACACGTTCGACGAGCCGCGCTGATTGCTGGCATAGGCGAAGGCGTTATCGACTACGCCGTACAACGTGACGCTGCTCTGCGCTGCCGCCGATGCGGACACGACCGCCGCTGCGAGCGGCAGACACGCGATGGCAAGCGCGCGCGTGGATTGAAGCTTTGAGACTTGCATTGCTACTTCGGTCCTTCAGTTTAAAAGTGTTGATCAAATGTTGATGTTCAAGGTCAGATGTAGCCAACCCTGTTCGGTGCGCTCACTGATCACCGTGCCATTCGTGCATGAAGCACGGCGCGCGTCGGAAGCGGGCACGCTGATGCGCACTTCGTTCTGCGAGCGCGGCATGTTACCTGCTCGTTCGACGGCGATTCGCAACGTTTCGTGGTCGCTGTGTATTCGCACGCGCCAGCGGCCTTGTTCGCCGCGACGCCCTTCGCTTTAGCCGTCACATTTATTTCCATTCGGTACGGCGACGGGAACGCTTCGGAATACGAATGGGCTGCGATCGTAATAATTGAGATGAAGACGAGGCACTAGGGAAAACCATGCGTCGGATGCAAAGGTCGCCGCCGGTTATCGAGCCGAAGAGTTCGGCTCGGAGGAGGTTTCTCTGGAAATGCTCAGATGCGCGAGGTGGCGGAGTCGCTCGTCACGTCACTTTTCGCACGCTCGACCAGTTCCTTCTGCAACCAGCCGCTGTCACGCGCGCGCTTGCCGTTCGCCACGAAGTACGGCGTCTCGACGCGTGGCAAGGCTTCGCGCCCGCGAATGCGATCCGCGATCTTTTCCGCGAGCATGATGGTCGGCGCGTTGAGATTGCCCGTCGTGATCTGCGGCATGATCGACGCATCCACTACGCGCAAGCCTTCCATGCCGTGCACGCGTCCTTCGGCATCGACCACGGCCATATCGTCGTAACCCATCTTGCACGAGCACGACGGGTGATATGCGGTCTCCGCTTTCGCGCGGATGAAGGCATCCAGATCCCGGTCGCTCATGCGCTCTGCGCCGGGATTCAACTCGCGTCCGCGATACTTGCTGAGCGCCGGCTGCTGCATGATTTCGCGCGTGATGCGAAGCGCATCGCGGAACTCGCGCCAGTCGAGCGGATCGGCCATGTAGTTGAAGAGGATGCCCGGATGCGCGTGCGGGTCGCGTGACGTGAGCTTGACGCGTCCACGGCTGGGCGATCGCATCGACCCGACATGCGCCTGAAACCCATGCATCTCGATGGCGTTCGAACCGTTGTAATTGATCGCCACCGGCAGAAAGTGATACTGGATGTTCGGCCACGGATCGTCATCGCGCGTGCGGATGAAACCGCCCGCCTCGAACTGATTGCTCGCGCCTATGCCCGTGCCCTTCAGAAGCCATTCGAGCCCGATAGCAGGCTGATTACGCAGTTGCAGCGCGGGATAAAGCGAGACCGGCTCCTTGCATTCGTATTGCATGTACATCTCGAGGTGATCCTGCAGATTCTCACCGACTCCCGGCAGATCGTGCACCACGGGAATCTCGAGTTCCCTGAGCCAACTCGAACGTCCGACCCCGGAACGCTGCAGCAATTGCGGCGAAGCAATGGCGCCGCTGCATATGAGCACTTCACGCCGCGCATGCGCGCGCACGCGTTGCGCGCCATGCAGAAAAGCCACGCCAGTCGCGCGCTTGCCCGCGAACAACACACGGTCAGTAGTTGCATGCGTAACTATCGTGAGATTGCCGCGATGCTTCGCGTGATCCAGATAACCACGCGCCGTGCTCGCGCGCCTTCCGTTCGGCGTGACGGTACGATCCATCGGTCCAAAGCCTTCTTGCCGATAGCCGTTGAGATCGTCCGTACGCGGATAACCCGCCTGCACGCCTGCTTCGACCATCGCCGCGAAGAGTGGATTGTTGCCGGGTTTGCTGGTCGTGACATGAACGGGACCGTCGCCACCGTGATACTCGTTCGCACCGATATCGCGTGTCTCCGCTTTGCGGAAATACGGCAGACAGTCGAGATAGCTCCAGTTTGCAAGACCCGGCCGCGTGGCCCAGTTGTCGTAGTCGAGCGCATTGCCGCGTATGTAGCACATGCCGTTGATGAGCGACGATCCGCCGAGTCCCTTGCCGCGTCCGCATTCCATGCGACGATCGTTCATATGCGGTTCGGGCTCGGTTTCATACGCCCAGTTGTAGCGCCGCCCTTGCAGCGGATAAGCAAGCGCCGCCGGCATCTGCGTGCGAAAGTCGAAGCGATAATCCGGGCCGCCCGCTTCGAGCAGCAGCACCGTCACGTCCTCGTCTTCGGTGAGACGCGAGGCAAGCACGTTGCCCGCCGATCCCGCGCCCACGATGATGTAGTCGTATTCCATCGCGCTCATCGAAAGCTCCTTAAAACACGGGCTGATAAGGCCCGAGCTCGACCTGCACGGACTTGATGCGCGTGTAGGCATTGAGCGTCACGATGCCGTTTTCGCGCCCCACGCCCGATTGCTTGTAGCCGCCCACGGGCATTTCCGCGGGCGATTCGCCCCATGTGTTGATCCAGCAGATACCCGCTTGCAACCGATGAATCACGCGATGCGCACGCGATATGTTCTCCGTGACCACGCCCGCCGCAAGCCCGTATTCGGTATCGTTCGCGCGCGCGATGACTTCGTCTTCGTCGTCGAAGGCAAGAATGCTCATCACCGGTCCGAAGATTTCCTCGCGCACGATACGCATGTCGTCGCGGCAATCGGCAAACACGGTCGGTGCGACATACTGGCCGCGCGCGAATGCACCATCGCTCATGCGCGCGCCGCCGGCGATGAGTCGCGCGCCTTCGCGCTTGCCGCTTTCGATAAAGCCGAGCACTTTATGCAGTTGCGCCGCGCTTGCAAGCGGGCCGAAGTTGGTGCGCGGATCATCCGGCGCGCCAATGCGAATACGCTTTACGCGCTCCAGCACCAGCGCTTCGAAGCGTTCGATCACGCCGCGCTCGACGAACACGCGCGTGCCGTTCGTGCATACCTGTCCCGAGCTAAAGAAGTTCGCGCTCATGGCAATGTCGGCGGCGCGTTCGAGATTGGCGTCGTGAAATACGATGAGCGGCGACTTGCCACCCAGTTCCATCGTCACTTCCTTGAGCGTCGAGCCGCCCGCATGCGCCATGACCTTCTTGCCGGTTTGCACCCCGCCCGTGAACGATATCTTCTCGATACCCGCATGTTCCGCGAGCATGGCGCCCACGCGGCCATCGCCTTGAACCACATTGAAGACTCCGGCGGGCACGCCCGCTTCGGTATAAATCTCCGCGAGCTTCAGCGCGGTGAGTGGCGTGATCTCGCTTGGCTTGAAGATCATCGCGTTGCCGGCCGCGAGCGCGGGCGCAGACTTCCAGCAAGCTATCTGTATCGGATAATTCCATGCGCCGATGCCCGCGCACACGCCAAGCGGCTCGCGTCGCGTATAGACGAACGACGATTCGCGCAGCGGTATTTGCGTGCCTTCGATGGCCGTCGCGAGTCCCGCGTAATACTCGATCACATCCGCGCCGGTGACGATATCCACGGCGCGCGTCTCCGCAATCGGCTTGCCGGTGTCGCGCGTTTCGAGCGCGGCGAGTTCGTCGTTGTGCGCGCGTAGCAGGTCGACGGTGCGTCGCAGGATGCGAGAGCGCTGCATCGCGGTCATCGCGGCCCATTCGCGTTGCCCTTCGTGTGCTGCGTGCACGGCGCGATCGACATCCGCTTGCGACGCCTGCTGCACGTGCGCGATGGATTCACCGGTGGCGGGATCGAGCGTGACGAAGGTTTCGCCGCTCGTGGCATCGACGTATGCGCCGCCGATGTAAAGGCGTTGCTCTTCCATGTCGTGCTCCTTTGAGGATGGAGGGTTTTAGCCGCGCGCTTCGAGCACCAGGTCGATGTAGTCGTATGCGAGGCGCAACGCCGACTTCGTATCGAACGGTTCGCCTGCAAGCGCGCCGCGCAGCCAGAGACCGTCGATAAGCGCGGCAAGACCGCTGGCCGCACGGCGCGCGGCAGGCTTCGTCAAGGCGCGCGAGAAGTCCGCGCATAGATTCGAATAGAGTCGCCGCGTGTTGACACGCTGCAAACGCCGCAACTCGGGCTTGTGCATGCTCTCGGACCAGAACGCGAGCCATGTCTTCATGGCGGGGCCGTTCACCTGTTCGACATCGAAATTCGCGGCGACCACTGCGCGCAACTTCGCACGCGGCTCGGCTTTCGCGGCCTTGCGGCGACGCGACGTGGCCTGCCAGAGATTGCGCAGCACATGACGCATGGTGGCTTCGAGCAGCCCGTCCTTGTCGCCGAAATAGTGACTGACGATTCCCGTCGATGTACTCGCGCGCTGCGCCACCGAGGCGAGCGTCGCACCGCCGAGGCCCGCTTCGTCGATGGTCTGCAAGGTCGCGTCGATGAGTTGCGCGCGACGAATCTCGCGCATTCCGAGTTTGGGCATGGTCGCTTCGGCTGTCAGTTCGATTCGATGTTAGGCGGTTTTATATTGAACGGTCAATCAATAAAAACCGCCGAGGAACGTCATGTCGGTTTGAGTCAAACCCGCGTCGCATTGGAGATCGGTCGTGCGCGACTAGCGGCGCTACGCTCGACGAACGGGCGCGATGAACCGTGACGGTGCATCGCGCGAGCCGTCCACGAGACATGGAGACGATCAATGAGCAGCAATCGCGGCGTCGTATATCTGGGGCAGGGCAAGGTGGAAGTGCAGTCCATCGACTATCCGAAGATGGTCGATCCACGCGGGCGCGACATCGGCCACGGCGTCATTCTTCGCGTAGTCAGTACCAATATCTGCGGCTCGGATCAGCATATGGTGCGCGGCCGCACGACGGCGGAAGTCGGCCTCGTGCTCGGGCACGAGATCACGGGCGAAGTGATCGAAATCGGCCGCGATGTGGAGACGCTTGCCATTGGCGATCTCGTTTCGGTGCCGTTCAACGTGGCATGCGGGCGCTGCCCGACCTGCAAGGCGCAACATACGGGCGTGTGTCTGAACGTGAACCCGTCGCGTGCTGGCGGCGCGTATGGTTATGTCGATATGGGCGGCTGGATAGGCGGCCAGGCGGAATACGTGATGGTGCCGTATGCCGATTTCAATCTGCTGAAGTTTCCGGACAAGGCACAGGCCATGTCGAAGATACGCGACCTCACGTGTCTCTCCGACATCTTGCCGACGGGTTATCACGGCGCGGTGATGGCGGGCGTGAAACCGGGCGCGACGGTTTATATCGCGGGCGCGGGACCGGTTGGAATGGCGGCGGCGGCATCGGCGCGCATCTTGGGCGCGGCGTGCACCATCGTCGGCGACATGAACGAAGAGCGCTTGGCGCACGCGCGCAAGATGGGTTTCGAGACCATCGATCTCTCGAAGGACGCGACGCTCGGCGAGCAGATCGAGCAGATTCTCGGCAAGCCGGAAGTGGATTGCGCGGTCGATTGCGTGGGCTTCGAGGCACACGGTCACGGCAGCGGCAGCGGCGAGGAAGCACCGGCCACCGTGCTCAATTCGCTGATGGAGATCACGAAGGCAGCGGGCGCGATCGGCATTCCCGGCCTCTATGTCACCGATGACCCCGGCGCCGCCGATGCCGCCGCGCGCAAGGGCAGTCTCAGCATTCGCTTCGGCCTTGGCTGGGCGAAGTCGCATTCGTTCCACACGGGACAGACGCCCGTGATGAAGTACAACCGCAATCTGATGCAGGCCATCTTGTGGGATCGTTTGCCGATTGCGGATATCGTCAACGTGTCCGTGATTTCGCTCGATGAAGCGCCCGAAGGCTACAGAAAGTTCGATGGCGGCGCGCCGAGGAAGTTCGTGCTCGATCCGCACGGATTGTTGAAAGCGGCGTAATCAGCCGGGAATGAAGAGAGCCGTTGGCTGTTGCAAGCCAACGGCTCTTTTTGTTCGAACCGGTATCAGGCAACCAGCGCCGAAGGTGCAACCGCCGCAAGTGAAGGCGCTTGCTTGCGGCGTTCGCGCGTGGGCGCGGTTCCGAAGGCATCGCGATAACTCTTCGAGAAGTGGCACGCCGACTGGAAGCCGCAAGCCATGGTGATATGCATGATCGACATATCGGTTTGCAGCAGCAGTTCGCGCGCGCGCCGCAGACGCAGCGTGAGATAGTAGTGCGTCGGCGTCATGCCGAGATGCTCGCGAAAGAGCCGCTGCAATTGCCGTTGCGACATGCCGGCAAGGCGCGCCAGTTCCTCGCGCGACAGCGGCTCCTCGATGTTGTTCTCCATGAGCGAGATCACTTCGAAGAGCGACTTGTTGGCCGATCCGAGTCGTGCAACGAGCGGCATGCGCTGCTGCGCGCTCGTATCGCGTACATGTTCGACGATGAATTGCTCGGCGATCTGCGTCACGCGCGCCGTACCCACGCGGGATGCGATGAGATTAAGCATCATGTCGAGCGGCGCGACGCCACCGGTACACGTGACGCGATCGCGGTCGATCACGAACAGTTCCTTCAGGAAGCGCGTGTCGGGAAACTCTTCCTTGAGCGCCGACATGTTCTCCCAGTGGATGGCGCACGCATAGCCCGCGAGTAAGCCCGCACGAGCCAGTGCATAAGTGCCGGTGCAGAGGCTGCCGAGCACGCTGCCCATGCGGGCGAAGCGGCGCAGCGCGGCGAGATGTGCGGGCGTGGTCGCGCGCTGCACATCGATGCCGCCGACCACGAACACGATATCGGGTTGTCCCACGCATTCCACCGGACCTGTATCGACGGACAAGCCGTTGCTCGCGGTGACGGGACCGCCATCGGGACTCACGATCGACCAGCGATACAACGGCTGCCCCGTCAGATAGTTCGCCATGCGCAGGACTTCGATCGCGTTGGTGAAAGCGATCATGGTGAAGTTGGGAAGCGGCATGAAAGCGAAGTGCGACAGCGACGCCGTGCGATCGGGGGACATGTGAGGAATGATTCCTTCGAATCTATTGTTTGACGCCGTCAGATGCGGCGCTTTGCCACTTTTTGCATTTTGGTTTCGTTTGCAACTACCATGCCATCAGGCTAAACCCTGAGCCTCGCGAGGCATCGTGCATGCTTCATATAGACGCGATTTCCTCGCCGACCCTTCACAAGCAAGGGCGCGCACCTTCGAAGCGCACGGGCGTTCCGCGGCAGTGCAGCGGCGCACCGAATAAATCGCTACACCGAAATCCATCGCGCCACTTGTCGAAAAAAGACGCGCATGTCGGAAAAGGCCAAGAACACGTCTAAATTCGTAAATTGACCGGCAGGACGAAAGTCAAGAATAGACGCAACGATTACGGCCGCGACGGCAAACGGAAAAGTATCCGAAGAGCCACCCGCACCGCCGTCGAACGACCGTCACACTTGACCCACGGACCTGCCAATGTCGAACTCGAATCCCTTCTTCGAAGCCCCGCTTGCATCCAGCGACGCTTCGGTGCGCGGCGCGATCCTGAAAGAACTGGAGCGCCAGCAATCGCAAATCGAACTGATCGCGTCGGAAAACATCGTGTCGCGCGCCGTACTGGAAGCGCAAGGCTCGGTGCTCACGAACAAGTACGCGGAAGGGTATCCGGGCAAGCGCTATTACGGCGGCTGTGAATTCGTCGATGAAGTCGAGGCGCTCGCCATCGATCGCATCAAGCAACTCTTCAACGCGAAGTTCGCCAACGTGCAGCCGCATTCGGGCGCGCAGGCCAACGGCGCCGTGATGCTTGCGCTCGCCAAACCCGGCGACACCATTCTCGGCATGTCGCTCGATGCGGGCGGTCACCTCACGCATGGCGCGAAGCCCGCGCTTTCGGGCAAGTGGTTCAACGCGGTGCAATACGGTGTGAACCGCGACACCATGCTGATCGATTACGAGCAGATCGAGGAACTCGCGAAGCAACACAAGCCGTCATTGCTGATCGCGGGATTCTCGGCGTATCCGCGCAAGCTGGACTTCGCGCGTCTGCGCAAGATCGCCGATAGCGTCGATGCGAAGCTCATGGTCGATATGGCGCATATCGCGGGCATCATCGCGGCGGGGCGTCACGATAACCCCGTGGATCATGCGCACGTAGTCACGTCCACCACGCACAAGACCTTGCGCGGTCCGCGCGGCGGTTTCATCCTCACGAACGACGAAGACATCGCCAAGAAGATCAACTCGGCCGTGTTCCCCGGCCTGCAAGGCGGCCCGCTGATGCATGTGATAGCAGGCAAGGCGGTGGCCTTCGGCGAAGCGCTGCGGCCGGACTTCAAGACGTATATCGACAACGTGCTCGCAAATGCGCAAGCGCTCGGCGAAGTGCTCAAGGAAGGCGGCGTCGATCTCGTCACCGGCGGCACGGACAACCATCTGCTGCTCGTCGATCTGCGCCCGAAAGGCCTCAAGGGCAATCAGGTCGAGCACGCGCTGGAACGCGCGGGCATCACCTGCAACAAGAACGGCATTCCCTTCGATACCGAAAAGCCGACCGTCACCTCGGGCATTCGCTTGGGCACGCCGGCAGGCACGACGCGCGGCTTCGGCGTCAACGAGTTCCGCGAAACCGGCCGCCTGATTCTCGAAGTCTTCGAATCGCTGCGCGAGCATCCGGAAGGCGATCCGCAAACCGAACAACGCGTGCGCCGCGAGATCTTCGCGCTGTGCGAACGCTTCCCCATCTACTAAGCACACGGAGTTATCAACGATGAGCACTCTGCACGACAACAGCATCATCATCGACGGCCTGAACATCTCCAAGTTCGAGCGCTCCGTGTTCGAGGACATGCGCAAAGGTAACGTCACCGCGGTGAACTGCACGGTTTCGGTCTGGGAAGACTTCCAGAAGACGATCGACAACATCGCCGAGATGAAGCAACAGATTCGCGAGTACAGCGAGATTCTCACGCTCGTGCGCACGACCGACGACATTCTGCGCGCGAAGAAGGAAAACAAGACAGGCATCATCTTCGGCTTCCAGAACTCGTATGCGTTCGAGGACAACCTCGGCTATATCGAAGTGTTCAAGGAGCTCGGCGTGAACGTGGTGCAGCTCTGCTACAACACGCAGAACCTGGTTGGCACGGGTTGCTATGAACCGGACGGCGGTCTCTCGGGTTATGGCAAGGAAGTGATCCACGAGATGAATCGCGTCGGCATCATGGTCGATCTTTCCCACGTGGGCGCGAAGACTTCTTCCGATGCCATCGCCTGCTCGAAGAAGCCTGTCACGTACTCGCACTGCTGTCCCTCGGGACTCAAGGACCATCCGCGCAACAAGACCGACGATCAGCTGAGAGAGATCGCGGATGCCAACGGCTTCGTCGGCGTGACCATGTTCTCGCCGTTCCTGAAGAAAGGCCCGGACGCGACCGTCGACGATTATCTCGAAGCCATCGACTACGTGATCAACGTGATCGGCGAAGACAAGGTGGGCATCGGCACGGACTTCACGCAAGGCTACAGCACCGAGTTCTTCGACTGGATCACGCACGACAAGGGCCGTTATCGCCGTCTGACGAACTTCGGCAAGGTCGTGAATCCGGAAGGCATTCGCACGATCGGCGAGTTCCCGAACCTCACGGCCGCGATGGAAAAAGCGGGCTGGGGCGAGACGCGTATCAAGAAGGTGATGGGCGAGAACTGGATGCGCTTCTTCGGCGAAGTCTGGAACGTCTGACTCCAACAAGAACAGGGAACCCGCGATGCAACCGCAACTGCCTATCGACGTCGACCAAGAGACGGGCGTCTGGACTACCGACGCGCTGCCCATGCTGTATGTGCCGCGCCACTTCTTCACCAACAACCACGTGGCCGTGGAAGAAGCGCTCGGCCGCGAAGCGTACGCCGCGATTCTCTACAAGGCGGGCTACAAGTCCGCTTATCACTGGTGCGACAAGGAGGCGGAAAAGCACGGCATAGCGGGCATGGCGGTGTTCGAGCATTACCTGAAGCGCCTGTCGCAACGCGGCTGGGGTCTCTTCGATATCGTCGAATCCGACCCGCAGAGCGCCATGGCGCGCGTGCATCTGAGTCACTCGTCCTTCGTGCTCGCGCAACCGGGCAAGCACGGCAAGCTTTGCTACATGTTCGCCGGATGGTTCGCCGGCGCGCTGGACTGGGTCAACGACACCGCACCCGACAGCACGAAGAAGGGGCCGCGTTCGCACTCGGTCGAAACGCAATGCGCCGCGGAAGGCTGCGAGCATTGTGTGTTCGAAGTGTCGCCGCTCGCATCGAAATAAAGGCTTCAAAGCAAAACCTTTCCGAGGTCGCCCGCAATGCGTTACCCGAACCTTTTCAAGCCACTCACGCTGAACAAGCTGACCTTGCGTAACCGTATCGTCAGTACCGCGCATGCCGAGGTCTATGCCGAGCCCGGCGGTCTGCCCGGCGACCGGTATATCCGCTATTACGAAGAGAAGGCGAAGGGCGGCGTGGCGCTAGCCGTTTGCGGAGGTTCGAGCCCGGTGTCGATCGACAGCCCGCAAGGCTGGTGGAAGTCGGTGAACCTGTCGACCGACAAGGTCATCGACCCGCTCTCGCGGCTGGCCGAAGCGATGCATCGGCATGGCGCGAAGATCATGATCCAGGCAACGCACATGGGCCGACGTTCGGCGTGGCACGGCGAGAGCTGGCCGCATCTGATGTCGCCTTCGGGCGTGCGGGAGCCGGTGCATCGCGGCAACGCGAAGATCATCGAAGTGGAAGAGATCAAGCGCATCATTCAGGATTTCGCGGCGGCCGCGAAGCGCGTGAAGGATGCGGGCATGGATGGCGTCGAGATCTCGGCGGCGCATCAGCACCTGATCGATCAGTTCTGGAGTCCGCGCACCAACTTTCGCACGGACGAATGGGGCGGTTCGCTCGAAAACCGTCTGCGCTTCGGTAAGGAAGTGCTGCAGGCCGTGCGCGAAGCCGTGGGCGCCGACTTCGCAATTGGCTTGCGCATGTGCGGCGACGAATTCCATGAAGACGGTCTCGATCACGAACAATTGAAAGAGATCGCTCAAGCGATGGCTGAAACGGGCCTCATCGATTACATCGGCGTGATCGGTTCGGGCGCGGATACGCATAACACGCTCGCCAACTGCATGCCGCCGATGGCGCTGCCGCCCGAGCCTTTCGTGCATCTCGCGGCGGGCATCAAGTCGGTCGTGAAGCTGCCGATCATGCATGCGCAAAGCATTCGCGATGCGGGTCAGGCGGAACGTCTGCTCGCCAACGGCATGGTCGATCTGGTCGGCATGACGCGTGCGCAGATTGCGGACCCGCATATGGTGATCAAGATTCGCGATGGCCGCGAGGACGAGATCAAGCAGTGCGTCGGCGCGAACTACTGCATCGACCGGCAGTACAACGGACTCGATGTGTTGTGCGTGCAGAACGCGGCGACATCGCGTGAAGCGACCATGCCGCATGTCATCGAAAAGACGCGCGGGCCGAAGCGCAAAGTCGTGGTGGTCGGCGCAGGGCCTGCAGGACTCGAAGCGGCGCGCGTGGCGAAGTCGCGCGGTCACGATGTCGTGCTGTTCGAGAAGAACGATTACGTCGGCGGCCAGATCATGCTTGCCGCGAAGGCGCCGCAGCGCGAGCAGATGGCGGGCATCGTGCGCTGGTTCGACATGGAAACGAAGCGGCTCGGCGTGGATCGTCGTCTGGGTGTCGCCGCCGACGACAAGGCCATCACGGCCGAAAAGCCGGACATCGTCGTGCTCGCGACGGGCGGCTCGTCGTTCACGGATCAAGTGCCTGCATGGGGCGTCGAACGAGGTCTCGCGGTGAGCGCCTGGGACATTCTCTCGGGCAAGGTCGAGCCGGGCAAGAACGTGCTCGTTTATGACGGCGTGAGCACGCATGCGGGCGCGGGCGTCGCGGACTTCATCTCGAGCCGTGGCGGCAATGTCGAGATCGTGACGCCGGACGTGAAGGTCGCCGATGACGTCGGCGGCACCACGTTCCCCATCTTTTATAGAAGGCTCTACGCGCAAGGAGTGATCCATACGCCGAACTACTGGCTCGACGAGGTGTACGAGGAAGACGGGAAGAAGATTGCCGTGCTCCGCAACGAGTACACGGAAGAGCAGGAAGAGCGCGCGGTGGATCAGGTCGTGATCGAGAACGGCAGCACGCCCAACGATTCCCTGTACTGGAAGCTGAAACCCGAATCGCTCAATCGCGGGCAGGTGGATGTGCACAAGCTCTTTGCATCGGAAGCGCAGCCGTGTCTTTCGGAAGAGCTTGGAAACGGGCGTTTCCTCTTGTTCCGCGTCGGCGACTGCATCTCCATGCACAACATCCACGGCGCGATCTACGACGCGCTGCGTCTTTGCAAAGACTTCTGACGAGGGCTTTAGACGATGAACCCCGTGTTTGTCATCACCGTCTTGCTGTGGGTATCGGTGGCGGGTCTCGCCTTCGCCGTGGTGAAGCGCGCGGCCTATTGGCGAGAAGGACGCGCCACGACTGCCGGTGCTTATGGCTGGGCTAACCTGCTGACCATCCCGAAGCGTTACTTCGTGGACTTGCATCATGTGGTCGCGCGTGATCCGTATATCGCGAAGACGCACGTTGCAACCGCTGGCGGCGCCATTCTCGCGATGGCGCTCGTATTCCTCAACTACGGCCTCGCCATCTATTCGCCGTGGCTCGACAAGCTGATCTTCCTCGCGGCTATCGTCATGCTGGTGGGCGCGGTGTTCGTGTACCGTCGCAGACACGGCGCGAAGGAAGTGCCCGCGCGTTTGTCACGCGGACCGTGGGACAGCCTGCCTTTGCTGCTCGGTTCATTCGCGCTTGGTCTTGCATTGTTCATGCTGTTGCCGGCTTCGTGGATGTCGGGTGCACTCGCGATCATCGTTGCATTGCTGATCGCGGCGGGCGCATACACGATGACCTTCGGCGCGGCGCAAGGCGGCCCGATGAAGCATGCGATGGCGGGCTTGCTGCATCTCGCGTTTCATCCGCGTCAGGAGCGCTTTGCAGCGAAAAACGAGCACGATATCGTGCCGCCCACCGCGCTCAAAGTGCCCGTACTCGATGCGCAGGAATATGGCGTGAGCAAGCCCATCCAGTTTCGCTGGAACCAGTTGCTGAGTTTCGATGCCTGCGTGCAATGCGGCAAATGCGAAGCGGCGTGCCCCGCGTTCGCATCGGGACAACCGCTCAATCCGAAGAAGCTGATTCAGGATCTCGTCGTCGGCATGGTCGGCGGTTCGGATGCGCTCTACGCCGGCAGCCCGACCCCCGGCATTCCGGTCGGCAGGCATTCGGGCGCACCGGGCAAGCCGCTCATCTCCACGATGATCGAAGCCGATACCATCTGGTCCTGCACCACGTGCCGCGCCTGCGTGCAAGAGTGCCCGATGCTGATCGAACACGTCGATGCCATCGTCGATATGCGCCGCAATCAGACGCTCGTGGAAGGCAACGTCCCGGGGAAAGGTCCGATCACGCTTGCGAATCTGCGTGAAACGGGCAGCGCGAACGGGTTTGACATCGGCGCGCGTTACGACTGGTCGGTGGATCTGCAAGTGCAGGTCGCGCAACCGGGTCGTCCCGTCGATGTCTTGTTGATCGCGGGCGAAGGCGCGTTCGACATGCGTTATCAACGCACGCTGCGTGCGTTGGCGAAGGTGCTGAACAAGGCAGGCTTGGATTACGCGGTGCTCGGCGGCGTTGAAACGGACACCGGCGATACGGCGCGTCGTCTCGGCGACGAAGCCACCTTTCAGGCATGTGCGAAGAAGCTCATAGGCACACTTTCGCAGTATTCGTTCCGGCGCATCGTGACGGCGGACCCGCATGTGCTGCATAGCTTGCGCAACGAGTATCGCGCGCTTGGCGGCTTCTATGAAGTGCAGCATCACACGGCGTTGATGGCTGAACTCGTCGCGAACGGCAAGCTCTCGCCGAAGGCCGCGACCGTGCTCGCCGACAAGAAGATCACGTATCACGATCCGTGCTATCTCGGCCGCTATAACGGCGAGACCGAAGCGCCGCGCAAGCTGCTGAAGTCCATCGGCGTCAAGGTGGTGGAAATGGAGCGTAACGGCATGCGCGGACGGTGCTGCGGCGGTGGCGGCGGCGCGCCCCTGACCGACATTCCCGGCAAGCAGCGCATTCCCGATATCCGCATTGCCGATGCCCGCACGATAGGCGCGGAAGTGGTCGCCGTGGGTTGCCCGAATTGCACCGCGATGCTCGAAGGCGTGGTCGGCGCGCGTCCCGAAGTGCTCGACGTGGCGGAGCTGGTCGCTGCGGCGCTGGAGTAACACGATGAACGACAACATCAAACGAATCGATCCGCGCAGGCCGTTTATCGTCACGAGCGCGGGGCTCAAGCGCATCACGCTCGGCGAGATTGGCAGCGGCGCGCTGCATGACTTCGTTGCAACACACCATGATGCAGCGAAGCCGCGCCGCACGGCGAAAGTGTCGCGTCGCGCGGTGCTGGTGGCGGCGCATACGGATCGCGGCGCGCTCGACGATCACGGCCGTCAGGCACTGGCCGCCGCCGCCTTGCTCGCGGACGATGAAACCGAAGTCGTGTTGATCGCGTTCGGCGCGTTCAGTGACGATGCGGCGTCGCTCGGCGCGGATCGTTATATCGAGCTGCCCGGCTTCGATCGCCGCCATTTCGCACCGGATGAAGAACTGCGCGCGCTCGCTGCCTGCGTCGCGGCCTTCACGCCCGTGCATGTCTTCATGCCCGACAACGCAACCGGCGACGGCGATCTCGGCCGGCGTTACGCGGCGCGCGCCGGTGCGAGTATCGCCACACACGTGGTGGAACTCGACCTTCAGCACGTCGCTGCGTATGCACATGCTGGCCGCGCGGTGGCATTGCGTGCGCTACCCGATGTGATCTTGCTCGCACCGAATGCGGTCGATGCCAAGCTGCCTTACGTCGGCGCAGGCGCGCGCGTGAATAGCGAAGACGTCGTGCCCGCGACGATGCCGAGCGCGTATGTCGATCTCGGCATCGAGGAAATGGACGCGGCCCAAGTCGCGCTCGAAGAAGCGGACTTCATCATCTCGGCGGGCAACGGCGTGACGGACGTGCCCGCATTCGAAGCGTTGGCAAGCACCTTGGGCGCGGCTATCGGCGCGAGCCGGGTGGCCGTCGACGACGGCAAGTTCTCGCGCGACAAGCAGATCGGCGCCACGGGCAAGACGGTGGAAGCTAGCGTGTATATCGCGTTCGGCATCTCGGGCGCGGTGCAGCACCTGCAAGGCATCAAGGATTGCCGGCATGTCATCGCGGTCAATCTCGATGCGAGCGCGCCCATTGCCAAGCGTGCGAATTTGACCATCGTCGCGGATACGCAAGAGACCATCAAGGCGCTGACGGACGCGGCGTCGGCCGCGCGTGCATCGCGTACCAATGGCAGCCCGATCCTGCAGACGGCGACGCTTGCCGAAGGAGCGTACGCATGAAAATAGCCGTTCTCGTTTCTACTGGCCGGCATCCTATCAGCGGCACGGCGCGTTATAGCCGCAACGACGCGGCCGCGCTCGCCCTCGGTATCGACATTGCGAAGCAACACGGTGCGCAACTCGATGTGCTGCATGCAGGCGACCCCGCCAATCCCGCGCTTGCCGAATATCTCGCACTGGGCGCGCCGTGCGTCGAAGTGCTCAACACACCGGGCGATGCCTGCGCGGCACTCGCGCAACGTCTCGCGGGTTATCGACTCGTCTTGACCGGCACGCGTGCCGAAGGCGCGTTCGATAGCGGCACGTTGCCGTATCGGCTTGCCGATGCGTTGAACGTCGCGCTCGTCGGCTCGGCTGTCGATATCGACGTGACGAACGAAGGCGTCGAAGTGCGCCAGTTCATGCCGAAGGGCTTGCGTCGCCGTGTGCGCGTGCAGTTGCCCGCGCTCATCGCCGTGCATCCGCTCGCCAACGCAACACCGCGCTACGCGTATGCGCGTATGCGCGAAGGACGCGTAGCACCGGTTGCAGCGACCGCGCCTGTCGATCCGAAAGCGAGCGCATGGAGCGTCGGCCCCGTGAGCGCGAAGCCCAAGCGCCTCGCCGCGCCCGAAAAGCGCACCGGCCATGCCCGCATGCTTTCCGCGACCACGACCGAAAGCCGTGGCGGAAGCGTCGTAATTGAAGGGAGTTCCGTCGAAAAAGCACAAGTGATCCTGGCGTATTTGCGCGAGCATCAACTGGTGGATTATTAAGTTCAAAGCGCAGCAAGCCCGCATTTCAGGGGTGTTGGCGGGGCACCAGACGTGACGCACAACGGAGCACACGATGAAAGTTTCGGCAGACGTTCGCGCAATGATCGAACGCCGCAAAAAGGGCCACACGCTCGAAGCGCCGTTCTACACGAGCGACGAGATTCACGCGCTCGACCTGGACGCGATCTTCCGGCAGCACTGGATACAGGTTGCGATCGAGCCGGACGTGCCGGAGCCGGGCGACTATACGACCGTCGATATCGGCCCCGATTCGATCCTGATCGTGCGCGACGACGACATGCAGATTCGCGCGTTCCACAACGTCTGCCGTCATCGCGGCGCGCGTCTTTGCAATCAGGAGAAAGGCTCGCTCGGCAACATCGTGTGCCCGTATCACAGCTGGACCTATAACCTCAACGGCGACCTCATGTTCGCCGAACACATGGGCGACCAGTTCGACCGCTGCAAACATAGCCTCAAGAAGGTTCATGTGCAGAACCTCGCGGGCCTGATCTTCATCTGTCTCGCCGATGAACCGCCCGCCGATTTCTCCGTGCTGCGCGAGTCGATGGAGCCGTATCTTTTGCCGCACGGTCTCGCCGATTGCAAGATCGCGGCGAGCATCGACATCGTGGAAAAGGGCAACTGGAAGCTCACGATGGAGAACAACCGCGAGTGCTATCACTGCGTGGCGAACCATCCCGAGTTGACCATTTCGCTCTATGAATACGGCTTCGGTTATCAACGCACCCCTGCGAACGAGGACGGCATGGCCGCGTTCGAACGCACGGTGAGCGAACGCACGAAGCAATGGGAAGCGATGAACCTGCCTTCCGCCGAGATCGAACGTCTGGCGGATCTCGTCACCGGTTTTCGCACGCAACGTCTGCCACTCGACCGCGATGGCGAATCGCAGACGCTCGACGCGAAGGTGGCATCGAAGAAGCTGCTTGGCGGCTTCGAGCGCGCGGACCTGGGCGGCTTGTCGTTCTGGACGCAACCGAATTCGTGGCATCACTTCATGAGCGATCACATCGTCACGTTCAGCGTGATTCCGCTGTCCGCGGGCGAAACGCTCGTGCGCACCAAGTGGCTCGTGCATAAGGACGCGCGCGAAGGTATCGATTACGACGTCGACAATCTCACCGCCGTGTGGCGCGCAACGAACGAACAGGACCGCACGTTGGTCGAGTATTCGCAGCTGGGTGCAACGAGCAGCGCTTACGAGCCGGGCCCGTATTCGCCGTTCACCGAAGGGCTCGTGGAAAAGTTCTGCGAGTGGTATATCGGCCGCCTCGATAACTATGCGAACACGCCCGACAAGGACGTGGTCACGCATGGCGAGAAAGTCGTTTCCTTCATGCGCTAAGCGCGTTCGAGAGGCAAAACATGATGCGCGATCAGGCCACGTTCGAGCCGACTGCAAGCCGTGTCACCCAGCCGCGCTTCTGGGGGACGCTGCCCGCGCGCTGGAATAGCGATACCGACGACACACTCGTCTGCTGTCACGTCCGGCAGGAAACGCACGACGTGAAGAGTTTTTTCTTCAAGGCGCCGAGCGAACGCAGCTTCGTGTTCGAACCCGGGCAGTTCATTACACTGGAACTCGATATCGACGGCGAGCAGATCAATCGCTGCTATACGATTTCCTCTTCGCCCACGCGGCCGCACACCATTTCGATCACGGTCAAGCGTGTACCGGGCGGAAAGGTTTCGAACTGGCTGCATGACAACGTGATTGCGGGATCGCGCGTGCGTGTGCTCGGGCCTTCGGGCGAGTTCACCTGTGCGCGGCATCCGGCACGCAAGTTCCTGTTTCTTTCGGCGGGGTCGGGTATCACGCCGCTCATGTCGATGAGCCGCGCGCATCACGAACTCGGCGAGGACGCGGATATCGTTTTCGTGCACAGCGCGCGCACGCCCGACGACATCATCTTCTCGCGCGAGCTGGATCTCATTGCATCGAATCAGACGAACTTTCGCACGGCCTTCGTTTGCGAGCGCGTGGGCACGCGCACGAACTGGGCCGGTGTGACGGGCTTTCTCAGCTTGCCGCTTCTGAAGCTGATTGCACCGGACTATCTAGAACGCGAGATCTTCACGTGCGGTCCCGCGCCTTATATGAAGGCGGTCCGCGATCTTCTCGATGAAGGCGGTTTCGATCGCAAGCATTATCACGAAGAGAGCTTCTCGTTCGAGACCATTGCGGAGGTCGCATCGCAGTTGACGACCGCGCACGTGGCCGACGCCATCGCCACACAGACCGATTTCGTCGAAGCGCGTGAAGAGGCAGTCGGCTTTGCGCCTCGACCAGCGGCGCCTGTCGATACGACATACAAAGTCAGCTTCGCCAAGATCCGGCGCGACATTGAATGCGGTAGCAACGAGAACGTGCTCGATGCCGCGAAGAAAGCCGGGGTGCGTTTACCCTCATCGTGCACGCAAGGCATGTGCGGCACATGCAAGGTCAAGCTCGTATCGGGCGAAGTAAGCATGAAGCACGCAGGCGGCATTCGTCAGCGCGAAATCGATCAGGGCATGGTGCTGTTGTGCTGCAGCAAGCCCTTGAGCGACCTCGTGGTGGATAAATAAAACTCGGCGTCGCTTCTGGACAACTGAGTGTCGGAAAAGTGCGTTACTGGCCAATTCTGGCTGGTGATTCTGGACGCTACGGCGTGGGGCCGCAAAGGGGAAATCAAATGAAAGCGATGAGAAGACTGTTCGTGCTGAGCGCCATGGCTGCGGCACTGGCCACGAGCATGGGCGCAAACGCCGAAGATAAACCGACCATCAAGATTGGCTACGTCGAAGGCTGGGACGACAGCGTGGCGACGTCGAACGTGGCGGCGCGCATCATCGAAAAGAAGCTGGGCTATCAGGTGCAACTCGTGCCGGTGGCGGCAGGCGTGATGTGGCAGGGCGTGGCGCGCGGCGATCTGGATGCGACGCTGTCCGCGTGGCTGCCGGTGACGCACGGTGCGTATTGGAACAACTTCAAGACGAAGGTCGTCGACCTCGGACCGAACTTCAATGATGCGAAGATTGGTCTGATCGTTCCTGAAAATGTCGATGCCAACAGCCTGACCGACCTCGAAGCGAAGAAGGCCGAATTCGATTCGCGCATCGTCGGTATCGATGCGGGCGCGGGCGTGATGCAAAAGACGAGCGAAGCCATCAAGGCTTATAACCTCGACTACAGGCTGATGCCGAGTTCGGGCAGCGCGATGACCGCTGAACTTGCGCGTTCGGAAGCGGCGAAGAAGCCGATCATCGTGACCGGCTGGAAGCCGCACTGGATGTTCGCGAAGTACAAGCTGAAATTCCTCGAAGATCCGAAGAAGGTCTTCGGCGAAGCGGAACACGTCGATAGCGTGGTGAATCCGGAACTCGAAAAGAAGGCTCCGCCGGTCGTGGCCTTCCTGAAGAAATTCCAGTGGAAGCCGGGTGAAATCGACAGCGTGATGCTCGCGACGCAAAACGGTGAGAAGCCGCAAGCCGCCGCCGATGCATGGATCGGCGCGCATGGCGATCGCGTGGACAGCTGGGTGAAGTAAGGTCTCAGCGCCTGGATCAAGAAGGGGTGCCGCGAATCCGCGGCACCCCTTTTTTGTGCTTACCGTAGAACGACAGTGCGTTCGCCGTTGATGAACACGCGCCGTTCCGTGAACGCCTTGACGGCGCGCGCAAGCGTGATGCATTCGACATCGCGTCCCGTTGCAAGCAGCCGCTCGGGGCTATAGGAGTGATCCACGCGCTCCACTTCCTGTTCGATGATCGGGCCTTCGTCGAGATCGTCGGTGACGAAGTGCGCAGTGGCGCCAATCAGTTTTACGCCGCGCGTATGCGCCTGGTGATAGGGCTTTGCGCCCTTGAAGCCAGGCAAGAACGAATGATGGATGTTGATCGCGCGGCCCTTGAGTTTGCGGCTCGTATCGCCGGAAAGAATCTGCATGTAGCGCGCGAGAATCATCAGTTCCGCACCGGATGTCTCGAAGAGATCGAGCAGACGCGCTTCCTGCTGCGCCTTGGTATCGGCCGCGATCGGCAGATGATGAAAGCGCAGACCGTGTTGTTCCGCAAGCGGCGCCAGGTCCGGATGATTCGACGCAATGCCGACGATATCCATCTTCAGTTCGCCCATGCGCCAGCGGAACAGCAGGTCCGCGAGGCAGTGTTCGAGCTTCGACACCATGATGAGCACCTTGGGCCGCGCGTTGAGATCGTGCATCGACCAGTTCATCGAGAAGCGTTGGGCGATGGGTTCGAACTCGCGCTGCAGCATCGGCAGATCGAGCGTGTCGTCTCGGCTTGCGCCATGAAACACGCAGCGCACGAAGAAGCGTTCGCTCAGGTCGTCGTCGAACACGGTGAGTTCGTCGATATAACCATGATGGCGTTCGAGAAAGCCGACGATGGCGGCGACTTGCCCCGCCGCGCTAGGACACGCAACGGTCAGCACCAGTTGATTGGGACGGGTTTCAGCGGACATGCACGCTCCACATTCGATAAAGGTCGCCACGCCGCTCGTGCGGCGAACGTTATCGCTAGTAGAGCAAATGCGCGGGCACGACGGATAGAAGCGAAGCGCCGTCGCGCTGGTATGCAAGCGTCAGGCGATCACGTCGCATTCATCGAGCAGCCAGTTGCTGAACGCGCGCACGACGGCAGACGGCTCGCGTTGCGTGACGAGCACGTAGCCGCGATCGGTGACGAGCGGAGTATCGTCTAGCGCGATGAGATGACCTTTGGCGATGAGGTCATCGACGAGCGGCGCCCAGCCAAGCGCGACGCCCTGGCCCATCACGGCCGCATGCGTGACGAGCGCGTAACTGTTGAAGGTGAAGCCGCCTTGCGCCGGCGGCGCGCTCAGCCCATGCGCCTCGAACCAGCCGGCCCATGAAAGCCAGCGTTCGGGCAAGGTAGCCTGCAGATGCAAGAGCGGCAAGTCGAGGAGATCGGCGGCACTCGACGGCTTGTTGCGTGCCACGAGCGCCGGGCTGCATACCGGCACGACGCTTTCAGGAAAGAGCCGGATGGCGTGCGGCGAACTCCACTGCGCGCGCGAGCTGCCGAATGCGATCACCACGTCCGCCGGTTCGCCGTCGGCATCCGATACATTTTGCGAGGTGACGATCTTCACGTCGACATCGGGCATCAGCGCCTTGAATTGCGGCAGGCGCGGCATGAGCCAGTAAGTCGCGAAGCCAAAATCGGTCAACAGCGTGAGCGTGCGCTGAGCGTTACGCGCGCGAATCTCGCCGGTAGCCGTGCGGATGATATCGAGGCCTTGACGGACCGCTTCGAAGAGACGCGCGCCGTCTTCAGTCAAGGTGACGCCCCGGTGCCCGCGCTCGAAAAGCGGCACGCCGAGCGCTTCTTCGAGTTGCACCACGCGCTGGCTCACGGCGGGCTGTGTCGAGCCGAGTTCACGCGCGGCGGCAGTGAAGCTCGCGAGACGCGCGGCGGACTCGAACATCGAGAGCGCCTGCATGGGCGGTAGACGGTCCTGGCGCGGCATAAATCCCCCTTATGGGCGCATAACGATTTGCTCTCTTCACAGCGGCCATTTGAACGGCAATAGTCACATGAAGCGAACCCGCATCGCCATGCGCGTGTCCGCTGTCGATTCTATTCGAGGTATGCATTCATGCTTGAGACAAAACAAAATATCCTTATTCTCATGGCCGATCAGCTCACGCCGTTCGCGCTTGCGGCATACGGCAACGGAGTGACGAAGACGCCGTGCATCGACGCGCTCGCGCGTGAAGGCGTGGTGTTCGAATCGGCCTACTGCGCGAGTCCGCTCTGCGCGCCGTCACGCTTTTCGTTGCTCGCGGGTAAGCTGCCTTCGCAAATCGGCGCTTATGACAACGCGGCCGAGTTCCCTTCGGAGACGCTCACGTTCGCGCACTACTTGCGCGCCGAGGGATATCGCACGATTCTTTCCGGCAAGATGCATTTCTGCGGCGCGGACCAGTTGCACGGCTTCGAGGAGCGGCTGACGACCGACATCTATCCCGCCGATTTCGGCTGGACGCCCGACTGGGAGAATTTCGAGGCGCGTCCCTCGTGGTATCACAACATGAGTTCCGTGATCGACGCAGGTCCGTGCGTGCGCACGAATCAACTCGACTTCGACGACGAAGTGACCTTCACCACGCGTCAGAAGCTGTTCGATATCGCGCGCGAGCGCAATGCGGGCAAAGACGTACGACCGTTCATGATGGTCGCGTCGCTGACGCATCCGCATGACCCGTATGCCATTCCGAAAAAATACTGGGACCTGTATGGCGATGACGACATCGACATGCCTTCGTATCGCGATTCGCTCGAAGCCAGCGATCCGCATTCGCAGCGCCTGCGTCATGTCTGCGAGACGGATCGCACGCCGCCAACCGAGAGACAGATTCGCAATGCTCGCCGTGCGTATTACGGCGCGGTGTCGTATGTGGACGATCAATTCGCATCGATACTCGAAGCGCTGGAACAGGCGGGTCTCGCAAATGACACAACCATCGTCGTGACGTCGGATCACGGCGAGATGCTCGGCGAGCGCGGCCTCTGGTACAAGATGACGTTTTTCGAGGGCGGCTGCCGTGTGCCCTTGATCGTGCATGCGCCGAAGCGTTTCGATGCGCATCGCGTGAGCGCTTCGGTATCGCATCTCGATGTGTTGCCCACGCTCGTCGATCTTGCGCGCGGCGATGCGCCTTCAGCGTGGCCGGATAGCCTCGATGGGCAAAGCCTCGTGCCGCATCTCGCGGGCGCGGACGGCCATGACGAAGCCATCGGCGAGTTCCTCGCGGAAGGTGCAATCGCGCCTATCGTGATGATCCGGCGGGAGCGCTACAAGTTCATCCATACGAGTGTCGATCCCGATCAACTCTACGATGTCGCCGCCGATCCCCTCGAACGCAATAACCTCGCGAGCGATGCGCGGCACGCGTCGCAGGTCACCGCGTTCCGCGATGAGATCGCGCGACGCTGGGACCTGGAAGCGCTGCATCGCGATGTGCTCAAGAGTCAGCGCCGCCGCCATTTCCATTTCGCCGCGACCACGCAAGGTGCGATCCAGTCGTGGGACTGGCAGCCGCATGTCGATGCGAGCCAGCGCTACATGCGCAATCACATCGACCTCGATACGCTCGAAGCCATGGCGCGCTTCCCAGCGGTCGAGCGCTAGTCCCGCGCTAGTCACCCGCAACTCCAACGACAGGAACGCCCCATGAAAAAGCCCTTGTTTCATGCGCTCATTGTTGCCGCGCTCGTCGCCGTGGTCTCGCCCACATTCGCCGCCGATCCCTCGACCTGCACGCAGGTGCGCATGGCAGGTCCGGGATGGACAGACATCGACGCCACCAATGCGATGAGCGGCGTCATTCTGAAAGCGCTCGGCTACAGGCAGAACGTGGCGAACCTGTCTGTGCCGATCACGTATCAAGGCCTCAAAAAAGGCCAGATCGACGTGTTTCTTGGCAACTGGATGCCGGCGCAGGCGCCGCTCGTGAAGCCGTTCATCGACGACAAATCGGTGCAGGTGTTGCGCGCCAATCTATCCAACGCGAAGTTCACGCTGGCCGTGCCCGACTATGTCGCCGCAGCCGGCGTGCATTCGTTCGCCGATCTCGCAAAGAACGCCGACAAGTTCGATGACCGCGTCTACGGTATCGAGCCGGGCGCGCCCGCGAATCAGAACATCAAACGCATGATCGACGACAAAGCCTTTGGGCTGGGCGGATGGAAGCTCGTGGAATCGAGCGAGACGGGCATGCTCACGCAAGTGGATCGCGCGGTGCGGGACAAGAAGTGGATCGTGTTTCTGGGCTGGGAGCCGCATCTCATGAACACCAAGTTCAAGCTCGCCTACCTCGATGGCGGGGATCGATACTTCGGCCCGAACTTCGGCGGCGCGACGGTCAACACGGTGGCTCGTAACGGCTACGAGCAGCAATGCCCGAACGTCGGCCGCCTGTTCAAGCAGATGGCGTTCAACGTAGATCTGGAAAACGGCGTGATAACCGACGTGCTGGAGAAGAAGACGCGCGTCGATACAGCCGCCACGGACGCATTGAAACGGCATCCGGAACTGCTGAAGACGTGGCTCGATGGTGTGACGACTGCGAGCGGCGGGAACGGCCTGGAAGCCGTTCAGACCGCGCTCGGGGTGAAGTGATCGAAAACGTTCAGTTGAGTTGCAAGCTGACGCGTTCCTGCTGCGACATCAGCATGGCGCGCATGGGCGACTGGATGGCGAGGAAGTGGACCATCAGGCTGGAAGGCTGCTGAAAATACCACGGCGTATTGATGCCGATGCAGTCCAGTCCGTCCTCGAGCGCCCAGTCGAGACGTTCGCGCAAGAGGTTTGCAATGATCGTCTGATCGCCGCCGTTCGCATACGTGCTCGACTTGTCGGGCGCGGCGCTCACGGCGCGATAGATCTCTTCGACGAACTCGACATTGTGGTCCGTGCGTTTGAAACCGAGCACGCCTGCATTGATGATCCAAGGACCGATGTCGTGCGCGGCGAGAAGATCGCGATTCGCGAAGAGCGGTTCGAGCGGCTTGGATTGATCGACGAAAAGAATGTCGGCATCGACCCACATGACCCATTCGTGATGCGGCAGATATTTGCGCAGGAACCACGGCTTGAGCCAGGTGCCCGTCGTGCCTGGTTCCACCTCGGCGGGCGTATCGCGATAGACGTAGAGCGTGTAGCCGTGACGCTCGCAATAACGCTTGAAGTTCAACTCGGCGATTGCGCCGTACTCGCGCACGTTAGCCGTGTAGTAGGTCACGAGCGCGATGGGCTGGCCGGGGTTGTAGACGCTGAAGGGTTCGGCGGGCACATTCGCATGGGCCGAAAAATCGAGCAGGCGCGCGCCTTTTTGCTGGCAATCGTTGATGTGCTCGGCGAGCGCGTTGCGAAAGCTCGGATGAATGTAGCCGTACATCTTCTCTTCGTCCATCACGATGGTCCACAGATTCGGATACGTAGCCCAGACAGGCGTGAAGCGTGGATTGCAGAACATGGCGCACGTGACACCACCGCGCTCGCCCATCGGTTCGATGACGTCGAGCGGGGCGAGCAAGGTTTCTTCGTCATCGGTTGCGCCGCCGATCTTGCATTCGCCGATGCAACGAACGATGAAGTTGCGAATGTCCTTCGTGTTACGCCAGACCTGCACGGCGGCCTGATGACTGCCCGTGTTGCCGTTGAGCGAAGGAAGCAGATGTTGCCTTCCTTCGGCCATGGGTTCGACGGGATACATGTTCAGCACGAGGCAGTCTTCGCTGAAGCAGACGAGCAAAGCCATTTCAGGCATCTGCCGCAAGTAATGCAGCACGAGTTCGTACTTGAGAAGCGTTCGTTGGGCTTTGCCCTGCATACCCGCCATGGAAACAGCGGTGTGCTCATAGCCCATGCGAGAGCTGTAGTGCTTGTGATTGGCAAGAACGTGAGGGGCGTCGACGTGGAAGATGCTCAGGCAGCGAGTGGTCATGTTCGATCAGTGGTTGATGCAGATGTTGCGATGTAGCGCTTTTTTACAGATTCAGAAGTATGGGTAGGAGCAGAGGAATCCGATATCGGGCATGTCCGAAATAGAAGGGCTGCAAATGAGCGCGAGTCGCAACTGGACATGTTTGCGTCGCACCGGGTCGAGCCGTGGCTTATATGTGGCCTTACTTTTACGACGTTGGCGCACGCACGCCGATGCATCGAAATGCAGCGTTTCAGCGGCAGTCTTCAGCACTTTCAGCAGGACACGACGAACGATCAGCAACCTTCAACGACACGACAACCCACAAGAAGAGGAGCAGCAGATGAGACGAGGACATGCCGCACGAAGCGTTTCGAGACTCGCCCGCGGCCGTCGTGCCAGTCTTGCGGGACTCGCGCTCGCGGCGAGCGCGGCAGGCGCGCCGGCCCTATCGCACGCGCAGAGCAGCGTGACGCTCTACGGCATTCTCGATGCAGGCATCACCTATGTGAACAACACCGGTGGCTCGCATGTCGTGAAGTTCGACGATGGCGTGTCCTACGGCAACCGCATCGGCTTTCGTGGCGTGGAAGATTTGGGCGGCGGACTGCAGGCGATCTTCGCGCTGGAATCGGGCTTCCGCCTCGGGACCGGGCGCTATGCATTCGGCGGCGCGGAGTTTGGACGGCAAGCCTATGTAGGCCTCAAGAACCCGTGGGGGCAAATCTCGTTCGGTAATCAGCTCGATATGACCGAGGAGATGGTCTACCTCTACAACATCTCGGCATGGGGAAGCGGCTATGCCATCCACCAGGGCGACTTCGACCGGATGAACGGCGACCGCTTGCCGAACTCGGTCAAGTTCCTCTCGAACAATATCGCGGGCTTTACCTTCGGCGGCATGTATTCGTTCGGCAATAACGCGGGCGACTTTCATCGCAACAGCGCGTGGAGCGTGGGCGCGCACTATGCGGCCAACACCTTCAACGTGGGCGCGGCCTATACGCAATTGAACAACCCGTTCGGCATTTACGCGTTCGATCCCTACGCGATGATCGGCGCGCGCACGTTCTTGGGCCAGCCGACGGTATCGGTCGATCCGGCCACGGGCGCAGTCACGGACCTCTACAGCACGAATTCGTTTCCCGTCGATAAACAAGGCGCCTTTGCAGTCGGCGGCGCGTGGACGCTCGGCGACCTGATGCTCTCGGGCAACTTCACGTACACGACCATCAAGGGCCTCGGCGTGACCTCGCATATGCAAGTCTACGAAGGCGGCGCGTCGTATTCGTTCAGGCCGGATCTCGCGCTTTACGGCGGTTATCAGCACACGCGCTTCGAAGGCAATCACTGGAACCAGGGTTCGCTCGGACTGCACTATCTGCTTTCGAAGCGTACCGACGTCTATGTATCCGGCGATTATCTGCGTGCGTCGGGTCCGATCGATGCCGTCATCGGTTATAGCTTCACGCCGTCGACTTCGAATACGCAGTCGGATGTGCGCATCGGCATGCGGCACTCGTTCTAGGCGAGACGAAGATCATGCGGCGGCAGGCACGGCGCGCAACGCGCTGCGGTCCTGCCGCGGACTCGCATTGAAGCGCGCGCGATACGTCCGCGAAAAGTGCGACGGCGATTCGAACCCGCACGCGACACACACGGCAAGTATCGACATATCGGTTTGCTGCAGCAGCTCGCGTGCGCGCGTGAGACGCAGCCCGAGATAAAAATGCGTCGGCGTGTCCTTTAGCGCGGTGCAGAACAGGCGTTCGAGCTGACGTCGCGTGACGCTGATGGATTGCGCGAGCTCATCGGGCGAAAGCGGCTCTTCCATATGCTGCTCCATCACGCCGATCACCTGAATCAACTTGCGATTGTGAATGCCATAGCGCGCCGCGATCTTCATGCGCTGATGGTCCGAGCGCTGCCTGATGCGCCCCAGCACGAACTGCTCCGACACTTGCGCCGCGAGTTCCGCGCCATGATCGCGCGCGATCAGATCCAGCATGAGGTCGATGGACGCAGTGCCGCCCGCGCACGTAATGCGCCGCGTATCGATCTCGAACAACTCCTGGCTCGTTTCTATCGCGGGATAGCGCTCGGCGAAGGCCGCCGCCGCTTCCCAGTGCAACGTCGCGCGCTTGTCCGCGAGCAGGCCGGCTTCGGCGAGAATGAAGCTGCCCGTATCGATGCCGCCAAGCGTCGCGCCCGCGCGATCCAGCCGCTTCAACCACTCGCCGATGCCGCGTGTATAGCGCGCGAGCGGCTCGAATCCCGATACGACGAACACGGTATCCGCGTGCGTCACGCTGTCGAACGCGCTTTCCGCATTCAGCGAGATGCCGTTGCTCGCGGCCACCGGCCCGCCATCGGGCGACAGGATATGCCAGCGATACAACTCGCCGCTGAAGCGATTTGCAACCCGCAAGGGCTCGATCGCCGACATGAAGCCAATGGACGAGAACTCGGGCAGCAGCAGGAAGTGGAAGTCTTGGGGAACGGGCATCGAATGGCGTGTGGCACTTTGGACGAACGCTCCACGCTAGCAAGCACAAAAAGCCCGCGCAATCCGGCGTGGCCCGTATTCGCAGGCCTTTCTTCTAGCACGTCGCATGCGGTCAAGTCGCGGTCGCAAGCGGTCGTTCGTTTGCCTTTATGCGGCGTTACTTTTGATGCACGCCGGCACGACGAACCGGCATCCAATGAACCCTCACCGGAACAGCACGCCATGAGACATCGCCTGGTTTCGAAACTGCTCCTGACCGGCGTCTGTGCCGCGACCGCACTGACTCACGGCGCCTTCGCGCTTGCCGCCGATGACGCGAGCTGCCGCAACGTCCGCTTCGTGGATATCGGCTGGACGGACATCACGTCGACGACCGCGCTCGCTTCCGTCGTCTTCGAAGGGCTCGGTTATGCGCCGAAGACCACGGTCGCCTCCGTGCCCATTTCGCTCGCGGGTCTGAAGAGCAAGCAGATCGACGTGTCGCTCGGCTACTGGTGGCCGGTGCAGGAAAAGGCGGTCGAGCCGTTCCTCGAATCGAAGAGCATTCAGAAGCTCGATCCGCCGAATCTCTCTGGCGCGAAGGCCACGCTTGCCGTGCCGAGCTATGCGTATGACGCGGGCATCAAGTCGTTCGCGGATATCGCCAAGCATCGCGATGAGCTCGACGGCAAGATCTACGGCATCGAACCGGGCAGCAGCGCAAACGCCAAGATTCAGAAGATGATCGACACGAATCAGTTCGGGCTCGGCGGATTCAAGCTCGTGCAATCGAGCGAGGCGGGCATGCTGGTGACGGTGGAACGCGCCATTCGCGACAAGAAGCCGGTCGTGTTTTTGGGCTGGGAGCCTCATCCCATGAACATTCAGATGAAGATCAACTATCTAGCCGGCGGCGATGAAGTCTTCGGCCCCAACTATGGCGAAGCGCGCGTCTACACGCTCACGAATACCGACTTCCTCACGCGCTGCCCGAACGCCGGCAAGTTCGTATCGAATCTCAAGTTCAATACCGATCTCGAAAACCGTCTCATGGAACCGGTGATGAACAAGGAACGCCCCGCCGAAGCGGCAAAGGCGTATCTCAAGAAGAATCCGCAGGTGCTCGATTCATGGCTTGCGGGCGTGAAGACCGTCGATGGCAAGGATGGTCTGCCAGCGGTGAAGCAATACCTCGGACTTTGAACTGAATAAGGACAAGCGCCACCATGAACCATGACGTGATCGTGACCTGCGCGGTAACGGGAGCAGGCGACACAACGGCCAGACATCCGGCAATACCCGTCACGCCCAGGCAGATTGCCGAAGCGGCTATCGAGGCCGCGCGTGCGGGCGCGACCGTGGCGCATTGCCATGTGCGCGATCCGCAAACCGGGCGCGGCAGCCGCGACCCGGCGCTGTATCGCGAAGTAGTGGATCGCATTCGTTCATCGGATGTCGATGTCATCATCAACTTGACGGCGGGCATGGGCGGCGATCTGGAAATCGGCGCGGGCGAAGAGCCGATGCGCTTCGGCAAGGGCACCGATCTCGTCGGCGGTCTCACGCGTCTTGCGCATGTCGAGGAACTGCTTCCGGAAATCTGCACGCTCGATTGCGGCACCCTCAATTTCGGCGATGGCGACTACATCTACGTCTCGACGCCCGCGCAACTCCGAGCCGGGGCAAAGCGCATCCAGCAGCTTGGCGTGAAGCCGGAACTCGAGATTTTCGATACCGGTCATCTCTGGTTCGCGAATCAGTTGCTGAAGGAAGGCCTGCTCGATGCGCCGCCGCTCTTTCAGCTTTGCATGGGCATTCCTTGGGGCGCGCCGCCCGACACGGGCACCATGAAGGCCATGGTCGATAACCTGCCGCCTGGCGCGCATTGGGCGGGCTTCGGTATCGGCCGCATGCAGATGCCGATGGTCGCGCAAGCCATGCTACTCGGCGGTCATGTGCGCGTGGGTCTCGAAGACAATCTGTGGCTCGATCGCGGCGTGCATGCGAGCAACGGTTCGCTCGTGCAGCGCGCGGTGGAGATCATCGAACGTCTTGGCGGACGCGCGCTCACGCCGGCGGAAGGGCGTCGCAAGCTCGGTTTGCCGGCGCGCGGCGAACGCTTGTTGGAGCGTCGCGCACTCGGGCAGTTGGCATAGGTTCAGGATCACTACATTCGGATGGACGATATGCAAGTCAGGCAATTCGCCGCGCTCGGCGCGGGTGTGATCGGCAGCGGCTGGGTGGCGCGCGCGCTTGCGCATGGGCTAGATGTCACCGCGTGGGACCCGGCGCCTGGCGCTCAAGCGCAGTTACGCGCGAACGTCGCCAATGCGTGGCCGGCGCTGGAACGCGTGGGACTGGCGAAAGGCGCGTCGCAGGATCGCCTGCGCGTGGTGGAAACTGTCGAGGAGTGCGTCGCCGATGCGGATTTCATTCAGGAGAGCGCGCCCGAACGCGAGGAACTGAAGCTCGCGCTGCACGAACGCGTGAGCCGCGCGGCGAAGGCCGATGCGATTATCGCGTCATCCACTTCGGGCCTTCTGCCCAGCGATTTTTACGCACGCGCCGTACATCCCGAGCGCTGCGTGGTCGGGCATCCGTTCAATCCGGTTTATCTTTTGCCGCTCGTCGAAGTGCTTGGCGGCGAGTTGACTTCCGGCGACGCGATCGATACCGCGATGAGCTTCTACGCATCCATCGGCATGAGGCCGCTTCGCGTAAAGAAGGAAGTGCCGGGCTTTATCGCGGACAGATTGCTCGAAGCGTTGTGGCGCGAGGCGTTGCATCTGGTGAACGAAGGCGTGGCGACGACCGGCGAGATCGACGATGCAATTCGGTACGGCGCGGGCATTCGCTGGTCGTTCATGGGCACGTTCCTGACCTATACGTTGGCGGGCGGCGAGGCGGGCATGCGACACTTCATGCAGCAATTCGGCCCCGCGCTCGAATTGCCGTGGACGAAGCTCGTCGCGCCGACGCTCACCGATGAACTCATCGACCGCGTGGTGGACGGCACGTCGCGGCAGACGAACGGACGCGGCATCAAGGAACTGGAGCGGTATCGCGACGACTGCATCACGAGCGTGATCGAGGCGATTGCGCAGGCGAAGGCACGGCACGGTATCGAAGACTAACGGGGCGAGATTCATGAGCACGATTTATCGCGACAGCGTGAAGGCCGAATGGGTCGATTACAACCGCCATCTGCGTGACGCGTACTACATGCTGATCTATAGCCTCGCGACCGATGCGTTCATGGACGGCATCGGTCTGGACGACGCGGGCAGACGCGCGCGGCAGCGCACGCTCTACACGCTCGAAGCCCATGTGAGCTATCTGCGCGAGATCAAGGAAGGCGCGGCGGTGCGAGTGGACGCGTGGGTTGTCGCGCGCGACAGGAAGCGCGTGCATCTTTATCTGGAGATGTTTGAAGCGGACGAGGCGGAGCCGGTATCGGCATGCGAGCAGATGATGATGCACATCGATTCGAGCGGCGCGCCGAAGTCGGCTTCGTTCGATGAGGACGTGGCGCGAAGTATCGATATGCACGCGGTGATTGCCGCGTGCGATGCGCGTTATGCGGGGCGGGTAATTGGTTTGCCCGCGCGTTCCGCTGGCACCTCGGTTCCCGCCTGAGCACGCCAGCGCCGCAACAACAACGCGTTCGCCACCACGCTCACGCTCGAAAACGCCATCGCCGCGCCGGCGAACATCGGGTCGAGCATGCCGAATGCGGCAAGCGGAATGCCGATCAGGTTGTACACAAACGCCCAGAAAAGATTCTGCTGAATCTTGCGATACGTCCGGCGCGAAATATCGATGGCATCCGCCACGAGCGCCGGGTCGCCACGCATGAGCGTGATGCCCGCCGCTTCGATCGCCACGTCCGTGCCGCTGCCCATCGCGATGCCGACGTCGGCGGCGGTGAGCGCGGGCGCGTCGTTGATGCCGTCGCCCGCCATCGCCACGATGCCGTGGTTCGATGCCTTCAATTCCGCGATCACGCGCGCCTTGTCCGCGGGCAAGGTCTGCGAGAAAACCAGCGCCGACGGAATGCCGAGCGCGCGCGCAACCGCCTGCGCGCTACCCGCGTTATCGCCCGTAACGAGCGCGGCCTTCACGCCCAGTTGCGCGAGTCTTTCGATGGCGGCGCGCGCCGTCGGCTTGATCGTGTCGCCGAACGCGAGCAGGGCGAGGACGGTCGCCTTGCCGTCAGCGCGGTCCATCAGCCATGACACCGTGTTGCCCTGCGCTTCGAGGTTGCGCGCCTCGACGGCAAGCGCTTCGGGCAAGGCCGCATGCAATTCCTCGACCCAGCGCGCACTGCCTATCGCCACGTTGCGCGCGCCGATGAAAGCCTCCGCGCCGCGTCCGGCAATTGCTTTCGCCGACGTCGCCTCGTATCGCGCAATGTCCGGCGTGCTATCGGCGAAACCGACTACCGCTTTCGCCAATGGATGCTCGCTCATTCTTTGCACCGCCGCCGCCAGCGCGAGTGCTTCCGCGCGCTCGAATCCCGGCGCGGCTTCGAACGCGACGAGACTCGGTTGGCCGGCCGTCAGCGTGCCGGTCTTATCGAACGCAACGACGCTAATGGCATGCGCCTGTTCCAACGCCTCCGCGTCCTTGATCAGGATGCCGTGACGCGCTGCGACGCCCGTGCCGGCCATGATGGCGGTCGGCGTGGCGAGGCCGAGCGCGCACGGGCAGGCGATCACGAGCACGGCGACGGCGTTGAGCGAGGCGGTCTCGGCATCCGCGCCATGCAGAAGCCAGCCCGCCAGCGTGATGAGCGCGATTACCAAGATTGCCGGCACGAAAACGGCGGACACGCGATCGACCAGGCGCTGGATCGGCGCTTTTTCCGCTTGCGCCGATTCGACCAGCCGGATGATCCGCGCGAGCGTCGTTTCCGCGCCAATGGCCGTCGTTTCGATCGCGATCGCGCCTTCGCCGTTGATCGATCCGCCCGTCGCGCGCGCGCCCGGCTCTTTCGCAACCGGCAGACTCTCGCCCGTGATCAGCGATTCGTCGACATGCGTGCGTCCCTCGCGCACGATGCCATCCACCGGCACGCGCTCGCCCGGCCGCACGATGGCGATGTCGCCCACGCGCACATCGGCGAGCGCAATCTCGCTTTCATGCGAAGGATCGGCGCGATCGCGCACGCGCGCCGTGGTCGGACGCAGCGCGTTCAGGGCGCGGATGGCGTCGGTGGTCTGGCGTTTGGCGCGCGTCTCCAGCCATTTGCCAAAGCGCACCAGCGTGATGACGACCGCCGATGCCTCGAAGAACAGATGCATCGGCATGCCGCCGTGCGCGAACATCTGATAGACACTCAGCGCCCACGCCGCCGATGTCCCCAGCGCCACGAGCAAATCCATGTTGCCCGCGAACGCCCGCAGCGCGCGATAACCGCCGACGTAGAAACGCGCGCCGAAGCCAAACTGGACGATGCTCGCGAGCGCCAGTTGCAGCCACGGCGAGAGCGCTGCGCCGAACATCGGCGCAAGCAAGGGCAGCGTGACGAGCGCGCTCGCGACCACCGCGACGAGTTCGGCATCGAGCGCTTGCGGCGTTTTCGCATCGACAGGCGGCGCGTCCGGCTCGACCTTCGCCGCTTCATAACCGGCTTTCGTAATGGCCGCGACCAGTTGTTGGTCGGTGACGGCATCGTTCGTATGGACGGTGGCTTTTTCGGTCGCGAGATTCACGGCGACCGATTCCACGCCCGGCACGCGTCCGAGCATTTTCTCGACGCGCGCGACGCACGACGCGCACGTCATGCCGCTCACGGCGAATTCCGCGGTTCTGGTTTGATTGACTGGTGCCGATGACATGATGAAACGCTCCTTCTGGCCACGCATGAAGCCAGTATCGACCTTCCAACGATTGGAAGGTCAAGAGCGCATTTCAGTCGCGAGGCGGTTCGATCGAGCCGAACATGGCGTCGGCGAGCGCGCCGGCTTCCTCGCCGCCGCGCTGACGCAAGCCCTCGACCGCGCCGATGCGGTCCGCTTCAGCCTTGTTCTGCGACAGTTTTGCCTTGCCGACCAGCCGCGTCACCTCGATTTCGATGCCGACGATCGCGCCCAGCAATTGATCGATGAAATCGCGCGGCGCGTCGCCCATTTTCCACGGCATTGCTTCGCCCGCTTCCATCTTGCGCGTGAGTTTCGCAACGACGCCGCGCACGTAGGCTTCGTCGTCACGCACGGTGATTCGGCCATGCGCATGCACGACGAGGTAATTCCACGTCGGCACTTGACGGTGGGTTTCCTGCTTGCTCGGATAGAAAGTCGGCGAGATATAACCTTCCGCGCCCTGAAAGATCACCAGCACGTCCTCGCGCGCCCCGACTTCGCGCCACACGGGATTTGCACGCGCCACGTGCGCGCGCAAGGTGCCGTGTTCGCCGATGGCGGGATCGAGTTCGAAAGGAATGTGATTGGCGTCAAGCCCATTCGGGCCACGCGTGACCAATGCGCCAAAAGGATGCGCGGCGATCAGCGCGCGCAGGGCTTCCGGGCGGTTTTCCTCGAAATGGGCGGGAATATACATGCGTCGGACTCGTTCGAAAGGTTCCAAAACATTCATGTTACGCGATGCCGTGAAGCGAGTCTCGACGAGTGGTCAGACGTATTTGCGCGACGAGTAGCGCCTTTTATGCGTGTTGTCTTGCCTATCATCAGCGGATACGTTAAAACCCCAATTTCGAGATCGAATTTTCGGCGCGCTACCTCGGGGATCAGGACGGCGGCGGGCTGCTCGTCTGCGAACCCATCGAAATAAAACCGGATTTCCATTCGAATGAATAAGCACCGACGCTGGACGTTTCCGCTCAACGCCGCTTTATGGGTCAGCACGAGCCTTTCTGCCGCGGCCTTGCTCGCCGGCTGCGCGGGAACCGCGACGCCCGAGGCGGCAAATACGGGCGGCTGGGTAAAAAACCAGGTCGTCGATGCCTACACGTTCGGCTTTCCGCTCGTCGCGTCGGACATCGCGCGGGAACGTGCAAGCGGGGCGGCGCGGCCGGGTCAGGCGCCGCTCAACACGTTCCGCCACGCCATCGCGTTGCCGCCCGCGGGCGCGACCGGCTGGCCGAGCGTCGATACGCTCGATTCCTCCGCGTGGCTCGATGTCTCCGCCGATCCCGTGATCGTGACCGTGCCCGCCGCGCCGCGCGCACGCTATCTCGATACCCGCGCGTTCGATGCATGGAGCAACGCGCTGTATTCGAGCGCCGACACGACGCCGTTTCCGAAGGCGCAACTCATCGCCTTCGTGCCCGCCGGCTTTACGGGCACGCTGCCCGCCGGTGCAACGCGCGTCGAAACGCGCACGCGCTACGTCTGGCTTTCGGTGCGCGTGCGGGTGAACGGCATGCGCGACGTGCGCGAAGTCAGAAAGCTGCAGACGTCGATGCGCATCGATACGCTTACGCCCACCAAGGGCTCGCTCGCCGATCCTACTTCGACCGTGACGGGCGCGTGGCCGGGCAATGCCACGGGCCAGACGCCTAGCGTGCCGCCTTTGCCGAGCGCGGCGCCGACGGCATCGCCCGGCGCGCAGGCCGAAGCGCTCGACGCCAATGCGTTTTTCGCGCGCCTTGCCCGCTCGCTCGACGACAATCCGCCCGCCGCCGACGATGCGCCCGCGATGTCCCGCCTCGCCGATCTCGGCGTGAAGCCGGGCGAACCGGTGCAGTTCAAGAAGGCCGATGCGCCGCTTCTGGCGTCCGGTGTCGCGGATGGCCGCGCGCATCTCGCGACGGCGCCATCGAACGCGATCACGAAGAACGGCTGGACGTGGTTCGGCGACGATGTCGGCAACTACGGCACGGATTACATTCTGCGGGCTTATCTCGCGCGCCATCAGCCGTTTTCGGGGACGAAGGCGGGCGAAGCGAAGCCGGTTGCGCGCGTGGACAGCGACGGCCATCCGCTCAACGGCGCGAACACCTACGTGCTGCACTTCGCGCCGAACCAGTTGCCGCCGGTGCGCGGTTTCTGGACGCTCGCGGCCTACACGAAAGATGGCGCGTTTGCCAACGGCAAGCTGCCGCGTCTGTCGCTAAGCGACCGCGACCGCCTCAAGAAAAACCGCGACGGTTCGGTCGATGTCACCGTATCGGCCGAAGCACCGCCGCGTGCGCGCGCATCGAACTGGCTGCCCGCGCCCGACGGCGACTTTCAGCTGACGATGCGCCTCTACGCGCCCAAACCGCAGGCAAGCGACGGCACGTGGACGCCGCCGGCCGTCGAACGGCAGTGAAGCATTTGATGAACGTTTGCGCGATGCCTCGTCGTATACTCGAAGCATCCTCTACCTGACAGGGCGATGCGCCGCCGCGCGTCGCAGCGCGCATCGAATGGCAAGCGTCACCAAGTCTTCACTGGCCTCGGCCGGGCAAACCCTGCGCGGCGTCGTGCATGCACGGCGTACGCGGCGAATCGCGATTGGCCTGATCGTCTTCGTGGTGGTCATCGGCCTTCTCGGCTTCTTCGTCGCGCCGCCGGTCATTCGTCATATCGCCGAGCAACAGCTTGGCAAGCAACTCGACCGGCCGGTGACCATCCGGCGCATTTGGCTCAATCCCTATTCGCTCGATTTCGAAGCCGATGACGTGCATATCGGCGAAGCGCCCGCGAATCTCGCGAAAGCGCCCGGCGCGGCGGCCGGTTTCGTCGATGTGTCGCGGCTCGTCGTGCGCACGTCGTGGTCGTCCATCTTCCGGCTCGCGCCCGTCGTCAATGAACTGAAGATCGATTCGCCGCGCATCAGCATCGTGCGATTCGACGGCGAGCATTTCAATTTCTCCGATCTGATCGAGAAATTCTCGAAGCCTTCGTCGCCTCCATCGGACAAGCCGGCGCGCTTCTCCGTGTCGAACATTCGCGTGGAGAACGGCCGGATCGTGTTCGACGACCGGCTCCTGAAGGCGAAGCACACCATCGACCAGTTCGCGCTCGGTATCCCCTTCATCGCGACGCTGCCCTCGGCCACCGATATTTTCGTGACGCCGTTATTGCAGGCGCACATCGACGGCTCGCCGCTCGTCGTGAAGGGCCGCACGAAGCCGTTTTCGGAGTCGCGCGAGTCGGAGATCGCGCTCACGCTCGACGGGCTCGACGTGCCGCAGATGGCGTCTTACGCGCCGGCTTCCGTGCCCGTCGCGGTGAAGAGCGGCAAGCTCACGACCGACCTCAACGTGCGCTTTGCCATTGCCGGCGATGCACCGACCATTCGTATCGACGGCACTGCGGATCTGGCCGATCTCGCCGTCACCGATAAAGCGAACGCACCGCTCGTCGCCGCGCGCGCGTTGCATGTGAAGATTGCCAACGCCGAGCCGTTGCGCGATATCTATCATCTCGACGAAGTGACGCTTGCGGGCCCGGATGTACGGCTCGCGCGCGATCCGTCCGGCACGCTCAACGTGCAGAAACTCGCGCCGCCGCCCGCGAAGGCCGAGGTGAAGAAGCCCGAAGCGAAGGACACGCCGCCGCTCGATCTGGCCATCAAGCACGTTGCCATCGACGACGGCAAGATCGCGTTCGATGACCAGTTGATGAAGCAGCGCGTGCAGGAAACACTGACAGGTCTAGCCGTCACGCTCGATGGTTTTTCGACGCTCGACAAGACGCCCGCGCGCTACACGCTCAAGACGGCGTTCGGTCACGGCGGTTCGCTCGGTGCTTCCGGCAACGTCGCGCTGGCCGCCAAGACCGCCGACGTCAAGTTGGCGCTCGAAGCATTGGCGCTGCCGCCGTTGCAGCCTTATATCGCGAATTCGCTGGCGGCGCGCGTGACGAGCGGCACGCTCGGCGCGAATCTGCCGGTGTCGGTCGATTGGTCGAAGCCGGATGCCAACGTGCAGGTCGGCGCGGGCGATGTGAAACTCGACGCGCTCACGCTCGTGCCGAATGCATCGAATGGCGCGGATGCCGCCGCGCCCATCAAGCTCGATGCCGCGCTCGCGAAGATCGTCAAGGTGGATGTGCCCGCGCGTCAGGTCGCGCTCGACAGCGTGCAGTTGAAGGGACTTTCGCTCGATGCCACGCGCCGCAAGGACGGCAGTATCGACCTGGCCGCGCTCGCTGGAGCGCATGAGGTTGCGCCGGAGCCGAGCGCCACGCGCAAGATTCAGAAGGCGCAGGAAGCGGGACCGGCGTGGCGCTATCAAATTGGCCAGATCGCGCTCGATAACGCCTCGGCTAATGTCACCGACTTGACGCCCACGACGCCCGTGAAGCTGCGCATTGCGCCGATGTCGGTTGCCGTGAAGCAGTTCAGCGACGATCTTTCAAAACCGCTCGATGTTACCGGCAAGCTCACGCTCAACGGGCGTGGCGCGCTCGATATAAATGGCACGGTCACGGTCACACCGCTCAAGCTCGCGCTGCATGTGAAGGGCGATCAGGTCGATGCCGCCGCCTTCGAACCGTATTTCGGCGACAAACTCAACGTCGATATCGCAAGCGCGTTCCTCAACGCCAATGGCGATGTCGGCTTGTCGGGCAGTGGCAAGACGCTCGCGGCTTCCTACAAGGGCGATGTTTCGCTGACAGACGTGCGCATGCAGGACAAAGCGACGTCCGACCGTTTCGCCGGCTGGAAACTGCTCGGCCTCACCAACGTAAAGGTGAATTATGGCGAGCGCGGCACGGACGTTGACGCGGCGCGCGTGACCTTCGCGAACTTCTACGGCCGCGTGTTGCTCGACGCGCAAGGCAAGCTGAACCTGAAGAGCGTCGTGGCAAGCGACAACGGCCCGCGGCAATCGGTGACGCGCGATCAGTCGAAGCCCGAGGCATCGGCGGCGGCATCCGCGCCGGTCGCGGCGAGTGCGCCGGTCAAGACGGCGGCTGCCTCCGGTCCTCCGGTGAACATGCGCTTCGGTCAGCTCGTTCTGCAGAACGGCCGTGTCACCTACACCGACAACTTCATCAAGCCCAACTTCACGGCGAATCTCGTGTCGATCAACGGGACCATCGGCGCATTCGGCACGCATTCGACGACGCCCGCGCCCGTCGATGTCGCCGCCAAGCTCGCCGCGAACGGACCGGTTTCGATCAAGGGACAGGTGAATCCGCTCATCGAAAAGCCCGCGCTCGACTTGACCGCGAGCGCGCACGACGTCGAACTCACCAACCTCACGCCGTATTCGTCGAAGTATGCGGGCTATCCGATCACGAAGGGCAAGCTCAACGTCGATCTGCATTACATGCTCGGCGACGACAAGCTCACGGCGAACAATCACCTGTTCATCGACCAGTTGACGTTCGGCGATCACGTCGACAATTCGACGGCGACGAAGTTGCCGGTGCGGCTCGCCGTGTCGTTGCTGAAGAATTCGCGCGGCGAGATCGACGTGAACATTCCCATTTCGGGATCGCTTTCGAATCCGGAGTTTTCTATTGGCGGGCTCGTCTGGCAGGCCATATTGAATCTGGTGCAAAAGGCGGTGACCGCGCCGTTCTCGCTGCTCGCACATGCGTTCGGCGGCAGTGGCGAGGAGCTGAATTACGTCGAATTCGACGCAGGCTCGGCGACGCTCAACGATGCCGCGCAGAAGAAGCTGGAGACGATTTCGAAGGCGCTCGCGGACAAAACGTCGATCAGGCTGGATGTGACGGGGCGCGTCGATCCGAAAGTCGATGAACCCGCGTTACGCAGCGCTTGGCTGGATGGCCAAATCAAACGCGCGAAGGTCCGCGACATGTCGGATGGCGGCGAGAATGTGGACTGGCAGTCGGTGAAGGTATCGGATGCGGATTACGACAAGTATCTGACGAAGGTTTATAAGTCGGCGGATTTCAAGAAGCCGAAGAACTTCATCGGCTTGACGAAGTCGGTGCCGGACGCGGACATGAAGAGCGCGCTGACTGAAAACGCACCGGTCGATGAAGGCGCGTTGCGCGATCTGGCGCAGCGCCGCGCGCAGGCGGTGAAGGAGTACTTCGACGGAAAGATCGACAGCAGCCGGATTTTTGTCGTCGCGCCCAAGCTGAACGCGGACGGGATCAAGGATAAGGGCGCGGGGGAGCGGGTGGAGTTGGGGTTGAAGGGTTGAAGTGAGCGTTGGCTGTATGGACGACCTTTGCCTGCTGCAAGTATTGTTTATTATTTCAATGTCCGGTTCGAACCGGATAACCGCTGAAGAACGGGAGTCAGCCGATGGGAACGAGTTACGAGCAAGACGTGGTGGCATGGGCCGAGGAACAGGCCGCGCTGCTGCGTGAAGGAAAGCTCTCGGCCATCGATATCGAGCATATCGCAGAGGAAATCGAAGACGTGGGCAAGAGCGAGCAACGAGAACTGGCAAGCCGCATGTCGGTGCTGCTAGCGCATTTGTTGAAGTGGCGGTTTCAGCCGGAGAGGCGTAGCACAAGCTCGCGATTTACGATCCGCACGCAGCGCAAAGACGTAATGTATGTTTTGCGAGAAGCACCGAGCCTTAAAGCTAAGTTCGATGACGCGGATTGGATCGACCTTATTTGGTCCAAGGCTAAAAATCTGGCGCAGGCGGAGACGGGAATCGATATCGACGTATTTCCGGAATTGTGTGCTTGGCCAATGATCCAGGCACTCGAACCAGAGTTCTACCCCGGCTGACTTCCCGATGCGCGGGCTTTCTCAGCCCGCGAGCCACCATCTAATGCGCCCCCGCCGCCGCCCCACCGCCGCCACCCTTCGCCACCTTCGTAATCCAAATCAGCGGAATGATCAGAATGAAGATGACCGCTGAAATGAGGAAGATATCGTTGAGTCCCATCATCGCGGCTTGAGTGTTGACGGTGAAGTTGAACATCCCACGCGCCTGGGCTTCACCGATATTCAGCGTCGATTGCGACATGCCGAGCGACTGCAAGAACGCCGGGTTATAAATATTCGCCTGCTCCGTCAGCCGCTCGTGATGCAGCGCGATCCGATGATCCCACTCGTTGCCCGCAAGCGATGTCCCCACCGCGCCGCAAAACACCCGCGCGAAATTCGACAAGCCTGCCGCCGCCGGTATTTTCGATGGCGGCAAGCCCGACAGCACGATGGCCGTGAGCGGCACGAAGAACATCGCCATCGGAATGCCTTGCAGGAGCGTCGGCAGCACGAGATGCCAGGTATCGATCTCGATCACATACTTCGAGCGCAGCCAGAATACGAACGCGAAGCCGACGAATGCCATGGTCGCGATCACGCGTGCGTCGCTGCGCGGCAGCACCTTGCCCATTACCGGCGCGAGAATCACGGCGAAGATGCCGAGCGGCGCGGTGACGAGACCCGCGTCGACGGAACGGTAGTTCAAATACTGCTGCATCCATTGCGGCAACAACACGAGATTGCCGAAAAACACGCCATAAGCGACCGAAATGGCCACCGTGCCGCCGAAAAAATTGCGTCCCGCGAAGAGCCGCAAATCGACGACCGGATTCTCCGCCGTCAGCTCCCACACGACAAAAAACGCGAATGAAATGGCTGCCGTTATCGCGAGAATGACGATGACCGGCGACTGGAACCAGTCCAGATCGCGTCCCTTGTCGAGCATGATCTGCAAGGACGCGACCCACGCGATCAGCAGCCCGAGCCCGACGATATCGATAGGCGCCTTGCGGCTCGGCGACTCGCGGTTGCGGTAGATGATCCACGTCACGCCCGCCGCGAAAATGCCGACCGGGATGTTGATATAGAAGATCCACGACCAAGAATAACTATCCGTGATCCAGCCGCCGAGCGCGGGACCGGCGATCGGGCCGACGGTCGCGGTCATCGCCCAGAGCGAGAGCGCCATCGACGATTTCTCTTTCGGATACGAGCCGAGCAGAATGGCTTGCGAGAGCGGAATCAGCGGCCCGGCCACCGCGCCCTGCAAGACGCGCGCGAAAAGCAGCACAGGCAAATTGGGCGCAAGACCGCACAACCACGAGGAGAGCACGAACATGAGGATCGCGCCGACGAACAGATGAATTTGCCCGAGTCGCTGCGTGAGCCAGCCGGTCAGCGGAATGGAAACCGCGTTCGACGCGGCGAACACCGTAATGACCCAGGTGCCTTCGTTGACCGAGACGCCGAGATTGCCGGAGATGGTCGGAATCGCGACGTTGGCGATCGACGAATCCAGCACGTTCATGAACGTAGCGAGCGCCACGGCGAAAGTGGCGAGCACCAGTTGCCCGCCTTGCAGTGGCGCGGGCGCGGCCGGTTGTCCAGGCGCGGCGGGGTTCGTTCGAGGCGGCGTGCTCAATGCTTTTCCTGTGAGGGCGCCGCGGCGCTTCGACGCGCCGCGGGTGGTGAATCAAGCCGCCAGTGTGCCTGTGCCGTGGGAAAGTTGCTGAACGCCCGCTCATCCCTCACTTCGCCGAAATATCGATTTCCCCCAAATACTTCTTCGCGAACTTGTCGATCGTGCCGTCGGCCTTCACCTTCGCGATGGCCGCGTTGAGTTTGCTCTTCAGCGCATCGTCGCCCTTGCGCACGCCGTACGCAATGCCGCTGCCGAGAATCTTGTCATCCCGCACCGGCGCGCCGACGAACGCAAAGCCGTTGCCGTCGGGCTTCGACAGAAAGCCGGTTTGTCCCGCAGGCGCGAGCACCAGCGTGGCATCGAGCCGGCCGGACTTGAGGTCCGTGTAGACCTGGTTCTGATCCTGATACGGCACGACCTTCACGCCTTCGTTTTCCCAATGCGCCTTGGCAAAGGTCTCCTGGATCGAACCCTGCAACACGCCCACGCTCTTGCCCTTTAGCGACGCGGGCGTCGGTTCGAGTCCACTGCCCGTTTTCGCGATGAGTTGCGTCGGCACGCGATACACCACCGTCGTGAAGTCGATGGCCTGACGGCGCTGGTCGGTCGCGTTCATCGCCGAATTGATGGCGTCGAACTTGCGGCCCTGCAGCGCGGGAATCAACCCGTCGAAAGAGGTCTCGACCCACTTGCAGCTCATCTGCGCCGCCACGCACACGGCGTTGCCGACATCGATATCGAGTCCTTGCAGTTCGCCCGTCGACGCCTTCGACTCGAACGGCGGGTACTGCGCTTCGAGCCCGAAACGCAAGGTATCGGCGGCGAACGCCGCGCCGCTCGCGAACGAGCAGGCAAGGAATAGGGCGGTGGCGGCGTATTTGATCTTCATCGTGTCGTGTCTCGAATGTTTTTAGATGGAGCAAAGGCGGCGCGCGCCTTCGATCAGCGTGTCGTCGTCCTTCGCGAACGAAAGCCGGATCACGCGGTTGTCGGTGCCGTCGGTATAAAACGCGGACAACGGAATGGTCGCCACGCGCGCCTCGCGAATGAGGCGCAGCACGAAGTCGCTGTCGCTTTCATCCGAAATCGCGCTGTAGCGTGCGAGCATGAAGAAACTGCCCGCGCTCGGCAGCAACTCGAAGCGCGATTCCGCGAGCGATGTCGCCAGCAAATCGCGCTTGTGCTGATAGAACGGTCCGAGGTTGAGATAGCTCGATTCGTCGGCGAGCGCTTCGGCGAAAGCCATTTGCATCGGCGTATCGGCGGAAAACGTCATGAACTGGTGAATCTTGCGGATCTCGGCAGTCAACGCGGCTGGCGCGAGACAGTAGCCGACGCGCCAGCCCGTCACGTGATACGACTTGCCGAACGACGACACGATCACGCTGCGCTCGGCCAGTTCCGGGTAGCGCGCCATGCCGTGATGCGGCGCGCCGTCGAAAACTACGTGCTCGTAGACTTCGTCCGAAAGCACGATGATCTTCGTGTCACGCGTGAGCGCCGTGAGACGCGCGATGTCTTCATCGGCGAAGGAGCTGCCGGTCGGATTGTGCGGCGTGTTGACGAGGATCATGCGCGTTTTCGGCGTGATGGCCGCCGCGACTTCGTCCCAGTCGATCTGAAAATTCTCCGCCGATAGCTGGATGGCGATAGGCGTCGCACCCTGAAGCTGCACGATCGGCGCGTAACTGTCGAACGACGGCTCGAAGTAAATTACCTCGTCGCCGGGATGCACGAGCGCGCTAATGGTCGCGTAAAGCCCCTCGCTCGCGCTCGCCACAACCGTCACTTCCGTGCCCGGATCGTACTGCGCGCCATACAGCTTGTGCGTCTTGTCGGCGATGGCTTCACGCAGCGCCAGCACGCCCGACATCGGCGAATACTGGTTATGTCCTGCTCGCATGGCTCGCTCGACGCCTTCGATCAGGCGCGGATCGCATGCGAAGTTCGGCGCGCCTTGAGAAAGATTGAGCGCGTGATGTTCGTCGGCAAGCTGGCCGATCACGGTGAAAATAGTCGTGCCGACGCTCGGCAGCTTCGACTCGGGGATGCAGGCGCTTTGCACGGCAAATGTCTCCGGTATTGCAGTTCGTCGATTGAACCGCGGCAATAAAGCCGGAACAATCGAAACTTTGTCATACTAGCCATGCTTCGAATTCATGGCTACGTAGATAAACCCGCGAACGACCACATGAAACCTTTGCCATCCCTGGACGTGCTGAAGACCTTCCTCGTGGTCGCGCGCAAGCTCAATTTCACGCGCGCCGCCGATGTGTTGAACGTGACGCAAGGCGCGGTGAGCCGCCAGATTGCCGGACTGGAGGCGCATCTCGGCTATGCGCTCTTCGTGCGGCAGGCGCGCGGCCTCGCGCTCACGCATCATGGCGCGTTGCTCATTGCGCCGTTGCAGCAGGCTTTCGAACAGATCGCCGATGCGCTCGCGAAAGGTGGCGCACAGTCCGGAACACTGCGTCTGAAGTGTCCGACCTGCGCCATGCGCTGGGTCTTGCCGCGTGTCATTCGTCTGCAGAACGAGCGTCCGGAACTGGTGATCGAAGTGACAGCAGCCGTGTCGCACAGTGTCGAGTTCAACGCCGAACAGTTCGATGCAGCCATCGTGTTTGGCGCGCCGGCGCCAGCGCAGAAGGGTGTCAGCTCGCACCATCTGTTCGATGAAGTGTTGACGCCCGTCTGTGCGCCCGAGCAGTTCAAGGTTCGGCGGGACCGCGCACCGACGCCCGACGATCTGGCCGGCAAGACGCTTTTGCATCCCACACGCGACCGGCGCGACTGGCTCTTGTGGCTCGGCGCTTATGGTTACGCCGGCCTTCCTTCGATGAAGGCGCAGCATTTCGACACGCTCGATCTCGCCATCACATCGGCGATGCAGGGTCTCGGCGTAACCATCGGCGACTTGTCGCTGATCGAGGACGACTTGCGCGCGAAACGCGTGATCGCGCCGTTTTCGCTGTGTGTGCCGAGCGGCGCGGCGTACTACCTCGTCTACCCCGAGCGGCCCGCGCCGTCGCCGACCTTGCAGCAGTTCGCGACATGGCTGGAAGGGGAGGCGGCACAGACGCGTGAGACGCTCCAGGCTTACACGAACGCCGTGCAAGCCTGAGCACGTGCAACGCTTACATGCCGTGCTTCGTCACCACGGTGTCCCACTGGCCGTTCTTCACCTGATAGAGCGTCGATGACGCGTTCTTCAACGCGCCGTTGTCATCGAATGCGATCGGACCGGTGATGCCATCGAAGGAAATCTTCTTTAGCGCCGGCCGATACACCTTGGGATCGGCGGAACCGGCCTTCTCCATTGCGTTGATCGCGGCCCACGCGGCGTCGTAGCCGAACGGCGCATACGAGAGAATCGCCACGCCGAAGCGCTTCTGGAACTTGTCGCTGAACGCCTTGCCTTGCGGCAGCTTGTCGAGCGGGCTGCCATATTCCCACGCCTGCGCGCCTTCGGCCGCGTCGCCGGCGAGCTTGAGGAAGTCGGCATCCATCACGCCGCCGCCGCCCACGAACTGCGCGGTCATGCCGAGCTGCTTCATGCGCTTGACCACGGCTGCCGCTTGCCGATCCAGTCCGCCGAAGAAAATCAGATCGGCGTTGGCCGCCTTCAGACGCGTGAGCTGCGCGCTGAAGTCGACCGTCTGGTTGTCGCTGAATTCGCGCGCGACGATCGTGCCGCCTTTCGCTTTCACCGCTTTCTCGAACTCGTCGGCTTCGCCCTGACCGAAGGCCGTGCGGTCGTCGATGATGCCGATCTTCTTCGCCTTCGTCGTCGTCACCGCGTAGGCGCCGGCGTTGCCCGCGTTCTGCGCATCGCTCGAAATGACCGTGAAGACGTTTTCCAGGCCACGCGTGGTAATGGTCGGGTTAGTCGCCGCGGGATCGATCAGCGGAATGCCGGCGGTGTTGTAGATCGGCGATGCAGGCAGCGTCGTGCCCGAGTTGAAGTGTCCGACGACCACGGCCACGCCGTCATCCACGAGCTTCTGCGCGGCCTGCACGCCGATGCGCGGGTCGGCCTGATCGTCTTCCGCCGCGATTTCGAACTTCGCCGTCTTGCCGCCGATGCTGATCTTTTTGGCGTTCGCTTCATCGAGCGCGAGCTGCACGCCGTTCTGGAGATCTTTGCCGTAGCCCGCGTTTGCGCCGGTGAGCGGCGCGGCAAAGCCGACTTTCACCGTCATGTCCTCGGCGGCCGCGGCGAACGGCAGCGCGGCAAGCGCGACGGCGGCGCAGACTAGCTTGAGGCTCGTGTGGATACGCATGGTTTCCTCTCCTTGTTGGTCTGACTGACTGTTTCGACTATCGAATGGGACATCGCCACAAGTGCGCCGGCAAGAAGGGCTTTCCCCTCGCGCGCATCCGGCGCACGGTGAACGAGGCGGGACATGCGCAATTTAGGGAGCCAAATTCGCCGCGTCTTGTTGTTAAGTCGCGTGACGGATGCGGATTTCGGCATAGCGTCGGCGGACCGAATACCCAAGCGGGATGCGGCACTGCGGGATTTGGAGCAAGTCGCGCCACGACGATTCGCGCCGCGTCCCGAGAGCCTCCTGTCGCGTCGATGAAAACGCGGCCCTTGACAGAGTGCATATGCACAAATATGCTGAACGGCATGGCTACGAATCCGAACTCTTCCCTCTTCGATTGCAACTGCTTTGCAATCCGTCAGGCCGCGCGCTATGTCTCGCAGTTGTACGAGCGGCATCTGAACGTGGCCGGCATCACGGCCGCGCAATACACGCTCATGTTGGCTATCGCGCGCCGGCCCGATGTGTCGATGGCGGATCTCGCCGACGCCATGGTCATGGACCGCACCACGCTCGTTCGCGCGCTCAAGCCTTTGCAACGCGATGGCATCGTCGAAGCGGAGCAGCAGGCGGCGAGTTCGCGTGCAGTCGGGCTGCGGCTGACGTCGCAAGGCAAGGAGACGCTCAAGAAAGCGGTCGAGCAATGGCGCATCGCGCAGGCCGAGTTCGAAGCGAAGTTCGGAGAGAAGCGCGCGAAGGCCTTGCGTCAATCGCTATTCGAACTGACCGCGACGGCTTGAGGCGAAAGCACGAGTGCTGCAAGTCTGGCTCAAGAGCGCGGCTTGTTGTGCGCTTCATCGAAGCCCGCCGCCGCTTCCTGCACGTCGGGCGGAAAGTCGCCGAACTCCATGACTTGCCGCACTTCGATCACCTCGTTGTCCGACGCGGGACAACGCTTCGCCCATTCGATCGCCTCTTCGCGCGATTTGACCTGCAGCATCCAGTAACCGCCCAGCACTTCCTTGGCTTCGGCGAAAGGGCCGTCGACGACGCGCGGCTTGCCGCCTTCGAACGAAACGCGCGCGCCCATCGAAGGGGGATGCAGTCCGTCGAGCGCGAGCAACACGCCTGCCTTCTGCAGTTCTTCGTTGTACTTCATCATTGAGGCGACGGCTTCGGCGGAGGGCAGCGTGCCCGGTTGCGCGCTTTCGTAGCCGCGCGGGATCATCAGCATCATGAAACGCATGGAATGCTCCTCGATAAGTTGCAAGCGTGGCATTTCCCCGCTCACACCATACGACGAGCCAGCCGCAAGCAAATCGACAGACGCGCGCCTTAAGCGTTTATCCCTAGCCGATTCCGGTTGCTTTAAGCGCGTCTCGCGCCGAATAATGTAATCCATTACATCTCGTTCGCCGCGGTGGCGCGCAGCATGTCGGATACGGTTCGTACACGCGAGGAAGTATCGATAGCGGATGTCGCCGAGCGCGCGGGCGTGTCGGTGGCGACGGTATCGCGCGTGCTCAACGGCCATGCGAACGTGCGCGAGACGACGCGCGAAAAAGTGCGCGTGGCGGTCGCTGCGAGCGGTTACCGCATCAACGAACTTGCGCGCAATCTCCGCACGGCGGAAAGCCGTCTGCTGCTCACCATGGTGCCGGACTTCGGCAATCCGTTTTATGCGGCTATCGTACGTGGCATCGACAGCGTGGCGCGACAAAACGGCTATTTCATGCTGATGTGCGATACCGGCGCCGACCCCTTGCGCGAGCGCAGTTACTTCGACCTGTTACGCGGACGCCGCGCGGATGGCGCAATCTGTCTCGACCCCGCCGCCGTGCAAAAGGCGCTTGCCGAAGAGGCCTCGACCTTGCCGTGGGTAGCGTGCTGCGAATTCGATCCGGGCGCGGGCGTGCCTTACGTGGGCATCGACAATCATCTTGCAGCGGGCGATGTCGTGCGGTATCTGCTTGGCAAGGGACACGAACGCATCGCGCTCATCAACTCGGGACACGGCTATCTGTACGGACGCCAGCGGCTGGCCGGTTATCGCGATGCGCTTCGGGACGCGGGTATCGAAGCCAATCCGGCGTGGCAGGTCGAACTCGAAAGCCTCGATTACGACGCCGGCGAACGCGCGGCCACGCAGCTTGCCTCGCTTGGCGAGCGCACAAGACCGACCGCGATCTTCGCCGTTTCAGACACGCTCGCCATCGGCGTGATGAACGGTCTGCGCGGCGTCGGCTTGCGCGTACCGGAAGATGTCGCGGTAGTGGGCTTCGACGATATCGCGGTGGCCGCACATGTCTATCCGCCGCTTACCACTGTCTCGCAGCCTATGCAGGCGCTCGGTGAAACGGCGGCGGAACTGCTGCTCAAGCGCCTGCGCGATCCACGCGCGGACGTGCCGGGCGTGCTGCTGCCGCATCGACTCATTCAACGAAGGAGCGCGTGAAAATGAGCCTTGCCGTGCGCTTCGAGGGGATCGAAAAGCAGTTCGGGCCGGTGCGCGTGCTGCACGGCGTGAGCTTCGATCTGAAGCCGGGACGCATCCACGGCTTGCTTGGCGAAAACGGCGCGGGCAAGTCCACGCTCATGAAAATCCTCGCTGGCTACGAGCGCGCCAACGCAGGCGAGATGGTGATCGACGGAAGACGAGCCGACTTCAGAAGTTCGCGTGAAGCGGAACATGCCGGCATCGTGCTGATCCACCAGGAACTGAACCTCGCGGATCATCTCAGCATCACGCAGAACATGTTTCTCGGGCACGAGTTGCGGCGCGGCTTTTTTCTCGATGAACCGGCCATGCGCGATGCCGCCCGCGACGCGCTCACCGAAGTCGGCCTGCACAAGAACCCGGACACGCGCGTGCGCGACTTGATCGTCGCGGAAAAGCAGTTGGTCGAGATTGCCAAGGCGATGCTGCGCAATGCGCGCCTGCTCATCATGGACGAGCCCACCGCGACGCTCACGCCTTCGGAAACGCAGCGTCTTTTTGCGCTGATGGCACGGCTGAAGGAAGCGGGCGTGACCATCGTCTATATCTCGCACAAGCTCGACGAAGTGGAGCGCGTGACCGACGAAGTGATCGTCATGCGCGATGGCCGCTTCGTCGCGCGCTCGCCGACCGATGAAATCACGCGTCATCAGATGGCGAACCTGATGGTCGGCCGCGAAGTCTCTGACATGTTCCCGGACAAGCCGCCGCTCGCCGCCGATGCGCCCGTCGCCTTCAAGGTCGATCAAGCGTCGGTGCCGGGCTGGGCGGAAGGCGTGAGCTTCTCGGTGCGCGCGGGCGAAGTGTTCGGCTTCGCGGGTCTCGTCGGCGCGGGACGCACGGAACTCTTCGAAGCGCTCGTGGGTTTGCGGCCGCTGAGCGCGGGAACCATCGCGATTGAAAATGGCACCGTGAAGCTCAAAAGCCCGCGCGACGCCATGCGCCACGGCATCACTTACTTGAGCGAAGACCGCAAGGGACGCGGCCTGCATGTCGACATGGCGTTGAAAGACAATCTCACGATGATGACGCTGGAACGCTACGCGCATCCGCTCGTCGACATGCACGCGGAACGCGTGGCGCTCGATGTCGCCGTGAAGGACTTCGGCATACGCACGGGCAACGCGAAGAGCCGCGCGCGCATGCTCTCGGGCGGCAATCAGCAGAAGCTCGCGCTCGCCAAGTTCCTGCATCCCGATCCGCGCGTGATTGTGCTCGACGAGCCGACGCGCGGCGTCGATGTCGGCGCCAAACGCGACATCTATTTCCTGATCCATCGCCTGGCCGCCGAAGGCCGCGCGGTGATCGTGATCTCTTCCGAGCTGATCGAACTCATCGGGCTTTGTCATCGCGTCGCGGTGATGCGCGCGGGTGAGCTCGTCGCGACGCTCGGCATGGAACTCCTGACCGAAGAGAGGTTGATCGCGCATGCGACCGGCACACACTGAAGACACCGCGCAGGAAAGCCGCCTCGCCGCCTACTCACGCATACTGTTCGGCGTCGGGCCGCTGATCGGGCTGATCGCGCTTTGCGTCGGCGGAACCATGCTCAACGGCGACTTCGCCACTTTCGACAACGCCATGAACGTGCTCACGCGCACATCGTTCATCGGCATCATCGCGGTGGGGATGACCTTCGTCATCATCTCGGGCGGGATCGACCTGTCGGTCGGGTCAATGGCCGCGCTCATCGCGGGCAGCATGATCTACATGATGAACGGGCTGCTGCAGGGCGTGCGCGGACATGCCGTGCCGCCGCTCGCGATTCTCGCGCTCGGCATCGTGCTGGCGCTCGTGCTCGGTGCGTTGTTCGGGCTCGCGCATGGCTTGCTCGTGACCAAGGGGCGCATCGAGCCGTTCATCGTCACGCTGGGAACGCTCGGCGTGTTTCGCGCGCTTCTGACATGGCTCGCGGATGGCGGCGCGCTCACGCTCGACAATTCGCTCGTCGATCTCTACGGCCCGGTCTATTACGCGAGTCTCTTCGGCGTGCCCGTGCCGATCTGGGTGTTCCTGATCGTCGCGGCGGGCGGCGCTATCGTGCTCAATCGCACGGTGTTCGGGCGTCACGTGCAGGCTATCGGCTCGAACGAACAGGTTGCGCGTTATGCGGCCATTCGCGTGGATCAGGTGAAGATCGCGACCTACGTGCTGCTTGGACTGTGCGTCGCGGTCGCGACCGTGCTCTACGTGCCGCGGCTCGGTTCGGCCACGCCGACCACCGGCCTCTTATGGGAGCTCGAAGCCATCGCGGCCGTGGTGGTGGGCGGCACCGCGCTCAGAGGCGGCGAAGGGCGCGTGATCGGCACGGTCATCGGCGCGATTCTGCTTTCGGTCATCAACAACATCTTGAACCTGACGAGCATCATCAGCGTGTATCTGAATGCGGCGGTGCAGGGCGCCGTGATCATTTTCGTGGCCTTCCTGCAGCGTGGACGTCGATAGAAGTATCTAAAACACAGGAGACATCGTCATGAAACTCGTGCTTCGCGCGCTCGCCGCGCTTACCTTGACGGCGAGCGCGTTCGCCGTTTCCACGTCCGTATCCGCTGCCGATAAAGTCGTGCTCGGCGTCGCCATTCCGACCGCGACGCACGGCTTCACGGGCGGTATCGTCTGGTGGGCCAACGAAGCGAAGAAGGAACTGGAGAAGGCGCATCCCGACCTCAAAGTGATCGTGAAGACGGCGGCCGGCGCGCCCGAACAGGCCAACCAGTTGCAGGATCTCGTGACGGTCAACAAGATCAATGCGCTCGTGATTTTCCCGTTCGAATCGGCGTCGCTCACGCAGCCGGTCGCGCAGGTGAAGAAGAAAGGCGTGTACGTGACGGTCGTGGATCGCGGCTTGACCGACACCAGCGCGCAGGACGCGTACGTCGCCGGCGACAACACCGCGTTCGGCAAGCTGCCCGCCGAATATCTCGCGAAGACGCTGGACAACAAGGGCGATATCGTCGCGTTGCGCGGCATTCCGACGACCCTCGACAACGAACGCTGGGCCGCGTTCGAAGGCGTGATCAAGCAGCATCCGGACATGAAGATTCTCGATGCGAAATACGCCAATTGGAATCGCGATGACGCCTTCAAGACCATGCAGGACTATCTCACGCGCTTCAAGCACATCGACGCCGTGTGGGCCGCCGACGACGACATGATGATCGGCGTACTGAAGGCGATCGAGCAGGCAAAGCGCACCGATATCAAGGAAGTGTTCGGCGGCGCGGGATCGAAGGAAGCGGTCAAGCGCATCATGGATGGCGACAAGCTCGTAAAGGCCGACGTCTCGTACTCGCCGAAGTTCATCTACGACGCGATCAAGCTCACCGCCGAAGCGCGCCTGAAGGGCGACAAGCTGCCGCCGACCACGATCATTCCCTCGGTGCTCATCACGAAGGAGAACGCCAAGCAGTTCTATTACCCGAACTCGCCGTTCTGAGTGGCGGGCCGGTTTCGACCGGCCCTTCGCGTTGTTCAAATATCGAGGCGAAAGATGAAGACCATCAAGGGCCCCGCGATCTTTCTCGCGCAATTCATGGGCGACGACGTGCCGTTCGACTCGCTCGCGCATCTCGCGTCGTGGGCGAAAGGACTCGGCTACGCGGGCATTCAGGTGCCGGCGGATCCGCGTCTGATCGATCTGGAGAAGGCCGCATCCAGCGATGCGTATTGCGACGACATTCGCCGCACCGTCGAGGATGCGGGCGTCGCGATCACCGAACTGTCTACGCATCTGCAAGGGCAACTGGTCGCGGTGCATCCGGCCTACGACACCTTGTTCGATGGCTTCGCCGCGCCCCATGTGCGAGGCAATCCGGCCGCGCGCACCGAATGGGCGACCGGGCAATTGAAGTACGCGGCGGCGGCATCGAAACGGCTCGGGCTCGCCGCGCATGTGACCTTTTCGGGCGCGCTCGCGTGGCCGTATTTCTATCCGTGGCCGCAGCGTCCGGCGGGTCTCGTCGAAGCCGCATTCGAGGAACTTGCCGCGCGCTGGCGACCGATCCTCGATGAGTTCGAGCACGCGGGCGTCGACGTGTGTTACGAACTGCACCCCGGCGAAGACCTCCACGATGGCGTGACCTTCGAGCGCTTTCTCGCGGCGGTGGATGACCATCCGCGCGCGAATATCCTGTTCGATCCGAGTCACTTCGTTTTGCAGCAACTCGATTATCTGGCGTTCATCGACATCTATCACGCGCGCATCAAGGCGTTTCATGTGAAGGACGCGGAGTTCCGGCCGAATGGCCGCCAAGGCGTGTACGGCGGATATTCGGGATGGGTCGAGCGCGCCGGGCGTTTTCGCTCGTTAGGCGACGGGCAGATCGACTTCAAGGCGATCTTCTCGAAGATGGCGCAATACGATTTCCCAGGCTGGGCCGTGCTTGAATGGGAATGCGCGTTGAAGCATCCGGAAGACGGCGCGCGCGAAGGCGCGGTGTTTATCCGCGATCACATCATCCGCGTGGCCGAACGCGCCTTCGACGACTTCGCGGGCAGCGGCGCGAATCGCGAGCAGTTGCGCGGCGTGCTCGGCATGGGAGAAACGCGATGAAGCGCGTGCGGCTGGGCATGGTAGGCGGCGGCGAGGGCGCGTTCATCGGCGCGGTGCACCGGATCGCGGCGCGGCTCGACGACCGTTATGAGTTGGTGGCGGGCGCGTTGTCATCGGACCCGCAGCGCGCGGCGGCGAGCGCATCGGCAATCGGTTTGCCGCGCAGCTATGGCGATTATCGCGAAATGGCGCGAGTCGAGGCGGGGCGTTCGGACGGCGTGGAAGCGGTGGCTATCGTCACGCCGAATCATCTGCATGCGCCCATTGCCACGGCGTTTCTCGAAGCCGGCATCCACGTGATCTGCGACAAGCCGCTCGCGGTATCGCTGGCCGAAGGCGAGGCGCTGCAAAAGCTCGCGCGCGACAAGGGGCTGGTGTTCGCGGTGACATACACGTACACGGGCTATCCGCTCGTGCGGCATGCGCGCGGCATGGTGCGGCAGGGATTGCTCGGCGATATCCGCGTGGTGCAGGTCGAATATGCGCAGGACTGGCTTTCGTTGCCGGTGGAAACGCAGGCGAACCGTCAGGCCGTGTGGCGCACCGATCCCGCGCTCGCGGGGCCGGCGGGATGCCTCGGCGATATCGGCACGCACGCGTATCAGCTTGCCGACTACGTGACGGGGATGCGGCCGTCGGAGTTGGCGGCGGAAGTGACGACGTTCGTGGCGGGGCGGCGTATCGACGATCACGTGCAAGCGATGCTGCGCTACGCGAACGGCGCGCGCGGCATGTTGTGGGCGAGCCAGGTCGCGGCGGGCGAAGAGAACGCGTTGCGCCTGCGCGTTTATGGCACGAAGGCCGGTTTAATGTTCGATCAGCAGGAGCCGAACGAATTGTGGTTCACGCCGGTGGGCGGCGCGTCGCAGCGAATCACGCGCGGACGCGTGCAAAGCGCCGAGGCGCTGCACGCGACGCGGGTTCCGGCGGGGCATCCGGAAGGGTATCTAGAGGCGTTCGCGCAGCTTTATACGGATGCGGCGGCGTGTATCGCTAGCGGGACGACGCAGGGGGATGACTGGTTGACCACGGTCGACGATGGCGTCGCGGGGTTGAGGTTCGTGGAGGCGGTGTTGAGGAGTAGTGGGAGGGATGGGGCTTGGGTGGGGGTATCTGACTGAAGCGGTGTGCCTGCTTCAAGTCAACGACACAGTGCTATTTCCAATGGTAGGCTCTTGTCATTCATTCCCGAATGACGATCAAGGCGTTTCCTTAGCGGCCGGACCTTGAGCATCGTTTGACGCTATCGAGGTGGCAGCAGGTGGCAGCGACACTCCCTGTAATGACCGAGGCACGAATCAATCCCGCGATACTTTCCTGGGCGCTCGAGCGTTCGGGTATCGACGCGCCCGCACTGGCCGACAAGCTGGGAACACCGGCTGCACGCGTCTCTTCGTGGGAAGCCGGCGTGCGAATGCCTACTTTCAGGCAGGCCAAGCGGATTGCGGAGCTTACGCATATACCCTTTGGCTACCTCTATCTTGCCGAGCCGCCTGAAGAACCCCTGCCCATTGCAGATTTCCGGACTGTCGGCGATGGTCCGCTCAAGCCGCTCAGCACGAATTTCCGCGAGTTGATAAACGACGTCTTGAGGAAGCAAGCGTGGTTCAGGGAATACCGGCAGCAGCAGGGCGAGCCAACGCTAGATTTTCCCGGACGGCTCGACATGCGCAGCGCCGCCACCACCGTCGCGGCCAATATGAAACGCGCGCTCAAGATAACCGCGCAGGACCGCGCCGAAAGCGGCAACTGGGAAGACTACTTGCGCTTGTTGATCGGGCGCATCGAGGCGGCGGGCGTTCTCGTCATGCGTTCGGGAATCGTCGGGAACAATACGCATCGTCCGCTTTCGGTCGATGAGTTTCGTGGCTTCGCCATTGCCGATGAACTTGCGCCCGTCATCTTCCTGAATGCGAGGGACGCAAAGGCCGCCCAGATCTTCACGGTGATACACGAACTGGCTCATATCTGGCTCGGGGCGAGCGGTATATCCAACGAGCGGCTCGGGGACGTCAAGGCGCGCGATAGCGACATCGAACGTCAATGCAACGCTGCCGCGGCCGAATTCCTCGTTCCCGCCGAGGAGCTTCGCGGCCGCTGGACGCCGCGTCAGGACTTCGCAGCGCAAGTGCGCGAGCTCGCGCGAATGTTCAAGGTAAGCGGAATCGTGATCGGTCGTCGCGCGGTCGAACTGCGCTTCGCGACGTGGGACGAATTCAGCCGCTTCTACGAATCCGAACGTCGAGACTGGGCCGCGGCCGGAGCGCGCAGGACTCGCGGCGGCAATGCCTACAAGACGCTGGCGGTCAGAAACAGCAAGTTACTCACGAAGGCGGTACTGGAATCGGCTCTCGAAGGCCGCATGCTGCTGCGCGACGCAGGCAGCATGCTTGGAATCAGTCCTGCAAAGCTCAGACAACTCGCGGACAGTGTGTACGGGGAAAAGTAAGCATGTATCTGTTGGACAGCAACATTTTTATCGAGGCGCAGAATCGGTATTATGCAAGCGATATTTGCCCCGGCTTCTGGGATTGGCTGGACGACGCGAATGCGAAGGGGCTGATTGCGAGCATCGGCGAAGTCTACGACGAACTCGCGGGCAAGGGAGACAGTCTTGCGGAATGGATCGAGGCGCGGCGCGGAACCGGTTGGTTCGTGGATGTGACAGACGAAGAAACTCAATCTTCTTTTATCGAAATCGTTCAGCATATCGAATCAATTGACCGATACACCCGGCCGAGCAGAGATCAGTTCCTTGGCGGCGCGGACCCGTGGCTCATTGCGAAAGCCCGAACGATGGGTTGCGGCGTTGCGACCCACGAACGTTTCCACGAGCACACGACCAAAGTAAAGATTCCGAATGTCTGCGTCAATTTCGGCGTGCCGATTCGCGACACGTTCGACATTTTGCGCGAGCTTCGAATTTCTTTTGGCTGGGCGCGTGCGGCCTGAACCATCGAAAAAAAAAGCGGCTCCAAAAGAGCCGCCCCGCTTCAACTCAAACCAGCACCCTCAAGCCCAGTTAGCGTGAAAGCTGCCCGGCTTATCCGTGCGCTCGAACGTATGCGCACCGAAAAAGTCCCGCTGCGCCTGCACGAGATTCGCAGGCAGTGTTTCCGACCGGTAGCTGTCGAAGTACGCCACCGCCGATGAAAACGCCGGCACCGGCACGCCCGCCTTCACCGCCGCCACGACGACATCGCGCAATGCGTCCTGGTACTTGGCGGCGATATCGCTGAAGTACGGATCGAGCAGCAAATTGGCTAGCCCCGCGTCCTTCTCATATGCGTCCGTGATCTTTTGCAGGAAGCGCGCGCGGATAATGCAACCCGCCCGGAAAATCTTGGCGATGGTGCCGTACTGCAAGTTCCAGTCGTATTCGTCCGATGCCGCGCGCAACTGCGCAAAGCCCTGCGCGTAGGAAACGATCTTGCTCAGATACAGCGCACGCCGCACCGATTCGATAAATGCCTCACGGTCGCCGTCGAACTTCGGCGACGGACCGGTGAGGACCTTGCTCGCCTTCACGCGCTGATCCTTCAGCGACGACAAAACACGCGCGAACACCGCTTCGGTAATCAGCGGCAACGGTGCGCCGAGATCGAGCGCGTTCTGGCTCGTCCACTTGCCCGTGCCTTTCTGCGCCGCGCGATCCAGAATGACATCGACGAGATCCTTGCCGGTTTCGTCGTCTTTCTTCGAGAAAATCTTCGACGTGATTTCGATCAGGTAGCTGTCCAGCTCGCCCTGATTCCACTCGACATACACCTTGCCGAGTTCTTCGTTCGACAGACCCGCCACGCGCTTCAGCACGTCGTAGCTTTCGGCGATCAATTGCATGTCGCCATACTCGATGCCGTTGTGCACCATCTTCACGAAGTGACCCGCGCCGTCCGGGCCCATGTACGCGACGCACGGTTCGCCGTCCGGCGCCTTCGCGGCGATCTCGGTGAGGATCGGTGCGACGAGTTCGTAGGCTTCCTTCTGGCCGCCCGGCATGATCGACGGGCCCTTGAGCGCGCCTTCCTCACCGCCCGACACGCCCGTGCCGATGAAATGCAGCCCCGACTTCGCGAGGTCCTGATTGCGGCGAATGGTATCGGTGAAATGCGTATTGCCGCCGTCGATGAGAATGTCGCCCTTGTCCAGCAGCGGACGCAGCGCGTCGATGGTGGCATCCGTGCCGGCACCGGCCTTGACCATCAACAGAATGCGGCGCGGAGTTTCGAGCGACTGGACGAACTCTTCGAGCGTGTACGCGGGCACGAGCTTCTTGTCGGGATGTTCGGCAATCAGTTCATCGGTTTTTTCGCGGCTGCGGTTGTAGACCGAAACGGCATGGCCGCGGCTCTCGATATTCAAGGCCAGGTTGCGGCCCATGACGGCGAGGCCCACTACGCCGATAGCTTGCTTGCTCATTGCTTGATCTCCGGATGGCCGAAGCCCGCGGCTCGTGGCGCAAGGCTTCGGGGATGAAACGTATCGATAAATGCGGCGTTCGCAGGATGAAGAGATCGTCTTCACGCGCGGATCGCGCCGGGGCCGGCTGAAGGCCCGGTGCGACGCGCTGCGGCGCGGCCGGAATTCTACCGGCGGCGCGGCCGCTGACGCGAACGCAGACCGACCCGAATTTACCACTTTGAGCGCCATCCGGCAGGGAAAGCGCGCTCTCGGCAGGGCGTTCGGGCAGCGCACGCGGCGTCGTCATAGAATGACCAGCCCAACGAGCACGCCGCGAGGCAATTCATTCATGGCGCAGGCCCGGCGCGCGCGAGCGCATCATTATTCGGTCTACGTCGTCGAGCTGGCGGACGCAGTCTGGAACGAGGCGCGCTTTCGTCGTGCGAATCCGGATTACGTGTTGGGCAAGCCGTTCGTCTATGTCGGCATGACGGGAATCGATCCCGACGTGCGCTTCGACAAGCACAAGGCGGGCATTCAGTCGAACCGCTTCGTGCGCGATTTCGGCTTGCGGCTCTTGCCGCATCTGTATGAGATGTACAACCCGATGCCCTACGAGGGCGCGCGCGACATGGAAGTGGAACTTGCAATCGGCTTGCGCGAAGCGGGTTATGGCGTCTGGCAGGCGTGAAGAACGATCACGAACACGAGCACCATCAACGACACGGAGCGTGACATGCGGATTCTGGTAGTGGGCGCGGGCGCCATCGGCGGATACTTCGGCGCGCGGTTACTCGAAGCAGGCAGGGACGTGACCTTTCTGGTGCGCGAACGCCGCGCGCAAAAGCTGCGCGAGAGTGGCCTCGTGGTGAAAAGTCCGGCCGGCGATCTCCATTTCGACGCGCCGCCGCTCGTGCTGGCAAGGGACATCGATAAGCCGTTCGATCTCGTCATCCTGAGCTGCAAGGCTTATGACCTGGCCAACGCCATCGATTCGTTCGCGCCCGCGGTCGGACCGGACACCGCCATCCTGCCGCTTCTGAACGGCATGGGCCATCTCGACGTGCTCGATGCGCGCTTCGGCGCCGCAAAAGTGCTCGGCGGGCAGTGCGTGATCGGCGCGACGCTCGGCGCTGAAGGCGAAGTGCTCCATCTGAACGAGATGCAGTCGATGACCATCGGCGAGCGCGCGGGCGGGCGTTCGGCGCGCATCGACACAATCGCCGCGCAATTGAGCGACGCGCGGTTCGATCTGCAGGTGAGCGAGGACATTCTCCAGGCGATGTGGGAGAAGTGGGTCTTTTTGGCGACGCTCGCCACGGGAACGTGCCTGATGCGCGCGCCCGTTGGCGACATCGTGAGCGCGCCGGGTGGCGATGATGTGTTGCGTCGTCTCTTCGACGAATGCAGCGGGATCGCGGCCGATAACGGTCATTCGCCGGGCGAGGCGCTCGTCACGCGTGCACGCGGTTACTTCACGGACCGCGGTTCGCTGATGACGGCGTCGATGCTGCGCGATCTGGAAAACGGCGCGCGGATCGAAGCGGATCATATCGTCGGCGACTTGCTGGCGCGGCGCAAGACGCCGGTGGATGGCGCTTCCGTGCTGGCAATCGCGTTTGCGAATCTGAAGGCTTACGAAGCGCGGCGGGCGCGGCTGGCTGGCTGAGGACGGCGATGCCGCCGCCTTCGCCTTCGCCTTCGGAGCGGCGAACCGCCATGCGTACGGCATCGCTTTCAATCAACCCACAACGATAAACACCTCTTCTGGCGCACATCGGGACGCTGTACCCTTTCGGCTTTCCCGATGAACGTTCACGCTCGCGCCTCATGTCATCCGATCCCGCTCTCACCGGCCGCACCGCCGCGCCGCCCACCGTCTCGCAGATCTTCACCGGCTTTCTCACGCTCGGCCTCACCGCGTTCGGCGGCGCGTTGCCGCTCGCGCGGCGCGAGATCGTCGAACGCCGTAAATGGCTGACTGCCGACGAGTTCACCGATCTCCTCGGCCTCTGCCAGTTCCTGCCGGGCGGCAACGTGATCAACCTGTCGGTGGCTATCGGCATGCGCTTTCGTGGCCTGGCCGGCGCGTTCGCGGGCCTGCTCGGGCTGATCGGCGGGCCGTCGCTGATCGTGATCGCGCTGGGCGTGATCTATCAGCGCACGCATCAGGACCCTCGTATCGCGCATCTGTTCGCGGGGCTTGCGGCGGCGGCGGCCGGGCTGCTGATCGCGATGGCCATCAAGATCATGTGGCCGCTGCGCAAGAAGCCCGAGGCGGCAGTCATCGCGCTCGTCATGCTCGCGGCCATCGCGTTCCTGCGCACGCCCTTGCTTCCGTCGATGCTCGTGCTCACGCCGATCTCGGTCCTCATTGCGTGGAAGGTGCGCCGATGATCGCGAATCTGCTTTCGCTCGCCGCCATCTTCAGCCAGCTCTCGCTGCTCGCGTTCGGCGGCGGCAACACCATTCTTCCCGAGATGCAGCGGCAGGTCGTGCAAGTACACGACTGGATGACGAAGGCCGACTTTTCCGCGCTCTTTGCGCTGGCGCAGGCGGCGCCCGGGCCGAACATGATGGTCGTCACGCTGATCGGCTGGCATGTCGCGGGCTGGCCGGGCGTGCTGGTCACGTCGATCGCGAAGTTCGGGCCGTCATCGCTCGTGACGATTGCCGCGCTGCACGCGTGGGAGCGGTTCAGGGACCGACCGTGGCGGCGCTATGTGCAACTCGGTCTCGTGCCGATCACGGCGGGCCTCGTGGCGGCGAGCGCGCTGCTGATCGCCGAGGCATCCGATCAGACGTGGATGCTGGTCGCGATCACCGCTGTCGTGGCGGTCGTGTCGTACAAGACGAAACTGCATCCGCTGTGGTTGCTGGCGGGCGGAGCGCTGATCGGGCTGACGGGAATCGGGCAGTGAACCGGGCTAGAAGTGCGGTTCCGCAAAGGCCGGCTCAAGCACGCGGGCGCACTTTCTGCTGAAATCGAACCGGACAAGACAGCCAGGACGAAGCCATGACCATGACCACCGAATACGCGAAAACCGCGCCCGAGCGCGCTGAACTCGATGCATCGACGGCGCCCGTCGTCATCGAATTCGGCACCGACTGGTGCGGCTTCTGCCGCGCCGCGCAGCCGCTGATCGCACAGGCGTTCCAGGAACATCGCGATATCCGTCACATGAAGATCGAGGACGGCAGCGGCCGACCGCTCGGCCGCTCGTTTCGCGTCAAGCTGTGGCCGACGCTCATTTTCATGACAGGCGGCAAGGAAGTCGCGCGGCTCGTTCGTCCCGGCGACGCGTCCGAAATACGCGATGCGCTGGCGCTGATCGACGATCCTCTGGAGCAGTAGCCGCTTCCCGGCTAGGGGTTAAAGCTGATACGATCTCGGCCATGCAAACTTGTATGATGACCCGATGACCGTACAAGAGCCGTCCATCCGTATGTTCGAAAAGATTCCGTCCCGCGCCCTGAGTGATACGGTCGCGCAGCAATTGCAAAAGCTTATCGAGAAAGGCAGTTTCACTGCCACCGGCAAGTTGCCGACCGAAGCCGTGCTCGCGCAGGAGTTCGGCGTGAGCCGCACGGTGATTCGCGAGGCCATTTCGCGGCTGAAAAACGAAGGCATGGTCGAACCTCGGCAAGGCAGTGGCGTCTTCATCGTCGAGCGCGCGGGCATTCGGCCGTTGCGGATCGACTACGCGCAGGCCGTCGAGCCGGGCTCCGTGCTGCATATCCTCGCGCTGCGCCGGGCGATCGAAGCCGAAGTCGCGTCCGAAGCCGCGATGCGCCGCACCGACGAGCAAATGGCCGCCATCGACGCCGCGCTCGTTCGTATCGATGAAGCCGTGCGCGCCGGCCAGAACGGCGTGGCGGAAGACGTGGCGTTCCATCGCGAGATCGCGACTGCCACGGGCAATCCTTATTTCCTCAAGACGCTCGCTTTCCTGAGCCAGTACCTCGAAGCCGGAACCATCGTCACGCGCGGCAACGAAGCGCTGCGCGAAGACTTTTCGCGACAAGTCCGCGAGGAACACGCCGCCATCGCCGAGGCCATTCGCGCCGGCGACCCCATGGCCGCGCGCAACGCCGCTCAGACACATCTCTACAACGCCGCGCGCCGACTGGCGGAAGCGGGCCTTTGCTAACCGCTTCATCGAAAATCAAGAGAACGCTATGTCAAGAAACGTGGGAGTCATCGGGCTGGGCGCAATGGGTCTGGGCGTCGCGCGCTCGCTATTGCGCGCGGGCTTCGCCGTGCATGCATGCGATGTCCGCCAGCAAGCGCTCGATTCGTTCGCGGCCGAAGGCGGCATTACATGCGCGTCGCCGGCCGAAATGGGCGGCAAGTGTGAGGTCGTCGTCACGCTGGTCGTGAACGCCGCGCAAACCGAAGCCGTTCTGTTCGGCGATAACGGCGCGGTCCCGGCGATGAAACCGGGCAGCGTCGTGCTCGCCTGCGCGACGGTCGCGCCGGGTTTCGCGGTGGAGCTCGGCAAGCGCGTCGCGGCAACCGGCGTGCTGATGCTGGACTCGCCGGTATCGGGCGGCGCCGCCAAGGCGGCATCCGGCGAAATGACGATGATGACCTCCGGCCCCGCCGATGCCTACGCCGCCTGCGAAGACGTGCTCGATGCCATCGCGGGCAAGGTTTATAGGCTGTCGGAGGAGCACGGCGCGGGCTCGAAGGTAAAAATCATCAACCAGTTGCTGGCGGGCGTGCATATCGCCGCCGCCGCCGAGGCCATGGCGCTCGGCCTGCGCGAAGGCGTGGACCCGGACGCGCTCTACGACGTCATCACGCACAGCGCGGGCAATTCGTGGATGTTCGAGAACCGCGTGCCGCACATTCTCTCGGGCGACTACACGCCGCTATCCGCCGTCGATATCTTCGTGAAGGACCTGGGCCTCGTGCTCGATACGGCCCGCACGTCGAAGTTTCCGCTGCCGCTTTCGGCGGCCGCGCATCAGATGTTCATGATGGCCTCGACTGCCGGACACGGCGGCGAGGACGATTCCGCAGTCATCAAAATTTTTCCGGGCATCGAAGTCCCGAAGGGAGCGAAATAATGGCGCAGGCCTTGCTTGGCTGCATCGCAGACGATTTCACCGGCGCGACCGATCTCGCCAACATGCTCGTGCGCGGCGGCATGCGCACGGTGCAAAGCATCGGCGTTCCGGCAGCCGGGACGAAGATCGAAGCCGACGCGTTGATCGTCGCGCTGAAATCGCGCACGATTCCCGCCGAGGACGCCGTGCGTCAGTCGCTCGAAGCGCTCGAATGGCTGCGCGCGCAAGGCTGCCGCCAGTTCATCTTCAAGTATTGCTCGACCTTCGATTCCACCGACAAGGGCAATATCGGCCCGGTCGCGGACGCCTTGCTCGAAGCGCTGAACGACGACTTCACCATTGCCTGCCCCGCGTTTCCCGAAAACGGCCGCACGATCTTTCGCGGCAACCTCTTCGTCGGCGACGTGCTGCTGAATGAATCGGGCATGGAGAACCATCCGCTCACGCCAATGACCGATCCCAACCTCGTGCGCGTGCTGCAACGGCAAACGAAGTCGAAGGTCGGCCTGATTCGCTACGACACGGTCATGAAGGGCGCGGATGCGGTACGCGCGCGCATCGCCGAACTGAAGAAGGATGGCGTGCGCCTGGCTATCGCGGATGCCATTTCCGACGCCGATCTCTTCGTACTCGGCGACGCCCTCGGTGACCTCAAACTCATCACGGGCGGCTCGGGTATCGCGCTTGGACTGCCGGAAAATTATCGCGCGGCGAATCTGCTTGCTCATGCGGAAGATGCGGGCGAGCTGCCGAAGATCGAAGGCAGGTCGGTGGTGCTCGCGGGCAGCGCGTCGAAGGCCACGAATGCGCAGGTCGCGGCGTGGCGCGCGTCGAAGCCGAGTTTTCGCGTCGATCCGCTGGCGCTGTCGCGCGGCGAAGCGGTCGTCGATCAGGCGCTGGAATTCGCGCGCAGTCATGGCGATGAAACCGTGCTCATCTACGCAACGTCTTCGCCGGATGACGTAAAGGCCGTGCAGAAGGAACTGGGCGTGGAGAAGGCGGGACAGCTGGTTGAAGACGCGCTCGCCGCGATTGCGCGGCAACTGCGCGACGCAGGCGTGCGCAAGTTCGTGGTCGCGGGCGGCGAGACATCGGGCGCGGTCGTGCAGGCGCTCGACGTGCGTTCGTTGCGTATCGGACCGCAGATCGATCCGGGTGTGCCCGCGACGCAATCCATCGGCGCCAATGCAGACGATGCGCCGCTCGCGCTTGCGCTCAAGTCGGGCAACTTCGGCACGACGGATTTCTTCGCGAAGGCCTTGAAGGCGCTGGACGGGGTGGCATGATGTCGTCGAACGAAAACCGTATCCGCGAGGAAATCTGCGTGACGGGCGCGAGCCTGTACGAACGTCGCTATACCGTGGGCAGCGCGGGCAATATCAGCGCGCGTCTCGACGATGGCTGGCTCATCACGCCGACCGACGCGTGCCTCGGCCGGCTCGATCCGGCGGATATCGCGAAGGTGGATCTGGAAGGCAAGCATGTGTCGGGCGGACGTCCATCCAAGACGCTGGCGCTGCATCGGCGCATCTACGAGAACAATGCGGATGCGCACGGCGTCGTGCATACGCATTCGACGCATCTCGTCGCGCTGACGCTCGCGGGCGTCTGGAAAAACGAGGACGTGTTGCCGCCGATCACGCCGTACTACGTCATGAAAGTCGGCCATGTGCCGCTGATTCGCTATCGACGTCCGGGCGATCCGGCCGTGGCGGAAGAAGTGGCGGCGCTGGCATCGACGGTGCGCGCGGTCTTGCTTGAGCGGCTCGGACCGGTGGTGTGGGAAAAGTCGGTGGCGCATGCGTCGTATGCGCTGGAGGAACTGGAGGAGACGGCGCAGCTTTACTTATCGACGATGCCGAGGCCTGCGCCGTTGCCCGACAGCGCGCTCGAGGATTTGCGCACGACGTTCGGTGCGCGTTGGTGAGAGCCGTGCGAGGTTGCGAAGGCCGCGTGCGGTAACGACGCCGCAGCGGCACTCGGCGACCGCAACCAAGAGCAAGTAACGCGCTGACTTTAGTGGTCAATACCCGGAATCGAACGCATTGAAAAGGAGACAACCGCAATGCCCCGCTTTGCAGCCAACCTCACGATGATGTACCCGGAACACGAGTTCCTCGACCGCTTCGGCGCAGCCGCGAAAGACGGTTTCAAGGCGGTCGAATTCCTGTTTCCCTATGACTTCTCGGCATCGGACATCAAAACCCGATTGCAGGACAACAACCTCACGCAAGCGCTTTTCAACGCGCCGCCGGGCGACTGGGCCGCGGGCGAACGCGGCATCGCGTCCTTGCCGGGCCGCGAGGACGAATTCAAGAAGAGCGTGGACAAGGCGCTCGAATACACCGCCGCGCTCGGCAACAAGAAACTGCACTTCATGGCGGGACTCATCAAGCCCGGCGAGTCGCGCGAGGAGCGCAAGGCGATCTACCTGAAAAATCTCGCGTATGCGGCGAAGCAGGCGGAATCGGCGAACGTGGATGTCGTGATCGAGCCGATCAACACGCGCGACATTCCCGGCTTCTTCCTCAATCGTCAGGACGAAGCACAGGCTATCTGCGATGAAATCGGCGCGCCGAATCTGCAAGTGCAATTCGACATCTATCACTGTCAGATCGTGGAAGGCGATATCGCGGTCAAACTCAAGCGCGACATGAAACGCGAGAACGCGGGCATCGGCCATATTCAGATTGCGGGCGTGCCGGATCGACACGAGCCGGATCTGGGCGAACTCAACTACCCGTATCTGTTCGATCTCATCGATTCGCTGGGCTACGAAGGCTACATTGGCTGCGAGTATCGCCCGAGAGCAGGTACGTCCGCGGGCCTCGGCTGGCTCAAGCCTTACCTATAAAAAAGGAGACGACATGAAGGTTCTCATCACGGGAGGCGCAGGCTTCCTCGGGCAAAAGCTCGCCAAACGTCTGCTGGAAAAAGGCGAACTCGACGGCAAGCCGGTCACCGAACTCGTATTGCTCGATGTCGCGCGCCCGAGCGATGCCGCGCTTCTCGACGACAAGCGCGTCAAAGCCGAAACCGGCGACATCTCGGACAAGGCCACGCTCGAGCGCTACATCGATACGAAGACGGAAGCGATTTTTCATCTCGCGGCCATCGTGAGCGGCCAGGCGGAAGCCGACTTCGACCTCGGCATGAAGATCAATCTCGATGCCTCGCGCGCGCTGCTCGAAGTGTGCCGCGCGCGGGGCCACGTGCCGCGCGTCGTGTTCACGAGTTCGGTCGCGGTGTATGGCGGAACGCTGCCGGAAGTCGTGCAGGACGACACCGCGCTCAACCCGCAATCGTCGTATGGAACGCAGAAGGCCATCGCGGAATTGCTGCTGTCCGATTTCTCACGGCGTGGTTTTGTCGATGGCCGCGTGCTGCGCCTGCCGACCATCAGCGTGCGGCCGGGCAAGCCGAACGCGGCGGCGTCGTCGTTTGCGAGCGGCATCATCCGCGAGCCGCTCAATGGCGAGCGCTCGGTATGTCCCGTCGATGGCGACACGCGCGTCTGGCTGCTCTCGCCGAAAAGCGCGGTGGACGCGCTCATCGCCGGATGCGAGATCGAGCGCGCGAAGCTGGGTCTTCGGCCAGTGATCAATCTGCCGGGGCTTTCGGTGAGCGTGAACGAGATGGTCGCGGCGCTGCGTGAAGTCGCGGGCGATGAAGTCGTGGCGCGCATCGACTTCGAGCCGGAGCCGCGCATCGAGAAGATCGTGGGAAGCTGGCCGGGCGCGTGGAATCCAGCGCGTGCTGAAGAACTCGGGCTCACGGGCGACAAGTCTTTCGCCGATGTGATTCGCGCGTATATCGCCGATCAGCGCGTTTGAATGAGGCAGGGCGCCGTGTTTTCACGGCGTCCGCGCGAGCCAACCCGCAGCGCACCCGGCAACCGCCCCAAAGGTTGCACGATGCAAGCTTGTATCCCCTTTCCGCGCTACACTCCTCCCTTAAATGTGACGAACGCCGGTCCGGCGCCGCGTGCACCGCAGTGAACCACGAGCGGTAGCCTGCTCGTTTCTCATTCCAGCGCCGATCTGCGCTGCCGCCACGCGCAAAACCCGTCGTCTCGTCAGGCTGCCCCTTGCGCGGAGAATCCCATGTTGCTCCACCAGCTCGTCGATCGATTCGGCCCGTTGATCGTATTCGTCAATGTGATGGGCGCGGCGCTCGGGCTGCCCGTGCCCGCCATGCCAACGATGATCGTCGTCGGCGCGTCCATCGCGCTGATGGCGGTGAATGGCGCGGCGTTCTGGCCACCGCTCATCGGTGTTCTGTGCGTGGCGGTCGCGGGCGGCGTGATCGGCGATCTCGTCTGGTTCCAAGGCGGCCGCAAATACGGCGACCGCACGCTCAAGACCATCTGCAAGCTCTCGCTGTCGCGCGATACCTGCGTCAAGAAAACCGAGCGCTTCTTCGGCCGGTGGGGCGTGCGCATTCTGCTCGTGGCGAAGTTCATTCCCGGTTTGTCGCTCGTGTCCGTGCCGCTCGCGGGCGCCATGGGCGTGAAGCTGCGCAGCTTCATTACCTGGGACGGTCTTGGCATTGCGCTGTGGGGCACGGTTGGCCTTACGGTCGGCGTGCTGTTCGCGGCCGAACTGGAAATGGTCTTCGCCATGATTTCGCAACTCGGCCGGCAGGCCATCATGGTCGTCGCGGTGCTGCTCGCGGTGTATGTGGCGTATCGCTGGTGGCGTCGCCGCGCGCTCATGGCGACGCTGGAAAAAGCGCGCATCAGCGTGGACACGCTTTACACGATGATGCGCGACGAACCCGTGCCGGTGATCTTCGATATCCGCTCGCCGGAAAAGCGCATGCTCGATCCGTTCACGATTCCCGGCTCCGTGTTCGCCGATGAACGCGAGTTGGCGAAGATCATTGAAAACTACGACAAGTCGCGCAAGATCGTCATCTACTGTTCGTGCCCGAATGAAGTGTCCGCTGCGTGGATGGCGAAGACCATGCGCAACGCGGGCTTCAACGATGTCGTGCCGCTCACGGGCGGGCTCGATGCCTGGCGTCTCGCCGGCTTCGATGTCGCGAAGCTGACCGAGTTCGGCCAGATCGTCGCGGCCACGCCGGAAGAAGTCGCCGAGATGGCGGCAATGTGCCCGTGGCCCGTGAAACAGGCGCCGGGCGCATCGGCTGCGGCGTCTTCCGCGACGGCGGCATCCACGGGCTCCGCATCCTTGCATGAAGCTGGTTTTCCACACGGAGATCGCGCATGAGTACAACCCCGAACAACGAGCACGGCGCGGATATGCCCAATGTCGTGGCATGGAGCGCGCGCGTGCCGTCGTCGGAAGATCCGAACGTCGTTCCGTCGACGACCGTCGTCGAGCCTGCGGCAGCGGATGAAAACGCGCCATATTCGCCGCTGAATTCGCGCATGCATCAGATGTTCCCCATCCTCACGGCGAACGAGATCGAACGCATGAGCCGCTTCGGCAGCGCGGCGCGCTGGCGCAAGGGCGAGTGGCTCTTTCGCACGGGCGATCTCGGGCGCGGCATGGTGATCGTGCTGAGCGGTTCGGTGCGCGTGACGCGGCGCGATGCGCTCGACCGCGTGCATCTGGTTGTCGAGCATGGTCCGGGCAATTTCCTGGCGGAAGTGGCGCAGCTTTCGGGCAAGCCGTGTCTCGTCGATGGCATGGCCGCCGAGGATGTCGAAGGCGTGGTGATCCCGCCCGAGCGTCTGCGCGCGCTGCTCGTCGCGGAAGCGGAACTGGGCGAGCGCATCATGCGGGCGCTGATTCTGCGGCGCGTCGGCTTGATCGAAAAAGGCAGCGGACCGGTGCTGCTCGGCCAGTCCGACGATGGGCGTCTGGTTTCGCTGCAAGGTTTCTTGCGGCGCAACGGCCATCCGCACACGGTAATCGACGCGTGTACCGATCCCGATGCCATCGCGCTGCTCGAACGCATCTCGGCTTCGAAAGCCGACTTTCCCCTGGTGATCTGTCCGGACGGCACCGTATTGCGCGCGCCGACCGAGAACCAGGTGGCGACGCAACTCGGCTGGCTGCCGGAATTCGATCCGAGCCATGTCTACGATGTCGCGATCGTCGGCGCGGGACCGGCCGGGCTCGCCACGGCGGTGTATGCGGCGTCGGAGGGATTATCGGTTGCCGTGTTCGACTGCCGCGCGCCGGGCGGACAAGCGGGCGCGAGTTCGCGTATCGAAAACTATCTCGGCTTTCCGACCGGTATTTCAGGGCAAGCGCTTGCCGGACGCGCGTTCGTGCAGGCGCAGAAGTTCGGCGCGCATATCGCCATTCCCACGCGCATCAAGGCGCTGCATTGCGGTGCGACGCCCATTCGGATCGAACTCGAGAACGGCACGTGCGTGGCGACGCAGACGGTGGTGATTGCATCGGGCGCGGCGTATCGGCGGCCAGCCATTGCCGGGCTCGAAAAGTACGAAGGGCATGGCACGTACTACTGGGCGTCGCCGGTCGAGGCCAAGTTGTGCAAGAACTCGGAAGTGGTGCTGGTCGGCGGCGGTAACTCGGCGGGACAGGCGGCCGTGTATCTCGCTTCGCACGCAAAGCACGTGGATGTGCTGATTCGCGGCGCGGGGCTCGCGGCCAGCATGTCGCATTATCTGGTCGAGCGCATTGCGTCCTTGCCGAACGTGACGGTGCGCACGCATACGGAGATCGCCTCGCTCGAAGGCGACGATCGCATGTTGAGCGCCGTCGTCTGCAAGACGCCGGAGGGGCCGTGGCGGCTCGAATCGCGGCATCTGTTTCTCTTCACGGGCGCGGACCCGAACACGGACTGGCTGACCAATTGCAACGTCAACACGGACGAGAAGGGTTTCGTGCTGACCGGGCCGGAAGCGCACGAGGGCCGCACGCAAGGCGTGATGATGCTGGAGACGAGCGTGCAGGGCGTGTTCGCCATCGGCGATGTCCGCTCGAGTTCGACCAAGCGCGTGGCGGCCGCGGTCGGCGAGGGTGCGGCGGTCGTCGCGCAGATACACGGCTTGCTCGCCCGGCGACAGGCGGTGCCTGCACCGGTTGCTTGATGAAAAAGCCCCGCATTCGCGGGGCTTTTCGTTTGAGGCAGGCTCGAAAGCCGGTCAGAACCGATGCCGCAAGCCGACGCGCGTGACGAACTGCGTGTTCGCTCCGGCACTCTGGCCGATAAAGGCCGTCGACGAGCCAATTTCCGCTTGCACCGGCACATTGCGGCCGGCAACCGTGTTGCTGCCCGACGCCTTCTGATAGATGCCGAGCAAATACACATCGGTGCGCTTGGACAACGCGTAATCCACCGCGCCGTTGATCTGATGCCATTTGCCTTCGAAGTTGTCGTCGAGCTTTGAGAACGTATAGCCGAGACCCGCGCTGAACGCCGGCGTGATGTTGTACTTGCCGCCGATTTCGTAGTTGTTCAACTTCGACGATGCCGCGACCAGCGGTTCGAACGTCGTATGCGTCCAGTTCGCCCAGACCGTGGCCGCGGAGAACGTGTAGCGCGCGCCGACGCCATAGGTTTCGAGATCGCGCAGGCCGCCCGTGGCGATGTTCGCGATGTTCGTGCTGAATGCAGGCGTCGCGCCATTCGGGAAGCGGATGTTGGTGTACGCCGCGCCGATGCCGAACGGTCCCTGGTTGTAGTTCAAACCGAAGCTGTACGTGCTCGACGAACCTTGCGTCGCGCCCGCGCCCGTGGTGGTCGGCGTGCCCGCGAATTGCGTCGAATTGGAAAAGCCGTACATGGCGCCGAAGGTTACGCCATAGAAGCTCGCGCTGTTGAACTTCACCGAGTTGTTGATACGGCTCGAAGTCAACTGATCCAGATCGTTGATGTGGTACGCGTAATTGCCGGCGGGCGTTTGGCTGCCCATCGTGTAATTGCCGCCGATGACATCGGTGGAGAACGAATACTGGCGACCGAAGGTCAGCGCGCCGACATCGTTCTTCGACAGACCGACGAAGGCTTGCCGGCCGAATTCCGCGCCGCCTTGGCCGAGCGTGCCATCGCCGCTATTGAAGCCGCTTTCCAGGACGAAGATGGCCTTGAGCCCGCCGCCCAGATCTTCCTGTCCGCGCAGACCCCAGCGGCTGCCTGATGCAACGCCGTCGCCGTACTTCACGAGGCTGTCGTGGCTATTCGGTCCGGTCGAAACCTTGTTCGCATAGGTGATACCGGCGTCGATCAGGCCGTAAAGCGTGACGCTGCTTTGCGCATGCGCGGCCATGCCGAAGGTCCCGAGGATGGCGAGCGCCAGGATTTTCTGCTTCATCGATCTTTCCTTGTTATTTGCTGTTCGCGAGTGACGATTTGCCATGCGAAGCGGCGCCGCTTGTGCGGCTGTTGTGTTCACGCCGAAGGGTTTCGTCGGACATACCGTTGCGCGATGAACGCCATCGTTATGTCGCGTGGAATATAGCGAAATGTCAGCTAGCGGTAAACGCTTCGAGGGGAAGCTGTAGCCTTTCTTCCACAATACTTGCTATAAGAATTTTTATAGCTTGAGCAAGGATGAGGCAGGAAAGCGCAGTTCAAATTCGATCCAGCCGTCCTGCGTGCAACGCGCCGACGCGCTGCCGCCATGCATGCGCATGATTGCCTGGACGATGGAAAGGCCGAGCCCGCTGGACTCCGTGAACTCGCTACGAGCCGCATCGCCACGATAGAAGCGGTCGAAGAGACGCGCCAGTTCGGCGTCTTCTATACGCGCGCCGCGATTGCCCACGACGATGCATGCGCCGTCCGCATCCGCGTGACCCGACAGGCGCACGACCGTGCCTGCGCTCGCGTAACGCACCGCATTGACGACCACGTTGCCGATCGCGCGGCGGCACATGATTGCGTTTGCAACTACCTGGCCGCTTGCCTCGATATCGAAGCTGATGTGCCGTTCTTCCGCGATGCCTTCGAAGTAAGCGGCGAGGTTGTCGAGTTCGTCCCGGATATCGAGCTTCTCGCATTCGATGCGTTGCGTTTCGTGATCCGCCTGCGCCAGAAACAGAATGTTCTGCGCAATGCGCGCGATTCGCTCCAGTTCCTCCAGATGCGATTCGAGCACGGTGCGATACTCCGCCACGCTGCGTTCATGCGCGAGCGTTACCTGCGTCTCGCCGATCAACACGCCAATCGGCGTACGCAGTTCGTGCGCGAGATCGGCGGAAAACTGCACGAGGCGCGCATAGCCGTGTTCGAGCCGGTCGAGCATGGCGTTGAACGAAGCCGCGAGGCTTTGGAGTTCCTGCGGCGCGTGCGCGACGTCGAGTCTCGCCGACATGCTGTCCGGCGCGATCTCGGCGGCTTTGTCCGCCATGAGCCTGAGCGGCATCAACCCGCGGCTCGTGACCCAGTAAGCGAGCAGCATCGTAACGAGCACGGCGGCGATCACGGTGATCCAAACGCGCACGAGATACGCCGACAACACGTGCGCTTCCTGCGTCATCACGTGCGCGGCCATGATCTCAACCACTTCACCGCTTTCGCCGATACGCGCCTGCGCACCGAGCCAGCGCATGCGCACACCATCGGCGCGCGTGCCTTCGAAGAGATCGTCGAGCGCGACTGCGCGTGTCACGGGCACGGTCTGCAGCGGCGGCAGCGGCATGTTCTCGGGATTGACGGCGATGAACGGCGCCGCGCCCGCACGCCGGAAGATGATCACGTCCTGCCGGTCGCCGAGCATGGTTTCGAAAAGCCGCGGCCGCGCTTCGATTTCCTTGATCGTGTAGAGGTCGTGCAGCAGCGCGCGATAGTGTTCTACACGGGCGATCAACTGATAATCCGCACGCGTGGAGAGGGCGGAGTTGGTCGCGTGATAGAGCGATGCGCCGACCATGCCGACCACGACGCACACGATCAGCACGAACGACACGGCAATACGCACGGCAAGCGAGCGCGACGGCTGCGGCGGCAGCCAGCGCAAGACGGCGTCGTTCAAGGCTCTTCCCCAAACGAATAGCCGATACTGCGCACCGTATGAATCAGCTTAGGCTCGAACGGATTGTCGATCTTCGCGCGCAGACGCTTGATGGCGACATCGACCACGTTGGTGTCGCTATCGAAATTCATGTCCCACACTTCCGAGGCAATCTGCGTGCGCGACAACGCCTCGCCCTGATGCTTGCAAAAGAGATGCAGCAGCGCGAATTCCTTGTTCGTCAACGCGATATCCATGCCCTTGCGCGTCACCTTGCGGCGCAGCACATCGACGTGGAGATCGGCAATCTGGAACATGTCCGATTCGCGCATCACGCCGCGACGCAAGAGCGTGCGAATGCGCAGCACGAGTTCGGTGAAGGAAAAGGGCTTGACGAGATAGTCGTCCGCGCCGAGTTCGAGACCGTGGATACGGTCCGTGACGTGGTCGCGGGCCGTGAGAAAGATGACAGGCAAGTCACGTTTCGCGCGCAACGCCGACATGACCTGCCATCCGTCGATGCCGGGCAGCATCACGTCGAGCACGATCAGCTCGTAAGGGTTCGCCAGCGCCTGATGCAGACCGTCGGTGCCGTTGCGCACGAGATCGACCTGATACCCGGACTCGATAAGCCCTTTTTTCAGGTAGTCTCCGGTCTTGCGATCGTCTTCTATAACGAGGATGGTCATGCGCGGCATTCTTGCTTTGTATTGCCGTCATTTTGCCAGTGCGCTCGAACGGTCCGTCGAAAATGACAAAAAAGTCATCGATGCGTCATGGATCGATCAGAGCGGGCTGGCTACCATCGGTCCTGTGTTTGCTCCGTGAGAAAGACGTGCAGAACAATTCGCGACATTCCGTGCAGCCGCTTTGGCTTCGCATCACACATTGGGTCAACGCCTTCGCCATACTCATCATGGTGACGAGCGGCTGGCAAATCTACAACGCATCGCCGATCTTCAAAGCGTTCACGTTTTATCCGGCCATCACGCTCGGCGGCTGGCTCGGCGGTGCGCTGCAATGGCATTTCGCGGCCATGTGGCTGCTCGTGGCGAACTTCATCGTCTATGTCGGGATGAACGTTGCGACGGGCCGTCTGCGCGAGCGCATGTTTCCGCTCAGCATCAAAAGCATCATTGCCGATGGCATTGCCGCCGTGCGCGGCAAGCTCGGTCACGACGATCTCACGCGCTACAACGCCGTGCAAAAGTTCGCGTATCTGGCGGTCATAGTGGATATCGTCGTCATCATTCTGTCGGGCCTCGTCGTGTGGAAGTCGGTGCAGTTCCCGCTTTTACGCGCGCTGATGGGCGGCTACGACAACGCACGCGTCGTGCATTTCCTCGGCATGAGCTTTCTGGTGGCGTTCTTCGTCGTGCATGTCGCCATGGTCGCGCTCGTGCCGCGTTCGCTCGTGTTGATGATCAAGGGACGTTGATTCATGTCGCTCAAGCTTTTTAAAACACGAACGGACGCCGAACTCATCGTTAAAGATGCGGCGAAGGAATTAAAGGCCCCCGCGCGCCGTTTATTCGGCAAGCGCATTCTTTCGCTCGGCGGTCTCGCGATGCTGTCCGGCTGCAACATCACCGACGACAAATCCGTCAACGCGATGCTGCGCAAGATCTCGTCCTTCAACGACGACATGCAGGCGTTGCTCTTCGATCCCAAGCAACTCGCGCCGACTTATCCCGATTCGATGATTACGCGTCCGTTTCCCTTCAACGCGTTCTACGACATCGACGAAGTGCCCGAAGTGGACGCTTCGAGCTACAAGCTGCAGGTCGGCGGCCTGGTCAAAGGCAAGCGGGTCTGGACGCTCGACGAGCTTCATGCCATGCCGCAAGAGAGCCAGGTGACACGGCACATTTGCATTGAAGGATGGAGTGCCATAGGCAAGTGGGGCGGCGTGCGCTTCGCGAATTTTCTGCTGCATGCAGGCGCGGATACGACCGCGAAATACGTGGCCTTTCACTGTGCGGACAATTACTCGACCAGCATCGACATGCCGACCGCGCTGCATGCACAAACCTTGCTCACGCTCAGCTACGACGGTCAGACCTTGCCGCCCAAATACGGTTTTCCGATGAAGCTGCGCATGCCGACCAAGCTCGGCTACAAGAATCCGAAGCATATCGTCGCGATCACCGTGACCAACGATTACCCCGGCGGCTACTGGGAGAACCAGGGCTATAACTGGTTCGGCGGTTCCTGAAGAAGTCTCTTCGCTTGACCCTTATCGATACCAAAGGAGAATCCATGTCGATTCGCATGAAACTCGGCGTCAGCATCGCGGCGCTCGCACTCACGAGCGCGGCCTTCGCGCAGACGCCCGCTGCCAAACCCACGCGTATTCGCGGCGATATCGTGTCCCTGTCCGGCGACACGATGACGGTGCATCGGCGTAGCGGCGACACGGTCAAGGTCGCGGTGAAGGCCGACACGCCCGTCACGGCGCTCAAGAACATCAAGCTCGAAGACATCAAGCCGGGTCAGTTCGTCGGCACGGCCGCGACCACGGGCACCGACGGCAAGATGACCGCAACCGAGGTGCTGGTGTTTCCGGAAGCGGCACGCGGCACGGGTGAAGGCCACTACGCGTGGGACCTCGGCCCGCAAAGCTCGATGACCAACGCGAACGTCGATCAGGTCGTGCAAGGCACGAGCGGACGCGATCTCAAGCTGTCGTACAAGGGCGGCTCGAACGCTGTCACCGTGCCGCCGAACGTGCCGGTCGTGACCTTCGCGCCCGCTTCGCATGACGACCTGAAGCCTGGCAAGAAGGTGTTCGTCGTGGCGAGTCCGGCAGGTGGCGACTTTGCCGCGCAGCGTATCGTGGTGGAAAAGGACGGCGTCGCTCCGCCGATGTAAGCTTCGATGTAACGTAAGACCCGCGCCCGCTTCAGAGCGGGCGTTTTCATTCCAGACTCGCGCGCACGTCTCTCACGTTCGACACCGTCTCGTCGAAGTGCGCGGACCCGAGCTTGCGCCTCATGCGCTTCGTGACCTCCGAGCTCATCGAGCCTATGCGCTTCATCAGCGCAGGCGCCGCGGCTGTCGGATGAATCGATGCCTCGCGTCCATCCCTGTCGGTCGACCAGCGTTCGACCAAGCCGAGCTTTTGTAAGCCGTCCAGCGTGCGCGTGGCCGTGGGTCGCGAAATGGCGAGCGCATCGGCAAGCTCGCCCTGCAGCAAGCCGGGATGCTCGACGATCGCGCGCAGCATGAAGCCTTGTGACGGCGTAAGGCCGAACGGCTTGAACGCTTTCGTCCACTCGCGCTCCAATGTGCGTGCAAGCGCCGTGGTGTTGAAGTAAAGGCATTGGTCGAACATGCGGCTTTCCTTTGAATCGAATTGATTTGCTCTGCAACTATCCGTGTGTCGTCGACGGACGGGTCAGCAGATTTTACGGGCTCGGGTTAACATCGTCGTTTGCCGCGAACCACTCGTCAGGAGAACATGCATGAGCAATACGCGTTCCGACCTTCCGTCATATCCGAACACACAGCTTTATATCGATGGCGAATGGCGCGCCGGCTCGCGCGACACCGCCGTGATCAATCCCGCGAGCGAAGCGGAAATCGGCCGTCTCGCGCTCGCGGGCATCGACGAACTCTCGCTTGCCGCCGATGCCGCCGCGCGTGGCTTCAAGGAATGGCGCAAGGTTTCGCCGTACGAGCGCAGCAAGCTGATGCGTCGCGCCGCGCAGAACATCCGCGACCGCGCGGAGCAGATCGCCGCCATTATGTCGATGGAGCAGGGCAAGCCGCTCGGGGAAGCGCGCATCGAGACGCTGTCGGCTGCGGACATCATCGAATGGTTTGCCGAAGAAGGGCGCCGCACGTATGGCCGCGTGATTCCGTCGCGTTCGGACGCGGTGCGCCAGATCGTGACGCGCGAGCCCGTCGGTCCCGTAGCCGCTTTCACACCGTGGAACTTCCCGATCAATCAGGCGGTGCGCAAGGTGTCGGCGGCGCTGGCCTCGGGCTGCTCGGTCGTGTTGAAGGGACCGGAGGAAACGCCCGCGAGTTGCGCGGCGCTCGTGCAGGCTTATGCCGATGCGGGTTTGCCCAAGGGCGTGCTGAATCTCGTGTTCGGCGTGCCGGCGGATGTATCGAAATATTTGATCGCGCATCCGGCCATCCGCAAGATTTCGTTCACGGGTTCCACACCGGTGGGCAAGCTGCTCGCATCGCTGGCGGGCGAGCATATGAAGCGCGTGACCATGGAGCTCGGCGGACATGCGCCCGCTATCGTCTTCAAGGACGCGGACGTGCCGCGCGCGGCGAAGATGCTGGCATCGGCCAAGTTCCGCAACGCCGGTCAGGTGTGTATCTCGCCTACGCGCTTTCTCGTCGAAGAAGCGGCGTATGAAGAGTTCGTGCATCACTTCGTCGCGACGGCGAGCGCGGTGAAGGTCGGCAACGGTCTCGACGACGGCGTGCAAATGGGCCCGCTCGCCAACGGCCGCCGTCTCGAAGCCATGGAACGCCTCGTCGCCGATGCCCGCGAGCACGGCGCAAAGGTGCTGACGGGCGGCGAACGCGTGGGCCGCGAAGGTTACTTCTTCGCGCCGACCGTGCTGGTGGACGTGCCCATGAACGCGCGCATCATGACCGAAGAGCCGTTCGGCCCGATTGCGCCTATCGCGTCGTTCAAGTCGTACGACGAAGTCATCGCCGAAGCGAATCGCTTGCCTTACGGTCTCGCCGCTTATGCGTACACGAGTTCGGCGGCGACTGCGGCGGCGGTATCGGACGATATCGAAAGCGGCATGCTGTCGATCAACCATCACGGGCTTGCCTTGCCTGAAACGCCGTTCGGCGGTGTGAAGGATTCGGGCTACGGTTCGGAAGGCGGCAGCGAGGCGATGGAAGCGTATCTCGTCACCAAGTTCGTGACCGAGCATCGTTGATGGAAACGCGCGGGCGTTATCACGACGCTCGCGCATCGACAGGAGAAGCAGGTGACGCGAACGGTCGTGGGTTTGCTCGGCGCGGGCAGCATGGGCGCGGCTGTCGGACACAGGCTGACGCAGAAGGGCGCGCGTGTCTTGACGACGCTCGAAGGGCGCAGCGAGGCCAGCATCGCTCGCGCGCGCGAGGCGGGGATCGAAGACGCAAGTCCCGACCGCTTCGCCGAGTGCGATTTCATTCTATCGATCGTGCCGCCCGCGGTGGCGGTCGAATCGGCGCACCGTCTGGCGCCCGTGCTTGCGCGGGCCGCCCGTAAGCCTCTCTACGTCGATTGCAACGCGGTCAGTCCGGCGACGGTCAAGCGCGTGGCAGAAGCGCTCGACGTTCCGTTCGTCGATGGCGCGATCATCGGTTTGCCATCCGCGCCAAAGTTCTATGTGTCGGGACCGCAAGCGCACCGTACGCTCGCACTCGCCGATGCGGGCCTCGACGTACACGTGCTCGATGGTCCTGTCGGCGCGGCATCGGCGCTCAAGATGTCGTATGCGGGAATCACGAAGGGATTGACCGCGATCGGCGCGGCCATGTCGCTCGCCGCGCTTCGCAATGGCGCGGGCGATGCGCTCTTCGACGAGTTATCGGCGAGTCAGCCCGAGCTCGCCAAATGGCTTGCGAATAGCGTGCCGCGCATGCCGCCCAAGGCGTATCGATGGGTCGCGGAGATGGAAGAGATCGCGGGCTTTATCGGTGACGAACATGCCGAGCATCGCATCTATGAAGGCGCGGCCGGTCTCTACGAACGCCTGGCCCAGGACAAGGACGCCACCGACGCGCTCAAGCAGTTCTTCGAGCGTTAAGCCCTGGCCGTCTGCGTCATGTGTTCGAAAAAGCGTGCGGCGCGCCGGTCGCCTGCGTATGCCGAATTGATGCGCACCCACGCGCACGCCTCGCCGTTCGGCCGATAGTAATTCCCCGGCGCCAGCGTCACGCCGAACTTCAGCGCTTCACTCACGAGCTTCGTCGAGTCTTCGATACCCGGTACCTTCGCCCAGACGAAATTTCCGCCGCTCGGTTGATCGAATACGTCCCAGCCGTAGCTCTCCAACTGCTGCACCGCGCTCGAAAGCGAATCGCGCACGCGCTTGCGCAGCCGTTCGAGATACTTCCTGTACGTGCCGCGTTCCAGCAGACTTGCCGCAACGCTCTCGGCGAAGCGCGTGCCGCCAAGACTCGTCAGCACTTTCACATCGACGAGATTCTTCACGAGCTCGCGATTGGCCGCGAGATAGCCGATTCTCAGCGACGACGACAGCGTCTTCGACAAGCCGCCCACATAAATCACGCGGTCGAACTGATCGAGCGATGCGAGCCGTTGCGTCGGCACGGTCTGAAAATCCGCATAAATGTCGTCTTCCACGATAGTGAAACCGTGCTGCGTCGCAAGTTGCAGCAGCCTGAAAGCGACTTGCGGCGCGATGTTGGTCGCCGTCGGGTTCTGGAACACGGTGTTCATGAAGAACAGTTTGGGCGTGTGCTGCTTCAGAAGCGCTTCGGCCATCTCGACATCCGGCCCGTTGGCCAGACGCGGCACGCCGACGAGCCGCACGCCTTGCAGTTTCAGCAAGCCAAACAGATTGTAGTAGCCGGGATCTTCGACGAATACCGTATCGCCGGGCTTGAGCATGTAGCGCACGACGAGATCGAGCGCCTGACTCGCGCCGCTCGTGATCATCACATTGGGCAAATCCGCGTTGATGCCGAGCGTGTTGAGGCGCATCTGGATCTGCTGGCGCAGGTTCGTGTCGCCGTGCGGAATGGCGTAATCGATCACGCTTGCGATGTCCGCGCGCGACGCCTGCCGCACCGCCTGCGTGAGGCCATCGACATCGCGCCATGCCTCGGGAATGAAGCCGCTCGACAGCTTGAGCGTCTCGCCGGGATAGTTGAACTGCGCGAGGATCTGGCTTGACTCCTCTTCCGCGAGACGCGGGTCGCAATTGCCGGCATCGCGCGCGTGTTCGTCCACATGATTCGCCACGTAAAAGCCCGAACCGTGACGCGGCTGAATCAGCCCGCGCGACGCAAGACGGTCGTACGCTTCGATTACCGGAAAGCGGCTGATGCTCTGTTCGGTCGCGAGTTGCCGGATCGACGGCAGTTTCGCGCCCGCCAGCACGCGGCGCGAACGGATCATGGTTTCGATCTGGCTGACGATCTGCTCGGTCAGCGGCACGCCTGTGGCGCCATCGATATTTAGCGGAAGTGCGTTCATCGTTTTAAGTGTTCGGTCGAACAGAGTGAACAGTTGCGATCAAGTGTTTGCGGAGTGATTTGAAGTATTCGAACGCATCCGAAAATCGCCGTCAACTAGGCCAAACGGCCATCCACACTGTTTTGAGCGAATACCGACAAAATTATTCACTTAGAAGTGTTCGGTATTTCTGGCTATACAGTTCCTGTGTAACTGTACGCAAGTGTTCATTCTAGATGTTCGGCACTGGCCGAATAATACGCTTAACGGCTGCGACACGCTTTTACATTCGCAGCATCCATCAAGCGATCAGGCGATCGAGCGACAGGGAGCGGCATCATGCGTGAAATCAGGACTTTTGAACTCGACGGGCGCGATGCGCCGACTAGCTGGTTTATCGACCGGCCGCAAACGCTGCGCGCTACGCGTGGCCAGATCTGGCTGACCATCGAGGGCGACGCCGGCGATTTCTGGCTCGATGCGGGCGAGTGCGTCGAACTTCAGCCGTTCTCGACGATCTGGGTAAGCGGCGCGCGGGACGAAAGCGCTTTTTCGCTGGCGGCGGTTTCCACGCCGACGACCACATCGAGGCGCTTGATCGACGCAGCCCGCGCGTGGCTCGCGCGCCGCACGGCGCCTTCCGGTGCGGCGATCTCGAAGGCATAGTCGAAAAAAAACCCGGCCGAGGCCGGGTCCAATGTTCCCGCGCTCTTTCGAGCGCGGTCACCTGCAAAGCTACAGACTACTCGCTTACGCCGCCAGCAGCGAGCGCAACACGAACGGCAGAATGCCGCCGTGCTTGTAGTAGTCGACTTCGATCGGCGTGTCGATACGCAGCAGCACCTGCACGCGATCTTCCTTGCCGTCCTTCCGATGGATTACGAGCGTCACTTCTTGTTGCGGCTTGAAGTCGTCGCCCAGACCTTCGATATCGTACGTCTCTTCGCCCGTGATGCCGAGCGTCTGCACGCTGTCCGTACCCTTGAACTGCAGCGGCAACACACCCATGCCGACCAGGTTCGAACGATGGATACGCTCGAAGCTGCGCGCCACCACGGCCTTCACGCCGAGCAGTTGCGTGCCTTTCGCCGCCCAGTCGCGCGACGAACCCGTGCCGTATTCCTCGCCCGCGAAGATCACGGTCTGCGTGTTGTCGCCGATGTACTTCATCGCGGCGTCGTAGATGGACAACTGTTCGCCGCTCGGTTGATGGATCGTCAGGCCGCCTTCCACGCGCGTGCCATCTTCCTTCAGCGGAATCATCAGGTTCTTGATACGCACGTTGGCGAAAGTGCCGCGCATCATCACGTCGTGGTTGCCGCGACGCGAGCCGTAGCTGTTGAAGTCGGCCTTCTGCACGCCGTTCGCCTTCAACCACACGCCCGCCGGCGACGTTTCCTTGATTGAACCTGCCGGGCTGATGTGGTCGGTCGTGACCGAGTCGCCGAAGATGCCAAGCGCGCGTGCGCCCTTCACGGCGGGGATCGAGTCGGCCGGGGTCATCGAGAAGTCGTGGCCGAAGAACGGCGGCTCCGCGATATACGTCGACTTCGGCCAGTCATAGACCTGACCGGTTTCGCCCGCGATCTTGCTCCACAGGTCGCCATCCTTCGTAAGCTGCGAGTAGTTCTCGCGGAAGGCTTCGGCGTTGAGCGCGTACTTGAGCAGCGAATGCACTTCCTCGCTCGTCGGCCAGATGTCGCCGAGATACACGTCGTGCCCGTCCTTGCCCTTGCCGACCGGCTCGGTCATGAGGTCGCGCGTGATGTTGCCCGCGATGGCATAAGCGACCACCAGCGGCGGCGAAGCCAGGAAGTTGGCGCGGATGTTCGGGTGAATACGCGCTTCGAAGTTGCGGTTGCCCGACAGGACGGCGGCCGCGACGATATCGTTCTTCACGATGGCGTCGTTCAGCTCCGGCGTCAGGTCGCCCGCATTGCCGATACACGTCGTGCAACCGTAAGCGGCGAGCGTAAAGCCGAGCTTGTCGAGATACTGCAGGAGATCGGTCTTCGTCAGATATTCGGTGACGATACGCGATCCCGGTGCCAGCGACGTCTTGATATGCGGCGCCACCGTCAGACCGGCCTCGACCGCTTTCTTGGCCAGCAGACCGGCGGCCAGCAGCACGCTCGGGTTCGACGTGTTCGTGCACGACGTGATCGCGGCGATCAGCACGTCGCCGTTCTTCACGTCGACGCCATCGGCGGTCTTGTAGTCGGCGGTCAGATCGGCGGGCTTCTTGGCAAAGCCGTTTTCGCCGACCGGCTTCGAGAAGAGGTCGGTAAACGTGCTCTTCACATTGCCGATTTCGATACGGTCTTGCGGGCGCTTCGGACCCGCCAGCGACGGCGCGACGGTGGACAAATCCAGCGTCAGCGTCTTCGTGAAGTCGATGTCGCCGGCCTTCGGCACGCCCCACAGCTTCTGCGCCCTGAAGTAGTTCTCGAAGGCGGAGATTTCGGCGTCGGTACGGCCCGTGCCCTTGAAGTAGTCGATGGTTTTTTCATCGACCGGGAAGAAGCCCATGGTGGCGCCGTATTCCGGCGCCATGTTGCCGATGGTCGCGCGGTCCGGCACCGCGATGGAAGCCGTGCCTTCGCCGAAGAACTCGACGAACTTGCCGACGACCTTCTCCTTGCGCAGCATTTCCGTGATGGTCAAGACGAGGTCGGTTGCCGTGCAGCCTTCGCGCAGCTTGCCCTTCAACTCGACGCCGACGACATCCGGCGTGAGGAAATACACCGGCTGGCCGAGCATGCCTGCTTCCGCTTCGATGCCGCCCACGCCCCAGCCCACCACGCCGATGCCGTTGATCATCGTCGTGTGGCTGTCGGTGCCGACGAGCGTGTCCGGGTAGTAGACCGTGTCGTTGCCTTCGGTCTTCTTGTGCACGCCGCGTGCGAGATACTCCAGATTCACCTGGTGGACGATACCCACGCCCGGCGGCACGACCTTGAACGTGTCGAACGCCTGCATGCCCCACTTCATGAACTGGTAGCGCTCGTTATTGCGCTGAAACTCCAGCTTCATGTTCAGGTCGAGCGCGTTCGGCTCGCGGAAGTGATCGATCTGCACCGAGTGATCGACGACGAGATCCACCGGCACGAGCGGCTCGATTGCCTTCGGGTCCTTGCCCGCGCGTTCGGCCACACCGCGCATGGCGGCGATGTCGGCGAGCAGGGGCACGCCGGTGAAATCCTGCAGCACGACGCGCGCGACGACGAACGGGATTTCATCGACGCGGGCTGCAGTCGGTTTCCAGTTCACGAGTTGCTCGATGTGCTCTTCGGAAATCTTCTTGCCGTCGTAATTGCGCAGCACGGATTCGAGCACCAGCCGGATAGACACCGGCAGACGTTCGATCTTGACCTTCAGGGCTTCGCCGAGTTGCGGCAGCGAGTAGAACTTGCCTTTGCCGGAACCACTGTCGAATTCCTTGAGCGTATTGTGAAGATTGTGGGCCATGGTTATTTTCCTTGGGCTGATCTGGGTTTGATGCAACGTTTCCTGAATCTGAAACCGGGTCGTGCCTGGTTTGACGCGCCGGCACGCGCGCACCGGCTCCAGGCGCTAGATCACATACAAATCGACGTATTCATTGACCGGCATGGCTTCGAGCTTTGCCTGATCGAGCGATACCGCGAGGATCGCCTGTTGCTGTTTTTGCGGGAACCGGCGCGCGAGATTGGTCTTGAACTTCTCGACGAGCAGCGGAATGCCGTCCTCGCGGCGGCGCTTGTGACCGATCGGATATTCCACCGCGATTTCATCGAGCTTCGAACCGTCCGTGAACTCGACGGTGAGCGCGTTCGCAATCGAGCGCTTCTCAGGGTCGTGGTAATCGGTCGTGTATTGCGGGTCTTCCACGCATTCCATCTTCGCGCGCAAGGTGTCGATGCGCGGGTCCTGCGCGATCGAATCTTCGTAATCGGCGGCGGTGAGACGGCCGTGGATGAGCGGCACGGCGATCATGTACTGAATGCAGTGATCGCGGTCGGCCGGATTGTTGAGCGGTCCCTTCTTGTCGATGATGCGGATAGCCGCTTCGTGCGTGCGAATGGTGATCTTCGCGATATCTTCGACACTCTTGCCCGCTTCCTTCAGCTTGCCGTGCAGCGTCATGGCGGCTTCGACGGCGGTTTGCGAATGGAATTCGGCCGGGAACGAAATCTTGAAGAGCACGTTCTCCATGACATACGAGCCGTACGGGCGCTGGAACTTGAAGTCGTTGCCCTTGAAGAGCACGTCGTAGAAGCCCCAGGTCTTCGTGGTCAAGACCGACGGATAGCCCATTTCGCCGGTCTTCGCGATCAGCGCGAGACGCACGGCGCGCGAGGTCGCGTCGCCCGCGGCCCATGACTTGCGCGAACCCGTGTTCGGCGCGTGGCGATATGTGCGCAGCGAATGACCATCGACGAAAGCGAGCGACACCGCGTTGATGAGTTCGTCGCGCGAGAGGCCGATCAACTGACCAACGACCGCCGTGGACGCGAGCTTGACCAGCAGCACGTGATCGAGCCCGACCTTGTTGAACGAGTTTTCCAGCGCGATACAGCCTTGAATTTCGTGCGCCTTGACCATGGCGATCAGCACGTCTTTCATGGCAAGCGGCTTCTTGCCGGTGGCGATTGCGTTACGTGACAGCCAGTCGGCGGTGGCGAGAATGCCGCCCAGGTTGTCCGACGGATGGCCCCACTCGGCGGCGAGCCATGTGTCGTTGAAGTCGAGCCAGCGGATCATGGCGCCGATGTTGAAGGCGGCCTGAACCGGGTCGAGCTGAAACTGGGTGCCAGGCACCTTCGCGCCGTTGGGGACGATCGTGCCGGGCACGATCGGTCCCATCAGCTTGGTGCAGGCAGGGTACGAGAGGGCTTCGAGTCCGCAGCCGAGGGTGTCGATCAGGCAGTTGCGCGCGGTTTCCAGCGCAAGCGTGCTCTCGACGCGATAGTTGAGAACGTAGTCGACTATGTCGACGAGTACCTGATCCGGCTCTGGCCGGACGTTCGAGATCGGTGCGGACATCGAGGATTCCTGTTTGATTGCAGACTTTGTTATTCGGCCTTCTTGAACAACGCTTCCGACTGCGTGGGAGCGGTTGCGCCCGCAGCCATTTCGGCGGTCATGCACTCGTCGGCCAGGCGCGACGAATCTTTGTCGGAGAACAGCATTGCCTTCGACGGGATCACGACGAGATCCATGCCCGTTGCCGCATCGTGGAAACGATCGGCGCCGGTCGTGGTGTCCTGACGGGGCAGCTTGTAGTCCTTCTTGGCCCAATTCACGGTGACGATAGTGTCACGCTTCATGTCGCCTTTCAGATAGAAAGACGCGCCTTCCTTACAGGTCCACTTGACGGCGCCTTCGGGAATCGGGTCGGTCTTCGCTGCTGCGGCCGCTTCGGCCTTGGGTGAGCGCTTGATGAGTCGACGTGCCGGAGCCGGGCGTTTGGCCTTTGCCGCCTTCGAGTCCGTGGTGGTCGTCGCGGCGAAGGCGTCGGCACTGACGAACACGCTGGTGGTAGCCAGTGTGCCGACGATTGCAGCGATCAGGAGTTTATTCATCGAAAAACCTTTCAAAACATGGAGGTTGGTAACGGTTGCCGCGCGGAGTGAATTTCGTCCTCGCGAAATTCGATCGCGCAGTCCGCTATTTTCGCTTATTTAGTGGCGTGAACTTCAAATTATCGGGGCCCGTGTAGTTCGCACTCGGCCGGATGATTTTGTTGTCGATGCGTTGCTCGATGATGTGCGCGCTCCATCCCGCCGTGCGCGAGATGACGAAGAGCGGCGTGAACATGGCCGTGGGCACGCCCATCATGTGATACGAAACCGCGCTGAACCAGTCGAGGTTGGGGAACATTTTCTTTGCGTCGGCCATCACGGATTCGAGCCGTTCGGCGATGCTGAAGAGCTTGTTGTCGCCCGCTTCCTTCGAGAGCTTCTTCGCGACTTCCTTGATGACCTTGTTACGCGGATCGGAGATGGTATAGACCGGATGACCGAAGCCGATCACCACTTCCTTCTTCTCGACGCGTGCGCGAATATCGGACTCGGCTTCGTCGGGCGTCTGATAGCGCGATTGAATTTCGAACGCGACTTCATTGGCGCCGCCATGTTTCGGGCCGCGCAATGCGCCAATGCCACCCACGATCGCCGAATACATGTCCGAGCCCGTGCCCGCGATCACGCGAGTGGTGAACGTGGATGCGTTGAACTCATGTTCAGCGTAAAGATTGAGCGATACGTGCATGGCTTCGACCCACGATTTCGAGGGCTCCGCGCCATGCAGCAAATGCAGAAAGTGTCCGCCGATGGAGTCGTCGTCAGTTTCGACTTCGATGCGCTTGCCGTTGTGCGAGTAGTGATACCAGTAGAGCAGCATCGAACCGAGCGAGGCCATCAGCTTGTCGGCGATATCCTTCGCGCCGGGAACGTTGTGATCGTCCTTTTCGGGCAGGATGGTGCCGAGCATGGATACGCCGGTGCGCATGACGTCCATGGGGTGCGCGGACGCCGGAATCCATTCGAGCGCGGCCTTGAGGTTTGCGGGCAAGCCGCGCAAAGCCTTGAGTTTTGTCTTGTACGCCTTCAACTCGGCGACGTTCGGCAGCTTGCCATGCACGAGCAGATAAGCGATCTCCTCGAACTCGCTGGTGGTCGCGACATCGAGAATGTCGTAACCGCGATAGTGCAGGTCGTTGCCGGTCTTGCCGACTGTGCACAACGCGGTGTTGCCCGCGGTCACGCCCGAAAGCGCGACGGATTTCTTTGGCTTGAATGCGCCCGCTGCGGCGGGTGCGTCGGTCGATACGGTATCGCTCATTGCTTCAAGTCTCCTTTCAACGCTCAGGGCGTGCGTTACTTCTTCTTGAAACGCGCGCTGCGTAACCGCTCGCGCGCGTGCTGCAAATGCTCTGTCATGCCTTGCCGCCTTGCGCCGGCGTGGCGAAGAGCGACGCGTAATCGCTTGGCATTGCCTGGCCGGTGGCCTCGGCGCGCCGCAGCACCGACCAGTAATAGCGATAGCTCGCGCGATCATGCAAGGTATCGCGGTGACGCGTTGGGCCCCACTGCGCGCGTTGTGCGCCAAGCAGTATCTCGGCGGCGAGCGCGATTTCATCGGCACGTGGCGAGAAGGCTTCGACGACAGGCCGTATCTGCTCCGGATGAATGCTCCACATGCGCGTATAGCCGAACTCGTTGCGCGCGCGCCCGGCGTCGTTCGCCACGATGCCCATGTCGCGCACTTCCGTCGATACGTTGTGGGACGGCACCTTGCCGTGTGCATGACACGCCGCCGCGATTTCCAGCTTCGCGCGCCGCACGAGCGGATGTTCAAACTGGCCGGGCGAGCGCATGGCGGTATCTGGAATGGCGCCGTTGTGCGCCGAAACGAAGTCCATCAGACCGAAGCTCAGCGATTCGACGCCGGGCAGCGCCGCGAGCTCGAAGGCTTCGCGAAGCGCGCCATGTGTTTCGATCAGCAGATGACAAGGCACCGGTTTCTCGATGCCGAACTCGCAACGCGATGCCTCGACGAAAGCCACCATCTCGGCGGCGTCGAAGACGCTGCGGATTTTCGGCAGCATGACGAAGGCAGGCGCTTTCCTCGCGTGGCGCAGGATGATGCGCACGTCGTCGCGCCACGCGCGGTGATTGAAGTCGTGAATGCGCACGCCCACGCGCCCGAAGCGGTCTTCCTCGCCGCCGACGAACGACGCGACGAGTTCCGCATGCTCCGCCTCGCGGCCTACTTCCGCACCGTCCTCGCAATCGAGCGTGATGTCGAAGACCGGCCCGAGTTGCGCCTGCAACGCGAGCGACTTCTTCATCAGCTTTTCGCTGCCCGCGTAGTGATCGCAGGGCGGCAGGACAGCAGGCTGCGGGTCGCCGTCAAACAGCACTTCGGCGGGGGTGAGAGCGCGCATCGTCGGCGTCGGGTCCAATTGGGGGAAAAGGATGTCGATCTTGCTCAATGCTTCTGATTCGGCCGCGCTCGGGCTGCTTCCGTGAAAGCACGGCAAGCTCCAAACGCGTTCGGATCAGGCGCGATGCATCGGATGCATTCGCGCCAGCGGGAAGCCTCCCGGCTTCCCCGCGATACTTAAAATTACTTGCCCAGCAAATGCGCCACGCCGTCGCGCTCTTCTAGCAGTTCGCTCAGCGTGCCGTCCATTTTTTCGCGCGAGAACGCGTCGATTTCCAGACCTTCGACGCGTTTGTACTCGCCGTTTTCGCACGTGACCGGCACGCCGTAGATGATGTCTTCCGGAATGCCGTACGAGCCGTCCGACGGAATGCCCATGGTGACCCACTTGCCATTGGTGCCGAGCACCCAGTCGCGCACGTGGTCGATTGCAGCGTTAGCCGCCGATGCCGCCGACGACAGACCGCGCGCTTCGATGATCGCCGCACCGCGCTTGCCGACCGTCGGGATGAACGTGTTGCGGTTCCATTCATCGTCGTTGATGAGCTTCGTCAGATCGTCGCCCGCCGCGGTGGCGAAGCGGAAGTCGGGGTACATGGTCGGCGAGTGGTTGCCCCACACAGCCAGTTTTTCGATCGATGCGACCGGCTTGCCCGACTTGGCCGCCAGTTGCGACAGCGCGCGGTTGTGGTCCAGGCGCAGCATGGCGGTGAAGTTCTTCTTCGGCAGATCCGGCGCCGACTTCATCGCGATATAGGCGTTCGTGTTGGCCGGGTTGCCGACCACGAGAACCTTGACGTCGCGGCTTGCGACTTCGTTGAGCGCCTTGCCCTGAACCGTGAAGATTTCGGCGTTGGCCGACAAGAGGTCCTTACGCTCCATGCCTTTCGAGCGCGGACGCGCACCGACCAGCAGCGCGACGTCGGCGTCCTTGAACGCGACTTTGGGGTCGTCCGTGACGACCACGCCTGCGAGCAGCGGGAACGCGCAGTCTTCCAGTTCCATCACGACGCCCTTGACTGCGCCTTGCGCTTGCGGCAAATCGAGCAACTGAAGAATCACGGGCTGGTCTTTGCCGAGCAGATCGCCATTGGCGATACGGAACAGCAGCGAGTAGCCGATTTGACCTGCGGCGCCGGTGACGGCAACGCGCTTTGCGGACTTAGCCATTGATAACTCTCCTGGACGGTGCGTGGAACGCTAGGGAAAGCGCCATTTTATGCGCGTTACGCAAAGCGTTGATGAAAGACATGCCTGCCATGCCGCCCGCGAAGCGTGGGAACGCCCGGCCGATATCCTGCCGATGCGGCTTCGCGCCTGTATTGGCGCCAAGGCGAGCGGCGCACCGACGGGCGCGGCGTGACTGTCATGCCATGAATCTCTCGTTCGAGCGAGTTGCTTGCGGGAGGTTTCTTAAAGGACGCGAAATTCGCTTGGGTCCAACGGCAACGCGCCCATACGAGACGGCGCTTGACGTTGCGAGGCGATAGGCAGGCAGCGGCGCGCGAATCGAGTGGTCGATCGGCGTAAGGCGAAAGCGAAAGGGCGTGCCTGGCGGTATGTCGCGCGGCCGAAGAACTGACGGCATCTGGCGAAAACCGCCAGGACAAACGCGCCGGTCAGCTCGGTTTCCGGTGTTACGACAACCCGCAAACCCTTGCTCGACAAGGAGTGTAGGGTTCGTCACAAGCAAAGTCAACACTATCTTATGTCTTATATAAGACATAGGATTCTCAGGGAAAGCTCTGGACGCACGGCGCGGCTTTGTGTTGAAATGCGCGGCATGAATTCGAACCCGGCGAGCACGACGAACCCGAACGGCAGCGCGAGCGCGGCTGAGGCTGCCGCGAGTACGTCGTCGCCTACGTTCAGTCCGCTATATCAGCAAATCAAATCGCTCATCACGCAGGGGCTCGAAACGGGTGAATGGAAGCCCGGCGAAATCATCCCGAGCGAGGTCGAACTCGCCGCGCGCTATAAAGTCAGCCAGGGCACCGTCCGCAAGGCCATCGACGAACTCGCCGCCGACAATCTGCTCGTGCGCCGTCAAGGCAAGGGCACGTTTGTTGCGACGCACAATGAAGACCGCGTCCAGTTCCGCTTCCTGCGCTTGTTGCCCGACGACGGCGACGCTCATCCCCACGTCAGCCGCCTGCTCGAATGCAAGCGTCTGCGCGCGCCCGCCGAGATCGCGCGTCAACTCGATCTGAAACCGGCCGACCCCGTTGTTCTTATCAAGCGCCTGTTGCAGTTTGATGGCGTGACGACCGTTTTCGATGAAATCTGGCTGCCCGGCGCGGTCTTTCGCGGCCTGACCGCCGAGCGTCTCGCCGATTACAAGGGTCCGCTCTACGCAATGTTCGAGACGGAGTTCGGTACGCGCATGATTCGTGCGACAGAAAAGATCCGCGCCGTCGCCGCTGACCCAGCGGTCGCGCGCCTGCTCGATGTGAAACCGGACTTTCCACTGCTGTCGGTCGAACGCGTCTCCTATACGTATGGCGACCGGCCGGTCGAAGTGCGGCGCGGCTGGTATGTCACGACCGGGTATTACTATCAGAACGACTTGAGTTGAGCGCCGAAAGCAGGCGGGAAATGCAGGGTGGCAAGCAGTGCGTAAGTTTCGCGCAAGCACGTAAGGGATACTCTTTTCTTACACGCCTTAGAAGAGTGTTTTAGGCCGGTTTTCGCTGCAGCGCGGAATAAAAAGGCGCTAAAATCGCGGATTGGTGTAATAACAAGTTGGGGTCTAGCATGGCTGAAGCCGTAAAAAAACCAAGGCCCGAGTTCCGGAACATCGGGCTTGGTCAACTCGCGAAGTATCGCTTGCCGCTGGCGGGGAAGGTGTCCATCCTGCATCGCATCAGCGGCTTGCTGCTTTTCGTGTCGCTGCCGTTCATTCTCTATCTGCTCGATCAGAGCCTGACCTCGGAACTCAGTTTCGACGCGTTCAAGGGCTTTCTGGCCAACCCCATCGTCAAGATCATCACGCTCGTGCTGTCGTGGGCGTATCTGCATCACTTCTGCGCGGGCATTCGTTTTCTGCTGCTCGACACGCACGTTGGCGTGAACAAGGAAGGCGGCAAGCAAAGCGCGTTGATCGTGCTCGTCGTCTCGCTGCTTCTCACGGCTGTGATGGCCCTTAAAATCTTCGGAGCCTTTTAAGACCATGGCAACCCAAAACAGAGTTGGCCCGAAGCGCCTGGTCGTGGGCGCGCATTACGGCCTGCGCGACTGGCTCGCGCAACGCATTACCGCCGTCGTGATGGCGGCGTACACCGTCGTTTTGCTGTTCTGGTTCTTCGCCGCACACAGCTTCTCCTATGAAGGCTGGGCGTCCATCTTCGCCATGCAGTGGATGAAGCTTGCCACGTTCGTGACTCTGCTTTGCCTGTTCTATCACGCGTGGGTCGGCATTCGCGATATCTGGATGGATTACGTGAAGCCCATGGCCGTGCGCCTGTTTCTTCAGGTGCTGACCATCCTCTGGCTCGTTGGATGCGCCGGCTACGCTGCACAGATTCTCTGGAGAGTTTAAAGAACATGGCTGCAATCAAGACTTCCCTGCCGCGTCGCCGTTTCGACGTGGTCATCGTGGGCGCGGGCGGCTCGGGCATGCGCGCATCGCTGCAGCTCGCGCGTGCGGGCCTGTCGGTCGCTGTGTTGTCGAAGGTGTTTCCCACGCGCTCGCATACGGTCGCCGCGCAAGGCGGCATCGGCGCCTCGCTTGGCAACATGAGCGAGGACAACTGGCACTATCACTTCTACGACACCATCAAGGGCTCCGACTGGCTCGGCGACCAGGATGCAATCGAATTCATGTGCCGTGAAGCGCCCAACGCCGTGTATGAGCTCGAACACATGGGCATGCCGTTCGACCGCAATCCGGATGGCACGATCTATCAGCGTCCGTTCGGCGGACACACGGCCAACTACGGCGAAAAGCCCGTGCAACGCGCCTGTGCCGCGGCCGACCGTACCGGCCACGCGTTGTTGCACACGCTGTATCAGCAGAACGTCGCGGCCAAAACGCACTTCTTCGTCGAATGGATGGCGCTGGACCTGATCCGCGACGCCGAAGGCGATGTGCTCGGCGTCACCGCGCTGGAGATGGAAACGGGCGACGTGTATATCCTCGAAGGCAAGACCACGCTGTTCGCCACGGGCGGCGCGGGACGTATCTTCGCGGCATCGACGAATGCGTTCATCAACACGGGCGATGGCTTGGGCATGGCCGCGCGCTCGGGCATCGCGTTGCAGGACATGGAGTTCTGGCAATTCCACCCGACCGGTGTCGCGGGCGCGGGCGTGCTGATTACCGAAGGCGTGCGCGGCGAAGGCGGCATCTTGCGCAATTCGAACGGCGACCGCTTCATGGAGCGCTACGCGCCGACGCTCAAGGACCTCGCGCCGCGCGACTTCGTTTCGCGTTCGATGGATCAGGAAATCAAGGAAGGCCGTGGCGTGGGTCCGAACAAGGACCACGTGTTGCTGGATCTGTCGCACATCGGCGCCGAGACGATCATGAAGCGCTTGCCGTCGATTCGCGAGATCGCGCTCAAGTTCGCCAACGTCGATTGCATCAAGGAGCCCATTCCCGTGGTGCCGACCATCCACTATCAAATGGGTGGCATACCGACGAACATGCACGGGCAGGTCGTGGGTACGTCCAATGGTTATAACGAGCCGGTCAACGGGTTCTACGCGGTGGGCGAATGCTCGTGCGTCTCGGTGCATGGCGCGAACCGTCTGGGCACGAACTCGCTGCTCGACCTGGTGGTGTTCGGCCGCGCGGCGGGCAATCACATCATCAAGCACGCGAAGGAGTTGAAAGAGCACAAGCCGCTGCCGGCCGATGCCGCCGACTTCGCGCTCGAACGCCTCGCGGTGCTGGAGAAGTCGACGTCGGGCGAATACACGCAGAACATCGCCAACGACATTCGTTCGACCATGCAGGCGCATGCGGGCGTGTTCCGCACATCGAAGCTGCTCGAAGAGGGCGTGAGCAAGATCGACGAACTCACCGCGCGCGTGAAGCACGTGCATCTGAAGGACAAATCGAAGGTGTTCAACACGGCGAAGGTCGAGGCGCTGGAGTTGGCGAACCTGATCGAAGTCGCACGCGCGACCATGGTGTCGGCCGAAGCGCGCAAGGAAAGCCGTGGCGCGCACGCGCACAGCGACTTCGAGCATCGCGACGACGAGAACTGGATGCGCCATACGCTGTGGTTCAGCGAAGGCGATCGCCTCGACTACAAGCCGGTGCAGATGAAGCCGCTGACGGTTGAATCGGTGCCGCCGAAGGCACGGACCTTCTAAGGCACAAGGGAAAATCGAAATGGCAAAGAGAATTTTCGAAGTCTATCGCTACGATCCGGACAAGGACGCAGCCCCGCGCATGCAGACCTACGAGCTGGAGATCGACTCGCACGAACGCATGCTGCTCGATGCACTGCTCAAGCTAAAGTCGGTCGACGAGACGCTGTCGTTTCGCCGTTCGTGCCGCGAAGGCGTGTGCGGCTCGGACGCGATGAACATCAACGGCAAGAACGGTCTTGCGTGTTTGCAGAACATGAACGATCTGCCGCAGCGCATTGTGCTGCGTCCGCTGCCGGGCTTGCCGGTGGTGCGCGATCTGATTTGCGACTTCACGCAATTTTTTAATCAGTATCATTCGATCAAGCCGTATCTGATCAACGACACGCCGCCGCCGGAAAAAGAGCGTCTGCAGTCGCCGGTCGAACGCGACGAGCTCGACGGGCTGTACGAGTGCATTCTGTGCGCGAGTTGCTCGACGTCGTGCCCGAGCTTCTGGTGGAATCCGGACAAGTTCGTCGGACCGGCGGGCTTGCTGCAGGCGTATCGCTTCATTGCGGATAGCCGGGATGAAGCGACCGGCGAGCGTTTGGACAATCTGGAAGATCCGTATCGTCTGTTCCGTTGCCACACGATCATGAATTGCGTCGACGTGTGCCCGAAGGGGCTCAACCCGACCAAGGCGATCGGCAAGATCAAGGAATTGATGGTGCGCCGCGCTGTCTGAGATGGGCTAAGAGATGGTCGACAATTCAAGCAATACCGCGGACGACGGTCCGCATCAGTCCGACCCCCTTCGTCGCGCGCGTCTTCGCTGGCGTGCGCGGCGCGGCCTGCTGGAAAACGATCTGATCTTCGAGCGTTTTTTCAGCCGATATGAGCATGACCTCAGTGACGCCGACGTGTTCGCGTTGACCCGTCTGCTGGAGCTGAGCGACAACGAACTGATGGATTTGTTGCTGGCGCGCACCGAGCCCGAAGGCGAGCTTGCGACGCCCGATGTAATCCGTCTGCTAGGTATGCTGCGTACCGTGTGATTTCAGCAGGAATCCACGGAGTTCTGCACAATAAGCCGAAATAAACGAATTAAGGCCGCAAGAGGCCCACAGTACAGTTTGTGCCGCGCAGCTTCCGTCGTGCAAATTATCGAGAACCTGTATCCATACTTCGATTGAGGATGTGCTATGACCCCGTCAGATGTTAAAGCCACGCTATCGTTCAGCGACAACTCGCCGAGCGTCGAAATGCCGATCTACAAGGGCACCATGGGCCCGGACGTGATCGACATTCGCAAGTTGTACGGTCAGACCGGCAAGTTCACGTATGACCCGGGCTTCATGTCGACGGCAGCGTGCAATTCCGCGATCACGTATATCGACGGCGACAAGGGCGAACTGCTCTATCGCGGATATCCGATCGAAGAACTGGCGGTGAACGCCGACTTCCTCGAAACCTGCTATCTGCTGCTGAAGGGCGAATTGCCGACCGCCGCGCAGAACCAGGAATTCGTGGATACGGTCACGCGCCACACGATGGTGCATGAGCAAATGCACTTCTTCTTCCGCGGTTTCCGTCGCGACGCGCACCCCATGGCCGTCCTCGTCGCCGCAGTCGGCGCGCTGTCGGCGTTCTACCATGACTCGCTGAATATCAACGACCCGCGTCATCGCGAAGTGTCGGCCATCCGCATGATCGCCAAGCTGCCGACGCTGGTGGCCATGGCGTACAAATTCAGCATCGGTCAACCGTTCGTTTATCCGAAGAACGACCTGTCGTATAGCGCGAACTTCATGTACATGATGTTCTCGAATCCGTGCGAAGAGTACAAAGTCAACGACGTGCTGGTGCGCGCGCTCGACCGTATCCTCATCCTGCACGCGGACCACGAGCAAAACGCGTCGACCTCGACGGTGCGTCTCGCGGGGTCGTCGGGCGCCAATCCGTTTGCGTGTATTGCAGCTGGTATCGCGTGTCTGTGGGGCCCGGCGCACGGCGGCGCGAACGAAGCCGCGCTGAACATGCTGGAAGAAATCGGCTCGGTCGACAACATCGCCGAGTTCATCAAGCAGGTGAAGGACAAGAACTCGGGCGTGAAGCTGATGGGCTTCGGCCACCGCGTCTACAAGAATTACGATCCCCGCGCGAAGCTCATGCGCGAAACCTGCCACGAAGTGCTGAACGAGCTCGGTCTGCATGACGACCCGCTCTTCAAGCTTGCGATGGAACTGGAAAAGATCGCGCTGGAAGACGAATACTTCGTGTCGCGCAAGCTGTACCCGAACGTAGACTTTTACTCGGGTATCGTTCAGCGCGCGCTGGGCATTCCGACGTCCATGTTCACGTGTATTTTCGCAATGGCTCGTACGGTTGGCTGGATTGCACAGTGGAACGAGATGATCGCCGATCCGGAACAAAAGATTGGCCGTCCGCGTCAGTTGTTCATTGGTCAAACGCCGCGTGATGCAAAGGCGCTGGACAAGCGTTAAGCGCACGCAGGTTAGGTTGGACGAAAGCCCCGGCGAGTGATTGCCGGGGCTTTTTGCTTTTGGCTTCTTCCTCGTCCGTCTTTCTATCCGGGTATCGCTGATCCAGGTACCGAACCCACCACCCAACCCACTGTTTTTAATGGATTTTTCCGTAGCCTAGTACTATCCACGCGCTCCGTGAGAGTGGCATAATCGACTCACAAGTCGTCAAACTGAAAACCCCGCAGTCACACTCCAAAGCGCTCACATGGCACAGACTCTCTACGACAAACTGTGGAACACACACGTGATCCACACGGAAGAGGACGGCACGTCGATCCTCTACATCGACCGTCACCTGCTGCACGAAGTGACGAGCCCGCAGGCCTTCGAAGGCTTGAAGCTGGCCGAGCGCCCGGTGTGGCGCATCAGCGCGAACCTGGCCGTGTCCGACCATAACGTGCCGACCACCGACCGTTCCCACGGCATTGCTGATCCCGTGTCGAAGCTGCAAGTCGATACGCTCGACTCCAATTGCGATAGCTTCGGCATCACTCAGTTCAAGATGAACGATCTGCGTCAGGGCATCGTGCACATCATCGGGCCGGAACAGGGCGCGACGCTGCCGGGCATGACCATCGTCTGCGGCGACTCGCACACCTCCACGCACGGCGCGTTCGGCGCGCTCGCGCACGGCATCGGCACCTCGGAAGTGGAGCACGTGCTCGCCACGCAAACGCTCTTGCAGAAGAAGAGCAAGAACCTGCTCATCAAGGTCGAAGGCCAATTGCCGCGCGGCTGCACCGCGAAGGACATCGTGCTCGCGATCATCGGCAAGATCGGCACGGCGGGCGGCACCGGTTACGCCATGGAATTCGGCGGCTCGACCATCCGCGCGCTCACCATGGAAGGCCGCATGACGGTCTGCAACATGGCGATCGAAGCGGGCGCGCGCGCCGGCATGGTGGCCGTCGACGACACCACGATCAACTATCTCAAGGATCGTCCGTACTCGCCGCAGGGCGTCGAGTGGAATCAGGCGGTCGAGTACTGGCGTCAGTTCAAGTCGGACCCAGACGCGCAGTTCGACCGCGTGGTCGAACTCAATGCGGCCGAAATCGTGCCGCAAGTCACGTGGGGCACGTCGCCGGAAATGGTCACGTCGGTCGATGGCCGCGTGCCCGATCCCGAGCGCGAAAAAGATCCGGTCAAGCGCGACGCCATGGAACGCGCGCTGCACTACATGGCGCTGCAACCGAACACGCCAATCGAGGCCATCAAGCCGGACAAAATCTTCATCGGCTCGTGCACGAATGCGCGTATTGAAGACCTGCGCGCCGCCGCGTATGTGGTGAAGACGCTCGGCCGCCGCGTGGCATCGAACATTCGTCTGGCGATGGTCGTGCCGGGCTCCGGTCTCGTGAAAGCGCAGGCCGAGCGGGAAGGGCTCGACAAGATTTTCACGAACGCGGGCTTCGAATGGCGCGAGCCGGGATGCTCCATGTGCCTCGCCATGAACGCGGACCGGCTCGATCCGGGCGAGCGCTGCGCATCGACGTCGAACCGCAATTTCGAAGGCCGTCAAGGCGCGGGCGGACGCACGCATCTGGTGAGCCCGGCAATGGCGGCCGCCGCTGCAATCGAAGGTCACTTCGTCGACGTTCGCAAGCTCGCCTGACTCGGTGCGATGAAGCGAAATCTACTCTCGCTCGTGGTTGCCGTCGGTTGTCTGCTCACACTGACACTCGCGGGCTGCAACACGATGCACGGTTTCGGCGAAGATTTGCAGCATCTGGGCAATTCGATCAGCAACGCGGCTAAGTAGGCGGGCCGCATTCATCCGGCGAGGCGCGCCAAGCATTGCCGGATCTGCAACAGACAAAGGGCTCAAGCGTCATGGAAAAATTCATTGTGCATAGCGGCCTCGTGGCGCCGCTGGATCGCGAAAACGTCGACACGGACGCGATCATTCCGAAGCAGTTCCTGAAGTCGATCAAGCGCACTGGGTTCGGTCCCAACGCGTTCGACGAATGGCGTTATCTCGATGTCGGCCAGCCGGGTCAGGACAACAGCAAGCGCCCGCTGAACCCGGATTTCGTGCTGAATCAGCAGCGTTACCAGGGCGCGTCGATTCTGCTCACGCGCAAGAACTTCGGCTGCGGCAGCTCGCGGGAACACGCGCCGTGGGCGCTGGATCAATACGGCTTTCGCGCGATCATCGCGCCGAGTTTCGCGGACATTTTCTATAACAACTGCTTCAAGAACGGGCTGCTGCCGGTGGCGCTGACGGAGCAGCAAGTGGACAAGCTGTTCAACGAGACCAACGCGTTCGTGGGTTATACGCTGACTGTCGATCTCGAAGCGCAAGTCGTGCGTACGGGCGACGGCACCGAGTATTCTTTCGAAGTCCCGGGCTTTCGCAAGTACTGTCTGCTGAACGGCTTCGACGATATCGCGCTGACTCTGCGCCACGCGGACAAGATTCGTCAGTACGAGACGGAACGGCTGACGAAGCAGCCGTGGCTGAACAATCGGCTGGTTGGATAAGAACCTGTATTCGGCCTGCGCCCAGATGCAGGCGCGCTTTTAGTGACGTTGTTCGTGTCCGAGAAACCCGACACGACGGCGCGAACCAAACCGGGAAGCTCCGCAAGCGCGGAGCGCGTCCTGTGAATAAGGAATCGAGACATGAAGATTGCAGTCCTCCCCGGCGACGGTATCGGTCCGGAAATCACCGCCGAGGCGGTCAAGGTGCTGAACGCGCTTGGTGAGAAGTTCGAACTCGAAGAAGCGCCCGTTGGCGGCGCGGGTTACGAGGCGAAGGGCCATCCGCTGCCGGATGCGACGCTGCAACTCGCCAAGGACGCCGACGCGATCCTTTTCGGCGCCGTCGGCGACTGGAAGTATGACAAGCTCGAACGCGCGTTGCGCCCGGAGCAAGCCATTCTCGGTCTGCGCAAGCATCTGCAACTGTTCGCGAACTTCCGTCCGGCCATTTGCTATCCGCAATTGACGGGTGCTTCGTCGCTGAAGGCCGAGATTGTGTCGGGGCTCGATATCCTGATCGTGCGTGAACTGAACGGTGACATCTACTTTGGTCAGCCACGCGGCGTGCGTGCTGCGCCGGACGGCTTGTTCGAAGGCGCGCAGGAAGGCTTCGACACCATGCGTTACGCGGAACCGGAAGTGCGGCGCATTGCGCATGTCGCGTTTCAGGCTGCGCAAAAGCGTCAGAAGAAGTTGACGAGCGTGGACAAGGCGAACGTGCTCGAAACATCGCAATTCTGGCGCGACATCATGATCGACGTGTCCAAGGAATATCCGGACGTCGAGCTGTCGCACATGTATGTCGATAACGCGGCGATGCAGCTGGTCAAGGCGCCGAAGGCTTTCGACGTGGTCGTGACGGGCAACATGTTCGGCGACATTCTCTCCGACGAAGCCGCGATGCTCACGGGTTCCATTGGCATGTTGCCTTCGGCGTCGCTCGACAAGAACAACAAGGGCTTGTACGAGCCGTCGCATGGTTCGGCGCCGGATATCGCGGGCAAGGGCGTGGCCAATCCGCTTGCGACCATTCTCTCCGCCGCGATGATGCTGCGTTACTCGCTCGGCAAGACGGAGCAAGCCGACCGTATCGAAAGCGCGGTGAAGAAGGTGCTGGAGCAGGGCTATCGCACCGGCGATATCGCGACGCCCGACGGCAAAATCGTCGGCACGAAGGAAATGGGCGACGCGGTGCTCAAGGCGCTCTAAAAAACTCGCGATCGGCTGTTGCGACAAATGCAGCCGATCGTGACGTTTATCCTATTTTTACCCGTTTTACGGCACGATTCGCGGCGATTCGGTTCGAGATCCACGAAATTGCCCGGTTATCGTGTAGACTGTTTTGTTATGGCGAAGAACTCTCAATTCTCTTTGGAATCCATCGGACGCGGCTCAAAAGTCAGCGCGACGGGTCTCACCATCAGCACGCGCGGTCACGCCATCGTTGGCCTCGCCAAAACGCGCATTACGAAAACCTCCATCAAAGCGATCACGATTCGCTGATCGTCCCTCGTGTCCGAGCGTCTTCCCCGCGCGGCCACGCCGGGTAAGGATGCGGGGAAGCTACCACTGGAAGGGTGAGTCATGAACGTAGGTCTCGTTGGTTGGCGCGGCATGGTCGGCAGCGTCCTGATGCAGCGCATGCAGCAGGAAGGCGACTTCGACCTGATCGAACCGGTGTTTTTCAGCACCAGCAATGCGGGCGGCAACGCGCCGTCGTTCGCCAAGAACGAGACTAAGCTCAAAGACGCGACGAGCATCGACGACCTGAAGAAGTGCGACGCCATCATCACGTGTCAGGGCGGCGACTACACCAACGAGGTGTATCCGAAGCTGCGCGCAGCGGGCTGGAAAGGTTATTGGATCGACGCGGCCTCGGCGCTGCGCATGAAGGACGATGCGGTCATCATTCTCGATCCGGTCAACCTGAACGTCATCAAGGACTCGCTCGTCAAGGGCGGGCGCGATTTCATCGGCGGCAATTGCACGGTCAGCCTCATGCTGATGGCGCTCGGCGGCCTGTTCCGCGAAAACCTCGTCGAATGGACGACGGCCATGACGTATCAGGCCGCATCCGGCGCGGGTGCGCAGAACATGCGCGAACTGCTGCAGCAAATGGGTGTGCTTTACGGCGCGGCCAAGGAAGACCTGGCCGACCCGTCTTCCGCCATCCTCGATATCGACCGCCGCGTGCTGGCTGCAATGAACGGCGAACGCATGCCCGTCGACAATTTCGGCGTGCCGCTCGCAGGCTCGCTGATCCCGTGGATCGACAAGGATCTCGGCGACGGCATGTCGAAGGAAGAGTGGAAGGGCGGCGCGGAAACCAACAAGATTCTCGGCAAGCCCGCAATGGGTCAGCCGGGCTCGGTTCCCGTGGATGGGCTTTGCGTGCGGATCGGCGCCATGCGCTGCCATTCGCAAGCGCTGACCATCAAGCTCGCGAAGGACGTGCCGCTCGACGAAGTGCACGGCATCCTGGCATCGGCGAACGACTGGGTGAAGGTCGTGCCGAACGAGCGCGAAGCATCCATCCGCGATCTGTCGCCTGCAGTCGTTACGGGCACGCTTACGGTGCCGGTTGGCCGTCTGCGCAAGCTCGCCATGGGCGGTGAATATCTGTCCGCGTTCACGGTCGGCGACCAGCTCTTGTGGGGTGCTGCCGAGCCGCTGCGCCGCATGCTGCGCATTCTGTTGGACAAGTAAAGTAAACTACGCGCTTATGAGCGCGGCTTGACGAGAAGCGTCGCGTTTATCGCGGCGCTTTTTCGTTTGTGCAGCCGGTTTTGTCATGGAACGTGTCCGCGTGACCGTTCGACGAAAAATTCACCCGCGCGCGTTCGTCATGGCAGTGTTTCGATTCAACCTTCGCCGTTCCCTGGAGTTTCAATGATTCATCGACCTGGCCGGTCTTTCAACACGCCTTCGCGCGCGGCGTTCGCTGCGGCTGGCATTGTCGCGTCCGCGGTGCTCGCCGCGCATCCGGGCGCGGCTTTCGCGCAGGCGAGCGAGGTTGCAGCAGGCGCTACGCAGCAGTACGCGGTGAAGCCCGGTCAGTCGCTGAGCGATATCGCCGGCGAACTCACCGGTTCCAAGGAACGCGCGGTCAAGGAAAAGATGGCGCGCGCCCTGTTCGAAGCCAATCCGAACGCGTTCGCCGGGCACGACATCAACCGGTTGAAGCTCGGTTCGGTGTTGAACGTGCCGGCAACGGATGCGGGCGGAGCGTCCGCGCCGGTCTCGGTGCCCGCATCGACGCCAGCGCCGGTCCCGCAGGAAAACGCGACGGCGGGCGCATCCGCGACTGGCGTTGCACCGGCGTCAGCGACTCAAAGCGCCGCGAGCGAACCCGCGCCGCCCGAAGCAGCCTCGAATCCCGCGCTTGTTGCGAGCGCGCCGAATGCCGTTGCGCCGGCGTCCGAGGCAAGTTCCACAATGGCGCCAGCGAAGCCCGAGTTCGCCACTTCCGCTGCGGCGCCCGCGACCGGGTCGCCGCTTTCGGACCCCAGGATTTTCCTTGGTGGGCTGGTCGGACTGAGTGTCATATTCGGCCAGTGGTATATCAGAAGGCGTAATCGCGCCAAACTCGAAGCGGCTAGAGCGGCAGCGGACCCGCGCGCGCCGCGAACCTTTTCCTCGATGGAAGAAGCGGAAGCAGACGCCGCCGCGCGTAACGAAAAGCTGCGTCAGCAACGCGAGCGCGAGCGTTTGGCTGCTATCGCCGTGGCGAGCGTAGATGGCAAGGCGGTTCAGCGCGACGATCAGTCGGAACTGAACGCGGTGGCGGCGAGCATCGAGGATTACGATGCGGCGCAAGTTTTCCCCACGCCGTCCGATGACGACGCGGTCGCGCGCATGACGCCATCGGCCAGGAATCCGGCGTCGCAAGCCGAGCCGTTCGTTCCCGCGACGCCCGCCGCTTTGCACGCGGAATTCGTGCCATCCGCGCGCGAAGAATCATCGAACGATGCCGACGCGCACGAAACGCATGCCCGCGAAATTGCCGCACGCCAGGCCGCCGCGCTCGAAGCGCGCAAATGGGAAGAACAGGAGCGCGAAGCCGCCGCGCGACAGGCTGCGCATCAGGAAGCCGAGGAACGGGAGACGCGCGCACGTGAGCTCGCGGCCCGCGAGGCGCTCGCCCGCGATTTGTCCGCCCGCGAAACGCAATTGCGCGAGGCCGAAGCGCGCGATGCCTCCGAGCACGCGGAACACGCCCGCGAGGCGGCGGCGCGCGAGATCATCGCTCGCGAAGCCGAACTGCGCGAAGCTCAGGCGCGTGCGGCCGCCGAGGAAGCCGCCGAGCAGCGCGCGGCAGAACAGCGCGAGATCGAGCACGCAGCGCTCGACGTGCCGCCGGAGCCGGAACTCGATGACGATCCATCGCCCGGTCATCGTTTCCCGATGCCCAAGTTTCCAAAAGAAGCAATTCAGGCGCTCGACTCGCTCGAACTCGGTCTGCCGCCGCGTCTCGAACTGACGCTGAACACGCCTCATGATTTGGCGAGTTCGCCGCCGCAGGCGCTTGAAGCCGCGCCCCGTGAGTCCGCTGACGCGGCGCCGTTGCCGTTCATCCCGCAGCCGGTGGCCCACGCGCAGACGGCTCACGAGGACTTGCCGCCCGTGCCGCGAGGGGATTCCGTCGTCGCTCAGATCGAAGCCGGCACTGCAGGCGCCGCGGCGGTGGCCGGCCTCGGAGCCACCCAGTACGGCCCGCTGAGCCTCGACTTCGACCTGAATCTGCCGGCGAGCCAGACTGCACCGTTGCCGGCGCTGACGCCTTCGCAACTCGCGACGATCGCGCGAAACAAGCTCGAACTAGCGACCGAATACATCGAACTGGGCGATTTGTCGGGCGCGCGCACGTTGCTTCAGGAAGTGCTCGCCTCGAACGATTCAGCCACGCGTCCGCAAGCCGCCGCGTTGCTTTCGACGCTCGCGCCGCATTCCTGAAATGCGCATTGCATTAGGCATTCAGTACGACGGCTCGGCGTTTTCCGGCTGGCAATCTCAGCCGCATGGCAACACGGTGCAGGACGAACTCGAGCGCGCGCTCGGGGAGTTCGCGCAGACTCGTTTGCAGACGGTCGTCGCCGGACGGACAGATACCGGGGTTCACGGGCTGGGCCAAGTCGTGCACTTCGACACGGAACTCGACCGTACCGAGTTTTCCTGGGTGCGCGGCACGAATGCGTTTTTGCCGGAAACGATCGCGGTGCAATGGGCGAAGCCGATGCCCGCCGACTTCCACGCCCGCTTCAGCGCATTCGAACGCACTTACTATTACGTGCTGTACATCAATGCGGTCCGTTCACCCATGCTCGCGAAACGCGCTGGCTGGGTGCACACGCCGCTGGATGTCGGCGCGATGCGTGAATCGGTGGCGTGTCTTATCGGCGAGCACGACTTTTCGTCGTTCCGCGCGGCGGATTGCCAGTCGAAAACGCCGGTCAAGCATGTGTATCGGATCGATATACGCGAGCAGGGCAACTTCGTGCACTTCCGGTTTCGCGCCAACGCGTTTTTGCATCACATGGTACGCAATCTAATGGGATGTTTCGTTGCCATTGGCCGGGGAAAACATCCGGTTTCGTGGATGACCGACGTACTCGCCGCGCGCGACCGTCGTATCGCCGCGCCGACCTTCATGCCGGACGGCCTATATCTGGCGGAAGTCGGTTATCCGGCGCAATTCGCGGTGCCGCCTGCGCATATTGAAAGCATGCCGTGGAGCGCCGTCTGGGCGAACGAGAAATGAGCGAACGGGATCTTCATCGAACGAGAATCAAGCTGTGCGGACTTTCCCGCGCCGAAGACGTGCGCCACGCCGTGGCGCTCGGCGCGGACGCCGTGGGCTTTGTTTTCTATCCACCGAGTCCGCGTTCGGTGAGCGTTTCGCAAGCCGTCGAACTGGCTCGGCATGTGCCGCCCCTTGTGTCGGCAGTCGGTTTGTTCGTCAACGCGACGCCGGAATGGGTGAGAGAAGTCACGTCGAACGTTCCTCTATCCATTTTGCAGTTTCACGGGGACGAAACACCCGAACAATGCGCCGAGTTGGCCGCGATTGCGGGTTTGCCCTATTGGCGCGCATTGCGAATCGGGCCTGATGCTGCAACGAGCGATTTGATAGAATCGTCTCTTAAATTTGCAGATGCTGGCGGCATTCTTCTCGACGCACTCGTCGAGGGCTTTGGCGGCGGCGGGAAGATATTCGATTGGTCACTTATCCCAACAGATCTAGGGCATCGGGCCGTTTTGAGTGGTGGGTTGAACACGCAAAACGTCAGTGAAGCCATCCGGCGCGTGCGCCCGTTCGCGGTCGATGTTTCAAGCGGCATCGAAACGCCGGGCGCCAAGGGCGTGAAAGATCCCGCCCGGATGGCGGCATTCGTGCGCGCGGTGCGCGAAGCGGATGCCAGCTGAATAAAAATGTGAATTCGCCGCAATGGCACTTCACCACCGAAGAGTGACGTAATGTACAACTTACCAGACGAAAGAGGCCATTTCGGCCAATATGGTGGGATTTTCGTGTCTGAAACGCTCATCCACGCACTTGATGAATTGCGCGTCGCGTATGAAGCCGCTCAGCAAGATCCCGAGTTCCAGGCGGAGTATCACTACGAACTGAAGCATTATGTGGGTCGCCCTTCCCCGATTTATCACGCAAAGCGCTGGAGCGAAATGCTTGGCGGCGCGCAGCTTTATTTGAAGCGCGAGGACCTGAATCACACCGGCGCGCACAAGGTCAACAATGTGATCGGCCAGGCGCTGCTTGCGCGCCAGATGGGCAAGAAGCGTGTAATCGCCGAGACGGGCGCAGGTCAGCACGGTGTTGCAACCGCCACCATTGCCGCGCGCTTCGGCATGGAATGCGTGGTGTACATGGGCGTCGAGGACGTGCGGCGTCAGGCTGCGAACGTGTATCGGATGAAGCTGCTGGGCGCGACGGTCGTGCCGGTCGAATCGGGCTCGAAGACGCTGAAAGACGCGCTCAACGAAGCCATGCGCGACTGGGTGACGAACGTCGAGAGCACGTTCTACATCATCGGCACGGTGGCGGGCCCGCATCCTTATCCGATGATGGTGCGCGACTTCCAGCGTGTGATCGGCGACGAATGCAAGGTGCAAATGCCCGAAATGGCCGGTCGTCAGCCGGACGCGGTGATAGCGTGCGTAGGCGGTGGATCGAACGCGATGGGCATCTTTTATCCCTATATCGACGACAAGGACGTGCGTCTGATTGGCGTCGAGGCAGCTGGCGACGGAATGGACACCGGCCGTCACGCAGCCTCGCTCATGGGCGGTAGTCCCGGCGTTTTGCACGGCAATCGCACCTATCTTCTGCAGGACGACAACGGCCAGATCATCGAGACGCATTCGGTTTCGGCGGGTCTCGACTATCCGGGCGTCGGTCCCGAGCACGCATGGCTGAAGGACGCGGGACGGGCCGAATATGTCGGCATCACGGACGAGGAAGCGCTCAAGGCCTTCCACGACTGCTGCCGCATCGAAGGCATCATCCCGGCGCTCGAATCGAGTCACGCGCTGGCGTATGGCGCGAAGCTCGCGAAGACGCTGCCGCGCGACAAGGTGCTGCTCGTCAACCTGTCGGGCCGGGGCGACAAGGACATGCACACGGTCGCCGAGCGATCGGGCATTCAGTTCTGAGCGGCCGGATGCGCACTGTCATCGACGAACCGTTGTCCGTCGGCGCGCTCACGGGCGCCGATATCGATATCCGCAATCGCGATTTCCTGGCCGATGCCGCGACCATTCCCGACGCGTCGATCGACTTGATCGTCGCGGACCCTCCCTATGGTTTGGGCAAGGACTACGGGAACGACTCGGACATGCGGTCCGGAGACGCCTTCCTTGAATGGACGTACGGCTGGCTTGAACTGGCCTTGCCAAAGCTCAAGCGAAGCGGTTCGATGTATATCTTCTGCACCTGGCAGTATTCGCCCGAGCTGTTCGTGTTTCTCAAGCGCCGGCTGATGATGATCAACGAGATCGTCTGGGACCGGCGTGTACCGAGCATGGGCGGAACGACGCGAAAATTTTCGTCGGTGCATGACAACATCGGCTATTTCGCGGTATCGAAGGACTATTACTTCGATCTCGATCCAGTGCGCATTCCTTACGACGCAGTGACGAAGAAGGCGCGCTCGCGCAAGATTTTCGAAGGCAGCAAGTGGCTGGAGATGGGCTACAACCCGAAAGACGTGTGGTCGGTGTCGCGTTTGCACCGGCAGCATGCGGAACGGGTCGATCATCCGACACAAAAGCCGCTGGAGATCATCGAACGGATGGTGCTTGCCAGTTGCCCGCCGGGCGGCCGCGTGCTTGATCCATTCATGGGCAGCGGCACCACGGGTGTTGCGTGCGCGCGTCACGGACGGCTCTTCACCGGGTACGAAATAAACGCGGACTACTGTGCGATCGCTGAACAGCGCACGGCGCAGGGACGCGAGGATCGAATGCAGGTTTTGCGCGCACCTAGCGTCAGTCTCGTACCGGAAGCTGCCCGATAGCGCCATTTTCGTCGCTGAAACGCGTCAGATGCCGAGACAACGACGTCTGACGCCCACGAATACGACTGCGAGAAATTTCTCATGTCACGCATCAAAACTACATTTGCGGCACTCGCCGCCGAAGGCAAGAAGGGGCTGATTCCGTTCATCACGGCGGGCGACCCGAACCCTGAACAGACCGTCGAGTTCATGCACGCGCTGGCGAAAGGCGGCGCGGACGTCATCGAACTGGGCGTGCCGTTTTCGGACCCGATGGCCGACGGTCCCGTCATTCAGCGCTCGTCGGAACGCGCACTGGCGCGCGGCGTGACGCTCAAGCGCGTGCTTGCCGATGTCGCGCGTTTTCGCCAGACCAACGACAGAACGCCGGTCGTCCTGATGGGCTACGCCAATCCGATCGAACGCATGGGTGCGGACGCTTTCGCGGCGGCAGCGAACGAAGCGGGCGTCGACGGCGTGCTGGTGGTCGATTACCCGCCCGAGGAAGCCGAGGAATTCGGCACGAAGATGCGCGCGGCAGGCATCGATCCCATCTTCCTGCTGGCGCCGACTTCGACCGACGAACGTATCGCGGCGGTCGGGAAGATTGCGAGCGGCTATGTCTATTACGTCTCGCTGAAAGGCGTGACCGGCGCGGCAAATCTGGACGTTTCTAGCATCGCGAGTAAAATCCCGGCCATCAAGTCGCATGTGCCGCTGCCGGTGGGCGTGGGTTTCGGCATCCGCGACGCGCAAACTGCCCGCGCGGTGGCTGAGATCGCGGATGCCGTGGTCATCGGCAGCCGGCTCGTGCAGTTGCTCGAAGAGGCGCCGCCGGATACTGCCGCGGCGTCGCTTACGACATTCATCGCGGAAATCAGAGCGGCGCTCGACGCCGCCAAGTAAAACGCAGTCGCGGCCGCGCCGGATTCCCTCGGCGCGGCGCCGCGACCGTCTGAACACTGAAGGAAATTCGATGAGCTGGCTCGACAAATTGTTGCCGCCCAAGATCAAACAGACCGATCCCAAAAGCCGCAAGGGCATTCCCGAAGGCCTGTGGGTGAAGTGTCCGGCGTGCGAGGCGGTGCTGTACCGCAACGACGTGGAGGCGAATCTGCATGTGTGCCCGAAGTGCAGCCACCACATGCGAATCGGCGCGCGCGAGCGGCTCGATCGTCTGCTCGATCCGGAAGGCCGCTATGAAATCGGCCAGGAAGTCTTGCCGGTCGACGCCCTCAAGTTCAAGGACAGCCGCAAGTATCCGGACCGCCTGAAAGAGGCGATGGAAGACACCGACGAAACCGATGCCATGGTCGTCATGGGCGGCGCAATCCACACCATACCGTGCGTCGTGGCGTGCTTCGAGTTCTCGTTCATGGGCGGCTCGATGGGTTCGGTGGTCGGCGAACGTTTCGTGCGCGGCGCGCGCAATGCGCTCGAACAGAACGTACCGTTCATCTGCTTTACGGCTTCGGGCGGCGCGCGCATGCAGGAAAGCCTGCTTTCGCTCATGCAAATGGCCAAAACCACTGCGCTCCTCACCAAGCTGGCCGAGGCAAAGCTGCCGTTCATCTCGGTGCTGACCGACCCGACCATGGGCGGCGTGTCCGCGAGCTTCGCGTTTCTGGGCGATGTGGTGATTGCCGAGCCGAAAGCGCTCATCGGCTTCGCGGGTCCGCGCGTGATCGAGCAGACGGTGCGTGAAAAGCTGCCGGAAGGCTTCCAGCGCGCCGAGTTCCTGATGACGAAGGGCGCCGTCGACATGATCGTGGATCGCCGCAAGATGCGCGAGGAAATTGCCCAGTTGATGGCATTGATGACCCGACAGCCCGCCGACGCCGTCGCCTGACGGCTTCGAATGCAGCGCCGCGCCGCGCGTGAACCCGCGAGGTTCCGCGCGGCGCTTTTGTTTCCCGATCTCGAAAATGAACACTTTCCCCACCCTCGACGCCTGGCTCGCTCATCTCGAAGCGGCGCATCCGGTCGGTATCGACATGGGTCTCGCGCGCATCGGTCGCGTGAAGGAAGCGCTCGGGCTTTCCTTCGCCTGCCCGGTCATCACCGTCGGCGGCACGAATGGCAAGGGCTCGACGTGCGCGATCATCGAAACCATTTTGTTGCGCGCGGGTTATCGCGTGGGCTGTCACACGTCGCCGCATCTGCTTTCGTTCAACGAGCGGGCGCGCGTCGATGGCGTCGAGGCAAGTGACGCCGAGTTGCTGCAGCATTTCGAGGCCGTGGAAAAAGCGCGCGCGAGTCTCGCCGAGCCGGTCTCGCTGACTTATTTCGAATTCACGACGCTCGCGATCCTGCATCTCTTCGCCTCGCGCACACTAGACGCCGTGGTTCTCGAAGTCGGGCTCGGCGGGCGGCTGGACGCGGTCAATATCGTCGATACGGACTGCGCGGTGATCACGAGTATCGACATCGATCACACGGATTATCTCGGCGATACGCGCGAGAAAATCGGCTTCGAGAAGGCGGGCATTTTCCGCTCGGGCAAGCCCGCGATTTGCGGCGACCCAACGCCGCCGCAAAGCCTGATCGATCATGCCGAGGCGATCGGCGCGGATTTGTGGCTCGTGGGCCGCGATTTCCGCTACGAGGCGCAGCCGGGCAACGAGCGCCAGCAGTGGAGCTACATCGGACGCGCACAACGGCGTTCCGCGCTGGCTTACCCGGCGTTGCGGGGCGCGAATCAGCTCATCAATACGTCGGCCGCGCTGGCGGCGCTCGAAGCGCTGCGCGACCGTCTGGCCGTGTCGGCGCAGGATATCCGGCTGGGCCTGGCGAACGTCGAGTTGCCGGGGCGCTTTCAGGTGCTGCCGGGCAAACCGCAGATCATTTTGGATGTCGCGCACAATCCGCACGCCGCCGCCGTGCTCGGTCAGAATCTCGGCAACATGGGCTACTTTCCGTACACCTACGCGGTGTTCGGCGCAATGGGCGACAAAGACATCGAAGGCATCGTCAATCAGCTCAAGGGCGAGGTCGATCACTGGAACGTGAGCGCGTTGCCTACTCCGCGCGCTGCGTCGACCGACCGCCTGGCCAAGGTTTTGCGCGATGCCGGTGTCAACGAAGGCCCCGACAGCAGCGTTTCACAATTCGACACACCGGCCGAAGCATTTCGAGATGCGTTAAGTCGTGCGTCCGAAAATGATAGAATTTTGGTTTTCGGCAGTTTCTACACGGTTGCCGGCGTCATGGCATACCGGAAATCGCAGCATCACTGAGACGGTTGGCGGTCAGCCGCAAGGCAAACCCCCGCACCAAGCTTCTCGCACCAAGCCATACATGGGACTTTTCTCGTTCGGCAAGAAAGACGACTCCGGTCGCGACGCTTATTCCGACTCACCGCGCGGCACGCGTCATACCGTCCGCACGGAACGCCGCACGCGCCGCCCCGAGCGCACCGACGCCGACGCGATGATGCTCGACCCCACGCTGCCCGAAAAGCAGCGTGCCCGGCGCAGGCTGGTCGGCGCAATCGCGCTTGTGCTGGCCGCGGTCATCGTTCTGCCCATGGTGCTGGACTCGCGCCCGAAGCCCGTCACCGACGATATCTCCATCGATATTCCAAGCCGCCCCGCGCCTGCCGTGAAGCAATCGCGCGAAGCCACCGATGCCGACACGCAAGCCGGCGTCGCGCATGACGGCCCCGCGGCGACATCGAACGGCGTGGCGGCGGGCGTAGCGCAGCCCGACGCGCAAACGCCGGCGCCAGTTCAGCAACAGGCGCAGGTCAAACCGGAGGCAAAGTCCCCGGCACCCGCGAGCCAGCCCGCAAAAACCCAGGCGGCCAAGCCGCAGCCGGTCGCGCCCGCCGAAGAAGCCAATACCGCCGCCAACGCACCGAGCTCGCCTTCGTCGCCGGCCGGCAGCCGCTTCGTGCTGCAAATCGGCACCTTCGACGACGAAACCGCCGCGCAAAACTGGGTCAACAAGTTGAAAGCGGCCGGTGTGCCCGCATATCTCGAACATCGCAAGCAAACGGACGGCTCCACGCGCGCTCTGTTGCGCGCAGGACCGTTTGCGGATCGCACGGCGGCATCGGCGGCGCTTCAGAAGGTGCGGCAAGCCGGACTTGCCGGTGGCAAGCGGCCAGCGAACTGAGGCGAACCAGAAGCTCGATGTTCACCAGTTTCGACTATGCCGTGCTCGCCGTGATCGGCCTGTCAGCCCTGCGCGGCATGTGGCGCGGCTTTCTGGCCGAAGCGTTCGGTCTCGTCGGCTGGGTGGCGGCTATCTTGATTGCAGGGCGCTTCGTCAGCGTCGTCGTGCCGTACATACCGTCCACGTGGCCGGGCGGTGCATTGACGCAATGGCTCGTGGCGTTCCTGCTCGTGGTGGCGGCCGTGCTGCTTCTGTCGAGCGTGCTGTCCGCGCTCCTGACGCGCATCACCGAAGTCACCGGCCTGCGCGGTGTCGACCGCTCGCTGGGTTTGCTGTTCGGCCTCGCCAGAGGGGCTATATTGGTAGTCATCCTGGTCGCCCTGGCGGGCTTGACCGAACTGCCGCAGAAAGATTTTTGGCGCAATGCGCTGCTCGCGCCCATGGCCGAGCAAGGCGTGCGTGAACTGAAACCGCTGCTCCCCGCTACGCTTGCCGCGTATGTGCGTGTCGCCCCGGCCCCCGATGCCGGCGACGCGGCGCGAAACGTCGCACAATAGACGAACGGCTGGCTACATGAGGGACGCGATACGGCGCCCGCCTGCGAACAGGCGGTGTGGACCGGCACCGCCTATCGACCCCGTCGACCCCGTTTCGACTCTTTGAAGGACCATGCCATGTGCGGCATCGTAGGTGTAGTTTCCCAAAGTCCCGTCAATCAGCTGATCTATGACAGCTTGCTGCTTCTGCAGCATCGCGGCCAGGACGCAGCGGGCATCGCCACGGCGAACGGCAACAACTTCCACATGCACAAAGCCAATGGCATGGTGCGCGACGTGTTCCGCACGCGCAACATGCGCAGCCTGCCGGGTACGGTCGGCATCGGGCAAGTGCGTTATCCGACGGCGGGTTCCGCATCGAGCGAGGAAGAAGCGCAACCGTTCTACGTGAACGCGCCGTTCGGGATCATCCTCGCGCACAACGGCAATCTGACCAACTGGACGCAGTTGAAGGACGAGATGTTCCGCATCGATCGCCGGCACATCAACACGGCGTCGGACACGGAAGTCCTTCTCAACGTCTTCGCGCATGAACTGCAGCTCGCGAGTTCGGGCTTGCAACTCGACGCCGCCGCGCTCTGGAAGGCGGTTGCGGGCGTGCATCGGCGGGTGAAGGGTTCTTATGCGATCGTCTCGCTGATCGCGGGCTACGGGCTCGTTGCGTTCCGCGATCCGTTCGGCATTCGTCCGCTCGTACTCGGCAAGCTGGAAACCGCGACGGGCGTGGAATGGATGGTGGCGTCGGAATCGGTGGCGGTGGAAGGCGTGGGCTTCGAGTTCGTGCGCGATGTCGAGCCGGGCGAAGCCATCTTCATCGACGCGGAAGGCAACCTCCACAGTCATCAATGCGCCGAAAAACCGACGCTCAACCCATGCATCTTCGAACTCGTGTATCTCGCGCGTCCGGATTCGTGCCTCGACGGCGTGCCCGTCTACAACGCGCGTCTGCGCATGGGTGACTATCTCGCCGAGAAGATCAAGCGCGTGCTGCCGGACGTGCCTATCGACGTGGTCATGCCCATTCCCGATTCCTCGCGTCCCGCCGCCATGCAAGTGGCCGCGAAGCTCGGCGTGGAGTATCGCGAAGGCTTCTTCAAGAATCGCTACGTGGGCCGCACCTTCATCATGCCGGGCCAGGCGGTGCGTAAGAAGTCGGTGCGCCAGAAGCTCAATGCCATGGCCATCGAGTTCAAAGGCAAGAACGTGCTGATCGTCGACGACTCAATCGTGCGCGGCACGACCTCGCATGAAATCGTGCAGATGGCACGTGACGCCGGCGCAAACAAGGTGATCTTCGCGTCCGCCGCGCCGCCGGTTAAATTCCCTAACGTGTATGGCATCGACATGCCCACGCGCGGTGAACTCGTGGCGCACGGCCGCAGCGACGAAGAAGTCGCGCGCATGATCGGCGCGGATTATCTCGTCTATCAGGACGTGGCCGACCTTAAAAGCGCGATCCGTGACATCAACCCTGAGTTGCAGGAGTTCGAGGCTTCGTGCTTCGACGGCAACTACATCACCGGCGACATCACGACCGAGTATCTCGACCGGATCGAATCGGCGCGTCTTGCGCCGCAATCGCAGTCGGATCGCGACAATGCAAGCGACGTGCAAGAGGGCGACGTCGCGCGCTCGCAGTTGCATCTGCAACTGTCGGTGGAATGATTCGTTAGCTGGTTGAGGCATGAAGAAAGCCCGCCTGGTCGATGACCGGCGGGCTTTTTTACGTCTTCAATGCTGACGCGGATCAGGCGCTCTCAGGCCATTGCGCCAGAGACCAGGCGCTATGCCGAAGCGCTTCGAGAACGCATGCGTGAACGCGCTTTGATCGGCGAAACCGACATCGAGCGCAATGTCCGACAACGCGGCGCGCGGATCGGCAAGCAACGCAAGCGCGGTATCGAGCCGCAAGCGATGCAGATAGCGATGCGGCGTCTCGCCAAACGCCTCGCTGAATAGCTGATGAAAGCGCCGCATGCCGAAGCCGCAGTGTGCGGCGAGATCGGCAATGCGCAGCGGCTCCGACAAATGCAGCCGCAGCCATCGGTCGATGCGCGCGAAGTCGAGGCCACGCGCTTCGGCCACGACGGATGCGCCCGCGTCGGCCATCAACGCGCCGCACAGATGCGCGGCGGCTTGCCAGGCGAAGCGGCCATCGTGAATGCCTGCATTCAGCGCGATATCGGCGACGAGCTGCGTCATCGCGGAATCGAGATTGACAGTGCGAGCGCGTTCGAAAAAGCGCTCGGGCACCGCCACCGACGTCGCCGGAAGATCGAGCACGAGTTGGCGATTCACGCCCTCGGCCCAGTATTCATGCCGCGCGTGAGCCGGAATGATCCACGCGCGATGCCGGTCGATATGCGACTCGCGCCCGTCCACCGCCATGCCCATTGCGCCGTCGAAGCCGAGCACGATCTGATGGAAGTCGTGCTCGTCTGTCGCTTGCACCGCTTCATAGCGGCGCAGCGAAATGCCTGGACGATGAACTGGCGCGTTCATGGCGTCGACACTCAGACGTCGAGCAGTTCCACTTCGAACACGAGCGTGGCGTTCGGCGGAATGACGCCGCCCGCGCCACGCGCGCCGTAGCCGAGTTGCGGCGGAATGGTGAGACGGCGCGTGCCGCCCACTTTCATGCCTTGCACGCCTTCGTCCCAGCCCTTGATGACCATGCCGCCGCCCAGCACGAAGGCGAACGGGTCGTTGCGGTCCTTGCTCGAATCGAACTTCTGTCCGTCGGTCAGCCAGCCCGTGTAGTGCACGCTCACCGTCTTGCCCGCGACGGCTTCGGCGCCTTCGCCAACAGCGATGTCTTCGTATTTGAGGCCGGAATCGGTCGTGACTTGCGCCATGTTGTGCTCCCTGGTTGCCCGGCCATGCGCACGTTCGTCATGCCATGGTCCGGTGGTCGAAACCACCATTGTAGAACGTCGCAGGCAAGCGGGAGGGCAGTGCGCGCACTGCCCGAAGGGTCACCGAGGCGCTTTCAGGGATGACGTCCGCGCGGATTCATGCGGCTGCCGATAGCGGGACGCGGTCCCACGGGCGAGCCGACACGCGGACCCGAATGCGGTTTAGCGTTCGTACCGAAGTCGGTGCCGATAGGCGTCTGATCGATGACGACGGCGGCGTCGCGGTCATGCGATTGCTGCCGGGCCTGCTTGAGCGCGCGCACTCGCACGTAAGCCATCGCGACGAAAGTCCACGGTGCGAGATAGGCGAACTCGGGCACGGAGACCATCATCATCAGCCAGGTGCCCACGCAGCATTGACGCAGCGCCATGCCGCGCGCGTCCCAGTCGAGCTTGAACGCGGGATACAGCATGAGCGCGCTGATGCCGACGAGACCGACCACGCCCGTGTTCACGAGCAACGTGGAGAACAAATCGGTCGAGCGTATGTAGCCGAAGCCGATGCCGAACAACTGATTCATCGGCGTCGCGCCAAGCCACATCTGCACGGAATTCAGGACCAGCATCGAACGGTCCGAGCCCGATTCGTTCTTGCCTTCGAGCTTGTCCATCACCATCTGCTGGAACAGATCGGCGATATAGTCCTGCGCGAGATAGGCGATCACGCACACCACCGCGAGCGCGATCAACGCCTTGATCGGGTTGATGCCGAGCTTGCGCATGCGAATCAGCGCATAAACCGCATAGCCGATCAGCACCGTCGACGACGTACTCATGATGAGCGAGATGCCGATGACCCACACCGGCCAGCGTACGCGCGATGTCGCGTTGAAATACACCCAGAAAGGGAAGATGGACATCGCGTACATGGAAGGCTCGCCGGTCAGCGCCTTCAGCCGCTGAATGGGGAAGCCCTTGATGTCGATCTGCTGGAACGAGCTGCCGTTCACGGTGCCGTCCGAGCGCACGATACCCTTTCCGAACTGATCGCCAAATGCACGGTTCGAGATGAAGTCGCCCGGCTGTCCAGTCGCGACGAAGTAGACCACTTCGTACATGCCGTAGAGCGCGAAAAGCGTCACGGCCACGAGAATCCACTGGTCCCATGTCGGCTTGTAGAAGTAGTAGACGTAGGATGCGTAGAGCACCACCGCCGCGACGTAGATCGACTGCGTGAACATGCTCTTGCGCAGGATGAACGTGACGAGGTCGGTGTCGTCGACCATCGCGACCTTGCTGAAGTCGGGATCGAAAGGCGCCATGACGTCCGCGAGCTGCGAGGTGCAGAACATCAAAAGCCATACGACCACGGCCGCGATCAGGAAGTGCATCCAGTTCTTGCGCGCCTTGCCGCCGAAGAGCAGCACGAGCGGCACCGAAAGAAAGCACATCAGATAGCCGATCGTCGTGCCCTGGATGCTCGGCATCACGAGGAACGACGTCACGGGCATCGCGAAGGCCCATATCTGGTAGAAGCGGTCTGTCAGCGCGAGTTTTTCTTTCATCGGTCGGGGGCTCTTCAACGCGCAACGCCGCGTGAGACACGCGGCGTTGCGTAATCGCTCTTTTAGTGGGCCAAGCTTAATTCACCGGCTTGAACGAACTGGTGTATGCCGCGGCATAGCCATAACTGCGACGGTTGCTGCGCCGGCGCGGAATTGCGTTGAAGACCGAACCCACGAGTCTGCCGCCCGCGCGCTGCACCTTCTTCACGGTCTCCTCGATCTCTTCCTCGGTCTGAATGCCCGAGCGCAACACCAGCACCGTGGAGCCTGCGTCGCTTGCGACGATCGCGGCATCCGTGACGGCGAGGAACGGCGGGGTATCGACGAGCACGAGGTCGAACTGGTCGCTCATGCGCGCGAGCATGTCGCGGAAACGCGGCATCATCAGCAATTCGGACGGATTCTGCGGATAGCCGCCGCACGACATGAACGACAGGCCGGGTACGCCGACGTAACGCAGCGCATCCGTGATGCCGATATCGCCCTTCAGCACTTCCGCGAGGCCGCCAGGGTTCGACTGCTTGAAGAACGACGCGATATGGCCACGGCGCATGTCGGCGTCGATCAGCAACACTTTCAGGCCGATTTCCGCGAGCAGCACGGCGAGATTGGCCGCGACGAAGCTCTTGCCTGCCGACGGGATCGGGCCGGTCAACATGACGATGTTGTTCGGTGCATTGACGAGATCGCGATACAACTCGGTACGCACGGCGCGCAGCGCTTCGACAGCCGGATCGTGCGGGAAGCGCGAGGCAAGCACGCGAGCGTCTTCGTCGCGTTCGTCCACATGCGGCATGGTCATGGCATCGTGTTGCGCCTGGTCATAGTGCGGCAGGGCCTTGGGCGCGGCGCCGTTTTGCTGCGTGCCCGAGAAGCCGAGCGCGCGTCCGACCGGCGACACCGCGATCTCGTGATCGAGCACGAGTTGCTGGCGGCTGAACAGTACCTCGCCCAGCACCGGCACCGACAGACGGCGTTCGACGAACATCGGGTCGGTCACGCCGATCATGGCGTGACGGCGCAGGAAGATGAAGAACGTGCCGACGAAGAAGCCAAGACCCGTACCCGCGAGAATCACGAGCATCTTGTTCGGCTTCACCGGGCGATGCGGACGCAACGCGTTGTCGAGAATATGCGCGCCGCCGCTCGTGCTCGCACGACGCACCGACAGCTCCTCGGCCTTGTTCATCATGCCGAGGTAGATGGTTTCGGCCACGCGTGCATCGCGCGTGAGTTCGGCGCTTTGACGCTCCGACGCCGGCATGCTGTCGAAGCGCGACTGGATCTGCTTGTTGGTCGCTTCGAATTGGGCGATCTGCTGATCCAGATTCTTCACTTGCGGGCTGTCGGGCTGGAAGCGCTGCAAGGCCTGCGTGCGCTGCAGTTGCAGCATGGCGAGCTGTTGCATCGACGTGATGCTGCCTTGCAAATACGCTTGCGCCTCGTTGACCGGCTGCACCGACTGCGACTTCGAACGGAACGCGCTGAGATTGCCCTCGGCCGTCTTCAGGTCGGCTTCGAGACGCGGCAACTCGCCGCGAATGAACTCGAGCGTCTTGGTGTCGTTGGCCTGACGGCTCGCGACTGCCGCCGACATGTACGCCTGACCGAGCGCGTTCGCGACATTGGCCGTGAGTTCGGGGTCGTCCGCATTGAACGAAATCTGCACAATGCCCGTGTCTTTCGCTGACTCGGTCACCTTCATCGTCTTGAGCATGAGCGCGATGGCGTCGAGCGTGTTGTAGCGGATCACGTCGAAGTGCACGCCGGGATGGCCCACCACACTGTCCACGAGCATCGACACGCCATTCGCGGCCGCCGGACGGCCAACGGTGCCACGCACGAGCACGTCGCCGTCTTCGTCGCGCAGTTCGTACTGGTTCTTGTCGAGCAGCACGAAATCGAGCTTCGAATCTTCGAGCGATGCAGGCACGTCGAGCCGGCCGATGTTCAGTTCCTCGCCGCCCCAGCCATACGAATCGAGGCCGAGCCATGCGGGCGAAAGTTGACCGCGCTTGGCGAACAGGTCGGCGATCTGCCCGAGGACCGGCAGCGTGCGCGGCTTCGCCTTGATGTCGAAGTGAAATTGCTTGACGACCGGTTCCAGCACGGAACGGCTCTGCATCACCGAGATCTCGGCGGGCGCGATCTGATTGACGGTCTGCGCCTGCTGCTGCATCTGCTGCTGATTCTGCGGCGTGATGCCGAGCGCGTTCGGATCTGGCGGATCGACGCGGATGATGACGTCGGCGGAGTAGATCGGCTTGGCGAGAAACGCATAAGCCGTGGCGAGCAAGGCCGCGCCCGCGATGAACAGCATCAGCATGCCGATATGGTCGCGAAGCAGTTTGAGCATATCGCTCGCGGTGAATTCACCGTCGTCCTTGCCTGAGCGCGAAGATCCGGAGTTGACATAGAGCGTGTTCAAAGGCGCCATCCTCAATTCGATAGTTAGAACGTAGTTGTCAGGGCGTTGGAAAAAACGAATGCCCCGGCGGCTAAAGCCGCGGTACGTCTCTTTGCTTTATTTAATCCGGCGGTACGGCCGGTGAGTCGCAGCAACATGAATGCTTGGGGCCTGCGGCGTCGGTCAGCGCGGGCCTTGACAGCCCCGGCGCATCTTGCAAACCCCTACGATACTTGCAGATAAATAGAAAAAAATTATCCTAAGGGGCATCTTCCGGCCCTGAGTTATCTGCGTCTGTTAAGTACCGAACGTTGTAATGCTCGAAAGGTCAGGCATGCCGCTTGCGCGATGGCGGATTTGGGCGATAATGCGCGGTTTGCCTGAGCCCGGGCACGCACTCACGGCATAGGGTTGGCTTTGATGAATTCGCGGACCACGTCGAAGCGTGGTTTTTTTGTTTTGCCGTCGTCGTGAATCACGCCGTAGTTGCCGTCGCCACCAAAGCGCTGGTCGTCGTAAAGCTCGTAGAGCGTCACGTTTTGAATGCCATAGGTCTTCGCCATCGAGACGAAACCGCCCAGCGCGTTCTTTCCCACGAGATACCCCGAAGGGTCCGGATGATCCGGACGTACGCCGTATTCCGTGATCCAGATCGGCTTGCCGTAACTGTCGCGCAAACGCTCCAGCACGTTGGTCTTTTGCGATCCCGCTGACGTGATCGAACCCATGTCGGAATACCAGTGCCACACGGTGATGTCCCATTGCGGCACGGGATGCCCTTTGGTTCCGTCCGGCTGCGTGCCGGAAAAGAGCATGTCCGGAAAGGCGAAATGCAGCCAGCTGAACGACGTGAGCAGAATCTTGGCGTCGGGGTCGGATTCGCGAATGCCCTTGATGAGACCGAGGATCGAGCCGCGCGCCTTCATGTACAACGCGTTGTCGTAATCCGACGGATGTTCGCCGCTGCGGTCATCGCCGCGTATGGTCCAGTTGTCGTACTCGTTGCCCACCTGATAGTAGGTCACCACGCCCTTCAGAATGCGTCCGGAGAGCTTGCCGAGTTCGTAGCCGCGCGCGAAGGCTTCCGCTTCGTTGGCGCGCTTTTGCACTTCGAACGGTGTCACGAGGGCAAGCACGCCGATGCACTGCCTGGACGCCTGACGCGCGAAGTCCGCGACCATGTGCGCGCTTTCTTCGTTCGAGACGTCCTGGGCGTACATGGTGACGCCGAGTTCGCGAAGCTGCGAAATCTGCAAACCATAGTCGCTCGTGCGATACGCACCGCGATGTTCGATATGGCCAGCAATGCCGTAGAACACGCCGGCCGACTCATTGCCGCATTTCATCTTGGGTGCGGCGAATGATGGGGTGTCGGCATTGGCATCGGCCTTGGCGCCGCCGGTGCGGCTTGCGTGATACGCATCGGGACTGCCGCTGCGCGCGAAGAGCAGAACGGAGCCGCAAAGCATTGCGCCGAAGAAGGCGACTACGATCAGAATCGTTCGCTTCAATATCTGGACCTCGGGAAGGCGAAACTATTTGGCCAGCATGTCCGAATGCTCGCGCGTGGCGGGATTGGCCGCGCCGCGCGAGCTCGATGCGCTCGTCAGGATGCTTTGCGCTTGCGCGTCGAAAACTTCACGCGAGAAGCGGCGGCGAAAGTCGCGCGTGAGCGCGGCCATCGAGTAGGTGCTCGCCGAGAAGACTCGCTTTACGAAAGACGCGGAGTCGTCGACGGGAAACAGCAGCGCATTGGGCAGATAAGATTCGAGACCCGACACCCGTGACACGACAACTGGACGTTCCGCGAGCACCGCTTCGATCATCACGAGCGGCACGCCTTCATACGCTGAAGGCAACACGAGCGTGTCGCTTGCGACGATATACGGCAGCACGTCCTTCTGTGGCCCGACAATACGCACGCATGCGGCAAGCGCGGGACTCTTCTCGACGATTGCTTCGAGACGCTCCGCATCCGGTCCTTCGCCGACGATCAACACCAGCGTTCGCGCGAACGCTTCCTTGTGACTTTCGATAGCCTGCATCAGAAAGTCCTGACGCTTCTGCTGGAAATTCAGTCTGCCGATATGCGCGATGATCGTGGTGCCGTCATCCGGCAGACCCAGCGATGCGCGTGCTTGCGAACGCGTGAGCGTTGAACGGCTGAAGCGGTCATCGACATAGTTTTCGAGGATCGTGGTCCGCGCACGCGGCGCAAGTGCGCGCAATTTGCCACGCAAGTGCTCGTTGAGCGTGACGAATTCATCCGGCATGCGATACAACACGCGCTTGATGAGCCACTTGATCTTCTCGGCGGCGCCCGCGTTTTCCGGCGCTTCGTCCACGAGAGGAAGATAGCTCACGGCGGTGACACGCGCCTGGCGCGCGGCGAAAAGACCTGCGAGACCGGAAGCGATGGTGCCTTGCGCGATCAGCAATTTTTCGAGTTCGAGACTACGCAGGATGGCGGCCGTGGAGCGCACCATGCGGACGAGTTCGATCATGTTTCCGCGCAGCGATTCGGCCGTATAGGTAAGACCGATGACCTTCACTTTCTTATGCTTGAGCGATAGTTCGCTTACATAACGAAAAAGCGGTTCATTAGCGGTCGGCACGAGAATGTTAAGCGTCTCGATACCTGTGCTTGCGACGAGCGCAAGCATCAGGCGCTTGAGCATTTCCTCGTGCCCGCCATTGATGCCCGAATCGCAGTAAATACCTAACTTCACCGGCCTTCCCCCAAAAACGCGTTCAACGCGATGGCTTGTCGATGAACTGCATGAGCATGCGCGCGCTTTCCGTCCAGCGATACTTCTCCGCGTGTGCAATGCCGCGCTGCTTGAGATCCTCGCTTAGTGCCGGCGAGTCGAGCAATTCGCGCAGCTTAGCCGAAATATCCTCGACGGAGTACGGATCACAATAGATTGATGCGTCGCCGCACGTTTCCGGCAGCGCCGCTGCGCGTCCGACAAGCGTCGGACAGCCATTGCGCATGGCTTCCAGCGGCGGAATGCCGAATCCTTCGTAAATCGAAGGATAAAGAAAGCAAGCTGCATCCTGATATAAAGCTTTGAGCTTTTCATCGCTCACGTAGCCCGCTTGCTTGATGTTAGGCGCACTCGAGAGATCATGCGCGCGGCCAAAAATAGTGGCGTTCTTCATGCCGACAATAACGAGGTCGATAGACGGATCGTTCAGTCGAATGAACGCGTCGACAAGACGTTGAAAGTTCTTTGTCGGGTTCATGCTGCTTACTGCAAGCACGTACCGGTTCGGCGTGAGATCGAGATCCTTGATGACGGACCGGTCCGGCACGACGTGATCGAGATGGTCCGCTGCGAGCGGCACGACGCCGATACGTTTGGCATCCACACCGACATGATGCGCGAGGCGGTCGCGCGAGAACTCCGAATTCGTCATCACGCAACTCGACGTGCGCGCGAGTATCCAGAACATCACGCGATACCACATGCGGAACTTCCACGAGAAGTGCGCGGGCGTGTCAAACACCGCGGCATCGTGCATGTAGATGACCTGGTTCGCGCGAAAGATCGAACCCGAGTTACTCAGATTGACAATGCGCGAGCGGCCCGCAAAGAGTGGCAGGACGAATTGTTCCCACAGCACGCCTTTACCGAAGCCGAGCTTCACGGTTTCGACGCCGGCCACGGGTTCTAGCCCGTCTTGCGGCGGCACGGCAAGCGTCACATGCGAGCCTTGCGGCAGCTTGACGAGCGCGGCTACGAGCTCGCGCGCAACGCGTTGTACGCCGGTGGTCTTCTGACTCGTAAACCTGCCGTTGTAGACGAGCTTGTTCGGGGCAATAGATGTGTCCATGTCTCGGGCGGGTCAGTACTGTGATTCGGAAGTGGGTTCGTACGATTCGAATTCGTTCGATTCGACGGGCTCTTTCAAGTACCTGTCCGAACCGAATTCGTATACCGAGAGCCACTTGCGGAAGATGGCTTCCATCGAGAAGCGCCGGCTAGCCGTTCTTTTCGCGGTTTCGCCCATGCGCGCACGCAGGATAGGGTCGTCGCGCAACATGGCGATGTACTTTTGCATGTCTTCGTGCGTCGTGGCGACGAAGCCAGTCTGCCCGTGCAAGACGACATCGCGATTGCCGACCACGTCTGTCACGACAGCGGGAATGCCCGCGACCTGCGCTTCGATCAACGCGATCGGCATGCCTTCCCAGCGCGAGGTCTGCACATAGATGTCGAGGCCGGAGGTCAGGGCGAGCGCGCGTTCACGCGTGACCCAGCCGCTGCATACGACTGAATCACTCGCAGTCTGACCGGGCAATTCATCGAGGTTTCCGCCGATCCACAAGAATTGCGTCGTGGAGTTGCGCAGATCGGTGGCGAGCTGCACGAAGGCTTCGTGATTCTTCTGGAACGACGCGCGTCCGCTCATGCCGACCACGACTTCACGGCCGTCTTTCTCAAGACGCGAAGGAATCTCCAGCACGTTGACGCCGTTCTCGATCATCTCCGTGTTGCGCGTGCGCATCTGCGTTTCTATCTCGTGCTGTTCGCTCTTGGAGCACGCGACGATGGTGCCGCCCATGCGTGCTGCAATGCGCTCGAAGCTGAGATAAGCAAACTGCTTTGCCGCCGATACATCGCGGCGCAGAAACGCAAGGCCATGCGGCGAATAGAACACGCGGGCACGCGGCGCGGCAATGCGCGCGGCGGCCCGTCCCAGCACACCCGCCTTGGACGAATGCAAATGCACGACCGACGGATTGCATTCCTTGAGCTTGCGCACCAGCTCCCACATGCTCGTCCAGTCTTTCTTCACACTGACTTCGCGAAACATGCTCACGTAGACGAGCTTCACGGCCGGATGAAAGAGGCTCGCGAAGTTGTTCGGCGTTTCGGGCCGGATGGAGTGGAGGATCGTGACGCCGACGCCTGCAGCCGCAGCACGGTTCGAGAGCTGAGTGAGCATGGAGAGGACTCCCCCTCCAAAGGCTTCGGTTATATGTACGATCTCTTTCATATAGAACTCTGCAATGAGCAAAAGCCGAGCGCCCGCGGCATTCGCAATTGAGAAGGCACGGCGGTCTTGTGTTTATAGGTGGAGTGGTGAGCTCCGCTTGCCAACGCGCCTCGCTGGGTCCGTTATCGGTTCCGTCGAAGGAGGCATCTATGACGGCCTGGAATGCAGTATCACTAATCGACCTGAGTTTTTCTGTTCGATTAATACATATGCAACCTAACCGGTGCGCCTCGATCTCTCAGAACCGGGCGGCAACGCACACGGACTTGCTGATTCCCCTGCTAATCGGCTTTGCAAAGCCCGCGTTAGCGAATCTGGCTTAAGGACAATCAAAACTGCGAACTGGTCTAAAGAATTCTTAGGCCAGCGTCGACAGTTTGTTCACGCAGTTAAAGACGAATGCAAGCGAGCAAGGCAGCGGGTTAATCGACTTCCGATTCAGCCTTGAGCCAAGCGTATTTCTGTTCGAGCGCTTGGTCGCAAAGTTGCACAAGGGCTTTGAGTTCCTTGAGCGGAATCGCGACGGACTGCATACGCAGCCTGTCTGCACGATCAGCGAGTTCTCGCACACGTTCGAGCGTCGGGTCGTTTGAGTTCATTCCGGTCCTCACCCTGCCTACCTGATGTTGTTACTAATACGATATCGGCTCAAACAATTGGCGTCCGTGCGTTTCGACACATACAAAAACGCAACTTTTGCAGTAACGGTGCGTCGTCGAACGGAAATGTGGGAGCTTGAATCGTCTGGACATTAGGTAGAAGTGGCTAACCGTGCACCGCATGACGGAGCCGTTTAAAGCTCGTCATGCCGATGCAAACGTGCCTTGTGCACGATTCACGCCTGGTCAGGAACCGGCGCTTTCCGGCATGGCGCGCCGGAGCAGGGGTACGCCCTGGAAGTGCAGGGTGCAGAACATCGCGGTGGCAATCGACGTCTCGACGATCAGCACGGTGGCTGCCGCGCCTTGCTCGCCGAAGAGCCTGGCAAGCACGGCGAGAAGACCGAAGTTCAGAACCGCCGAAGCGATGAGTACACGGCTGAATTGCGCCTTCATGCCGAGTGGAAGCATGGTCTGAACGCCGAAGAGATCGGAGAGACCGGCCATCAACGGGACGAACGCCATCCAGCGCAGCACGTCGACGGTCGGCGCGAACTGGGGACCATAAAGCAGTTTCACGGCAAGCGGCGCGCCAAAGAAAATACATACGGAGATGAGCGAGACGATCGACCCTTGCAGCACGAACATCTTGCGCAGAAAGGCGAAGGCGTCGTCGCGCGCATGATGCATGAGGAAGCTCACGCGCGGATAAGCGGCCGTCTTGAGCGGCTGAAGCATGTTCAACGCCGCGCGAATCAGCTTGTCGCCGGCCGCAAAGTAGCCGCCCGCCACATTGCCCGCAATGAAGGTGAGCAAGACGATATTGCTCGATGCATAGATATCGACGAGCGACGTGGCCATGAACACGCTCCATCCTTCCTTCAGGCGCGTGAAGATGGTCGGCAGCGATACCGGCACGAAGTCGAGTTCGCGTCGAAAATACAAATACGTGCAAATTGCGATGCCCGAGCACAACGGCACGAGCGTGTTGACGGCCATGGCGATATCGACATCGCCGCGATGACGCACGAAGAGGTACATCGCCGGAATGCTCAAGGCGCGTCCGATGAATACGAATACGCTGATCATGCCGAGGTCTTCCACGCCCTGGAAATACCACGTGGGAATGAGCATGGAGCCGACCGCCATGCCGAAGCCCAATAGCAGCAAGTCGCGGTTTTCCGCAAGATACGGCACGATGAACGTCACCGCGAGCAGGATGATGAAGCCTGCAAGCGCAAGCACGCTTTGCGTGAGGATGGTTTCCCAGAAGACCTGCGAGCGCATGGCGCGGTCATCGCGATTGATCGAGACTCTTGGTGTCGCCGTCAACGAGAAACTGTAATTCGTAAGCGTGATGAAATAAGCGGAGAAGGCGAGTGCGAACGAAAGGCGTCCATATTCGCTGGGGCCGAGTACGCGCGCAAGCCACGGCAGCGTGAGAAGCGGTGCGAGGTATGTGGATACCTGCAACGTCATCAGAATGGTGAAGTTCTTTCGAAAAGATGCCATGTAACGATAGGTTCCGGCTTGAGCGCTGACTGATCGCGGTAACGCAGTTTGCGGCCTTGTCGCATGTTCGCCCGTTTAAAAGGGCATTGCATGACAACGCGTGTAACGAATCGTTTCGTCAGGCGCATGCGCCACTTCGAGCGCAGCAAGACCAATGGGGTTAGACACATCCTCGCCTTGGCCTCAGGGCAAAGGAGCGCAAGTATGAACGACATGAACCGCTCTCGAGCGACAAGCCCACGCGAAGCGGTTCATGTTGTCGTGCCGGACGTATTTAACAATAAAAAAATTTATTCGTCAGTGGGTTTGCACACGCACACTGCCGGCTACTGCTTGACTATTGGTAGAGCATCGCGCTAGCAATCTCGCTCTCGTTGTTCACCATCTGGTCCAGAAGCGTGTCGTGTCGCTCGATCACGAGCGGCGGCAAGCCGATGAACCGGCGCACGACGTTACGCGTGATCTGATCGACGACGACATGGCTCTGCGCGCTCGTATTCATGAGAACGCGCGCCCAGTCCGTGGTGCCGCCATTGAACACTTCGCCTTGTTCTGGCGAGCCGTTCGCATCGGGCTTGAAGACGCCCATTGCGCCCGCGCCGCCGACATCCCAGCCCGTGAGCTTGACGGTATCCGCAAGCGTCACGAAGCCATTCGCGACAGGCGGAACGCCATCCACTTCATAGCCTACGAGACGATCTTCCGCGCCGAACGTCTGACCTTCTCGCAAGCCGGTGCCTGCAAAGACCCAATGATTCGCCTGACGCACCGTAAAACCGATCGCTTCGCGCTCGCGTCTGATCCATCCGCCGCGCAAGCGTTTCCATTCGCCGTATTTCCCGCCGCCGTAACCATAGCTCAGGCCGATGAGATTCGATTCATCGTGATCGGGCCATTTCTCGGCAAGCCGGTTCATGATCTTGAGATCGCCTTCGATAGGCGCATCGCCGAAATCGACCGGACGGAAGCACGTATTGCCGCTGAATACCGCGAGGTTGCCGCCTTGCGCGATGAAGCCCGCCACGCGCTCGCGCATCTCCGTGGTCCAGTATTCGTGATGCCCCACGCTCAACATGCAGCGGTAGTTCTCGAGCTTGAGATCCGTGCCGCGATGCAGATCGTGGTCGGTGTAGAAGTCGCAAGCAATTCCTTCCGCCTTGAGCCAGCGAATGAACTTCGCATCCCAATGCGTGAATTGCTGGCGCGGCGAGCGCGAATCATAGGGATCGTTCGGCTCGCCGAGTTGCGCGCCAAGACCGCCGCCTGGCCGACGAAGACTCACGCGTGTCGCGGGCTTCGTGCGATGAATTGGGTCGCCGTAGTAACAGCCGCCGCCGATGGAGTTGTATGCGTGATACGTGTTGATCGGCACGATATACGCGATATCGGCGGAAGGCTTGCGCGGCCGCGCGATGACGAGCGCCATGCTGTCGCTGTCGGGCGGTCCCGCGAAGATCGGCTTGTGCGTGGCGGCGCGTCGACCGAGCTCGGTCAGGGGCTCGCCCTTGCCGCCGACTTCATATGCGATCACCACATACGCGCCCGTTTCGAGCGACGCCGTGTTCGGCTTGATGGTGATGGTCGGCCAGCCCCAGTCTTCGTCGAAGCGCACGGGCGTCGTGCGGCCCGGCGACTGGAACACGTACTTGCCGTGCTTGAGTTCCGCCGTAACGGCGCCGCCTGCCTGAACGGCCACGCCGCCCACGCTCGTCAGATTCTCGTCATGCCCTTGCCGATAGATGGCGATGGAAAACCGCGATCCCGGTTGCACGGCGATTTCGAACGGTTCGCCAGCGGTGAAGCCGGGCTTGATCGGATAGATCTGCATCAGTGCGCCTTTATACGCGGAGTCATCGGTTGCCTGCGGGCATCGCGCGCGGCGCGGCGGCGGGCGCGCGAAGTTCCATGCCCAGCACGCGTTTGATCAGGCGCTTGGCGAGAAACAGGCGGCGGTCCGCGGCAATCTTCTTGTGGAAACGCAATTCCTTCGATTCTTCGCCGCGCTGCGTCGCGAACACGCGATATCGCTCCGCCGTGGCTTCGATCGCGCGGATCGCATCGTCATAGGCGCGGGCATCCACGCGCGCGGCCTGGTGGCACGCATAGCCGAAAATCTTGTGGAACATGGCGAGCCAGAAGGCGTCGTACGGACCGCCATCGCAGCGTTGCAGCGTTTCTTCCGCGCAGATCGTGAGGCTCGTGACCGTATAGGTCGTGGCCTTGGTCGTGATGCTGCCCGCGCGGCGGCGGTAAGAATACAGTTCGTCGGCCAGACGATGCAGCGTGCGGGCGCGCGCGTAGACGAGCGGAATGGCGGCGGCGTCTTCGTACACGCGGCCTGCCGGAAATTCGATGCCGTCCCACAATTCGCGCTTGTAGACACGCGCGGCCGGGAACACCTGATACACGTGCGCGAAGTCGAGCAGCGCGTCGAGATCGCACGTGCGCGAGCCGATGGTCGAGCGGTCGATCAGCTTTACGTTGTCGATCACCTTGCCGCCAGAATTGATGATGCCCACGTTGAACTCGATTATGTCCGCGGCTTGCGCGTCGAGGAGCGGCATGATCTTGGCGGTGAAATCCGCGGACCAGACATCGTCGGAATCGAGAAAGCCGATATAGGGCGATTTCGCTTCTGCAATCGCGCGATTGCGTGCGGCGGAAACACCACGGTTTTCCTGGTGAATCACGTGAATCTGCTTGCCATGCGCGCGCTTCTGCACTTCGAGAATGCGGGCGAGTGTCTGGTCGGTGGAACCATCGTCGATAACGATAAGTTCGATCTCGTCGGAGCGCGGCTGCGAAAGCGCGGATTCCAACGATGCGGCTATAAAGTGCTCGACGTTATAGGCGGGAATGATCACCGACAGCAAGGTTCTGGGGGTGTCGCTCTCGACGCGTGTCATAGGCTCGTGTCACCGGATTAAGTTTTAGTTGAAGCCACCGTGGCCGCGGCCGGCGTTCGAGGGCCGACAATAAAGGTCGACCAGCCGTCCATACGTAGTCTCCTGACAAATGCTATAGGCAGTTGTAAGCTTGGAATGTTCGCCGACGCACGCATGAAATTTCCGCTTCTTCGCAAACGATTTCCGTATCTTCAAGCGCGATTTCGTGCATCGCTCTGCAAAACCCGATGAATCCTTGTCAGGCGTGGATAATCAGCTTAGAGCGAGTAAGAGACACCCGTGTTTCAATTGCTTCTCGCAAATGGCGGGTATAGCGGATGAGAGCGTTGGTTATCCGCGGATATCGGCCATTTGAATTGCACTGACTGTATATCGGCGCGGTTTCGCAATGGTTGAATCCGGGACGCATGACGCCCTCGTTTTCTTCGCACGTCCGTGCACGCCAATTGCTGGAATTGCCCCGTAGTTCGTGAGCAAACAGAGCCGTTCGTGCGGCAGGCGCTCACCTATAATGGCCTCTCGGAAGACCCGCAGGCTTGGCCTCGCGCGACGCGCTCCTGGTGACCGGAACGCCGCTCGCGACAGAACCTCAACACCGATCCACGCAAGGACCCAAAACCGTGACCACGTCATTTTCCAGTACGGTCGAGCCCGGAGACACTCAGTCCTTCGATACGGCCGTCGCCGGAAACGATGGCTTGCTGGTGCTCGATGCGGCCCAACGCTGCCTCAGTGCCGACGCCGTCTTCTCCCATCTCTTCGATGTCGATTCCACCGCGCTGCGCGGACGCGCACTCGCCGATCTCCCGCTGCCCGCTCCGTTGATCGCGTCGCTTTCGCTTGCAGCCGATGCCGCGCTCGCGGGCAACGGCGCCCGGCGCGCGCAGGTCAGCATCGAGGAGGACGATTCCACGCGAGTCTTCAACATACTTGCGCTGCCCGTCGCCGAATCCGTGACGCTGATCGTCTCGACCTGCGCGAACGCGACGGGTGCTAGCGACAACGCAGCGCGCATCGCGCATCTGCGAGCCGAAGCCGCGCTGTTCATGCGCGATCACGTGCTCTCGGTCGTATCGCACGACTTGCGCGGTCCGCTCAACGCCATTCATAGCTGGGGCTATGTGCTCGAGCGCAAGGTCGATGCAAACGACCCCGCCGCCCAGCGCGCGCTCACGGGCATTCGCTCGGGCGTCGAACAGCAGGTCAAGCTGATCGAACAGTCGATCGATACGACGCGTGCCGAAACCAAGGCCGTCGCGCTTGCCATCGCGCCTGCCGCCGCGCGCGCTCTTCTCGAGCGTGGCGTCGCGCTCGCACGCGAGGCTATCGGCGAGCGACGCGGCGTGAGCATCACGCTCGACTCGCCGCTCGTGGAAGAACAAGTGGAAGGCGACGCCGATCGGCTTACCAACGCGCTCTGGCTCATGGCGGCATTCGCCACCGAAGCAAGCGCGCGCGACACGACGGTGCAGGTATCGAGCAACATCGAAGGCAGCACGTGGCGCACCGACGTGCGCTTCACGGTTGCGGCGTCCGCATTGACCGATGCATCGGCCGCGCATGTACTCGAGGCATTCGCGCGCAGACAGGCGCTGGAGCCGCGCGAAGCCGGCCGCATCGCGTGGGGCCTTGCGCTTTGCAAGCGCATTTCGGAGGCGCATGGCGGCGCGTTCGAGCACACGGATATCGTCAATGGTGCAGCTGTCACGGCCACCATGCGTATTCCGGTGGCGGGAATGTAATTGAGGACGTAAATTGACTTTCGTTTGCCTGTCGCCCATATACTGACGCTTTCCACTTTCGAAGAGAGTTGCTTTGGCTCAGGTTGTCGCGCTGGTCGGCGCATTGTTGCTCGTTGCCCTGAATGGTTTTTTCGTCGGGGCGGAATTCGGGCTCGTCAAGTTACGGGCGACGCGCGTGCAGGCCATCGCGCGGACCAACGGCCTGCCGGGGCGTCTGCTCGCGAAGGTGCATAGCCAGCTGGACGCCTATTTGTCCGCGTGTCAGCTAGGCATCACGCTCGCGTCGCTCGGGCTTGGGTGGATAGGCGAACCCGCGTTCGCTTCGCTGCTGCATCCGCTGTTTGCGCTCATCGGCGTTCAGTCGGAAAAGCTGGTCGAGTCCGTGTCGCTTTTCTTTGCGTTCTCGGTCATCTCGTTTCTGCATATCGTGGTCGGCGAACTCGCGCCCAAGTCGTGGGCCATTCGCCGTCCCGAGCAGGTCGGCCTGTGGCTCGCCACGCCGCTCTATGGCTTTTACTGGGCCATGTACCCCTTCATCTGGGTACTCAACTCGAGCGCGAATCTCGTGTTGCGGCTTTTCGGCATGTCGGCGGAACACGGTCACGACGCCCACTATTCCACCGACGAACTCAAGCTCATTCTGCGCGGGCGTCGTCTTGGCGGGGCGTCTTCGTATAACGCGGACGAGTGGAACACCATCGCGCATTCGCTCGACTTCAGCCGCATGACGGTGTCGGACCTGATGCGTCCCGCGCACGAACTTGTCGGCCTGCGCAACGACTTGCCCATGCACGATAACTTGGCCGTGATATCGCGGCATCGCTTCAGCCGTTATCCGTTGTTCGCGGATGCTTCCGGCGAACGCGTGCTCGGCATGATCCATCTGAAGGATTTGTTCCTCGCGGGCGACGGCGAAGCGCGCGGCTTCAACTTCAGCTTTTCGAAGGATGCCGAAAAGATCGAGAAGCTCGCGCGCCATGTCCGTCCCGTGCAATACGTCGCGCCCAATCTGTCGGCGCTGGAACTTTTCCGGCGCTTTCGCAAGGGCGCGCCGCATTTCGCCATCGTGGGGCGCAAGGGCGCGAAGCCCATCGGCTTTATCACGCTCGACAATCTGCTGGGCGCACTCGTCGGTCAGATTCACGACGAATTCCGTCAGGGAGATGCCGACTGGTCGCGCATGGACGACGGCACTTTGATGGGCAAGGGCAGCTTGCCGGTGGTCTCACTGGAACGCGCGCTTGGCATCGATATCGACGAAGGCCGCGCGGAATCCGTCGGCGGGCTCGTCATCAATGCGCTCGGGGACTTGCCGCAGGAAGGGCAGCGCGTCGAGTTCGACGCCTTCGACATCGTCGTCAAGAAGATGAACGGGCCGCGTATCGTGCTGGTGCGGGTGTATCCGCGCGAGGAAGAGGTCGAGCACGCCGAGTAGTAGCGCAGGCAAGGGCGGGGCGCGTGGTGAGAAGCGCGCCCGCCTCATGTCTCACTAACTCATGCTTTGATCATGCGCAAGGCACGCCTTCTTCAACGAGCAAGGCCGCGGGCATCGAAGCCAGCGCATCGCGCAGGAACAGCTTTTCGCCGTCCGCCTTCGGCGCATTCGGGCTCAGCCAGTCGAAGAGCGCACGGGAACGCAACGCTTCCGGAAGGATGACCGCCGTATCGCCCCAGCTTTCCGCCTTGACGAGCGGCACATTGCTGCCAGCAGGCAGCAATGGCGCGGCGAGCCGCGTGGCGATCACGATTGCGTAAGCGCTACCGGCATGGCGCGCGTAAGCGATCACGCGGTCAGCATGTTCGCCCTCGATGGCGAGCGGCACATACTCACCTTGCGCAAAGAGCGACTCGCAATGCTTGCGCAACGCGAGCGCACGCTGCACCACCGCCAACTTGATGCGCCCATCGCGCCAGTTGGCGAGTTGCTCCGAAGGCGGACCTTTCTGGTCCACTTCCGCAAGCCACTTGCGACGCAATTCGAAATCGACCGGGCGGCGATTGTCAGGGTCCACGAGACTGAAGTCCCAAAGCTCCGTGCCTTGATAAAGGTCCGGCACGCCCGGCGATGTCAGTCGCAACAGAGTCTGCTGCAGACTGTCGATCACGCCCAGCGGCCCGAGCCGCGCCACGAAAGCCGACAACTCCTGCAAAAAGCCATTGCGCCGCTGCGGCGAGACGATATCGAAAAGGAAGTCGCGGCAGGCATTTTCATACGCCTCGTCCGGCGCGAACCAGCTCGTGCGCAACTTGGCTTCGCGCAACGCCTTCAACTGCCATTGCGCGACGCGTTCGGCCAGCTCCTGGACGCCCGCTTCGTCATCCGGCGAGAGCGTGAGCGGCCAGCATCCGACGAGCGTCTGGTACAGCATCGCTTCGGCGCCGGGGCCGGGCGCCCAGTCGTGGCCGGCATCGGCACCACGACGCAACGGCGTGTTCAGCGTCGACCATTGCTTGAGCGTGGACGCCCATTCTTCCGGGATCTCGCTCAATGCCGCGATGCGCGCGCGCACGTCTTCGCCGCGCTTGTGATCGTGCGTCGCGGTGCAAAGCATGGCGTGCGGGAACGCGGCAAAGCGTTCCTTGTTGCCCGCGTGGAAATCTTCGACGGACAAAGAAAACTCGCCGGGGTCCGCGCCCACTTCGTTACGCGAGATGAGCCTTCCATAGCGATAACACGCCGTGTCTTCGACCGCCTTTGCCGCAACCGGCGATGTGAGCTGCGAAAACAGCGTCTGAGCCGCGCGCCGCTGCGATCCGCTCGACGGCTGCGCGTTTTGCCCAGCCGTCGCCTGACTCTGGTTCCGGTCGCGTCCACGTTCGGCGGCGCGCTCACGCGGGCGTTCCGCGCGCTCGGCCGGTGGCGTGCTGACCGGCGCTTCGTCGGGCAGCTTGCCGCCGAGCCACTGCGCCACCTGATCGAGCACGACATGATCCGCACTCGAAAGCGATGCGCGCGCGGCATTCAGCGCTTGCGAGAAGTACTTCTCATCCTCGGCGCTGCGCACGCTGCTCACGGGATAGATGCGATACACCGGATACTGAATCACCAGTTCCGCGACCACGCGACGGATCGACGTAAACGTGAAGTCGCGCGTGTTGTGCGAGTCGCGTGCAATGCGATGCAGCGCGCGCGTCACGCGATCCAGTTCCGCCGATAAGTTTTCCGCGAGAATCTTGCGGCGCGCGGCGAGCGCTTCGTCGGCGAAGCTCGCGCTTCGGCCGGTGATATCGGCCCACAACGCGGCGAGCGGCTCGGCGCCTGCCGGGTCGTGCAGCAGCGCGCCGACATCGTTCATGAAGTCGTAGCCCGTGGTGCCATCCACTTGCCAGTCGCGGCGCAGCGGTTCGCCGCGCGCGAGAATCTTTTCGACGACGAAATACGTATGGCCGTTGCCATGCCGTAAAGCCTCGGGCCGTTGCGCGGACAACTCTTCGAGCCGCGCGCGCAGGCGTTGGCAGTACTCGCGCGGTTCGGCAAGACCATCGACGTGATCGATCCGCACGCCGTCGATCAAACCTTCGGTAAAGAGCCTGAAGATGAGCGCGTGCGATGCCTCGAACACTTCAGGCCGCTCGACGCGCACGCCGCCGAGCGTGCTCACGTCGAAGAAACGCCGCCAGTTCACTTCGTCGGCGGCCGTACGCCACCATGCGAGGCGATAATGCTGCCGTTCGAGCAGACGATGCAGCCGCTCGCGTCCAACCGGCGTGTCCGGCGAATGCGCGGCGAGAATCGCTTCGATCGCTGCCTTGCCGCCTTCCGTTTGAGCAATGGTCGCGAGCGCATTGCGCGCTTCGGCCGCGCGCGGCTGATCGGCAGGCTGCGTCGTCAAGCCGGAGAAACGGTGCGCGAGTTCCGGCGCTTCTTGCAGCACGACCGGGTAATCGACCGGACAGATCGGGAACACATGCGCGTAGTACTCCACCACGAAGCGTCCTTCATCCGGCCGATACGCGAGCTTGATCTTGCCGCCCTGCAACTCGTCGCCATAGGAAGCACCGAGAAACGGCGCGAGCACCTTGCCGCGCAATGCAGGATCGGGCGAATGCCAGTCCACGTCGAAGAAGCGCGCATGCGCCGCGTGACGTCCCCATTCGAGGATGTCCTGCCACCATGCGTTTTCCGAACCGCCCACGCCCATGTGATTCGGCACGACATCGACGATCAGTCCCATGTCGTGCGCGCGCAGCTTCTCGACGAAGCGCCGCAGGGCTTCCTCGCCGCCCAGCTCCGGATTGACCTTCGTGTAGTCGACGGTGTCGTAGCCGTGCGTGGAGCCGCTCGTCGCGGTCGTGATCGGCGACGCATACGCATGACTGACGCCGAGCGAAGCGAAATAATCCACTTGCGCCGCGGCGTCGTCGAAAGTGAAGTCCTTATGAAGCTGGAGCCTGAGCGTGGAACGCGGAACGGTCATGGTGAGTCGGCTGGTTTGGGTGAATCAACATTGTCGGATTGCGTCGAACGCTTGCGCGCGGCATCCACCGCGAGCAGTCGTTCGGAAAATGCGTCGTCGAGAAACAGTTCCTCGACAGGCGCGGCAAGACGGCGCCGCCAGTTCGGATGCTCGTCGATCGAGCCGGGCAGATTCGGCTGTTCAGCAAGCCCAAGCAGATCTTCGAGCGGATACGTGACGAGCGGCGCGGGCGTCGCGGCCACGAAAGCGAGCGCTTCATCCACGGGCGCTTCCTCGACCGGAGGCGCATCGACATCGGACGGAGCAATACCCGCTTCCTGGAAAGCGCGCCATAGTAAGCCACGATCGGCGCCGCGCTCTTCCTGCGCTACTTCCACCGCATCGCGGCCGTCTTCGCGCGCCGCCGTCTGGCCGATCTTCGAGCGCCACACGATATCCTCGCCGCGCCACCATCCGGTGACGGTCGGCAGATCGTGCGTGGTCGTGGTAGCGGTCACGCCGCTGTCCCACTCGCGCGGCGGCTTGAAGCCGGGGCCATCCACTTCGCGTTCGAACCACAGCACTCGTATGCCAAGCAAGCCGTGCTCCTGCAAGCGTTCGGTGAAGCCCGGCGGCACGGTTCCGAGGTCTTCGCCGACAACAATCGCGCGATGCCGCCACGATTCCAGCGCGATCAGCCGCAAGAGGTCTTCGAGCGGGTAGCGCAGATAGGCGCCGTCTTTCGCGCTTTCGCCTTCGGGCACGAGCCACAGCCGCCTCAGCCCGAGAATGTGATCGATACGAATGCCGCCCGCGCGCGCGAACGCGCAACGCAACATGTCGATGAACGCCGAGAAGCCTTGCGTGCGCATGGCGCGGGGCGAGAAGGTGGTGAGTCCCCACGACTGCCCGGCCTGATTGAAGAGATCGGGCGGCGCGCCGACCGACACGCCTGTCAGCATTTCATCACGATACGACCATGCATGACTGCCCGCGCTGTCGCATCCGACGGCAAGGTCCGCGACGAGTCCCACGGCCATGCCCGCGTCGCGCGCCGCGTGTTGCGCGTGCAGCAGGCCTTTCGATGCGAGCCATTGCGTGAAGAGAAAGAACTGGACTTCGTGGCGATTGGCTTCGGCGAATGCGGCGACCGCATCGCTGCGCGGATCGCGCAGTTCGTCTGGCCAGTTGCGCCAGTGGCCTTCGCCGTTTTCCGCAAGCTGCGCTGCCTGCAGCGCTTCGAAGCGTGCATGATCTTCGAGCGCGCGCCCGCCTTCCTCGACGAACGAAGCGAAGTCTTGCGCTAAAGGCGATGCGCTGTCGGCCGAGAACGTCTCGAAGAGCGCGCGCAGAATGGCCAGGCGCGCTTTCATGGCGCGCGGCCAGTCGATGAGCGGCAGCGCTTCGAGTTCGGCGAATTCATCCGCCACACCGGCTTGTTCGATCGCGGCGCGCGCGGCGGCCGCGCCGAACACGGCGGCGGGATCGACGTGCGCGATGTTCAGAAAGAGCCGCGACGAAGGCGAATAAGGACTGAACTTGTTCGGCTCGGCGCTGAACATGGCGTGCATCGGACTGATGGCGAGCGCATGAGCGCCGCGCTTCGCGCTCTGCGTCGCGAGCGTGGCCAGCGCCGTGAAGTCGCCGACGCCGCCATCGCCCAGACGGCGCAAACCATAGACTTGCGCGGCGACGCCCCAAAGCGGCGGCGCGGTTTCAGCGGCGGCTTGGTCGGTTGCGTCGTCGAGCGCGCGCCACGCATCGTCGATGGTGTAGCAGCGCGCGGGCGCTACCGCCAGCGTCGTGCGATGGTCGTTGATGACGAGCGTGTGATAGCCGGGCTCCGAAATCGGCGAGAGCAATGCGGTCTCGCCTTTAGGCGCGGTAAAACGCCCGTCGATAACCTCGCCGCTTTCCAGTTCGATGCGATAGCGCACGCCCGACTTCGCCGCCGACACCGGCAACGCAATGCCGCGATCCACTTCCGCCGTGATGAGCGGCGGCAACTTGCGGCCGCTCATTTCGGCATCGACGGCGGCCATGCTCTGCTTGATCTGCGAGGCGTTGCCACACGGCAGGCCGAGCTTTTCGAGCAGAATGCGCAGCGTCGTTTCCGGCACGCGCTGCATCGCCTTGTGCGCGTTCTGCCATTCGACTTCGAAGCCCGCGCGTGCGGCGAGCGTTTCGATGGGCGACATTTCGCCCGTGGTGCTTGCAGTGGCGCTCACGTGCGGGTTCCTTGTGCATGGGCAAAGCCGTTGACATCGCCGCTGAGCCACGCGATAAAGCTGCGTCCGCCGAGTTCGCCCGCGCTCGCGCCATCCTGCGCGCGTGCCGGCGTCTCGAAGATGACCTTGCCCTTCGGCGCTTCTTCAAGCGTGGCCGGGGCTTGCCCGAGATTGAGCGCGATGGTGAGCGTTTCGCCATCACCGAGCTTCCAGCTTGCGAGAACGGCCTTGTCGCCGAGCACTTGAGCGCCGAGCGACTTCGAGCCCTTCAGACGCGGCGCGATGAGTTTCGCACGCACGTCCAGCGCCGACTTGTAGAAGTGCAGCCAGTCGAGGCGGTCCAGTTCGTCCGCTTTGCCTTCGACGTTCGGCGACGACATCGCGAACGTGCGCTTGTCGTTCGGGTCGGGAATCTGCGCGCGGCGCTTTTCGTCGGTGAATGCGGAGAACTTCGCGAATTCCTTGCGGCGTCCTTCGCGCACGGCATCGGCGAGTTCGTCGTGATAGTCCGTGAAGAAGAGGAACGGCTGCTTCGAGCCGTATTGCTCTTCCATGAACAGAAGCGGAATCTGCGGCGACAGCAGCAAAAGTCCGGTCGCCGCGTAGAGCGAGGCGTCGTCGGTGAGCGAGCGCAGGCGTTCGCCCATCGCGCGGTTGCCGACCTGATCGTGATTCTGCAGGAACATCACGAACGCAGTGGGCGGAAGATGCGAACTCTTCTCGCCGCGTGGCTTGCCGTCGTGAATCGGCGATGGATCGCCCTGATACACGAAGCCTTCGCTCAAGACGCGCGCGAGCTTATCCGTGGGCTTCTCGATATACGCGCCGTAGTAGCTCTCGTCCTCGCCGGTCAGAAGCACGTGCAGCGTGTTGTGCGCGTCGTCGTTCCATTGCGCGTTGAAGTGCGACTCCAGCAGATTGGCCGTGTTGTGTTCGTTCTCTAGCACGAGGTGAACATGACGGCCCGTTTCCACGGAACTGCGCACGCGGTCCGCGAATTCGCGCAGCCATTCGTCGTCGTTGATGGCGTGCACGGCGTCCAGACGCAAGCCATCGAAGCGATATTCGTTGAGCCAGTACAGCGCGTTATCGAAGAAAAAGTCGCGCACTTGCGGACGCTCGAAATCGATCGCGGGACCCCAGGGCGTATCCACGCCTTCGCGGAAGAAGGTTTTCGCATATGCATGCAGATAGTTGCCGTCCGGGCCGAAGTGGTTATAGACCACGTCGAGGAACACCATGAGGCCGAGACCGTGCGCAATGTCGATGAGCTTCTTCAGTTCATCGGGATGACCGTAGGCCGAATCCGGGGCGTAGGGCAGCACGCCGTCGTAACCCCAGTTGCGCGTGCCGGAGAAGTCGTTCAGCGGCATGAGTTCGATGGCCGTGACGCCGAGCTGCGCCAACTCGTCCAGACGCGCGATGACGCCCGCATAGCCGCCCATCGCGCCGACGTGCACTTCATACAGCACGGTTTCTTCCCACGGCCGGCCATGCCAGTCGGTATTGGTCCAGCGATACGCGCGCGGATCGACCACCGCGCTCGGGCCGTTCACGTCTTCCGGCTGATAGCGCGATGCCGGGTCGGGCACCGCGAGATCGGCATCCAGACGATAGCGATACAGCGTGCCCGCGCCGCCATCGGCTTCGACTTCGAACCAGCCGTCACCGGCCGGCTGCATGTCGATGAGCGCGGGCGCGGCATCGCCATCGCGCTGCAACTCCAGCTGCACGCGGTCGCGCGACGGCGCCCAGAAACGGTAACGCGTGCGCGGTGCTTCGCGCGCCGCGCCGGTCAGATGCGCGCCGAAGGGAAGGCAATGCGCGTGGTGATGCTTGTGCGGATCAATCGGACGTTCGGACATGATTTCGAGCCTGGTGTACTGCGGGATATGCCACTTTTCTGTGCGCCGCGCGAGCCGTGGTGAATCGCCTCACTGAGCCGAATCGATGCCCGGCGGTCGATTTGCCGGAATGGTGCCCGGATCGGGAGGCAGCGCGGTCAGAAGACGCGGACCCTGATGTGCGCCCGCCATCCAGACCGCCTGCCAGTCGGCGTCGCCGGTCGGTTGCGCGAGCAGCACGACGATACTGTGCGCCGCGACCTCCAGTTCGCTGCCGACGAGCGGCCGCTGGATGGCGTCGGGCTCAGCGCTATCCAGGAGCACGTTCCATTCCAAGTGAGGCGGAGGCGGCGTGAAGACGAGGTTCTGCCCCGAGCCATTGATGAGAAGCAGGATCACGTCGATCTCGCCGTCGAGTCCCGGCCCTGCCCGGCGCAAGGTCAGCGCGCGGCCCTCCGGGTCCTGCCATGCCTCGATGGCGAGCGCGACGCCGCGTTCGTCGAACCAGCTGACATCGTAAAGACCGGGCAGCACTTCGCGGTCGCCGTACAGAAAGCGCGTTTCCCGCAGAACCGGGTACTTTTTGCGCAGCGCGACGACGCTTGCGACGAACTCCGTCATCTCGCGGCCTTCGGGACTATGCGCCGCGGCCCAGTCGGTCCAGGAAATGTCGTTGTCCTGGCAATAAGCGTTGTTGTTGCCGTTCTGCGTGCGCAGGAATTCGTCGCCGCCCAGCAGCATCGGCGTGCCGAGCGACAGAAGCGTGGTCGCGATCATCGAGCGCGCGAGGCGATTGCGAACGGTGCGGATCGCGGGATCGTCGCTCGGGCCTTCCACGCCCCAGTTCGCGCTGCAGTTTTCATTGTGCCCGTCGCGGTTTCCCTCCTGATTCATCTCGTTGTGCTTTTCCGAATAGGCGGTAACGTCGGCGAGCGTGAAGCCATCGTGCGATGCCACGAAATTTACCGATGCCCACGGCTTCCGGAAGCGCCGGTTGAAAAGCTCGGCCGAGCCGGTGAGCCGCGCGGCGAGGTCGGGGCGCATGCCCGAATCGCCGCGCCAGAAGCGCCGCACGCCGTCGCGGTACTTGTCGTTCCACTCCGCGAAACCGGGCGGATGATTGCCGACCTGGTAGCCGTCCGGCCCAATGTCCCACGGCTCGGAAATGAGCTTGCGCGTCGAGAGAATCGGGTCCTGGCGAATGGCGTCGAAGAAGCCCGAGCCGGGATCGAAACCGTGCCCTTCGCGGCCCAGCGTCACGCCGAGATCGAAACGGAAGCCGTCGATATTGAACGCCGTGCACCAGTAGCGCAGCGAGTCCATGACCATTTGCAGGACACGCGGATGCGACAGGTTCACGGTATTGCCGCAACCGGTTTCGTTGATGTAATGCCGCTCGTCGCCGGGAATCAGACGGTAGTAGCTTGCATTGTCGAGCCCGCGCCATGACACCGTGGGCCCCAGTTCGCTGCCTTCGCAGGTGTGGTTGTAGACCACGTCGAGAATCACTTCGATGCCCGCCGCATGCAGTTGCCGCACGGCGATACGCATCTCGTTCAGCCGATGCGTCGAAAGATACGAAGGCTCGGGCGCGAAAAACGCCGCCGTGTTGTAGCCCCAGTAGTTTTTGAGACCGCGTTCGACGAGAAAGCGGTCGTTGAGAAACGCGTGCACGGGCAGGAATTCGACGGCGGTGATGCCGAGCTTTTGCAGATGCTCGATGAACCAAGGCGACGAGAGCGCGGCGAATGAACCGCGTTCGTGCTGACGGATATCGTCGCGCAGCATCGAGGCGCCGCGCACGTGCGTTTCATAGATGATGGTTTCGCCCCACGGCGTGTTCGGGCGATTGTCGCGCGACCAGTCGAAGGCGTCGTCGGTGACGATGCATTTGGGCATCGCCGGAGCGGAGTCGCGGCGATCCATCGACATGTCGAGGCGATTGGAATGCACGCGATAGCCGAAGAGCGCGTCGGACCATCGCCACGGGCCGACGAGTTTCTTCGCGTAGGGATCGAGCAGCAGCTTGTGCGGATTGAAGCGATGACCATGTTGCGGCTGATAGGGGCCATGAGCGCGAAAGCCGTACACCGTGCCCGGATGCGCGCCGGGCAGATAGCCGTGCCACACTTCGTCGGTGCATTCCGGCAGATCGAAGCGCATCAGTTCCTTGCGGCCCGTGCTGTCGAAGAGACACACCTCGATGCGGTGCGCATTCGATGAGAACACCGCGAAGTTGACGCCCAAGCCGTCCCAGTTTGCTCCCAGCGGGTAGGATGCGCCGGGGAGAAGTTTTTCGGGGAGTGCGTTTGCCATTTGGTCGGGGTTTTTGCCCTTGCCGGGCTGGTGGGTTCTGGTTCTCTGAAGGGTTGTTGCTTGCCCGTGCTGATGAGTCGTTGAAATTGAGCCGTTAGCTTGCAGCGTTCTCAGTAGCCGCCGGGGAGACGGTTACCGAACAAAAACGCAAGCCAACGGCTCGGCTTTCCCGAACGCTCAAGAAAAAAGAAACCGCTAGCAAAGCCCCATAAACGCCTAGGCGGAAGAAGACACGAACAAACCAGCGCGCCTCCTTCCGCAACGTCCGGAAAGAACCCTCAATCGGCCCGCAAAACAATGGTAGCCAAAGGTGGCAACGTCAACGCGGCTGACTGCCCCTTTCCGTGCGAAGGGTAATCATCCGCATGAATGACCCCGCCATTGCCCATATTGGACCCGCCATAAATCCCGGCGTCTGAATTGAGCACCTCGCTCCATCGCCCGCCACGCGGCAAGCCGACGCGATACCCCTGGCGCGGCACGGGCGTCATATTGCAGACGACCACGAGTTCGCGCCCTTCGGCATCCGTCCGCCGATAGGCAAACACGCTATTGCCGCTGTCGTCGCCGACGATCCACTCGAAGCCGCGCGGATCGCAATCCAGCTTATGCAACGCCGCTTCGCCGACATACAGCAGGTTCAAATCGCGCACGAGCTTCTGCACGCCGCCGTGATAGGGATCGTCGAGCAAGTGCCAATGCGGCGTCGCGTCGTGGTTGAACTCGGCAAACTGCCCGAACTCGCCGCCCATGAACAGCAGCTTCTTGCCCGGATGCGTCCACATGAAGCCGAAGTAAGCGCGCAAATTCGCGAACTTCTGCCAGAGATCGCCCGGCATCTTGCCGATGAGCGACCCCTTGCCATGCACCACTTCATCGTGCGAAAGAGGCAGCACGAAGCGCTCGGAGTACGCATAGACCATCCCGAACGTATAGAGGTGATGGTGATACTGCCGATACACCGGATCTTCCTCCATGTAGTGCAGGGAGTCGTGCATCCAGCCCATGTTCCACTTGAAGTCGAACCCGAGACCGCCGCTCTCGACGCTCGCCGTCACGCCCGGCCAGGCCGTCGATTCCTCGGCGATCGTGATCGCGCCCGGCGTGTTCGGGATATACCGCACTTCATGGTTCAGACGCTTCAAGAACTGGATCGATTCGAGATTCTCGCGCCCGCCGTACATGTTCGGCACCCATTCGCCAGCCTTGCGCGAATAGTCGCGATACAGCATCGACGCCACGGCATCGACCCGCAAGCCATCGACGTGATAGCGCTTCAACCACGCAAGCCCCGACGCAAGCAGGAACGCGCTCACCTCGTTGCGGCCGAGGTTGTAGATCATCGTGTTCCAGTCCTGGTGATAGCCCTCGCGCGGATCGGCGTGCTCGTAAAGCGGCGTGCCGTCGAACTGCACGAGGCCGTGCGCGTCGTTCGGAAAATGCGCCGGCACCCAGTCGATGATCACGCCCAGCCCCGCCTCGTGCGCGCGATTCACGAACTCCGCGAACTGCTCCGGCGTGCCGAAGCGCGCGGACGGCGCAAACTGGCCAAGCGGCTGATAACCCCACGATCCGCCGAACGGATGTTCGGCAATCGGCATGAATTCGAGGTGCGTGAAGCCCATGCCCTTCGCGTACGGAATCAGGCGCTCGGCAAGCTCGTGCCAGTTCATGCCGCGATTCGCATCTTCGGGCACGCGCAGCCACGACTCGGCGTGCGCTTCGTAAATGGTGATCGGCGATTGCGCCGTCTGACGGCTCCCGCGAGTCTCCATCCATTCGGCGTCGGTCCATGCGTAATGGTCGATGGCATCGGCGTCCGCCACCACCGATGCCGTCGATGGCGGCTTCTCGCTCTGCATCGCGCACGGGTCGGCTTTCAGCGGCAGCGTATGGCCGTCGCGTGTGACGATCTCGTACTTGTAGCGCGTGCCCGCGCCGATGCCCGGCACGAACAGTTCCCACACACCCGCGTTGTGACGCAGGCGCATTGGATGACGGCGGCCGTCCCACGTGTTGAAGTCGCCGACCACCGAGACACGCCGTGCATTCGGCGCCCAGACCGCGAAGCGCGCGCCTGCCACGCCGCCATGCGTGACCGGACGCGAGCCCATGCATTCGAGCACCGCGTAAGGGTCGGCGGCCGAAAGGCGGTTGAGCCAGTCTTCGGAGAGAACGGGGCCGAAGGAATACGTATCGTGCGTTTCCTGCGGCGTGCCATGCCAGTCGATTTGCAGACGATACGCCGCCGGCCGCTCCACGAAGCCCGCGAACAGACCTGAATCGTGAATGCGCGCGAGATGGCCGAGCACTTCGCCGCTTGCGGCATCGACGACATTTGCGCCCGCCGCGTTCGGCAGGAACACACGCACCACATGACCGAGGTCGGTCTGATGCATGCCGAGGACCGAGAACGAATCGGGATGGCGCGCCTCGACGATGGCGTCGATGTCGAGCGGACTGAGGCCGTGCGCCGGGTTTCGGGTATCCGCTCCTGGATCGCTACGATTATTCATGGTGGGTTCCATCCGGATTGTCCTTGGTGGCGTTGAACACGGGTCGCGTGCCGGGCGCGGGCGGAACGCCCGTGTCGCCAAGCAGGCGGCTCGCGAGCGACGCGAGGCCCCGCAACGGAAGGCCGATCCAGGTCGGCCGGTTCGCTGCTTCGTAGCGGATTTCGTAGGCGGCCTTTTCGATCAGGAAAAGATCGAGCAGGGCCGGGAAGACGCTTTCGCCGGCGATCGGCTCGGGCGATTCCGCAATTGCTGCCACGTACTCGCGCAAGAAGCTTTCCTCGGCGAACGCGCGCAGGCGCTCGAACAGCGCGCGCTTGCGGTCGGCGGTTTGCGCGGGCGCATTTTCCGTCGTCGGTTGCGCGGCGGCGCTCGCATACGAAAGCGAGCGCAAGAGACCGGCGACATCGCGCAGCGGGCTCGTCTTGTTGCGGCGTTCCTCGAGCGGACGCGCGGGCTCGCCTTCGAAGTCGATGAGATACGCATCGCCCTGAGCCATCAGCACCTGACCCAGATGGAAGTCACCGTGAATGCGGATGCACAACGCATCGGCATTGTCCGAGACGAGCTTCTTCACTGCATCCACCAGCATGTCACGGCGATCGAGCAGACTCTGCGCGAGGAAGCGGTCGTGCTCGCCGAAATCGCCGATCTTCTGCGCGAGGATATCGAGCGCCGTTTCCAGCAGTTGCAACGTGCCTTTCAGCCAGCCCTGGACGTCTTCCGGCGTGGCGCGGCGCGGTGCGAACGCTTCGTCGTCGGTTGGCGAGGCAAGCGCCACATGCAGTTCGCCGAGCCGCTTGCCGATGATGCCCGCAATGTTGCCGTAGCCGATAAAGCCTTGCTCCTGCGCGTCGCGCTCGGGCGTGTGCTCTTCGGAGTCGAACGTGACTGCGAGTTCATCCACCGTGCGGCGCAGATAGTCGAGCGCATAGTTCCACGCATCGCCCTGATTGTCGATGAAGCCTTGCAGAATGACGAGCGTGTGCGGCACGCCTTGCGGATCGACACGCACCACTTCGCCATACAGCGGGCCGGTGTTCGCGTAGCCGAGCTTGGTCAGATAACGGCTCATCTCCGCTTCCGGGTGAATGCCGCCAACCACGCGCCGCACCAGCTTCAGCACCACCGTGTCGCCGATCACGAGCGAGCTATTGCTCTGCTCGGCGGCGAGCCAGCGGATTTCCGGCGGCTCGACCGGATTGAAGTCGAGTGCATCGAGCCGTTCGGTCGGAATGAAGCGGATCTCGCTTTTCTGCACCGTCGGCACGACCGCGCGTTCCTTCAGTTTGCGCAATATGCCGTAGGTGAAGTTCGGCACGGCGAAGGCATCGGTGATATGTCCGATCACGCGATTGCGCCGTGCTCGCGCCAGCGCGAGTTGCATATAAAGCGGCGAGGTCGTTTCCGTGCCCCACGCAATGGAAAGCGGCAGCACGTAGCGCTCGGTGTGATCGCCGACATCGGCTTCGATTTCCGTGAACGCAAAGCCCGCGCCTTCGATCGTCGTGAGCGCGGCGAGACGAACCGCGTGCAGCTTCTGATCCTTCGACGCAAACCAGCGGCGCTTGCTCAAATACGAAGGCAGCACTTCCGATTCGAGCAGACGCACGTTTTCCGGCGTCGGACCGGTTTGACCGGCGCGAATCACCATCGTGACAAATTCGGGCAGTTGCTCCGAAGGCGCTTGCGACCAGGCCGGACGCATGTTGCCCGGGCAAAGCTGAAACCACAGGAAGCCGTAGGGCGGGAAAGTCAGCAGATACGTCAACTGGCCGATGGCCGGGAACGGCGAGTCCGCCGTCATTTCCAGCGGCACGGAGCCGGCGAACTCCGACAGATCGAGTTCCACCGCTTGCGGCGCGCGCGACAGATTGGCCACACAGAGAATCGGCGGCTCGCCTTCGAGCTCGCGCAGATACGCCAGGATCTTGCGATTATTCGGCCGCAGAAAGCGGATCGTGCCGCGGCCGAACGCGTGCTTCGAGCGGCGCACGGCCAGCATCTTGCGCGTCCAGTTCAAAAGCGAATGCGGATCGCGGCTTTGCGATTCCACGTTCACCGCGTCGTAGCCATACAGCGAACCCATCACCGGCGGCAGCACGAGTTGTTCTGGGTCGGCGCGCGAGAACCCGCCGTTGCGGTCGGACGACCATTGCATCGGCGTACGCACGCCATCGCGGTCGCCGAGGTGGATGTTGTCGCCCATGCCGAGTTCGTCGCCGTAATAGATCACGGGCGTGCCCGGCATCGACAACAGCAGCGAATTGATCAGCTCGATACGGCGGCGGTCGCGCTCCATCAGCGGCGCGAGCCGGCGTCGAATGCCGAGGTTCAGACGCGCGCGGCGGTCGCTTGCATACGTGTTCCACAAGTAGTCGCGCTCGGAGTCCGTGACCATTTCGAGCGTGAGTTCGTCGTGGTTGCGCAGAAAGATCGCCCACTGATTCGTCACGCCCAGGTCCGGCGTCTGCCGCATGATGTCGGTGATCGGGAAGCGGTCTTCGCTCGCAATCGACATGTAAATGCGCGGCATCAACGGGAAGTGGAACGCCATGTGGCATTCGTCTTCATCGCCGAAGTATTCCTTCACGTCTTCCGGCCACTGGTTCGCTTCCGCGAGCAGCATGCGGTTCGGGTACTCCGCGTCGATGGTCGCGCGAATCTTCTTCAGGATCTGGTGCGTCTCGGGCAGATTCTCGTTGTTGGTGCCCTCGCGTTCGACGAGATACGGCACCGCGTCCAGCCGCAACCCGTCGATGCCCATGTCCAGCCAGAAGCGCATCACGCTCAGCACTTCCTTGATGACCGCCGGGTTGTCGAAGTTCAGATCGGGCTGGTGCGAATAGAAGCGGTGCCAGTAGTACTGACCCGCGACTGGATCGTGCGTCCAGTTGGACGGCTCCGAGTCGATGAAGATGATGCGCGTCTCTTCGTACTTCTTGTCCGTATCGGACCAGACGTAGTAGTTTCGATGGTTCGATCCCGGCTTCGCGCGACGCGCGCGCTGAAACCACGGATGCTGGTCCGACGTGTGATTGATGACGAGTTCGGTGATCACGCGAATGCCGCGCGCGTGCGCTTCCTGAATGAAGCGGCGGACATCGCCGAGCGTGCCGTAGTCCGGATGCACGTTGCGATAGTCGGCAATGTCATAGCCATCGTCGCGGCGTGGCGACGGATAGAACGGCAGCAGCCAGATCGCATCGACGCCAAGTTCCGCGATGTAATCGAGCTTCGCGAGCAGGCCGGGAAAATCGCCGATGCCGTCGTTGTTCGCATCGAAGAACGACTTGATGTGAACCTGATAAATGATCGCGTCCTTGTACCAGAGCGGATCGTCGCTGACTTGCGAAGTCTTGTTGCGCTTCACCCTTGTATCCACGGTTTGCTCCATGCGCTTTGCGGGCTTGCTGCCGCCCTTGTTTTTGGTTCGCGGCGTCTCGTAGGTCGCCGGATGAGTGCATCTTTATTCGTTCGGTTGCGGCTTGGGCAGTCCCCAGGTCGGCGAAATGCGCCAGATCGCGAACGGCAGCGAATGCGGATTGAGCCGCACATGCTGGCGCCGTCCGCGCCATTCGAACCGATCGCCCGTGACTTGATCCTCCACGGCGATCGCATCCCATTCGTTGACGCCCCAGCGTTCGAGCGTCTGCCACGGCAGTTCGATATCCGCGCCCTGTTCGTTGAACGGATCGAGGTTGATCGCGACGAGCACCACGTTGTCGCGCGACTCGTTCGCCTTTTCGAAGAACAGGATCTTGTCGTTATGCGCGGGCAGAAAGTTCACGCCGAGATGCGTCTGCAACGCTGGATTCGCGCGGCGGATGCGATTGAGCGCCGTCACTTCGGTGACGATATTGCCGGGCCGGTTCCAGTCCCACGCGCGCAGCTGATACTTCTCGGAGTCGAGATATTCCTCGCTGTTCGGCAGCGCGGCCGCCTCGCACAGTTCGAAGCCGCTATACACGCCCCAGAGCCCGGAGAGCGTTGCCGCCAGCGCCGCGCGGATCACGAAGCCCGGACGTCCCGAGCTCTGCAAGAAGCGTGGGTTGATGTCCGGCGTGTTGACGAAGAAATTAGGCCGGAAAAATTCCTTTGCATCGGTCTGCGTGAGATCGTGCATGTACTCGATGAAATCGCGCTTCGACTCGCGCCACGTGAAGTACGTGTACGACTGCGAGAAGCCGAGCTTCGCCAGACGGTTCATCACGCGCGGACGCGTGAAGGCTTCGGCGAGGAAGATCACGTCGGGGTGACGCGCACGCACGTCGCCGATCACCCATTCCCAGAACGGGAACGGCTTGGTATGCGGGTTATCGATCCGGAAAATGCGCACGCCCGCCGCAATCCAGTGCAGGAACACGTCGCGCAGCCCAAGCCAAAGATCGGGCTTGGCGTCCTGCGCATAAAAGTCCGGATTCACGATGTCCTGATACTTCTTAGGCGGATTCTCCGCATAACGCAGCGTGCCGTCCGGACGCCATGCGAACCACGTCGGATGCTCCTTCAGCCACGGGTGATCCGGCGAGCATTGCACGGCGAAGTCAAGTGCGATCTCGAGGCCGTGTTCATGCGCGGCGTCGAGCATGCGCTTGAAGTCGTCGAGATTGCCCAGTTCCGGATGCACCGCCGTGTGTCCGCCTTCCTTGCCGCCGATAGCGTAAGGGCTGCCGACATCGCCCGGCTCGGCCGTCAGCGAATTGTTCTTGCCCTTGCGATTGGCAATGCCGATAGGATGAATCGGCGGAAAATAGAGCACGTCGAAACCCATCTCGCGGATGCGCGGCATCTTGCCGATCACGTCGATGAACGTGCCGTGACGATTCACGTCGTCGCTCATCGAACGCGGGAAGATCTCGTACCAGCTTGCGAAGCGGGCCGCCGCGCGCTCCGAGTCGATGCGATACACCACCGGGTCGCGCGACAGAAACGGCCGGTGGCGCGCCGCCGCGATGGCCTTGGCGGTTGCGGGCGCGAGCGCAAGTTCGAGCTTGCGCGCGGCATCGGCCTTGGCGAACTCCTTGACGATCTTCTCCAGCGGCGCGCTATCCGACTCCTCGACCGTCTTCACTTCGGCGAGGATCAGCGCGAACAGATGCCGCACTTCCTCTAGTTCGAGTTCGACGGTTTGCCCGGCCTTCAGCTTCTTCGACATGTGGTCGGTGAGCGAGGCGAAATCGTCGCGCCATGCCATCACGACGAATTCGTGACGGCCCACGCGTTCGAGCGGAATGCGCGTGGTCCACAAGTCGTTGCCGAGCGGGAGCACGGCGGTCATCGGCGCTTCGTGCCATTCGGTTTCGTCGGCGGCACGCCATTGCACGGCGGCGGCGATCTTGTCGTGACCTTCGGCGAAGATCGCGGCCTGAATCTGCACGGCTTCGCCCACGATACGCTTTGCCGGAAAGCGCCCGTTATCGACCGAAGGCGTGACGCTTTCGATAGACACCCGCGGCGCGGAGATCGCTTCGGCCACCGACTTTTTATCGGCGCTCTTCGCGCCTCGCTTGACCTGCGGCTGCGCGAGCAGGATGAAAGGCTCGGCTTCGGCGCGGAACAAGCGTACATCGCCCGCTTTCAGGGTGAACGGCAAGAGACGTTCGGGCTTCGCCTTGGCGTCGTCGAGCGGCGCGAAACGCGTGTAATTGCCCGGCACCGATTCGAGCAGATGCAAGGTATCGACATGCACCGGCGCGACGAGATCGGGATTGAAGATCGCGAGAATCGCCGAATCGCTGCGGCGCAAGTCCGCGCTGTCGGAGCGAATCAACGCGGCGTAGGGCGTGCCCGCGCCGGTCAGCGCGCGCAATTCGCCGACGCTTTCGAGCGTGCCGGTATCGCGCTGCAATGCGTTCGCGCGCTTGACCTGACTCGACAGGTCGAAGCGCGCTTCGCTTTTCGCGCGCTGATATTCCGCCGCGACGCCGTATTGCGGCGACATCGGCAAGGGCACACCGTATTCGAAGCCCATCGGCACGAGCAGACCGGTGCCGAGCGCGGTCGCGGTGAAGAGCGAGCGGTTATAGGCGCGTTCGACGAGCGCGGTATCGCTGGTATCGCTCAATTCGCTGATGAGACGCGCGCCGTACGGCTCTTCCGGAAACGTGATCGGCGATGCAATGCGCGCGAGCGCCGCATGTTCGTCCGTGAGCCACGCGCTGCGATAGTCCCACCAGCGCGTGGAGGCGAAGACCGCGTCGAAGCCGGCGTCGCTCAGTCCATGCAGATCGTGACGCGTGAGGCCGACCGTCCATGCGAGCCAACGGGTTTGCGGATGTTTCTCGCGCACTGCCGCGCCCAGACGCCGCCACACGTGCGCGGGCACCGCATGCGGCGAGTCGAAGCGAAAGCCGCCAACGCCCGCGTCCGCGAGCAGACACAATTCCTTCGCCCACCACTCGGTCAGATGATGCGCCGCCTCGCCATCGCCGAACCTTGCCTGCGCGACATCGCGCTGACTGGGCGCGCGACGCGGATCGAGCCGCGCATCCGCGCTCTCGAACGGCTCGAACCAATGCTTGTTGTCCTGATAAAGACCGCCTTCGGCACTGACGCGGTCGATCACGATATCGACGAGCAAGGTCAGCTTGTGCTTCGTGGCGATATCGGCGAGCTGGCGCAGACCGTCCGCCGCGCTCGCGTCGGATTCAAAAACAGCGTGAAGTTGATGATGATCGGCAACTGCCTCGCGATGCCCGTTGCTTCCGGGCGCGAACGGCGAGCCGATCAGAACGTGATCGAAGCCCAGCGCCGCTGCGTGCTCGAACTGAGCTGGCCAGTTCGGCAAGGGGCCGACGAGAAGGGGATCGATGAAGTAGATACGAGGCGCATACGCATGATGAGCTTGATGGTTTTCCATCGTTCGTCTTTTCCAGAGTCGTCCTGCGGTGGCGGGGATGCGGGCTTTGAATCGCGATCACGCTCACGGGCCAAACTGGCAACGCGTCGGTCCATATATCACGACGCGTGTCGTTTGTGCACGCGTCACGGGCCAAGACGTATCGACACATGGATAACACAGTACCGCCGGTATCGACACTGGCCCGCGTCGCGTATCGCGAGGCACCGGCGCGAGAGTGCATCTCGCCGGTGGGCGCCACGGCCCCCCAAGAGTTTCCTTCGGGGCTTCGCATGGGGGGTTGGAGCACGTAGCGTGCCGCGCCCCGAATGCCATTGCGTCTGACGTGACGACGCTGCCGTGCAATAGCTTCGAGGCTTGGGCTCAGGCAGTGCGCGCGACGAGGCGCTCGGCTGTCTCGAGAATGGCCGGATGCGCGGCTTGCGAAGCGGCATCGGCAATACGGCGGGTACGCAAGGCGGTCTTGCTCGGCTTGAGGCCGCTGAGATCGACATAGAGTGCAACCATCTTCGCCACGGCTTCGCGCCAGCCGAAGTCGCACGACATGGCGTTGCGCTGAAGTTCGCGCCAGGTCTGCGGGCGCATGTAGGCGTCGATGGCGCGGCTCGCGGCCTGCACGACATCTTCCGCGGATTCGCCTTCGAAAAGGAAGCCCGTTGGCGCCGCCGACGTTTCCTCGATGGCGATCGGCGTGTCGTAAGTGCCGTCGCGCAGATAGACGGTTTCGCGCACGGCGGCTTCGGCGGCGTCGACGATGGTATCCGCCAGACCGCCCACGCGCGACGCGACGGGCAGGGTGCCATAGCGCATCGCGTAAAGTTGCGTGAGGCCGCAAGGCTCGAAGCGGCTGCCATGCAGGAGAATGTCCGCGCCCGCGTGCAGTGCATGCGCGCGCCGCTCGTCATAGCCGATCCGCACGCCCACGCGATCGGGAAACTCTTGCGCAAGCCGCCTGAAACCTTTCTCGATGTGCGATTCGCCCTTGCCGATCACCGCGAGTTGCAGACGCGGATGCTTTTCGAGCAGACGCGGCAGTGCGTCGAGCACGACATCGGCGAGCTTTTGACCGGTCATGCGGCTGCCGATTGCCATCAGCGGCGCGAACGGATCGACCGGCAGGCCGAACATGCGCTGCAAGGTCCGCTTGCAAGCGTGCTTGCCGCGCATATCGTCGAAGGAATAGTTGCGCTCGATCAGCGGATCGCTAGCCGGATTCCACGTCTCTTCGTCGATGCCGTTCACCACGCCCGACAGCTTGTCCTTACAGCTTTGCAGCACGCCTTCCATCAGATGGCCGAAGCGCGGCGTCAGAATTTCGCGCGCGTAGGTTTCGCTGACGGTCGTCACTTTGTCGCTATGGATGATGCCGGCTTTCATCAGACTGAGCGCGCCATAGAACTCGATGCTTTGCGGATCGGTCAACGCATTCGCCAGCCACTTTTGCGGCACGCCGAGCGACGCACCAAGCGAGAGCGCGTAATTGCCCTGGAATGCCAGATTGTGGATCGTGAATACGCTTTTCGCGTGCACGCCCGCATCTTTCATCAAGAGCGGCGTGAGGCCGGTGTGCCAGTCGTGCGCATGGACGATATCGGGCTTTTTCACGCCCTTGATACCCTGCGCGATACGCACGGCGGCGGCCGAAAGCGTCGCGAAGCGCACGGCGTTGTCGGGATAATCGCGGCCTTGCGCGTCCTGATACAGACCCGTGCGGGCGTAGAGCGCGTCGCAGCGCAGCATCAAAACCGGCACGCCGGTGTCGGGCATGCGGCCACGTATGAGCGTCGCGTCGCCACCAGGCAAGCCTGTAAGCACCGCGACGCGGACGAGATCGGTCGCCTGGGCGATGGCGTTGGGATAAGCGGGCAGGAGAATGGTGGCATCGACGCCGGCTTCACGCAGCGCGGCGGCGTAAGCGCTGACCATGTCGCCGAGACCGCCGGTTTTGGCGAGTGGCACGGCCTCGGAGGCGACCAGCAGAACGTTCAAAGGCAAAGTGGGCTCCAGTGCGGAAGTCGCGTGGCGATGGCCTCGCGCTCTTCGATGCCAGAGCGGGATACCGGGCCGCGCATTCGCGGTGCTGATCAGGGTTTCTATCTAATTCACTGGCGCAGTGCAGCAATCGCCGTGCCATGCGCGCACGAAACGTGTGCGTATCGCCACGATCATTTCCGCCTTTGTCGCGAATGAGCAGACTTGAAGGCGCCCGAAGCCCTGGATTTCGAGCCGTGTAAAAGTGACAGCGCCGCGCGCCGCGTTTTTACATGCGGCGTGCGGTCAGCTTATTTGGAAGGTGTGACAGTCGCGTTGCGCGGATGCGTTCAGCCGCCGACCATGCTCGCCGCGATATTGACCGAGAGGCCGAGCACCGCGAGATTGAAGAAGAACGAAAGCACCGATTGCGCGAGCGCCGTCTTGCGCGCGCTCTTCGAGCAGACGACGACATCCGAAGTCTGCGATGCCACCGCAATGGTGAAGGAGAAGTACAGCAAGTCCCAGTAGTCCGGCTTCAGATGCCGGTCGGGAAATCGGAGCGCGGGTTCGCCTTCGGTCGAGCGATAGTAGTGGCGCGCATAGTGCAGCGTGAACATCGTCGGGATGAGGAACCACGCGCCGAGCATGGTCGCGCCCGTCAGCAAATACTTCGGCAGCCCATGCGAGCCCATGCTCTTTGCCGCCGATAGTTCCACGACGATGGCAACCAGACTCGCCAGCGCCGCGACGCTCACGATCATCAGCACGGCGGCCGCGTTTTCGTCTTCGCGCTCGGCGAGTTGCTGCACGTTGCTCTGGTCCGCGGTCGCCATCTGTATCCAGATGAGCAGCAGATAAAGCCACACGGCCGTGTCCCAGCCAATCAGGACGCGCACGGTCGGCGTGACGTCGAGGGGAATCAGCGCGCTGACCGATATGCCGACCAGAAGGCCGATCAGGGCGCGCGGGCGGTTGCGCAAAACGGTTGGGAGAATGATCATTGTCTTTTTGCGTTGGCGTGAGCGCGGGCGACTTTCGCAGCGATTATTGCCGACGCGCCTTTCAGCCAGCCTTGGGTGACGCAGATTCCGGGAACCGGTATTCCAACCGTCATTTGCGTGATGAAAGCGACCCACGCCGCACACGCCCCGTTTAACTGACGCTAAGATCGCTCGAATGAATGGTCCTACTTTACCTGCCGTTTGCCGGCACCCAGCCAACGAGACTGGCCGCGATTTCGTGGTCGGCGACCTGCACGGCTGCGTGGACGCGCTGCGCTATCTCCTGCGCGAGATAGGCTTCGACGGCGCCCGCGACCGGCTGTTCTCGGTCGGCGATCTAATCGATCGCGGCACGGATTCGCTCGCCGCCATCGACCTGATCGACAAGCCGTGGTTCTATCCGGTGATGGGCAATCACGAGGAATCGCTGATCGCGGTTGCCACCGGCACCATGCGCCGCGAGGCGTGGTATGCCATTGGCGGGGCGTGGGCGCAGACGCTCGGGCACGATCAACTCGAAGCGCTCGCGATTCGTTTGGCGAGGTTGCCGCTCGTGCGAATAGTCGGCAACGGGGCGCGGCGCTTCAACGTACTGCACGCGGAATTCTTCGGCAGCGACGCCGATCTCGACACCGCCGATTTCTCCGACCAGGCGCGTACCGACATGCTTTGGGGCCGCGGCCTGGCGCTCGGCAGCGTGGACCCGGCGCGCCAACGCGGACTTTCGCCCACGTACTGCGGACACACGCCGCAGCGCGTGGTCAAACAAGTCGGCGCGCAGATCTTTATCGATACCGGCGCGTTCGCATCGGAAGGGCGGTTGACCATCGTCCAGCCGGGCACCGATGAACGCTGGTCGGTCAAAGAGCGCTGGGCCGCCTCCGAAGGCGCGCGGGAGCTGGCGCTGCCCTGATCGTGCACGTGCCCGAGGCACGCACGTTGCTCGATAGCCTGCCATCAACATGAGCAGACAAGCGAGGCAGACGTGGCGCGGATTGCGAAAAGTAATGAAGCAGGCGGCGGCGCGAGCGTCGCCGAAGTGCTTACGGGCAGCGGCGCGCAAGGCTGTCCCGAAGATCTGCCGCCCGGACTTCGGTATGTGGACGATTCGCGTCGCGGCTACACGCGCGAATGGATCGACGGGAAATTCGCCTTCTTCAACACGCAGGGCAAGCGTATCGACGATGAAGCGGAGATCCGCCGCATCAACGCACTGGCCATTCCGCCCGCTTATATCGATGTCTGGATCTGTCCGGACGCGCACGGCCACTTGCAAGCCACCGGCCGCGATGCGCGCGGTCGCAAGCAATATCGCTATCACCCGCAATGGCGCGAAACGCGCGATGCCACCAAATACGAGCGCATGCTCGCGTTCAGCGCGGTGCTGCCTAAGCTGCGCGCCCGCGTCACGCGTGATCTTGCCCTCGACGGCATGCCGCGCGACAAGGTGCTCGCGACGGTGGTGCGCTTGCTCGATACGACGCTCGTGCGCGTTGGCAGCGAGGAATATGCGCGGGAAAACCAGTCGTATGGACTGACGACGCTGCTCAAGCGCCATTTGAAGGTGTCGTCGGGGACGCTGCGTTTCCGGTTTCGCGGCAAGAGCGGGATCGAGCACGACGTTTCCGTCAGCGATGCGCGCGTGGCCAAGATCGTGAAGCGCTGCATGGATTTGCCGGGGCAAGACCTTTTCCAATACCTCGATGCCGATGGCGAGCGCCACGCGGTGAGTTCATCAGATATCAACGATTATCTGCGCGAGATCACCGGCGCGGATTTCACGGCGAAGGACTATCGCACGTGGGCCGGCAGCGTGTTCGCGCTCGCGGCGCTGCGGCGGCTGCAATGGGAAACGGTGACGGAGGCGCGCAAGCACATCGTCGGGACCATCAAGGAAGTGTCGCAACTGCTGCGCAATACGCCGGCGGTGTGCCGCAAGTGCTATGTGCATCCGGCGGTGATCGAGGCGTTCGAAGCGGGCGAACTGGCGGAATCGATGCAGGCATCGCGTCGCCATGGCCTCAAGACCGACGAAGCTGCGCTTGCCATCTTCCTCGAAAAGGATGCGAAGCGTCGCGCCCGCGAAGCCGCGCGCAAAAACCGCAAGGGTACCGTTCCGAACGATGCGCGGCTGACCAACCTTCTCGCCGAATCGAGCAAAAAGGCGCGTGCGGGCGGTTTGAAGGCGAGCGGCAAGAGCGCGGCGGCGCAAGCGGTATCTACCGTGGTGCGCAAGACTCGGCCGAAAGCGGCGCGGCCGGCCGCGAAGAAGCTCGCGCGTACGCGGTCGCCGGCCGCCGTGGCGATGAGTTGATTCGCTAGCCCACTTGATTCAACTCGAACACATAGTCGACTGTCTCGCCGTTCCAGTTGTATTCCAGGTACGCCGCGTGATGACAGTCGCGCAGCATCGTGGTGTGCAGCGCGGCGAGACATTCGCCCTGCGTATCCCGCACGGACGGATACGCAATGCCCGGCACGCCCGCCGCCCGAATAGCGCGTCCGAGCGCCTTGCCGGGCGCATAGTCGTCTGGATCGAGGATGCGCGCGTCGAGTCCCGCTTCCGCGATGCGATTTCCACGCAGATCGACCACTTCGCCATGCGCGATCACCGTGTACAGGCGCATCTGCTGACGAAGCGGCGCTTCCTTGGTTGCCGCGAGAAATAGCCCCGAGTGATAGCGCGTCTCCGCGATAGCCGTTTGCCGTTCGCGTCCGCAATAGAACACGCCGTAGCTGCCGTCGGAAAAGCGGCTGCCATTGGGGTTCAGATGCGTGAACGCGGCCATGATCGGCCCGCAGCCCGGCCCGAAGCAGCGCTCGTCGGGCGGAACGAGATCGAGATCGCCGACTTCGGTACGCAGGCGGTCGTTGGTCATCGCTTCCAGCGCGTAGAGCGCTTCGAAGTCTTCCGGACGCGCGACGCGATCGAACAGATTGACGGCGGGAAACCGCGTGGGAATTACCCGATACGCCGGCGACCAGTCCAATTGGCCGTGCGGCCAGCGTGTACGCCAGTCCGCGGCTTGAATCACATCCTTGTTTTCGATCACGCCCATCCGCCTCGCATTGCATCCAGATACTGCCGAACCGCCAGAAGGTCGCTGATATTGCCCGCCAGCATGCGAGCAAGCGCAGGTCTGCCGCCGAACGGCGGCGCGGTATTGGGGCGTTTGATCCAGGTATCGGCGGCGGCCGGCTCAGGAAGCAGAATCTGCAGCGCCTTGTAGATGCCGAGAATCAGCGAAAGGCGTTCGAGTGTGTCGCGTGTGAGCCGCGCCGAGTCGGGCGCGTTCTTCCATTTGAAGAAGGTCGAGCGGCCCGGCGAGCCGAGCAAAACGATCTGCTCTTCGATGGATAGCGACCAGTCCCGCGCGATATTCAAAAAAGCGCGCAGACCGGCAGCGGATAGCTCGCCCAAGCCGGGAGCCAGACGCGGCGGCGGAAGCCCTGTCTCCGGCGAGGCGATGCGTGCAGCAGATGGCATAATCTTTGAGTCTATAAAGGAACTTGAGACTCATAATAGTCCATTGCTGGATTAGTACAAGGCGTTTTTAGTCTTCGTCCGATGGACCGTAGCACCGGCCGGGCACGTGCGACCGTAGTGTTTCAGCCAATTCGGAGGCGGTGCAGTCGGCCGGAACCACCCGTCGCTGCACACGCGGATCGCTTTTCAGCGACCATTCGATCGTCCGATACGCCGTTCCCCAGGGCGGTTCGACCGGCTCCGACAGGCGGCATTCCTGAAGCTTGAGCGCGGACTGCTTGCGCATCGTCGATGCAATGTTGGCAAATGACTGACGCGCGGCGGTATTGGCGGGCATGGCACATTCCTCATCTGATCGGCTCGTCGCCTAACGGTTGAAGGCGGCGCTGGTTCGGGCGCGATTGAGTTTGTGCGTCGAAAATTAAGCGCGGCTTAACGCGAATGCTTGTCGACATGCACGCGGCGAAATGCCGCCTTCAAACGTGAGAAACGGCGGCCGCGCGGTGGTCAAGCGATGTTTGGCATTTTTGCCACGCCGCGTGCGGAGTGTTTTGCATCCCGCCGGGTTACTGTATATTCGTACAGCTTGTCCGCAACAAGGAGTTTGCCGATGAACCCACGCAACGAGTCGCTCGAAGCCGCCGCGCTCGAACGTTTCATGCGCGCGACACGCGCCGTCAATGCGGCTTTCGACGCCACGCGCGTCGAACCGGACGACCAACACGACGGCCAGTTCGCCGCCCGCGCGCTCGACCGACTGGACGCCGCGCTGCTGGAACTGGACACTTCCGAGCGGTCGCTCGACGCCATCCTCTCGCGCAGAGCGGATCACTAATTCACGGAGCGGACCTCTTGAAGCTCGCATTGCTTACCATCGCTGTCTTGCTCGGTTCATCCACGGCTATTGCCGCCGAGCGTTACACGGAAGTCTGGAATCCGCCCGAGGTCCAGAGCACGAAGTCCAAGAACAAGGCGCGTGTGCCGACGCAGAACACCGCGCAAAGCACGGCGAAGAAGAAACGCAAAGGCGCCACGGCCGTCAAGCAGGTGGCGGATAAAGGCACGGTCGAATCGTCGGGCGCTGCGGCGGTACCAAGCAGGCCGTCGGCGTCATCGTCATCGCGCAAGCCGGCAGAACCGGTGATTCCGCGCAAGATCGAACCAAACGGACAGGTCATGCGGGTTTGAAACGCGAGTTTTAATCGCGGGTTTAAGTCGCGGGTTTAAATCGATTCGCTACAAAAGCAAAGGGGCGCTCAACATTGGTTGAGCGCCCCTTTTGTTTTGCGGTCTGTCTCGAACGTTGTTTGCAAACCGTTCAGGCGGTTATATGCGACCCATGAGCAACAGCACGATGACCACGATCAGCACGATGCCCAAGATACCGCTCGGCCCGTAACCCCAGCTACGGCTGTGCGGCCACGACGGGATTGCTCCCACCAGCAGCAAGATCAGGATAATCAGCAGTATGGTTCCGATCGTCATTTTGTCTTCTCCTTATCGAAAGATCGCCTTGAACCGGCCCCGCCATGGTCTCCCACGCAGCGACACGTCGAGTGGCGGCTTTCGGCCGCCAGCCGGTCGGGTTGCGATCGACGAGTGGTGTTTAGCAATAGCTGTGCCGCAGCGGCTCAGGCTTATGGATAAAGGCTAGACGCGCAATCGAACGGTTGCGCGGTTAAAGCGGATTGTCGAAAAGGAAGTCGATGCAGATGGGGGTGGGCAAAACTTGCACGGCGCGGATCGGACTCTGCGCCATGCAATTGCGTAGGATGCGAAAGGGATGCGAAACGGATGCGAAACGAACACTTAGAAGATACCGCGAAAGGCCCAGAAAAGTCCGCCCGCGAGGATGATCGACACCGGCAAGGTCAGCACCCAAGCCAGCGCGAGACTACGCACGGTGCGCCATTGAAGACCGGAGCCGTTCGCGGCCATCGTGCCCGCGACGCCCGACGACAGCACGTGTGTCGTGCTCACCGGCAAGCCGTAAACGTCGGCGGCGCCGATGGTCAGCATCGCGACCAGTTCCGCCGAAGCGCCTTGTCCATATGTCAGATGCGTCTTGCCGATACGCTCGCCCACCGTCACAACGATGCGCTTCCAGCCGACCATCGTGCCAAGCCCGAGCGCGACGGCCACCGCAACCTTCACCCAGGTCGGGATGAACTTGGTGGCGTGATCGATCTGCGCCTTGTAGTTGGTGAGCACGGCGGAATCGTCATTCGTGAAGGCCGGCGCTTTTTGCTTTTCCATCAGACGCAGCGCTTCCGATGCCACGTACATGTCGTTACGCACGTTGCGCACCGTTCCCTGCGGCAAATTGGCGATGGTTTCGCTCGGACGCACTTTCGCATCGATGGAATCGATCAGATTTTTCAGCGACGGAACCGTGTCTGGCGCAAGCGTCTTCGTCTGCACGTAATGCTCGACGGCGCCGCGTGAATCCGTGGCGGCAGGCTTGCCATCGGCGTAACGCTGCAGCACTTCGGATGCGTTGTGGCTGACCGAGAGGAAGGTCTGCGTTTCCTCGGCCGTGACGGCCTTGTTGAGCGCGTAAGCGGTCGGCACCGTGCCGATCAAAATCAGCATGATGAGGCCCATGCCTTTCTGGCCGTCGTTGGAGCCGTGCGCGAACGAAACGCCCGTGCAGGTGAGAATCAGCAGGCAGCGAATCCAGAAGGGCGGCGGCGTGTTCTTTTCCGGCTCCTTGTAGAGCGCGGGCACGCGCACGACCAGTTTCATCACGTAGAGCAAAAAGCCCGCGGCGATAAAGCCGACCAGCGGCGAAAGCAGCAGCGACTTGCCGACCGAGGTCGCTTGCGCCCAATCGACACCGGACGTTCCGTTCGCGCCGTGCAGCATCTGGTTCATCAGCCCGACGCCGATCACGGAGCCGATCAGCGTATGCGAACTGGACGACGGCAAGCCGAGCGCCCACGTGCCGAGGTTCCAGATGATCGCCGCGATCAGGAGCGCAAAGACCATCGCGAAGCCCTGCGAGCTCCCCACGCCGATGATCAATTCCACCGGCAGCAGTTGCAGGATACCGAAGGCCACCGCGCCGCTCGAGACCAGCACGCCGACGAAGTTCCACGCGCCGGACCAGACGACAGCCAGATTCGGCGTCAGCGAGTGCGTGTAGATGACGGTGGCGACGGCGTTCGCGGTATCGTGAAAGCCATTGACGAACTCAAAGCCGAGCGCGATCAAAAGCGCAATGCCAAGCAAGATGTACGGAAACGCTGACGATTCGCGCACGGGCGAGAGGTCTTCGAAAAGATGCGTGACGCAATAAACGGCGCCTGCCGCGATGGCGATTAGAAAGAGCAGTAGGGCGAGCCGTTGCCCGGTGGTGCGGCCCTGACGGCCTGTAGAAAGAGCAAAGTCGTTCATGTCGCGTCCTTGGCTTGAGCGGGGCTTGCGCGAATCGGTGAAAGCGCAATGCGCCATGTTTCACTCACCGTGTGTCGATTTCGTGACTGCGAGAATGATTGGCATTCGTATGAATTGAAACGGCTTTCTGGCCTATCGTTCGTGGCCGTGTACGCGCGCCGATATAATGCGCAACGCGATGCAGGAGGCAATCGATGAACGAAACAGCACCCTCCGCCACGGCCGAATCATTGGCAGTTGGTGGCGCTGTCTGGCTGCAAAGCGGCGACGCGACTCTTGGCGGCGCGGCGCGTATTGCGCTGCTCGCGGCGATTCGCGATAACGGATCGATCACGGCGGCGGCAAAGGCCGTCGGCATGAGTTACAAGGCGGCCTGGGATGCGGTCGACACCATGAACAATCTCGCTGGCGAGCCACTCGTGATTACCGCGAGCGGTGGGCGGGGCGGAGGCGGAACCACATTGACATCGGCGGCGCGGCGTCTCATCGAGACCTACCAAGCGGTCGAACGCGAACATCGCAAGTTTCTTCAACAAGCGGGCATGGCTATGGAAGGCTTCGCCCGCGACTGGCAACTCATAGGGAGACTAGGAATGAAAACGAGTGCACGCAATCAACTGGCGGGGAAAGTCACCAAAGTCACGCGCGGCGCGGTGAACGACGAAATCGAACTGGGCTTGCCGGGTGGACAGACGATCGTTGCCGTGGTTACGCACGAAAGCACCGAATCGCTCGGTCTCAAGGAAGGCAGCGAAGCGTTCGCGCTCATCAAGGCGTCGTGGGTCATGCTGATGGAAGACGCGCCCGCGAAGATTTCGGCACGCAATCAGTTGCGTGGCACGGTGGCGAGTGTGACGAAGGGCGCCGTGAACGCCGAAGTGACACTGACGCTGGACGACGCAACCACCGTGACCGCGATCATCACGAACCGCAGCGCCGATACACTCGGCCTCGCAGAAGGTCAGAAAGCCGTTGCAGTGATCAAGGCTTCCAGCGTGATCATTGGTGTGAACGACTGAGGCTTGCAGAGAGTGCGGCTGCTCAGGCGGCCGCTCAAGCAACCGCGAACGGCACCGCCAGCGCCTCGGTCCGACGCGCTGGAATTCGATAGTTTTGCACTTTCCAGCGCGCCCGGATATACGGCCGCTCGTGGCCGGACAGTTCCAGCGCGATCTGCGTGATCCACTGCTGAGTAGGCACCGGCACGCCATGCAACGCGATCACGACCGCAGCCAGGCTCGCCGCGACCGGTCCCGGTGATAGCGTTTTCGCCGCTTGCGCCCGCCACGCGATGCACGCGAAAGCAACGGCCACCACTGCGCCAAGCAAACCTCCCGCGACCACTTCCGAGATCGAATGCGCGTTCAGCACGACACGCGACACGCCCACCATTACGCCAATAACAAGTCCCAGCACGATCGCTGTGACGCGCAACGACGCGCGCATCGACAACGCGGCGACGAATAGCGCAACCGGCAGTACAGCCGTCGACATCAACGCATGACCGCTGATGCCGGTGAAATCCAGATCGCGCACGCCGATTCCCCAACCGATAAACGCGATCTTGCTCAACGCCACGAGTCCGCTGGCAACACCGAGCAACCCGAGCCACGCGCACGCGTATTTCCATCGGTAGCCGACGGCGAGCCACGCCGCAACCACGACCGCCAACGGCGCCATGACGCCGACGCTGCCGAAAGCGGTAACGAAAAACCAGGTTGAGGCTGATGGAACAAGGTTCATTGCAGAGCTTGGGAATATAGGTTGCTGCGGTGCGACATGGAGCGTGCATCTCGCACCGGCTGTCACGACTGCGTGGCGAAGACCTTGGAGTATACCTGCTGGGACAATCCCTAATTATGCGACTCGGCCGAAAAAATGATGTCAGTTACGTCGTGTAACTTCGGTTAAAACTTCTCTTTCGCCTTGATTGCCTTGCAATTCGTCCCGATATATGAGTTTTCGAGTCGCTCGAAACCTTCTTTTTGATGTTATTGTGCGATGCACAACCGGGCACGTCTTGTCATCACCAAAACAAAGTGCCTTCTGATTCGCTTATTCGTAGAGGACCCAGCCAAATGTCGAAAAGCCTTACCAAGCTCTGGTTGCGTGGCTTGAGACGCCTGGTCGCCAGTCAAGTCGAACCCTTGCGTGTGCCGAAGTCGCGTCCCTCAACAAAGCCAGCCCGACCGAAAAGCGTCAAGACAAAACTCAAGTCGGGCGCTGCTACCAAGGCAGCCACTGTGCGCAGTGGCTCAGGCCTTGGTGCGCAGCCGACGGCGCGGGAGTCGCGAGTTCGTCCGCGCGCGTCCGCCTGGGCTTTGGGGAAGTGGATGCGTTCCTATCATTCCGCGCCGCCGACGGGCGGACGCTTCGTCAACCATGTTTCGTACGCGCTGTACACGCCGCCGCAAGCCGAACTCGACCGAGTGCCGCTCGTCGTCATGTTGCACGGCTGTCAGCAGAATGCCGATGATTTTGCGCAAGGAACGCGCCTCAATCTTCTCGCCGACAAGTTTGGTTTCGCCGTGCTGTATCCCGAACAGTCTAAGCATGATCATGCGCATCGTTGCTGGCGCTGGTACGACGCGTCCGGCAATGGAGGCGGCGGCGAGGCGGCGTCGATCGTATCGCTGGTCAAGGCGGTCGTCGCCGAGCATGGTTTCGACGCCGAGCGCGTCTATCTCGCCGGCATGTCGGCGGGTGCTGGCATGTCCGCCTTGTTGGCGGTGCGATATCCGCAACTGTTCGCCGCTGTCGGCTTGCACTCTGGGGTAGTGTTCGGCGAGGCTAGTTCAGCAATCGGCGCGATGGATGTCATGCGTCGCGGCAGTCGCAACGACCCCGTCACGCTCGTCGATGCTGCCGTCGACACGCGCGAATATCCCGGAATGCCGGCGATCATCGTCCACGGCGAGTTGGATTCGGTCGTGTCGCCGTCCAACGCCGCACAATTGACGCAACAATTTTTGCGTCTCAACGGTTTCGTCGATGCCGCTGGTGTTCCGCGCGCAGGCGAATTGCGTGAAGAGAAGCAAGCGGATGGCGTCGTGCGCGACTACTTCAAGAATGGCCGGCGCGTCGTCAAGAGCGTGGTCGTTCGCGGATTGGGCCACGCGTGGGCGGGCGGCGACGATACCGTGGCTTTCCATTCAGCCAAGGGTCCGGACTCGTCAGCCGTGATGTGGGAGTTCTTCAAACATCAACGCCGTTCCAGCGAGTCCGCGCGCGCGGCTTTCGTTGCTTAGAGCAGTCCGCGCGACAATTTCAAGTGTTGCAAATTAGTCTTTAGTATCAGGAATCTAGCCGATAAGACTTGCGTCGGATCAGGGATTACCCTATAGTTACATCCATAGGTAGTTACCCCAGTATCCAAGCGAGGCCCACCATGTTCCTGCTCAGCCGCATTTTCCTGTTTCTGACGAAGTCCGCCGACCAACGCGATCGCGAACGCGACGACGCATATTTGGCCGAAGCCACCGACATTTATGATCTCGAATATCGCATGAAGCGCCTGGATCAGCGCGCTGGCACGCGTCATCCGACGTGGATGGCGAACTGAGCAGTATGCTTTCGAAGCGTAAGTAAAAAAGCCGCAGGAATTGTCCAGCGGCTTTTTTCATTTGCAACGCCCAAGAAAATGCCGGCTTCGTGAGCCGGCATTTTCTTTTTGTTCGACTCGCTCAGACGAGCTTCACGCGCACATCGACGTTGTTGCGCGTCGCGTTCGAATACGGGCAAACTTTGTGAGCCGCATCGACGAGCGCTTGTGCTTCCGCTCGGTCAAGTCCCGGCAGCGCGATGCGCAATTCGATATCCAGCGCAAAGCCGCCCGCATCGTTCGGGCCGACGCCCACGTCGGCGGTGACGGTCGTATCCGCCGGAACCGTACGCTTTTGCTGGCCGGCGACAAATTTCATCGCGGAAAGAAAGCACGCCGAGTAGCCCGCCGCGAACAATTGTTCAGGATTCGTTCCTTCTGCGCCCGTGCCGCCCAAGGCCTTCGGTGCGCTCAACTTCACGTTCAGTTGTTCGTCGGATGACACCGCGCGTCCGTCGCGTCCACCGGTGCTCGTCGCGGTTGCCTTGTACAGGATGCTCATCGCTTTTCTCCTTGAATTCGTCGCCTTGTTCGGCGCGGAAGGGTTGGACTTGACTGTCGGGTCATCATTGCGTCGACCACGGATAGAAATATATCGCGCTAATCATTATCGTGCAAATTAAATTTTGGTCAAGATGCGATTAGGGAATGGCTATCAGCGTTCTAGATACTCGTTGAGCGATGCGCGCAGCCTGACCAGATCGCTGCGCAGGCGCACTAATTCGTCGACATCCGATCCAGCCGCGCAAAAGATCTCAGGCGGAATGGCACGCGCGGATTGCCGCAGCGACCGGCCTTGCGCCGTCAAGCGCACGTGCACCTGCCGTTCGTCCTCGACGCCGCGCATGCGCTCGACGTACCCCTGCGCCTCCAGGCGCTTGAGCAGCGGCGTGAGCGTGGCGGAATCGAGCGACAGGCGCGCGGCGATTTCCTTTACGGTGAGATTGTCGCTTTCCCACAGCACGAGCATCGCCAGATACTGCGGATAGGTGAGGCCGAGTTTGTCGAGCATCGGCTTGTAGGTTTTCGTCATCGCGAGCGATGTCGAATAGAGCGCGAAGCAGATTTGCTGATCGAGTTCGAGCGGGAAGTCGTCGGGCGAGGTCATGGCGAAGCGCCGCAAAAGGCCGTATCGGCCAATGACGTTAGTGTACGGAAAACGCTTCGCGCGCGAGGATTCGGGGCATCAGATGCCCGGTGTATCCGATGCATTAGGCATATCCGGCGTGTCCGGCGACTGCACGCCGAAGCAGCCGCGATAAGTCGCATAGAACGAGCAGTAGAGCGCGGTCGTGACGAGAATCGACGCGGGCATGAGCACCGCCAACGCCATCTCCTGGCTCACGCCGAGCGCCTGCATCAGCGCGGTCAGGCCAAACGATACGGCAAGCGCCACGGCAATCCACAACACGCCGTAAAGCACGAAGGCGCCGCGATTACGCCAGCACGACACGAGGCTGAAGAACAGCGCCTTCGCGGGCGTCACGTCGTGCCATGCAACGAGAATGGGCGCGAACCAGAACAGCATGGCCACTGGGATGTAGCAGGCCATCGCCACCAGCACGGCGAGCGGGCTGAAGCTCGCGGCCACGGTTTCGGGGTCGCCGGCGGGGCCGTCGCCCATCATCAGGCCGAGCAGCGTGCCGCCGTCGACCAGTGCCGATGCCGCGAAGATTACCGCCATCGCCACGACGTAGATCGCGCCGAGCGCGAGCAGACGGCGCGCGACCACGGTGCCGTAGGAGCGGAAGCCATCGACGAGAACGGTCGGCCAAACGGGCTTGCCCGCGATGGTATCGCGGCAGGCGGCCATGAAACCTACCGCGATGCCCGGAATGAATAGCAACGGCAACAGCGGTCCGATGAGCGGCACGCGCGAAATCAGCGTCATCACGAACAGATAAGCGAAGAACACGGTGAGAAACGCAAACGGATTGCGGCGGAACAGCCAGATGCCCTGGCGGAACCATACATAGCCGGTCTTGGCGGGAACTTCGATCAGTCGCATGAGCAGAGTGGAAGGTTACTGATTGAGGCTGGCAGCGGCTTTGACGCGCTCGCGCAGAATGCGTTCGAAATGGCCGGGATCGTGCGGTTTCAACATCTGCGCCTCGCGCGGACGGTAAAAATCGTACAGGCGCGAGACCCAGAAGCGCATGGCGCCGGCGCGCAGCATGTCGTTCCAGTGGCGTTCCTCGGCGGGCGTGAAGGGGCGCACGGTTTGATAAGCGCGCAGCATTGCGTCGACACGCGCGGGGTCGAGCGCGCCGCTTTCGAGATCGACGCACCAGTCGTTCACGGTCACGGCGACGTCGAAGAGCCACTTGTCGACGCCCGCGAAGTAGAAGTCGAAGAACCCGCCGAGCCGTGCGTGATCGCGGCCCGGCGCGAACAGCACGTTGTCGCGAAACAGATCGCAGTGGCACGGTCCGTCCGGCAGCGCGGCGTAGTCCGCCGACGTGAAAAACGCGGCCTGATGCACAAGCTCGGATTCGATCAGTTCGCGCTGCGGCGCGCTCAGGAAGTCAACGATGGCCGGCAAGTTCTCCTGCCACCACGCGAGGCTGCGCAAGTTCGGCTGATGCCGCGGAAAATCGCGCCCGGCGAGATGCATGCGCGCGAGCATCTGACCGACTTCGATGCAATGCGCGGGCGTCGGCTTGAGTTCCGGCGCGCCTTCGAGTTTCGTGACGATGGCAGCGGGCTTGCCGTGCAGTATGCCGAAGAGCGAGCCGTCGCTGCGCGGCATGGGATCGGGAACCGGCACGCGATGCGCGGCCAGATGGCGCATCAGATCGAGATAGAACGGCAGTTGCGTCGCCGTGAGATTCTCGAAGATCGTGAGCACGTATTCGCCGCGCGTGGTCGTAAGAAAAAAGTTGCTGTTCTCGATGCCCGACTGGATGCCGCGCAATTCGACGACATCGCCGAGATCGTAGTGTTGCAGCCAGTCGCCGAGTTCGGCGTCAGAGACGGGGGTGAATACGGCCATGCAGAAACTTGGGTCAGGTTGAGAAGCCCGTGGCGGGCCGGTGAACGGCGCAGTCGCGTGAGCACTGCGTGAAGACGCCCGCTCAGACGAGCGGGCGCAAATCGACCCGAGGATCAGTAACGCACGCTCACCGATGGCAGGCGTGTGCTTGCCTTGCCGTTATCGCGGACTTGCGGCGAGGTGTCGTAAGGCGAACTCATCTGATAGCGCGTGCCGAAGTTCGAATGCACGTTGATCTCGACGGGCTTGCCCTTGTCGCGATACTCGGTGATCTCGGTGCCGTTGGTGCTGAGTTCGTGGAAGCTCGGCATGCGCGGCGGCGAAATTTCGACCTTCGAACTCGCGTTCGCGGGCGGGCGGTTGATGGCCTTCAGATCAGGCAGGCCAGCGGCTTCTTCCTGCGACATTTGTGGCTGTGCGCCCGCCTGCTCGGCCTGGAGGGTTTGCGCCGTGGCGCCTACACTTGCGACGGCAAGGATGGCCGCGGCGGCGGCGAAATAGAGCGGCTTCATGTCAGTTCTCCAGGCGATGGCCGGATTCTAGCAAAACGCGAACCCCATGCCGGCGCAACGCCTTATTTTGCGCTGCTTCACGGATTTCGGCCGGAACGTTCAAAAAGCTGTTGCGCGCCGTGTTCGCACGCACTTGCGCGGCGCGGGGGCTTCATGGTTCTTGCATGCTTCCGTGTTAATGTCGATGACTACGAGGGCATCAGACACGCATACAAGATCATGACAAACGACCGGACTCAGACCACTCAGGGAACGCCTGCAAACGACTTCCCAACCGAATCATTCGACGACCCCGCAGCCGCCGTCTCGCGGGTCTCCGCCATCTACGAAGCCAACACCGCTTTCCTGCGCGACGCGTTCGCGCGGTATCGGCGCAACGAGCAGTTCACGCATCGCGTGCGCGCGTGCTATCCGTTCGTGCGCGTGCGTACCGAGCTCAACACGCAGATCGACTCGCGGCGCTCGTATGGTTTCGTCGCCGGGCCCGGCATCTTCGAAACTACGCTCACGCGTCCGGATCTCTTTGGCGATTATTATCGCGAGCAGTTGCGGCTCTTGACGAAGAACCATCATGTGGGCATTGAAGTGGGCGTGTCGGCGCAACCCATTCCTATTCACTTCGCGTTCGCCGAAGGCATCCATCTCGAAGGCGATCTCGACCGCGATCGCCTGCTCGCCATGCGCAATGTCTTCGATACCCCGGACCTCGCGCTGCTCGACGACCGCATCGTGAACGGCACGTATGAGCCCGCCGCGGGCGAGCCTCATCCGCTTGCGCTCTTCACGGCGGCGCGGGTGGATTTTTCGCTGCATCGGCTGCGGCACTACACGGCGACTTCCCCCACGCATTTTCAGAACTACGTGCTTTATACGAATTACCAGTTCTATATCGACGAGTTCGTGAAGCTCGGCCGCACGCTGATGTCGCGCGCGGATGACGAGGAAACGCGCGCGTATCGCAGCGAGTATTCGTCATTCGTCGAACCGGGCGATGTCGTCACCTACAACGCCAATCTCGGCGAGCAACCGGAGGAAGGCGCGCCAATCGCGCGTCTGCCGCAGATGCCCGCGTATCACCTGAAGCGCGCGGATGGCAGCGGCATCACGATGGTGAACATCGGCGTGGGGCCGTCGAACGCAAAGACCATTACGGATCACATCGCGGTGCTGCGTCCGCACGCGTGGGTCATGCTCGGGCATTGCGCGGGCTTGCGGAACACGCAGCGTCTGGGCGATTACGTGCTGGCGCACGGCTATGTGCGCGAGGATCACGTACTGGATGACGACCTGCCGCTGTGGGTGCCGATTCCCGCGCTGGCGGAAGTGCAGGTCGCGCTCGAAAAGGCCGTGGCGCAGGTGACGCAACTCGAAGGCGTGGAACTGAAGCGCGTGATGCGCACGGGCACCGTCGCGAGCGTGGACAATCGGAATTGGGAATTGCGCGATCATCGCGAGCCGGTGCAGCGGCTGTCGCAAAGCCGCGCGATCGCGCTCGATATGGAAAGCGCGACCATCGCCGCGAACGGCTTCCGGTTCCGCGTGCCTTATGGGACGTTGCTATGCGTGTCGGACAAACCGCTGCATGGCGAACTCAAGCTGCCGGGCATGGCCGATCAGTTTTATCGTGCGCAAGTGGATCAGCATTTGCAGATCGGCGTGAAGGCAATGGAACTGCTGCGCATGAATGGCCTGTCGCGGTTGCACAGCCGGAAGTTGCGCAGCTTTGCGGAGGTGGCGTTTCAGTGAGAGCCTTGCTCTCGTAAGTCGATTTGAACGAGCCGCATTGCGCGGCCCGTTTGGTTTGCTTATTGCTGCGGCAGCGGTGCTGCAAGCAGTCGCGTGTAGTTCATCCAGCCAGTCGCCGGCGCGTCCGTTCCCTTATAAGGCGTACAGCCGGCGTCTTTATCCGTTTCTTCCGGTTTGCAGTATGCGCCTTCATAGGTCACCCGTACCCACGGTGTTTGCTGACCGGCCGCCTCCGTGACGTTGCGAACTGTCGATGTATCCACGCTTACTTTCGAGTTCTTCGGGATGACGATCAGCGCGGAGCAGCTCGATCCCGGGCACGAACGCAGGTTCATGTCGATCCGGCTGAGCCACATATCGACGACGCCACGATTGGCAGGCGCGTCTGCCTGAACTTGCGGCGCTGGCGTCGATGGAGCCGTTCTCAGTGCGATGAGCCGATCCATGTCGTCGCTGCTGATCTTGCGAACGAAGGCGAAATCTTGCTGCGTGCCGTCTGGCGACGTGATGTTGATCGTGGTGGCATCTTCCTGCGATGTCACCGAGATCGTATTGATTTCCGGCTTGCCGTTGCGCATGAGCTTGATGTTGACGGTGCCGTTTTCCGGGTCGACGTTGCCAAGCGTCACAGGCAAAAGTGAATCGCCGCGGGACATCTGCACGTCATTGTTCGCAGCATAAACAGTGAGAAGACCCTTGCCCACAGAAGGCTTCCATACCCCCGAGATTTGGTCCAGCAGCTTGGCTCGGTAATCAGGCGTCGCTTCGGCCGGAACGGCTGCGGGAGTGGGTGCCGGGGCCTGCGTCGTGCTTGGGGCCGGTTCGGATGCGGAGTCGTGCTTGTCGCCAGGGCATCCTGTCAACAGTGAGGTCGCAAAGGCAGCGGTCACGGCTAAACGCAATGACCGGTTCAATACATTTTTCATTCGAGGTTTCCTACTTCGACACTTGATGCGCCAACGCGCGAGCGCGCATTGACTCGCTATCTCAAAATCTGTTTTCCGATGGACTAAAACTATCGATAAACGTAAAAAATAGCCGCAAGCGTTGTAGGCATTGCGGCCACGAGCGATTGAATTATCGGCGGCGAATCTTAGCGAGTTGACTTGCGCTTAGCAAGAGCCTGGATACTTCGAATTACTGAGTAAAAAGATTTTTTGATATTTAACGGCTAATGACCTTGAAAGCGAGCCTACTAAGAATTTGCGGACGCCTGACACCGCATCCGCAGTTCAGCCCGCTCAAGACAATCACAAATAAAACATCCGGTCCTCATCCGACTTACCTTCCGCCGGTTGCTCTGCTGCGCCTTCGCGATCTTCATAGAAGCGCAGCACCGCATCGAGCACTTGATCGGGGTCGTCGATCACTTGCATTAGTCCAAGATCTTTTTCGCCGATGACGCCATTGGTCAGCAGCGTGTTCTTGAACCAGTCGAGCAAGCCGGCCCAAAATTCGGCGCCCACCAGCACGATAGGCACGTGGCGCGACTTCTTGGTCTGAATGAGCGTGAGCACTTCGGCCAGTTCGTCAAGCGTGCCGAAGCCGCCCGGCATCACGACGACCGCATCCGAATTCTTGACGAACGTGACCTTCCGCGTGAAGAAGTGACGGAAGCGCAGCGAGATGTCCTGCCATTGATTGCCCGACTGCTCGTGCGGCAATTCGATGTTGAGACCCACCGACGGCGACTTGCCCGCATGCGCGCCTTTATTGGCTGCTTCCATGATGCCGGGACCGCCGCCGGAGATCACGGCAAAGCCTGCATCCGAGAATTTTTGCGCGATTTCAATGGTCCGCTGATAGTACGGCGACTCGGGTTTGAGACGCGCGGAACCGTAGATGCTGATGGCAGGACGGATCTCCGAGAGGTACTCGGTAGCCTCGATAAACTCTGCCATAATCGTGAACATCTGCCACGATGCGCGAGCCTTTTTGGCCGTCGCGCGCTCTTGATCTGCGAGCGATCGCAGACTCGGAATCACTTTTCTCTTGTTCATAATGCCTGAAGAACGAAGTCTTGAAGGTAAGACCCTGCTATTGGTCGACGGTTCTAGCTACTTGTACCGGGCTTACCATGCCATGCCTGACCTGCGCGGCCCCGACGGCGGGCCGACCGGCGCACTGTATGGAATGATCAACATGCTGCGACGCCTTAGGCGTGAAACCAATGCAGAGTATAGCGCGTGCGTCTTCGACGCCAAAGGCAAGACGTTTCGCGACGACTGGTACGCCGACTACAAGGCCAACCGGCCTTCCATGCCCGAAGACCTTTCGAAGCAGATCGAGCCTATTCACGTCGCCGTGCGTGCGCTCGGCTGGCCGCTCGTGATGATCGAAGGCGTCGAAGCCGACGACGTCATCGGCACGCTCGCGGTTCAGGCCGAAAAGCGCGGCATGAAAGTGATCGTCTCGACGGGCGACAAGGATCTGGCTCAACTCGTGACGGATCATGTCACCCTCATCAATACGATGACCAACGAAACGCTCGATCGCGCCGGCGTCATCGCCAAGTTCGGCGTGCCGCCGGAACGTATCGTCGATTATCTTTCGCTCATCGGCGATACGGTCGATAACGTGCCGGGCGTCGAAAAGTGCGGTCCCAAGACTGCGCTCAAGTGGCTCACGCAATACGACTCCCTTGATGGCATCGTAGAACATGCGGGCGAGATCAAAGGTGCGGTAGGAGACAATCTGCGCAAGGCTCTGGACTTCCTGCCCATGGCTCGCAAGCTCGTTACCGTACACACGGAATGCGACTTGGCGTCGCAGATCGCGTCGATCGACGAAACGCTCGAAAGCCGTCCCGAGTCGCGCGACGAGTTGCGCGACGTGTTCCTGCGTCACGGCTTCAAGACTTGGCTGCGCGAAGTCGAAATCGCGGATGCCGTCGAAGGCCCGACCGACACGCCGCCCGCCGAAGTCACGGAGATCGTCCACCACTACGAGACGGTGCAGACGTGGGAACAGTTCGGCGCGTGGCTCGAACGCATCGATGCCGCCGAGATCACTTCGTTCGATACCGAAACCACCGCGCTCGATCCGATGACCGCGCAGATCGTCGGCTTGTCCATCTCGGTCGAACCGGGTCATGCCGCATATGTTCCGCTCGCTCATCGCGGGCCGGACGCACCCGTGCAACTGCCGCGCGATGAAGTGCTCGCGAAGCTCAAGCCGTGGCTCGAAGACGAATCGAAGAAGAAGGTCGGCCAGCATCTGAAATACGATGAGCAGGTGCTCGCCAATTACGGCATCGTCATGCGCGGCGTCGAGCATGACACGTTGTTGCAGTCGTACGTGCTGGAGTCGCATCGGCCGCATGACATGGACAACCTCGCGCTGCGGCACTTGGGCGTGAAGACCATCAAATACGAGGACGTCGCGGGCAAGGGCGCGTCGCAAATCGGTTTCGACGAAGTCGCGCTCGACAAGGCGGCCGAGTATGCCGCCGAAGATGCGGACATCACCTTGCGTCTGCATCAGGCGCTTTATCCGCAAGTCGTGCAGGAAGAGGGCTTGTTGAAGGTATATCGCGAGATCGAATTGCCGACTTCGCGCGTGTTGCGCAAGATGGAGCGCAACGGCGTGCTGATCGATCGCGCGAAGCTCGACACGCAGAGCAACGAGATCGCCAAACGGCTGATCGACTTGCAAACGGAAGCCTATGAACTGGCGGGCGGCGAATTCAATCTCGGGTCGCCCAAGCAGATCGGACAGATCTTCTTCGAGAAACTCGAACTGCCGGTGGTGAAGAAGACGCCGAGCGGCGCCCCTTCCACCGACGAAGAAGTGCTGCAAAAACTCGCCGAGGATTATCCGCTGCCGAAGGTGCTGCTCGAACATCGCGGGCTTTCGAAGCTCAAGTCCACTTATACGGACAAGCTGCCGCGCATGGTGAATGCATCGACGGGACGCGTGCATACGAACTATGCGCAGGCTGTCGCGGTGACAGGGCGCTTGTCGTCGAACGAGCCGAACTTGCAGAACATTCCGGTGCGAACGGGCGAAGGCCGGCGCATCCGCGAGGCGTTCATCGCGCCGCCGGGTTGCAAGATCGTATCGGCGGATTACTCGCAGATCGAGCTGCGCATCATGGCGCATATCTCGGGTGACAAATCGTTGTTACGCGCGTTCAAGGAAGGCGAGGACGTGCACCGCGCGACCGCGTCGGAAGTATTCGGCGTGACGCCGATCGAAGTGTCGAACGACCAGCGTCGTATCGCCAAGGTGATCAATTTCGGCTTGATCTATGGCATGAGTTCGTTCGGGCTCGCGTCGAATCTCGGCATCACGCGCGACGCGGCGAAGCTTTATATCGACCGCTATTTCGCGCGTTATCCGGGCGTTGCCGACTACATGGAGCGCACACGCGTGACCGCGAAGATGAACGGCTACGTGGAGACCGTGTTCGGCCGGCGTCTGTGGCTGCCGGAGATCAACGGCGGCAGTGGTCCGCGTCGTCAGGCGGCCGAACGCGCGGCCATCAACGCGCCCATGCAGGGAACGGCCGCTGATCTCATCAAGTTGTCGATGATCGCGGTGCAGGACTGGATCGAGGCTACGAAGATCCACGCGAAGATGATCATGCAGGTACACGATGAACTCGTGCTCGAAGTTCCCGAAGAGGAACTGCCCGAAGTCAGGAAGCGCTTACCCGAATTGATGTGTGGCGTCGCCAAGCTGAACGTGCCGCTCGTGGCTGAGGTGGGCGTCGGCAATAACTGGGAAGAAGCACACTGAGCAAAAAGAGCGCGGTGAATGCCGGGCATGCGAGGCCGGCCATTGCAAGTGCGCCGCGCGTTCAAGCAGAATGGTTTTTGGAAGGTGAGACATCGGGCCGACATGTCGTCGAACGTACGTGCGGTCCGAGGCTCGGTAAGTTGATTACTCCGCGTGCGGAGAAAAATTCGGGAGAGCTTTATGCATCGATTCATCATCGTCGGCGGAGGGGCCGGCGGTCTCGAATTGGCGACTCGTCTCGGCGACCGTTTCGGTACGACGGACAGTAAAACGGCACCGCGTGCGCAAGTCACGCTGGTGGACCGTAATCCCACGCATATCTGGAAGCCGCTTCTGCATGAAGTGGCCGCAGGCAGCATGGACCCGTTCACGCAGGAACTCGAATACGCCGCGCAGGCCATGTGGCACGGCTTCGAGTTTCAGCAGGGCGAGTTGATTGCGCTGGACCGCGCGACAAAACGCATTACCATCAGCGCGTTGCGCGACGACGAAGCGGGCGAGGTCTTGCCGCAGCGCGAACTGGAATACGACACGCTCGTCATTGCCATCGGCAGCACGACGCATTTCTTCGGCGTCGAAGGCGCGCAGCAACATTCCATCGCGCTCGATACAGTTGGCCAGGCCGAGCTCTTTCGCAAGCGGCTCATCGCGGCATGCATGCGCGCCGAGCACTTTGCGCCGGAACCGGTGGCGGCGGGCATCGACGATTCCGAAGGGCCGCCCGTGCCGCTCGGTTCGCCGAACGCGCCGCGCATTCAGGTGGCGATCGTCGGCGCGGGTGCGACGGGCGTGGAATTGTCGGCGGAACTGCGCAACACGGCGCACGTGCTTTCCGCGTACGGTTTGCACAAGCTGGATCCGAAGCACGACATCGGTATCGTGCTGATCGAAGCGGGGCCGCGCATTCTGCCCGCGCTGCGCGACACGGTATCGACCGCGACGGCCGAGCTATTGACGAAGCTGGGCGTGTCCTTGATGACGGGCGAAACCGTCGCGGAAGTCTCGCGCGATTCCATTCGCACGGCGAGCGGCAAGACCATTCGCGTAGACCTCACGGTGTGGGCGGCGGGCATCAAGGCGCCGGCCATTCTCTCGCAGCTCGACGGCTTGCCGACCAATCGTCTCGGCCAGCTCATCGTGCGCCGCACGCTGCAAACGGAAGCCGACGACAACATATTCGCCCTGGGCGATTGCGCCGCGTGTCCGTGGCCCGGCAACGAGCGCGGTGTGCCGCCGCGCGCGCAGGCGGCGCATCAGCAGGCGAGCTTTCTCTTCAAGGCTTTCGAGCGCCGCATGAACGGCAAATCGCTGCCGGAATATACGTACCGCGATTTCGGTTCGCTCGTGTCGCTCGGTCGCTATAGCGCGGTCGGCAGCCTGATGGGCGGGCTCATCGGCGGCAACATGATGATCGAAGGCCTCTTTGCGCGCTTCATGTACATGTCGCTGTATCGGCTGCATATCGCCGCGCTCCACGGCTACGCGCGCATGGTGCTCGACACCATCGCGCACTGGCTGCGCCGGTCCACCGCGCCGCGCGTCAAGCTGCACTGAGCTGCATCGACGCTGCAAAGCTGTTTAGAATGAGCGGCGCGCCTTGTGATATGTCGGGCGCGTTCGCTTGGGAGTCGTACAGCGCCGCGCGTCGTGAAGCCTTGAACACACTCGCGCGGTTCCAGAATCCATGCCGCCGGCCGCGCGAATCGACGCCTGCCGGCGCTTGCCGCGGGAGCTTTGCATGCTTACCCCTGAAGTCGACAGCCTCATTCCCCATGTTCCGTTCGACCGTCGCAACTTCATCAAGGCAGCTTTCGGCACAGGCTTCGCAGCGTGCGTGCTGCCCGTGTCGGCACAAACCATTCATACCGATGACGCGGGTCTCGAAGCCGGCGCCGTGGGCGTGCGCGGCGCGGATGGCGTGCTCGTGCCGGCGTATCGCGCGCAGCCGAAGGGCAAGACGCATCTGCCGGTCGTCATCGTGATCCACGAGATTTTCGGGGTGCACGAGCATATCGCCGATGTCTGCCGGCGCTTCGCCAAGCAAGGCTATCTCGCCATCGCGCCGGATCTCTACACGCGTCAGGGCGATGCCTCGGCGTACAAGTCCATGCAGCTTCTCAACGAGCAGCTTGTCTCGAAGGTGCCTGACTCGCAAGTGATCTCGGACATCGACGAAACCGTCAAATGGGCGGGCGAGCACGGCGGCGATCTGAAGCGGCTAGGTATCACCGGGTTCTGCTGGGGCGGGCGCATTACGTGGCTTTATGCGGAGCACAATCCGCACGTGAAGGCGGCGGTTGCATGGTACGGGCGCGTCACGGGGAACAAGACGGCGAACACGCCGAGCAACCCGATCGACAACGCGGCCGAACTCAATGTGCCTGTGCTCGGGCTATACGGCCGGCAGGATCAGAGCATTCCGCAGGACACGCTCGAACAGATGAAGCAGGCCGTGGCGAATGGCCAGCCGAAGGCGCGGGAGTCGCAGATCGTCGTGTATGACGACGCGCCGCACGCGTTCTTCGCGGATTATCGGCCGAGCTATCGCAAGGAAGACGCGGAGGATGGCTGGAAGCGCGCGCTCGCGTGGTTCCGCGAGCACGGCGTCAAGTGACGGGGCTTTACGAGCCTCAAGGTTTCGCGCCGGTCGCAACGGGCCTGCCCGGATCGGCGCTCCATTCGCTCCACGATCCCGGATACAACGCCGCGCCGTGCAGACCGGCAATCTCCATGGCGAGCGCGTTATGACATGCCGTCACGCCCGAGCCGCATTGCAGCACGATGCGGTCGGTGGGCGTGGCGCCGATCAGCGAGCCGAACGCATCGCGTAATTCGTGCGCGGTCTTGAAGCGGCCCTCCGGCGTCAAATTGTCCTTGAAGAAGCGATTCAGCGCGCCGGGAATGTGACCGCCGACGGGATCGAGCGTCTCGTTCTCGCCGCGATACCGGTCCGCGGCGCGCGCATCGATTAGCAGATGGTCGCGCGTGCCGATGCTGCGTTCGATCGCCGGAGCATCGATGGTGACGGCAAGCGGCGCGGCGGCCTTGAACGTGCCGTTTGTCTTTTGCGGCGCGACGGTATCGAGTGGCTGACCTGCTGCCTCCCACGCGGGCAAACCGCCGTCGATCAGCGCGACGGAATCGTGACCGAGCCAACGCAGCAGCCACCACAAACGTGACGCGTACATGCCGCCTTGCGCGTCATAGGCGACGACTTGCTGGCCTTCGTTTAGCCCGAAGCTCGCGAGTTTTTCGACGAGCGCGCCGCGTTCGGGCAACGGATGACGTCCGTTCGACCCCGTCTTGACGCCGGACAAGTCGCGGTCGAGATGAAGATAGTGCGCGCCCGGAATATGACCTTGGGCATAAGCCGCTGCGCCGGATTCAGGCGCGGCGAGGTCGAATCGGCAATCGAACACGAGCACGCTGCCGGGCGCGGCGGCGAGCCGTTCGGCAAGATTCGTCGCCGAGATGAGCGTGGTGTAGTGGGTGTGCGGCATGACGGCTCCTGTGTCGGACAGAGTGTGCGCTTCGGCGCGCGACCCCGATCCCTTGCAAAGCGTCCGCGCCCGGTCGTGTCAATCGCCGCGCGCGTGAAGTGGGATACAGCTAGTCTAAACAAAAAGGCGGACTCGAAAGCCCGCCTTTTCATGATTCCCGCGCGATAGCCGAGCAACGTTCAGATAGCCCCGAGCTGATGCCGCAGAAACTCGTGGAAATGCTGCATGCCGGATTCCATCGGGCTCTGGTACGGCCCGACCTGATTCTCGCCACGCGACATGAGCGCGCGCCGGCCGGCGTCCATGCGCTCGGCGATTTCATCGTCCTCACGCGCGGTTTCCATATAGGCCGCACGTTCCGCCTCGATAAACTCGCGCTCGAAAAGCGCAATCTCCTCGGGATAGTAGAACTCGACGATGTTGGTCGTCTTCTGCGTGCCCTGCGGGATCAGCCACGACACCACCAGCACGTGCGGATACCACTCGATCATGAGACCGGGGTAATACACCATCCAGATGGCGCCGAATTCGGGCGGCGTACCGTTACGGAAGCGCAGGACTTCGTCGTGCCACTTGCGATAAGTCGGGCTGCCCGGCTTCTCCAGATTTTTGTGCACGCCGACGGTCTGGACGCTGTACCAGTCGCCGAATTCCCACTCGAGGTTGTCGCACGACACGAAGCTGCCGAGTCCCGGATGGAACGGCGCGACGTGATAGTCCTCCAGATAAACCTCGATGAAGGACTTCCAGTTGTAGTTGCACTCGTGCACTTCGACGTGATCGAACATATAGCCCGAAAAGTCGAAATGACGCGCCGTGCCGAGTTTCGCGAGATCGGCCGCGACATTGCGACCCGCGGCCTCGAAGAGAAGGCCTTGCCAGTTTTGCAGCGGCGTGGCGCCGAGATTCAAGCAGGGCTTGTCGGCGAAATGCGGCGCGCCGAGCAACTGCCCGTTCAGATCGTACGTCCAGCGATGCAGCGGGCAGACGATGTTGTCCGCGCTGCCGCGACCGTTCAGCATGATTGCCTGGCGATGGCGGCACACGTTCGACAGCAATTCGATATTCGACTGCTGATTGCGCACGAGCACGCGCCCTTCGCCCTCGCCAGGAAGCGCGAAATAGTTTCCCGCTTCGGGAACCATGAGTTCGTGCCCGACGTAGCGTGGACCAAGCTTGAAAAGTGTTTCGATTTCGCGCGTAAGAAGCGCTTCGTCAAAGTAAGCCGTGACTGGCAACTGACTGTGAATGGCATTCAGTTGCAATGCATTGCTCAGATTGGACATTCCCACTCCCGTTAAGACGTGAAAGCAGTGAACAACCCAACCATCGAAGATTCGATTTAGGGAGCCCGCGATTATACCGAAATCCGCCACACTCGGGCGTATAAGGTCTTGATTTGGGTATAAATTGTTGCAGGAGTTCCGTTCAAAGCCGGCGCGAGGGCGTCGCGTCCATACGCCGGGCGGCTGTGGCGCAAGCTCAAGGATTAGCCGTCTCCACGCTTTGCGACGGACGTGTTTCGGGTCGAAAAACTGGCTTTTGCCGTAGAATGTGCGACTTGGTTCCAAAATACATTTGCACATCCACGATTCATGGCGAAGACCGCTGTCCCCGATACACGCGAAGAAACCGGTGCAGGCGCGCTTGCCAACGACGCCGCGCCGCTTCCGGAAAACTACGAAACAGCGCTCGCGGAACTCGAATCACTCGTCGGCCGCATGGAAGCGGGCGCGCTGAGTCTCGAGGAGTCGCTCGCGGCATACCGGCGCGGCGCCGCGCTTGTGGGCTTTTGCCAACAACAGCTCGAAAAAGTCGAGCAGCAGGTGCGCGTGCTCGATGGCGAGACGCTCAAGCCGCTGCCCGTCGAGGTACAGCGCGCGACCCAGGGTGCAGGAGCCACCAACGACCGAGGGGACGACGACCTATGAGCTTCGAACAATGGATGCGTGCCACGCTCGATCGCGTCGAGACCGCGCTTGAGCACTATCTGCCGGGCACGGACATCGCGCCGGCGCGTCTGCACGAAGCCATGCGGTACGCGGTGCTGGGCGGCGGCAAGCGTGTGCGGCCGCTTCTCGTGCACGCCGCGGGCGAACTGACCCACGCGAGCGCGCCGGCCGTCGAAGCGGCAAGCGCGGCGCTCGAAATGATTCACGTCTATTCGCTCGTGCATGACGATATGCCCGCAATGGACGACGACGCGTTGCGTCGCGGCAAGCCCACGGTACACGTGCAATATGACGAAGCGACGGCACTGCTCGTCGGCGACGCGTTGCAGTCGCAGGCGTTCGTCGCGCTGACATCCGAAGGCAATGGTCTGAGCGATACCCAGCAGGCCGCGCTCGTGCGCGAACTGGCGCTCGCAAGCGGCTCGCTCGGCATGGCAGGCGGTCAGGCCATCGATCTCGAAAGCGTCGGGCGCAAGCTGTCGCGGCCGGAGCTCGAAACCATGCATCGCAAGAAGACGGGCGCGTTGCTGCGCGCCTCGGTGCGCATGGGTGCGCTCGCGGGCGAACGTCCGGACGCCAAGGCGCTCGCGGCGCTCGATCATTACGCCGCCGCGGTCGGCCTCGCGTTTCAGGTGGTGGACGATATCCTCGATGTCACGGCGGACTCCGCCACGCTTGGCAAGACCGCGGGCAAGGATGCGCAGCACGACAAGCCCACGTATGTTTCGATCATCGGGCTGGACGCGTCGCGCGAACTCGCCGCGCAACTCGGCCGCGATGCGCACGCTGCAATAGAGCCGTTCGGCGCGCGCGGTCAGCGCCTGGCCGAACTTGCCAACCTGGTTGTGAACCGGGTGCACTGAACGTTGAATGCGTGACGAACCCCACGGCGCAATGACCGCGTTGAACGAATCACGCCAGTTTTCCTAAAATGGGACGACGATGTACGACTTGCTGAAAACCATCGACGATCCGGCCGACCTTCGCGCCCTCGATCGACGCCAACTGCAGCCGCTTGCCGACGAACTGCGGGCCTACGTGCTCGACAGCGTGTCGCAGACGGGCGGCCATCTCTCGTCCAATCTCGGCACGGTAGAGCTGACGATCGCGCTGCATTACGTATTCGATACGCCGAATGACCGTATCGTCTGGGACGTCGGCCATCAGACGTATCCGCACAAGATCCTGACAGGCCGGCGCGACCAGATGCACTCGTTGCGTCAGTTGAACGGCATCTCGGGCTTCCCGCGCCGCAGCGAGTCGGAGTACGACACGTTCGGCACGGCGCATTCGAGCACGTCGATATCGGCGGCGCTCGGCATGGCGATCGCCAACAAGCTGCAGGGCGACAACCGCTATTCCATCGCCGTGATCGGCGACGGCGCGATGACCGCGGGCATGGCCTTCGAGGCAATGAACAACGCCGGCGTCGCCGACGACGTGCCCTTGCTCGTAATCCTCAACGACAACGACATGTCGATCTCGCCGCCCGTGGGCGCGTTGAATCGTCATCTCGCCCGTCTGATGTCGGGCCGCTTCTACGCCGCCGCGCGCGCCGGTGTCGAACGCGTGCTGCGCGTCGCGCCGCCCATGCTCGATCTCGCCCGCAAGCTCGAAGAGCACGCGAAGGGCATGATCGTGCCAGCCACGCTCTTCGAAGAGTTCGGCTTCAACTACATTGGGCCGATCGACGGTCACGATCTCGATTCGCTCATTCCGACGCTGCAGAACATCAAGGAACTGCGTGGTCCGCAATTCCTGCACGTCGTGACCAAGAAAGGCCAAGGCTACAAGCTCGCCGAAGCCGATCCGGTGCTCTATCACGGTCCCGGCAAATTCAATCCGGCCGAAGGCATCAAGCCATCGACGGCGCCCTCGAAGAAAACCTACACGCAGGTGTTCGGCGAATGGCTGTGCGACGCTGCCGCGCAAGACTCGCGCGTGGTTGCCATCACGCCTGCCATGCGCGAAGGCTCGGGCATGGTCGAATTTGAAAAGCGCTTCCCGGATCGTTATTACGATGTCGGCATCGCCGAGCAACATGCGGTGACATTTGCGGGCGGCTTGGCTGCAGACGGCATGAAGCCCGTCGTCGCCATCTACTCGACTTTCCTGCAGCGCGCGTACGACCAGTTGATCCACGACGTCGCACTGCAGAATCTCCCGGTGGTGTTCGCCATCGACCGCGCGGGTCTCGTCGGCGCGGACGGTGCAACGCACGCGGGCAATTACGACCTCGCGTTCCTGCGCTGCATCCCGAACATGACGGTGATGGCCGCATCCGACGAAAACGAATGCCGTCAGATGCTCTACACCGCGCTTCAGCAGCCGAACCCGACAGCCGTGCGGTATCCGCGTGGCGCGGGCACGGGCGTGGCAACCGTCAAACAAATGACCGCCATTCCGCTTGGCAAGGGCGAGGTGCGCCGCGAGTCGTCGCAGAAACTCGGCTCGGGCAAGCGCATCGCCGTTCTCGCGTTCGGCACCATGGTCGCGCCGTCGCTCGTTGCCGCCGAAGAGTTGGATCTGACGGTGGCCAACATGCGCTTCGTGAAGCCTGTCGACGCCGACTTGCTGCGCGAACTCGCCGCCACTCACGACGCGCTCGTGACCATCGAGGAAGGCGCGATCATGGGCGGTGCGGGTTCGGCATGCGTCGAAGCGCTGCTGGCCAGTTCGGTCGTGAAGCCCGTGCTTCAGCTTGGTTTGCCGGACGTCTTCATCGATCACGGCGATCCCGCTAAGCTGCTTGCAAGCGTCGGTCTGGACGGCGCAGGTATCGCGAAATCCATTCGCGAGCGCTTTCTCAACGCGGTCGTGAGCGCCCAGCCGGGCAAGCTGGAAAAGCGCGTCGCCTGACGTTTCAGCCTAACGCGGCGCGCTCGGGGCGCGTCGTGCTTTGCACTTAGTCTCTACACGGCGCGGGCCGCAATCCGCGCCGTGTTCGCTTACGAGTTATGAAGCGCGCTTTCAGGAAAGACCGCGCGAGCCCAAGGACAAGAATCAATGAACCAGATGAATCCCGCCTTCGTGATGCCCGACGTTCAAAGCACGCCTGATACGCGTCAGATCGCCATTGCGCGTGTCGGCGTGAAGGGAGTGCGGCATCCGTTGTCGGTGCGGTCGGCAAACGGCGTGCAGCCGAGCGTTGGCGTATGGAACCTCGATGTGCATCTGCCCGCCGAGCAAAAGGGCACGCATATGTCGCGTTTCGTCGCGCTGCTCGAGGAGAATCGCGAGCCGCTCGATCAAACTTCCCTGCGTGCGCTGCTCGTCTCGATGCTCACGAAACTGGAGGCGCATTCCGGCCGTATCGAAGTGAGTCTGCCTTACTTCGTCATGAAGACCGCGCCGGTGTCGGGCGTGCAGAGTCTTCTGGATTACGACGTGAGCTTTATCGCTGAAAAGCGCGACGGCGAAACGCGCATGACCATGAAAGTGCTCGTCCCCGTTACGAGCCTTTGTCCTTGCTCGAAGAAGATTTCGCAGTACGGCGCGCACAATCAGCGCTCGCACGTGACCATCACGGCGGAGTTGGCGGGCGAAGTCGCGGTGGAAGAACTGGTGCGAATCGCCGAGGAAGAGGCGTCGTGTGAATTGTGGGGCTTGCTCAAGCGGCCCGACGAAAAGTTCGTGACCGAGCGTGCGTATGAAAATCCGAAGTTCGTCGAGGACCTCGTGCGCGACGTGGCCACGCGGCTGAATGCCGATACGCGCATCATCGCTTATGTGCTCGAAGCCGAAAACTTCGAGTCGATCCACAATCACAGCGCGTATGCGGTGATCGAGCGCGACAAGCGCCTCGGTTGAGCGAAGGCTCAAGCCGCCACGGTTTGAGTCGATGCGTGCATTTCGCGCACCGAATCCATCACGAGTGACGCGAGCCGGTCGACCACGGGCGATCCCACGCCCGATCCGCGATGCAGCGCGAGCGGAATCGACGGCAGCGACGGTAAGCCGCTCTCATCGCATTCGAGGGCGCGCACCGTGGTTGGCACGCCATAGGCCGTGCGCACCGTCACGCCGAGACCTGCGGCGGCGGCCGCCCACAATCCCGACAGACTCGGACTCGTGAACGCGATGCGCCACTTGATGCCCGCGCGATCCAGCGCTGCGGCCGCCGCGCTGTGAAAGAGACACGGGCGGTCGAACGCGATCAACGGTAGCGGCTCGTCCGGATCGAACTGCCACGGTACTGTCGATGACACGATCCAGCGCATCGGCGGCGCGGCGATCGGTTGAGGGAGGCTGGTCGCGTTGCCAACGTCGGTTGCGCTGCCTGCGCCCCAGACGAGCGCGAGATCGAGCTGACCCGACTCGATGCGCTCCAGCAATTCGGTGTTGCGCGCCACCCGCGCTTCGATCCGCACTTTCGGATGCGCCCGCGCAAAGCGGCCCAGCACTTCCGGCAGCAAAACTTCGCCGAAGTCTTCCTGCAGACCGAGCCGTATCCAGCCTTCGAGATCGACGCCGCGCACCGCGACCGCCGCTTCATCGTTCAATTCGACGAGACGGCGCGCATAGGCGAGCATCACCGCGCCCGCGTCGGTGAGCGCGAGCCCACGACCCGATTTACGAAAAAGCGGCGTGCCCGCCTGCTCTTCCAGCTTGCGGATCTGCGCGCTGACGGCGGAAGTCGAGCGACCGACGCGGTCTGCGGCCTTGGCGAAACTTCCCAAGTCCATGCCCGCGACGAAGCTGCGAAGGACCGCGAGGTCGAACGTGGTTTGAGTCATGGCAACAATCCTGTTTTATCGAACGATCGATGCAAAACTTTGCTATTTTCAGGATGATCGTATGCCGTCACACTGGGTTCAGTCAAATTGAGAACAGGGTGGCGACATGGCAACTCCTTTAACTTTGAACGCAGCGTCGCGTTCGAGCGCGCATCGATGGAAAGTGCTCGGCGTGGGCGTTGCCGCCAACGCGAGTTTTTCGGCGGCAATCGGCGGCATTCCGACGACGGCCGTCTGGATGCGCAGCGGCTATCACTTCGGCAACGGCGAAGTCGGACTCGTGCTCGGCGCGCTCGGGCTGGGGCTTGCGGTATCGGAACTTCCTTGGGGATTGCTCACCGACCGCTGGGGCGACCGGCCCGTCTTGCTGACGGGACTGTTCGCGACGGCTGCCGTGCTGCTCGGCATGAGCGTCTTCGCGGTGCCGTCGGGCTTCGGCGCGGCGCCCGCGCTCGGCTGGCTCGTTTTCGCGATGTTCCTGCTCGGCACGCTCGGCGGCAGCGTCAACGGATCGAGCGGGCGCGCGGTCATGGCGTGGTTCGGCGAAGGCGAGCGCGGTCTCGCGATGAGCATCCGCCAGACCGCCGTGCCGATGGGTGGCGGTCTGGGCGCGGCGTTGCTGCCGTGGCTCGCTTCATCGCACGGTTTTGGCGCGGTGTTCGGCACGCTCGCCGCAATGTGCGCGATCTCGGGCGCATTCACCTGGCGCTGGCTGCATGAGCCCCCGGAAAGGCCGCATCGCGCGGACGCGGGGGTATCGCAGGCAACGACGGCTGCGCCGTTGAGAGATGCGCGGATCTGGCGCGTGGTGCTCGGTATTGGCGTGCTGTGCGTGCCGCAATTCGCGGTGCTGACCTTCGCGACGGTTTTCATGCACGACGCGGGACACTTCGGCGTCGCGGCGATCAGCGCGACAATGGGCGCGCTGCAACTCGGCGCCATGGTCATGCGCGTCTGGAGCGGCCGTCATACGGATCGTCGCGGCAACCGGCGCGCGTATCTGCGCGGGTCGGTGGTGGTCGCGTCGGTGTCGTTTGTGGCGTTGGCGGTGGCGACCGCGCTGGGCGTCGCGAAGCTTCCGTACTTGCTCGCGGCGATGCTGGTCTTCGCGGGCATTTGCGTATCGGCATGGCATGGGGTGGCGTACACCGAACTCGCCACGCTCGCCGGCATGCAGCGCGCCGGCACGGCGCTCGGCATGACCAACACGGCCGTCTACGTGGGCTTGTTCGTGACGCCGCTCGTCATTCCGCATGTCCTGGCGGCGACTTCGTGGCCGGGCGTGTGGCTGCTGGCGGGCGTGTGCGCGTTGCTCGCGTGGCCATTGTTTCCGAAGCCCGCGCGCGCTTAAACTGTTCGACCCGAACTTTGCGGAGTGCGTCGTGATTCTCATCGGCCAATACGATTCCCCGTTTGTCAGACGCGTGGCCATTGCGCTGAATCTTTATGGCATTGGCTACGAGCATTGGCCGTGGTCGACTTTCGGCGATGCCGGCAAGATCGCGCCGTTCAATCCGCTCTCGCGCGTGCCGACGCTCGTGCTGGAGTCGGGCGACACGGTGATCGAGAGCGCGACGATCCTCGACTATCTCGATGAACTCGCCGGCGACGACCGCGCGATGATTGCGCAAAGCGGCGCGCAGCGTCGTGCGGCGCTGAAGGTGTGTGCGCTCGCGACGGGTCTCGCGGACAAGGCTGTGGCGCTGGTCTACGAGCGCGTGATGCACGCGGAAAAGTCGCAGGCTTGGGTCGAGCGCTGCACGGGGCAGATCGAACGCGTGCTCGACGTGCTGGAAGCGGATCGCGCGGCGCGTCCGACGCCTTTCTGGTTCGGCGATGCAATCGGTCACGCGGATATCGCCGTTGCGTGCGCGCTGCGGTTCGTGCGCGAAGCGCATGGGGCGTTGGTCAGCGGGAATCGCTGGCTGGCGTTGATCGCGCATGGCGATCGGTGTGAGGCGCTGCCGGCGTTCGGGGCGGTTGTGCAGGCGTTCGATCCGCCGAAATGAACGTTGCAGCGACGCTCTTTTCCTCATTTGGCGATGCAGTGGCCGCGCGAATATCGCCGTTGCGTGCGTGCCGCCCGTTCGCGCAAGGCACATGCGTCGCTAATTCGTGAGCGCGTTGGCCGGCGTTGGTCGCGTGTTGCGATCCGTGTGGGCCTTGGCTGTGTCGAGACTGTCGTGCGGTTCATTCAGCAAACCAGACTTCGCACGAAGCCACGCAAAGGTCAAACTCGCGCCAGCGAACTCAAATCCCATCTAGGCTTCACCGTAAATGCATAATCCCGCCCGGCCTGCTCCGGCCAGCGGGCAAGCCGCAACGCGCCCGCCAGCGCGATCATCGCGCCGTTATCGGTGCAAAGCGCCAGGTCGGGGTAATGCACGTCGAAGCGCCGCTTCCTTGCCGCAGCCGACAACGCCTCGCGCAACTGCCGGTTCGCGCCCACGCCGCCCGCCACGACCAGCCGCTTCAACCCGGTCTTCTTGAGCGCCGCGAGCGACTTGGCGACGAGCACGTCGACGGCTGCATCGACGAAACCTCGCGCCAGATCTGCCTTTGCCTGCTCGCAGACATTCGCGCCGAGCTTGCGGCTTTGAGTCAGCACGGCGGTCTTCAAGCCGCTGAAGCTGAAGTCGAGATCGCCTGAATGCAGCATCGGACGCGGCAGCGTGACCGCGCCCGGCGTGCCGAATTCCGCCAGCCGCGACACTTCCGGCCCGCCCGGATAACCCAGCCCGAGCAGCTTTGCGGTTTTGTCGAAGGCTTCGCCCGCCGCGTCGTCGAGCGTTTCGCCGAGCGTCTCGTAGACGCCGATATCGGTGACGCGCATCAGTTGCGTATGGCCGCCCGATACGAGCAGCGCGACGAACGGAAACGGCGGCGGGGCATCGACGAGTAGCGGCGACAACAGGTGTCCTTCGAGATGATGGATGCCGACAGTCGGTTTGTCCCATGCCATCGCCAGCGCATTGGCGATGCTCGCGCCCACCAGCAGCGCGCCCGCAAGCCCCGGACCTTGCGTGAACGCGATGGCATCGATGTCGGCGCGCGCGGCGTGGGCCTCGGCCATGACTTGTTCGAGGAGCGGCAGCGCCCGGCGGATGTGATCCCGCGAAGCCAGTTCGGGCACCACGCCACCGTACTCGCGATGCATCGCGATCTGCGAATGCAGGGCGTGCGAAAGGAGGCCGCGCTCTGTGTCGTAGAGGGCGAGGCCGGTTTCGTCGCAGGAGCTTTCTATGCCGAGAACTAGCATGGGTTGAGCGCTTGAAGGGAACAGAAAAGTATAGCAGTGTAACGACGCCCCCCAGTTACAATGCGCGCCATGGAATCCTTCGATATCGCCGTGATCGGCGCGGGCGCGGCCGGCATGATGTGCGCGGCAGTCGCCGCCCAGTCGGGGCGTCGCGTCGTGCTGATCGACCACGCCGAGCGTCTCGCCGAAAAAATCCGTATCTCGGGCGGCGGCCGCTGCAACTTCACCAATCTCAACGCGCAGCCGGCAAACTTCTTGTCGGCGAATCCGCATTTTTGCCGCTCCGCGCTCGCGCGCTACACGCCGCGCGACTTTCTCGCGCTGCTGAAGCAGTACCGCGTGAAATGGCATCAAAAGCACAAAGGCCAGCTTTTTTGCGACGATTCGAGCGAAACCATCATCGACGTGCTCAAAAGCGAGTGCGATGCCGGCAGCGTCGCGTGGCGGCGCCCGGTGAGCGTCCACGAGATCCGGCACGACGGCGCGCGCTTCACGCTCGACACCTCGGCGGGCGCAATCGACGCGGCCGCGCTCGTCATCGCGACGGGCGGCTTGTCCATTCCGAAGATCGGAGCGACGGATTTCGGGTATCGCGTGGCGAAACAGTTCGGCCACAAGCTAGTCGAAACGCTTCCCGCGCTCGTGCCGCTCACTTTCACGTCGGCCGACTGGGCGCCGTTCGCGGCGTTGTCGGGGCTGTCGCTGCCGGTTCGCATCGGCACGGGCAAGGGCAAGACGCGAGGTGAATTCGACGAGGACTTGCTGCTGACGCATCGCGGGCTGTCCGGTCCGGGCGTGCTCCAGATTTCGAGTTTCTGGAATACGTCGGAGCCGATCCACGTCGATCTCCTGCCCGACGCCGACGCCACCGAACTCCTGCTCGAAGCCAAGGCGGGATCGAAGAAACAAATAGGCAATTTTCTCGCGGACCACGTTCCCGCACGGCTCGCGCACGCGTGGCTCGAAGCGCAGCATGTTTCCGTCGATGCCCGCCTCGCCGATCTCCCCGACCGCACGCTCAAGGGCCTTGGCGCGTCGTTGTCGGACTGGACGATCACGCCGAGCGGCACCGAAGGTTATCGCAAGGCCGAAGTCACGCGCGGCGGCGTCGATACCCGCGAACTCTCGTCCACGACGATGATGAGCGAGCGCGTCGCGGGCTTGTATTTCATCGGCGAGGCCGTCGATGTGACGGGCTGGCTCGGCGGCTACAACTTCCAATGGGCGTGGGCTTCCGGCGTCGCGGCGGGCAAGGCCGCAGCGGAGTTCGCGCACGCCTGAGACGGGGCGTTCCGGCGGCCGTGGCGCGGTCTCGGAACGCCATCGCGCCTGCTATACTCGAACGGTTATCGGAGGATTCCGTATTTGTTCGAAGGCGCCTCGAAATGCGCGTTCGGGCACGGATTCTTTCGCTCCGGCTGACGTCACGATGGCCTCAAGCTTCGCCGCGGTTTCAACGGCCTCGCTCAAAGTCCCGCTTGAGGAAGCATTCCCAAGCGGGTTTTTGCTTTAGCGGAAAGGGTCGGGAGCCGCACGGGCACGCGTCGCGCCAGCCGGGTTTTCAATATCGCGAATTTCGCAATTGCACCGGGTGAACGATGAGCCTCAAGGATCAGATCAACGACGACATGAAAAATGCCATGCGCGCGCGCGAAACCGAGCGCCTCGGCACCATTCGCCTGCTGCTCGCAGCCATCAAGCAGCGAGAAGTCGATGAGCGCATCACGCTCGACGACACGGCCGTCGTCGCCGTCGTCGACAAGATGATCAAGCAGCGCAAGGACTCCATCAGCCAGTTTCAAGCGGCCAGCCGCGACGATCTCGTGGCGAAGGAAAACGCCGAACTCGCCGTGCTCGCGGCGTACATGCCCGAACAGCTTTCCGCCGATGCCATCGCCGCTGAAGTCGAGGCCGCCATCGCCGCAACGGGCGCAGCCGGCCCGCAAGACATGGGCAAGGTCATGGGCGCGCTGAAACCGAAGCTCGCGGGCAAGGCGGATATGACGGCCGTTTCCGCGCAGGTCAAGTCCGCGCTCGCCAAGTAATCAGCGGCGTTCGCCTACGTTGATACCGCACGCATTCCTGCAGGACCTGCTCAACCGCGTCGATATCGTCGACGTGGTGGGCCGTTACGTCCAATTGAAGAAGGGCGGCGCGAACTTCATGGGTTTGTGTCCGTTCCATAACGAAAAGAGCCCGTCGTTCACAGTCAGTCCGACCAAGCAGTTCTATCATTGCTTCGGCTGCGGCGCGCATGGCACGGCCATCGGTTTTTTGATGGAGCATACGGGGCTGACGTTTCCAGAGGCCGTGAAGGACCTCGCGCAGTCGGCCGGTCTGACCGTGCCGCAGGAGCCGTCGTTTCGCGGCGGCGCGGGTGGCGCGGGCGGTGACGCCTATGCCAACGCGCCGAGCAAGGCCGTGAGCGTCGCGCTCACCGAAGTCATGCAGACCGCCTGCGACTTCTATCGCAAACAGTTGCGCGGCGCGCCTAACGCCATCGGTTATCTGAAAAAACGCGGCTTGACTGGCGAGATCGCGGCGCGCTTTGGCTTGGGCTACGCGCCCGACGGCTGGCAGAATCTCGAAAGCGCGTTCCCCGATTATCGCCATGAAAATCTGGTGGAAGCAGGGCTCGTAATCGTCAGCGAAAAAACCGACGCGCAAGGACAAGCGCGCCGCTACGACCGCTTCCGCGAACGTGTGATGTTCCCTATTCGAAATGTGAAGGGCAACGTCATTGGCTTCGGCGGACGCGTGCTGGACAGCGGCGAACCGAAGTATCTGAATTCGCCGGAAACGCCTTTATTCAGCAAAGGCAGCGAGCTTTACGGCCTTTTCGAGGCGCGTCTTGCCATTCGTGAACTGGGTTATGCGCTCGTCGTCGAAGGCTATATGGACGTGGTCGCGCTTGCGCAGCTAGGTTTCGCGAACGCCGTCGCCACGCTCGGCACGGCTTGCACGCCGGTCCACGTACAGAAGCTTTTTCGACAGACGGAAACGGTGGTCTTCAGCTTCGACGGCGACTCCGCCGGCCGGCGCGCCGCGCGCCGCGCACTCGAAGCCGCGCTGCCGCACGCAGCGGACAACCGCACGATCAAGTTCCTGTTTCTACCGAAAGAGCACGATCCGGACAGCTATGTGCGCGAATTCGGCGCCGACGGTTTCGGTGAGCAAGTCGACCGCGCAATGCCGTTGTCGCAATTTCTGCTCAACGAGGTGCTGAACGACAAGGAACTCGACCAGCCCGAAGGCCGCGCGAAGGCCCTGTTCGACGCGAAGCCGCTGTTGCAGGCGCTGCCCGCCAACGCGTTGCGCGTGCAGATTCTGCATATGCTGGCCGACCGCCTCGCTACGCCGTTCACGGAAATCGCCGCGCTTTGCGACATCGACTCGCGTGCCGCCGCTGTCGCCCGCGCGATGGTGCCGAGAAGCGAACGCCGGCGTGTCACGGGTCAGGAACAGCGCGCGCTACGCAATCTGGTGATGTATCCGGGCATCGCGGCATCGCTCGATCGAATCAGCGAACGCACGCTCGTCACCATGACCGAGCATGGCGAACTGTTCAGCGAAGTCATCGCGCATGCGCGCGAACTGGGCGCGAGCGCGGAATTTCAGATGCTTTCAGACATCTTGAGAAACGCAGCAAACGCGCCCACCTACGAGGATATCTTCCAGGAAATTCTCGCCTATGATGAAAACGTGCGGGATTTACTGATGCGCGATCCGTCAGACGAGGACGCCGCGCAGCGTGTGGAAGAGCAGAAACGCCTGCTCGCCGAAGAGTTGCAGGCGACGGTACTGAAATTGCAACACGACAGTTATCGCGCGCGGCTGGATTTGCTGGCGCGGCAGCCGGGACTTTCGCCGGAAGAGGTGGCGGAGTTCTCGGAGCTGTCGGCGAAGATCGCGCAGATCAAGGCAGGACGGGCGGCTAGCCCTGAAGCCGGATAGCGAGATGCTATAATAAAATGTTAAAAAGTAGTTGCTTTTTGTCAATTCCTCTCCCGTTTCGAAGGGCCAAATCCCTTCATTGGTGCGTGGAATAGTTAGCGAAGGAAGCAGGGAAGTTGCAGCAAGGCGCTGGCCGAATCGGCTGTGGGAATCATGTAAAAGCGGTGCGCAGCACGCGTTTGAGCATTGTTCCGACACGAAACGGACAGGAAAGCACGCCGACGTACAGACGGGCGCAAGGGAAGCGGCTGCTATCGTGGTGAAGGGCGTTTGACGAATTCGCCGTGATGAACCGCGACGGATTCAACCGCGATGGCGCCCCGGGCAGGGCACGCAGGACGATGCAGCGTGCGCATTTGGTATTTACGGTTCCATCGGCTGTTGTCCAGCAGCCGCGAGTCGAGACTAAAGCCTGTATGGCGAACTCCATGACGAAAAAGCTGAACGATGTACCCGTCGAAGACGACGCAACGCAAACCGCGGAGCCCACCGCCGCGCCTGCGGCGAAGGTCGAAAAGGCCAAGGCTCGCGACCGCCGTGCGAAGGAAAAGGCGCTTCTGAAGGACGCGTTCGCGTCGAGCGCGCCCGGCACTGTCGAGGAGATCGAGGAGCGTCGCTCGAAGCTTCGCGCGCTCATCAAACTCGGCAAGGAGCGCGGTTTCCTCACGTATGCCGAAATCAACGATCACCTGCCCGATAACTTCACGGAAACCGAGGCGATCGAAGGCATCATCAGCACGTTCAATGACATGGGCGTGGCGGTGTACGAGCAGGCGCCGGATGCCGAAACGCTCCTTCTGAACGACAACGCGCCGAACGCTTCTTCCGACGATGAAGTCGAGGAAGAAGCCGAAGTCGCGCTCTCCACCGTCGACTCCGAATTCGGCCGAACGACCGACCCGGTGCGCATGTACATGCGCGAAATGGGCACGGTCGAGTTGCTGACGCGCGAGGGCGAAATCGAGATCGCGAAGCGTATCGAAGACGGCCTCAAGCACATGGTCATGGCGATCTCCGCATGCCCGACGACCATCGCCGACATTCTCGCGATGGCCGAGCGTGTGCAGAACGAGGAGACGCGCGTCGACGAACTGGTGGATGGCCTCATCGACCCGAACGCGGAAGACACCGACGGTTTTTCCGAACAGGAAGCCGAAGCGATAGAGACCGAGGACGTAGAGCAGCAATCGGACGAGGAAAGCGACGAGGAAGAGGACGACGACGATGGCGCGGCGCAAGCCAGCGCGAACGCCGCCCAACTCGAAGCGCTCAAGCGTCAGTCGCTCGAAAAGTTCTCGCTCATTAGCGAATGGTTCGACAAGATGCGGCGCGCCTACGAGAAGGAAGGCTACAAGTCGAAGGCCTATCTGAAGGCGCAGGAAGCCATTCAGACCGAACTCATGAGCATCCGCTTCACCGCGCGTACCGTCGAGCGTCTGTGCGACACGCTGCGCGCGCAAGTGGACGAAGTGCGCCAGGTCGAGCGGCAGATTCTGCACACGGTCGTCGACAAGTGCGGCATGCCGCGCGCGGAGTTCATCACGCGCTTTCCGGGCAGCGAGACTGATCTGGAGTGGGGCGACAAAGTAGTGGCCGAAGGGCACGACTACAGCGCCGTGCTCGAGCGCAATATCCCCGCGATTCGCGAGCAGCAGCAGCGTCTTTTGGACCTTCAGGCGCGCGTCGTGTTACCGCTCAAGGACTTGAAGGAAACCAACCGTCAAATGGCGGCGGGCGAACTGAAGGCGCGTCAGGCGAAGCGCGAGATGACCGAGGCGAATCTGCGTCTCGTGATTTCGATTGCGAAGAAGTACACGAACCGCGGCTTGCAGTTCCTCGACCTGATTCAGGAAGGCAATATCGGCCTGATGAAGGCGGTGGACAAGTTCGAATATCGGCGCGGCTACAAGTTTTCGACGTACGCGACATGGTGGATTCGTCAGGCCATCACGCGCTCGATCGCGGACCAGGCGCGCACCATCCGCATTCCGGTTCACATGATCGAAACGATCAACAAGATGAATCGCATCTCGCGGCAGATTCTGCAGGAAACCGGGCTGGAACCGGACCCGGCGACGCTGGCCGAGAAGATGGAGATGCCGGAGGACAAGATCCGCAAGATCATGAAGATCGCGAAGGAGCCGATCTCCATGGAAACGCCGATCGGCGACGACGACGATTCGCATCTTGGCGACTTCATCGAAGATACGAACACGGTGGCTCCCTCCGATGCCGCGCTGCATGCCAGCATGCGCGATGTCGTGAAGGACGTGCTCGATTCGTTGACGCCGCGCGAGGCGAAGGTGTTGCGGATGCGCTTTGGCATCGAGATGAGCACGGACCACACGCTGGAAGAAGTCGGCAAGCAATTCGACGTCACGCGTGAGCGGATTCGGCAAATCGAGGCGAAGGCGTTGCGCAAGCTGCGGCATCCTAGCCGTTCGGACAAGCTCAAGTCATTCCTGGAAGGGAACTGATCGGATCAATGGGCTTGTAATGGAAGGCGTTGTGAGGCAAACTCGCAAACCTTCAGTTGTTGCGCAACGTTTGTATTAGAGAAAGCGCCGCCATGGCGCTTTCTTTTTGCCCTCTGCTTTCAAAAGGGCCGGAAGCTTAACTGGTATAAGCTGTCGACTCATAATCGACCGATAGTGGGTTCGAGCCCCACCCGGCCCACCAGCATTCATTCAAATTATCAAACGGTTGGCGGTTTGCGTCCCTGATGAGGGGCTTTTGGGGGACACTCCGGGGACAGTTGCGGGGACCATGTGGGTCACAATGCCCACTAGACCCCTTGAACGCTCGCCTCATTCAGCGTACCTCTGCGCCGCTTTGCCGTGCATCCCTTCCTGTGCGTTCGACGCCTTGTGGGCGAACACCTTGTTATCCCAAAAACAAACCAGCCGACAACGGAAAGTAGAGCCGCCGAAATATGGCATTTCCGCCAACGAATGGTGTCAGGGATTGCGTTCCACAACGTTTCGCCCCCGGTGATGATTTCGCGGATCGACAGAGATCATTCACGGACACTAAAGTTTGGGGCCACTTGCTGCTATTTTCTACAATTGCATCATCTGGTTCAACAACGGGTGCCGATCCCCAAACGGCCACGTCGTAGGTCCGTTGTCGACCCACTTCGGTCGGATGGCCCGCTCTAAAGCGGTCACTCAGTCGAACAGCATCTTCCGAGCTGGAACACCATAAAGCGGACGCTGGCGACCTTACCCAACGGCCATGAAGGGACGTTCGTGAGATGGGTCGCTTAGGACGTTTAGACGACGGGACTATTCCGCAAACGGCCGTTCAATTGTCAACAACTAGCGTCGCGTAATGAGCTTTAGCGGTCAGCGTGTTGCCAACCTTCTAGGCATAGCCCGGTGGTTCTGGTCTGCCGATTTCCACCAAAGCTGCTGGGAATCTGAACATGGATGTGACCGGGCCCGGCCAGCGACGGGGCTCGAATAACTAAACGCACCGACGCATGAATGTTTAGACGTCGCATCAAACGGTCATCACGACGCGCTTACCTCGCACGGATCATCTCGACCGCACCCGGTGAGTGCGTCGTCGCTCCGCTTGCGACATTCTCTGAGAATCAAAGGCGAAAACGACCTTCGTTTGGGCCGTCAGCACTAACCATAGATCCACTGCGATGCATCGGTCCCGCGCCTTCGTGGATGTACGTCAGGCAAGACCGAGACCCCAAAAACAATGTGTGCCACCGCACATTAGTGTCAAGATCAATATTGCACATACATGACACCTGCTTTCAAATCGCACACAGGCAGGTCTGCCAGATGCAAGATGAACGCTCTCGATGCGTATGGCGCAGTCCTTTAGATTCAAGCTTCGCGAATAGAGTGGATAACTAAAAAATCCGTAACGAATCTGAAATATAAGGCGCTGTCCCATGACTTATACCAAACTCTTGGTTTCGTGTACGCTATGCGCCCTATCTGCTGCCTGCGGCGGTGGTACAGATTCGACGGGTGATTCGAGTTCGTCTCCTTCCACACCTTCCCCTGATGTGCCAACTACAACGCAGCCCAAGCTCACCTCCACGAGTACTATTCCGTCGACTGGTGGAAGTGTGCAAATAGATAAACAGGTTTCTATTGTTGTCGGAGGCAGTGCGCTTTCTAAGGATGCTTCAATTGTCCTAACCAGAGGCATCGATGAAGAATCAACAAATACATTTATCGCTGGCACTTCAAACTTCGGCATTTCTAACGCCGACGCGACAGTTGTGAAAGTCGACGTTGCGCCGGCGGAAGCGGTAACCGGCACGATGACGGCGAAGATCATCTTGCCTGATGACATTCTGGCCGACGCCGCAGCTGGTAAAACGATTGTCGCTTTCACGCAAGGCCTCGACTCGTCGGACGACCCGGATAAGAAGGAAACTCTGGACCAATTCGACATACTGAACGGCGACTTCGACGCCGCAGAAAAAAGTCTCACGGTCAATTTGCCCGTCACTGCGTTCGACCCGTCCCTTGCTGATTCTGGTCACGTGGCGGCCACACTGCGACTTGTGGTCCTCACCGACGACGATCGAGGAACCGACGCTTCGGTAAAAAGCAATCAAAAAGTTGCTTTGACGTCCCACGCAGATGTTAGCCCATCGGATTGTCCGGGTGATGCGTCCTTTGCCGCTCCACTGCAGTTTGGACGGAAAAGTCCGGCTTCGGGCGGGGCAGTAGCTTTTTACGATCCGACAGTAGCAGGCGTCGTAGGAACATTTTCGGAACCACGTCAGTGTAAAGAAAGCGACCGTACTACCAAAAAATTCCTTCCCGACGGTCAACCTGACATGAGGTGTGGCCATCAGGGCATTGATTTCTTCGCCGATGCAGAAACGCCGGTTTATGCAGTCGCGGATGGCTACCTGGAATCAGTCGGAGACGAAAACTACAAATGCGTGGACCCCAAGGGATGGAAGCCGTTGAAGCCTACAAAGATAGGTTCAAAAACGGATCCACAATATCGCCTAACGTTGGCTTTAACAGATGCAAGCGGCAATGTTACGGGACGCGTTACATATCGACATTTGACTCCGAACAAACTTAGTCTTGGATTGGATGTTCCGACATGCTACGAATTTGACAAGACGTCCAACACGAAAGTGTCGGTTAAAGCAGGTCAGCAAATTGCCGTCAGTGGCTCTTCCGGTGTGTCAGGGAGCCCTCATCTGCATTTCGAATGGGTACCAGGACATGTCCGAAACCAGCCTGCGAAAGGCTATAGAAATCCACTCTGCAAACTTACAAGCGTCTTCTACAGACTGAAATTTGATCCGGACTTCTCGAATCTCTTTTATGGAGATCACGATCTTCACGGGCAATTTCCTATCGGCGTGCCGCATGAAGACTATCAATCAGATACCCAAGGGTCAGTTAGATACTGGGTCCGTCGCAACGCCCTTTCTCGGTCGCCCAACGTGTGCAGCACAACTGCTCCATATCCGTGCGATCAAGGGGGAAAGGGGTTTTTCCTGTCGGCGCTGTTAAATGCCACGACGGGTTCGTCTTGGCCAATAAGCGATGACCTTGTTACTCGATCCGACGGCGAGATGGGCGCCCTAGAATTCACTTCGGATAACAAAAGTCTTACTGCACTCAGCAATCCGATGAGTCTTGCCGGAACGTCCGACTACTACACAAAACCACCGACAACAACATTTGATTCATTTTACTTTAACGTCCCATGCAGCGGAACTGTTCGCTATCACTATGGGGTTTCCGTTTTCCAAGACATGAAAAGAACGTCAAGGGTGTCATTCGCGGTAGCTGAAAACGGAATAATTTCCAACACGAACAGTACAAGTACCGTTTGCGCGCAACAGATAGCGCAACAGTGATTTGTGTTTCTGGAAATACTTTTGTGGAAATGAAACTCCTATACGGAAAATACTGCATGCGCGGCACCAAATGCGCCATGATCGCGGCAATGAGTGTGCTGACGAGGGATGCTCATGTCGGGCAGCGCGATGTCGCCACTGTCTGCAAACCGCCACGTTGCCAGTGTGAGACTCTGTCTGTCTAGGCCGTCGGCTATGGCCGACGACCCGCTAGGGGACCAGCAGGATCGAGCGGAGGTTGTACCTCGCAAACGGCCATTAGGGGCGTGTCGAGCGACCGGCAGTTGCGGGTCGGGATGAGCCCCTCCGAGCTACGAACTCATCGCCGCAAAGCGTTCAATGGTGTCTGGCTGCCCGACAACGGCCACTCGCCAACGCGAAGCCCCGACCCCAAGCCGCCATTCAGATCACTGCACCAGCAGCGGCCGCTCACGAGTTAGTATGAGACGTCCGACTGCGCGTGTCGTCTCTACCTCCAGCCCGCGAGGACGCACGCCAGTAGCGTCTGCCAAGCAGCGGGGACCTGTCAGACGATAGTGCCCGAAGGCTCCGCGACCGCAGGGTCTTCAGTCGGCTTCACAGGTATCTTGTCCTTAAAATCGCCGAAGTACGGTCGCACGGCTTCCCGAATCGCGTGCACGCCATCACCGCTCGCAATTCGCAGCACGAGCGCCGGAAGCTCCTTATTTGCAAGGCCAATCGTGGCTCCGATTTGCGAGGCCAACGATTTTCGATTGTAATATTTAAGTAGTCCGTTGTAGTCGTTTTGGGAAATCAACGAAACAAACAATCCCTCTGTTTCGGAATATAGAACGGAAACATCAATGTCCGCTACCGTCTGCTTGACCGCGTCGTCGAGGGCACCCGGACCCTTCGCCTTAACGTCGAAAAGATTCAAACGATATTTGATCTCGGCGGCAACGCGCATCGAAACCTGCGTCTCGAGTTCCGCGTTCAGACGTTCGAAGGCGAGTTTGACGATCTTATCGAAATCAATCTGTGCATCTCTTGCCAAGCGCGTCGAGCAGAGCGCTAAGACTTCCCGGGTGCAAAAGAGATTTTCGACTTCTGCCACGTCGAGCACATGGATGCCGTCCTTTCCAAGTGCCTGTATTTCTTCATCGCCTCGCCGGTCACGGTCTATAACGCCTACTATGTCGAGGTGATGAAATTGCTTGTTATCTCGAAGCGCACGGACGCCTGCGATAACGGCACTGCAACTGCCTCGTGGCATTACAAGGCACTCAGGTAGAAGCGCACGATACAGAGCAACGTCGTGGCTGCCGTTGTCGCCTTCGACGAACACGACCGGTTTGCGACTTCCCATGATTTCAAGTAGCAGGTCGTCCGGCATGTCGTCAACGTCGTCGATTGTGGCCCAGTCCCAAGATGCGCCGTCGAAGCCTTTCAGCCAGAGCTTCGTTGCCGCAACCTGCGAAGCAGCAAAGTCAACGTCATGTGTTATGTAAACGAAAAGACAATCTGCCCGCAAGTTTTCAATCGCATTCCATAAGGGCGATTGCAGCGATTTATGCAGATGAACTTCCGGCTCGTCTACGATGATGATTCCGCTCTTTGGAGCTGCCAGACATTGACCAACCAAATAGAAAAGAACGCGCTCGCCGTCGCTCATCTGAGAAGCTTTGTAGGGCGTGCCGTCAGAGTTTGCGATCTTGGTATGTAGTTCTGCTCCGCCGAGCACCAGTTCGCGATGGGGTAAAAGCGTCTCCCACAAATTTTTGATCTGTTCAAGCTTCGTAACTGGCGGGGGTATTCGTTTTTCAGATAGCCGTGAGTCAGCTAGGTACTTCGCGCTCACGTCGGCCTGCTCGGAAAACAGGTAAACCATCAATTTAGGGAAATCGTTAAGTATGTGAACCGGCCCATTGCTGGCCCAGCGGTTGCCCAACTTGTATCCTGCGGGATTTTGGTTCTCCGTCGCCTTGCCATAGCCGTAGATTAAATCGGACTCTGCAATCGTGAGAGAAATAAGCTGCGAGCTATCGGGCATGGTCAACGATCTTTGTGCAGATACACGAAGCGTTGATTCCTTCTGCGGCGAATATAGATCGATCCACGTGCCCAAACGGGTCTTCCCGCTACCGTTCGCGCCTACAATCACCACCGACTTCTGTACGTCAAGGGCCGTGCACTTATCGGCAGGCCATTCACTGTTTTGGTCAAACGCCACACCGGCTTTCGGCAAGACGAACGTTCGCGATTGCATCCGTATCTCCTCTGTGCTGTTTCGCATGGGCAGGAAAACTCTGGGGTTTCAATTTAATTTCCTGTAACGGAGGCATCGTAACCTCTTACGGATGTCCCAATGGAATCGGCAAGTCGAGAAAGCTCCAAGAGGCGATTTTCCTCCAGCCCGCGGAATGAATGGCTGGTTTCTCAGAAGGAGCAGTCCCCACGAGCGACCTAGCAACGGCGAAGGTGAACGACTGTTCGTGGCCGGATTGAGGCTGTGCCCTCGGCAATTTGCGCGCCGCAAAGCGGCCATTCAGCGACAGGAAACGGGAGCTTGGTTGGTCGAACTGGATGCCGCTCTCGACTGGCGGCTCCTGGCCGAGAACTGCCAAAGTCGGACGACGTCCATTGCCACTTTTTCAGCCGCTCACGGATATCGATATAGCCGTTCGCGCTCGCTAATCGGAACGGGAGTGAATATGTGAATTTCGTTGCTTCAATAAGCGGCTACGATAATTTTGCGTTCCGCACGGCAATTTCGGACACGGTAAGGGCATTCTCCAATCGCGCCATTTCCAGATCGTTCTGGCTGCCATCGATCCATTTCGCGTAGGTCCGCAGGAACATCTCCACGGTGTGGCCGAGTTGGCGCGCGCAGAACGCCGGCGTCATGCCGGCCATCAGCATGCTGGTGGCATATGAATGGCGCATGTTGTAGGGGCGGCGATAGCGCAGCCCCAGGCGCTGCAGGATGCGCGCCCAGTACACGCGCTGGAACGCCTCCTCGCTATGCCATGGCTTGCCCGAACGCGGGTCCTGGTACACCCGCCCGCCTGCCACTTGGGTAAAGGCACGCTGGCGCTGCAGGGCGGCGTGTGCGCGGCTATTTAGCCGTACGAGGCGTGCTTCCGCCGTCTTGGTGCGGTTTTTCTCTTCGCCCGCCACCAACACACGTTCGACGGCGATGGTCTTGTCCTTGAAATCCACGTAGCGCCATTCCAGCCCGTTGATCTCCGACGTGCGCAGCCCCGTCCAGAACCATAGTTCGATGTAGTTGTGAATCTGAGCATCGACGTTGGCAGCCTCTGCGATGATCGCTTCCGACTCGTCGCGCGAAAACGGATCGGTGGGTTGGCGCTGGTGCTTGGCGCGCGGGACGGCTTCGGCGAGGTTGGTGGCGATGAGCTGATCGGCGCAGGCGACCGCCAGCGCCAGTCGCAGCACGGAAACGTAATTGTTGATCGTCTTGCCGGAGAGTTCGCGACGGCTGGCGATCGCTGTGAGAATGTGCGAGAGTTTGAGCGAGGAGAGCGCCAGTGTGCCCATCGGATGCCCGCGGTTGTCGCACGACGAGCGGCTCCAGAACTTGACCGCGGCGTCGTAGCCGATGCGTGTGGATGTTTCAATGCGCGTCAAATCGAGCCATTGCGTGAGCCAGGCTTCGACGCTGAGCTCGGTAGGCGCTCGCTCCCTTGTTTTTCGCTTTGTGGGCATAGGCTGCTTGGACCGTTCATTAGGCGGCTGTAGCGCCCCTACGCGCGCCTGCGGGGCCGGCATCGACGCTGACACCGGCTCCAGCACGGGCGCAAGCGCCTCGTCATCAGGGAAATACTCGTCCATGCTGAAGTTGCCGATCTTGATGCGCCCGCAGATCTCTGCGATGAGCCGATTCGCATACTTGATGTTCGCCGGCGTCGGTGGCACCGCTGCGCCGTCGACCATGAGCGTGCGCCTATAACGCACGCCACCTGCAGTGAAGCTCAGGCGAATGGAGGCTGCGCGGACTTCTACGCCCCCTGTCGTTCTACCCATTTCTGATACCCCGTCAATGAAATAAAGATGCCGCCATCTGGTGCGCGGCGGTATTCGCGTCCTTCGAGCCACTTGCCTTCCTCGATCTTGCGTCGGATGGCTTTCACAGAGAGCCCGGTCAGGGCGGCGGCCAATGGCACCGTCACGTAGTGCGCGGTCTCGGTGGTTCCGGCTTGCAGCGTACGCATGGTGCGTATTCCTTATCGTGTTAGAACCGCGTTCTCAGAGTCCGTTTCCGTGTGGGTGAGCCGCGGCGCACTGTAGCGTCGTTTGCCACGAACAGCCACTGACAAATAGACTTCTCGCGAGTGTGGCGTTTCGTCGGCAGGTTGAGCGAGGTCTCCCAAGAACGGCTTGACGTCTTGGCACGCAATAGGCTCTGCGTTGCGGTCGTCTACCGAGCTTTGTCCGAGCACCGGCGCAGGGCGGCTTGTCGCAGGTAGCCCATGCCGGCGCGAAGATGTTCGAGATCACGCTCGACCTTGCGGATGCTGCGCCAGTCCGAACTGGTCACCGAAACGATGATGAAGTCGCCCGTGCCTCGGTGACGCACGCGCACATGATGATCGGTCCGGGTGATCTCCAGATTCGGATAGCGCGCGAGCAGCTTGCGCATGTTTTTGTTTGGGACGAGGCGCTTCATGATGGTGAGTTGCTGGCTCAACGTGTATTGGACCGAGATGCGGAGACGTCGATCACATGAAGCGAAGCGCCGTGCAGCGCCTTGCGAACGATCGGCTGGATGCCGAAGTCCCGCACCTCGCGACAGATGCCGTCGAAAGCGATCTGTGCTTCGCGAGGCGTTGAGGCGTTGCTATGAATCGCGTGAACGAAATCGATGACGCAGGCCGCACCCAAATAGAAGAGGGTTTCGCACACCTCGCGTTGGTCGTTGGGGATGGGAGGGTGCATCGTGTATGCGGTGAGATCCTTTGCCAGCGTCGCGAGCGCTTGCATAGCGTTCTCCTTTTAACGTGGGCGGCCAATGAGCACGGGCCGCGACGCGTGTCGACGTCTTCCGTGTCAGGCGCCCTCGCCGGGCGGTTCGGCGTCGTGTGCAGCCAATGCCAGGTCCGTATTGATCTGCTCGGCCAGTTCGTACAACTCGTCACGCTGACTCTCGTCGGCGAGTGAGTCGATTAGTTTGGAGGCGGCGGCGAGCGCCGCGAGGTCCTTCGCCTTGTTGAGCCGTTCCGCAATTTGGGCGTAGGTGAGCGAGAAGGGTGACGACGTACTCTGTGACTCGTGGACTTCGTCTGGGCCATTTGGGCTCAAACGTGTGCCGCGCGCTGCTTTCGGCGCCCCCACGGCCTGCCTCTTCACGGGCGCATCAAGCGCCGGTCTTGACGTCGATATCGCCTCCACAGAGGCAGCCGTTTCGCGGATCGTCGCGTTGATCGCCGACACCGGGTCGATGACTTCGGGCACGGGTGCGAAGTGCTGAGCGTCGCGTGCATCGTCGCGCACGAGTACCGCGCGCGCGGTGGCCGACATCGGCAGACGTTTGCATAGGCGCTTGAGTACACGCACCTTTGCCATTTCCTCGGTCCAGTTGTGCCAAGGTGTGTCGTCGGACCGCGCCTGCGACAACTCGCGGAATCTCTGCACCTCGCGCCACGACATCGCCTCGAAGTAGACGCCGCCGTCCTTAGTGCGTGCGAACGCATAGATCAGCAGTGGCTGCGCATCGGACTGCGCGAAGTCTGGACGGTGCTGGAAGTGCTCGCCATGCTCATCTACGAGATAGTCGAAGCGGTCGGCGCTCGTCACGATGTGCGCGCCCAGGTCGAGTAACTCACCCGACTGGCGCACGAGTTTCACGAGGCCCCATACCATCGGCTGCCACGACGCGATATAGCAGTTCGCTCGTTTGTTGAAATACGGCACGATCGCGCCTTCCCGGCCATCAGGCATGAGTCCATCCTCGGCGGCTTCCATACACGCGGCCAGCAGGCTGGTTCGATCCGCGGCGGCGAGTTTCTCGTTCGCGCTCACCGCAGTCAGCACAATCCGGCAGAAGCCACCCAGATCGATGTGTTTAGGCAGGACAAGTTGCAGTTCTTTCTGTTGCTTGTCGAGGTCGCCGCGGAAGGCTGCGATGTTGGCATTGACGGACATGACATCTCCTCAGACTGCATCGAATTGCAACGCCCACTTCGGCAGACGCAGCGGCTCGATCGTTTCGATGTAGCCTTGCCACCGACCGGTGCGCAATGCCGCGGCATAAATTGAGGCGGCGCGATCGGCCAGATCTCCGCCGAGACGCAGCACCTGGCTATCGATGACGTAACAACGCAAGCCGAAAGGCGGGTCGGTCTCGATGGCGATCCAGGCGAAGAATGGTGGTGAAGCGTGGAGCGTGTGCTCGACCGCGCGCCAATAGTGCGCGGCCTGGGCGTGGTAGTTCAAGTGGGCGACTGACCGCGCGAACGCCGTAGGCGCCGCGTCTGAGGTAGTCTTTAAGTCCACCACGCCATGATCAGCGCGGACCGCATCGACCCGTGCCTTGCACGGGATGTCAAACTGATCGTCGGTCCAAAATAGCGAAACTTCACTGGCAATGTCGTCGAGCAAGAGTCGCGCGCCAGCGTTGGCCCAAACGGCGTCGCGAACGCGCTGCGCTCGATTGAACTCCTCTTGTTTCAATGGCACGCGACCCTTCAGATTCGCTTCGAAGTCGGCCCAGATGGCCTTGTCGGCGCTGGAGCGCCGGTCGCAAGCCGGAGCGATCGAAACGGGCGGCTCCCGGTGAGGTTCGAGCACGAGCGCATGGACGACAGTGCCGAAAGCCATGGCGGCCGTCTGCGTGTGCGGTGCCTTGCGCCAAACGTGATAGTGGGCCGGCGAGCGTAGCAACTTCGAAATGCCGGAGGCGCTCAAGGCATCACGCGCGTGATAGTCGACGGCCGTCAGATCATCGTAGCGGCCGGCCAGCATGTTCGCAGATACGTTAGCGTGGGCCGACGCCGGTGCGCTTGGATCGTGGCTCAGATCTAGATCGGTGTCAGATGTGCTCATTGCCGTCTTGATCCAGTGATAGTGAACAGCTGCCGAGGGCGGCTGTAATTGCCACGATCGAGCCGTGGCCGATTCCGGGAATCAGCAGCAGTTCGTGTTCGCTCAGTTCACAAAGTCCTCGAACGGATCGCACGCCGGCCCGGCGCAGCGAGTGCAGCGTGCGCGGCTTCAGTCCAAGTGCGCGTAGCGAGCGCGTCGCATGTACGCAGCTTGTCGCGCTCGAAGACACGGCGTCGACGCCGTGACCGGAAACGTCGGAAGTGCAATCGAGTTTGAAGGGGGGCTGCATCGCGAGGAATCCGAAAGCAAGAGCAGACACAGCGCACAATAGAAAAACGGCAGCGCTAGCGCAAGAGCAATTTATTCGAGTCGCAAAATAAATGATTCGGATGACGAATAAAACCAGAGTTAGTTTGAAAAGCAATTTTTTGTCAGAACGCTTGAGACACCGACGAAAGAGCCGGTTGAAAACAAGATGCGTGTTCTGTTGGTATCTGAGGAAATCACCTCGTTATCGGGATAAATACTAAGAGGCCGTTTCGTGGATTTCAACGGTGCCTTCACGCCACTCGAAAGCGTCTTAATCTGTACCGCAGCGGATCATCTCGTATCAAGCTGACTTATCTAAGCTAATCCGCACATCGGAGGCTCAATTGGAACGCTAATTGAAATGATCGTTCGATTTCGTCATCGTTACGGCTCGAAACCGTATCGTCGCGAATTGATTGAGTCGCCGCGCATGCCCTGGCGCATCTTTAAAAGTCGAGAATGGAGATAGCCGGCGCCGCCGGATGGCCACGGTTATTGATTTGGCCGTGTCATCCACATTCGATGGGAGAAACGGCATGTGGTACTGGGAACGTTGCGTCGATAATCGCGTGAATCTGAAGAGCGGGCGGGTCAGTAGCATGCTCAAGCTAAACGAAGTTGCGCGGCGGGCACGCTGGATAGTAGACCGGCGAAACAGTCAGGAAATCGAAGCAGCCGCGGCGAACGTCGATTCCTTCATTGAACAGTATTTTGAAGACTGGGGGTACCCGCGTGATGAGACCGAAAGCGATCGTGCTCCGGCGAGCTTTTGCCGCGGCGTCATCTCGGATGCGTCGGCGTTGCGCGATGCGCTCAAAGCATACGACCTCGACAGCGATCCGGATTTTCCAAAGGGTGAGGCGTACGAATACTTCGCTGTACTGGCACTCTGTCACGCCATCGACGGAGAGCTGTTTTTAAGCCTTGCACACGCAAAGGCTGCCGCACGTCCGGTCATTCGGAGCAGTAGCGGTCGGCACACACTCAGCGTGACCTTGACGGACGTGATGGATGATCCGTTCACCTGGTGGCATGAGGCAGCGCAACATGCGTTGGAAGCACAGGAGGCGATGTTATGGGCCGAAGCGCTGCGCGACGAGAAATCAGGAGAGGCGATAGACAAAATAAATCAAGAAATCAAAGAACAGCGTCGGCGAGCAGCGGACCTCGTGGAGGCAACCAGGAAGAGCATCTCGGAGATGGCTTCGAGAAATGCAGCTAAGCGGCATGCGGGCACCAACGCAGCAAAGCGCCTGGCCCACAAACTGTTCCGACAGCACCGTTCCGAGTTTCGTAGCCTGGATGCGCTGGCGGAGGCCATCACGGAAAAGATCGAAGCCGAAGCAAGCCGACCCGACTTTGCTTTGTGTGCCGTAGCTTCGCGGACGATCAGAAGGTGGTTGACTGAATTTGGCCAGCCCGGCTACGCCCCGGACAAGCCGTAGTCACGGGCTCAGACCGGGCAGTAGTCTCACGCTGGCGTTGGTTCGGCGTCAAATTACCTACACGCTGCGCGCAGCGAGCTTTTCAAACTTCGATTTGCGGTATTCAATCGGTATCGTCTCAGGCACTTTACGAACGCCTGGCGCGATACATCAAGCAGTCCGACCGTATTGCGCCGCAGTTAGGAGCCATACCGTGTCAGCTTCCATTCTTCCCGATGCTTTTGTGCTGTTCGATGTGTACCCGGACAGCGCTTTCGTCAACGTCAGGACGGTGGGCCTTCTGTATGGGTGTACCGCGCAGACGGTATGGCGGCGCGTACGTAAAGGCGTCATTCCAGCACCGCAGAAGCTCGGCGTCACCGCGCGCTGGAACGTTGGCGAACTGAGGCGGGCGCTTGTCGACAGAAAGCCGGATACCGATGAATCGTCCTCTCTAAGTTCGTCAAGGGCCTGATCATTCTTGCAATGAGTAAAGCTGCCCTTGACAACAAGTCTTGTGGCCGGTTGTGGTCCGGCTCCATGCTTTACCTGATCAGCAGGCTTAGCGACAGACCATCAAACGCCCGGGAAGAAATGCGATAACGGAACGCCGGGGAATACACTTGGAAGGAGGTGTTGAAATGAATCGTGTCAAAAATAGTTGTACTAATGGAATAGATGAAGTTCAACAGTGGTATGGCTACGAACGTGAGGAGCAGGCTAAGCTTGGTGTTTTGACTCGTTCCCCTCGCGACAAAGCCGAACGTGAGATGTCCGAGCGTGCGAGCCAAGTCGGATCGGAAGAGCCGCGGTCTGAGCGCGAGGCGATCGTACTGCCTATGTGCCGCGAACGCCGGCGCGTGCGCGTCACGTGCACGGCGGCGATCGTGGATGCCTGGCTTGCGCTGCCGCGACTCAACCGTCACTTTGATCAGCGAGTGGCCGATCGCTATGCGCAGACGATGGTCGAGGGGTACTGGCGCGAGTGCAATGGTGACTGCCTGCGCTTCACAAGCAATGGCAAGCTCGGTGACGGGCAGCACCGGCTTGATGCGGCTCGTCAAGCCTTGCAATACGGTGTCGCTATCACATTCGACGTCGAGGTCGCAATCGACCCGGACGTTGTGCTCAGCTTCGATAGCGGACGCCGCCGCCTGCCGAGAGACGTGGCCACCATGCAGGGGCTTGCCCCATGGGAAGCGCAGAAAGCCGCTCAGGCAGCAAGCCTGCTATTCAACTATGAATGCCGCCAGGCAATGTGGATGACGCAGGCACCGGGTTTGTTTGAGATCGATGCCTACCTGCGCACGCATCCAGAGATCAGCCGCTCAGCGTCGTTCATGAAGGCACTCAATCTGCGCGGCGTGCCTTACCCGTATGGTCTGGCGGTGGCTATGCATACGCTCTTCAGTCCCCTTTTTGACCCAAGCTTGCAGCAGTTCGATGTGCTCGCCCCGCTCGTGCATGCGCTTGCGCGCGTTGAGCAGCACCGTCAGCAGCGGGCGGTGCCTCACACCGTCCAATGACGAACGCGTGCAGGCAAGCGAAGGCTTACGAGGGATGTCGCGGCAGTAGAGCGCCGAAAATTGAGTTCCAGTCGGCACCGCCGATTCCGGGCCGGCCGACAGGCTGCACACGAAAATATCATTAAGCGCTTTGGTGCCGACCGCACCAAGCGTTCAAAGCAGACTGAGCATTTCAGCCGGGCCGTAAGGATTGTCATGGCGTACTTCAGACGAGTGAACATCATGAAAAAGACAGCGGAACCTCTTGGCAACACGCCGGAATCTTCGGTCGGCAAACAGAGAAGCCGTCGGCGCACTTCGATCTTGCCGGTGATTCACGTGTTGTCGGCCAAAGAGATGCGCACCCTGCGCGATCGCTATCAAAGTAGCCGTGGCCAGCTCGATCCCCGAACGCGGGCGCTGCTGCGCGACGCGTCGGGCATGCGCCCGGGCGACGTGCTGATCGAGCATATGCAGGGGCTGGAGGAAACGAAGTAAGTCGGTAACTCGGTCGTTCGTTGACGATTGCAATACGATGATCATGATGATGAAAGCTTTTCTAACTGTTACCGCTGTGCTGTTTGTCGCAGGCGCGTTGGGCAACCTCGGCGACCTCGCACGAGGCGTGCCGCCCACGCCACTTGGCAACCACGTGAGAGCCATGAGCGTGCTGCTGCAAGGCATGCTCGGCGCGTGGGCGGTGTACTCGCTGCTGCGCGGGGTGAGCCCATGAGACCGCTCGACCATCTGAGTGGTTGGCGTATCAAAAGCCAGGATGACGAAGCGCACACTGGCGCTTTTCGGCTAATCGCCGCGCCTACGCACGCGACGCTGTACCTGATCGCCTCGAACGGCGGCGGATGGGATCACGTCAGCGTGACCGTGGCGGGCGAGGGGCGTTGTCCCTTGTGGTCGGAGATGGCCTGGGTCCGGGACCAGTTCTTCGAACCCGGCGAGACCGTGATGCAGCTCCATCCGCCGCGTGACCAATACATCAACAACCACGCCTATTGCCTGCACCTGTGGCGTGCGCATCACCAGGCGATCCCGTTGCCGCCGACGATTATGGTCGGCTTCACGAGCCTGACGCCCCAGACGCTCGCACGCATGACGTCTGCCGAGCTGCGCGCATTGCGCGTGCTGGCCGCGCTCACCCGTTCGAAGGTGTCGTGAGCATCTTGAGCATGGGTGTCATTGCCTTCACGATCCTCGGCGAATGCGCGAGCAAAGCAAACAGCCGGGCGATCGTCATGCGCCGTTCGCGTACAGCGACGGGCGAATTGCGCGCGCGGCTGGCGTCGATTAAGTCGGACAAGGCGCTCGCGTTCGAACGCTCGGCGCTGCAGCAGATCCCGGCTTCACGCCGGTTACGTCTCGAAGGACCGGTGCGCATCACGCTGAAGCTCTTCTACGCCAGCGAGCGGCCCGATCTCGACGAGGCGCTCGTGCTTGATGTGCTGCAGGATCGTTGGGCATATGTGCGGCGCAACGGGGTGAGGGTGCGTGAGCGCGTGCAGGACGGCGTGTACCGCAATGACCGGCAAGTTCGCGAGAAGCACGTGTATCACGGCATTGATCGCACGCATCCGCGCGTCGAGATCGTTATCGAATCGCTGACCGCACCGTCCTACGCACGGCTAACTGGCCTGCAGATTGGGCGCCTTTTAAGAGAGTCACGATGAACCCGTTCTTCAAGGACCTGCGCATCGCCCATGGCGAGCAGTTGCGCGCGCGTGCGGTTCACGATGTGCCGCGCTTGCGCCACGCATTGCATTTGATCGCCCAGATCGCCGAGCGTGCGAACGGCAGGGAGCGCCGGGCTAGCCTGTCCACCCAGCATGACCTGCATCGCATCGCGCAGCTGGCGCGCTCCGCGTTGATCGTGTCGACACCGCCCGATAGCGACAGCGGACCCGATACCGATCACCGGTGAACGGAGGCATTCGTGAAAGCACCGTACGCGAAACGCCTCGATGCGCTGAGGCCACTGCCCACCGTGGCTGAACTGGTGCGCGCCAAAGCGAACGCCGTGGCGGTCCGTATGCACGCAATGCCGATCACTATGCCGCGGTGGCCGAGCGCTGGTATGGTCGTCGCCCGCTGCACGATGAGGCGTTGCGGCTCATGTTCGATGACGTGTTCGGCAACGGTTTGAGGCGATGAACGGCAACCGGCGCACGTCGTCGAACCACCTCTCGACACGACCCGTGACGACGCTGCTGGCGCGCCTCGATGGCGTGCACCGTGTCGCGCCGGGTCGGTGGCGTGCGATGTGTCCCGCGCACGACGGCCACCGCCCGGCGCTTGGCATCACCGAGACCGACGAGGGCGTTGTGCTGATGCATTGCTTCGCGGGCTGCAGTGTCACGGAGATCGCCGAGTCCCTCGACCTGAACCTCGCGGAGCTGTTTCCGCGCGACGATCACACCCTTCATCACGCGAGCCCGGCGAGACGCCGCTTTGTGGACGCGCAGATGTGGCCCGCGCTCACGCTGGAGCTGCTCGAGGTCGCCGTGATCATCGGCGCGATCCTGCGTCGCGGTTCAGTCACTAAGAGCGAGCACACGCGCCTGCTCGGCTCGCTCAAGCGCATCCTTGATGCAGAAAAATACTGCCATGACTGATCCGTTTTCACGCCGCCCTGGCCGGATAAGTGCAAAGGACACCAACGACTCTAAGTCTCGTTTCAGTTACGAGGACTTCTACGCTTATCTTCCCACACACGGTTATCTGCATGCGCCGACGCGCGAGATCTGGCCTGTCGCCAGCGTGAATGCGAAACTGCCGCCGCGCGAGCGTATTAAGCCCTCGACCTGGCTGGACCAACACCGCGCCGTCGTGCAGCTCGTCTGGGTGCCGGGCGAACCGCAGCTTGTGCATGACCGTGTGATGATCGTGTCTGGCTGGCAGCAGCACGCGGGTGTGAGTGTCTACAATCTGTACACGCCACCCGCCGTGCTGCCTGGTGACGCGCTGCGCGCGAAACCCTGGCTCGATCATCTCACGCACCTTTATTCCGATGACTTTGATCACCTTGCCGACTGGCTCGCACATACGGTGCAGTACCCGGGCGTCAAAATTAACCACGCGCTCATGCTCGGCGGCGCGCCCGGCATCGGCAAAGACACGCTGCTGGAGCCGGTGCGCACGGCCGTGGGCGCGCACAATTTCGCCGACATCAATCCGCGCATCATGCAGGGTCGCTTCAACGGCTGGGTGCGCAACATCATCGTGCGCGTATCTGAAGTGCGCGACCTCGGTGAGATCGACCGCTTCGCATTTTACGAACACTGCAAGCCACTGCTGGCCGCGCCGCCGGACGTGGTGCGTGTCGATGAGAAGAATCTGCGCGAGTACTATGTCGCCAACGCCTGCGGTGTCATCTTTACCACCAACCATCTCACTGACGGCCTATACCTACCCGCCGATGATCGTCGCCACTATGTCGCTTGGAGCGAGGCGACGGCGGCCGACTTCAACGAGGACTACTGGCATGGGCTATGGTCCTGGTACGACGAAGGCGGGCTTGGCCACGTCGCCGCATGGCTGCGCACGCGCGAGCTCTCCGGCTTTGACCCGAAAGCGCCGCCTCCGCATACGCCCGCGTTCTGGACCATGGTGCAGGCAGGCGACGCGCCCGAACGCGGTGAAATGCGTGACCTCGTCGAACTGCTCGGCAGCCCGCCCGCGTTGACGCTTGACGATCTCATCTCGGGGGCCATGCGCCACAACATGCGCTCGGTGGAGGGGGAGTTGGCCGACCGCCACAATCGCCGCGCCATTCCGCATCAGATGGAGCGTACCGGCTATACGCCAGTACGTAATCCCGATGCTGACGACGGACTTTTCCGCGTGGCAGGACGGCGCGTCGTGGTCTACGCGCTGCGTGCACTCACCTTCGCTGAGCAGGTGCGCGTCGCTCGCGAGCGGATGAAAGCAGGCAGCCTGCCCTAAATCCGGCGTCAACTATGTCAGCGGAGTCACCATCCGCCTATTCCCACTATTTGACGTTTTACTTTTCAACGATCAGGAAGGGCACGCGCGTAGGTGTGAGGGATGGGGATAGCAGGATGGTGACTCCGCTGACTTAGCTGACTCACCGTCGAGGGGCGAGCGCGTGCGGTCAGAGCCCGACATGAGTACGAGAAAAGCTGCGCAACCCAGCCTTGCGCGGGGCTGGCGCGCAAAAGGCGCCGCGAAGTCAAGGCCGTGTCGCGTGAAGTCGACAGTGGATAAAGCAGGGGACAACGGCGTAAGGTTGCGCGTGGCTGAACGTGCGTGGAAGTCGTGCGGTCGGGGCGAAGGCGGGTGTCGGGGGCGTGTTGGGCGAGTGCGGGGTCGATCGGTAAGTTGTCCACTGGTGGAAATTTCGTCACCGTGTCTTATGTCTCATTCGACCGTGCGAAAGAACTCACGACGAGCCGCTATGAGCCCCGCCTAAAGTCGACAAAACATGTCGAACCGGTTGACATTCTTGCCTTCGCCAAACTGATACGCAGGCGCTAGCTCGCACGACGGACGCGAAAGGGACGCGCAAAGGAGGCGTGTTTAACCCTTTGGGGGGCGCAAGACTTGACAAGCGACATATTCGGTCTATTCTGGGCAACTAAACGGTATGTGCCGTAATGTGTCCAAAGAACCCGCCTCGTGACTCGACGACGATCGGCGGGTTTTTCGTTTTCGCACGTTCGGTTGTTCACTTGCCATGAAGGACCACTACCTCAGCACCGCCGAAGCGCTGCGTGACGCGTTGCGCCACACCGTAGAGTCGGGCAGCGTGTCGTCACTTGCACCGCTGCATCAGAGCGTCGGCACCGGCATGGCGCTCGTCGGGACCGACGCCAGCGTGCAAGCGGCACGTATTCGCCGCCAACTCGAGCGGCTGCCGATGGCCCAGCAGGCGCTCCTGGTCGTGTCGTATGCGCCGCGCCAGCTGCGCTGCAATTGCCGCCGCCCGTGTTGCGCGGGCCACTATCCGAACCCCGAATGGGCTAACGCGCTCACATTTGTTGTGGCGACCACTGCGGCGCTGTTCGCCAATCATGTGCTTAACGTTCGGCTGCGCGAGGCGTTGGTGACGAACCTGCTCACGCATACCTCGGAGACGCAAGTGGCACTCGCGCAGCGCTGCGGCGCGCATCGGCAGACGGTGGCGCAGCATATCTCGCTGCTCTCGCCCGCGCTCTTGGGCACCCGCACGCAAGGCGGCGCGTTCGACGCCGCGTTCGCCCACATCGACGAACGACTGCGTGAGACGGGCATCGTTATGAGCGAAACTGAGGCGCAGGCCGCCGCCTAATGGGCACCGCCTTGCAAACAAGTGATTAGCGTTGCCCTTAGATAAGCTCTACGTGTGAACGTGGTTGCTCAGCCAGTTCAATCGAATCCGGCCTGAGCTTTGCCTGTTCGAGCTTCACTCCGTCGAACCAGCAGCAGTCGAGATAATTTGCATCGGCAACCGTTGAGACAGAGTCCACTGTCATGACCGGGCCGCCAGACTTAAGACGAATCGTCTTGCCCATGAATTTCACGCGCAGTTCGTTCAGCGCAACCGCTTCGTCATGTTCGATGTTTTTATTGAGCGTCATGCTGTGATCCTCGTCCGGTTGAAAGGACGAAGCTGGTGCCGAGAGCGCTGCACGCAAGACCAGACAATTCCGAAATGTCGTGGCGCTGACAATGCCTGAGTAAGCTGCCCAAAGTCATGGAACTCGTTCAGCGCGCCATCGCCGAACTCGTCCCCTATGAACGCAATGCGCGCACCCATGCGCCGGCGCAGATCAGCCTACTGGTCGCCAGTTTGCGCGAATTCGGCTTCACCAATCCGGTTCTGATCGACGATCACGATCGCGTGATCGCGGGCCACGGGCGGCTTGCGGCTGCGCAAGCAATCGGCATGGCCGAGGTGCCGTGTGTCGTGCTCTCGCACTTAAGCGATGCACAGCGGCGGGCCTATATTCTCGCGGATAACCAACTTGCCGAGCGTGCCGGCTGGGACCCGGAACTCCTCGCGTTCGAGCTGGGTGCGCTGCGGGATGATGGCTTCGACCTCGCGCTCACGGGCTTCGACGGCAGCGAGCTAGAGCGGCTGCTCGGGCCGACTGGCTTGCCGGGCTTGACCGGCGAGGACGACGCACCCGCGTGCCCAGACACGCCCGTGTCGCAGCCAGGCGATGTGTGGCGATGCGGGCCGCATCGCGTGATGTGTGGCGACGCGCGCGATGCGAGCGACATGGCGCAACTGATGGTGGACACCTCGGCGGCACTCGTGCTGACCGACCCGCCATACAACGTGAACTATGAGGGCAAGGGTCGACGGCGTCTAAAGATTGTCAACGACGCGATGGCCGGCGCCGCGTTCTACAAATTCCTGCTCGGCGCGTTCACGCGGATGCTCGAGCATGCGACGCCCGGCTCGGCCGCTTACGTGTTCCACGCCGATACGGAAGGACTGAACTTCCGGCGCGCGTTGGTGGATGCCGGCTGGCGGCTCGCGCAGTGCGGCGTATGGGCAAAACCCTGCTTTGTGTTGGGCCATCACGACTATCACTGGCAACACGAGCCGGTGCTGTATGGCTGGAAGCCAGGTGCGGCGCATCGCTGGTACGGCGATCGCAAGCAATCAACGATATGGGCCTTTGATCGCCCCGCGCGCAGCGATGCGCATCCGACCATGAAGCCGGTCGCGCTGTTGGCGTATCTGACGATGAACAGCACTCAGGCGGGCGAGGTGGTGCTGGACCCGTTCGGCGGTTCGGGTTCGACGCTGATCGCATGTGCGCAGACGCAGCGCGTGGCCCGGCTAATGGAGGTCGATCCACGCTACTGCGACGTCATCGTGCGTCGCTGGCAGGACTTTAATGGGGAGCGCGCCAGTCGGGCGTCCGATGGCGCGTGGTTTGAAGAGGGGGCGAGCGCTTCAGGGGCGCCCGGTAGTCTTGCGGTGGATTATGCGGCGACCCGATAGGTGCGCTTGCCGTCCACGCGGGCGCTTTCGATCGTCAGCCCGAGCTTCTTCTTGGCGGTGCCGCTGATGAATCCGCGCACCGTGTGCGCCTGCCAGCCGGTGGTGCTCATGATCGCGTCAAGCGTGACGCCCTCGGGCGCGGCAAGCATCGCGATGACACGGGCTTGCGCGGTGTTCTGGCGGGACGCACGTGCTTGATGCGCGGTGGCCGAGACGGGTGCAGGGGCGGGCGCCGGCGACGTGGCGGGTGCTGACACGGCCGACACGGCCGGCGTGGTGGAAGCAGGCGAGCGGCTGGCGAAGAACGCTTCATTCGGGTCTGTCTTGCGTGCTGACGGCGCTTGCTTGGATGCTGGTGTGCTCTTCGCCGTGGGTTTCACCGCGCCTTTCGTCGCGGACTTTGCGGGCGTCGTGCGCGGCTTGGTGGCCGCCTGTGTGCCGCTGGTGCGCGCGGCCTTGGCCGGAGCCTTGGCGGCCTTCTTAACGGCGGCTTGGGTGGCTGTTTTGGCGGTTGCCTTGGTGGTGCTCTTCTTCGCTGCGGAGGTGGTTGCTTTCGTTGCCATGTGGGTCGGTCCTGATGATCGGTGGGTGCGGCGCGGTGCGCTGCGGTGAGAGCATTAACGCTCTGGTTTGCTAGACAATCGAGTCAATAAGCGTGTCGATGTTGAGGCGCAGGCCGCAGCCTGCGCGGTGGGCTTTATTCGTCGTTGCTGGTGAGATCGCAGTGGATCACGAAGCCGGTGAGATAAGGTAGGCCGCGCGGGATGCCGTGCTGGCGACTTGCGCGCGCGCTGATGGTCCAGCCCATCCACTTGCGGGTGGCGGCGTCGATGGCGGCGGCAAGTTCGAGGCCGCCGTGCATGGCGTTGTGAACGTCGTCGGCAAAGTGCCGCCCAGGCGCGGCGTCGAGGAAGCGGCGCACCGCCTCGTGCGATTCGCCGGTCGCTTCTGAGACCGCTTCAATCGCGCGCGGCCAGGCGGCCTTGGCGTGCTGGTCCATCGTGCCGAAGAAGCCCCAACCTTCGTTGCGGGTGTTGGGGATCGTGGCGCTGGTCGTGTGGGTCGTGTTGGTGTTCATTTGCTTGGCTTGCGTTGGTGTGTTGCGATGACTGCATTAACGCTCTGGTCGCGAACGAAAGCGAGTGAAGTGTGTGGTGATTTGGGTCTGTCAGATCGAAGCCACGCGGGTGGGTTTCCCACGCTAGCCGCACCAGCGAAAACGCCGGCACAAGGCCGGCGCTGCTGGTTGCGCGCTGCTTTAGTAGGGCTTGCGGTTGGACAGGCCCAGCAGGTAGCCGCCGCGCGTTCGGTACGCGTCGCCGCCGCACGTATGGACAACGAGATCGCTGTGTCGTGGGCCGTGGGCGAGATAGGTCACTTGGCCGACGCTGCGACCGTTCTGATCGTAGAGCACGTCGCCAATGTTCAGGAGCGTGTTCTTGATGCGGTACAGCCGCGTGGATAGCCCGTCGTGAGCGGCTTGTTCGTTGGTGTGGTGTGCGTTGTTGGCTGGTGCGTTCATGGCTTTCATTCCGTGGTTGGGATGACGGCATTAACGCTCTGATGGCGAACGAAAGCGAGTCAATCAAGCCGATGTGTTTGAACATGACCACTGCGGCAAAAACGTGCGCTACATCTGGCCTAACATCGCATGGAACCGTTGACGGGTGAGGCGTTTTAATCATGCCGCGTAGCGCTTTTGCGCCGGCTATTGCACAGCGGCAGCTTGTGCTCAAGCTCGCCGCATGCGGCACGTCCGTGTCGGAGATCTGCGCGCTGGTGACCGGCGCACGCGGGCGACCTGTGACCGAGCAGACGCTGCGCACGCACTTCGCGCAAGAGCTGCTGGAGGGGGCGGTTCGCGCCAACAGCAACGTGGCGCAATCGCTCTACAACAAGGCCACCGGTGGCGACACAATCGCGGCAATCTTCTGGCTGAAATGCCGCGCGCGCTGGAAGGAGACCGCACAGGCGGTCGAGCTCTCTGGCGCGAACGGCGGTCCGCTTGTTTTGCAGTCCATGAGCGATGCCGAACTCGAAGCCATCGTCGCCAAGGGACGCAAGGGACGTCGATCGCGTTAATCGAGTGGATCGCGTTAATCGTGATGCGGCAGCGGCTGAACTGCTCTCACGTCGCCGCGCTCGCGCGAGCATCGTCGACTACGCCAACGCGATCGAGGTGCCCGGGCGGCCTGTTGGTGACCCTGCGAGCGATGACGCAGATGCGGACGACTGCGATCAGTTCGAGCCGGTGTCGACGCCGCTGGCGGCGCACCATCGGCTAATACTGGAGCGCGTGGACGCGACCAGCCGCACGCCGCACGGACGGCTGATGATCTTTACCCCGCCGGGCGCGGGTAAATCGACTTACGCCTCGGTGGTATTCCCATCGTGGTATGTGGGCGCGGCGCCGCAGCGGCGGCTGATCCTCGCGAGCTACGGCGACGCGCTCGCGAGCCGCATGGGCCGGCGCACGCGCTCGATCGTGCGGCAGGCACGCTGGCAGCGCATCTGGAACACGGAGCTGGCGGCCGATTCACACGCCGCGCACGCGTTCGCGCTGACCAACAGCAGCGAGTATCTCGCCAGCGGCATCCTGTCAGGCGTCACGGGCAACCGCTGCGACGGGCTCATCCTCGATGACGTGATTCGCGGCCGTGAGCAGGCTGACTCGGAAGTCGTGCGCGAGAAGGTGTTCGACGCTTACGAGGACGACCTGAAGACGCGGCTGATGCCGGGCGGCTGGATCGTCTATATCGGTACGCGCTGGCACGAGGACGACCTGGCGGGCCGCATCCTGCCCGAAGGCTGGCATGGCGAGAGCGGGCGCATCGCCTGCCGCGACGGCAACATGTGGGAGGTCCTGTGCCTGCAGGCGCGTTGCGAGAACGATACCGATCCGCTCGCGCGCGCGAAAGGCGAGTATCTGTGGACCGAGTGGTTCGATCAAAAGCACTGGGCGCAGTACGAATCGAACCCGCGCACGTGGGCATCGCTGTATCAGCAGATGCCGGTGCCCCCGGAGGGCGATCTGTTCAAGCCTGAGCAACTCGTCGTCGTGGACATCATTCCGACGAGCTGGATCGACTGGGTGCGCGCCTGGGATCTGGCGAGTATCGAGGGCGACGGCGATTGGACGGCGGGTGCGAAGCTCGGGCGCCTGGCGGACGGGCGCTATGTTATCGGCGATGTGACGCGCGGGCGGTGGGGACCCGACCGGCGCGATGCGATTATCGCGGGCACCGCGCAACTCGACGGCGGGGGCACGCGTGTCGGCCTACCGCAAGACCCCGGACAAGCCGGCAAAACTCAGGTGCTGTATCTGACGCGCGAGCTGGCGGGTTATCGCGTGGTGAGCAGCCCCGAGACGGGCGACAAGGTCACGCGCGCCGAGCCGTTCGCGGCGCAGATGAATGTGGGCAACGTGCTGATGCTGCGGGGCGACTGGAACGCCGCGCTGATCTCTGAACTGCGCGGTTTTCCGTTCGGCACGCACGACGATCAGGTCGACGCGCTGTCGCGCGCCTTTGCGCTACTGATTGCGCGGCGGCCAATGCGGATTTCGGATGCAGCGCTGGCAGCGGTTTAATACGAGTGCATGCTGGCGGTCGGTCTAAAGTCACGTCGGCATGCCAGCAAACCCGAAGAGCACGTTCCGAGTGACAGGGGAAGTTGGCTGAAGCGGTACAGCGACTCAACTGGTCGGATTTTTTTTGCATACTGAGCTTTGCTCAATCTGCGGTTATCAAAAACCAGCTGGTCAACTAATTTCGACTTCAATTACGTAGGCTGGCACGTTTTTTTCAACCCTTTGAATGCCCGAAGTGACTCTGGATACGGGAATGTCGGCGATGTAGGTTTTGCGCACACAGGTAAGTGTTGCGCCGCTCGCGAAGACTACCTCTTTCTCGTTTCCGTGATTGCCCTTTAGGCTGTACGCGAAGGCTTTAGTTTTAGGCCGTGTCACGCGGACCACCATAAGGTCCACCCGGCCAGCATCATAGGCTTTGCCTCTCCACTGCGCATTCCTTAAGGCCACCTGAGGGCAGAAGGACGTCGAAAACGGACGCGACGTTGTGACAGTGGAGTTGTTGCTTGCCCATCGGCCACCGTGGAACAAGAATTGTCCCTCCGCTATCTCTACGCCATAAGTCTTTATGGCCTGATCCGCCATTGCCCAACCGTCTTCTGAGAACTCGCCCTGATACGAACTAAGGGCCTCGGGTTCATCCGGCGGCATCAATCCGCGCAGGTTGCAATACTCGATGCTTGAGTCGAGTGCCTCGTCGATGTGGCGCTCCATGCCATTGTCAGCATGTTGCCGGAGTATGCGGGCAGCCGCTTCGAAGTGCGTCGAGACGACTGCCATAAGCTTGTCCTTCACCCGCAGGGCTTCCACCAAGGACAAGCCCTTGTTGTTGACACGATCCAACGCCTCGTCAAAAGTTGCATCGCGTTGAGACCAATTCTCATAATGCGTAGCGAATACGTTTACAACGCCTGCTTTTCTTGCCATGTGCTGGTTTGGTCCTATTCTAGATGAGCCGTTGGGGCACCATTATTGACACTTCTGATCGTCGGGCAAATACAGAGCGCCGCTGGTGGCCGAACTGCGTGGCTTTCCGTTCGGCACGCACGACGATCAGGTCGACGCGCTGTCGCGCGCGTTCGCGTTGTCGACCGCGCAACGGCTGGCGCCTGCCTCATAGCTGCTTGTCCGTTTCAAGGACGAGCAGAATTGCGTCAAAGCTCTTGTCGCATTGGGCGGCGAGATCTTTGAAGTGAGCCCGTAGGGTTCCATGTGTTGCGCGCGCTTGCCGCTCTTCGTTATTTTTCTGCTCGACCGAGCTGTGTGCTTTTAGGATGCTACGCAAGGCGTGAAGCCTACTGAGAGGACCGAGGAGTGCTTTGGCATCGTCGACAGTATTTCCAGAAGCAACAAAGATCTCTGAGATCACGCGCAAAGGGGCCCAACTTGTTTCCGCTTTCTTTCCTCTCGCTTCCAGACTTTTTCGCAATGGCTTAAGCTGAAATCCTTCTACGAGCAACTGGTCGAAGGACATGATTTCGTTGGCCCATTCAAGAGTTGAATCTGTGGCCGGGTAGCGTGCCGCGTCCATGAGCGCTTCGTCCCTTGGTTGCCACCAGTCAGGCGGAGTGATATTCAGTTTCCTGATCTTGTACTTCAAAAGCAGGAGCGGGTCATACTCAGAACTGAACTCACCAAGGATGTCGTTTTCGTGCGCGCGTCTTGAGATTGTGCCCCGCGGCCATTCGTTGAACGATTGCCAATAGCGCTGCTCTTCGATCGGAAGGCGGGCGAGGTCGCCAATATAGGCATGCACCTGTCCTGCTTCGTTAATGTCGTAGCTCTTGAGGTACCAAGCGTTGCGACAACTAATGGAGCGGTCGTCAAGACTATATTTCTCGGGGTCGGCCTTGAAGCGGTGCAACACGTCAGGACGGAAAAAAGCGGGAGAAATTTGCCAAGGAAGGTCCGATTTATGGAAGTAGTCCGTAATGAAATCCGGTGCACACGACGTCTCAATTTCGACTTGATTTTTGCGGTCGAATATCTTGAACGTCGCATATTCTTTTGTCATAGTCGGGTTCGTTTCCTCTTTCCACTCGTCGATGAGTCGCTGCAACGGGATGGCTGAGCGGACGATCATCCGACCGTTGACATAGCTGGCATTTACGATGCTACCGCCGTGATAGAAGAGGTCGGGGGCCCTGCGGTCGATTCGCGGATGCTCGCCCCAACCGATGAAACTTGCTGAATCGAAACGAGTGAAGTCAAAGAAGTAGACGAGGGCCATGTTAGCCAAAGTCATGTAAGTGCCAAGATCCTTGGTTAGAATCGTAACCGCGGTAAGGCTCTTCCGTCCCGCAAGCTCGGTGCGTATTACGCGAAGAACGTCCTCAATGTCCCCGCGTTCATCGAGCCGACAGTACGCGCTGCGTTCGGCCACGAAATGCAGGCCGAGCGCATGCACGAGCTTTTGGCTCAGTTCGACTGGACTTTCACCCTTCTGGACGCCATCGAATGAGCGCCGGAAAACGAGCTTCTCTCCGCCGGATAGCGATCTTCCCGAGCTTAATGGCGCTTCAAGGTAGACGTGGTGGCCTTCGCCGCCGCCGTACCTCTTTTGAATGATCCAGCTGTCGTCTGGCTGCACGAAGGAGTCCATGAGATCTTTCTGGTCTGCAGGCGTGACTTGCTCCAGCGGCGCGAGCACGGCATGAATGAGCGTCGCCGGTCCGCTGGCATAGATCAAAGTCTCCTCGCTCTCCGCGTTCTCCTTTAGGAATAGGACGGAGTCTTCAGCTGCAGTTAGCCACTCCGCTTCGCCGGTGGCCGGCGCTTGAGCGATGGCCTTCAGCGCCTCGATATTAAATCTTCGTGTCACGACTCCGTCTCCTTTTCATAATTGCGATGTAGCCTACCTTAAAGTCGACGTGCTTTCTCGAAATCTGTACTCGTTTTGCGACTTTTCGGAATCACCCGGCAGCGCTAGTTTCGAAGTTATGTTGCGTTTCGACTTCTGGCGACCTCGCCTGAACGAAACGTTCAAGCCGACGGCATCGCCCGCGTGCAACGGTCCCAAGACCCGTCAGATCAGTGACGCGGCACTCGGCGTGCTAGGTGCGCCACCGCCGCGTATGCGGGCCTTCACGCTGCCGCAGGCCGCGCCTGGTGTCATCGCCCAGGACACCAAGCTCGCGTGCGATTCACCAAGTGACGCGAACTACCGCTGGGCGCTCTCAGGAGCCATATCGGGTGCCTTTAGCGAAGGGCTCGGCTTTCTCGGCTATCCATATCTGGCGGAACTTACCCAGCGTCCCGAGTACCGGCGTCCTGCCGAGATCCTGGCCAAGGAGATGACGCGCAAGTGGATTCGGTTGCAGGGCACGGGCAAGGACGACAAGAACGGCGACAAGAGCGAGAAGATTGCGGCCATCGTGGCCGAGATGAAGCGTCTGGGCGTGCAGGCCGCTTTTCGCAAGGTGGCCGAGCAGGACGGCTATTTCGGACGCGCGCAGCTTTATCTCGACATGGGCGATGACCGCCCCGAGGAACTGATCGCGCCGCTGGCGGACAGTCGAGCCAAGATCGGCTTGGGCAGTCTGAAGGGCTTGCGGGTGGTCGAGCCGATCTGGACGTATCCGGGCATGTACAACTCGACCGATCCGCTGCGGCGTGACTTCTATCAGCCGCAGACCTGGTTCGTGATGAACCGTCAGGTCCATGCGAGCCGGCTGCTCACTTTTGTGTCGCGTCCGGTGCCCGACATGCTCAAGCCCGCGTATGCGTTTGGCGGCTTAAGTCTCTCGCAGATCGCCAAGCCTTATGTCGACAACTGGCTGCGAACACGCCAGAGCGTGTCGGACCTGCTGCATTCGTTTTCCACCATGGTGCTCAAGACGAACTTGGCCGCGGTGCTGAATGCTGAAGGGGCGGAGCAGATGCTGCGGCGCGCGGTGCTGTTCAATCAAGCGCGCGACAACCGGCACCTGATGATGATCGACCGTGACACCGAGGACTTCGCCAACGTGTCGGCGCCGCTTGGCAGCCTCGATCGACTGCAGGCGCAGTCGCAGGAACACATGGCAGCGGTCACCGGCATTCCGCTGATCGTGTTGCTCGGCATCACGCCCTCGGGACTGAACGCGACCAGTGAAGGCGAGTTGCGCACTTTCTATGCGTGGATCGAGGCGCAGCAGGAGGCGCTCTTTACCGCGCCGCTGTCGCGTCTTCTCAATGTGATCCAGCTGTCGCTCTTCGGTGCAATCGACCCGGACATCGGCTTCAGCTATGTGCCGCTGTGGACGCTGTCGGAGGAGCAACTGGCCAACATGCGCAAAGTCGAGGCCGACACCGACACTACCCGAACTGTTAAAGTACGTTCAGCAACGGAAGGTTCATGAAGCGAGCCTATTTGCGAGTGCGTTTATTCTCTTGCGGGATATCGCTCGTGGATTGAGTTCATGTGCAGCCTCAAAGGCTCTAATCGCTTCGTTGAGTTGCCCTAGCGAATTGCAGATCCTTCCCTTGAGCAACAATCCGCTCACGTGCCATGAACGACTCTCTTTGGACTCTCCTATCGCCACCTCAACTGACTCTAAGGCTTGCCGTAGCGCTGTTTCCGAAGGGTCTGCGCCAATCAGCTCTTGCCCTGCCAGAATTCGGTCGCTAAAGCTGCCTTTTGTCAATCGTGCTTTCAAATACCTCTTCGCATCGAGGAATTCCCCGGAAGCTGCGTAGGCAAACCGACCAAGTTTCGGCACTTTGGCGAACACTTTTACAAGTTGGTTTTCTTCGAACTCGAATATGTATGTGCATTGCGTTGCAATAGCGGGTGTTCGGGAAAACAATACTTTGCCTTTACTCACGTTGTGAATTTCAAGGAGATGGCTATCCTCGTTCGGTGCATTGGCTGTAACACTCGCAATGTATCTTCCGCACGGCGAAATCGTCAGTTGCATAAGATTTGCCCGGTATGCCCGTCGGTAAAGCTCCGCTCCAGAGGAATCGAACACAACAACTGTGCTTGAGAGTTCTGAGGCCGGCCCCGCGTCGTCTACAACCCAGACGCCTTCATCCGATACGTCAACTGCGATCGGTCGAACAAGCGATCGAACCGTGGTGCAGATTTCACGCGTCTCGTTGTTCCGAAGTCGAACGACACTTTCATGGACCAAGGTAGGGCCAGGGTCACGATAGCCTACTGTCCATTTCCGATTGGGCGAATGGATTGTCACGCCCATCGCCAATAAGTCATCAATCTTGGATGGGAGTTTGATGCTACTACTAGCAGGAGAGAATTTCGATGCGGCCACGATTTCTGGTAAAGCGGAGGGCGTGGCCGAAGAATGTCGAGGTCGCTCTACGGCGGTTACGACTCGCTGTACGGTAGAGCTTTTATGCGCGACAGGCTTTAACAAAAGTCGTTTTATTGCTGATAGGACCGACATGGCCTTCCGTAGATTGGCGCGTATAGATCGTTGGGAATACAAGACGGATCCATGGTCGCTTACGTTGTCAAAGGAAACTAATCGATGCACAGGCATGCTACACGTTAGAGACGTCTGATCTTGTTATGTGGCAAATATTCACAATCTTGACAAGCACAGCGTAAATACGGCGTCATTCGCATGTCAATCGCGCTGCGCGTGCTGGATTTCGGTAACGAACCGCGTCTCGCCTTCGACCGCGCCTCGGTCCGCACCTACGATCAAGACGGTCGCCTTCACGTCGCCATCACACCGATCAGCAAAGCCAACGTCTGCCCGTACCTCGGCAGTGAAATTCCGGATTGGGAAGAGCTTGGCCTTGATGCTCAGCGCACGTACCGGCTGCTGCGTGACCCCGACGAACTCGCGCGCGCCGCCCCGACCTTCAACCGCGTCCCATTGATCGACGCGTTCGACGAGCTTGGTCGCGAGCACATCCAGCTCAGCGCCGCGTCGCCCAAGAAAGAGATCGTGGTGGGCAGCACCGGAAGCGATGCAGCGTTCGATGCGCCGTACCTGCGTAACAGCCTCGTGGTATGGGATGCCAAGGCGATCCGCGGCATCGACGACGACACGCGCCGCGAGATCTCATCGGCGTACTACTACCGCGCCGACATGACGCCGGGCGTCTACGACGGCGAGTCCTACGACGGTGTGATGCGTGACATCCGTGGCAACCACGTTGCGCTCGTGCGCGCGGGCCGCGCCGGACCGGACGTCGCTGTCGGCGATTCAGCATTGGAGAGAACCATCATGGGCAGCACAGCAACGGGTTCACCGAAGGGACTCAAACTTTCGCGTCGTGGGGCGCTCGTGCGCGGCGCGTTACTAGCCTTCCGGCCGACATTGGCCGCCGATGCGCGCACGGACCTTAATCCTGTACTGGCGAGCCTCACGCGCGCGAATTGGCTAACCGGCAAGACGTCGATCCTGGCGTCGCTCAAACCGAAGCTGGCCACCGACGCCGACATTGAGAATCTCGTGGCGCTGCTCGACAGCCTCGATACGGAGGATGCGGGCGAGGGTGACAACGGTGATCCGTCGAAGGCCGACGCTGCGGCCGAGCCAGCAGCCGGTGGGGAACTCGACGGCACCAACGAAGCCGATCCTATCGCTCAGATCCTGAGCGGACTGCGCGGCAAGCTCAGCGACGAGGACCTGACCGGCATCGAGTCCAAGCTTCGCGCGCTCAAGCTCGCGAGCGACCAGGATGATGAGATGGCGGCGGTCGACACGCCCCCTCCGACGCCGGGCACACCGCCACCACCGGGTTCGGCCGCACCCGCAAAGGACACCGATCCGGTGAGCCGTCCGGCGATGGACGCAGCGATTGCCCAAGTGCGCCGCCAAGTTCAACGTGAAGCTCGAGTCGCGATGGACGCAGCCATGCGCGAGGCAGTCAAGCAGGCCGCGAAGGGTGCGGAGACCGCAGCGATCCGGCGCATGCGCGCGGTGGCCGATGCGGAGAGCTTCGTGCAGCCCTGGGTCGGACACCTGGCACTGGCGCAGGACAGCGCCGAGGAGGTCTATCACGCGGCGCTCACGACGCTCGGGATACGCCTCGAGGGCATTCACCCCAGTGCGTTTCGCGCCATCCTCGAGGCGCAGCCCAAACCGGGCATGACGGGTCTACAGCGCACGCTCAATCGTGGTCACCCTGCGATGGACTCGGCTTCGATGAAGAGCTTCGCCGAGCGCTATCCCCACGCGGCCGGCATCAAACAACTCGGCTAGGAGATCGTCATGGGATTCCAGACGCAGGTGTATGTGCAACCGTCGCCCGCTGTCGAGGGCGACTTCGCGTCGGCCAATCCACGCGCCTCGGTGCTCGCTGGTCCCGGCTCGCTCGTGGCCGGCCCGAATGGCGTGATAGTCGGGCGCTTTGCATGGGCGAGCTCGAACGGCGAGGAGAACGTGAGCTCGGGCGAGGTCGACTTCTACAACCTCGTATCGAACACCGGCACCGGCGCCCCCACGGGATTCGTGCATCGCGAGCAGCAGGCGCTGATCACGCAGTGGCTCGCCGAGGCCACGCTGCTGATTCCCGCAGGGTTTGCTGTCACCTTGCATCACGCGGGCGACTTCTGGACGCGCAATGCGGGCACCGTGGCGACTGCAGCCGGGCAGAAGGTGTTCGCCAAACTGACGGACGGCACAGCCGTTCCGGGAGCCGCTGGCGCCTCGGTATCCGGTGCGGTCGAGACCAAGTGGCTCGTGATGTCCGCCGCGGCGCCCGGCGAACTCATGAAGATCTCGACGTGGCCCTTGGGCTAGAGACGAACTGTCCCCGTTGAAGACCCGCGACCGATCCGCGACTCGAATAGGCGGGTGGCGCGGGTCTTCTTTTTTGCGCATGCGACGGCGCCCATGAAGCGAGGCCAACCATGAGAAATAGCGATTTCGACCAACTCGAGCGGACCTTCGGCATCGTCTTGCCGGACGTGCTCGAGTACACCACGGCGCTCATCGCCATGGATGCGCAGCCGCCGCTTGTGACCGCAAAAGACCGGGTTTTGCGCGTTCACCGAGAAGATGCGCGCGCACGGCATCGTGCGCGAGACCAGCAGTTTCAAGCAGAAGAAGTCGCAGGGGACCTGGGGCACAGTGATTTTCCAGCCGTTTGCGATCGCCTCGATGGTCGGGGTCTAGGAGTCACGATATGGCCGCCCGTACCGCCCGCTCAGACACGCTGTCGGACGCGAAACTCGCCGACCCGACGACGCAGCAATCAGACGCGTCACCTGAAATGCAACCCACCGCAGCCGCGCCCTCGGTCGCGCCACCCCCATCCAGCGACACCGTGACGGTGGCCTGCCGCCTGCCGCAGGGGATGCATCTGGACATCGTAAAGCACGGCGAATTGCGCAAGCGCGTGACGCTGAACGGGGCGAACTCCCGTTATGCGGTCGCGGGCTTCGGCATCACCGAGCACGTACCGAAAGCGTTCTTCGAGCAGTGGCTGGCGGATCACCCGGAGCTGCCGGCCGTGAAGAATGGCCTGATCTTCGCGCACCGGCACAAGACATCGGTCGAGGCGCAGGCCGAAGAGCAGTCGGAATTGAAGAGCGGGCTCGATCCGATGGACCCGAAGAAGCCCGGCAAGGATCTCGCGCCGCTATCGAAGGAATGAGGCAGACATGAACGGTCGCACTGACGGTGTTGCATCGGATGGCGGGGTCGCCTTCGACTATGGTCCGTACCTGGTTCGTATCGCGCGAGGGGCCGAGAAGCCATCGAAGCTCCTGACGCGGCTGGCGCACGCCTGCGTAGATGATTACCGCGGCGTGTCGTTCCTGTTCTCTCGCCTGCCAACCGACGATCTGATCTGCGGCCTGAGCGAGCGGCTAGATGCATTGTGCGAGGACGGCAGTGAATGGCAGATGAAATTTTTCGATACGCGCTCGCTCGCCGTGCTTGACCGCGCTTTGTCTGCCGAGCAGCGTCGGGCGTATCTCGGACTCGCAAAACAATGGTGGTATCTCGATAGGTATGGTGAGACGCAGAAATTGATCTTGGCGGACGAGACTGAAGACTCATACTGCGGTCCCCTTCGGCTAAGCGAGCAACAGACTGAGGTCTTTGTGGACGCCAGTTTGCCTGATTCCGTGTTGCATTCGCTGCAGCTGAGCGATGACGATCTCCTCGCTGAGTTCGACGCACAGACTCGCTACCGGGTCTGCGAGGGGATTGTCGCGCAGGCAACAACCGAGGAGTTGCTCAGTCATATGTTGCTGACTAACCGGGTGAGATCGGCTTTGCTCGCAGCACATAAACAAGAGGAACAAGAGGAGCCGAAATCATGCTGAAAAGGCGATTTAAACGTATTGCATTGGCAAGCTTGCTGGCGCTTACGAGTCTCGGGGGGTGCACACAAGATCCATACATGCTCGGAATAATTGGATACAACTACACCGATCGCGCCTTCTGGAACTTCGGAGTGAATGGTCAGGGGGGAGGCAGTGTTGAGCTAAGCACGCCGACTTCTGGCGGTGGAAGTGTTTCCTGCTGCGTCATTATGAGTCGCAAGACAAAAATGCCCTTTTGGGTCGAGGTTGGATACTCAATGGACGCTCTCGAATCCTATCCTTCAAGGAGAATCGTCGATCCGCCCAAGCCAGCCAAAAAAGTACGAGTCGAAGTAAGAGGCTCTATTCCTCCTGATCCGAAATATCTTGAGATTCACTTCTACCCGGACGGTCATATTGAGGCCGCCATATCTGGTTCGGATGGACCCTCGCCGCCGCGATTGAAGCTTGAGCGACGCATGCCCTTTGTACGATAAGAGAATAAATAGCCATGTTGGACATTACTCAGGTTCCTTCCTCGGCTGGTCTGCGGCCGTTGACTTCGAGTGAGCGTGAAAAGCGTGCGGAATCTATGGCTTGCTTCGATGAGAAAAAGCGGCCTGGTACTTCAGACTGTTCGCAATCGCTTTGGATTTCTGTCTTCTTCGACGGTACAGGAAACAATCTTTACATTGACACAGAGAAGTCGGCACATAGTAACGTTGCACGCCTTCATGCGGCACATGCTGAAGATGAAGAAAGGACAGGCACATATCGAATCTATATTAACGGGCTCGGCACACCTTTCCCTGAAGTCGGCGAGATGACAGCGAGCACGCCGGGACTTGCGTTCGCTAGCGGTGGAGACAAGCGTTTGCGGTGGGCAAGGACTCAGTTCGATCAGAGAATCTCCAAAGCGAAAGCTCGCGCGACGAACCCTAAGCAACCGATTCGAATGATCAACGTCGCGCTGTTCGGCTTTTCACGAGGCGCAGCCCTGGCGCGTGCTTTTGCTGTTCGCCTGTCCAAGGATTGCCGACAGGACACCGCCGGATGGCGCTATCAAGGTTACCCGATCCGGGTGTACTTCATGGGCTTGTTCGATACGGTTGCCTCCGCAGGGTTACCCGCTAGTGCCAAATCCGTCGATCATAGTCCAATCCTAAAATTCGCCACCTACGCCATATCGCCGGCTCTGAGCGTCGGACTTAGTATTGCACCGAAAGATGGTCACTACGATTGGGCGAAAAGCCTAAAGATTCCGGCAATGGTAGAGCAGTGCATTCACTACGTCGCCGCGCATGAGGTCCGCGATTCTTTTCCCTTGGATTCCGTGCGTGACGGAAAGCACTATCCTCCGAATTGCTCTGAGATCGTCTATCCCGGAGTGCACTCAGATGTGGGTGGGGGCTATGCGCCCGCAGAACAGACCAAAGCGCTGGAAGACGCGGAAAAGCTAAGTCAGGTGCCGTTGCTACACATGTATCGTGCGGCTCGAACTGCCGGCGTACCGCTGCGATCGTTAAGCACGCTTGGTGCAAAGGTCCAAGCGTCGTTTAGTCTTTCTCCCAAGACCGCGGCTCTGTTTAATCGATATCAACGGCGCGCTCGAGCCGCCGGACCACTTGAGAAAGCTGTCTCCGATCACCTTTTCCCGCTTTACGTCGCACGTAGTCACCTCTCCAAGCTGACCAACGATTCCGCCGCACGCGCACGTCTGCCTAAGGCAAAACAAATACTTGCAAAGACAAATAACGGCGACTTGGTGCCAAAGCAGGACGAGCAACTACGTCTTATTACCAAAGGCGGTCTTGCGATCAATAGTGCGACGGCGGAAGCAGAGACTAAGAAACTGAATGGGAAGACCTTGACCCTGAGGGAATTGACGTTGGCCCGTGCTTATGAAGACGTGTCTTTAATCATCGGCGAACCAAGCGACGCGCAAGCTGAACTCGATTTTTTCGACTACTTGGTACACGATTCTGTAGCCGGCTTTGGAAACGATTTTTCAAAGCTTCAGAATTGGCGAATGATGTACTTCGGCGACGTTTCCTACATGCCCGAAAACGACTGGAGCATTGCCTCAGCGCGTGAGCGTTCGGATAACACTGAGGCAATTGCATAAATTGGTTCAAAGACAAGTAAAAGGAGCACGAAATGATTGATCTCATCCGTCTTGGCGACGACACCGATCACGGTGGCAAAGTCATTACCGCCTCGAAGACCATGCGCTTCGGCGGTAGCTATGTCGCGCGCAAAGGAGACGAGGTAAGTTGCCCTTTGCACGACATCAAGCCTAACCTCGTCATCGACGGTGACGATGGCACGACCGACGGCGGGGTTCCAGTCGCCCGGCACGGCTTTCGTGCTACGTGCGGCTGTCGCCTTATTTCTAGCTTGCGGTAGACGGATGCCCGTCGTTTTACCCCCGGCAGAGTCATCCGAGACCCGTCCCGAGCCGCCACGGATGATTATTTGGCTGGTGCTTCTTGCTGTTGTCATGGCGGGAGGCGCCGTCTATACCTTCGTCGCGTGGCCCAAGAACGAATCGACGCGCACAGCATGGTTCTGGATCCAGCTGTTAGGCATTCCTTTTCTGCTTTGGGCGCTTGCCTACGGATTGCGCTGGCTCTATCACGAACAGGAATGTGATCGGATCGACGCAGTGAACGAAACACTGCGCGCAGACCGAGAAAAAGCAGTGGAGTTTGCCCGCGATCCGCTCGCGGTGCTCGGCTATGCCTATCTAACTGGCGCCGGCACGTCGAACATGGCGAGGCTCATTGCGGAGCCTGCGAACACCGCCGAACTGCCGGCAGGGGAAATCGCAGTCTCGGTTAGCAACTACAAGGAACTGCCGCTGGTCGGTGACGACGATGATCCATCACGCTATCGCGCCTGCTTCGGAGATCTGATCGCGGCGATGGTCGATGTAGTCCGGAAGATTCCCCATGACGCGCCATTTGCCGTTCGTCTGCAGTTGCCCAAGGAGGCGGATCGCGACACCTCGCTTGCGGCATGGCAAGCTTGTTGGACCGCCGCGAAACTTCGACCGACCACTGCCATTCTGATCGAACCCGAACAAGGCGTGATGGCGCTGGATGAATGGCTCGATGTCCGAGGTGGGCCAAAGTTGGAACGGTTCGTCCTTTTTGCTGCTGTACAGCTTCGTGAAGCGCCATTCGACGACAGCACCGAAGCTGCGGTCGCCTTGCTGCTGTCATGGGCGCCGCTCGCCTATCGTTATGAGCTTTGTCCGCTTGCAATACTGCACCGGCCGATCGAAGGTGAGTCGGAGGAGTGCAGGGCTGTACTGACAACCCCTTTGCGGTTTGGGCACGCGACAGGCGATCAAATTAGTGATCTATGGGAAGCTGCTCTGGAGTCCGACGAGAAATCAATCATCTCCCGAGACATTTCAAGCTTGGTGGCCGGCGTGTCAAAGACTGAGAAATTGTCCGGTATTCACGACATTGACAAGACATTCGATCGCCTCGACGGCGCGACCGGATGGCTCACGCTCACGCTCGGTATCGAGCACGCGGCGGATACCAAGCGCCCACAACTAATGGCATGGAGAGAAGGCAGGTTTCGCGTTGCGGTCGCGCAGCCGGGAGGCCAGACATCGACACGCGACGGAATAGAAATTGCCTAAATCTCGTTATTGGATTTTTGTGGGAGCGCTGACCGCGCTCGCTTCACTTTACGCTTGGTCCCATGGCTCGGAACTCGATCCATCTGCTGCCCGAAGGGTGATTTTTGTATGCATGATGGGCGCGATCGTACTCAGTGCACGGGGCGCGCTGTCAAGCACATGGCGCTTGACAGCGCGCTTTGCCCTGCAGCGCAAGCAGGAGCAATTCGAACGCGATCCGCTCGCCCGGCTGAGTGCGGCCGAGACGGTGCGCAAAGAGTCTGTGCCGATCAAACGGGAAGCACTGAAATTAGCGCTTCGCGACCGCCATGGCAGGTGCTGGCGGTACCGCGATCGCTGGATTCTTGTGAGTGGCGACGAGTCGATCGTCAAACGCCTTGCGCCAGGGCTTGCCAAGAACGGCTATGAGATCACCAGTGGTGCGGTTCTGATTTATGCGGCGCAGACAATTGATTTTATCGATGCCGACTGGCTCGACCAGATCCGTCGGTTCCGTCGCCGACGGCCCGTAGATGCGATCGTAGCCGTGATGTGCAATCGGCATTACAAGGACGCTCCATTTGATTCGGAAGAACTTGCACAGCGGCTCACGCGTCAGGCTCGGACGCTGGGCTGGGCGGCGCCTGTGTATCTTGTGAATGCAAAGGATTTCGAGGACAAGCTCCCTGTCTCGGAGGAGGCCATTGGCATTCTTTGGTCCGATAGGCGTCTGAAAGCCGATGCGGTCGAACCCTTGCTCAGCGCGCTTGCTCATCGTCTTGCGGACAGTGGTGTAAGACGCCTCGCTCAAGATGCCCACGATCGGTATGCGGCGCAGGTATCGCAACACATCAGCGAGTTGCATGTCGGGCTTCGGCCGGCGCGCTTCAATGCCGCGTCTTCTTCATCCTCCCGGGCATGGCGCGCGGCACGCGCTTCGGCCGTCTCGATCGCCGGGCGCGGTGGAACCTTGTTGGCATCGACCGGATTGCCCGCCGGATCGAACGCAAAGATTTCGGTCAGGTCGGGCGTCGCCGACTTGAGCAGCCGGCCTACCGGATCGTAGGTGTAATCGGTCACCCCGCGCACATGGTCCTCGATGCGCGTCAGGTTGCCCGCCGTGCTGTACCCATAGGTGCGCTCGGCCAGCACATCGAGCAAATTCACCGAACTCACATGACGCACCGACATCTGTGCGAGCCGTCCCACCGGATCGTACTGGCGCGCCTGCGTGAAGCTGCGGTGCGTGCGCTTGATTTCCCGATGCAGCTTGTCGCGCTCGAAATCCATCAGCGGCTTGCCGTCGAGCATGACGCCGTGGACGTGGCCCGAGCCATAACGCAGCCAGTCGATGGAGCGTGTATTCGGCAGGATGGTCTTCGTGCGATTACCGAGCACATCGTATTGGTGGCGCGTGACGGTCGAATACTGGCCCCGGTAATACGGGCGAACGTGCTGCTCTTCGGCGATCAGGTTGTCCGCGTCGTCGTAATGCAGGCGGGTCGTGCTGCCAGCGGCCGTGGCGGTCGCGAGCCGCCCGCGCGCGTCGTAATAAAAACTCTCGGTCGCTTGCTTGCCGATCGTGCGCGCGGTGAGCCGTCCGATCGGGTCGCGCTCGTAACGCGTCTCGACGCCGGCTTCAGTCGATGCCGCCAGCCGCCCGGCATCGTCCCATGCATAAGCGACGCTGCGCCCGTCGAACCCCGTCTGCTCGATGACCTGACCGAGCGCGTCATAACGAAACTCGGTAGATTCGTGGTTCTCGTTGTTCAGCGTGGTTAGCCGCCCCTGCTTGTCGTAGCGGTACGCGACGCGGCCCCAATCGTCGCCTTTCACGTCGGTTTTGCGGCACTCGTTTTGCAGTCTGCGTGGAGCTTGCATCAGGATGAGCAGAATCACGATGTCGATGCAACGACCGGCAAGCGCGTGAGTTTTGGCCTTATCCGAATGGCCAACATCAAGCCGTTGTTCGATGTTGCCCGGGCGATGTATCGGCAAGGCGCGCCAGCATCCGGTGTGCATGTTCACTTGTGCGTGTATCACTCGCAGTTTGCATTGCTGGCGCGATCGCATATCGAACAGCAACTGGATTCGGTGTTCGATCGTCGGGCGCAGGGAAGCGGCGGGAATCCTGCGTTGCGGCATCCATCGGTGCGCGCGCTGCTCGATGCGCATCCTGAGGAAGATCATCTGTTTATCGTGCTGGCGTCACCGGTGTGCGAGGTCGGGCGGGATTGGGACGCTGACTGGGCAATTGCCGAACCGTCGTCGATCCGTTCGCTGATCCAGCTTGCGGGGCGCGTGCGGCGGCATCGGGCGGGGGCGGTGGCGCGGGCGAATATCGCTGTGCTCGATACGAATCTTCGGTACTTCGAGCGACGTAATCCGAAGCTGGACGCGGTGTTCAGCAAGCCGGGGTTCGAGATGTCAGGCGGCGTATCTCGGGAGTCGGGCGAATCGGCCTATTTCTTCCATTTGCAAACGCACTTCTTGAGCGAGTTGTTGCCGCTGCCTGAAGGCAGTCATTCGTGGCCGATCGATGCTCGGCCGCGTATTTGTCGCGCCGACAAGTTGAAGCCTTCCAAGAGCCTGATCGACCTGGAGCATGGCCGAATGCGTGACACGATGCGGCCGCGCGATGCGAGCAGCATGTCACGTACGCGCATATCGCACGATGCCACGCGGCATTGGCACGCCACGGACGACGAGCGCGTTCGAATCTGGTTGACGGGTGTGCTGCCGCAGATGCAGCGCTTTCGTCATGATCCACTGCGACGCGAAGATATCGCGTTGCTGCCTTCGGAGGACGAGGATGAGTTGCGGTTGCATCGGGTTATCGGTCGGCGGGAGCGAGGGAACGCGCCGTATGTCGATATTCACCACAAGTTCAAGCAGATAGCTGATTCCGAGTTAGTCGGCCCGGGGATTGGTTCGTGGTGTCATGTCGAATTGATGGACCTATTACGGCAATGGGCGGATGCGCACGGACAGAGCGCGTTGGCTAGCGCGGAGAGGGTTGCTACGGTTAGCTTGCATGAATCGCAGAATGGGTGGTGGTTTCACTCGGTGCTGGGGTTTAGGGAGGAGTGAGGATTTGCTGCCTGTTCGGCAGGAATGACAAACACTAAAGATTTGACTTTTTCTCAGCTACCTGCACGGTAGATCCAACAAACTACGTTAGCACGTTTGCAATTCACACATTTAAGAATTTTCGAACCACTAAAGATTTGACTTAGTGAAGTCTGCTCCCTTAATCTATTTCAGGCGAGTTCAGTAGTCAATCAAACACCGAATCTCGCCAATAAAGTTGAGTGGTCCGTTGAATGCTTTTTTAAGGAAAGTTAGGAGAACACATGTCATGTTCACATGCGCCGGGAGCATCTGATTGCTTCCGCGCAGCAATTGACGCCTTCTTGCCTGAACGTCTCCAAGCCAAACTGGACAAGCTTCCCCTCGATGATGCGAAGCGATCAGAACTGATCGCCGACTATCAACGCGGTCCGTGGCTTAATGACGCGGCAAGGCGTGTAAAGCATATACAGGTCGTTACGCATTCGCTGAAGGCGATGCATCCACGAGCACGCGGCACTAATCTCTACATTAAACCTACGGAGTTGCCTTCTCTTAGTGAAGTTGGCAGTCATGCGTTAGGTAATCACTTTGTGGTCGACGTAACAGGTGATGCGGGTGCTCTTGACGTTTACAAGCTGCTTAAGATCGAGTCCGGTGGACGCAGTTTGCTTCAGGCTCTGCTGGACGACGACCAGGCGGCTCTACAGGCTCTCGCGGACGATCCTTCCGAGGCCAAGACGTTGCGAGAGGCGCTGATTAGCATCGTGGCCGAACGCGACGGCGGTCCTGCTTCCCACGGATACGCAAAGCAGTTGTACTGGCTGGTCGGCGACAACGCCGATGACGACGCGCAGTATCACCTTATTTCTCCGCTGCACCCAACCTCGCTTGCTCAGGTCATATACGAGGAAGTGCAAGACGCCCGCTTTGGTGATTCCAACAAGTTGGCGCGTCAAGCATATCGCGATGGCTCGATGTACGAGGGCGCTTATCGTGATTACCGTGATCTCGCAATTCAGAAATTGGGTAGCACTAAGCCGCAGATAGTCTCACAGCTCACTAGCGAGCGCGGGGGAAATAACTACCTGTTGTCGTCACTGCCGCCAATATGGAAAGCCCAACGCAACTTTCTTCCGGTACATACGACATCGATCTTCGCGCGATCCTTCGGCGCACGTCGCTCAGTGCGTGCTGCCGTTCACAGATTGCAGGAGCATTTGTCGAGCAGCCGTCCGAACAACATGCACTTTCGTGACCGCACGAATCGGCTAAGAGAAAGGATCGTCGACGAATTGGTTATCTATGCCGGAGAGCTATTGCTCCAGCCAGCAGGCTGGACGCGGGAACCTTGCTTCGACACGCTCGCTGAAGAGGAAAAGCTCTGGCTCGACCCGTTGCGTGCCGAATTGCCGGAAGAAGGCGACTTCCTGCAAAGATGGCTCGTTATGGACTGGCCCGCGCAGATTGGCATCGGCTTCGGCAACTGGCTCAACGGCCAGTTGCAGGACAAATTGACTCGTGTCAGCTTTGAGGAGGCTCGCGAATGGCGTAGAAAATTGCTAGGCGAGGGCAGTAGCTGGGTGCAACACCTGCGTGATTTGCGAGATCGACTTGGGGCGCCCCACTACATCCCATTTCGCAAGACGCATGGCGAACTGACGGGGCATGAACGCGCATGAAGAACATTAACAGCGCTAACACCGCAAAGGCGTTGCTCGTGTTGCCTCATCTGCACGTACAGAATGCCAATGCCATTTCCGGCGCGTTCACGCACGGCTTTCCGTCCATCACTGCAACTACCGGACTCATGTGGTCTTTGCAGCGCAAGCTCACCATTGAGGACGTTCCGCTAAGGCTGCAACAGGTTGGCGTGATCTGTCATCGATACGACGAGCAGGTGGCCCAGGGCTACGTCAAGACATTCCGTTTGACACGCAATCCCTTGGGCCGTGATGGCAAGCCATCCACGATCGTCGAGGAAGGACGAATGCACCTGGACATCACATTGGTGTTTCAAGTTTCAATCGACGACGCTATCGCTTCATCGATACTGGACCATGAAAAGCAATATGCCGAATGGGCCGATAAGGTTGGGGAGATCGTGTCGCGCATGCGTGTCGCTGGCGGAACGTTGCTGCCGGTCGGTCCCATGCCCGGACGGCGTACCAAACCCTGGATGGCCGAGCTCGCGGATAGCCACGACAAACGGGCGCGCGATTTCGCCCGATGGCGCCGTCAGTGGCTTCCGGGCTACGCGCTTATCGGCCGCGACGATATTTTGAAGAACCGCCACGACGCGTTGCGCGAAAAGCACCCTGACGCCAGCTTGATCGATGCCTGGCTGCACGCTGCTCGATTCAATTATCAGCCCATGCCGGAAAAAGAAGCGGCCGATGACGCTGCATCGTCCACCGCACCCAAGCGCGTGCGTTGGGCCGATCCTAACAGACAAAAGGGCGAAGGCTGGACCGTGCCAATACCCGTGGGCTACGCCGCGCTCACTAAACCGTATCCAGCGGGCAGCGTCGAAAACGTGCGCGATCCGTCCATTCCGTGCGTATTCGTAGAGACGGTGTATTCAATCGGTCAGTGGATCAGCCCGCATCGGCTGAATAGTCTGGATGATTTGCTTTGGCGAGCGGAAACCAATACGGAGATCGGCTTGTATCGCTGTCGTAGCGGTTACGTACCCGATCGCTCCGACACCGAGTTGGACGATGACGAGGAATACGAGTTTGATTGACCGCGGCGACCTTTCGCGTCCGTCGTGGTGTCCTTTGTTTTTATCTTGATTAGGAATATATAAAAAGATGTCTGAGAAAATTGCTACTGCTTCTGTCCTCGCTTTTGAACGTAAGCTGGATCCGTCCGATGCGGTCTTCCACTCTGGCCGTTGGGATGAACGCGACAACGGATCGAAATGGTCGCCGGTTCGTATCCGCGTGAAATCGGTTCGTGGGACGATTTCGAATCGGCTCAAGGCAAAGGGCGGTGATCCAGCCAAATTGGATGCAGCCGTCAATAATGCAAACTTGCAGGCCGTGGACGTTGCTACGCTGCCGGCCGATGCCGACACGCTCCGAGTCACTTTCTCGTTGCGCGTTCTGTCGGGCACGGGCATGCCTTCGGCTTGTAATAACGCAGCGTATAGAGTGCGGCTTCAAAACGTGGTGAATGATTATGTCGCCAAGCATGACTTTACTGAGCTGGCTAATCGCTACGCCGCGAATCTGGCAAACGGACGCTTCCTTTGGCGTAACCGTATAGGTGCGGAAAGCGTGGCGGTCGAAGTATCGCGTCAAAAGAACGGCGAGTGCGTACAGAAACTCGCGTTCGATGCGTTGTCGCTTGGCTTGCGCACGATGGATCAATTCGATTCGAATGTGACGGCGCTGGGCGGACTTATTGCCGACGGGCTTGCGGGTAGAACCCATGTGCTTCTGCGCGTGACCGCGTATGTGCGTCTTGGCTTTGGTCAGGAAGTATTTCCGTCTCAAGAGCTGATTCTGGAGAAGACGGAAAAGAGCAAGACGCTTTATCACGTGGAGAACGTCGCGGCTATTCACTCGCAAAAAATCGGCAATGCCTTGCGAACGATCGATACTTGGTATGAGAACGCGCTGGAATCTGGCCCGATTGCGGTCGAGCCTTATGGGTCGGTCACGACTCAGGGCACGGCCTATCGCCATCCGAAGCTGAAGCCGACGCAAGACTTCTACAACCTCCTCGATGACTGGTTGCTCAAGGACAAGATGCCGGCGGTCGAGCAGCAGCACTTCGTCATGGCCGTTCTGATTCGCGGCGGTGTTTTTGGCGATGCGAACTGACGGCCATGACGACTCACTATATCGACATCACGTTACGACCCGATCCGGAGTTTAGCCGTGTGCATCTGCTTGGCGCTTTGGTGGCGAAACTGCATCGCGCGTTGGTGGAGTTTCGTGCGGACGACATCGGGATTAGCTTTCCGCAATACAGTTTGAGCCCGCGTTTTCTGGGCGATGTGTTGCGCCTGCATGGCGACGAATCGCGATTGCAGGAGCTGATGGCACGCGGTTGGATGCAGGGTATGCGGGATCATGTGAAGCTTACCGACGTTATGCGCGTTCCGTCGGGGGCGATGCATCGCGTCATACAGCGGCGTCAATTTAAAACCAATGTCGAGCGGATGCGTCGGCGTCGAATGCGACGTAAGGGCGAGACGGAAGCGCAGGCCGCTGCGGCGATTCCGGACACGGTCGAGCGTCGGCCTGATTTGCCTTACGTGCATTTACGTAGCGCGAGTACAGGGCAGCCGTTTTGTTTGTTTGTCGATCAAAAGGGCGAGGTGGCTGCGAGCGTGCCGGGGACGTTTAATAGTTATGGGTTGAGTTGCGGAGCAACTGTGCCGTGGTTCTAAACCCTTTTTCTGGAGCGCTGGTTTGTTGATTGGGAAATCAATGAGTTAGCGATATAGGGAGAATTTGGGTTGGTTCGGCGAGAACGGTGTCTTTTGTTGAGTAATCAAGGGGATGGCGTTTAAGTCGGCTAGTTTGCTGCCGCGTAGGCAGCTGAGAAATGTCGCAAGCGCGATCGCGGTGCGTTCGTCGTGTTTGCTGCCGCGTAGGCAGCTGAGAAAAACAGATACCGCAGGTTTTCCGCTAGTGCGTTTGTTTGCTGCCGCGTAGGCAGCTGAGAAAATGCGCCGGTCGCGCCGTCGGGGTCAAGCGCCGTTTGCTGCCGCGTAGGCAGCTGAGAAATGCGAAAGTTGCTGCGCAGAGACGCCAAGACAGTTTGCTGCCGCGTAGGCAGCTGAGAAAAAGGTATCGTCGTGCGTGATGCCGCGCTCAGTGTTTGCTGCCGCGTAGGCAGCTGAGAAATGGGAGTGAAGCTTGTGAAGGTCGGCGAGGAAGTTTGCTGCCGCGTAGGCAGCTGAGAAAGATTGCCTCGTCGAGTTCCGACTTGATGTAATGTTTGCTGCCGCGTAGGCAGCTGAGAAAATGCAGAAAGCTCATTACCCGCGGGATTTTGCCGTTTGCTGCCGCGTAGGCAGCTGAGAAATCGAGCTGGGCGTCGTCGGCGACTTCCACCTTGTTTGCTGCCGCGTAGGCAGCTGAGAAATGCTGAAGGCATATCAATGACAGTCGGCCAATGTTTGCTGCCGCGTAGGCAGCTGAGAAATGCATACTCGCGCGCGGGCGCATTGCCGGTCGGTTTGCTGCCGCGTAGGCAGCTGAGAAAGCGGTGATGTGCCGCGATTTCAACTGACTGGTGTTTGCTGCCGCGTAGGCAGCTGAGAAAGCTCAGCGCCGCGCAGATCGGTCAGGCTATGCAGTTTGCTGCCGCGTAGGCAGCTGAGAAATGACCACGTCACGAAGTTCGACACAATGAACGGTTTGCTGCCGTGTAGGCAGCTGAGAAACTATTCGGGCAAAAACCGGGTCGTCGCCGCAGCGTTTGCTGCCGTGTAGGCAGCTGAGAAAAGGAAGCGCCAGTTCTGCACGCAGTATCTGAAGTTTGCTGCCGTGTAGGCAGCTGAGAAACCATCCGTTGCCTCAAGCGCGGCGAACACATTGTTTGCTGCCGTGTAGGCAGCTGAGAAAGATCAGCGGCAACCGGTTCGGTGACAACACCTGTTTGCTGCCGTGTAGGCAGCTGAGAAATCTTGCTTGGCGCTCTCTGCAATTTTCGATTGGTTTGCTGCCGCGTAGGCAGCTGAGAAAGACCCAGACGTCCCGATATTCCCGCAAATAAAGTTTGCTGCCGCGTAGGCAGCTGAGAAAAATAGAAGCACTTGAGCAAGGAATGCATCGTCGTTTGCTGCCGCGTAGGCAGCTGAGAAAATTACCGAAGAATGCGCCCGCATACATGGAGCGTTTGCTGCCGCGTAGGCAGCTGAGAAAGCCAATCGAAAATCTTCAGTTGCGGCAGCATAGTTTGCTGCCGCGTACGCAGCTGAGAAACTCCTATGCTGCCGAGATCGTCTCGGCAGACAGTTTGCTGCCGCGTAGGCAGCTGAGAAACTAGAAGGGCGTGCCGGTTTCGGTCTACTCAAGGTTTGCTGCCGCGTAGGCAGCTGAGAAAGTCTGCGGGTCTTCCACAACACAGGAATTGTATGTTTGCTGCCGCGTAGGCAGCTGAGAAAAGCTTCGTGTCTTCGCGATACCAGGGGTCGATGTTTGCTGCCGTGTAGGCAGCTGAGAAATGACAAACGTTTGCGCGAGCGAGCGAGATCGGTGTTTGCTGCCGTGTACGCAGCTGAGAAAGTGACCTTTGAATTGACTCATGCGCCCTGCTGGTTTGCTGCCGCGTAGGCAGCTGAGAAAGGCACGTCAATCAACGCGAGCTCGCTCTCCAGCGTTTGCTGCCGCGTAGGCAGCTGAGAAAGATTCGCCGCCCCGCTTTCGCAGGATCCGCGAGTTTGCTGCCGCGTAGGCAGCTGAGAAAGTACGTCGGCGTGCATGTGATCATTGGGGACCGTTTGCTGCCGCGTAGGCAGCTGAGAAAACGAAATGTACGCATGAACATCGAACATGAGATGTTTGCTGCCGCGTAGGCAGCTGAGAAAAATCATCAGCGGGTGCAATCGCGCGCAAAGCACGTTTGCTGCCGCGTAGGCAGCTGAGAAAGAATCCAACCACGAGGAGAAATCAGATGAACAGTTTGCTGCCGCGTAGGCAGCTGAGAAAAAGATAAAAGCCGACCGCACATAAGGCCATGCGTTTGCTGCCGCGTAGGCAGCTGAGAAAGTCAAGACGTTCTTCGAATCGCAGAAGGCGACGTTTGCTGCCGCGTAGGCAGCTGAGAAAATTCGCGTGGCACTTTTATCAGCTGATGCGCAGTTTGCTGCCGCGTAGCAGCTGAGAAAATGAGCGATCTCACTGCGCTTGAAGCTTGGGCGTTTGCTGCCGCGTAGGCAGCTGAGAAATCGTCACGATATTCAAACTCGGGGGAAGGAAAGTTTGCTGCCGCGTAGGCAGCTGAGAAAAGCAGCTCACCGTCGAGCGATACGACGCGCTGGTTTGCTGCCGCGTAGGCAGCTGAGAAACTTCCCTGCGGGAAGGAGCGAGTCGCCCTCTGTTTGCTGCCGCGTAGGCAGCTGAGAAAGTTCGCACGAGAAGAACGGGGTTCCATCGATGGTTTGCTGCCGCGTAGGCAGCTGAGAAAGCCGGGCAGCGCGCAGTGGTACGGGCAAACGAGTTTGCTGCCGCGTAGGCAGTTGAGAAAATAAAAGAACCTGTCCGCATTTTTGTGTGCGAGGCGGTTAGCGGAGTCACCCGCGTGCGTTGGTAAAACGCTCTCCAAACAGGATGGCAAACTGGTTCATCGCGGACGACCAGTCGAACGCCGCGCGTACTGACTTTGCCAGCACGTTGCGCAATGCCAGCCACAGCAGCTTGATGGCGGCCTCGTCATTGGGGAAGTGGCCGCGTGTCTTGATGATCTTGCGTAGTTGCATGTTCAGACTCTCAATGGCGTTTGTGGTGTAGACGACACGGCGTATGTCCGGCGGAAACACGAAGAACGGTGTGACGTTCTCCCACGCCCGTCGCCACGACTGCACGATAGTCGGATACTTCGCACCCCACGGGCCTTCGGCAAAGGCCTCCAGGGCCTGCTGAGCGGCCTGTTCACTCGCGGCGGCATAGACCGGCCGCAGCGCTGCGGCCACGCTCTTGCGGTCCTTGTAGCTGGCGTACTCCAGACTGTTGCGGATCAGATGCACGATGCAGGTCTGCACGGCCGTGCGCGGGTACGCCGTGCCAATCGCCTCAGCCAGTCCCTTCAGGCCGTCGACCACCGCGATCAGGATGTCCTGGCAGCCCCGGGTCTTCAGTTCGTTGAACACTTTCAGCCAGAACTTCGCCCCTTCGGTCTGTTCGATCCACAGGCCGAGCACATCGCGCTGGCCGTCGGCCTGAATACCCAGCGCCAGATACACCGCCTTGTTGCTCACCACGCCGTCGCCACGGATCTTCACACGCAGCGCGTCGAAGAACACCACCGGGTACATCGGCTCAAGCGGACGGCTTTGCCAGGCGAGCGCTTCAGCCATGACTTCGTCGGTGACCGAGCTGATGAAATAGGGCGAAACCTCGGTGCCATAGGCTTCGGCCAGAAACGCCTGGATCTCGCGCACACTCATGCCGCGCGCGTACATGGCGATGATGCGCTCGTCGAAACCGGTAAAACGGCGCTCGTGTTTCGGAATAAGGATGGGTTCAAAACTGCCGTCACGATCACGCGGCAGATCGACCCTGAGCGGGCCATAATCGGTGATGAGCGTCTTGCCGCCTGGCGCCGTTACGTTCGTTGTCCTGGCCGTCGGGTTTCGGCTGCCCCGCCAGGTCGCCCAGATGCATCTTCATCTCGGCGCCCATCGCGCGCTCGATGAGTGCCTTGTTGAACGCCAGCATCAGGTCCTGGACCTCGGTGGGCGTCATCGGGCCTTTGACCAGGTCATCCAGCAGACCTTCCGGAAGGGCAGGCAGCGGCCCTCGGGCCGCTGCCTGAGAAGCGACGGTGCGTTTCTTCTTCATCGGCATATCCATGACTTTTACCTCTCATAATATGCCTCGCCCACAGAATTACGGATAGGTCCAACGCCAGTCAAGCTGCGATCCAAAACACAGTTTGCTGCCGTGTAGGCAGCTGAGAAAAATCATTGCGGAGATGAATAATTGACTGAGAGGTTTGCTGCCGCGTAGGCAGCTGAGAAAGCACACTGCGCTGGACGGCAACGCGCTGTCCTTTGCTGCCGCCTAGGCAAACCGCCAAAACCACGACTGAAAAGCCATCACCCAAACCCCTCCGCCCGCTCGCCCAAGCCGCCAAAGAAACCCGAAACCACCCACCCATACACCCCACCCTATACAAACGATAAGAATGTTTTTCTATCGACAACGCCGTAAGTGCCCCACCATGACACGATTCGATAAAAGCGGAGACGATCATGGCAAGCACCACGGATTTGAAGCGCTACGAACTGTTGATCGGCGGCGAGTTCGTCCGGCCCGGCGGCGCGGAATATTCGACGAATCTCGATCCCGCCACTGAAGAGCCGATCGCCTACGTCGCCCAAGGCACCGCCGCCGATGTCGATCGCGCCGTGATCGCCGCCCGCGCAGCGCTCAAGCCGTGGAACGCCATTCGCGCGGCGGATCGCGGGCGCATTCTGATGAAGCTCGCCGACCTCCTGCGCCAAAATCAGGACGAACTCGCCGCGCTCGAAAGTCTAGACGGCGGCAAACCAATCGCGGCCGTGCATCGGCAAGACGTGCCCGCCGCCATCGACACGCTGACCTACTACGCCGGCTGGTGCGACAAAATCAACGGCCAGGTCGTCCCCGCGCGACCCGACGCGCTCACCTACACCGTGCGCGAGCCGGTCGGCGTCGTCGCGGCCATCGTGCCATGGAATTTTCCGCTGATGATCGGCATGTGGAAGATCGCGCCCGCGCTTGCCTGCGGCTGCACGCTGATCGTCAAGCCCGCCGAAATCACGCCGCTCTCCGCGCTGATGATCGGCCGGCTCGCGCTCGAAGCCGGCGTGCCGCCCGGCGTGCTCAATATCGTGACGGGCAAGGGTTCGGTCGTCGGCGATGCGCTCGTCGCGCATCCAGGCATCGACAAAGTGACGTTCACGGGATCGCCATCGGTGGGACGCGGCATCCTGCAAGGCGCGGCAGGCAACTTCAAACGCGTCACGCTAGAGCTGGGCGGCAAATCCGCCAACGTTATTTTCGGGGATGCCAACATCGACGGCGCCGTGCGCGCGGCCGCCTCGGGCATCTTCTTCAACGCGGGGCAGGTGTGTTCGGCGGGCTCGCGCATCCTGGCGCAACGCACGGTCTACGACGAAGTGGTCGAGCGCCTCGCCGAACGCGCGCGCACCATCAAGCTCGGCGATCCGTCGAAGCGCGAAACCAACATGGGCCCCGTCATCTCCGCCAAACAGATGCAGAGCGTGCTGAATTACGTGGACATCGGCAAGGAGGAGGGCGCGTCGCTCGTGACGGGCGGACGGCGCGTCGGCGAGCGCGGTTACTTCGTCGAGCCGACCGTATTTGCGAACGTCGAACACGAGATGCGCATCTCGCAGGAAGAAATCTTCGGACCGGTCGCAAGCGTGATTCCGTTCGATGACGAAGCCGACGCGCTACGCATCGCGAACGGCACGCTGTATAGCCTCGCGGCGGGCGTGTGGAGCGCGGATATCGGACGCGTGCATCGCATGGCGGCGGGGCTCAAGGCGGGCACGGTGTGGATCAACACTTACGGCTATACGGATGTGCGCTTGCCCTGGGGCGGCTCCGGCGATTCCGGCTTCGGCCGTGAACACGGCGATGTCGCCATCGAAAACTTTACGGAGCCCAAGGCGGTTTGGGTTTCATTGACGCCTTGATACGGGCTTTTCAAACAGCGCCAGCTTTGAATGTAGGCTGCTGCTTGTTTCTGTAGAAAGCGCGTTCGTCGGCGTTCGGATTGCGGCACCTGCACAACCCAATGCCGGAAGGCGGCCCGCACTAATGCCGGTCCGCCTTTCGAAAATCATGAAAGCGCGTTCAACGTTCCATACGAATACCGAAGCCGAGAATCAAGCTCGCACCTCTTTTCCTTCGTCATCCCGCGCGCGCCAAAGCCGCGCGCGCTGCGTGCTGTCTTTATACTGCACGGTGTTTTGGCGGCACGCTTCGAGTGTCGAATTCTTCCGCTCGACAATTGCGCCGCAAAGAAACTCCGCGCTATAAGCCTTCAAAAGATGCGGCGAATGCGTCGCGATATATTGGGCGATCTTTCCGTAATCGCTTTCGGTCGAAGCGAGCGCGCGGTAGGTATCGGCATCCCAACGGAACATCAGGTCGAGCTCTTCGAATGCAGTATTGAAAGCGCACACTTGCGCCTGAACTTCGCGGTCGTCGCTTAAGGTCGCATGACTCATGTTCGTCTCCTGTATGGCCGTGGGGCTTCCATGCAGGATAGGGAACTCGATCCATTTACGAAAATTAAAGTTTCTTCGCGTTTATATTTCGGATGACTTATACATCGGGTTTACCGGTACTCGCGACAATATGCGTAATCGCTTCGATCTGAGCCGCGCCTTCATCGACGAGAAATTGCTTGAATGCCAATGCAACCGGAGGCAAACGCTTGTTGTTGCGATGAACGACGAACCAGTTGAGCATGACGGGAAAACCCTTGATATCCAACACCGCGAGTTTGCCAACTTGCAATTCCATGCTGATGGTGTGAGCAGACAAAAAGCTCACGCCCATGCCCGCAATGACAGCCTGCTTGATGGTTTCCGTGCTGGTTATCTCCATTGCCACATTCAGATTGGCGAGCCGGCCGGCAAAGCCTTCTTCCATCGAATTCCATGTGTCGGAACCGCGCTCACGAACGATAAACGGTTCATCCGCAAGCGCTTCTAGCGGCACGTCCTTGAGCCCGACCAGCGGATGATCCGGCGGCGCAACGATCACATACGGATGCGGCGCGAAAGAGATATTCACCGTGTCCATGTCGCGCGGCGGCCGAACCATGACGGCCAGGTCGGTGAGATTATCAGTCAGTTGATGCAGCAGTTCCTCGCGATTATGGACCGCAAGGTTGAGGCGGACATCCGTATTACGTTTGGTGAATGCCGCAAGCAAGCGCGGAAAGAAGTAGTCGCCCGCGCTAATGACCGCCACGTTGAGCGTACCGCCCGAAACCCCTTTGAGCCGCGCCATGGCGTCATCGGCTTCGCGGAATTGTTCGAGGATCGCGCGGCTGTGATGAAGCATCTCGTTGCCCGCGGTCGTCAGATAAATCTTTTTGCCGAGTTGCTCGAAAAGCGGCATGCCCGCATGTTCTTCGAGCTGTTTGACCTGCGTGGAAACAGCCGGCTGAGTGAGATAAAGCTCTTCGGCCGCGCGGGAAAAGCTCAACCGGCGTGCAACCGTTTCGAAGATTTTGAGTTGACGCAGGGTAGCATTACGCAGCACGGCGGGCCCTCATCCATTCACGATACTGAATTTATACAATAATTTTTTCTAACTTTCCTTAATCGTTTATATCCCCCACGATGCTTTCACGTCCTGCCAGTCTGTAAGACTTTCAAGGGCGAAGCGCACGGCCCCCACGGCGCGGCATCTTTAGTACCCAGCCAAAAAACGAAGCCTGCAAAGGCCGCATCAACCATCCAGCTCTATTGGGAATCGCTCGAAATGATTCTTCGATCGCCTGACGCGGATGCTTGCCGGATGTTCTCATCCATCGCCTTGTTCGATACGCGTTGCCACGCCCACGCCCACGCCCGCGTCGCGTTACCCGAGCACTTTCCCTGACCGACCGCCACGCCGCCGACGCGCATATCGATGCACTCGCGCCGGCATCTCGCTGTAAATCAAGCGCCGCACGAGCGCGAATGAATAACGGAGACAGACATGGCAAGCGCAGACACGGTTGTGTCCGGGCAACCGCACGGGCGTCATCACAACAGGTGGGTTCAGTTGACGATCGGTATCCTGTGCATGGGACTCGTCGCCAACCTTCAATATGCATGGACGCTGTTCGTCGTACCGATGGATGCCAAGCACCATTGGGGCCAAGCGGCGATCCAGACCGCCTTCACCATCTTCATCGTCACCGAAACCTGGCTCGTGCCCGTCGAAGGCTGGCTCGTCGATAAGTTCGGGCCCCGGCCCGTCGTCATAGGCGGCTCGATCTGCGCGGCCATCGGCTGGTGCATCGATGCGCATGCGACCAGCCTCATGCATCTCTACATCGCGGCCGTGGTGGCGGGCGTGGGCGCGGGCTGCGTGTACGGCACGTGCGTGGGCACGGCGCTCAAGTGGTTCCCGGACAAGCGCGGCCTTGCGGCGGGTTTGACGGCCGCTGGTTTCGGCGCGGGCGCGGCGGTCACGGTCATCCCCATCTCCAACATGATTCAGAGTGCGGGCTACGAGCACGCGTTCATGTTCTTCGGCATCTTCCAGGGCGTGTGCATCTTCCTGCTCGCGCTCATGCTGATTCGTCCGAAGCCGCCCTTGAACGTGGTTCCGGCCAAGCGCGTGGTGTCCACGAAAATCGACTACACCACCGGGCAGATGGTGCGTGCGCCGCTCTTCTGGGTGCTGTACCTGATGTTCGTGTTCGTCGCGGCGGGCGGCGTGATCGCCACGGCGCAGTTCGGCCCGATTGCCAAGGAATACGGCTTCGCGAAGATGCCCGTGAATATCCTCGGCGTGACCTTGCCGCTGCTTGCGATGACGCTGTCCATCGACAACCTGTGCAACGGTTTCACACGGCCTTTGTGCGGCTTCATTTCGGATAAGATCGGCCGCGAGAACACCATGTTCATCATCTTTCTGGGCGAAGGCGTGGCGCTGCTCGGGCTGATGCAGTTCGGCCACAATCCGTACATGTTCATGCTGTTCGCCGCGCTCACGTTCCTGTGCTGGGGCGAGATATTCTCGATTTTTCCCGCCACTTGCGCGGATACTTTCGGCAGCAAATACGCGGCGGCCAACGCGGGCACGCTTTACACGGCAAAAGGCACGGCGTCGATGCTGGTGCCGCTTGCCTCGGTGCTCGCGTCGATTGGTTCGTGGAACGCGGTCTTCATCACGGCGGCGATCACGTCGATTGCAGCGGGCCTGTGCGCTAAGTTCGTGCTCGCGCCGATGCGCAAACGCTGGATCGAAAACACGGTCGCCGAAACGGCCGCGGATTCGTCGATCAACGCGTCGTTTCAGGCGGGCTGGAGCGACGCGCCGCGCAAACCGTCGGTGCAGTGAGCGAGCGGCATGCGCGATCGTCGAGATGAAATCGCGCCGCCGCTTTGCGTATCGCTGCATCAGTTGCGGTTGTTCGTCACGCTCGCGCGGCATCGCAGTTTTACCCGCGCGGGCGATGAATTCGGTATCACGCAGTCGGCGGTCAGCCGCAGCATCCGCGAACTCGAGGATGAACTCGCGCTGCGGCTTTTCGACCGCACGACGCGTCAGGTCGCGCTCACCGATACCGGGCGTACGCTGCTCGGGCGCATCGCGCCGCTCGTCGAGGAACTCGAAGCGACGCTGCGGCCGCGCACCGCGGACGAAGCCGAACCGGGCGTCGTCAATCTTGCCAGCAGTTGCAGCCTGACCGCGAGCGTGTTGCCTGCGTTGCTCGGCTCGTGTCATGAGCGGCATCCGGGAATCGCGGTCGAGGTGATGGACCGGCCGCAGAACGCCGTGCTGCAACTGGTGCGTTCGAGCGAAGCGGACATGGGGCTCGTGATCGCGCCCGGGAGTCTCGACGAACTCGTTGCGGAACCGCTTTTCGACGACGACCTCGCTGCTGTCGTCAACGTGTCGAGCCCGCTTGGCGATGCGGACTATATCGACTGGACGCAACTGCGCGCTTCGCCACTTCTCCTCCTCGATGACGACACCGGCAGCCTCGATGCCATCGAAGGCGCGCTTGCGCGTCACGCGGTGACGGGCGCCTTGCGTCAGCGTCTCGCGCAGCCGGTTGCCGTCGCGCGAATGGCGCAGGCGGGACTTGGCATCGGCGTCTTGCCGATGCATGCGCGGATGGCTTGCGAGACCATCGGCGTGCGGTTCGTGCCGCTTGCGCCGCGGGCCGTGCGAACGGTGATGCTCGTGCGGCGGCGCGGGCATGCGTTGCGGGCGAATGCAGCGCATGTGTGGTCGCATGTTGCGGCGTCTTCGTCGCGGAGTTCGATGGCGTTTCAGGCTGCGTGAATCCGCGCGGACGCCGCGCAGGCGTAGTCATACGTCGAGTGCTATGCATCGTCACCCGGCGGTGCGCAGAACCTTAGTCGTCGCTATCGAACTGTTTCTGTTTGACGCTCACGCGGCGCGCGCGCCTAATTCCCATAGCAGGCTTTCCCTAAACGACACGACACAAACGCGCTCCTCGTGCGGGTTTCCGCTCGTCCGAAAGCGCGCGATTCGCCTTGTCGCTCCCCATTATGGAATGTAGTATCTTGTATATCAGAAGGTGATCCGCATACAACCTCAGGAGACGAAATCATGAAAATCTGCGTGTATGGCGCCGGTGCGATCGGTGCATATATGGGCGCGCAACTCGCGCGGGCTGGAGCGGACGTCAGCTTCGTGGCGCGCGGGCCGCATCTCGCGGCAATGCAAGCGAACGGCGTGAAGCTTCAGATCGATGGCGAGGAACACGTCGTCAAAGTCCGCTGCACGAACAATCCCGCCGAACTCGGCCCGCAAGATTTCGTGATCATCGCGCTGAAGGCGCATTCGGTGCCGGGCGTCGTCGATCTCATTCCGCCGCTCCTTGGACCCGATACGGCGATCATCACCGCCGTCAATGGCCTGCCTTACTGGTACTTCTACGAGCATGGCGGCGAACTCGCTGGAACGACGCTGCAAAGCATCGACCCAAGCGGGCGGCAGTGGAGCGTGTTCGGACCTGAGCGCGCAATCGGCTGCGTGCTGCTGCCGGCGGCGGAGATCGCGGAGCCGGGCGTCATCAAGCATGTGTACGGCAAGAAGTTTCCCATCGGCGAACCGAGCGGCAAGATCACCCCGCGCCTGCAGGCGCTGCACGACATCATGGCCGCCGCCGACATGGAAGCGCCGATGCGCGACAACATCCGCGATGAAATCTGGCTCAAGCTCTGGGGCAACCTGTGTTTCAACCCGATCAGCGCGCTCACGCATGCGACGCTCGACGTGCTGACGAGCGACCCCGGCACGCGCGCGCTTTCCAAAGCGATGATGCTGGAAGCAAAAGCAATCGGCGACAGGATCGGCGTCAACTTTCGCGTCGATGTGGAGCGGCGCATCAATGGCGCGGGCGCGGTGGGCGCGCACAAGACATCGATGCTCATGGACTGCGAAGCCGGCCGCCCGATGGAGATCGATCCGCTCATCACCGTCGTGCAGGAAATCGGGCGCCTTGTGAAAGCCGAGACACCGATGATCGATGCCGTTCTCGCATTGATCAAGCTGCGCGAAGGCGTGAACCAAGGCACGGCCAAGGCTTTACCGCCCCCGCAAACGCAGAAAGCCGCCTAAACTGCATCCAGGAAGCCGGCGTTGTTTCTGATATACAAGATGCAAAATATGTTGAAATGTATTGCAACGCAACATATACTGAGGGCTCTTGAAGATTAACCGGAGCCTGAAATGAGCATCGCCTTGTTGGTTGTCATCGGATTCGCGCTGGTTGCCGTGGGTGTGGGCGTTACGTTTATGATTGCGTCGGCGGTGCCGCAGGACATGCTGCAGCGCGCACAGGATCACGGTCGGTTTGCCGGTCTCGCGGCGGACGACCAGAACGGCGGTTCGGGCAAGCGTGTCGATGCTTCCCGCCCGCACATGGGAACTCAAGTCATCAATGCCATCTGATACTCAATCCGTAGACCGGCCGGACGTTCGCCCAAGCGGCCTTACGCTGTCGCTCGAGCCGATCAATGCCACGGTTTCGCTGCGCGATCAGGCGTACGCGAAGCTGCGGCAGGCAATAGCGGAAGCGGACATCTACCGTTCGCGGGAAGAGATCCGTCTCGACGAAAAAGAACTGACCGAAGCACTGGGCGTAAGCCGCACGCCCATTCGCGAAGCCATGACGCTGCTGGAGCAGGAAGGCTTTCTGCGAACCGTGCCGCGTCGCGGCGTGTATATCTTGCGCAAGACCAAGCGCGAGATCGTCGAGATGATCCACATGTGGGCGGCGCTGGAAAGCATGGCGGCGCGCCTTGCCACGCAGCGCGCGTCGGACGAGGAAATCGCGCAGTTGCGCCACATGTTCGACAACTTCCGCGACGCCACGCCGGCGGAGCACATCGACGAATATTCGGAAGCGAATATCGCGTTTCATCAGGCTATCGTGCGGCTGTCGAAGTCGCAGATCATCTTCGACACGATCAAGAACATCTTCGTGCACGTGCGCGCCATTCGCAAGATGACGATCTCGCAGAGCGACCGCGCGTCGCGCTCGATCGTCGATCACATGCGGATCATCGAGGCGCTCGAGAAGCGCGACACGGAACTGGTCGAGCGGCTGGTGAAGCAGCATTCGCTGGATCTCGCCGCGTTCGTCGAGGCCAATTGCGACTTTCTCGATTGAGTCCGAACTGAAAGCTGGCAGGCAGGTTGAGAAAGGCCGCGTGACGATTGAACGTCACGCGGCTTTTTTTATCCTTCCAGCCGATACTGCGTTACCCGTTTCCGGTGGCTCGCGCGCGTCTGCACGCTGACAAGTTTGACGACGGCTGTCCGACTATCTTGCCGCGCCGAGGGAGCCACTCAATTTCTAATGGCGCCCTTGCTCACCGCATCGCGTGAAGCATCGTTTCGCCGAGCGCGGCGGGGGAATCGGCGACATGAATGCCCGCCGACTTCATTGCGTCGATCTTCGCGCTTGCCGTGCCCGAACCGCCCGAAATAATCGCGCCCGCGTGCCCCATGCGGCGTCCCGGCGGCGCGCTCGTGCCGGCGATAAACCCGACCACCGGCTTCTTCGTGTTCGCGTCCTTCAGAAACTGCGCGGCTTCTTCCTCCGCCGATCCACCGATCTCGCCGATCATGATGATGCCTTCAGTCGCGTCGTCTTCGAGAAAGAGCGCGAGGCAATCGATGAAATTCGTTCCGTTCACCGGATCGCCGCCAATGCCGATGCAGGTCGTCTGACCGAGCCCCGCAGCGGTGGTCTGCGCGACGGCTTCATAAGTGAGCGTGCCCGAGCGCGACACCACGCCTATTTTCCCCGGCCGATGAATATGCCCCGGCATGATGCCGATCTTGCATTGCCCCGGCGTGATGACGCCTGGGCAATTCGGCCCGATGAGCCGGCTGCGCGAGCCGGTGAGCGCGCGCTTCACGCGCAGCATGTCGAGCACCGGAATGCCTTCGGTGATACAGACGATGAACGGCACCTCCGCGTCGATGGCTTCGAGGATGGCATCGGCGGCGAAGGGCGGCGGTACGTAGATGACGGATGCATCCGCGCCGGTTTTCGCGACCGCGTCGGCGACGGTATCGAACACGGGCAGGTCGAGATGCGTCGTGCCGCCCTTGCCCGGCGTCACGCCGCCAACCATGCGCGTGCCGTACGCAATCGCCTGCTCGGAATGAAACGTGCCCTGCGCGCCGGTGAAGCCTTGGCAGATGACCCTGGTATTGCTATCGATCAGAACGCTCATTGTCGGCTTCCTCGTCAGTGATGGGCAGCGGCGACGGCGCCGACGATCTTGTCGGCGGCATCGGCGAGATTTTCAGCGGGGATGATGGTGAGGCCGGAGTTGCGCAGAATCTCGCGGCCCGCGTCGACATTCGTGCCGGCAAGGCGCACGACGAGCGGCACGCGCAGGTCGATCTCGCGCGCGGCCGCGACCACGCCTTCCGCGATCACGTCGCAGCGCATGATGCCGCCGAAGATGTTGACGAGAATGCCTTGCACTTTGGGGTCGCGCAGAATCAGCTTGAACGCGGTCGCGACGCGTTCCTGGGTCGCGCCGCCGCCCACGTCGAGGAAGTTGGCGGGCTCGCCGCCGTAGAGCTTGATGATGTCCATGGTCGCCATGGCGAGGCCCGCGCCGTTCACCATGCAGCCGATGTTGCCGTCGAGCTTCACGTAATTGAGGCCGTGTTTCGCGGCTTCGATTTCGGCGGCATCTTCCTCGTCTTCGTCGCGCAATGCTTCGATATCGGGATGCCGATACAAAGCGTTGTCGTCGAAATTGAGCTTGGCATCGAGCGCGATGACATCGCCGGAACCGGTGACGACGAGCGGATTCACTTCCACGATGGAGGCATCCAGATCGACGAACGCCTGATAAAGCGCCGCGATGAACTTCGATGCCGCCGCCACTTGCTTGCCGCTCAAGCCTAGCCCGAACGCGACTTCGCGCGTGTGAAACGGCTGGAGACCCGTCGCCGGATCGATCGACACCTTGAGAATTTTCTCCGGCGTGCGATGCGCCACTTCCTCGATCTCCATTCCTCCTTCGGTCGACGCCATGATCGTGATGCGCGACGTGGCGCGATCCACCAGCATGCCGAGGTAGAGCTCGCGTGCGATGTCGCAGCCTTCCTCGATATAAAGCCGCTTCACTTCCTTACCCGCAGCGCCGGTTTGCTTGGTCACGAGCACCGACGCGAGCATCTGCTGCGCGTTTTCTTGCACTTCGTCGACAGATTTGACGACGCGCACGCCGCCTTTGCCGTCGGGATCGTTGGCGAAGCGGCCCGCGCCGCGTCCGCCCGCATGAATCTGCGATTTCACGACCCAGACCGGGCCGCCGAGGGCGCGCGCCGCGTTGGCCGCGTCGATCGCGGAGAAGGCAACCTGGCCTTGCGGTACGGCGACGCTGTACTTCCGCAGCAGCACCTTCGCCTGATATTCGTGGATATTCATCATGTCTCCCTAGTCGTCGGTTCTCTGAGCGCAACCGGGCTTCAGCGACTGCGACGGTGCGCTGAAATATGATATATCACATATCACGATAAGATTTCACGCTGTTTTGTTGATGCTCTGCAGCACGAAACACGCGCTTAAGAAGATGCGGAGGCGCTATGAAGGGATGACGCATTGCATCACAGGGTTTTCGCCATCGCTCGACGCTTGACTAATACTGTGTGTGGAATATTGTATATCACAGCAACCGGACGGCAGCGCGACGTCACGGAAGCCTTGAACACAACCCCCTTCGAGGAGGAGACAAACAATGTCCGAAGTCGTCAGCAGCCGTCCGGAAGTCGCTCCCGCCACCACCACCGCGGATGACACGCTCAAACAAAAAACACGCGGCGCGGGTGTCGTCTCGGGCGGCCATTTGGTCGCCCGAGCGCTCAAGAACGAAGGCGTCGATACCATCTTCACGCTGTGCGGCGGTCATATCATCGATATCTACGATGGCTGCGTCGATGAAGGCATTCGCATCATCGATGTCCGTCACGAACAGGTCGCCGCCCACGCCGCCGATGGCTACGCGCGTCAGACCGGCAAGCTCGGTTGCGTCGTCACCACGGCCGGCCCCGGCTGTACCAACGCGGTGACAGGTGTCGCCACGGCGTTTCGCTCGGAAAGCCCGATCATCCATATCGGCGGGCAGGGCGCGTTGACGCAGCACAAGATGGGCTCGCTGCAAGACCTGCCGCACGTCGACATGATGGCGCCGATCACCAAGTTCGCCGCCACCGTGCCGAGCACCGAACGCGTCGCCGACATGATCTCGATGGCCGCGCGCGAAGCCTTCAACGGCGCGCCCGGCCCGGCGTACCTGGAGATTCCGCGCGATGTGCTCGACCGCGAAATCGATGTCTCCAAGGCCGTGATTCCGCAGCCGGGACGGTATCGCGCATCGACGAAATCGGTGGGCGATCCGCTCGATATCGAGAAGCTGGCCGACCTGCTGGTCGACGCCGAGCGTCCCGCGATCCTCTACGGCCAGCAAGTGTGGACCGCGCGCGGTCACGAAGCAGCCATCGCGCTGTTGCGCGGCCTCGACATTCCCGGCTACTTCAACGGGGCGAGCCGCGGCCTCTTGCCGCCGGGCGACCCGCATCACTTCGACCGCACGCGTTCGCAAGCCTTCGCGAAGGCCGATGTGATCGTGATCGTCGGCACGCCATTCGACTTCCGCATGGGTTACGGCAAGCGCATCAGCCGCGACCTGAAGCTCGTGCAGATCGACATGGATTACCGCACGGTCGGCAAGAACCGCGATATCGATCTCGGGCTCGTAGGCGACCCGGGCGCGATCCTCGGTGCGGTGCTGCAAGCGGCGAGCGGACGCATCAAGAACGACAAGCGCCAGAGCCGTCAGGCGTGGATGCGCGAACTCGCGGCGGCGGAAGAAACCGCGACGGCCAAGCTGATGCCGCTCTTCACGTCCGACGCGAGCCCGATTCATCCGTACCGCGTCGCGCACGAAATCAACCAGTTTCTATCGGACGACACGATCTATATCGGCGATGGCGGCGACGTCGTGACCATTTCCGCGCAGGCCGTGCGTCCGCGCCGTCCGGGTCAGTGGATGGACCCCGGCGCGCTTGGTTCGCTCGGCGTCGGCACAGGCTTCGCCATCGCGGCGGGTCTTGCGAACCCCGAAAAGGAAGTACTCTGCTATTACGGCGACGGCGCTTTCTCCATGACTTCGTTCGACATGGAAACCGCGAATCGCTTCGGCGTGCCGTATCTCGCCGTCATCGGCAATAACTCGGCGATGAACCAGATCCGCTACGGCCAGCTCGCCAAGTACGGTCAGGAGCGCGGCAACGTCGGCAATTTGCTCTCGGACGTGCCGTATGGCCGCTTCGCCGAAATGCTCGGCGGCTATGGCGAGGAAGTGTACGAGGCCTCGAAGATCGCGGGCGCGTTGCAGCGTGCGCGGGAATCGATCGCCAAGACGGGCAAGAGCGCGGTCGTCAACATCTGGGTCGATCCGACCGTGTACGCCCCCGGCACGATGGCTCAAACGATGTACAAATAAAGCCACTGACAAGCCACTGAAGACATTGGGAGACAGCCATGAATAATTCGGGCAAGGCACTGGATGGCGTGCGCATCCTCGATTTCACGCACGTTCAGTCGGGGCCGACCTGTACGCAGTTGCTCGCGTGGTTCGGCGCGGACGTCATCAAGGTGGAGCGCGCGGGCGCCGGAGACATCACGCGCGAGCAGTTACGCGATATCCCCGACGCCGACAGCCTCTACTTCACGATGCTCAACCACAACAAGCGTTCGATCACCATCGATACGAAGAATCCCGAAGGCAAGAAGGTGCTCGAAACGCTCGTCAAGAAGTGCGACGTGCTGGTCGAGAACTTCGCGCCGGGCGCGCTCGATCGCATGGGCTTTACGTGGGAGCGCATTCAGGAGCTGAACCCGAAGATGATCGTGGCGTCGGTCAAGGGCTTCGGGCCCGGACCGTACGAAGACTGCAAGGTGTACGAGAACGTGGCGCAATGCGCGGGCGGCGCGGCATCGACGACGGGTTTCGACGATGGCCCGCCGGTCGTCACCGGCGCGCAGATTGGCGACTCGGGCACGGGCTTGCACCTCGCGCTCGGGATCGTCACGGCGCTGTATCAGCGCAATGCAACCGGGCGCGGCCAGCGCGTGCTCGCGGCGATGCAGGACGGCGTGCTGAACCTTTGCCGCGTGAAACTGCGCGATCAACAACGGCTCGAACGCACCGGCACGATGAAGGAATATCCGCAGTATCCGAACGGCACATTCGGTGAGGCGGTGCCGCGCGCGGGCAACGCCTCGGGCGGCGGTCAGCCGGGCTGGATTCTCAAGTGCAAGGGTTGGGAGACGGACCCGAACGCGTATATCTACTTCATCACGCAGGCGCCGGTCTGGGGCGAAATCTGCAAGGTGATCGGCAAGGAAGAGTGGATCGACCATCCGGACTACAAGACGGCCAACGCGCGCCTGCCGCATCTGAAGGACATCTTCGCGGAGATCGAGCGCTGGACCATGTCGAAGACCAAGTTCCAGGCCATGGAAATTCTCAACAAACACGACATTCCGTGCGGCCCGATTCTCTCGATGAAGGAAATCGCCGAAGAGCCGTCGCTCAGAAAAACCGGCACCGTCGTCGAAGTGGATCATCCGGTGCGCGGCAAGTATCTGACGGTCGGCAATCCGATCAAGCTGTCGGATAGTCCGACCGAAGTCGTGCGCTCGCCGCTGCTTGGCGAACACACCGACGAAGTCATGGCCGAACTCGGCTACTCGCCCGATCAGATCGCGACGCTGAGAAGCCTCGGCGCAATCTAAACGCCTCATTCGATGCCTGTCGCGCCGCCTCCTCGTGAGGCGGCGTGGAGTGGCACGTCCATACGAACGGAGACAAGTCAGATGAACAGCACCGTTGTGCAGGAACGCAATGACTCTTCGACGCAAGTCGCGAACGCTATCCCGCTGCATGCAGCCGATGCGAAACGCCGCGTGGCGGAAGTGTTCGATCGCGTGAAGGCGGAAGGGCGTACGCCGCTCACGGCGCCGGAAGGCAAGCTCGTCTGCGACGCATACGGCATCGCCGTGCCGCGGGAAGGCGTCGCGACGAGCGCGGACGATGCGGCGAAACTCGCGTCGTTCATCGGCTTTCCGGTGGTGCTGAAAATCGTCTCACCGGAGATTTTGCACAAGACGGAAGCGGGCGGCGTGCTCGTCGGCGTGAAGAACGAAGCCGATGTCAAAGCGGGCTTCGCGACGATCATCGAGAACGCGAAGAACTACGACGCGAACGCGACGGTCCTCGGCGTGCAAGTGCAGCAGATGGTCGGCGCGGGACAGGAAGTGATCATCGGCGCGGTGACCGATCCTTCGTTCGGCAAGCTGATCGCGTTCGGGCTCGGCGGCGTGCTCGTCGAAGTGCTGAAAGACGTGACCTTCCGGCTCGCGCCCGTCACGCGTGACGAAGCCGCCTCCATGCTCGACGGCATTCAGGCGGCTGAAGTGCTGCGCGGCGTGCGGGGCGCAGAGCCGGTGCATCGCGAGAGTCTCGTCACGCTGATCGAGCGCGTGTCGCGCCTCATCGACGACTTCCCGCAAATCTCGGAGATGGACCTGAACCCGGTTTTCGCGAGCCCGAGCGGCGCGGTGGCGGCGGACGTGCGCATCGTGATGGACTTCGAGCCTGCCGCGCCGCGTTACCGGCCGACGCAGGAGCAGATCGTCGCGCAGATGAACCGCATCATGAAGCCAGACGCACTCGCCGTGATTGGCGCGTCGAACGAGGACGGCAAGATCGGCAATTCGGTGATGAAGAACCTCATCAACGGCGGCTACCAGGGCGCGATCTATCCAATCCATCCGAAAGCCGACGAGATCATGGGCCACAAGGCGTACAAGAGCGTGAAGGACGTGCCCGGCGTGATCGATGTCGCGGTGTTCGCCATTCCCGCGAAGTTCGTCGCGCAGGCGCTCGTCGAAGTCGGCGAGAAGCAGATTCCCGGCGCGGTGCTGATTCCTTCGGGCTTCGCGGAGACGGGCAATCACGAAGGCCAGGAAGAACTCGTGCGGATTGCGCGTCAATACGACATTCGCATGATGGGCCCGAACATCTACGGCTTCTATTACACGCCGAAGAATCTCTGCGCGACCTTCTGCACGCCGTATGACGTGAAGGGCAAGGCGGCGCTGTCGTCGCAATCCGGCGGCATTGGCATGGCGATCATCGGCTTTTCGCGTTCGGCAAAGATGGGCGTCTCGGCAATCGTCGGGCTCGGCAACAAGTCGGACATCGATGAAGACGACCTGCTCACGTTTTTCGAGCAGGACGACAACACCGAGATCATCGCGCAACACTGCGAGGACTTGAAAGATGGCCGCGCGTTTGCCGAAGCCGCGAAGCGCGTATCGAAGAAAAAGCCGGTCGTGGTGCTAAAGGCCGGACGCACGAGTCTCGGCACGCGTGCGGCCAGTTCGCACACCGGCGCGCTCGCGGGCAACGACAAGATCTACGAAGACGTGTTTCAGCAATGCGGCGTGATCCGTGCGCGGTCGCTGCGCGATTTGCTGGAGTTCGCGCGCGGCATTCCCAAATTGCCGACGCCCAAGGGCGAGAACACGGTCATCATCACGGGCGCGGGCGGCTCGGGCGTGTTGCTCTCGGACGCGTGCGTGGACAACGGCCTGTCGCTCATGACCATGCCCGACGATCTCGACGCCGCATTCCGCAAGTTCATTCCGCCGTTCGGCGCGGCGGGCAATCCGGTCGACATCACGGGCGGCGAGCCGCCGACGACCTATAAGAACACGATCAAGCTGGGTCTAGAAGACGAACGCGTCCATTCGATCATCCTCGGCTACTGGCATACGATCATCACGCCGCCGATGGTCTTCGCGAAGCTCGTGATCGAAGTGAAGGAGGAGATGAAGGCGCGCGGTATCGAAAAGCCGATCGTGGCGTCGCTCGCGGGCGACGTGCAAGTGGAGGAGGCGGCGGAGTATCTATACGCGCATGGCGTGCCGGCCTATGCGTATTCGACCGAATTGCCAGTGGCGGTGCTCGGGGCGAAATATAAGTGGGCGCGCGGCGCGGGATTGATCTGAGCAAAGCGGGGCGCTTAGGCGCCCCGCGGCGCCCCTTCCTAATCACACGGACCTTCATAGTGACCACCTGGATTCGTTTTCGCGATGCCGACGGCCGTATTGGCTTCGGCACGCTCGATCCGCACTCCGGCCGCGTCGTGCAGTACGACGGCGCATTGTTCGGGCAAGCACGTCCGACCGACATTTCCTTCGCCGCCGACGACCTCACCCTGCTCGCGCCTTGCGAACCGAGCAAGGTCATCGCGTTGTGGAACAACTACTACGCGTTGTCGCAGAAGCTCGACAAGGCGCCTCCTGCGCATCCGCTCTTTCTGATCAAGCCGCCAATGTCCGTGATCGGGCCAAACGAGTCGATCAAGCGGCCGAAAAGTTATCACGGCAAGATTGCGTACGAGGGTGAACTGGGAATCGTGATCGGCAAGACGGTTTCGGGCGCGTCGGTGGAAGAGGCCGAGGCGGCCATTTTCGGCTATACGTGCGTGAACGATGTCACCGCCATCGAACTCTTGCAGGAAGATCCCAACTTCGCGCAATGGTGCCGCTCGAAGGGCTTCGATACCTTCACGTGTCTCGGGCCCGCCATCGTCACGCCAGGCAACGGCTTCGACTGGCGCGCGGCCCACGTGGTCACGACGCTGGACGGCGTCGAGCGTCAAAATTATCCGCTCGACGACATGATCTTTTCGCCCGCCGAGCAGGTCAGCTTGCTGTCGCACGACATGACGCTCGTTCCCGGCGATGTCATTGCGTGCGGTACGTCGATCGGCGTGGGATCGATCAAGGACGGCGCGCGCGTGGAAGTGACGATTCGCGGAATCGGTACTCTGGCGAACACGCTCGCGGCCTGAAGCGGTGTGAGCATCGTGCAATAAAAAACGGCAAAGCCGACTTGCGGACTTTGCCGTTTTTTCACGCCTGGCGCCATGCGAGATGGCGCCGCGCGTCGATGTCTCAACGATCGCGATTCCACAGCGCGCCGAGCACGAAGCCCACGGTCGCCGCGATCAGCAAACCGTTGATCGGCTGACTCGCCACCGCCACGCGCAATTGATCCACGGTCTCACCGTAGCTCTGCTGCAGCGAGCCGAGCGCCTGCCGCGTCTTGCCGGCCACTTGCGTTTCCGAGTCGCCCGTAAGCGCGCCAACCGCATCCTGCACCTTGCCCACGACCTGTTGCGCCGCGCCTTCCACTTGATCCTGCACCATGGTGCCTCCCTTCTCGTCTGTAGCGGTTATGGTCAATGTTGCAGCGGGCTGATCTTGCGGCATCCCGGCAACGTCCGAGTGAAACAAGGAGCACGCTTCGTGCCCAAGGTCAGGCTTCGCCGAGTTTATGTTTAACCAGATCGAGCAAATCGTCGATGGAAAGCGGTTTGCGGCGGAACTGCGCGTTGGCGTGTTCCAGCGTGGGCGCATGCGCCGCCGCGCTCATGAGAATCACGGGAACCTGTGCGAGCGAGTCGTTCGCCGCCAGTTCGCGGATGAAGGCAACGCCGTCCATGTGCGGCATCATCCAGTCGGTGATGACGAGGTCGGGCGGATTCGCGCGCGCGGATTCGAGCGCCACGCGCCCGTTCGACGCGGTCGTCACTTCATAGCCTTCCATTTCGAGAATGAGGCGCCAGGTTGTGAGGATGTCGAATTCGTCGTCGACGACGAGGATTTTTTTCATGCTCGCTGGCCGGGGTCCGACACAGAAAGCGCAGGCGCCAACGACGGATGTCCGGACAGCAGACCCGTCGAGCCGATGAACCCTTCGCTGATATGCAATCCGCGCGAATCGATCGTGAGACGGCGGATCGCCGTATCGTGCGAACCTTCGCGCTGTTTGACCACCGACACCATGCGATACAGCGACGAGTTTGCCTCGACATAGCGCAGGAGCACGATGTTTTCGGTCATCGCGGACGCCCGCAAGGTGGTGGGCGTCGTCGAATCGCCGTAGAGCGGCAACTCTTCCGTCACGAGCGTGGTGACGCCGGCTTCGCGCAGACGGTGCGTGAGCGCGTTCAAGAATAGCCCGAGGCGCTCGGTGCGGTTGGCCGACTGAAAGAAGCCGTCGACGCCATCCACCACGAGCCGCGACGCCTTCGAGCGCTGGATCGACGCAATCAGTTCCGAGGCAAGTTCGTCGATGGCGAGTTCCACGGCGGGATGCCATTCCAGTAGCAAATGGCCGCTATCGACAGCGTCTTTCAGGTCGATGCCGACCGACGCCGCCTTCGCGATCAGCCGCTCCGGCGACTCGTAAAGCCCGAAGTAGACGCACTGCTCGCCGCGCGCCGCGCCCGCCTGCAAAAACTTGAGCGCGAGCAGCGTCTTGCCGACGCCCGAGGGCCCAATAAACGTGGTGGTCGAACCGCGCACCACGCCGCCGCCAAGCATCTGATCGAAATCGGGGAAACCGAAGGCAAGACGGCTTTCGAAGTCCGGCACGTCGTGCGCATTCGCCGACGATGCTTCGAGTCGCGGGAAAGTCACGAGTCCGTCCGCCGTGATCTTGAAGAAATGCTTGCCGAGCAGATGATCGCGCGCGCGCAGCTTATGCACTTCGATTTCCCGTGCGCGGCGCATTCCGGTGTTGTAGCGATTTAGCTCGATCAAGCCATCGACCAATGTGTGCTCGGGATGCGGCTCGTTGCCGGACAGCGGCGCGAGGATGAGCGTCGTGCAGCGCGCGGCGCTCACGAAGGCCGACAACTCGTGGATGAATTGCGAGAGTTCGAGTTCGGTCGAACTGAATTCGCGGGCGCTGCGAAAGCCGTCGATGACCATGAAACGCGGGCGGCTCGTGCGGATGGTCGCCGCGATGAGCGAGAGAAAGCCCGACAGGCCGTCGCGTATCAGTTCGTGGTAACCGCTCACAAACAGCATGCGTTCGGAAATGGCGTCGGCGTCGTAGAACGACATTGCCCGGAGGTGCGACAGCAGCTTCGTGTGCGATTCGGCGATCAGCGTGATGTATAGCACCATGTCACCCTGGCCCACGCGATGAAAACCGATCTGCGACGAAAGGATCGTCTTTCCCGCGCCAGCCATGCCTTCGATCATGTACAGACCACCTTCGGCGAGACCGCCGCCCAGAATCTCGTCCAGACCTGCCACGCCAGTCGTGACGTTGCCGTCGTTGGGTATGGGCTGTCGGGGCGAAACGGTGGGGAGCTTGTCGTCTTGGGTCATGGAGTGTTCGTTTTACTTGGCGATCCGTTTGAGCGAACGCGAATTATGGCTGACTCCGAGCAACAATGGGATCTTCCGTCTGTGGTGAAAGCCCGTCCGCCTTGGCGCTGGATGACAACCCATCGATGGGCAGAGGCGCGCGTTGGATTCCCGTTCCTGCAAAAAGGGTGGCGCTAAAGGTTTGAACTCTACTCGTCCGCATTTTTCACGCCCGCTCGTCTTCTCGGGAGTGCATCCCAAAAATAGGACGAAATTGAGAACCTTCTCATGGGCGATGACGCTTGGCCCTGTTGAAATGGCATCCATGCATTAACGAGGGCCGAAGATGGATCGAGGCCTTTTCTGTTCCAGGCGTTACGCGCCGTTTCATTTCAGGTCAGCCATGTCCCGTCCGAACTCGCTTTCAAGCATCGTCACGCTCGCGCTTTGTCTCGTTTCTTCGTTTCCGATTTCAGTTTCATGCGCGAATGCCGGCGAACGGCTGCCCGATTCGCGCATTCTTTCGGCGGCTCCGTTCAATTTTCACGCGGACAAGGAAATCTTCTCGCGCCTACCGGCAAAACCCGTGGATTCGCGCATCTTTTCGCCTAATAAACCCGAACGCTACAACGGCGATTCGCGAGTGGCACAAACGCGATTCGATCACGCGCAAATGATTTGATTTGGAAGAGTAGAGCGCGCAGGTTGTTCTGGAATTAATTGGATTCTCTGACCATAATCAGATACGCATTAAGCTGGATGCGTAATCCGAATTGAGCAACTTGCCGGCGAAATGTCGCCGAATTGCATGACGTCGATGGTCGCAACAGTCGTTCAGATGGCGCACGCTTCGGTGAATAATGAGATGCGAAGCGGGATGTCGATTTTTTTGGGAATTATCCCTGCGGTAAATTCTTAAGCCGTTGCTAGAATCGCGGCGGCTTTCGGTCGTTTCAAGATCGCGATACCGAACTTCATCTATTTCTCAAAACGGGCTTATTCGCGCTTTCGCAATTCAGGCGCTGAAATAAGCGGAAATCCCGTCAATTGCCAACAGGCGCTCTGCTTACTCATTCAATATGTTCAACAAGACCATTGCCACTATTCTCGCGAGCGTCGCCGTTCTTGCCGCTTGCTCGTCCACGTCCAGTCCTGCGACCAGTCTTGCGTCCAGTCCCACGTTCAATCTCAGCGAAATTCAGACGTCGAACGGCCAAAAGGCTTTCCGCGCCGAATGCTACGGCTTGTTCGAAGGCGGCAGCCAATGCATGGCCGCCGCGCAGAAGGCTTGCGGCAACCAGCCGGTGAACCCGCTCCAGAACGTCGCGGGAACGAAGACACCGGACAATGTCTCCGAGCTGATCTTTGTCTGCGGTGCACCGGCACAGCCCGTGCAGCCGGCGGCTGCGGAACCCGCGCCGCCAGCGGTAGTGGATACGGCGACCGTCGCGCCGGTCGCGCCGGCCGCACGCAAGATTTCCCTCGACGAAAAGACGAACTTCGACTTCAACAGCGCCCAGTTGACGCCGAAGGCCAAAGCCTCGCTCGATCAGATCATCTCGGAAGGACGCGGCACGACGTTCTCGTCTGTCAGCATCGAAGGACATACGGACTCTGTCGGCTCCGCGCCGTATAACCTGGCGTTGTCCCAGCGTCGCGCGGAGTCGGTGCTCGAATACCTCAAGAGCCACGGTCTGAAGGCGAACGAGTTCTCCATGAAGGGCTTCGGCAAGTCTGTTCCAGTGGCATCGAACGCGACGAGTCAGGGTCGCGCCGAGAATCGCCGTGTGGAAGTGACGCTCAATCCGTAAGCCGGACGCTGTCGAAGAAAAAAGCTCGCGAGCCGAAAGGACCGCGAGCTTTTTTTCGTCGATATGCGCCGAAAGGATCAGAACAACAGCAGTTGCTCGCGCCCGCGTCCGCCTTCCAGCGTCAGCAGGTGACGCTTGCGCGCAACGCCGCCCGCGTAACCTGTGAGTTCGCCATCGCCGCCGATCACGCGATGACACGGCACGATGATCGACACCGGATTGCGCCCATTCGCGCCGCCGACCGCGCGCGATGCGCCTGCGGGCAAGCCAAGACGGCGCGCGAGATCGCCGTAAGTCCAGGCTTCGCCGAAAGGAATCTGACGCAGCGTGTCCCAGACTTGTTTTTGGAACGCGGTGCCGTCGAGCCGCAGCGCCACCGAAAACACCTCGCGCGCGCCCCCGAAATATTCGTCGACTTGCTCGCGCGCCTCGGCGATCACGCGCGGCACGCGCGCCGATGCGCGTGGCTCGTGCGATAAACCGTCCGGGCAATACTTCTGCCCGACAAAGAAAAGCCCGGTCAGGCAATCGCCTTCCGCGCGAAACAAAATGGGCCCGAGCGGGCTCGGGCTAACGTGGCTTTCGATCACGTCGCGTCTTCTCGCGTCCCGTTTCAGATGAACGGATTATCCGCCGTGCCGCCGGGCGCGGTCGGCTCGTCGGCAAGCTTCGCGGGCAGCGCCTTGTCCTTTTGAAGAACATCGACGATAGCCCCGAGCGCCTTGTACAACGCCTGCGCGGCGGCGAGCCCCGCCTTATCGCGTGCGATGGTGAGGTCGCCGCTCACCGACACACGCGTGGTGCCGTTCTGGATGTTGATCGCGTCGCCCGCGATGTTCATCACGTCGGTATCGTTGGCAAATGGTTTAAACACCGCTCAGTCCTCCAATTCGTTTGTCTTTCAGTGCATCGGGGATGCCGGGAAACGCGAGACCGCTCATGGCTTCCAGTTCGCGCACGGTTTTCATCGTATAGGTATTGGTCGGCACATTATCGACGACGACCACGAACGCGATTTGCCGCTTCGGCAAATAGACCACCTTGTACAACTGCGTCGGCACGAACACGCGCGACTCGCCGATGGTCTGCAACTGCCGCCCTGAAAAGAGCGGGCCGGTCACGACATAGGCATCGCCGGATTCTTCGGTCAGCCTGCGTACCGCTTGCTCGATGCGCGACCAGATGCGCCGGTTGTTCGACGGATCCTGCGGCACGATGTTCGCAAGCGAGAACGATTCGGCCATGCCTTGCTTGCTGGCTCGATCGCCCGCCGGGCTCATGTGGCCGCGATCGTAGCCGCTCCTTTTATAGTCGTCGAGTTGCGCGCTGTCGCCGGCCGGCAGCCGCTTGTCGACGAAAAAGCGATTGGTGCGCGTGTTGTTCTTCGCGTCATCGACGCTCTGCGCGGTCAAATGCTCCGCCGACCAGAGCGGCCCGTGCGTGACGCCGGAATGCAGCAGAGCGAAATCGGTATAGCAGATTTCCTGCGTGGACGCGCGCATCTTCTGATTGACGACGACGGGCGCGCGGCCGCCCGGACTGAACTGCGGACAGTCGCTCGCGACCGCCGCGACCGACGCGGCGCCTAGAAGCGCGGCGACGAATGCCTTGATGCGTACTTGCATGCTGAGTATGAAGATCCGTGCTGATGCGTGAGAACTCGCCGCCTGATGGTCAGCCGTTCGGCTTAAGCCGGGCGAATCGAGGCCGCAGAGTATAAGGCAGTGCAGTGCACATGGAACGGAAGAAATTCATCCACGCTAGAATGCGTCGGCTCGGGCCGCGCCGTAGGCGAAGGCCGCATCGAAACGAATGGAAGGAAGCCAATGAACGCCAAGCGCCGCAAGCTCGATATCGCGCGAAACCTGCTGCTGTCGCTCGTCTCGTGTTGCACGATGCTCACCGCGAGCCAGGCTCACGCGCAAGACGCGCCCGCCAACGATGGCCCAGCATACGGACCTGAACTGCAAGGCTTCGACTATCCTTATCCGGTCGCGCGGTTCTCCATTTCGTCGCAACGGCAGGTCGTCCAGATGGCCTATATGGATGTGCATCCCGCGCATCCCAATGGCCGCACGGCCGTGCTTCTGCATGGCAAGAACTTCTGCGCGGCGACGTGGAAAAAGACCATCGATACCTTGAGCGAAGCCGGGTATCGCGTGGTCGCGCCGGACCAGATCGGCTTTTGCAAGTCCACCAAACCGGCGCGTTATCAGTACAGCTTCCAGCAGCTCGCGCGCAATACGCATGCGCTGCTTGCGGCGCTTGGCGTCACGCATCCCACGTTGATCGCGCATTCGACGGGCGGCATGATCGCGGTGCGTTATGCGCTGATGTACCCGCGCGAGACCGAGCAACTCGTGCTCGTGAATCCCATTGGTCTGGAAGACTGGAAGGCGAAGGGCGTGCCGTCCATTTCCATCGACGACTGGTATGCGCGCGAGCTCAAGACCACGGCCGACGGCATCCGCAGCTACGAGACCAGCACGTATTACGCGGGGCATTGGAGCGCGGACTACGAACCGTGGGTGCAGATGCTTGCGGGAATGTATCGCGGACCGGGGAAAGATGCGGTCGCGTGGAACTCGGCGTTGCTGTACGACATGATCTATACACAGCCTGTCGTCTATGAGTTCGATCAGTTGCGAACCCCGACGCTGCTGATGATCGGCGATAAGGACACGACGGCCATCGGCAAGGATCTGGCGCCGCCGGAGATTCGCCCGACGCTGGGCCGTTATCCTGAGCTGGCGAAGCTTGCACAGCAGCGGATCGAGGGCGCGAAGCTCGTCGAGTTTGCCGAGCTCGGTCATGCGCCGCAGATGCAGGACCCGGTGGCGTTTCACAAGGCGTTGTTGGAAGGTATGGCGGCGTTGAAGGCGAAGGCGGATTGAGTCAGGCCATCCACTCCACGTCAATCCACGCACGATCTCCGCTCGATCGCGGGCAACTGCACCAGCAACGTAACGGCGCGCGCGATCATCAAGATGGCGAGCGCGAGCCACAATCCGTGGTTGCCGAACCAGCCGTTCAGCAACCACGCGGCAAATAGAAAGATGCCAAGCGATACAGCCGTCGACACCATCAACTCCCGCGTGCGCGTCGCGCCGATGAACACGCCATCGAGCTGAAAGCTGATGACCGATGCAAGCGGCATCACCACGGCCCAAGGCAAGAAGCGCAGCGCGGCGGCACGCACGTCCCGCTGATCCGTGAGCTGGCCGATGATCCACTCGCCCGCGAGCCAATAAACGAGCGAAAAGCCCGCCGCGCCGATCGCCGACCACAGCATCGTCACCTTCACGGCCTGGCGAAACGCGTGGCGGTCGCGCGCGCCCGTGGCCGCGCCGACCAGCGCTTCGGCGGCGTGCGCGAAGCCATCGAGTCCGAAGGCCATGAAGGTCTGGAAGTTGAGCAGGACGGCGTTGGCCGCGAGGATCGCATCGCCCTGACGCGCGCCCATGTGGGCGAACCATCCATACGATCCGAGCAGGCACAGCGTGCGAATGAAGATGTCGCGATTGAGCGCGACGAGGCGCTTCATCGCGCGCGCGTCCAGCAGCGTGCGCAGCGCGAGCGCCGGAAGTCCATGTGGACGCAAACCCCAGAGAATCGCAAGACCGAGCGCGAAGCCGCAAAAATCCGCAGCCGCCGTGGCCGCGCCGATGCCCGAAATACCCCAGCCGAAGCGATACACGAATAGCAGGACCGCCACGATATTCACCACGTTGATGAACACTTGCGTGACGAGCGCGAGCCGCACGCGCTGGCAGCCGAGCAACATCCCGAGCACGACGTAGTTGCCAAGCGCGAAGGGCGCGGCCCAGATGCGCGCGTGGCAGTAGGCGCTGGCCGTGCTCTGGACGGCCGCGCTACCGCCGAGCGCGGCGAGCGCATAACGGATGATCGGCACCTGTAACGCCAGCACCGCCATGCCGATGAAGAGCGCGAGCAGCATCGCCCGCAATACGCTTGCGCGCAGGGCAAGCGAATCGTCTGCACCGAACGCCTGCGCGACGAGGCCCGTCGTGCCCATGCGCAAAAAGCCGAAGCTCCAGAACACGAAGCTGAAAACGAGCCCGCCGAGCGCGACGCCGCCAATATATTGCGGTCCGTCGAGATGACCGGCGACGGCGGTATCGACCGCGCCTAGAATCGGCTGCGTAAGATTTGCGAGGACGATGGGAAACGCGAGCGTCAGCACGCGCTTGTGCCAGTGCACCGGCACGGCGGCCGGATGCTCGATAGTGTCGGGAGCGTTCAATTGCAGGGCGAGGTGAGCAAGAGGCGTCATTGTGCCGTGTCAGGGCGACGCTTGCTGCCGAAGCAGCCGATAATGCGCGTCGAACCCGCTGCCCGACTGTCCATGAAAACTCTTCTGCTTTATGTCGTGACGGCCATCGCGGAGATCGCCGGTTGCTACTTTCCGTATCGATGGCTGAAGCTCGATGGCTCGCCCTGGCTGGTCGTGCCCGGCGCGCTTTCGCTTGCGTTGTTCGCGTGGCTCCTCACGCTGCACGATGCGGCGGCAGGGCGCGTCTATGCGGCGTATGGCGGCGTGTATATCGGTGTGGCGATCGCATGGCTGTGGGCCGTGGATCGCATCCGGCCGACGATGTGGGACGTGACGGGCGCGGTCATTGCGCTCGCGGGAATGGCGGTCATCGCGTTCCAGCCGCGCGTCTGATTCAGCGTGGCGCTCAACGCGTCACGCTTCCAGCGCCAGCAACGCAAACGTGGCGAGCCAATGTTCGCCCATGTAGTCGCCCGCCACGTGCGCGATGCCCGCCGCCAGATGCTCGTCGGCGCTCGCGTCGAGCACGCCGATGCGCGCATCGCCCGCAGGCAGCGCCCGCGCGATGGTCCGCTGGCACCACGCGCGGCTCAGGTTCAGGCCGTCGAGATGCGCGAGCTTGCCGTCGCTGCGATCGGTGACGGTGGCCGGCACGAAGAGCGTCGCGGGTTCGCGCACGGCAAGACGCGGCAAGAAGCGTTCGAGCCAGCCGTTGAACGATGCATCGGGCAACACGTGGCGCATCAGCACGGCTTCCATCAGCGACGGCGAGAGGAATTCGTCGCCGGCCGGTTCCCACGCCTGACAGGCTTCGTCATTGGCGAACCAGCGCGTGGCCGTATCGACGAGAAGGCGCTCGAAATCGCCATCACGAACCACACGTGCATAACCGAGCGCCAGCGTCAGCGCGAACGCCATGTTGAAATGCGTGCCGACGCGCAGCGGATACGTCGACTTCGGCAGGAATTCGACGAAGCGCGCGACGAAGGCATCCGCGAGCGGTTGCAGCGTACGGGCCCAGCGCGCGCCTTCCTCGGTGTGCATCGAACGCAATTGGGCCGCGAGCGCGAGCAGCCACGCCCAGCCGTAGGGCCGCTCGAAACCGCGCGCCGCCGGGCGTTCGAGGTAGGCGACTTCAGCGGCGACGTTGGCATCGGTGAAATGTTCGTCGATGACCGAGCGAATGCGCGCGGCTTCGGGCAGCGCGGGAAAGCGGTCGACGAGACGCGCAAGCAGCCAATAGCCATGCACGCACGAATGCCAGTCGAAGCTGCCATAGAAGACGGGATGCAGCGCGCGCGGGCTTTGCACGTCCGCTGCGCTCGCCATGACGTGATCGAGCTTGTTGGGATACTCGCGCGTGAGGTGACCTAGCGCGACTTGCGCGAATTTCGACGCCAACGCGTCGTCCAGCACGATATGGCGCGGCATGTTCATACGAAACTCCAATGATGGACGAGCGAGACTTTATCGACAAATCCGCAGCGCCGTGTTCGATAAGGGAAATTCCCTAACCCGTGGCCACGCCGGGAAACATGCGAATGGCGTAAGCCGCGCGAAGGCTTTGGCGACAAGCCGCGTCGGCTGAAAGCATAAAGATGGATGCCGCCTTTGTCGCGCGCCGCATTGGGGAAATCACAATCATCTTTGCGCGCTTTTCCGCGAATCGTCGTATAAACTTGCGCCCGAACGCCGCAGAGCGATTCGCCCCGGCAGTGTCGTGCCGGCCGATCAAACGCCGAGACCAGGAACAGACTACCCATGAACGACATTCCCGCCTACACCGCTGAAGATACCCGTCGCCGCGTATTCGCGATCGTCGGGGCATCGTCGGGCAATCTCGTCGAATGGTTCGACTTCTATATTTATTCGTTCCTTGCGCTGTATTTCTCGGCGGCCTTCTTCCCGAGCGGCAATCCGACCACGCAATTGTTGAATACCGCTGGCGTGTTCGCGGCGGGCTTTCTCATGCGCCCGATCGGCGGGTGGCTCTTCGGCCGTATCGCCGACAAACACGGCCGCCGCAACGCAATGATGATTTCCGTGCTGATGATGTGCGGCGGCTCGCTCGTCATCACCTTTCTGCCGACGTATTCGAGCATCGGCGCGTGGGCGCCGTTCTTTCTGCTGATCGCGCGGCTCTTCCAGGGCTTGTCCGTCGGCGGCGAGTACGGCACGAGCGCAACCTATATGAGCGAGGTGGCGCTGCGCGGCCGTCGCGGTTTCTTCGCATCGTTTCAATATGTGACGCTAATCGGCGGACAGCTCGCCGCGCTGCTCGTGCTGGTCATCCTTCAGATGTTTCTCTCGACCGAAGAGCTCAAGGCGTGGGGCTGGCGCGTGCCGTTTTTCGTCGGCGCTTGCGCGGCGCTGATCTCGCTTTTTCTGCGTCGTTCGCTCGAAGAAACCACGACCGCCGAATCGCGGCAACGCAAGGAAGCGGGCACTTTGCGCGGCCTGATGCAGCACAAGGGCGCGTTCATGACCGTGGTCGGCTTCACGGCGGGCGGATCGCTGATCTTCTATACGTTCACCACGTACATGCAGAAATATCTGGTCAATACGGCGGGCATGCACGCCAAGACGGCCAGTAACGTGATGACGGGCGCATTGTTCGTCTACATGATCATGCAGCCGCTTTTCGGCGCGCTGTCGGACCGCATCGGGCGTCGTCAGTCGATGCTTTGGTTCGGCGCGCTCGCCACGCTCTGCACGGTGCCGCTGCTGCACGCGTTGCGCGACGTGACGAGCCCGTTCATGGCGTTCGTTCTGGTCGTGGCCGCGCTTGCCATCGTCAGCTTTTATACGTCGATCAGCGGTCTTATTAAGGCGGAGATGTTTCCGCCCGAAGTGCGCGCGCTGGGCGTCGGGCTGTCGTACGCCGTCGCTAATGCGGTGTTCGGCGGATCGGCGGAATATGTGGCGTTGTGGCTGAAGTCAGCGGGCAGCGAATCGGCGTTCTATTGGTATGTCACCGCCATGTGCGCCATCTCGCTTGTCGTGACCTGGCGCATGCTCGATCCGAGCAAGGTGGGCTATTTGCGCAACGAGCCTTAATATAGTGGCCGCGACGGGTTGGCAAGCGCTCTTTGCGTGGCCTGTCGCGTTCCAGTCGTAATCACCGGCGCCATTAGCGCGGACCCTTATGTCCGCCGGGCTTGCCGATCAAGGTAGTATGGTGTTTGATGCGGTATGAATCTGCAGGTGAAGCGCGCCCCACGGCGCACGGACGCAAGAAGCGCAAGCCGGAAGCGCTGGCGCGCGACTCGAACGCGCGCATTGTCGACATGCGCCTTTGGGTGCATCGGTCAGCCGGGAGCCCTTTCATGGAAGATTTCGATGAAACGCTATTCGTCGTCTGGCGAGCCAACCTGAATGTTCTGGTGGGTTCGCCGGGCGGCGCTGCGCGACTCGCGCGGATGATGAGCTTCTCGCCTTCGCTGATGAAGCTCATCGTCGCGGGTCAGCGCGACTTCAACGAGGAATTCGTGCGCGGTATCGAGCTCGTGACGGGCTTGCCGCCGCACTGGATGGACGAGCGCCGCAACCCCGCCGAAGTGCCTTCCGGCGTGCAACGCGCGCTCGACGAGGAAGCGCCCGTCGCGGTGTTCCGCGGCACGGCGCATCCCGCGCCCAAGCGTTCCGTGTTGCGCGGTCCCGACCCGCTGCTGTCGCAAACGGAAGCAACGCGCCGCGTGGCCGATCTCGCGCAGCAGCAGGCGGAAGCCAATCGTCGCGATCTTTTGTTTCGCAAGAATCGCGAACTGCTGTCGCAGGATTTGCGTCGGCTGGAACGCCAGCTAGGTTTGCTGCAAGTCGAGCCAATGCTGCCCAAGGCCGATGAACTCATCGCCTCCGACCGCATGAGCGAAGCGGCGAAGGCGGACCTTTCCGGCCGTCTCGAACAGATCGACAAGCATGTGAAGTTGCTGCATCAGCACGTCGACAAACTGGTGACGCTCCTTTCGACTCCGGATGAACCGGGTCCGAACGATCCCCTCTGAGTCTTACTTAGCCCGCTTGCGTTCCTCGTTGTCTTCCGGCTCGGCGTCCACGGCAATCGGATCGCTCGCCGGGAAGGTCTCATCCAGCGCTTCGTCGAGCAACTCCTCTTCGTGGGTGTGCGTCGCGGGTTCGTCGGGCCGTGCTTTCGTCATGATGCGCTCCGTGGGCAATTCTTCGACGTCTCAATATAGCAGCGTCGATATACGCGCGCTCTCAGCGTGCGCGGCGATAATCCGCCGGCCGCACGCCCGTCCACTTTCTAAAGGCGCGCCTGAAAGCGCTCGGTTCCGCAAAGCCGAGCGCGCTCGCAATCTGAGCGATGGTTTCGTCGGTATCCGCAAGACGCGAGAGCGCCAGATCGCGGCGTAGCGCGTCCCTGATGGTTCGATACGTCAGCCCTTCCTGCGCGAGACGCCGACGCAAGGTGGCCTGCGCGATGTTCAATTCCGCCGCCATGCGGTCCGCCTCGGGCCAGTCGGCCGGCGCGGTCTGCCGCAAGCGCTGCCGAATGCGCGCCGCGAGCGATTCCGAATTCCGATATTTGACGATGAAATTCGCGGGCGCGTCGCGCAGAAAGCGTCTGATCGTGGCGGTTGTCTGCACGACGGGCAGCGCGGCGCATTCGGGCGATAAATCGACGAATGAACGCGGCGCGTCGAAACGAAGGGTGTCGCAGAACATCAGCCGGTATTCGTCGCTATCCGCTGGTTCCTCGCAACGAAAATCGGCTGCAAGCACCGGAATGCGTCGCCCGACGAGCCAGCACAACAATCCATAGACGAGGATGAAGCCGGTCGCGCAAGCGAACATGCTCTTGGGCTTGCGTTCGCCGTGTCCGTCGTTCAGCCAGAGGCGCACGCGCGTCGCGCCGATATCCGGCTCGAACGATAACTCGTCCAGCACGAGCCGCATGAATCCGGCGATGCGCCCGAGCGCCTGTGCGCCGTCGCGCGCGCTCAACGCGGCGTGCGACATCAGCACGAAGCTGCCGCGCCGCATCGGGTGTGCGTCCTGGCCGAGGAACTCGTCGTCGAGCGCGTCGGCGATGGCGTGCCACAGGCGGCCGTACTGCGCGGGCGTGACGCGCGCATGCGGCGTGTCGAGCAGCGCGGGCGCGATCTGCGCGGCGTCGAGCAGCATCGCGCGATCGACGCCGCGTGCTTGTGCGCAGCGCAAGGCTGCGTCGACGAGACTTGCGGCGATCGAATCCCGTTCGATGTCCTTCGTGGATGTTGGGGTTGTCACTAGGTGGCCAAAGCGCTCAGTTAGCGTGATCGTTTCAGGCATCGGCTAATGTCCGGCGATTGCCTAGACTCGTGAACACGCCACGCGCGCCGCGCATGATCGAGGCATGACTTGCAACGCGCCGCTGCGCCGTTTCCGAAAGACGCGGCGAGCAAGTTTATCCGATCGCTTCAGGCACCTTCTACGGGCTCCAACCATGATCGACAGTTTTCTTACCGAAGAGCAGCGCATGATTCGCGATGCCGCGCGTCAGTTCGCGACCGAAGTGCTTGCGCCGAACGCGGGTCAGTGGGACCGGGACGGCGCGTTGCCCGACGCCGTCGTGCGGCAACTCGGCGAACTGGGTTTGCTCGGCATGATCGTGCCTGCGGAACTCGGCGGCACGTTCAGCGACTACACCGCCTACGCGCTCGCGATGGAAGAAATCGCGGCGGGCTGCGCGTCCTGCGCCACGTTGATGAGTGTGCACAACTCGGTCGGCTGCGGCCCGATCCTCGCTTTCGGCACCGACGCGCAAAAGACCGAATGGCTGCCGAAGCTCGCGAGCGGCGAAGTGATCGGCGCGTTCTGCCTCACCGAACCGCAGGCGGGCTCGGAAGCGAACAATCTGCGCGTGCGCGCAACCGAGCGCGACGGCAAATGGGTGCTTTCGGGCAGCAAGCAGTTCGTGACCAATGGCAAGCGCGCGGGCGTGGCTATCGTCTTCGCCGTGACCGATCCCGAACTCGGCAAGCGCGGCATCTCGGCGTTCATCGTACCGACCGGCACGCCTGGCTTCAATGTCGGGCCGCCCGAGCACAAGCTCGGCATTCGCGCATCGGATACCTGCGCCATCACCTTCGACGATTGCGCGATTCCCGCTGCGAACCTGCTCGGCAAGCGCGGCGAAGGGCTCAAGATCGCGTTGTCGAATCTGGAAGGCGGGCGCATTGGCATTGCGGCGCAAGCGCTCGGCATCGCGCGCGCGGCCTTCGACGCGGCGCGCGCCTACGCCCACGATCGCAGCCAGTTCGGCAAGCCGATTCTCGAGCATCAGTCGGTCGCGAACATGCTCGCCGACATGCACACGCAACTGAACGCCGCGCGCCTGCTCGTGCTGCACGCGGCGCGCATGCGCACCGAGGGCATTGCGTGTTTGTCGGAGGCTTCGCAGGCGAAGCTGTACGCGTCCGAGATGGCGGAGCGCGTCTGTTCGCATGCCATCCAGATTCACGGCGGCTATGGCTATCTGCAGGACTATCCGGTGGAGCGGCATTATCGCGATGCACGCATCACGCAGATTTACGAAGGAACCAGCGAAGTGCAGCGCATGGTGATCGCGCGTCAGCTCTGAAACCGGCTTTCAAGCGCGCGCCGCACGGGGCAATCAAAACAATCACGGAGACGAAATGAACCCGGCAGAGCCTTTCATCGAAGCACGCGACTTTTTGCTGCGACATCGCACCGATTACGACACCGCGTATCGCGAGTTTCAGTGGCCGGCGCTTAGTCGTTTCAACTGGGCGCTCGATTATTTCGATCCGATGGCGCGCGGCAACCATGCGGCCGCGTTGCATATCGTCAACGAAGGTGGCGGCGAGACGCGTCTTTCATTCGCGCAGATGAGCGAGCGTTCGGCGCGCGTCGCCAACCATTTGCGCGCGCTGAACGTCACGCGCGGCGAGCGTATCTTGTTGATGCTGCCGAACCGAGTCGAGTTGTGGGAGACCATGCTCGGCGCGATGAAGCTCGGCGCTATCGTGCTGCCTGCGACCACGCAACTCGCGCCTGCCGACTTGCGCGACCGCATCGCGCTTGGACGCGTGCAACACGTGATCGTCGATGCGGGCGAGACGCACAAGTTCGAGGGCATCGACGTGACGGGACTGCGTATCGCCGTGGGCGAGCCGCGCGATGGCTGGCTTGCCTACGACGCGGCCTACGAAGCGTCGCCGGACTTTACCGCAAATGGCGAAACGAACGCCAGCGATCCCTATTTGCTGTACTTCACTTCGGGCACGACGTCGAAGCCTAAGCTCGTCGCGCATACGCACGAGAGCTATCCGGTCGGGCATCTTTCGACGATGTACTGGATCGGCCTGCAACCCGGCGACGTGCACTGGAACATCAGCTCGCCGGGCTGGGCGAAGCACGCGTGGAGCTGCTTTTTCGCGCCGTGGAATGCACAGGCTTGCGTCTTCATCTACAACTTCAGCCGCTTCGATGCGGCGCGCACGCTCGATGCGCTCGTGCAATACGACATCACCACGTTATGCGCGCCGCCGACCGTGTGGCGCATGCTGGTGCAAGAGCCGCTGGCGTCCTACGCGGTGAAGCTGCGGGAGATCGTCGGGGCGGGCGAGCCGCTCAATCCCGAGGTCGTCGAGCGCGTGCACACGGCGTGGGGCGTGCCTATCCGCGATGGCTACGGCCAGACTGAAACCACCGCGCAGATCGCCAATACGCCGGGTCAACAGGTTGCGCCGGGGTCGATGGGACGTCCGCTGCCCGGTTACCGCGTGGCGCTGCTCGATCCAGATGGCGCGCTCGCCGACGAAGGTGAGATCGCGCTGGTGCTGAATCCGCCGCCGCTCGGCCTGATGACCGGTTACGCCGATAACCCGACCGCCACCGAAAACGCGATGCGCGGCGGCTTCTATCGCACCTCGGACGTCGCCTCGCGCGGCGCGGATGGCTACTTCGTCTACGTCGGCCGCGCGGACGACGTGTTCAAATCTTCGGACTATCGGCTGAGTCCGTTCGAGCTGGAGAGCGTGTTGATCGAACACGAGGCGATCGCGGAAGCTGCTGTCGTGCCGAGTCCGGACCCGTTACGGCTTTCTGTGCCGAAGGCGTTCGTTACCGTGCGACACGGCTTCGCCGCCGGACCGGAACTGGCGCGAAGCGTGTTCGCGTTTTCGCGCGAGCGGCTCTCGCCATATAAACGCATTCGACGAATCGAATTCGCCGAGTTGCCGAAAACCATCTCGGGCAAGATTCGGCGCGTCGATCTTCGTCGACAGGAAGCCGCTCGCACCAACACTGCGGTGCGCGGCGAGTTCGAATTTTGGGAAGAGGATTTTCCGGAGCTTCGCCAGACAAAATGATCTCGCCGGACATTTCTCCTGACGTAATCGCAAGCAAATGTAAACAGCGCGAACCGTCAATTTGTCTGAAGGTCGAACCGAGCCTGTTCGATCATCGGACAAGTCAAATGGAGGAACGCAACATGGTGAAGCGCTCGTTGAGGTTTGCGCTACTGGCGGCTGGTTTGACGGGGGCGCTTGTCGCGCCGGTCGCATCCAACGCGCAAATCAACCTGCAACAGTTCGGATTCGGCAGCGGCAAGTCGGATGTGTCGGGCAGCGCGGGCACGCAGTCGTCGGGATTGGGTTCGCTAGTGCAAAGCTATCTCGGCGCGAATCAACAGGTGTTGAGCGGACAATCGAATCTTGCTTCGGCCATGGGAATGTCCGGCGTCGCGAGTCAGGCGCAGTCGGCGGCGGGACTGCTGTCGAGCGCGTCGGGAAGCGGCGGTGTGCCGAGCAGCAGTGCGCTGTCGCAGCTTGGCGGTACGCAGCAAAGCGTGTCGCAATCGCTGATTCAGGCTTTTTCCAGTGGATCGACCACGCCGCCGACGGCCGCGAGCAAGCAAACTTTCACGGATGGGCTAGCTTCGCTGGGTCAGGGCGTCAAGCAATACGCGGGGCTGCAATCGAATCTGAGTTCGGTCAAGAATTCGATGAACATGTCCTCGCTCATGCAGGCCGGCTCGAATCCTGGCACGGCGCAGGCTGCAACGTATATCGCGCAATCGGCGCCGGGGCAGTTGCAATCGCTGATGCAGACGCTTACGCAGGCTGTGCAGTACGCGAAGACCAATAATATTGCCGTGCCGTCCATCGCGACGTCGGCGTTGAGTCTGGTGCAGTAACTTCGGAAGTGCCCACGAAAAAGCGGCGAGGCTTTCAGGCCTCGCCGCTTTATTTGCTTCCCGAATTGGCTCACCGGTGTATCCCGTGAGAGCTCACCCGTGTTTCCGAAGCGCGCTCGTCGCGCACCGAACGGCTCCGAGTACAACGAAATTCAGTTCATTGCCGCGCGCCGCAACGACAGGCGGGTAAGAACCGCCGGGAGAGTCTGCGCCTGTTGCGCCTTGGAAGGCATCAACGGCGGCAGATAAGAGATGTCGGTCACGTCGGCGAGGCGACTGCGCGGGTCCGCATCAAGCACTTCGATAGCTGCGGGTTCGACCAGCTCGGCTTCGACCTTGGCGACGTCGTCGACCTTGATGCCGAGCGAGCGGCGAACGTCCACGGCGCGCACACGTACATCGAAACCCGCCGCGTGGATGACGCGCTCACGCGTTTTCCAATACTGCAGCGCGCTGGGCGTCATTTTGTGCATCGACACGTATTCAAATACGATCTGATATCCGCGAACGTGCGGATAATTCATAAGTAACTGACCCGAGCGAATATAACGGTTATAGCCGTCTATTTTCCGCGTCAGCAAATCCTCATGCATTTTTTCATCGTGCCAGTCGCATTCATCGAATATCCCGACATACACGCGCTTGAGCAAGGAATTCACTCCGATGTAGTCGATGACGTCCACGTCGCGCAGAGACATGGTCATTCCCCTACGCCCTGAGAGGGCAAGTATCAAAGAAGTGCATTGTAGCGGAATATGTCTCTTTAAATCACAGCGAAACATTGTGTGTTTGCTTGCGATTTCTCAAATTAATCAGAGTCCTAAGCCATTGCTTAAGCGATTTCTTATTTTGGGATGATTCAAAATATAAAGCTGGATTTGTATCGCGTCAGATACGCTTTAGGTGTTTTCCTAATTTTGCGCCCAGTGCCGGTTCAGCAGATATAAGCGTAATGTTTTGCGCCGTCCGCTCATACGTCGCTTATGCCTCGCGCGGCCGTCGATCCGGTCAGCTCTTCCTTACTCATGGCGTCTACTTGCGGCAATGAAGGCTGTTCGTTGATCCACGCGTTCAATATTGCCGAGGTGACCGCGAGAATGACCGGGCCAATAAACAATCCGACAATTCCGAATGCGAACATGCCGCCAAGCACGCCGGAAAGAATCAGCAGCATCGACAAATTGATACCGCGGCGGATGAGTATGGGACGTAAAAAATTGTCGAGCATGGCAATCATGATCGACCAGATCAGCAACAGAATCGCGGCGACGTGCGACCCGTGCCAGAAAAGCCAGGCGACGCCCCCAAGCAGTGGCAAGAGCGGCCCGATTTGCGCGAGGCACAACATCAGCATGACGGCGGTGATGATGCCCGCGGCCGGCACGCCCGCGATCCACAAGCCGATTCCTCCGAGCGCCGATTGCGTCACGGCCGTCACGACAATGCCGAGCGCCACCGCGCGAATGGCGAGGCCGGCGAGCTTGATGGCTTCGGCGCCACGCTGCGCGGCAACCCGCGTTGCGAACCGCACGATGAAGCGGCCCGCTGCCTCGCCCTGCATGTAAAGGATGCCGGAGATGATGATCGTGATCACCATGTGCATCACGAACACCCCGACGACGGCCGCGTGCGACAGCATCCAGCGCGCTGCGATCGTCACATACGGTTCGATGCGGGCGAGCAAGCCGCCGGGGCCGGCGTCGGAAAGCGTCTGCCATTCGGCCGAGACGCGCTGACCGGCGAGCGGCACGTCGTGAACCCAACTCGGCGGCGGGGGAAGTGCATACGTGGGCAAGCTCTTGATGGCCGACATGATCTCGGCGCCGTGCAATGCGAGCGTGGAGATAGCCTGATACAACGGCAGCACGATGACGATCAGCAGCACGAGCAGCATGACAGTCGTCGCGGCCCAGCGGCGATTGCCGCAGCGGCGTTGCACCGCGACCATCAACGGCCAGGTGGCGACGACGATCGTCGTGGCCCAGATCAGCCCCGGCAGAAACGGCCGCAGAATATAAAGGCTGCCAACAGTCAGCGCAGTCAGAATGGCAATGACGAGCAAAATGCGCGCGATATCGACTGGCTGGCGCGGGTTCAAATTCGGCGGCCCGTTCGGAGTGGTGGACATGGTGCCTTGAATGAAAAGAAATCAGTGAGACGGGGCGTTTTAGCGCCGGCATCATAGCGGTAAGTTCGGCGGCATCCAATCCATACTACTAAAAATTGCCGATGGCGCACGGTATTCGGGCGCGCTGGCAATGTGCGGTGGCTTCGCATACGCTTGACGAAACGATTACTCGACGAGATGGCAATCATGCTCATGCAAGCACGTGAAGACGACGGCCGGCGGCGCAGGCGGCTGCGAGGCCTCTTCGTATATTCGCTGTGGCTTTTATGCTGTCTGGTCTTTTCGTTGCCTTCGGTGGTCAAGCTGCCGTAGTTTCAGGCGAACGCGTCGATGCCATCGACCAGACGCCTGGCCAGACGCGCCTGACGGAACTGCTCGATCCACCATTGCAACGCGCGGCCTTCGTGATCGCCGCGCCATGCTACGTATAGAACGTTGGGCTCGCGCGGATCGGCGGTTTGCTTTGCGATCAGTTCGCCACGCGCCAGCAACGAAGCCACTCGATGCTTTGGTACCCAACCGCAGCCAAGTCCTTGCCGTTGAGCAAGAATCTTCGCGCGCATGCCCGGCACGGCGAGCGCCGCTTGTCCGCCGAGCACGCCGTAAGCGCGTCCCGCCGATCCATGCGATGAATCCGCGACCGCCACCGCGCGATGCGCCGCGATCTGCTCGCGCCCGAGCGGTTCTACCGCCTTCGCCAGCGGATGGCGTGGCGCCACGGCGAACACCCATTCCATCACGCCGAGTTCGAACCAGCGCAGGCCGGGAATCGCGGGCGGTTCGTTCGTCGCCCCGACGATGAGATCGGCGCGGCCATCGCGCAGTGCTTCCCACGTACCGCCCAGCACTTCATGCGTCATGCGCAGGGTTACGCCGGACGCGAGCGCGTCGAACGCCTGCACGACCGGCAGCAAGGTCTCGAACTCGAGTATCTCGTCGCAGACGATCCACAACCGGTCTTCCCAGCCGCTCGCGATCTGCTTCACGCGCTGCGTCAGACGCGAAACGTCGATCATCAGACGCGCGGCTTCATCGGCGAGAAGATGGCCCGCTGGCGTCAGTTGCAGGCGGTAACGACGGCGGTCGAACAGCAGCGCGTCGAAGCGCGTTTCCAGTTGCCGCGCGGCATGCGAGATCGTCGAGGGCGCGCGGCCGAGTCGCGCCGCCGCGCGGGAAAGGCTGCCGGTCGAGCGGATTGCATCGAGCAGGGCGAGTTCTTCCTCGGATAACATGTTCGACTCCATCGAACGTTCATCGGCGCGATGGTACGGCAAGAGCGGCGGCGCGGTCCACCACGTGCTTGTGATGACGCAAACAACGATCAGGGAGCATGCAGATGGGACTTCTCGTCGACGGGCAATGGCAGGACAAGTGGTACGACACGAAATCGACCGGCGGGCGCTTCGTGCGCAAGGACGCGGCGTTTCGCAACTGGGTCACGGCCGATGGCGCGCCCGGTCCGAGTGGCGAGGGCGGCTTCAAGGCGGAAGCGGGCCGTTATCACTTGTACGTGAGCCTGGCGTGTCCGTGGGCACATCGCACGCTTATCGTGCGCGCGCTCAAGGGGCTGCAAGAGATGATCGACATCTCGGTCGTTCACTGGCTCATGCTCGAAAACGGCTGGACCTTCGCGGATGGTCCGGGCGTCGTGCCCGACGCCATCAACGGCGCGCGCTTTCTGCATCAGGTCTACACGGCGGCGGACGCGAGCTACACCGGCCGCGTGACCGTGCCGATTCTCTGGGACAAGGCGCGCGGCACGATAGTTAGCAACGAGTCGTCCGAAATTATTCGCATGCTGAATGCCGCGTTCGACGGCCAGGGCGCCAAAGCGGGCAATTACTATCCGCCCGAGTTGCGCGCGGAGATCGACACGCTCAACGCGCGCATCTACGACACCGTGAACAACGGCGTCTACAAAGCGGGCTTCGCGACCACCCAGGCCGCGTATGAGGAAGCCGTGCAGCCGCTCTTCGATACCCTCGACTTCCTCGATGCGCGCCTTGCCTCGCACCGTTATCTCGCGGGCGAGCGCTTCACCGAAGCCGACATCCGACTGTTCACGACGCTCGTGCGCTTCGACGCCGTGTACGCCGGCCACTTCAAATGCAATCTGCGGCGCATAGCGGATTATCCGAATCTCTCCAACTACACGCGCGAGATTTACCGGATGCCGGGAGTCGCGGACACGGTGAACTTCGAGCACATCAAGCGGCATTACTACGAGAGTCATCGCTCGATCAACCCGACCGGGATCGTGCCGGCCGGTCCCGTGCTTGACTTCGCCGCGCCGCACGACCGCGAGCGTCTGCCGAAAAGCGCGTAAGCCTGAGCTCAGTCGTACCGATAAACGCCGCGCTTCGTCTTGCGGCCGAGATAACCCGCGGACACGAGTTCGCGCAACAGCGGGCACGCTCGATATTTCGAATCGCCGAAATCCTTCAGGAACACGTCCATGACCGAGAGACACACATCGAGGCCGATGAGATCCGCAAGCGCGAGCGGACCGATAGGATGATTTGCGCCGAGCTTCATGCCCGCGTCGATTTCCTCGGCGCTCGCCACGCCTTCATAGAGCACGAAGAAGGCTTCGTTGATCATGGGCACGAGAATGCGGTTGACCACGAAACCAGGCGAGTTCTTCACGCCGATGGGCGACTTGTCCAGCTTCTCGGTGAGCGCGCGCACGGCGTTCGCGGTGTCGTCGCTCGTCTGCACGCCGCGAATCACTTCGACGAGTTGCAGCAGCGGCACCGGATTGAAGAAGTGCATGCCGATGAACCGCTCGGGCCGCGCAAGCGTTGCGCCAAGCGCGGTGATCGAAATAGACGATGTGTTCGACGCGATGATCGCCTCGGGCCGCGCCGCTGCTTCGATCTGCTTCAGAATGCGGTGTTTGAGCTCGACGTTCTCCGTGGCCGCCTCGATGACGATATCCGCGTCCTTGAGCCGCCCGTAATCCGTGGATGTCTGGATGCGCGCAATCGCGGCATCGCGCACCGACGCCTGCAGCTTGTCTTTCGACACCAGCCGTTCCAGGCTGTTCGTCAGCGTGGCCACGCCCTTGGCGAGCGCGGCGTCCGTCACGTCGATCAGCACGATGTCGAATCCCGCCACGGCCGCGACCTGCGCGATGCCGTTGCCCATGGTTCCCGCTCCGACGATACCCACCGTCTGTATGCTCATGCGCGCTTCCTCCAATGGATGTTTGTGCGATGCACGATTCTAACCACGCCTTCAGCCGAACGCCGTCAAGTCGCGTGTTTTTAATCCATGCGCGCGGCAATAGGCAGCGTAGCGCTCCCAGCCGCTGCGCCAGTCTTCGGCGGCAAGTATTTGCCCGTTTTCGTTTACGAAGAGCAGCTCGCCCTGAATGATGTTGAGCGTGACGATCTCATCGCTGCCGTCCACCACGGGAACGGCTTCCGGCGTGTGACTGGAGCCTGCGGTCTCGTACACGATGCTGCCTTTCTCCGCGATCCACGCATGTTCGCGATACTTCCAGCGCCCTTCGACCGTGTAGACGATTACCGTGCCCGTATGCCGATGCCGCGGCATTTGTCCGCGCGCCGGCGCCTTCAAAAGGGCGATGGTTTCGCCGCGAACCGGATCGAGCTTGAAGTATTTGACGAGCACGTGCTCGCTGTATGGCGTGAAGGGCACCCACGGCACGTCCGCGTCGTTGATGCAGGCGGTTTGAATCTGTTCGAACAGCATGTCGGCTCCCTTGATCAGACGCCCATTGTATGCAGCGCGGCACGCGCCGTGCATCGGCCAAACGGACGACCCCTGAAAGCCCCGTTTCGATCCAGCCGGATCGCGCCTTATCTGCTATCGTCCGTGCCATGCCAACCATCATTACCATTTCAAACCTCTCCAAGACCTACGAGTCGGGGTTCAGCGCGCTCCGGGACGTGAATCTGGAAATCCGGCGCGGCGAGATTTTCGCGTTGCTCGGTCCGAACGGGGCGGGCAAGACCACGCTCATCAGCACGGTTTGCGGCATCGTGAATCCCAGCTCGGGCACGGTCACCGTGAACGGACACGACATCGTCACGGACTATCGCGCCGCGCGCGCGATGATCGGGCTCGTGCCGCAGGAACTCACCACCGACGCCTTCGAAACCGTGTGGGCGACCGTATCGTTCAGCCGGGGCTTGTTCGGCCGGCCGAAAAACCCGGCGCATGTCGAGAAGGTGCTGAAGTCGCTGTCGCTCTGGAGCAAAAAGGACAACAAGATCATGACGCTTTCGGGCGGCATGAAGCGGCGCGTCCTGATCGCCAAGGCGCTCGCGCACGAGCCGCAGATTCTCTTTCTGGACGAGCCGACGGCCGGTGTCGATGTCGAACTGCGCCGCGACATGTGGAACCTCGTGCGCGAACTGCAAGCGAACGGCGTGACCATCATCCTCACGACGCATTACATCGAGGAAGCGGAAGAGATGGCGGATCGCGTCGGCGTGATCAATCGCGGCGAGATCGTGCTGGTCGAAGAGAAGGCCGAACTCATGCGCAAGCTCGGGCAGAAGAAGCTCGCGCTGCAATTGGATCACGCGCTGGCTGCCGTGCCCGCTTCGCTCGCGCCCTACGGCCTGCAATTGTCCGCCGACGGCAACGAACTGACTTACACCTACGACGCCCATGACGAGCCGGGTCGAATCATCGCGCTATTGCGCCATGTCGATGAAGCCGGCGTGCGCTTCAAGGATCTGCAAACGACGCAGAGCTCGCTCGAAGACATCTTCGTGAGCCTCGTGCGCAACTAGTCGTATCGGACCGGGAGCATCGATTCCGGTCGACAGGGAGACCACATGAATCTTCACGCAGTACGCGCGATCTATCGCTTCGAAATGGCGCGCGCCGGACGCACGCTCATGCAGAGCATCGTGTCGCCCGTCATTTCCACTTCGCTCTATTTCGTGGTGTTCGGCGCGGCCATCGGCTCGCGCATTCCGCAAGTGGACGGCATCAGCTACGGCGCGTTCATCGTGCCGGGGCTCGTCATGCTGTCGCTGCTCACGCAGAGTATCGCGAACGCTTCGTTCGGCATTTACTTTCCGAAGTTCACGGGCACCATCTACGAGCTCTTGTCCGCGCCCGTGTCGTATTTCGAGCTCGTTCTGAGTTACGTCGGCGCGGCAGCGACCAAGTCGATCATTCTCGGGTTGATCATTCTCGCGACTGCGCGGCTCTTCGTGCCGCTGCGGATCGACCATCCATTTTGGATGATCGTGTTTTTGCTGCTGACATCGCTGACATTCAGCCTGCTCGGATTCATCATCGGGATATGGGCAGACGGTTTCGAGAAACTTCAGATCATTCCGCTTTTGATTGTCACGCCGCTCACGTTCCTCGGCGGCAGCTTTTATTCGATCAACATCCTGCCGCCTTTCTGGAAAACGGTCGCGCTTTTTAATCCGGTCGTGTATCTCATCAGCGGCTTTCGCTGGAGTTTTTACGGTCTCGCGGATGTTTCCGTAGGCGTAAGCCTTGCGATGACGTTAGTATTTCTGGGCGTGTTCATCGCTATCACGGCGTGGATCTTCAAGACCGGCTATCGCATCAAATCGTAGCGGTTGGCGCCGGCGGGCGTCGTCACCATCAAGAGGCGTTCATCGAATGAAAATCATGAAACGCACTAAACGCACTTTCTTCGGCGCGGTCACGGCCACTTTCACGAGCGGCTCCATTGCCTCGCGCGGCGCGGACACGGCGCTCGCCGACCCGTACGAGATGAACCTGAGCGATGCCGGATGGCGCCGCCGCCTTTCCACTGAACAATATCGCGTGCTCAGGCGCGGCGCGACCGAGCCGCCGAACGCCAGCCCGCTGATCAACGAGCGTCGCAACGGCTCGTTTTTTTGCGCGGGATGCGAATCGCCGCTCTTTGCCTCGTCGGCAAAGTTCGATAGCGGCACCGGATGGCCGAGTTTCTCCATGCCAATCGACGGCGCCGTCGCCACCCGCGCCGATGCAACGCCCGGCTCCCTTCGTCACGAAGTGCTTTGCCGGCGTTGCGGCGGCCATCTCGGGCATGTCTTCGACGACGGCCCGAATCCCACTGGTCTGCGTTACTGCCTGAACGGCGCTGCGCTGCTTTTTCGCCAGACCGAAAGCTGACCTGGCCAAAGCGCGTAGAACGGATACGGTCGCCGGCGCACACGCCGAACGCTTTGAATTCGCCTTGAAGCAAGGCAAGCCTTTCGCGCATCAAAACGATCGGTGACAAAATTTCGCACTCCGTCTCAATCATCCCGGAGGGTTGACAGGGCAGAATCGAAACAACATCCTCGTCAGGATGTATGCGAGAGAAAGCCTGGCTGGCCTCGCTGACATTGAGAGACTGAGCCATGAAAATCAAAATAATCGACTTCTGCACAGCGTTGCTGATCGGCTCGCTGACTGGCTTATTGAATGGCGGCAATGCGTTTGCTCAACGTCAACCAAGCGCAAAGGTTGCTGCGCTGTCCATCGAAGGCAAGATGCTCGTGCAGATCATCGGCGAGGTAAAAGCTGTCGATCCGGACGCGCATCGCGTCACCGTGGTCAATGCGCAAGGGCAGGAGACGCAATTGAACGTCGGGCAGGAGATGCAAGATCTGAACAAGTTGCCTATTGGCACACGAGTGAATAGCACGGCCCTTCGCGCGGTTACGCTCACGCCCGTCAAAGCACAGCCTTTGCAGGAAATGCTGCCGGGGCAAACGCAGTTCGTCGGGCAGGTTACGGGCGCCGACAGTGCAACCGGCGTCGTCATGCTGAAGGACGCCAACAGCTTGCCAATCGAGATACGTACAACCCATCCCGGCGACGCCGCCGCGCTCGCATCCGGCGCGACCGTGAAAGTGGTCTGGAAAAGCGTTTCGAAGCGCTGACTCCATGCAGGCCAAGCTCGGTTCAAGCTGCAGGCGCCGCGACCAGCCTCACGCGCGTGATTTCGGAAGGCGCGCCGAGGCGCTTGGGCGGTCCCCAATAGCCCGTCCCTCGACTCGTGTACACCCACAGTCCGTTAAATTTCACGAGACCCGACACGAACGGCTGCTGCAGCTTGACGAAGAAGTTCCACGGAAAGAACTGTCCGCCATGTGTATGCCCCGACAGTTGCAGCGTGAAACCCGCATCGGCGGCGGCGGTCGCGCTGCGTGGCTGATGGGCAAGGAGCACGCGCACGGTGGCATCGGCGGGAGCGCCTTCCATCGCTTTAGCCGGGTCGCTCCGGTGCGCGGGATCGAAGCTGCCCGCGCCGTAATCGGTGACACCGGCGATCACGGCTTGCGCGCCGTCGTGGTTCAGCACCACATGCTGATTGAGCAGCACATTCATGCCGAGCCGCCGGAATTCGACGATCCACTTGTCCGCGCCCGAGTAATACTCGTGATTACCCGTGACGAGGAACGCGCCGTGCCGCGCGCTCAATTCCGCGAGCGGGCGTGTATGAGCAGCGAGGTGCGGCACACTGCCATCGACCACGTCGCCCGTCACCGCGATCAGATCCGGCTGCAACGCATTGACGGCCGCGACGATTCGCTCGACATAGTGCCGCTTGATGGTCGGGCCGACGTGGATATCGCTGATCTGCACAATAGTGAAGCCTTCGAGCGCCGCCGGCAAATTGTCGATGGGCACGTCCACGCTCTTTACCGGCGCGCGCTTTCGCGCGTTGTAAAAGCCGGCGGCGGACGAGAGCAACGCGAGCATGGGCACGGCCAGCGCACTCTCGGCAACGAAGCGGGGCGCGCCTATGGGCGTGCCGCGCAGCCAGTCGAACACATGCACGAACAGCAGCACGAGATCGCGCGCGAAGGTCAGCAGCAGGAGCGACGAGAAGAAGCCGAGCGCGGTCAGGCCGAACCAGGCGAGCCGATCCGCAAGCGGTTGCTTTTCGATCGATCGCGCGGACATGCCGAGCGGAATCAAAATCAGCGAGGCGACGAGCAGTGCGATGGCAAGCGCCTTGAGCGCCGGGCCGACGGGCGCATCGGGAATGAGCCGCACGCCAACGTAGATATGAAAGAGAACACCAATGCCAATGAAGCGGATAAAAAATGCCGAACGTCGCATAACGCCCCTAAAAGGTCAAAAATGCGGCGGGCAAGAATACGCGTGACGCGTCGGCGCGTCGAATATACGCGTCGTTGCCCTTAGCCGGTCCTGTCGATCGATTCTACCGGTTCGGGGCCATATCCGCCGTGGGCGTGCGTCTGGGCGTAGTCGTCTGCATGATATCGTCGAGCGAATTTGTTTGGACTACCGATGTGCAACGAGGAGTGATCAAATGAAATCAGGCTTTCGCGCGCTTTCTCTCTTTCCGATGACGGCAATCGTCGTGGCGTCCGGCACCGCTTTCGCTCAGACCAACGACGCATTGACGAACCAGGCGCGGCAGGTCATCGGCGCGGCGCAGCCTATCCACGTTCAAGCCGTCATCACGGGCATAGACCCGTCGACGCGCACGCTCATCGTGCATGGTCCGCGTGGCGATTCGACAGTGCTCGTCAATAAGGAAGTGACGGGTTTCGATCAGCTTCATGTCGGCGACAAGGTCGATGTCCAGTACAAGAACGCTTTGGTTTCGAACGTGGAAAAGGTAACGGGCAAGGATCAGGGCCTGCGTAAGCGCGTGGACACGCAAACCTATTCGCCCGCTTCGGGCGCGAATGGCGCAAGCGGCTTCGATTCCTCGCGTCAGGTCGAGATTCTCGCCACGGTCGTGAGGGTCGACAAGAAGCATCACACCGTCACGCTGCGCGGACCGTGGCGCACCGAGACCATGGACCTTCCGCCCGATGTCGCAGCCGACAACCTCAAGAAGGGCGACACCGTGCATGCGGTGTTCGTTTCCGCGGCCGCGGTGAAAGTGACGCCCGTCGCGGCATCGAAATGAGCGAAGGCCCCGGCGTTAAACACGCGCGGGGCCTTCGCTCGGTGCATCGGCTAAAAAATCAGACCTGCAGGCACAGATACTTGATGACGACGTAATCGTCGATGCCATAGTGCGAGCCTTCACGGCCCAGTCCCGATTGCTTGACGCCGCCGAACGGCGCGACTTCGTTCGAGATCAGGCCGGTGTTGATTCCGACCATGCCGTATTCGAGCGCTTCCGCCACGCGCCACACGCGTGCAATGTCGCGGCTGTAGAAGTATGCGGCGAGTCCGAATTCGGTGTCGTTGGCCAGGCGAATGGCTTCGTCGTCGGAAGAGAATTTGAAAATCGGCGCGAGCGGGCCGAACGTCTCTTCTTTCGCCACTTGCATGGCCGGCGTGACGCCGGTAAGCACGGTCGGCTGGAAAAAACCGTGGCCGAGCGCATGCCGCTTGCCGCCGGCCGTCAGCGTCGCGCCTTTGGCCAGCGCATCCTCGATATGCGCTTCCACCTTCTTCACCGCCGCTTCGTTGATGAGCGGGCCAAGCAACACACCGTCGTCCGTGCCGCGTCCAACCTTCAGGTCGCCTACAGCCGTCGCCAGTTTCGCGGCGAACTCGTCGTAGACGCGCTCGTGCACATAGAAGCGATTCGTGCACACGCACGTCTGACCGCTATTGCGATACTTCGATGCAATCGCGCCTTGCACCGCCGCGTCGATATCGGCGTCTTCGAACACGAGGAAGGGCGCGTTGCCACCGAGTTCCAGCGTGACTTTCTTGACCGTGGGCGCGCTTTGCGCCATCAGGAGACGGCCTACCGCCGTCGAGCCTGTGAACGAGAGCTTGCGCACGGTCGGGTTGCCCGTCATTTCGCCGCCGATGGCTTTTGGGTCGCCGGTCAGCACGCTCAACACGCCCTTCGGCACGCCCGCGCGCTCCGCGAGCACGGCCAGCGCGAACGCGGAGAAGGGCGTGGCTTCGGCCGGCTTCACGACGATAGGACAGCCCGCCGCCAGCGCCGGACCGACCTTGCGCGTGATCATCGCTGCCGGGAAGTTCCACGGCGTGATCGCCGCGCACACGCCGATTGGTTCCTTCGTCACGACAATGCGCTTGTCCGCGGCGGGCGTGGCGAGCGTGTCGCCCGCCACGCGCTTGCCTTCTTCGGCGAACCATTCGATGAACGAAGCCGCGTAGACGATCTCGCCCTTCGCTTCGGCGAGCGGTTTGCCTTGTTCGGTCGTGAGGATGAGCGCAAGGTCGTCGGCGTTGGCGATCATCAGGTCGTACCAGCGGCGCATGATGACCGCGCGTTCCTTCGCGGTTTTCTTGCGCCATTCGGGCCACGCGGCGTTGGCGGCCGCGATGGCGCGGCGTGTTTCGCTCGCGCCCATTTGCGGAACGGCGCCGAGCGACTCGCCGTTCGCTGGATCGAGCACGTCGAAGGTGGCGCCGTCATCGGCTTGCTGCCATTCACCAGCGATATACGACGCGTGACGAAGCAGTGCCGGGTCCTTGAGTTGGTCTTTGAGGCTCATTTGCTTGCGATTCCTTCTTGAGATTTCTGCATTCAGCATACGACGAAGGGGCGAACCGTGCTCAAGCCGCGGCGGCGATGGTTTCGCTCAACACTTCGTCGAGAATGCCGAGGGCTTCGTCGAATATAGGCTCCTGGATCGTGAGGGGAAACAGGAAGCGCACGACGTTGCCGTACACGCCGCACACGAGCAGTAACAAACCGCGTTCCAGCGCGCGCGCCTGCACGCGCCTGGCGAAATCGGCATCGGGTTCGTGCGTGCCGGGCTTGCAGAACTCGGCGGCGATCATGGCGCCCGGACCGCGCACATCGGCGATCTGCGGCACGTCCCGACGAATCGCTTCGAGCTTCGCTTTCAGCTTGTCGCCGAGCGTGTTGGCGCGTTCGCAGAGTTGCTCTTCGTCGATGATATCGAGCACCGCGTGCGCCGCCGCCACCGCGAGCGGATTGCCCGCGTAAGTTCCGCCGAGACCGCCTGGCGCCGCGCTGTCCATGATGTCCGCGCGGCCCACGACGCCCGATAGCGGCATGCCGCCCGCGAGACTCTTCGCGATCGTCATGAGATCGGGAACCACGTCGTAATGCTCCATCGCGAAGAGTTTGCCGGTGCGCGCGAATCCCGTCTGCACCTCGTCGGCGATCAGCAGAATGCCGTGCTCGTCGCAGATCCGGCGCACGCCGCGCACGAAGTCCGCGGGCGCCGGATTGAAGCCGCCTTCGCCTTGCACGGGTTCGAAGATGATCGCCGCGACGCGCTTGGCTTCGATATCCGCCTTGAACAGATGCTCGATGGCGCGCAGCGAGTCCGCCACCGATACGCCGTGCAGTGCGTTGGGAAACGGCGCGTGATAGACGTCGGCGGGGAACGGCCCGAAACCGATCTTGTACGGCGCGACCTTGCCGGTGAGCGCCATGCCCATCATCGTGCGGCCGTGAAAGCCGCCCGTGAAGGCGATCACGCCGGGCCGCCCGGTTGCCGCGCGCGCGATTTTCACGGCGTTTTCGACGGCCTCCGCGCCGGTCGTGAAGAACGCGGTCTTCTTCGGCGCTTGACCGGGCGCACGGGCGCTAATTTTTTCCGCGAGCGAAACGTAAGATTCATAAGGCACGATCTGATAGGCCGTATGTGTGAAGCAGTCGAGTTGCGCGCGCATGGCCTCGACGATCTTAGGATGCCGATGCCCCGTGTTGCACACCGCGATGCCCGCCGCGAAGTCGATGAAGCGTCGGCCTTCGACGTCCCAGAGTTCCGCGTTCTCGGCGTGCGCCGCGTAGAAGTCGCACATCACGCCGACGCCGCGCGGCGTGGCGGCATTCTTGCGGGCCTGAAGGTCCGCGTTGGTGGCCCGAGTGACGATGGCGGGCGAAGTTTGAGGAAGTTTGGACACGGCGAAGTTCTCCTTGGGGCGCGGCGCGCGGTTGCATCAGTCGGATTCAGAGCCGACTATAGTTAAATTTGGCTCTCCTGGTCAGAGCCATTCCGATGCATCCAATGGAGCCAATTCCACTTGGTTCGCCGCGATCCTAGCGATCGAAATTGGCAAAAAATCGCGCGGAACTGGCACGCGACGCGCGACTGGAGGATCATGTGCGCCGTTCGTGTTTCCGTTTTCCGTTTCGATTCAGCCAAGGTTCCTGCAAATGACCCGACTCTTCACCGAACTCGCCGATCTTTCCGACGATGCGCCCGCGTTGCGCGAGATCCGTCACGACATCCACCGCCATCCCGAACTCTCGTTCGAGGAGACGCGCACCTCGGCGCTCGTCGCGCAGAAGCTCGAAGAGTGGGGTTGGGAAGTGAGCCGGGGAATCGCCGGAACGGGTGTCGTCGGCACGCTGACGGCGGGCGATGGCACGAAGCGCATCGGCCTGCGCGCCGACATGGACGCGCTGCCGATTCACGAGCAGACCGGCAAGCCGTACGCGAGCGAGTCGCCGGGCAAGATGCACGCGTGCGGCCACGACGGCCATACGACCATGCTGCTCGGCGCGGCACGGCATCTAGCGCGCACGCGGCGTTTCAATGGCACGGTGCATCTGTATTTTCAGCCGGCGGAAGAGCACGGTTTGCCGAGCGGCGCGCAACGCATGATCGCGGAGGGGCTCTTCGAGCGCTTTCCTTGCGATGCCGTATTCGGTGTGCACAACCATCCGGGCGTCGCGCCCGGCACGTTCCTGTTTCGCAAGGGGCCGTTCATGGCGGCGTGCGATCAGGTGTCGATCGAGATCGAAGGCGTGGGCGGGCATGCGGCGCGTCCGCATTTGAGCGTCGATCCGGTGGTGGTGACGGCGAGCATCGTGATGGCTTTGCAGACTATCGTCGCGCGCAATGTCGATCCCGCGCAACCGGCCGTCGTCACGGTCGGCTCGATGCACGCGGGCACGGTCAACAACGTGATTCCGAATCGCGCGACGCTCGAACTGTCGGTGCGCTCGTTCAGCAAGCCGGTGCGTGAGTTGCTCAAGCGCCGTATCTGCGAACTCGTGGATGCGCAGGCGGCGAGCTACGGCGCAAAGGCGACGATCAAGTATCTGGAAGGCTATCCGGTGGTCGTCAATTCGGATGCCGAAACGGAATTCGCGGCGCAGGTGGCGCGCGAGTTGGTGGGTGCCGAGCACGTGGTCGACCACACGGATTTGCTGATGGGCAGCGAGGACTTCGCGTTCATGCTGCAGGCGCGGCCGGGGACGTTTTTGCGCATCGGCAACGGCGCGGGCGAGGACGGTTGCATGGTTCACAACCCGCACTACGATTTCAACGACAGGAATCTGCCGGTCGGGGCGGCTTATTGGGCGCGATTGGTGGAGCGGTTTTTGGCGCAATGAGCAGCCGACGATCCGAAACCGCACCACGATTTCGGTGACGAGAATCTGCTGGTCGGAACGGCTTATCGGGCGCGGTTCGTGGAGCGGTTTAAGAGTAAGCGGCCGATAATTCAGCCTTGGAGCGATCGCCGTCACTATGCAAGCGACGGCGAGACTCGCTTCGGCCATTCAAGAAGCAGCGCGCGCGACTCACACCTTCACCACCCGCGCCGATGCACTCCTCAAGCCGGCAAATGAAAACTGCCGATTGCCTCTCGCAACCCATCCACCTGATCCTTCAATGAATGCGCCGCAGCCGCTGCTTCTTCCACTAGCGCCGCGTTCTGCTGCGTGACCTGATCCATCTCGACGACTGCGCGATTCACCTGCTCGATGCCCGCGCTCTGCTCGCGCGATGCATTGCTGATCTCATCGAGAATCTCGTTTACACGACGCACCGACGACACGATCTCGCCCATCGTCGAACCGGCGTTCGTCACGAGCGACGCGCCTTCCTGCACCGTATGCGTCGACGTCTCGATCAGCGCCTTGATCTCCTTGGCCGCCGTCGCCGAACGTTGCGCGAGGCTGCGCACTTCCGCCGCCACGACCGCAAAGCCGCGTCCTTGCTCGCCCGCGCGCGCCGCTTCGACCGCCGCGTTCAACGCCAGGATGTTGGTCTGGAACGCAATGCCATCGATCACGCCGATAATGTCGCCAATCTGTTGCGAGCTTGCCGTGATACGCGTCATCGTGTTGATGACTTCGTCCACCACGCCGCTGCCGCGCGTCGCGACATCGGCGGCCTGACCCGCAAGGCGCGCGGCCTGCGCGGCGCTCTCGGCGTTGTTCTTCACGTTGGCCGTCATCTGGTCCATGCTCGATGCGGTCTCGACCAGCGCGGCCGCTTGCTCCTCGGTGCGCTGCGACAGATCGGTGTTGCCCGCCGCGATTTCCGACGCGCCCACGTTGATGTTCTCCGTGCCGTTACGCACACGCGACACCGTCTCGACAAGGCCGAGCTGCATCACCGAAAGCGCGTGCAGGAGGCTCGATGTATCGCCGGCACGCACCGGCACGGCGGCCGTCAGATCGCCACGCGCAATGCGATGCGCCGCATCCACCGCGAGTTCCAGTTCGCCGCCCAGATTGCGCTTGATGCTGCGCAGAACGACAAGCATCGCGGCCGTCGCGATGGCGCCGAGCAGCATCGTGATGGCGAGCCAGCGCAGTGCGCTTGCATAGAATGCGCTCTGCACGTCGTCCATATACATGCCGGTGACGACATACCAGTCCCACTGGCCGAAACGCTGCGCATACGAGAGCTTCGCCACGGGCTTGTCGCTGCCTGGCTTCGACCACAGATAGCTGATGAAACCGCCGTCCGGCTGATCGCCCGCCTTGACGATATCGACGAACAAGTGATTGCCCGCCGGGTCGGTGTATCCCGAAAGATCCTGCCCGTTCATGGCGGGCTTGATCGGGTGCATGACCATTTTCGGCTTCGAATCGTTGATGGAAAGATAGCCATCCTTGCCGTAGCGGATCGCGCCGATGACATCCAGCGCGCGCTTCTTGGCTTCTTCTTCGGTGAGGGTCTTGTTGGCGGCGAGCGCCGCGAAGTGCGTGACGACGGCATATGCCTCGCCGACCAGCGTCTTCAACTGTTCCTTGCGATCCTCGATCATCGACGTGCGGTTCTGCCACGCTCCGATAATGCCGATCGCAATCAAACCTATCCACAGCACGGCGATCATCGAGCCGAGCTTTTTGTTCAACGTCATTCCATTCATTTGTGCGCCCCGCAGTCTTTTTACGTTGTCCTAGACGGTGCGGCGACGCGCGCGCCGCCGCATGCCCCTCTTACGGCATACGGCGCGGCAAATGTAGGGTGGGGGTTTCCCCGGTGTCAGAAACGCCGGATCGGGTCCTTGTCCGGCGGGGCATCGGGATGCTGCGGCTCGTCCGGGCGATGCCCCGGCGACGGCGGCGTGAGCGGATCGGCTTCCGGATCGCGGTTCGGATCGGCGATCGGATCGGGAACGGGACTGGTTTGCAGATCGAATTTCATGGGAATTCCCGAATGGCGTCAGGCCGCGTCGTGTTCGACCGGCATGTGCAGTGTGAAGGGCGTGCCGGGGTGCGCGCGCCGCGTATCCGACAGTTCGGCGCGTGCCCGTTCGATGATGGCCTCGCTGTCCGTGCCGCGCGGATGCTCGTCGAGCACGATATGCGGCGTGCCGAGCGCACGTGCGGCGGCGGCGGGCGAAGGCGCGATGGCATCGTCGGAAAGGAGCAGGCGGGCGTCGGCGATCAGGCGCGGCAACGTGCGCGGCGCCACGGCGCCGGCCAGAAAAAGCGCGGCGGTTTGCATCGCGCCCAGGACGCCGGCCGTGCGCTCCGGATCGGGCGCGTCGCCGATGATCGCGATTTGCCAGCCGTCGGCGGTCAACTGATCGGCAACGTCGGCGTATTGCTGCGCGGACCACGCGGGCGTCGCCTTGTGGCTGCCTGGATGAATCAGCACCAGACGCTCGCGCTCGATGCCGTGAAACGCCACGAGTTCGTCATATTGGGCGTCGGACAACGGCGAAGCGGCAGGCGAGTCCGCAATCAGCGAAGGCGCCAGGTCGTCGATCAGGGGAGAAAACGGGTTGGCTCGCATCTGCGCTCCTGCAAGGCCGTGGCCTCGATGGAAAAATCGTGAAGTCGGCCAAGCGCGAGCACGGGACATGCCCGGCCGCGCCTCACGCCGGGATTTACGTCGCGCGCACGCGCACCGGAACTGCCTTCGCCGCAGGCACCTTGCTGCGTTTTGCGTGGTGCGCAAGCGGAATCAGCGGATTGCATTCCGGGTAATAGCCCATCGCGCAGCCGGCCGGGATATCGAATGCATGGGCCCGCAATCCGTCGATACTGCGCGTCACGTCATCGCTGGATACCGTCGTCACGGTGATCGTCTGATCTTCCGCGATGTTCAGCCGCGCCATGTCGTCACGGTTCATCAACAGCACGTCTCGGGTATTGAAGACGCCGCGAAAGCGATCGTCAAGCCCGTACACGGTCGTATTGAACTGGCTGTCGCCGCGCGTGGTCATGAGCCGCAAGGTGCGCTCGCCTTCGAAGGACATGTCCGGATCTTCGCCCATGCCCTCCGGCGTGATGAAATTCGCCTTGCCGTTCTTCGTCTTCCACTCGCGTTTGGCCGCCGGAATCGGCCGATGAAACCCGCCCGGCTGCGACATGCGCGCGTTGAATTCCTTGAACTGATCGGGGTAAGTCTTCTCGATCGCCTCGCGCACCAGCGAATAATCGGCCGTCCAGGCGTCCCAGTCGACCTTGCCGCGACGTCCTTGCAGCGTGGCCTTGGCCAGTCCCGCGACGATCGCGGGCTCCGACAGCAACGTCTTGCTCGCGGGTTCCGCGAAGCCCTTCGACGCATGGACGCACGCGGTGCTGTCCTCGACCGTGACGATCTGCGGGCCGCTCGCCTGCTGATCCACCTCGATACGCCCGATGCAAGGCAGCAGATATGCCGCACGCCCGTGCAGCAGATGGCTGCGGTTCAGGTGCGTGGCAATTTGCACCGTCAGCGGCACGTTTTGCCACGCCGGTTCCAGCACGTGATGATCGGGCGTCGCGCGCGCGAAATTGCCGCCGAGGCTGATGAATGCATCGAGTTCGCCGTCCCGCAGCGCCGCGCAGGCATCGACGGTGGACATGCCTTCGTCGCGCGGCGGCTCGAACGCGTACATTTCCGCGAGCTTGTCAAGCGGCACGAGCGCCGGCTTCTCCGTGATCCCGACCGTGCGCTGACCCTGCACGTTGGAATGGCCGCGAATCGGGCAGATACCCGCGCCCGGCTTGCCGATGTTTCCGCCTAGCAGCATCAGATTCGTCAGCATCTGCACGGCGAGCACGCCTTCGCGATGCTGCGTGATGCCCATGCCGTAGAGAATCATCACGGCTTTGGCCCGCGCATATTCGGTGGCGGCGGCTTCGAGCGCGGCGCGCGTCAGGCCCGATTGCGTTTCGATGTCGCTCCAGTCGGCGGCGCGCATCGCGGCGGCGAAGGTATCGAAGCCGTGCGTGTGTTCGGCGATAAAGGCGGCGTCCAGCACGCGCGGCTTCTGGTTTTCTTGCGCCAGGTCGTCCGCTTCGATCAGCGCCTTGCACAAGCCCGTGACCGCGGCAATGTCGCCGCCAATCTTCAGTTGCAGATATTGCGTGCTGATGGCGGTCTGGATCGGCGACAGCATTTCCACCGGCGACTGCGGATTCGCGAAGCTCACGAGCCCGCGTTCCTTGATCGGGTTGAAGGTGATGATGCGCGCGCCGCGCTTTCTCGCTTCCTGCAAGGGATGCAGCATGCGCGGCGCATTCGTGCCGGTATTGTGCCCGAAGAAGAAAAAGCAGTCGGTGTGCTCGAAGTCGTCGAGCGTCACGGTGCCGACCGGCGCGCCGATGGTCTCCGGCAGCGCCACCGACGTACTCTCGTGGCACATGTTCGAACTGTCCGGCAGATTGTTCGTGCCGTAAAGCCGCGCGAACAACTGGAACATGTACGACGTTTCGAGCGATGCGCGCCCCGACGTGTAGAAGACGCTGCGCTTCGGCCTGGCGTCGCGCAGCATCGCGCCGATTTCGTCGAAAGCCTGTTGCCACGGAACCGGCACGTAACGGTCGGTGGCGGCGTCGTAACGCATTGGCTCGGTCAGGCGGCCTTGCGATTCGAGCTCGAAATCGGTCCACGCCGTCAATCCCGCGAGCGTGTGATGCGCAAAAAAATCCTGATCGATCCGCTTCTTCGTCAATTCCCACGCGGTTGCCCGCGCGCCGTTCTCGCAAAATTCAAAGAGATGCGGATCGGCCGGCTTCGCCCACGAACAGCTCACGCACGCAAAGCCGTCCGGCTTGTTCTGATGCAGAAGAATGCGCGCGCCGTTGAGCGCGACGTGTTCGTTGACGAGTGCCGAGGTAACTGCCTTGACCGATCCCCAGCCGCCCGCCGGGTGATCGTACTTTTCGATATGCGGCAGTTTGCTCATGCTTGGCCTCTCCCGTGAATGGTCCGTTCGCTTCACATTCAGCAAGAAACAGGCACAGCGGCGCGCTTTCGATGAAAAGAAAGCCGCCGCCCTGCATGGGCAAGGCGGCGGCTTTTCGGTTCACTTTTTGTCCTGGCGCGGGTGCCGGGACTTATCTTCCGGTCAGGTTTCCGGATTACCGTCTTCTGCCGGTAGCGTCTTCGGAATGAAGGCTTCGGCGCGGCGGCGAATGTCGTCCACCTCGCCGGTCACGAAAGTGCGGTTGTCGGCGGCGAGCGCTTGCTGATACTGCGCGCCTTCCGGCACGCGATGCAAAAGCGCGCGCAATTCGCCCTGCGTGGTTTGTTCGACCGGCTCGAAGCTGTAAAGCCCGAGCATGAGTTCGGCGCGCTCGTGCAGCAGAAAGAGGCACGAGGCAAAAACGCCGACCGCGATCACTTCCTGCACGCCGAAGCGGAATTCCTGCTGCACCGACGAAAACGGCAGCCACGCGACGACCGACAAGCCCAGCAGCGCCAGCACGATGGTCGCGTTCAGGAACATGCCGGCGCGGGCAATGACGCGCTCGCGCTCGGTTTGCAACTGCCCGGCCGATTTCGGCACGAGCGCGGTGATGGATTGTTGTTGGCGGAGTGCTTCGAGGGGAAGAGCGGCCATGGATGTGTCGTCGGAACGATTCGTGAGTGAGCGCCAACAGGCAAAGAGCGGCGCGACACGGGTATAACGCATGGCTTACAGGAAGGTTGACGGCGCTTTCGTCTTGTTGCGTCCTGTTTCTTCTCGTTGCAATTGGGGTTTGTGATACGCGGCTTGCACCGATGCTAGCGCGTCCGATGCTTCACCGGCGTGCGGATGGTCGCGGTGCCTTCGGCGATCTGCCGTGCGAACACGAGCGCCTCGACGATGGTGCCGAACACTTCGCCGCGAATCTTTTCGTCGGTCAGCCGCAGCAAATACGACGGATGATAGGTCGGCACCACGATGCGCCCCTTGTGCTCGATGGTCTTGCCGAGATACTCGGACAGCGCCGTGCGATGCCCCGTCAGCGCCTTGAGCGCGGTGGCGCCAAGCGCCACGACCACTTTCGGCGCGATCCGCGTCAGTTCCTCCTCCAGCCAGAACCGGCAGGCCTCGCGTTCGCGCTGTCCGGGCGCAACGTGCTGCCGCTCATCGCCATGCGGGTCGAATTTGAAGTGCTTCACCGCGTTGGTCAGATAAAGCGATTCGCGCGCGAGTTGCGCCTCGCCGATGGCCTCGTCCAGCAGCTTGCCCGCCGGACCGACGAACGGCTTGCCTTCGCGGTCTTCGTTATCGCCAGGCTGCTCGCCGACCAGCATGACGCGCGCGTTCGCCGGACCGATTCCGGGCACGGCCTGCGTCGCGTTGCGCCAGAGCGAACAGCGTTTGCACGCGTCGAGCGAGGGCGGCTCCTTCAGCGACGTGCCCTGAAGCGGCTCCAGATCCGTGTTGAGGGCCACTTCCATGTCCGCGGGAACGTTGCGCGGATGCCGGTCGCGCCGCGAATAAGGATCGGCGCGCGAGATCAGCGTGGGATCTGCGCGCTGGTTTTCCGGGCTCTTCCAGTAGCGCACCGGCATGTGCGATGCCACTTCGGCGGCATTTTCCACCGCCGACGTAAAGGTGCTTTCGTAATAAGCGAGCCACAGCGCTTCGATGGCGTCTCCGCTCACGGCCTCGCCGCTCATCGCGGTATCGCCGAAATCCATTGGCTTTTCTTCCGGGTCGCTCGTGCGGTCCACCCGCAGCAGCGCGCCGTCCCAAAAGGCCGCGCCGTGCGGCGTCGCGATCATCCACGTGGCGCTGCCCATGCGTGTGGCGAAGTGCATGGCGGCGTGCTCCAGCAGGTCGTGCACGGGCTCGCACCAGCTGATGAACTCGGGCGGTCCGAGCGACGAATCGCGATGCCTGAAGCGCAGCACGCGACGCATCTCGTTTTCCTCGGCCTCCACGGCTTCGATCATGTGTTGCAGGCGCTGCCCGTCGGGATCGTCCGGCGATACGACCGCGCGATCGCCCTGGGTCCAGCGCCACAACACCTTGTAGAGAAACATCCAGCGGGCCGGCGTGCGATAGCAGGCGGCCGTTGCCAGCATCGCGAGGAATTCGCGGGCGATCTTCACGGGCTTGGGCGCGTCGGGGTTCTCGGGGCCGGGCGGCGGTCCGTCGATGCTGCCGAACACGGTTGCCGAGGAATCCGATTCCAGCCATACGACGTCTTCCGGCCGCGCGCCTTCCATGAGGAGCGTGCGCGCGGCGGAGCGCCAGGCGGCGAAGGACGGATCGAAGACGACGCTTTTCATCGCAGAGAGGAAGCCGGAAGGAACGAAAAGTACTGTATATACATACAGTGAATTCTATCGGCGCTTCGGCTTTTGGGGCAACTTTTTTGGGATGGTCGTGCCCTTAAGAGCGGTTGCGAGCCTCGCCGCGTGCGCATGGGTACACCCATTGCTGTACCTCGAAACAATCGCGGCTTTGACTGCCGATGAACCACAAAATCAAAACGGAGTCGCCATGCTTGCCATAGTCATCCCTGCTCATAACGAAGCCGCGCATATCGGCGCGTGCGTGACTGCCGCCCGGCGCGCGGCGGACCATCATCAATTGCTGGGAGAAGAAGTGCGCGTGATCGTCGTGCTCGACAGTTGCAGCGACGAGACGGGCGACATCGCCTCCGCACTCGGCGCGCACGTCACGAGTATCGACGCGCGCAATGTCGGCATCGCGCGGGCGCATGGCGCGGAGCGGGCGCTCGCGCTCGGCGCGCGCTGGCTTGCCTTCACCGACGCCGACACGACCGTCGCCGACGACTGGCTCTCGCGCCAGCTCGACTGCTGCGCGGATGCGGTGTGCGGCGTGATCGGCGTGCATGACTGGTCGCCGCATCTCGGCGCGGTGCAGGAGCATTTCGGCCGCACTTATACGGATGCGGACGGGCATCGCCATATCCACGGCGCGAATCTCGGCGTCTCGGCACGGGCTTATTTGCAGGCAGGCGGTTTTCCGCCGCTCGAATCCAGCGAGGATGTCGCGCTCGTCGAAGCGTTGATCGAAACGGGCGCGCACATCGAGTGGAGCGCGGCGCCGCGCGTGGTGACGAGCGCGCGTACCGATTTCAAGGCGAAGAAGGGCTTCGGCGCGACGCTGGTGGAAGTGAGCCGGCGTTATCTGAGCGCGAACGTCAATGCCAACGCGGACGTGGCAGGCCCGGCGAATGTGACGGCGATCGCCGCGTAGGCGTTATTGCGAGGTCGACGGCGCGGGGCAAGCGCCGTCGTTCGGATGCGGTGCATTGGAGAGCATGACGGCGATTGCCGCAGAAATATCGACGACGGCCGAGGCATGTCCATGCCCGCGCTCGTTGTGCATGACTCCACGTAACAAAGCGACTGCGTTAACCGTCCGATAAATCGCCAGGCAAGTCCACGTCACGCAGCACGTTCCGGTCATTCACTTCGATGACCGTCGGCTTTTCCATGGCGAAGATGCCGCGCGCGCCTGCGTCGCCATCGAGCGTGGCGAGCGCCGCGCCGTACTCGATGCCAAACCCCACCGGATGTCCCCGCGTGCCGCGATAAAACGGCGCGACGAGCCGCGCGCCTGCGTCGAGCGGACGCGCGACGGCTTCGATGGTCGCGGGCTCGATCCACGGCATGTCGCCGAGCGCGACAAGCCAGCCTTCCGCGTCAGCGGTGGCGCGTACGGCCACGGCGAGCGTCGCGCCCATGCCGCGCTCGGCATCGATGCTGAAAATGACCTTGCAGCCGGCTTCGTTCAGCACTTCCGCCAACTTTTCCGCGCCCGGCCGAACCACCGCGATCACGCTCGAAGCAACCGAAAGCAGCCTGCGCGCCGACTGAAACACGACCGGCGTGCCGTTCGGCAAGGGCGCCAGCAGCTTGTTGTGAAGGCCGGAAGGATCGAAGCGGGTGCCGAGCCCTGCTGCCAGCAGGATGCCGGTCGCGCTTGACGAGTAGGTCATCGGTGCGGCTCGCGTGGGGAAGAGGATCGATTGTGCAGCGCGTCGATAGTCGCCGCAAGCGTCAAAAAAATCCGCGCGGCGCAATGTGCATTCGTGCCATTGAGCGCCGCGCGTACCTTTCCTTCCGCACTACACCATCGTTTTCGGCATGACTTTATCGAGCGTGATCGGCAAGTCGCGCACGCGCACGCCGGTCGCGTGATACACCGCGCTGCCGAGCGCGCCCGCCACGCCCGTAATGCCGATTTCCCCGATGCCGCGCGCGCCGTCCGGATTGATATGCGGATCGGGCTGACCGACAAAGGAAATATCCAGCAAGCCGATATCCGCGTTCACCGGCACGTGATACTCCGCGAGATTGGCGTTGGTATAGCGGCCGTAGCGGCCGTCGAGTTCGCCTTTCTCGAAGAGCGCCGAGCCCACGCCCCAAACGATGCCGCCCATCAACTGACTGTGCGCCGTCTTCTCGTTGAGCAAGGTGCCGACGTCATACACCCCGACGACACGCGGCACGCGGATGATGCCCAGGTCCGCATCGACATGCACTTCCACGAATACCGCGCCGAACGAGTGAAACGAGTACTGCTTTTTCTCGTCGCCGGGGCGCACCGTGGCCGTCGCTTCGATAGCCTTGCCGCCGTTTCGCGCGATGATCGCCGCCGCGGGATCGCGCTTGTCCGGCGTCGAAACGCTCACGACCCAGCCATTGCTCACCGTGACGTCCTCGCGCGACAAACCGGCGACGGGCGATCCGCGATCCGCGAGCGCCATCGCGATCAACTGATCGCGCGCCTGCGCGGCCGCCGCACGCACCGCCGGCGACACGCTCGCCGCCGACTGCGAGCCGCCCGATACCGGCGCCTTCGGCAAGGATGAATCGCCGAGCGCGAAGCGCACGAAGTCGGGCGGAAAGCCGAGCGCGTCGGCGGCGACTTGCGTCATCACGGTGTAGGTGCCGGTGCCGAGATCCTGCGTGCCGGAAGCGACCATCGCCGTGCCGTCGGGCAGAATGCGCGCGATCGCCGATGCCTCGCTGCGATTCGCCGGATACGTCGCCGTCGCCATGCCCCAGCCGATCAGCGTGTTGCCGTCGCGCATCGAACGCGGCGCCGGGTTGCGGCGCGCCCAGCCGAACTTTTCCGCGCCGCGCTGATAGCACTCCATCAGCGACTTGCTGGACCACGGCTTTTTCTCTTGCGGCTCCATGTTCGCGTGGTTTTTCATGCGCAGCGCGAGCGGGTCCATGTGCAACTGATACGCGAGTTCGTCCATCGCGGTTTCGAGCGCGAACGAACCGCTCGTCTCGCCGGGCGCACGCATGAATGTCGGCGTGCCGATGTCGAGCTTCACGAGTTTGTGCGAGGTCGATTGATTCGGCACCGCGTACAACATGCGCGTGAGAATGGCCGAACTCTCGGTCCAGTCCTCGAAGGTCGAGGTGGTCGAGATGACGTCGTGCTTCATGCCGGTCATCGTGCCGTCGCCGTGCGCGCTCACCTGAATGCGTTGTTCGGTGAACGGCCGGTTGCCGACCATGCCGAACATCTGCGGACGTTCGAGCACGAGCTTCACGGGACGTCCGGTCTGTTTCGATGCCATTGCCGCCAGCACGACATGCGACCACACCGAGCCCTTGCACCCGAAGCCGCCGCCGACAAACGGGCAGATCACGCGCACATTCGTTTCCGGAATGCCGAAAAATTTCGATACCGCGCCGCGCGCGCCGGAAACACCTTGCGTCGCGTCGTAGAGCGTGAGATTGGGGCCGTCCCAGCGCGCGAGCGTCGCGTGCGGCTCCATCGGATTGTGATGCTCGTAGGGCGTCGTATAGACGGCGTCGAGGCGCGTCTGACCTTGGCGCAGACCGGCATCGACATCGCCGCGGCTCGTGGTGATCGGGCGGCCCATCATCTTTTCGGGTTGATACGCCGTGCCGCGCGCACGCACGTATTCCGCGTTTGGCATGGCGCCCTCGTAGCGGACGATCACGTGGCGCGCCGCGCCTTGCGCATGTTCCAGCGTGTCCGCGACGACCACCGCCACCGGCTCGTTGCTGTAGCGCACTTCGTCGGTTTGCAGGAGCGTGAGCTTGCGCACGGCGGGCGGTTGCGCGTCGGGCACGCCGCCGTTGGGCAGACGCATTGCGTTCTTGTGCGTCAGGACGAGCAGCACGCCGGGCATCGTGTCGGCGCCGCTGGTATCGATAGAGGCGATGCGGCCCTTGGCGATCGTGCTCGTGATCAGCACCGCATGCGCGAGCTTGGCGTCGGTGTTGTCGGCCGAATAGCGCGCCTGGCCCGTGACCTTGAGCACGCCGTCGGTGCGATCGAATGGTTTGCCGATGATGCTCATGCCGTGCCTCCCGCTTGTTCCACTGCCCGAACGATCGCCCGCTGGGCGAGCGCCACCTTGAAGCCGTTCTCGCGCAGCGGCCTGGCATCGCGCACGGCGAGCGCGGCCGCGTTTTGCAGCGACGCGCGATCGAGCGGTTTGCCGATGAGCGCGCTTTCCGTCGCGTTCGCGCGCCACGGTTTGTGCGCGACGCCGCCCAACGCGATGCGCGCGGCCTTCACGGTGTTGCCGTCCATCTGCAAGGCGGCGGCAACGGAGACGAGCGCGAACGCATAGCTCGCGCGGTCGCGCACTTTCAGATACTTCGAATGTCCCGCGAAAAGCGGCGGCGGCAGATCGACCGCCGTGATGAGTTCGCCGGGCTTGAGCGTGGTATCGAGATCGGGCCGGTCACCCGGCAGCCGATGAAACTCCGCGAACGGAATGGTCCGCTCGCCTTGCGGGCCGGTCACGCGCACGACGGCATCGAGTGCGGCGAGCGCGACGCTCATATCGGAGGGATTGGTCGCGACACATTGACTGCTCGCGCCGAGGATCGCGTGAATGCGGTTGTTGCCTTCGAGCGCGGCGCAACCGCTGCCGGGCGCGCGCTTGTTGCATTGAGGAAAGCCCGTGTCGTAAAAGTAATAGCAGCGCGTGCGCTGCATCAGGTTGCCGCCGACGGTCGCCATGTTGCGCAATTGCGCCGATGCACCCGCAAGCAATGCCTGCGACAAGAGCGGATAGCGCTCGCGCACCCACGCGTGATTCGCGGCGTCGCTATTACGCACCAGCGCGCCGATGCGCAACCCGCCACCGGGCAAGGTCGTGACGCCGTTCAGGGCGTCGATGTGGGTGATATCGACGAGACGAGTGGGCCGCGCCACGCCGCCTTTCATGAGATCGAGCAGATTCGTGCCGCCGCCGATGAACATCGTGCCGGGCTGGCTGGCCGCCTGTAGCGCCGCACCGATATCGGCGGCGCGCTGATAAGAGATCGCGTCCATGTGCTCTCCCTTAACCTTGCGACGAAGCGACGAACTTCACCGCCGCCACGATATTCGGATACGCGCCGCAGCGACAGATATTGCCGCTCATACGCTCGCGGATTTCATCGTCGGAGAGTTGCGCGGGTCGGAAGCGCACGTCGGCGGTGGCGGCGCTGGCATCGCCTGCACGGTATTCGTCGATGAGCGCGGTCGCCGAGCATAACTGCCCGGGCGTACAGTAGCCGCACTGAAACGCATCCTTTTCGATGAACGCGCGCTGCAACGGGCTGAGCGCATCGCCGCCGGGAGCCAAGCCTTCGACGGTCGTGATGCTCTCGCCTTCGTGCATCACGGCAAGCGTCAAACACGAGTTGATGCGTCGCCCGCCCGCGATCACCGTGCACGCGCCGCACTGGCCACGGTCGCAGCCTTTTTTCGTGCCGGTGAGGTCGGCGTATTCGCGCAGGGCGTCGAGCAAGGTCGTGCGCGCTTCGACCTGAAGCTCGTACGGATGACCGTTGATAGTCAGCTTGACCGGCATCGTAGGCGCGGAGGTGGCGGGTGGCGCGACGGCGGGCGTTGCAGCTTGCTGTTGCGCGCGCGCGGTCGACGCAAGCGGCGCGGCGGCTACGGCCGCGCTCGCTGCCGCCGATTGCAGGAAGCGCCGACGCGACGGTTTCTGGGCCGCGTCGTCGGTATCGCATGTATCGCGTGTATCGCGTGTATCGGGTGAAAGGGGTGAAGGCGTTTTGACTGGGGACATGGCGATTGAATGCTCCTCGCTCGTTCGGTTGGGCGCGCCACGCCGTGCAGGTCTCGATGAACCACGTCCCTGAGGTCTTGAGGATGGCGCGTGATACGCGAGCCGCCTTTGTTCGATCGCTGTAAGACGACCGAACGTTCGACCATTCGCGCAAGCCAAGAGTCACAGCAAGTCCAATGCCATCGGCGGCAGACGCTGGTGCGCCCGACTACTCGCTCGTCTGAACACGGACCATGCAAGTAAATACTGCATGGCTGCGTAAATAAGCTGCGAAAACGCGTCGGCAAAGATGACGCGAACATGGCTGTTTCGCCCGGCGAGCGCCATATGGCGCACTTTGTGACGCTTCGATCATCGAGCGCGCCTCAAAATATTCGCTCGACGTCAGCCGCCATTCGCCGTGGCTCGACATGTTTGAAACACCTATCCAACCCATGCCATCCGATACGAATCGCTATCACGAAGCGGCTGCGTTCTATTCGAACGGACGCTACGCCGAAGCGCTGGAGACGCTCGCGCCCTTGGTCCTCGACGCCGACGCGCTCAATCTCGCCGCTGTCTGCGCCTATCGACTCGAACGTCACGACGAAGCGGAGCGCTACTGGCTGCGCGCAATCGATGCGCGTCCCGACGACGCCGGGATGCGCAACAACCTGGCGAATCTGTTCAACGAGTTGCAGCGTTATCGTGAAGCGGAAACGCTTTATCGGAACGCGCTCGCACTTCTTCCGGACTATCCGGTCGCGCATTACAACCTCGCGAACGTGCTTGATCGGCAAGGGCGCGCGGACGAAGCCGAGGAGGGTTATCGTCGCGCGCTCGCGCTCAAACCCGATTTCGCCGAGGCTCATGCGAATCTTGCCGCGTTGCTCGCGCGCACGAACCGGTTGCCGGAGGCCGAGGCTGAGTATCGCCACGCGATCGATGCACAGCCTGCCTTTGCCGAAGCACGGAATAACCTTGGCAACGTGCTTCGGACCTTGGGTAAGCTCGGCGAGGCGCGCGCACAGTTCGAGCACGTGCTTGCCGCACGGCCCGACTGGGCGGACGCGCATCTGAACCTCGGCAACGTCTTGAAAGATGCCGGGCTCGTTGTCGATGCCGAGCATGCGTATCGGCGGGCTGTCGGCTTGCGGCCGGACTACGCGGCGGCGTACACCAATTTGGGCATCGTGCTTGGGGAACAAGGGCGGCTCGCCGAGGCGGAAGGCGCGTATCGTCATGTCGTCGACCTTGCGCCGCAAGACGCCGATGCGCATTTCAATCTCGCCGATGCGATCTACGACGTAAGCCCTCATGGCCGTTTCGACCGCCTGCACGAAGCGCAAGCCGCGTATGAAAAAGCCTTGGCCATACGGCCGGATTTCATCGCGGCGCATTTGCATCTCGGAAACGTGTATCGCGAGGACAAAACACGTCTCGCCGATGCGGAAGCGACCTTCCGGCACGCGTTGTCGATCGATCCGGAGTGCGTCGATGCACAGATGAATCTGGCCACCTTGCTGCTCGGCACGGGCCGTTATGAACAAGGATGGCCGCTCTTCGAGGCTCGCTACGACGAGCGCTTCGCGCAGCGCGGCGCGCTTCCGCCAGCTTTGCCGGGTCCGCGCTGGCAGGGCGAAGCGTTGACGGGCAAGACACTCATCGTGATGGCCGAGCAAGGCTTCGGCGACACCATTCAGTTCAGCCGTTACCTTCCTGTACTCAAAGTGCGTGGGCTAGATCGTCTGACGGTGGTCTGCCCGCCGGCCTTGGTCGCGTTGATCGGCGCGATGGATTGCGTGGACGCATGCATCGCGCCGGCCGATCTGCACGCGCTACCGGCCCACGACTACAGTTGCTTCCTGATGAGCCTGCCTTTCCTCATGGGGACGACGCTCGCGACTATTCCATCGACCGTTCCTTATCTGCGAGCACCGCGCGAAAAGGTCGAGTTCTGGCGCGCTCGGTTGCCCGCGGGCACGTTGAAAGCAGGCATTGCCTGGACAGGCGAGCCGCGTCCGGGACTGCGCGACGCCTTTGCCGCTTTCAGCCGCCGCTGGCTCGCCGCGCGTCAATGCGAGCGCTTGCTGACCTTGCCCGGCGTGCACTTCGTCAGTCTTCAGAAGGGCGCGACGGCGCGCGCGGAAAGTGCCGCGCTGCCCGACGCCTGGCGTTTGTCCGACCCGATGAACGAAGTCGCCGATTTCGCCGATACCGCCGCGCTCATCGAATCGCTGGATCTCGTCATCAGCGTGGATACATCCGTGGCGCATCTCGCGGGCGCGCTTGGCAAGCCGCTGTGGATACTGCTGTGCTCGAACGCTTGCTGGCGCTGGCTCGCCGGACGCGACGACTCCCCGTGGTATCCGACCGCGCGGCTTTTCAGACAGCAAGCGCCCGGAGATTGGGACGATGTGATCGAGCGCGTCGCCGATGCGCTGACCGTCTGGCAACGCGATACTCAGCTACGCGGATAACTGCCCGGTGCGCCGCGCGCCGAACGCGCCGGCCCGTATGGATCGGGATTGCCGTAGCGCGGGATGGTGCCATCGGCGCGAGCGCGTGCAAGGTCCGCGCGGACTTCGGCGCGCGAAAGCGGCGTGTTGGCCGCCATAGTCATGGGCGTAGGCATCGGCATGGCTTGAGGTGCGGCGGCCGGGTCCATTGTCTGCGCCGATGCCGCAGCGCTCATGGCGAATGCTGCAAGGGCGGCCAAGCGGATTGCGGGTTTCATCGTCGTTCTCCTGAGCGGTGCGAAGCGGTAAGCGAATGCCTATCTATACGCGCTTCGGCGACAAACGGATGAATAGCGATGAATAAGCGCGACGGCAACTAACCGTCTTTCGTGCTAGCGTCTGCAAAGACGGGCTTTGCGTTGCAAGGGCGCAAAAGAAAAAGCCGGCAGCGCCGGCTTCCCATGCAAGCCATGCCATTGGCAAATGCTTAAAGATCCGCCGGATATGGCGCCTTCAGCCACTTCGTCGAAAGCGTGTTGAGCGTGCCGTCTTTTTTCGCCTGAACGATCGCCGCATCGACTTCCTTCAAAAGTCGGGGCTCGTCCTTGTTCAATCCGACATGATCCGGCGAACTGAACAACTGAAACTTCTGCTCGGGCTGCACGGGCGGATTACGCGCGATGATCGTTGCGCCAACATCGTTGCCGACTACCAGCAATTGCGCTTGACCGGCCAGAAACGCGGAGATCGCGCCGTTCGGGTCTTCGAAACGCTTGATATCGGCCGTGGGCGGCGCCACCTTGCTCACGCTCAAGTCTTCGAGCGTGCCGCGCGCCACCGCTACCGACTTGCCCGCGAGATCGGCGGTCGTCTTCACCGCCAGCGACTTCGGTCCGAACACCGCCAGATAGTACGGTGCATAAGGCCGCGAGAAATCGATCACCTTTTCGCGCTCGGGCGTCTGACCGACCGAGAGCAGCAAGTCGGCCTTGTGCGTGGCGAGATAAGCCATGCGGTTTTCGCCGGTGATCGGCACGAACTCGACTTTCGCCTTGAGCGCGCGCGCCAGGTATTCGCCCATCTCGATGTCGTAGCCTTGCGGCTTCATGTCCGGGCCGATAGAGCCGAACGGCGGATAGTCCATGAATACGCCGATGCGCACCACGCCGTTTTTCTGGATGGTGTCGAGCGTGTCCGCATGGGCGAACGAGACGGCGAGGGCGAACGAAGCGGCGAGCAGGCCGCGCAGAAACCGCGAGAGGCGAAGCGTCATGGTGGGGATCGAAAGGTGAGGGGATCGACGCACTCTAGGCACGCCAAAATCCCCTCACAATCGAAATCTGCGCATGCCAGCCATGTCGCGTGCGCATGGCTGGCTTGTAGAGCGACTTCCTCAGGCTTCGCTTTCCATGATCCGGTCGATCAGCCGCGCGTTCTCTCCCGCCGAACCGATGCCCGCGTGCCGCGCCATTGGCACGAAGAAATGCGTGGCGATAGGCAGCTTCGAGCGCGACAGCCAGTTGCTCAGATGAGTCGCGAGCCTGCGCGCCGGCGTCTTCAGTTCCTCGCGCAGCACGGCGGGCAGCTTGTCGAAGTGACGCATGTCGGTCTGATACGGCTCGGGCGCGACGCATAACGCGTTCGGGCGGCCATCGACATCGGCGGGCAGGCGTTCCAGCGCCTCGTGCAACAGCGCGACCCCGAGACCCTCGCCGCGCCACGGCTTGCGCACTTCCCACAGGCTGATATAGATCACGCGATGCGCATTGAACACTTCGCACAGCCGTTCGGGACCGAGCGCCTCGGTGGCCGCAAGCGCGAGCGACAGCATTTCGCCGGAATAGGTGTCGAGCGTATAGACGAGATCGGCGCTGCTGTGAAGCGGCGGCACCTTGACGAGTTGCAGCTTGACCGCGGCCGCGACGATATCGCTGCCCGCCTCGTGGAACACGGCAAAGGCGGTGCCAAGCCGTTCGTCGTCGACTTGCGGATACTCGTGGCGATACGTCATCGTGAAGAGAAACGGTCCGATCTTCTCGCGATACGCGAGCGGCCGGTCGACGTCGTAATCGGCGGCGCCTTCGAGGCCGTAGGGATCGTAATCGCGCTTTTCACGCCGTTCCGCCGAGGCGAGCACGGCGAGCGGTCGGCGCGATTCCGGCACGAGATCTTCTGGCAAGCCTTCCCAGTTGAGCCGCAAAAATTCGCGGCTGCCGCGATAGTGCGTCTCGAAGAGAGAGAGAATCTGTTCGCTCGCCACCGGGTCGAGAATGCGTTGCGCGCATTCCACCGCGCGGTCGAGGAGTTGATCGGCCTCGGCGGGATCGGGCGCGAGGGCCGGTTCGTGCGCCTGCGGCATGGCCGGCAAGCCGCGCGCGATGCGGTCCCGATGCGCCAGTTCGAGCCATTCGTCGGCGGCGCGTTCGGCGATATGACCCGCCGCGATACGATAGCCTGTCAGCACGATCGACTGACCGGTCTGGCCGAGCGGGAAGACGTACTCGTCGGACATCGCTTCCTCGACCGTCACGTCGCGAAAGGTTTCGCGCAGGGCGGGCGCGTTGGCTGCCGAGTTGAAGCGATCGTGCGAGAGCACATGCGCGACGAGATCGGACGCGGCTGGGCCGGATTCGGATGCCACGCCGGGCAGTAGCTTAAGGAGTGACAAGGTGAGAGTCGTGCTCGATGTGCTCATGGGTGCCGCCCGTGCCTGATGGTTGCTGTGGGTTGCTGTCGGTCGCTGTCGATTGCCGCAGGTCGCAGGTCGCAGTCGCGAAGGGCTATCGTAACAAACACGGGGGCGGATCGGTGCCGGCGGTGCAGTGCGGCAAAACCGAACATTCAAGGAGTCGCTCGATGAATCAGCAAACTGAAGCAATCGATGAAACCGTGACGCACGAAGGCGGCTGCGCGTGCGGCGCATTCCGGTTCCGCGCGATAGGCCGGCCGTTGCGCGTCGGCATGTGCCATTGCATGACGTGCCGGCGCGTGCACGGCTCGGCGTTCGGCTCCTACGTCATCTATCACCGCGGCAACGTGGAGTTTTCCGGCCGCACATCGACGTGGCGCAGTTCCGACGAAGGCAGGCGTCATTTCTGTCCCGAATGCGGCTCCGTGACGTACATGGAGTACGTGACGCGCGACGAAGTCGATGTGCCGCTCGGCGCGTTCGATCTGACCGGCGTTTTCGAGCCGGCCTACGAACTCTGGTGCGAGCATCGCGAGCCCTGGCTGCCTCAAGGCGTGCGCAAGGAGTACGCGCAAGAGCGAACGGGTTAGCCGTTGCCGCGACCTATTCTTGCGGTCGGCGCGCGCGGCATCATCGTTGCCGACCGAGACAAAAAGCAGCCCGAAGGCAAATAACTAACTTCGATATCGAGACACGCTTTGTCCTGCCGGAACTGCATCCTTCAATCAACGGTCCGAGCAATTGCAATCGATTGCGGAAAATAAGACGATATGCGGCGCGCACGTTTTTCAGAGCGAAAGCATCGAAAGAAACGACATGCGCCGGATGCGCCAAGCAGCAGGATCGGGCCTAAAACGAATTGCCAACGAGGAGCATCGACACCATGGCAAAGCAACCGGTAAGCGGCAGCGGCAAGAGCAACCCCGAAGACGCACAGTGCGTCGGCGCGTGCGATCCTGGCGAGCAGATCGAAGTCATCGTCATGCTGCGCCGCAAGGACGAAGCAGCGTTTGATCAGATGATGAAGCACATCGAAGCCGGCGACGCCCCGGCGCAGTCCGTGACCCGCGCGGACTTCGGAAAGCGCTTCGGCGCGTCGCAGGAAGACGTCGACAAGGTCAAGAAGTTCGCCGAGCAATACGGCCTGACGGTGGTGCGCGCCGAAGCGGAAACGCGCAGCGTCGTGCTCAAGGGCACCATCGAGCAGTTTCAGAAGGCGTTCGACGTGAAGCTCGAACGTTTCCAGCATCACAACATGGGCGAGTATCGCGGCCAGGCGGGACCCGTTCATGTTCCCGACGAAGTGCACGAGGCCGTCACCGCCGTGCTCGGCCTCGACAGCAAGCCGCAAGCGCGTCCGCATTTCCGTTTCCGGCCGCCGTTCAAACCGGCGCGCGGCCTTACGGCATCGTCGTTTTCGCCGCTCGATCTCGCGCAACTCTATGACTTCCCGGAAGGCGACGGCGCGGGGCAATGCATCGCGATCATCGAGCTGGGCGGCGGTTACAAGACCAGCGACCTGACGGCGTACTTCTCGAAGCTCGGCGTGAAACCGCCGAAAGTGGTGTCGGTCGGCGTGGACGACGCGAAGAATGCGCCCACGGGCAATCCGAATGGTCCGGACGGCGAAGTGACGCTCGACATCGAAATCGCCGGAGCGGTCGCGCCGGGCGCGCGCATCGCGGTGTATTTCGCGCCGAATAGCGACGCAGGCTTCGTCGATGCCGTCAATCGCGCCATACACGACGACACCAACCAGCCGTCCGTGGTGTCCATCAGTTGGGGCGGACCGGAATCCAACTGGTCGGCGCAATCCATCGGCGCGTTCAACGACGTGCTGCAAAGCGCGGCGGCGCTCGGCGTCACGGTATGCGTGGCATCGGGCGACAGCGGTTCGACCGACGGCGTCGGCGACGGCGCGGATCACGTCGATTTCCCGGCATCCAGTCCCTACGTGCTCGGCTGCGGCGGCACGAGCGTCGCGGCATCCGCGCAGAAGATCACGAAGGAAGTCGTGTGGAACGACGGCGATCAGGGCGGATCGGGTGGCGGCGGTGTGAGCGGCGTGTTCGCGCTGCCTTCGTGGCAGAAAGGGCTGAGCGTCGCGCATGCCGGCGGCAAGACGACGGCGCTCGCCAAGCGCGGCGTGCCGGATGTATCGGGCGACGCCTCGCCGCAAAGCGGCTACGAAGTGCTGATCGACGGCGAGCAGACGGTCGTCGGCGGCACGAGCGCGGTCGCGCCTTTGTGGGCCGCGCTGATCGCTCGCATCAACGCGATCAACGGTTCCCCCGCGGGCTTCATCAATCCGAAGCTGTACAAGGCGAAGGGTGCGTTCCACGACATCACGCAAGGCGATAACGGCAGTTTCGCGGCAGCGGCGGGATGGGATGCCTGCACGGGGCTCGGCAGCCCGGACGGCGCAAAGATCGCGGCGGCGCTCAAACCCGCGAAGAGCACGAGTTGAGACGGGCAGTGACAGTGAACAACAACCACGATGACGATTCTGGAGCGTTCAAGATGAACTCCGATCCACTGGCAGCAGCAGGCGCAGACAAACCCGAAGAACCGGCGCACGGCAACGCGCACGCAGCGGCGAAGAAAACGCCGAAGAGCAAGGATCAGCCGTACTTTGATCCCGTCGCCTACGGCAACGGTCCCGACGATTCCGTCGAGGCGACCGAAGCCGACGAAAACGCCGCGATCACGCACCATAGCGTGACCGTGGGCGGCGAGAAGATCGCTTACACGGCTACGGTCGGCCACCTCGTGACAGTGGACCCGAGCAGCAGCAAGCCGGATGCGAAGATGTTCTATGTCGCCTTCACGAAGGACGGCGCAAAGGAAGAACAACGGCCGCTCACGTTCTTTTATAACGGCGGGCCGGGCTCGTCCTCGGTGTTCGTGCTGCTCGGTTCGTTCGCGCCGCGCCGCATCAAGACCGCCATGCCGAGCTTCACGCCGCCCGCGCCCTACGAGATGGAAGACAACGCGGACAGTCTTATCGACAAGAGCGATCTGATTTTCATCAATCCCGTGGGAACGGGCTATTCCGCCGCCATCGCGCCGAACAAAAACCGCGACTTCTGGGGTGTGGATCAGGATGCGGATTCGATCAAGCAGTTCATCAAGCGCTATCTGACGAAGAACAACCGCTGGAACTCGCCCAAGTTCCTGTTTGGCGAATCGTATGGCACGGCGCGCAGCTGCGTCCTGGCGTACCGGCTGCATGAAGATGGCGTCGATCTGAACGGCATCACCCTGCAATCGTCGATTCTCGATTATCGCCAGGCGGGTAACCCCGTCGGCGCGCTGCCTACCGCCGCGGCGGATGCGTGGTATCACAAGAAGCTCGGCGTGCATCCCACGCCGACCAACCTCTTGAACTTTGCCGAGGAAGTCGCGGAGTTTTCGCGCTCGGACTATCTCAACGCGTTGCGCAAGTTTCCGCAGACCGACGATGAAGTGGTCGAGAAGCTCTCCGAATACACGGGCATCGACAAGGTGACGCTGCTTGCGTGGAGTCTGGATATCGCGGCTTACGACAGCCGTGGCAATTCGCTCTTTCTGACGACGCTCCTGAAGTCGAAGGGCGAATCGCTCGGCTCGTACGACGGGCGCGTGACGGCTATTTCGACGGGCATCGCGGGCAAGATCGATCCGAACTCGGGCGGCAACGATCCGACCATGACAGCGGTGAGCGGCGTCTACACGACCATGTGGAACAGCTATCTCAACGAGCAGTTGAAGTTCACGTCCACTTCGTCATTCACGGACCTGAACGACCAGGCTTTCCTCAACTGGGACTTCAAGCATACGGACCCGACCGGCGAACAGAAGGGACTGGATTCGAAAGGCAACGTCGTGCTCTATACAGCGGGCGATCTGGCCGCCGTGATGGCGCTCAACGTGGATCTCAAGGTCTTGTCCGCGAACGGCCTATATGACTTCGTGACGCCGTTTTATCAGACCATCATCGACCTTCAGCAGATGCCGTTGATCAACAGCGTCGTCAGGCAGAATCTTTCCGCGGCGTTTTATCCATCGGGACATATGGTTTATCTCGACGGAGCATCGCGCACGCAACTGAAGGCGGATCTCGCGAAGATGTACAACGAGGCCACGTCGAACTATGCGGCCATGACGCGCATCATCTCCTTGCAGAAGGTAACGGCGGAGAAGGCATTGTCGCCAGCGAGTACCGGTGTCTGATAGTCACAAGCGGGCGAGGCTTCGGCTTCGCCCGTCGCGCCCCGCCGGGCGTCCCGCTGCAAGCGGAAACCCTATCTCCTTCGGGAACAAGGCTTGCGAATGGCCCGAAAGGCTAAAAGCAATCTTCCCCAAGGAGTCCCCTCAAATGGCAACAAAGAAGCAACCCACGAATAGCACCGCGCGTCCGCCTTCGCAGAGTCCGAACGCCGCGACCAACAAGAAGATCGAATCGCTCGAAGCCTTCCGCAGCGATGCAACGAATCAAGCCCTGACCACGAACCAGGGTGTAAAAGTCTCCGATAACCAGAACACGCTGCGCGTTGGAGCGCGCGGTCCGTCGCTGCTCGAAGACTTCATCATGCGTGAAAAAATCACGCACTTCGACCACGAGCGTATTCCGGAGCGCATTGTTCATGCGCGCGGTTCGGCGGCGCATGGCGTGTTCAAGGTGTACGAGTCGCAAGCCGAATTGACCAAGGCCGGTTTCCTGCAAGACCCGTCGAAAGAGACGCCGGTCTATGTGCGCTTCTCCACCGTGCAAGGCTCGCGCGGTTCCGCCGATACCGTGCGCGACGTGCGCGGCTTCGCGGTCAAGTTCTACACCGACGAAGGCAACTTCGATATGGTCGGCAACAACATGCCCGTGTTCTTCATCCAGGACGCGATCAAGTTTCCCGACTTCGTGCACGCCGTCAAACCGGAGCCGCATAACGAGATTCCGCAAGGCGCGTCGGCGCATGACACCTTCTGGGATTTCGTCTCGCTCGTGCCCGAGTCGGCGCATATGGTGATGTGGGCGATGTCCGACCGCGCCATTCCCAAGAGTCTGCGCACCATGGAAGGCTTCGGCATTCACACGTTCCGTTTCGTGAACGCGGAAGGCAAGGGGCGCTTCGTCAAGTTCCACTGGCGGCCGACCATCGGTTCGGCTTCGCTCCTGTGGGACGAAGCGCAGAAGATCGCGGGTAAGGATGCCGATTACCATCGCCGCGATTTGTGGGAAGCCATCGACAAGGGCAACTATCCCGAGTGGGAACTGGGCGTGCAGATTGTCGAGGAAGAGGACGAGCACAAGTTCGACTTCGATCTGCTCGATCCGACCAAGATCATTCCCGAGGAACTCGTGCCGCTCAAGATGATCGGCAAGATGACGCTCAACCGCAATCCCGACAACTTCTTCGCGGAAACCGAGCAGGTCGCGTTCTGTCCGGGACATATCGTGCCGGGCATCGACTTCACGAACGACCCGCTCCTGCAAGGACGTCTTTTCTCCTATACCGATACGCAGATCAGCCGTCTTGGCGGCCCGAACTTCCACGAGTTGCCGATCAACCGCCCGATCGCGCCGCTGCATAACGGTCAACGCGACGCGATGCATCGCCAGACCATCGACAAGGGTCAGGCTTCCTACGAGCCGAATTCGATCGATGGCGGCTGGCCGAAGGAAACGGCGCCGGCAGCATCGGGCGGCGGCTTCGAAACCTACACGGAACGCGTGGACGGCGAGAAGATTCGCGTGCGCAGCCCGTCGTTTGCCGACCATTTCTCGCAAGCAACGCTCTTCTGGAACAGCCAGACGCAGCCAGAGAAGGATCACATCGTCGGCGCGTATTCATTCGAGTTGAGCAAGGTAGAGCGCAAGTTCATTCGCGAACGCGAACTTGCTCTGCTTGCGAACATCGACGAGGTATTGGCCGCGCGCGTCGCGGAAAATCTCGGCATGCCCGCGCCCAAGAAAAACGCGAGCCCGGAGCAACTCGGCAAGTCGTCGGTGACGGAATCGCCGGCGCTGTCGATCATCGCCAAGGCCGTGCCGTCGATCAAGACGCGCAAGGTCGCGATTCTCGCCGCGAAGGGCGCGGATGCCGCGAGCATCAAGGCCGTCAAGGAAGCGCTCGCGGCGGGCGGCGCGCAAGCGCTTGTGATCTCGCCGACGCTCGGGTTCCCTGCCGAAGGTATCGAAGCGGACGCCACCATCCTCGGCATGCCGTCCATCATGTTCGACGGAATGATCATCGCGGACGGCAAGGCAAGCGCGAAGACGCTGTCCGAATCCGGCGACGCGCGTCACTTCGTGCTCGAATCGTTCAAGCATCTGAAAGCGATCGGCGCGATTGGCGACGGCGAGGATGTGCTTGCCGCATCGCATCTGCCTGGCGGCGATGAAGGCGTGGTCGTCGGCAGCGACGCGAAGACCGTGCTTAAGACCTTCATCGAAGCACTGGGCAAGCATCGCGTGTGGTCGCGCGCGCAGAAGGCGGAGTCGGTGCCCGCGTAATCGCCCGGCAGCACGCGTTTCGCGCCGTGCAACGCAGGGCGCGTGCGTGGGCGCGCCGGCGATAGGCGCGCCGGCGCGTTTTTGAGACACTGGCCGCACCGCTCGATTTCGGGGGTGCGGCTTGTTTCATTCTGCGATTCGTCGAGCTGACGGAACACGGCGACAGCGTTCGCGCCGTTTGCTGTGGACGCTTTGTGTGCTGCTCGGCTGGTGGCTCGGCGATGCCTTCGCGGCGCCGCCGCTGATCGTCGGCGCGGTGCCGGGCATGGTGCCGCCGCTCGAACTGGCCGTGTCCGGCGCGCCATCCGATTCGTCGGCGTTGCGCGGCATTTCGGTCGATGTTCTGAACGCCATTTCCGAGCCGCTCGGGATGACGCCGCAATGGCGCCTGTATCCGGATCGTCCCGCGATGCTGGCCGCGCTCGAACGCGGCGAGATCGACATGGCGACGAGTTCGGCGGGCTTCGATGCCGGTGCGCCGCTCGAACTGAGCCATTCGTATTTTCCGGTGAAACCGGTGTATTTCGCGCCGCTCGCGGCATATGCGCCGACGCATCGGCTCGCTTATGTCGACACGCAGATGGACCCCGCGCGGTTGCGTGCGGCGTATCCGTCCTTGCAGCCGGAGGCGTATCCGGATGTGCTCGCCGCCGCGCTGGCCGTCTCGCTCGGCCGTGCCGACGGCTTCGTCGGCGACGTGACGACCGCCGTGTATGTCATCAGTCATCTGGACTTGCCGAACATCGGCGCGCGCGGTTTTACACCGTTCGATGCAGACGGCTATCGCTTTGCTTTCGCAGCCAACCGGCCGGCCGCGCGCGCATTGCGTGAGCGTGTCGATGCCGCGCTGGCGCAGTTGCCGCCGAATTTCCTGCTGACAATGAACGCGCGCTGGTACGTTTCGATGACCGCGGTGACGCTGGATCGTCCGCTCGACTTGACACCCGAGCAGCGCGCGTGGATCAAGGCGCATCCAGTCGTGCATTACTCGATGTTTTCGCAAATTCCGCCGCTCATGTTCCGCAATTCGCACGGCGAACCTGCGGGTCTCGCCGCCGACCTGCTCGATGTGATCTCGCGGGGAACGGGCTTGCGCTTCGAAGCGCGAATGCGCGGTTCTTTGTCTCAGATTGCCGCCGACCTGACGAGCGGTAAGTCCATGTTCACGCCCTACGGCGTTTCCCCCGCATGGCAACCGGTGCCGCTCACGGCGTCCGTGCCGTTCGGCGAGAGCCTGGTCGGCATCGTCACGCGTGCGGGTCAGGCGCCCCTGCGCGATGAGACCGCGCTCGCGAACAAGCGGGTGGCGCTCCCGGCCGGGATTTCGGCCCTGGCGTTGAAGCGCGAATTCGTGCGGCATCTGCGCATCGTCGAGATGCCGTCATTCGACGAGCAGTTCAGCGCGGTCGTGAACGGCGATGCCGACGCGGCTTTGGTCGATCTGACGCTCGCGAATTACGCGGTCGCCAATCCTTACCGCGGCAAGCTCGTGGTGAGCGGCGTGCTCTCCGGCAAACCGCTCGAGCAAGGCTTTCTCGTCTTGCGCAATGAGCCGATCTTACTCGGCATCATCAACGACGCGATTGGCCATCTTCGCGCCTATCAACTCGAAGCACTGCGCGGGCGCTGGCGGCTTGGCGATCATCCTGAGACATTGTGGGAGCGCCGCCGTCCGCAAGTCGAGGTAGGCGCGCTGCTTGGCGGTGCGCTTGTTTTCGCGCTGATCGGCTGGGCGGTGTCACTGCGAACACAGATCATGCGCCGGATTGCCGCCGAGCAGGCAATGCGCGCGGCGAAGGAGGAAGCCGAAACGGCGAACCGCGCCAAGTCGACGTTCCTCGCCACCATGAGCCACGAAATCCGCACGCCGATGAATGCGGTGCTCGGCCTCATCGAACTGGAACTGCGCGCGCCCGGCGAACGCGCCGCGACCGAACGCGCGCTCGGCACGGCGCATCGCGCGGCGGCGGATTTGCTCGGCATGATCGACGATCTGCTCGACGTCGCGAAAATCGAAGCCGAGCGGCTGGTGCTCACGCCCGCTCCGCTCGAACTCGAAACGTGGATGACGAGCGTGGCCGCGATATACGAGCCCGCCGCGCGCGCCAAGGGCATCGCGTTGATCGTGCGCCGCGCGGATTCGGGCGAAGCCTGGTTGCTTGCCGACGGGCAGCGTTTGCGGCAGGTCGTCGGCAATCTGCTATCGAACGCGATCAAGTTCACGGATATCGGGGCGGTGACGCTCGACTACCGTGTAGACGCGCCACAGGGCGGCACGCGGGCGCTGACATTCGCGGTCGCGGACACGGGCGTGGGCATCGCGCCCGAGCGGCAAGGCGCGCTTTTCACGCCGTTCGTGCAGGCACACGATGGCGGCGCGCGCCGCTATTCGGGCACGGGCCTTGGCCTCACCATCTGCAAGCGGCTCGTCACGATGATGGGCGGCGAGATCACGCTCGAAAGCGAGCCGGGACGCGGCACACGCTTTACGGTCTGCGTGAGCTTGCCGGAGGCATCGTCGTCCGAAGCGGGACGCGCGCCGGAGCACGCATCGGTGGCTCCGACCGGTGCGACGCTCGCGGGCTTGCGGGTACTCGTCGTCGACGATCATCCGGCGAACCGGATCGTGCTCGAAGGGCAGATCAGGCTGCTCGGCGGCGCGCCGCAACTGGCCGTCGACGGCCGCAGCGCGCTCATCCGCTATCGCGGCGATCCATCCGCGTTCGATGTGATTCTCACCGATTGCTCGATGCCCGAAATGAGCGGCGAGGAACTCGCGCAGGCGATCCGCGGGGACGAAAGCGCGCGCGTGCAAAAGGCGCGGCCGTTGCCTGTCGTCGGCCTCACGGCGAACGCGCAACCGGAGGCGGCGCGACGCGCGGTCGCGGCAGGCATGACGATGTGCCTCGTGAAGCCCATCTCGCTCGACGGCCTGCGCGATGCGCTCGTCGCGGCGACCGAAGGTGTAGCGCGGCGAAGCGGGCCGGTGCGGGAGAAAGCGGCAGAAGTCTTCGACAGCGCGCTTGTCGCGAGTTACGGCGATCAGGCCGCGACGCTCGCCGGCACCCTCAAATCCGCGCATGCGCAAGACCTGATCGACGCCGAGACCGCGTTCGATGCTTGCGACCACGCGCTCTTGCGCGACATCGCGCATCGCATGAAAGGGGCGGCGTCGCTGGTCGGCGCCGTGCGCTTCACCGATGCATGCGTCGCCTTGCAGCTCGTATGCGATCGCGCCATCGACGAAGACCGCAACGGCGAGGACGACGCCAGCATCGCGGTCGCTTACGGCTCCTTTCATGCCGAGGCGCTTGCGCTCGGCCGCGCGCTCGACGCCGCGCTTGCGTCTTCGAGTGCGGCGAGTGCGGCGCAGACCTTGCCGCACGCATCCACGGATCGGCTCGCGGACTTTTGAGCCACAGCGCGATGCACGCCTTTGGTGTGTTCTAATGCGATTGTTCAATATCTCAAAAATAAGCGGCGTCGCATTGGCCGCATGATGAATTGCACTTCCGAGGCATGGATCGAAGGGATATACCCATCTTCAAGCGACGCTTCGCGCGTCACGCTTATGCGACCGCTGCCGCTCGTCCCGCGCGCGCGGCGTTTGGCGCGCTCCTGATCACGCTCAATGGCGCGCTCATGGTGTGGCCTGCAAGCTCGCGGGCGCAGCGTCCCGATTGGCTCGATCCGCATGTCACGCAGTCGACCATCGTCGAGACGATCTGCGTGCCGGGTTATGTCGATCGCGTGCTGCCGTCGTTCGAGACGCAGATGCGCCAGAAAGAAAAACTGCTCAAGCAACGTGGCATCGATGCTTCGTTCGCATCCGAATATGCGCTGGATCATCGCATGCCCGTATTGCTCGGCGGCTTGCCCAATGCGCCCGCGAATCTCGATCTGCGCCGCTGGGAAGGCCGTGCCGGACAGCGCCGCAAGGAGCGGCTCGCGGTCTATCTCAAACGCTGTGTCTGCACCGGCGACATGACACTGAAGGATGCGCAGTCGACCATGTCCGGCGACTGGCCCAACCGCTATCCGAATCTGTCCAGCATGACGTGCGGCGCGTTCTCGGGCCCATCGACGGAATGAACTTTGCTGCGCCAGATGCAACGAACGAAGCCGGTGCGCGTCTTTGCGTGCATCGGTTCTTGAATGTTCGGGGCTGGGCGATCGATATGGATTGCCAGGCTTGAGTCTGGTCAGGCAAGGCGGATCAATCAATGCATCTGGCAGGGAATAGAGAAACAGCATTTGGCGCGAGAGCAATCGTCGTTGGAGTGGCTGCCGCGCTTGTGGCGTATGCGGGGGCGGTGGGCGCGCAGCAGGCGCGTCTTGCGTCAGAGTCCGCTTCGGCATCTTCTTCGAATGGAAGTGCGCCGTCGGGTTTGCAGCGAAGCACATCGCCTGCGAACGTGCTCCAGGGGCACGTTACGTCGACGCCCGCATCGCCGCCGTTGATTCCAGGCGCAAGCGTGCCATTGAGTGCAAGCGCGCCTGAACGCGCATTGCCCGGCATGCCGGTGCCGATGAAGCCGCAAGTTGCTTCGGGAGCTTCGGAGGCGTCGGCGGCCTCTGCTGCATCGGCTGCATCGACCGTGGAACCGGCATCGGCCGCGAGTGCCGCATCGGAGGCCGAGGCGCCCGAAGTCCCGCTGCCGCCCGAACCGCCCGAGCCCAACTTGGCGCAACGCCATGACCTGCCGCCCGCCGGAGCCTTCGCCATGCGACAGACTTTCGCGAAAGAGGTAAACCGGCGTCTCAGCGTTTCCCAAGCGGATCAGCAGGCCTACGGTCGCGTATTGCAGCATGCGCTCGATGAAAGCGGACATGGCGATCTCGCCAATGAGTTCGTCGTGCTGGTCGATCGCAGCGCGAACGTGCAGGCGCTCATGCTTTTCTTCCGCGCGAAACCGGCCGATGCCTGGTCGCTGATCGGCGCATCGCCGGTATCGACAGGACGGCCGGGCACTTACGATCACTTCGTCACGCCGCTCGGCGTGTTTCAGCACGTGCCGGGCAACATGGATTTTCGCGCGGAAGGCACGCTCAACGAGTTCAAGATTCGCGGATACGGCGCGCGCGACATGCGCATCTACGACTTCGGCTGGGCCGATGGCGAGCGCGGCTGGGGCAAGGGCGGCATCTCGCCGATGCGCTTCCAGATGCACGCCACCGATCCGCAGAAACTCGAACCGCTTCTCGGCATGCGCCATTCGAAAGGCTGCGTGCGCATACCGTCGACGCTCAATACTTTCTTCGATCATCGCGGCATCCTCGACGCGCAATACGAAGCCCGTGCCGCCGAAGGAGGGTCGATGTGGATACTCAAGTCCACGCGTAACGCGACGCCCTGGGCGGGTCACTTTCTGGTCGTCGTCGATACGGCGAGAAAGGCGCGTCCGGCATGGTCGCCGGGTCCGGGGAAGGCGGTGCGTGCGAACATCCCGGCGGGCGCCGATACGGCCGATTGACGGTTATCTCGCCCGCGCCAGCGATACGCCCACGAGCGCCGCCCCGAACCCCGCGATTTGCACCAGCCCGAGCGTTTCGCCAAACGCCAGATAGCCTTCGATCGCGGCAAGCGGCGGCGCGAGAAACAGCAGCGCGGTGGCACGCGAGGCATCGCCACGGCGGACCATCCACACGAAAAGCGTGGTCGCGGCACCCGAGAGCATCACGATGCCCCATCCAAGCGAAACCCAAGTCGTCGCCGAAGCAATGAAGCGATGTTCCCCAAGCGCGAAAATCAGCAGTAACGCGACGAGCGCGGCGCCCGCATTCTGCAGCGCGCTCGCGCTGCGGATATCGGCGCGTGCCAGCGAGCTCTTCTGATACAGCGTGCCCGCGGTAATCGCCAGGACGGCGAGCAGCGCCGCCATGACGACGAGCCACGAAGGCGCGGCTCCGTGTGTCGATGACGCATGACCCGTCATCACCTTCGGCGCAAGCACGAGCGCCACGCCAGTGAGCCCCAGCACGAGGCCGCTCCATGCGCGCGGCGACAGACGTTCGCCGAAGAAGCGCGCGGCAAACGCAGCGGTCAGAAGCGGTTGCAACGCGCCGAGCAGCGCCATGATGCCCGCAGTCAGCCCCTGTGCGACGGCCCAATAACCCGCGCCCAGATAAACGCCTTGCAGCAGCGCGCCTGCAAGCAGATGCCGTAGAACATCGGCGCCTTTCGGCCAGCTTGCCCGGCTTGCGAGCGCCACGACGACAAACAGCAACGCCGTGCCGCAGAAGCGCGCGAACAGGTACACGTTCGGATCGACGTAAGGGGTAATCGCGCGCGCGACGATAAAGCCTGTCGACCAGAGTAGGACGAAGACCGGCGCGGCCAGCAAGGAGAGCATCGTCAATCAGGCGTTTGGCGGAAAGGCCGAAGTATGCGGATGTGCGTGCACCGCGTCTTGTCCAATCCTGCACCGCTTACGGCATTCACGTGTCTGTCACACGGCTCTGCAATGCTTCGACACCAGCGCAGCACCCGAGCCGCGTCACCTTATCTCATCGGATCAATCACGAAATGACTCGCGACCTTCGCCTCGCACGCACGATGCTGCCGGCCATCGCCGCCTTGATGGCGTTTGCAACCTCGCCGGCACACGCAGCCGATGCCGTCGTCCTCTACACGGCGGACGGCCTCGAAAATCTCTACAAGGACGTGCTCCCGGCTTTCGAGAAGAAGGAAGGCGTCAAGGTCAATATCGTCACGGCGGGCAGCGGCGAAGTGGTGAACCGCGCGAGCGTCGAGAAAGATTCGCCCAAGGCGGACGTGCTCGTGACCTTGCCGCCGTTCATCCAGCAAGCATCGCAGAGCGGCCTGCTGCAGCCGTACCAGAGTGTGAACTACAAGAACGTGCCGGCTATCGCCAAGGCGAACGACGGCGCGTGGGCCACCTTCGTCAACAACTACTTTTCTTTCGCCATCAATCCGGAAGTCACGAAGAGCGCGCCGAAGACCTTCGCCGATCTCTTGCATCCGAACTACTCGGGCAAGATCGCATATTCGAATCCGGCGACGGCGGGCGACGGCATGGCGGTCATCATCCTGACGTCGGCCCTGATGGGCGAAGACAAAGCGTTCGATTATCTGAAGTCGCTCGAACGAAGCGCGAAGTTCCATACCAAGGGCACGGGTTATCTCGATGTGCTGCTCTCGCGTAACGAGATCGCCTTCGCCAATGGCGACCTGCAAATGGATCTCGACGATGCCGCGAACGGCGGTCTGTCCATCAAGCCGCTTTTCCTGTCGCATCAGAACGGCGACGCGCCCACCACGTTCCAGTTGCCGTATGCAATCGGTCTCATCAAGAGCGGGCCGAATCAGGCAGCGGGCAAGAAGCTGATCGACTATCTGATGTCCGCGGAAGTGCAGTCGAAAGTGCCGGACATCTACGGCATTCCGGCGCGCACCGATGTCGCGCTCGGCGGCAAGAACGGCGAAGCGGTGAAGCAGGCAATTGCCGGCGTGAAGCTGATTCCGGTGGACTGGAACGAAGTCATGCAGAAGAAGGCTGGCTGGACCGAGCGCTGGAAGAATGAAGTGATCGGCCAGTCGGGCAAGGAGACCGAGGTCGTGAAGCCGAAGTCCTGACGTGAATACGTTTGCTCTGAGCTCGTCCGGAAATGCGCTCGCTCATGAACACGAAGCGCGATCCGGCGTGCATATCGAAGGACTCACGGTGCGCTTCGGCGCGCGCACCGTGCTCGATCAACTATCGCTGCACATCGAACGTGGCGAGTTTCTGACGGTACTCGGCAGAAGCGGCTGCGGCAAAACCACGCTGTTGCGCTTCATCGCCGGATTCATTCAGCCCGATGCCTTCGCGGGCGCGCTTTTTATCGCAGGCCGCGAACTCACGCACGTGCCGCCGCATCAACGTAATCTCGGCTTGCTATTCCAGAGCTATGCGCTCTTTCCGCATCTTTCCGTATTCGATAACGTCGCCTTCGGCCTGCGCGCGCGCAAGCTGAAGACGGGCGAGATCGCGCGCCGCGTCGCCAATGCGCTCAAACTCGTGCAACTCGCCGATGCCGGCCACGTCATGCCCGCGCAACTCTCGGGCGGTATGCAGCAGCGTGTGGCGCTTGCCCGCGCGCTCGTCATCGAGCCGGATGTGCTCTTGCTCGACGAACCGCTTTCGGCGCTCGATGCCAACCTCCGCGCGTCCGTGCGCAGCGAGCTGAAGGCGTTGCACGAGCGCTTGCCGAATCTGACTATCGTTTGTGTGACGCACGATCAGGACGATGCGCTCGTGCTGTCCGACCGCACGCTTCTTATGCGCGATGGCCGTATCGCGCAACTCGGTTCGCCGCGCGAGTTGTACGACGCGCCGAACGACGGCTTCGTCGCGCGCTATCTCGGTGCCGCGAATCTGCTGCCGCCGCGCGTGGTGTATCCCGTCGGCGACGCGCGCCACGACGAACGCGAGCGGCTTGCGTGCATTCGGCCGGAGCGCTTCTCCATCGTGCCGCTCGGCGATGGGCCGTTGCACGGCACGATTGCATCGGTCGAATGGTATGGCGCGTCGCTCTCGATTTCCGTCTCGCTCGATGCGTGGCCCAACGAGCCCGTACTCGTTTCGACGCAGCGCGGCCACACGCGCATGCCGGAAAAGGGCGCGCGCGTTTCCCTGACCTTCGAGGCTGACGATGTCGTCCTTGTCCATCCCTAAAGAGGCCGCCGGGCGAGCGCAGGACGGCCAGGCGACAATCGCCGCGCGGCGCGGCAAGAAGGTGCAATGGCAGTTGTGGTTCATCCTCGTGTTCGTGCTGGGGCCGCTCGTCGTCTATCCGCTCTCGCGCCTTGCCATGTTGAGCGTGACCGGGCCGCACGGCTTCACGCTGCACGCCTACACCGCGTTCTTCGGCAATCCGGAGACGCGCGGCGTGATCGGCACGACGCTCGGCATCCTCTTCGCAAGCGCAAGTCTCGCGTCATTGCTTGGCGTCGCGCTCGCGTCGATGCTGTTCTTTCGGCCGTTTCCCGGCGCGAAGCTCGTCACGCGTTTCCTCGAGTTGTTCGTGGCGTTCCCTTCGTTCCTCGTGGCATTCACGCTGATTTTTCTTTATGGCTCGCAGGGTTCGGTGAGCATCGGCTTGCAACGGCTTTTTTCGCTCGATACCCCGCCGCTCGATTTCCTCTTCGGCATCGGCGGCGTGATTCTCGCGGAGGTCGTGTTCTATGCGCCGTTCGTGGTGCGCCCGACGCTCGCTTCATACGCCATGCTCGACATGCGTCTCGTCGAGGCCGCGAAAAGTCTCGGCGCGGGCGGCTGGATGGTCGCGACCAAGGTCGTGTTGCCGCTTGCGTGGCCGGGAATCGCGGCGGGCACCATCTTGTGCTTCCTCCTGACGCTCAACGAGTTCGGCATTCTGCTCGTCTTGGGCAGCGCGCATCTCATCACCTTGCCAATTGCCATTTACAGCGCGGCGACCGTCGATCTCGACTTGCCGACCGCAGCGGCGGGATCGGTCGTGATGTTGCTGATGTCGCTCTCGCTCTATGCGCTTTATCGACGCTTGCAAAGACGCTGACATGCAGCTTTCGACCTCGTTCAAACCTGGAAAGCCAGTCTCGCTGATGCGCGCGCTCGTTGCGTTCCTGGCTGCGCTCGTGTGCTTCTGGCTCTTCGTGTTGCCGGTGGTCGTGGTGGCGTTGTCGAGCGTTGCGTCGCACTGGTCGGGCACGATCTTCCCCGATGGCTTCAGCACGCGCTGGTTCGGGCGCCTCGGCTCCAGCGATTTCGACGCGCTGACGACGAGCCTTGGCGTCGGCTTCGGCGTCGCGATCCTCGGCACCGCGCTGGGATTGTGGCTTGCGTTGGCACTGGAGGGCCGTGACCGGCGCGGCCTGGGCGCATTCGTCGATGCCATTGCAATGATGCCGAACGGCGTACCGAGCGTGGTGTTGGGCCTTGCGGTACTGATTGCGTATCACAAGCGTCCGCTGGACCTGTCCGGCTCGGCGGCGATCGTCGTCATGGTGCAACTCGCGCTGGTCTTGCCATTTTGTTACCGCTGCGCGGCGGCTGCATTGCGACCGGAATTGACGACCTTGCGCGAGGCCGCCGCGAGCCTTGGCGCGCCGCCGCGCATGGTGTTGTGGCGCGTGGTGTTACCGCAACTCGTCCCGGCGATAAGAGCGAGCCTGGCGTTGGGATTCGCGCTATCGCTCGGCGAATTGGGCGCGACATTGACGGTGTATCCGCCGGGCTTCGCGACCGTGCCGATAGTCGTGGTGGGGCAGGTTAATCGAGGGTATTACTTGCCGGCATCGGCGCTATCGCTGATATTGCTGGCGGCGTCGCTGGCGGCGCTGTTGTTGATAGCGGTCCGCGCACCAAGACGAATCGATAGATGAAAACGCTACGGAAGCCGAAGCAAAGCCCAATGAAGAATTTGCTGGGCGCATCCAACGGCCGCGCGTCGCACTAAGCCGGAAGCACCAAGCGTTACACCAGTCAGACAATCTGCGAGACCAGCGAGTCCCATGAGCGCCAGGAACGGCGATTGAGCAAGGCCGACACTTAGGCGCGTGCCGGCGTAGAACTCAGTCCTGACCACGCGCCCGATCAGCGGGCAGGATGAAGGCTGCTTTCCTCGGTGACTTTCATTGCAGCAACAAAGGAAGCTACCCCCGCCGGGGAGGCGGCTACTGAACAAGACTGCAAGAGGAGATAGCAAATTCCCCGTCGCAGGGGCGGCGACGACTGATTGAAACCGCAGGCCAAGAATGCAAATTCCCCGAACCGGCAAGATCAACCGCCCACGGAAAATCAGGCGTGAGCGACCCACCGCATGTCATACCAAAAAAAATAAAACTGGCGTAACCTGCACCTTCAGGCCACGACCGCAACCCGCGCGAACAGGGAGCCAGGCAAGCCGCAGGCCAAAAAAGCACTGAACTCCCACCACGCTTTCGCTGTCGTTGCATATGTTGCAAATACCGGAGGTTTCGATGACATCCGTCGATCTGGAATTCGACCAGCTCAACAGCAGTGTCGATGCGCTACGGCGCTCCATCTCGAATCGCCTGATGTACGGCGTCGGCAAGGACGCGGTTACCGCGCAGCCGCGCGACTGGCTCAATGCCGTGGAGCTCGCCGTGCGCGACCGCCTCGTCGCACGCTGGATGCGCACCACACGGCAACAATACGAACAGGACGTGAAGCGCGTCTATTACTTGTCGATGGAATTTCTCATCGGCAGAACCTTCACCAACGCGCTGCTTGCCCTCGGCATTCATGACGAAGTCCGCGAAGCGTTATCGGGCCTCGGCATCGATCTCGCCTCGCTCGAAGACCTCGAACCGGATGCCGCGCTTGGCAACGGCGGCCTTGGCCGGCTCGCAGCCTGTTTCCTCGATTCGATGGCGACGGTCGGCGTGCCCGGTTTCGGCTACGGCATTCGCTACGAGTACGGGATGTTCCGGCAGACCATCGTCGATGGCAATCAGGTCGAAATGCCCGATTACTGGCTGCGCGCGGGCAACCCGTGGGAGTTTCCGCGCCCCGAGGTGACGTACACGGTGCACTTCGGCGGGCGCACGGTGCAGCACGACGATCGTACCGACTGGATCGATACCGAGCACGTCAACGCGATGGCCTACGACACGGTCATTCCCGGCTACGCCACCACCGCGACGAATACGCTGCGCCTGTGGTCGGCGCGCGCCACCGACGAGTTCGATCTATCCGCGTTCAATCAGGGCGACTATCGGCGCGCGGTCGAAGCGAAGAACACGTCGGAGCACGTCTCGCGCTTGCTGTACCCGGATGACTCGACGCAAGCCGGCCGCGAATTGCGTCTGCGTCAGGAATATTTCTTCGTCTCCGCGACGATGCAGGATCTGATCCGCCGCTATCAGCGCACGCATACGCATTTCGGGCGTCTCGCGGAAAAGGTCGCGGTGCATCTGAACGACACGCACCCCGTGCTCGCCATCCCCGAACTCATGCGCCTGCTCGTGGATCGTCACGGCGTGCCGTGGGACAAGGCGTGGAAGCTGATTCAGCAGATGTTCTCCTACACGAATCACACGTTGATGCCCGAAGCGCTCGAAACGTGGGATGTCGAAATGTTGTCGCGTCTGTTGCCGCGGCATCTGGAGATCATCTTCGAGATCAACGCGCAGTTCCTGAAGCAAGTGACCGAGAAGTTCGGCCGCGACGTGGAACTGATCCGCCGCATTTCGCTCGTCGATGAATACGGCCAGCGGCGCGTGCGGATGGCGCATCTGGCGATCGTCGCAAGTCACAAGGTGAATGGCGTCTCGAAGCTGCACTCGCAACTGATGACGCAAAACATTTTCGCCGACTTCGCGCGCATGTACCCGGAGCGCTTCACCAATGTGACGAACGGCATTACGCCGCGTCGCTGGCTCGCGCAAGCGAGTCCGTCGCTGTCATCGCTCATCGACAAGCGGCTTGGACCGCGCTGGCGCAGCGACTTGTTCGAACTCGGCCGGCTGCGCGAATGGCGCGACGACCCCGAGTTCCAGAAGGCGTTTCAGGACGCGAAGTTCGCCAACAAGCTGCGCCTCGTCGAGCGCGCCAAACGCGAAGCCAACGCGATCATCAATCCCGAAGCGCTGTTCGACTTGCAGGTGAAGCGCATCCACGAATACAAGCGGCAGTTGCTCAACATCTTGTATACGATCGTGCGCTACAACCGTATTCGCGAGAATCCCGAGCAGGACTGGACGCCGCGTGTGGTCATGTTCGCGGGCAAGGCGGCTTCGGCCTACAAGATGGCGAAGAGCATCATCAAGCTCATCAACGACGTCGCGAAGAAGATCAACGCGGACCCGCTCGTCGGCGACAGGCTCAAGGTAGGCTTCGTCCCGAACTACGGCGTGAGCGTGGCGGAGCTCATCATTCCCGCCGCGAACTTATCGCAGCAGATTTCGATGGCTGGCACCGAGGCATCGGGCACCGGCAACATGAAGCTTGCGTTGAACGGCGCGCTGACCATCGGCACGCTGGATGGCGCGAACATCGAAATTTGCGACGCGGTGGGCCGCGAAAACATCTTCATCTTCGGCAACACGACCGACGAGATCGAAACGCTGCGGGCGGCGGGCTACAGGCCACGGCAAATCTACGAGGACAATCCGGAGCTCAAGGTGGCGCTGGACCAGATTCGCCTCGGGCACTTCTCGCCGGAAGAGCCGCACCGTTTCTACGACATCTTTCATACGCTCGTGGATTGGGGCGATCACTACATGGTGCTCGCGGACTTCGACAGCTTCGACAAGACGCAAACCGAGGTCGATCTCAAGTACCGAGACAAGGAAGCGTGGACGAAGAGCGCGATCGAGAACGTCGCCGGAATGGGGATATTCTCATCAGATCGGACCATCGCGGAATATGCCCGCGATATCTGGCACGTCGAGCCGCTGAACCTGACTTGACGATGGCTTGAACTGAAGTAAGTGCCGCGCGCGGGTACGTCCCGCGCGTGTTCTTTTGTAGCGGCGTCAGGCTTGCGGCTTTGCGGCCGCTGTCTGCGCGTGTTTCGCGACCGCGTCGCCGACCAGCGCGGCCACGCGATCCGCAAATTCCTCGTCCTTCGTGATGATGACTTCGCGCTCGCCTTCGGGCGTTGCGACCATCAATTGATAGATCACGTCCTGCGTGATCCACGACAGATAGCCGACCACGGCCACCATGATGCCTAGCACGAGCGCCGGCCCCGAACCCGTTGCGATGCCCACGCCGATTCCCGCGAGCCCGATCAGCGCAAGGATGATCGGCAGCGGCTTCTTGCGCGATATCTTCACGACCCGCGCGGCGCGCAGATCGCGCAGCGGAATCAACTGGCCCGAGGCCGACAGGCCGACGCGCGAGAGCGTCACGCCGCGTTCGTTGAACGGTGTATCCATATGCAATTGAGATCGAAAATTGACGGCAGCTAAACCGGGCAGATTACCAGACCGCGCGCCACGATGACACGCATCGCATTGACGAAACGCATGTGGACGCTTGCGTATCGGACATTTCCGATATATGATTCGCTTTAAGACGATGCGGCGAAGCTTTCCGCCGTCGGACGAACGAGCAACGAAATGGACATCGACGCAATTCACAAGGCCCTTGCCAACCCGCTTCGCCGCGAGATTCTCGAGTGGCTGAAGACGCCGGAGCTGCACTTTCCCGAACAGGAATTGCCGCACCTGCATGGCGTGTGCGCGGGGCAAATCGATGGGCGCTGCGGCATGTCGCAGTCCACCGTTTCGGCGCATCTCTCGACCTTGCAAAAAGCCGGGCTCGTCACCACGAAGCGCGTGGGGCAATGGGTGTTCTTCAAGCGCGACGAAACGGTCATACAGGCGTTTCGCGATTCCATCGGGAATCTCTGAGCGCGGCAGCCCTTTCCACGGCGAATCTTCTTTACATTTCTTCAGGATACCTTACATCTATGCCGACTCTTTTCGATCCGCTCAAAGTAGGCGCGTTGACGCTCAAGAACCGCATCATCATGGCGCCGCTCACGCGGCAACGTGCAGGCGTGGAACGCGTGCCTAACGCGTTGATGGCGCAGTATTACGCCGACCGCGCATCGGCTGGTCTCATCTTGAGCGAAGCCACCTCGGTCACGCCGCAAGGCTTGGGCTACGCGGATACCCCCGGCATCTGGTCGGACGAACAAGTCGAAGGCTGGAAGCTCGTGACGCACGCCGTGCACGAAGCGGGCGGCAAGATCTTCCTGCAACTGTGGCACGTCGGCCGTATTTCGGACCCCATCTTCCTGAACGGCGAACTGCCGGTTGCGCCGAGCGCGATTGCAGCAAGCGGACACGTGAGCCTCGTGCGTCCGCAGCGTCCGTTCGTGACGCCGCGCGCACTGGAACTCGATGAAATCGAAGGCGTGGTCGCGGCTTATCGCAAGGGCGCGGAAAATGCGAAGCGCGCGGGCTTCGACGGCGTGGAAGTGCATGGCGCGAACGGCTATCTGCTCGACCAGTTCCTGCAGGACAGCACCAACAAGCGTACCGACGAATACGGCGGCGCAATCGAAAACCGCGCGCGTCTCATGCTCGAAGTGGTCGATCAATGTATCGACGTATGGGGCGCGGATCGCGTGGGCGTGCATCTGGCGCCGCGCGCCGATTCGCACAGCATGGGCGACAGCGACCGCGCCGCGACCTTCGGTTACGTCGCACGCGAACTCGGCAAGCGCAACGTGGCGTTCATCGCCGCGCGCGAGTCGGAAGGCGCCGACAGTCTCGGGCCGCAACTGAAGAAGGCGTTCGGCGGCGTGTATATCGCCAACGAAGGCTTCACCAAGCAAAGCGCGGAAGCGGCAATCGAGCGCGGCGACGCCGATGCGGTCGCGTGGGGCAAGCCGTTCATCGCGAATGCGGATCTCGTGCGACGCTTCGAACTCGACGCGCCGCTCAACGCGCCGGACACCTCGACGTTCTATTCGGCAGGCGCGACGGGCTATACGGATTACCCGTTGCTCGAAACCACCGAGTAAGTTGCAACGCGTCGGACAGAACGCAGCAAGCATTTCGGTTCCATGGAAACAGCGGCTTCGGCCGCTGTTTTTTTTCGTCCGCACGATCGGCCGGGGACGGTTCGAATCGACTCGTGCAACGCCCGCAACGAGCAGGAGGGACCTCCGAAACTATCGTTTTTTAGTTCAACTGCGTGGCGAAAATAGTGTATTGCTAGGCATCAGACAGCCGTGTTGAAGCCTCTTTTTTCGCCGTGACGCATGCGCCAATTCTCTGTGCGTCGTCCGTTTGCAGATCGCGATTCGTGCCCATGAACCGTTCGATGCAACTCGATTTTCTCTCGCAAGCACTCGCCCGTATTGCGGCAACGGGGAGCGCATCGTTGCAGGTCATTCGTTTTCCTTCATTCCTTCCTTGCCCAAGAAGCATGTAACGGTCGCGGGGCTGATCCCCGAGAGGAGTGCACATGTCCTGGTTCACAGCAACGCTGCACAGCTATCCCGAGATAGCCATCTTTCTTTCGCTGGGTATCGGTTATTGGTTCGGCGGCAAGAGCTTCAAGGGCTTCAGCCTCGGCGCGGTAACGTCTACCTTGCTGGCCGCCATCGCGATCGGGCAGCTCGGCATCACCATCTCGCCGAACGTCAAATCCGTCTTCTTCCTGATGTTCCTGTTCGCGGTCGGTTACGGCGTGGGTCCGCAGTTCGTGCGCGGCATCGCCAAGGACGGCTTGCCGCAGGCCATCTTCTCCGTCATTCAGTCCGTGCTGTGCCTCGCCTTTCCGTATCTTGCGGCGAAACTTGCCGGATACGACGTCGGTTCGGCGGCGGGACTTTTCGCGGGATCGCAGACCATCTCCGCTTCGATGGGCCTCGCCACCGACGCCGTCAACCGGCTCGGCCTGGCGCCGAACGACGCCAAGGTATTGCTCGACGCGATGCCGACCGCCTACGCCGTCACGTACATCTACGGCACGATCGGTTCGGCGATGATCCTCGCGCTGCTCGGGCCGAAGCTGCTCAACATCGACCTCGTGGCGGCCTGCCAGCAGTACGAGGAAGAGATGGGCGGTAGCGGCGAACTGGGCGGCGCGGGCAGCGGCTGGCATCAGTTCGCGCTTCGCGCGTATCGCATTGGCGAAGAGGGGCGTGTGGTCGGCATGAAGGTCGGCGAAGCGGAGGCGCTCGAACCTGCAGGCGTGCGGCTTTTCATTGAACGAATCCGGCGTGGCGGGACGATTCAAGAAGCCAAGGTCGACGACGTCCTGCTAGCGGGCGATGTCGTCGCCGTCGTCGGACGACGCGAGCATCTCGTGAATCTGCTGGGCGGCGTGGCAACCGAAGTGGACGATGCCGAACTGCTCGCCGTGCCGGTGGAAGGCGTCGATGTCTACGTGACGAGCAAGGCCGTCGACGGCAAGACGCTGGAGGAACTCTCGCAACTGCCTGGCGCGCGCGGCGTGTTTCTGCGCAAGATCAAGCGCGGCGCGACCGAAACGGCCATCCCCGTGTTGCCGAGCACCAAGCTGCATCGCGGCGACACCATCACGCTCGTCGGCCGCACGCAGGATACGTCGGCCGTGGCGAAAGCGGTCGGCGTGATCGACCGTCCGACCGATGCCGCCGACATGGCCTTCGTCGGCCTCGCGATCACGCTGGGTGCGCTGATCGGCGCAGTCGTGATCCGCTTCGGCGCGATTCCCATCACCTTGTCCACGGCGGGCGGCGCGCTGATCGCGGGCATCGTGTTCGGCTGGCTGCGCGCGATCCATCCGACCTTCGGCCGCATTCCGGGGCCCACCATCTGGTTCATGAATTCGGTCGGGCTGAACGTGTTCATCGCGGTGGTCGGCATCTCGGCGGGACCGGGCTTCGTCGCGGGTCTGCAGAAGCTCGGCGTGAGCCTCTTTCTGTGGGGCATCTTCGCGTCGTCGGTGCCGCTCATCATCGGCATGTATATCGCCAAGTACGTGTTCAAGTTTCACCCGGCGCTGTTGCTCGGCATCTGTGCGGGCGCGCGCACGACCACGGCGGCGCTCGGCATGCTTTGCGATGCCGCGAAGAGCCAGGTGCCGGGTCTTGGTTATACGGTGACTTATGCCGTCGGCAATACGCTGCTCACGATCTGGGGCATGGTGATCGTGATGTTGCTGACATGATGCCCGAGCCTTTCGTGCTTCCGTTGTTCAACTCTACGTATCTTTTGCCAGTGGGGGTGTCGGATGTCCAAATCCTCTAAGTCGGGTTCCGACGATCAGGCCGCAATGGCGGCGCTCAGTCCGTTCGAACTAAAGGACGAACTCATCAAGGCGGCCGGCGGCGGCGCGGTCGAGCGTCCCGCCAATTTGTCGATGCTCAACGCGGGTCGCGGCAATCCGAACTTTCTCGCGACGATTCCGCGTCACGGTTTCTGGCAACTGGGCCTCTTCGCCATGCGCGAATCCGAGCGCTCGTTCGCCTATATGCCCGAAGGCGTGGGCGGCTTTCCGAAGCACGAAGGCCTTGAAGAACGCTTCGAGATCTTCGCGCGCGACCACAAGGGAACGCCCGGCATCAGCTTTCTGGTGGGCGCGGTGTCTTACGTGCGCGACCAGCTTGGACTGAACGCAGCCGACTTTCTCTACGAGATGTGCGAAGGCATTCTCGCTTCGAACTATCCCGTGCCCGACCGCATGCTGAAACTGTCGGAGGTCATCGTCGGGCAATATCTGCGGCGCGAGATGATCGGCAAGCACCCGTTCGTCGGCGACTTCGACATCTTCGCGGTCGAAGGCGGCACGGCGGCGATGACCTATATCTTCAACACGATGCGCGAGAACTTCCTGATCAAGGAAGGCGACACGATCGCGCTCGGCACGCCGATCTTCACGCCGTACATCGAGATCCCGCGCCTGAACGATTACAAGCTCAACGTCGTGAATCTCGAGGCCACGGTTGAAAACGGCTGGCAATACTCGAAGCAGGAACTCGACAAGCTGCGCGACCCGAAGGTGAAGGCGTTCTTCCTCGTCAATCCGAGCAATCCGCCATCGGTAAAGATGGATGCCGAGAGTCTCGAATATATCGCGGAGATCGTTAAGGAACGGCCGGACCTGATTCTCCTGACCGACGATGTCTACGGCACCTTTGCGGACGACTTCGTCTCGCTCTTTGCGCTGTGTCCGAAGAACACGATCCTCGTATATTCCTATTCGAAATATTTTGGCGCGACGGGTTGGCGGCTCGGGACCATCGCGACGCATCGGCATAATATTTTCGACGATCAGCTCGCCGCGCTGCCGAAAGACCAGCGAGCCATCCTGCATGAACGCTACGAATCCATCACGACGGAGCCGGACAAGCTGAAGTTCATCGACCGACTGGTCGCCGACAGCCGCACGGTCGCGCTGAATCACACGGCGGGGCTATCCACGCCGCAGCAAGTGCAGATGGTGCTGTTCTCGCTCTTCTCGCTGATGGACACGCCCGACGCCTACAAGAGCGCGCTCAAACGGTTGATTCGCAATCGCAAACGCGCGTTGTATCGGGAAATCGGCATCGCGCTCGAAGACGAGGACGAAAATCAGGTCGATTACTACGCGATCCTCGACCTCGAATACATGGGCGAGAAGTCGCACGGCCGCGAGTTCGTCGATTGGGTGCTCAAGAACACCAAGCCTTCGGACTTGCTCTTCCAGCTGGCGAGGGAAGCGCGCGTCGTGTTGCTGCCAGGACGCGGCTTCGGCACGCAGCATCCTTCGGGACGCGTGTCGCTTGCGAATCTCAACGAGAGCGACTACATGCAGATTGGCCGCGCCATCCGCAAGCTGATGGACTCGTATGTCGAGCGCTTCAACAAGGAGACGGGCAAGAAGAGCAAGTAAGCGCACGCATGATGCGACAAGGGCCGCTCGTTCGACCGAGCGGCCCTTTTTTGCGCCTTGTTTTACCGTAACGGGCAGCGCTTAGAACTTGTGACGCACGCCCAGGCGGAACGCGAGCTGGTTGTTGGAACCCGTGCCCGACGTACCGAAGTAGCTCGTCGACGAACCGATCTGCGCCTGATTCTCGACGCCGCGATTCGAACCCGAAGCACGCTGATAGATGCCGAGCGCGTACACGTCCGTGCGCTTGCTCAATGCGTAGTCGAAGCTTGCATCGATCTGATGCCAGTGACCTTCCACGCCATCGGTCACGTCCATGTAGGTGTAGCCGAGCGCCGCCGTGATCGCGGACGTGAAGGCGTACTTGCCGCCGATGTCGAACGTATTGAGCTTCGAGCTCGCGCCGGTGATCGGTTCGAAGCGCGTGTTGGTCCAGAGGCCGAACACGGTCGCGGCGCCGAATGCATAGTTCGCGCCGATGCCGAACGTGCGCAGGTCCTTCGTGCCGCCAGTCGCGAGGTTCGCGAGCGCCGTGCTGAACGCGGGCGTCGCCGCGCCCGGATAGTGGATGTCGGTATAAGCCGCGCCCACGCCGACCGGACCGGCCTTGTAGTTCACACCGAAGCTGTAGGCACGCGACGAACCGGCGGTGGTCACGCCGCCCGCGGTCGTCGTCGGTGTGCCCGCAAAGGCGCCTGCCTGATTCGAGAAGCCGTACATCGCGCCGAACGTCACGCCATAAAAGCTCGCGCTGCTGAACTTGACCGAGTTGTTGATGCGGCTCGACGTGAGTTGATCGACGTCGTTGATGTGATAGCCATAGTTGCCCGCGACGGTTTGGCCGCCGATGGAGTAGGCCGAGCCGAGGTAATCGGTCGAGAACGTGTACTGTCGGCCGAGCGTGACCGAGCCAATGTCGTTCTTCGCGAGACCGACATACGCCTGGCGGCCGAATTCCGCGCCGCCCTGGCCGAGCGCGCCGGTGCCGCTGTTGAAGCCGTTTTCCAACGTGAAGATCGCCTTCAGGCCGCCACCGAGGTCTTCGGCGCCTTTCAGGCCCCAGCGGCTGCCCTGGGCCACGCCGTCGTCGTACTTGAAGTTGTGATCGCTGCCGCCAGTGACGGCGCTGTGGTTCACGTAGCTGACGCCTGCATCGATGATGCCGTACAGCGTGACGCTGCTCTGCGCATGAGCGGAAGTGGCGAAGGCGAAGGCGGCGAGGGCGGCGGTTGCCAGAAGGTTCTTCTTCAAAACGTGCTCCGGGATGAGTTCGCGGGTGTGGTGTGTGATCGTGCGTGTTCGTCGATGTCGCGCTGCGTTCTGCTGACGCTCGGTGCAACGGGCGCAAATGTAGCGGCCGCTGACTAAAGAAATATGACAGCGCTTTCGGATGGCTTGCGGTGTGTCGCGGCTGCAACAGCGCTAGCGCGGCGACGGCGTTTCATGCGTGCGTCCGCTTGCGCGAGACGCGCGGTATCCTCACGACTCCGCCCCATGACGGACAAGCGAGAAACAAAATGGACGAACACGGAATCCGCGAACTGGAAGAACGCCTGAAGCAGGCGATGATGGCGTCGGACGTGACTGCGCTTGACGCGCTCCTGGCCGACGACCTGACTTTCGTCGATGCCACCGGAAAGATATGGAGCAAGGCCGATGACCTGAACGGGCATCGCCATGGCATGCAGCGCATCGACAAGCTGGAGGTGGTGGAGCAGAGCGTGCGCGTGTACGGCGCGTTTGCCGTGACCGTCACGCGCGTTGCGCTCGCCGGGACATTCGGCGGCGCGCCGTTCGCGGGCAGCTTGCGCTACACGCGAACGTGGGGCGAGACCGCGAACGGCTGGCGCATCGTCGCGGCGCAGTGCGGTCTCATTCCGTTCTGACGTTCAAGGCTCAGGCGGACAACAGCGACCCCGTGCGATAAGCCTTCGCTCCCGCGATGCGCGCCACTTCCAACCCGGCGGTCGCAAAGCGCGTGATATGCCGCGCGTACAAAACGCCGGAGGTCGTGCACTTGAGCGTGGTGATGGTATCGGCGAGCGGGTCGATCACATCGGCGATGGCCGAGCCCGCCTCGATGAACGCGCCCACTTGCGCACGGAACACGAGAATGCCGCTCGCAGGCGCGACGATCGGCTCCGCGCCCGCGAGCGGCGTGGCCGGATACGCGAGCGGCGGCAGCGGCACTTGCGGCGCATCGATCACGCCGCGATGAATCAGATAATTGACGATGCCCTGCGCGTCCTTATCGCCGAGTTCATGCGAGACGTCGTGCTGGCTGCGCAACTCGACCGTCACCGAGATGCCGCCGTTCGGAATAGGGAAACGCTCGCCGAAACGCGTACGCAAGTCGGACCAGCAGAAGCTGTGGATTTCGTCGAACGGGTTGCCGACCGAGTTCAGCGCGAGCAGGGACGCCTTTGCATCGAGATAGCGCGCGAGCGGTTCGACATCGGCCCAGATATCCGGGTTCGTGTAGAGATGCAGCGCGGCGTCGAGATCGCAGTGCAGGTCGAGCACGACATCGGCGTCGTACGAGAGCTTTTGCAGCGCTAGACGTTGCGATTCGAGTTCGGTGTGCGCCGTTTGCTCGTCGAGCGCTTCCTTCATCGCGGCGCGCACGGCGAGCAGGTTCGCCTGACTGTCGCCGGAAAGGCGCGCTTCGATGCGCGGCGCGATCAACGCGGCCAGATCGTGAAAATTGCGGTTGAAGTTGTGGCCGCTATTGGCTTCGAAACGGCCGAGCAGTTGGCCGTGCAAGATCTGATTCAGCCCGATGGGATTCGGCACCGGCACGATCACCACTTCGCCTCTGAGCTTGCCGTCGGCTTCGAAAGCGGCGAGCAGGCGGCGCAATTTCCACGCGGCGAGCATGCCGGGCAATTCGTCCGCGTGCAGCGAGGACTGAATGTAGATTTTCTGACCGCCGCCCGAGCCGTAGTGATAACTCGTGATGGTGCGGGAAGTGCCGAGCGTCGGCGAAATGAGTTGATGAGTCTTGGTTTGCATGATGTGCGCGCGCATGCGAGTGCGCGGTCTTGTCTCGAATGATGTTTATGGCGGGCCAGCGTGCACGGGCGAGATTGCCGCGTGCCATGGCGATGGCGTCTCCTGTCGACCGGAATGAGCGCTGATGGTGCTTGCCGCGCCCGGTTCCGGTTCCATGCGAGATTGCTGCCGTCGGCTATGCCTCGGACGTTCGATCTTAGCCGAAATCCGCGCGGCGGCGCGTCGGGACGTTTGCGGAGTTGCGCGGAAGGCCAAGGCGGGCACTGAAGAGCGCACCGTTGCTGCGACAAAAGCAGACTCAGCAAAAGCGACCTGCCAGGCGCCAAAAACAAAGCGGGCTCCGCAAAAAAACGCGGAGCCCGCTTCGTAGCCCACTCGAGCGAAGGCCGGTGTGACCGGCGCTTCGCCCGAAGGCATGACTTAGCTGCCGTACACGTCGAAGTCGAAGTACTTCTTCTCGATCTTCTTGTACGTGCCGTCCTTGATGATGTCGGCAATTGCCTTGTCGACTTGCGTCTTGAGGTCGGTGTCTTCCTTGCGCATGCCGATGCCCGCGCCTTCGCCCAGCACCTTCTTGTCGACGATATCCTTGCCCGCGAAGTCATAGCCAGTACCGCGCGGCGTCTTCAGGAAGCCGATTTCGGCCTGCACGGCGTCTTGCAGGGCGGCGTCCAGACGGCCCGAAGTCAGATCGGCGTAGACCTGATCCTGGTTCTGGTACGGCGTCACCGTCACGCCCTTCGGCGCCCAGTAGGTCTTGGCGTAGGTTTCCTGGATCGTGCCTTGTTCCACACCCACGGTCTTGCCCTTCAGGCTTTCGGCCGTCGGCAGGATGTTGCTGCCCTTCTTCGCAACGAGACGCGTCGGCGTGTTGAACAGCTTGCTCGAGAAAGCGATCTGCTCGGCGCGTTGCGGCGTCATGGACATCGACGAGAGCACGCCGTCGAACTTCTTCGCCTTGAGGGCGGGGATCATGCCGTCGAAATCGTTCTCCACCCATACGCACTTGGCCTTCAGGCGCGCGCAGATCTCGTTGCCGAGATCGATGTCGAAACCGGTCAGCTTGCCATCCGAACCCTTCGATTCGAACGGGGGATAGCTTGCGTCGACGCCAAAGCGAATCGTCGAATAGTCCTTGGCGTGCGCGGTGACGGCGGTGAGCGACGTGGCGGCAAGGAGGGACATCGTCAGGGCCGCGATCAGTTTCTTCACTGTTATTACTCCAGATGGTGGTCGGTTCATCCCGGCAGGTCTCGTATCCGGGCATCCGGCGCCGTAATTGGCGACGCCGGACCTTTGGGTCTTCCGCGGATCGTGTCCGGGCAGAATCGGCAGAAGGGTACCAAGCCAAAATTGTCAGGCATCTAGTGAAAGCACCGATAGCGGCGATTTAGAACTTTCCTTCACATGATTTCGCAAGTGGTTTTGTCTGAATTCTACCGACTTCCTTGCTGCTTACTTTCTCAATGCTTGCGAAGCGGATGGTCCTTGAGAAACCACGACAGCGCAAAAGCGATGCACGCAATACAAGCCGCGACCAGATAAACCGTGTGCATGGAGCCGGCGAACGCGCTCAGATAATCGTCATGCAACGCGGCCGGCAGATTCGCCACCGCGAGCGGCCCGAGCGAACGCGGCATCTCCGTGCCGGCCGGAATCAGCGTTTCGAGCCGGCCGCGCAGGCTTCCCGAGAAAATCGCGCCGAAAGCGGCCACGCCGACCGAGCCGCCGATCGAGCGAAAGAGCGTCGCGCTGGAGGTCGCCACGCCGATCATCCGGAATTCGACCACGTTCTGCACCGCCAGCACGAGCACCTGCATCACCATGCCGAGCCCGAGGCCGAGCAGCAGCATGTAGCCGTACATGACCGGCAGCGGCGTGTCGAGGCGCAGCGTGGACAGCAGCACCATGGCGAGCGTGACGAGCCCCGTGCCCGCGATCGGGAAAAACCGGTACTTCCCGATCTTGCTGATGACCCGGCCGCTCACGATGGACGAAAGCAGCACGCCGGCCATCATGGGCGTGATCTGCAAACCGGCCTGCGACGGCGTGGAGCCCTTGACCACTTGCAAATAGAGCGGCAGGAACGTGACCGCGCCGAACAGCGCGCAGCCGACAATGAAACCGATCAGCCCGGCCAGCACGAAGGTGGGTTCCTTGAAGAGCGAGAGCGGCATGATGGGCTCGGCGGCGAGCCGTTCCTCATAGACGAATCCGCCGATGCAGATCAAGCCGAGCGCGAGCGTGCACCACAGTTGCGGTGAACTCCACGGCAAGAGCGCGCCGCCTTCGCTGGTGAACAGGATGATGCAGGTGAGCGCGGCGGCTAGAAAGCCCGCACCCATATAGTCCACGCGATGGTTCACGTGCGCCGTATGCGGCTTGAATACGGTCTGGATGACGGCGAGCGCGATCACGCCGAGCGGCACGTTGATGTAGAAAATCCAGCGCCACGACAGATGCTCGACCAGAAAGCCGCCAAGCAGCGGCCCGACGACCGTGGCAAGGCCATACACACCGCCGAAAAGCCCCTGGAAGCGACCGCGTTCGGCGGGTGGTATGACATCGGCGATGGCGGCCATGGTGACCACCATCAGCCCGCCGCCGCCGAGCCCCTGCAACGCGCGCAGCGCGATCAATTGCGTCATGTTCTGCGCGACGCCGCAGAGGATAGACCCGGCAAGGAATATCAGGATGGATGCCTGAAGCACGACCTTGCGTCCGAGCTGATCGCCGAATTTGCCGTAAAGCGGCACGACGATGGTCGAACTGAGCAGATAGGACGTGACGACCCACGACAAGTTTTCGAGTCCGCCGAGCTCGCCGACGATGGTTGGGAGCGCTGTCGACACGATGGTTTGATCGAGCGCGCCGAGCAGCATGACGAGCAAAAGCGCCGTAAAGAGCAGGCCGAGCGGCGGTTTTGCGGCTTCGTCGACGCCTGCAGGGGCGGTTCGGTGTAAAGATGTCATATCGACCTGTACTTGCGTAGGGACGCCTTTGGCGTCGTGAAAAGCGCTTCAATCCGGTTCTCAGGGCTGCCCGCTGAAAACGGATTGAATTTAATTAACATGAAAGTTAATATAAACGATCATCGAAGGCTCGTCAAACCATCTCTATGTCAAACGATGTAATCGGAGCCGAGTTGCCCGGCGAATCGGGCGAGGTTCAACTGAAGAAAGCGGGGCGGCGGCCGGGCCGTCCGAGCGGCGGTCACAGCGCCGAGGCGCGGGCGCACTTGCTGGATACGGCGCTGATGTTGTTTGCGCGGCAGGGCATCGGCGAAACGACGCTCGGGGCGATTGCCCGCGAGGCCGGCGTAACGCCCGCAATGGTCCATTACTATTTCAAGACGCGCGAGCAGCTACTCGATGTGTTGATCGACGAACGCTTCGCGCCGTTGCGCTCGGAACTGGGACGCGTATTCAACGATCCCTCGGCCGAGCCCGCCGACACCTTGCGCGCCTTCGTGGAGGCGCTGGTCGCGACGGTGGACAAGCATCCGTGGTTCGCGGCGCTGTGGGTACGCGAAGTCATCAGCGAAGGTGGCGTGCTGCGTCAGCGCATGGCAGAACGCTTCGGCGACGAGCGCAAGGATTTGGCGATCGAGCGCATCGCCGGATGGCAGAAAGCGGGCAAGGTAAATCCGGCGCTGGAGCCATCGCTCGTGTTCGTATCGTTGTTCGGACTCGCGGTGTTTCCGCTTGCGACATCACGCTGGCGCGGACAGGGCGCAGGCGCGATCAGCAAGGAGCAGATCGCGCGGCATGCGGTGGCGTTGTTGATGGATGGGATTCGGGCTGACTGATCCGCCCCTCGCAGCTAAAATGCGGCCCTCGTCACGCGCGCCGAAGACCACCCCTTCGCGCGGGACGCCACATCCGCAAAAGAACCGTCCGGTCGACAGGAGACATATCAATGGCAACTTCCCCCGCGGCGGGCGCACAGCGCGCATCGGCCGCTGCGTCCGCGTCCGCGCCACCCGAAATCACCGCCGGCCTCATTTCCGCGCGTCTCGACCGGCTGCCGGCAACGCGCACCATCTGGACTTTCATCGCGCTCCTGAGTCTCGGCTTCTTCTTCGAGCTCTACGACTTGCTGTACTCCGGTTACGTCGCGCCAGGGCTGGTAAAGAGCGGCATCCTCACGCCAACAACAGCGAGTTTCTTCGGTTTCACGGGCGTGGCGAGCTTTATTGCGTCGCTGTTCGCGGGGCTGTTCATCGGCACGGTGGCGTGCGGTTTTCTCGCCGACCGTTTCGGCCGCCGCGCGATCTTCACGTATTCGCTGCTCTGGTACACCGTCGCGAATCTCATCATGGCGTTTCAGGACACCGCGACCGGCCTCAACTTCTGGCGCTTCATCGCCGGCGTGGGGATTGGCGTGGAACTGGTGACGATCGGCACGTATATTTCCGAACTCGCGCCGAAGCACATCCGTGGACGCGCTTTCGCCTGCGAGCAGGCAGTCGGTTTCATGGCGGTGCCGGTGGTCGCGTTCCTCGCTTATCTGCTGGTGCCGCGCGCGCCGTTCGGCTTCGACGGATGGCGCTGGGTCGTCGTGATAGGTGCGCATGGCGCGCTCTTCGTCTGGTGGATTCGCCGCACGCTGCCCGAAAGTCCGCGCTGGCTCGCGCAAAAGGGACGCCTCGCCGAAGCGGATCGCGTAATGTCGGCGCTCGAAGCCAAGGTGGAACGCGAATACGGCCGGCCGTTGCCGCCGCCCGCCGCGCCCGAGCCGGTGCTCGACGCCGCGCAGGGCGCAGGCTCGTTCGCCGATATGTGGAAGCCGCCCTACGGCCGCCGCGCCACGATGATGATCATCTTCAACGTGTTCCAGACGGTCGGTTTCTACGGCTTCGCCAACTGGGTGCCGGCCTTGCTCGTGAAGCAGGGCGTCACGGTCACGTCGAGCCTGATGTATTCGAGCATCATCGCGATCGCGGCGCCCATCGGGCCGATCATCGGGCTCTTGATTGCCGACCGCATCGAGCGCAAGACGGCCATCGTCGCCATGGCGGGCGCGAATATCGTCTGCGGGCTGCTGTTCAGCCAGTCGTCGAACGCCATGTTCCTGATCGCGATGGGCGTCGGGCTCACGCTGTCGTCGAACATCATGTCGTACAGCTTCCACGCGTATCAGACCGAGTTGTTCCCGACCAGCATCCGCGCGCGCGCCGTCGGCTTCGTCTATTCGTGGAGCCGGTTTTCGGCGATTTTCACGTCATTCATCATCGCGGCCGTGCTCAAGGGTTTCGGGACGACCGGCGTGTTCGTGTTCATCGCGGGCGCCATGCTCGTCGTGATGGCGGCGATCGGCCTGATGGGACCGCGTACGCGCGACATGGCGCTCGAAAAAATCTCGCATTGACGTGAATTGAGCAGCGATTGCTGCGGATTGTCGGCCGGTATGCCAAAATCCGCAGAACGTACCCGATCGTCGCTCAATTTTCGAATATGTCCGACACGCTCACTCCGGTAGAAGCAGATCATGCGATGCGTAATTGGACGTATCGATCGTCAGGAAAGATTCGGATTGGCTCGGATCAGCATCTGCGGATGTTCTGCGAGATGTTGCTGACGACGCACAATCCGTACAAACCGGCCGTGATCGAATGGCCGAAGCTGGACCCGGCGGCGCTCAAGCGCGTGACGTCGCTGCCCATCTGGGACATCGCGGTGCAGACGGAAGGGCGCGCCTCCATTCGCGTGGCGACTTACGCGGCGGCGGTTCACGACCCGCATTTGCGCGAAGCGTTGCGCATGAACGGCGGGGAAGAAGCGCGCCACAAGCTCGTACTCTCGAAACTCGTCGAAGCCTATGGCATCGAGCTCGCGCCCGAGCCGCCGTATCCCGCACCGGACGACGCATTGCGCGCGTGGATGCTCACGGGCTACAGCGAGTGCATCGACAGTTTCTTTGCGTTCGGCTTGTTCGAGGCGGCGCGCCAGTCAGGCTATTTTCCCGAAGCGCTCGTCGAAACCTTCGAGCCGGTGATTCAGGAAGAAGCGCGTCACATTCTGTTTTTTGCCAACTGGGTGGCGTGGTATCGGCGCAGTCTGCCGTGGTATCGGAAGCCTGGTTTCCTGCTCAAAACCGCGAGCGTCTGGATTTCGCTGATTCGCGACCGCATTTCGCTCGCGCGCGGTTTCGACACGAGCGGCGCGGCACAAGATGCCAACTTCCCGGCCAACGTCGGCGATTCCGTGGCGGGCAATGTTTCCGTCGCTTCCTTGATCGACCTGTGTCTCGCGGAAAACGCGCGTCGCATGAGCGGTTACGACGCGCGGCTCTTGCGCCCGACCACCGTGCCGATGCTCGCGCGTCTCGCGCGCCGCTTCGTCAAGTAAGCGGCTTCTCTTCGCTCGATGCCGCTTCGTAGCGGCGCGATGCGTCTTCGACATCCTGTCGAAACTGCGCTAGCGCCGCCGTTTTCGCATCGGCGGGTTGCAGCGCGGCCCACAGCACTTCCACCAGTTCATTCGCCGTCGTCTCGATCTGAGTCTGACTCAGGCGGCGTTTTGCAAGCGTGGCGTCCCACAGCACGTGTTCCATCGGCCCGAAAACGAGCGAGCGCAAAAGACGCAGCGGAACGTCGCCGCGGACGTGGCCGAGCGTCTGTCCGCGCGCGAGCACGTCCATGAGCGGCGCGGTGTAGCGGCGCTGCAATTCGGTGAGCGTGTCCGACAGATCGTGCTGGCGCGTGCGGCCTTCCGAGAGCACGAGCGCGCACAGACCGGTGCCGTTCATCAGCATCAACCGCAAATGCGTTCTCACGATGAACGCAAACTGCTGGCGCACCGAGGCGTCGCGCGGCATGCCGGTCTCGAAGGCATCGATGATTTCGTCGTACCAGTCCGCGATCACGCGGGCGCACAATTCCCGCTTGCCGCTGAAATAGCTGAACACCGTGGCTTCCGAAATGCCGGCGCGCTGCGCGATTTCCGCGCTGGTGGCGCCGTCGTAGCCTTTCTCGGCGAAGACCTCGCGGCCGGCCTGGAGGATCTCGCGCACGCGTTGTTGCGATTTGACGCCCGATGGCGTGCGGCGGTTGGAAGCGGTGCTTTGCGTGGACATGGCGGTAGCGGAAGAGCGTGCGCAAGAAATGTGAGCGTAGCTCAAAAACCTATTGACGGAAAGACGAATAGAGGATGAAATTGGCCCATTCTGCGGCGCTCCATCTGCTGTGAGTGAAACTCAAACGCGACGCGCCGAAACATTGCATCTGGAGGAGACACCCCATGAGCACCGTGCCGGGCCTGAACTTCGCGCTAGGCGAAGACATCGATATGTTGCGCGACACGCTTCAGCATTTCGCGTCGAAGGAAATCGCGCCGCGCGCCGCCGAAATCGACCGCACCGACCAGTTCCCAATGGACCTCTGGAAGAAATTCGGCGACATGGGCGTGCTCGGCATGACGGTATCCGAGGAATACGGCGGCGCGAATCTCGGCTACACCGCGCACATGGTCGCGATGGAAGAAATCTCGCGGGCGTCGGCATCGGTCGGGCTGTCGTACGGCGCGCATTCGAACCTGTGCGTGAACCAGATTCATCGCAACGGCACGGAAGAACAGAAGCGCAAGTATCTGCCGAAGCTCGTTTCCGGCGAACACGTCGGCGCGCTTGCCATGAGCGAGCCGAACGCCGGATCGGATGTCGTCAGCATGAAGCTGCGCGCGGACGAGAAGGGCGACCATTACGTGCTCAACGGCACCAAGATGTGGATCACCAACGGCCCGGATTGCGACACGCTCGTCGTCTACGCGAAGACGGATATCGAAGCGGGCGCGCGGGGCATCACGGCTTTCATCGTCGAGAAGGGCATGAAGGGCTTCTCGGTCGCTCAGAAACTGGACAAGCTCGGCATGCGCGGCTCGCATACCGGCGAACTCGTGTTCGAGAACGTGGAAGTGCCGAAGGAAAACATTCTCGGCGCATTGAACGGCGGCACGAAGGTGCTGATGAGCGGTCTCGACTACGAGCGCGCCGTGCTCGCGGGCGGGCCGACCGGCATCATGCTCGCCTGCATGGATGCGGTCGTGCCGTATATCCATGACCGCAAGCAGTTCGGGCAAGCCATCGGCGAATTCCAACTGATTCAAGGCAAGGTCGCGGATCTCTATACGACGCTGCAAGCGTGCCGCGCATATCTCTTCGCGGTGGGCCGCCAGCTCGATACGCTCGGCTCGGGCCACGTGCGCCAGGTGCGCAAGGACTGCGCGGGCGTGATTCTCTACACGGCCGAAAAAGCCACGTGGATGGCCGGCGAAGCCATCCAGATTCTTGGCGGCAACGGCTACATCAACGAGTATCCGGTGGGACGCCTGTGGCGCGATGCCAAGCTCTATGAAATCGGTGCGGGCACGAGCGAGATTCGCCGCATGCTGATCGGTCGCGAACTGTTCGCCGAGACGGCTTGAGGCGCGTCATGGCGATCATCGAATCGAAACTGAACCCGCGCAGCGAAGATTTTCGGAGCAACGCCGCCGCGCTCGAAGCGCTCGTCGCGGATCTCAAGGCAAAAGTCGCGAAGCTCGCGGAAGGCGGCGGTCAAGCCGCGCGTGACCGGCACGTGTCGCGCAACAAGCTCTTGCCGCGCGACCGCATTGCGCAACTGCTCGATCCGGGCACGCCGTTTCTCGAACTCTCGCAGCTCGCGGCCTACGGCATGTACAACGACGACGCGCCGGGCGCGGGCATCATCACGGGCATCGGGCGCATTGCGGGACAGGAGTGCGTGATCGTCTGCAACGACGCGACCGTGAAAGGCGGCACGTACTATCCAGTGACGGTGAAGAAGCATCTGCGCGCGCAGGAAATTGCCGAGCAGAACCGCCTGCCGTGCGTCTATCTCGTCGATTCGGGCGGCGCGAACCTGCCGAATCAGGACGACGTGTTCCCCGACCGCGATCACTTCGGCCGCATCTTCTACAACCAGGCGAACATGTCGGCGGCGGGCATCGCGCAAATCGCGGTGGTCATGGGCTCGTGCACGGCGGGCGGCGCTTATGTTCCGGCGATGAGCGACGAGTCGATCATCGTGAAGGATCAGGGCACGATTTTTCTGGGTGGCCCGCCGCTCGTCAAGGCCGCGACCGGCGAGGAAGTCAGCGCCGAGGATCTCGGCGGCGGCGACGTGCACACGCGTCTTTCCGGCGTCGTCGACCATCTCGCGCAGAACGACGCGCATGCGCTCGGCATCGCGCGCAGTATCGTCGGCAATCTCAATCGCGTGAAGACGCCGCCGCTCGCGCTCAAGGAACCGCTGCCGCCGCGCCATGAAGCGCAGAGCCTTTACGGCGTGATTCCCGTCGATACCCGCAAGCCTTTCGACGTGCGCGAAGTGATCGCGCGCATCGTCGACGATTCCGCTTTCGACGAATTCAAGGCGCGCTACGGCACGACGCTCGTCACTGGCTTCGCGCATATCTGGGGGCATCCGGTCGGCATCGTCGCGAACAACGGCATTCTGTTTTCCGAGTCGGCGTTGAAGGGCGCCCACTTCATCGAACTATGCTGCCAGCGCAAGATTCCACTCTTGTTCCTGCAGAACATCATGGGCTTCATGGTCGGGCGCAAGTACGAAAACGAAGGCATCGCGCGTAACGGCGCGAAGATGGTGACGGCCGTGGCCACGGCAAAGGTGCCGAAGTTCACGGTGATCATCGGCGGTTCGTTCGGTGCGGGCAATTACGGCATGTGCGGCCGCGCCTACTCGCCGCGTTTTCTGTGGATGTGGCCGAACGCGCGCATCTCGGTCATGGGCGGCGAACAGGCCGCGTCCGTGCTCGCAACCGTCAAGCGCGACGGCATCGAGAAGAAGGGCGGCGCGTGGTCGAAGGACGAAGAGGAAGCGTTCAAGGCGCCGATTCGCGATCAATACGAGGCGCAGGGTCATCCGTACTATGCAAGCGCGCGTCTTTGGGATGACGGCGTGATCGATCCGGCGCAAACGCGCGACGTGCTGGGCCTGGGCCTTGCCGCGGCGATGAACGCGCCGATCGAAGACACGCGCTTCGGCGTATTCCGCATGTGACGCCAGACGTCGGGACCCAGGCGCCCGACTCGCGTCTCGCACCTCAAGCTGATCCACGGATGTGAAGCCATGTTCAACAAGATTCTGATTGCAAATCGCGGCGAGATCGCCTGCCGTGTCGCGGCGACGGCGAAGCGCATGAATATCGGCAGCGTCGCCGTTTATTCGGACGCGGATGCCCAAGCGAAACACGTCGATGTCTGCGATCAAGCCGTGCACGTGGGCGGCGCGGCGGCATCCGAAAGCTATCTGCGCATGGAGCGAATTGTCGAGGCAGCGCTTTCGAGCGGCGCGCAAGCCGTGCATCCGGGCTACGGCTTTCTTTCCGAGAACGAAGACTTCGCCAATGCATGCGAGAAAGCGGGCATCGTCTTCATCGGGCCGCCGGTCGAAGCCATTCGCGCGATGGGTTCCAAGGCCGCGGCCAAGGCGCTCATGCAATCCGCGTCGGTGCCGCTCGTGCCCGGCTATCACGGCGACGATCAGGACGCCGCGCTCCTGCAACGCGAGGCGGATCGCATCGGCTATCCGGTGCTGCTGAAGGCAAGCGCGGGCGGCGGCGGCAAGGGCATGCGAGTCGTCGAAAAGAGCGAGGACTTCGCGGCGGCGCTCGCCTCATGCAAGCGCGAAGCGGCGTCGAGCTTCGGCAACGATCGCGTGCTGATCGAAAAATACTTGCTGCGCCCGCGTCATGTCGAAGTGCAAGTATTCGCCGATACGCACGGCAACGCGGTCTATCTGTTCGATCGCGATTGCTCGGTGCAGCGTCGGCATCAGAAGGTGCTCGAAGAAGCGCCCGCGCCCGGTCTCTCCGATGCCACCCGACGCGCCATGGGCGAAGCCGCCGTGGCGGCGGCACGCGCGGTGAACTACGTCGGCGCGGGCACGGTCGAGTTCATCATGACGCAGGACGGCCAGTTCTACTTCATGGAGATGAATACGCGCCTGCAGGTCGAGCATCCGGTGACCGAGATGGTGACCGGGCTCGATCTGGTCGAATGGCAACTGCGCGTGGCGGCGGGCGAGCCTTTGCCCCTGTTGCAAGACGCGCTGAAGGTGCACGGTCATGCCATCGAAGCGCGCATCTATGCGGAGAACCCGGCGCGCGGCTTTTTGCCATCGACGGGCACGCTCAAGCATCTCGCATTGCCGCAGGCGGTGAGTTTTTCGATCGATGGCGACGTGCGTATCGACAGCGGCGTGCGCGAAGGCGACGCCATCACGCCGTTCTACGACCCGATGATCGCGAAGCTGATCGTGCATGGCCGCGACCGTCGCGATGCGCTCGCCCGCATGGCACGGGCGCTGGCCGACTGCGAGATCGTCGGGTTGCATACGAACGTCGAATTCCTGCAACGTATCGTGAAAAGCGAGCCGTTTTCGCAAGGCGAGCTCGATACCGGTTTGATCGAGCGTCATCGCGACACCTTGTTCGCGCCGCCAACCGTACCGCGCAACAAGGCGCTCGCGCTTGCCTGCGCCGCGCTGCTTACGCGCGAAGGCGGCGAGGCGCACGGTCACTCGCCGTGGGACGCGCTCTCGCACTGGCGCATGGCGGGCGGTTATAGCCAGGACCTGAACTGGCGCGAGGTCGATCACGACGACATGTTCAAGGTCGTCTTCACGAAAGACGACGGGAAGCGGCTCGCGCTCGATGGCAAGAGCGCGCGCTTCGACTGGACGCATGGCGGCGCGACCGATTACACCGTGCAATTGGACGACAACCTGCTAAAAGGCACCGTCTTCACCGAAGGCGACATCTTCCACGTCTTTCTCGAAGGCGCGGAATTCCAGTTCGAATGGCAAAACCTGATGGCTCATGCGGGCGACGCCGAACACGAAGGCCGTCTCACCGCGCCGATGCCCGGCAAGGTCATCGCGGTATTGGTGGAGGCAGGCGCGATGGTGGCGAAGGGCGCGCCGCTCATCGTCATGGAAGCCATGAAGATGGAGCATACGATCGTTGCGCCCACGGCGGGAAAAATCGGCGAGATTCTCTTCGATGTCGGCGATCAGGTTGCCGACGGTTCGCAGTTGCTGGTGCTCGAAGCGAGTTGAAGGAAGCCAGAAGCGCGTTACTTCCTGGGCCTGCCGAGCAACGTGTCCTGGCTCTCGGTGCGCACGAGAATCTCGACGCGCCGGTTTAGCGCGCGGCCCTGCGGCGTGTCGTTATTAGCGATGGGCCGCAGGTAAGCCATGCCCTTGGTCGTAATGCGCTCGGCCGGCACGCCGCGCGCGATCAACGCATTCGCAACGGCATTCGCGCGCGCCAGCGACAGTTCGCGGTTGTAGGCGAGCGAGCCTTCGTCGTCGGTGTGGCCTTCGATCAGAACAGGCCGCATGCTGCGTTTGAGCACATCCGCGACGCGGTCCAGCACGGCGATGTTCTGCACGCGGATGCGCGCTTCGTCCCTATCGAAGAGCGGCGCGTCGGGCAGGCGCATCTCCACGCCGCCTTTGACCTGCAGCATGGTGATGCCGTACTGCGCGTTCAGCTTGTCTTCTTTCGTGCGGCTGAGGCCGCTCGAACAGCCTGAGAATAAACTCGCCAGCATCGCAAGCGACGCGCATGTTCCAACGGCCGACTGTAATGCTCTACCTGCCATCCCGTGCTTTCCCTTCTCTTAAGAGAGGCTTTGATTATACGGAGCCCGAATCTTACCGTTGTAAATAACATTTGCTGCTTGCCCGCAACGATGCGGAACGCTTTGTGCGGATCGAGCGCCAACCTAGTGCCAACTGGGCGTCAACCGGGCGCCAACTTCGTCCGAACGTTCGACGCGCTTACAATGCGTGCGACCATTCAGGTTATCGATTCGAATTCCGTCTTTCTTCCTGCGAGCTTTCACCGTCATGTCTACACCGCGATATCCGCGTAATCCAGAGCGCAGCAACGAGCATGATACGGACCCGGGCGCACGCATCAACAAGGTACAGCGGGCGGCGTCGGCGGCGCTTTACACGGTGCTCGTGCTGATTGCGCTCTACACGGCGCGCACGTTCATTCCGGCGGTGGTGTGGGCTATCGTGATCGCCATTTCATTGTGGCCGGCGCTGCACTGGCTGGAACAGCGTCCGCTGTTCAGGCGGCACAATATCTTGCTCGCGGCGTTTCTTGCCACGGCGGTCGGGCTGCTCTTCGTGGTGCCGTTCGCCATCGTCGCCGCGCAGACCGCCAACGAAGCGAGCGACATGCTCCGCTGGTTCCACGACGTCTTGCGCACCGGTATTCCGATGCCCGCTTTCGTCGAGCATCTGCCGATGGGTTCGCAACAGGTCTCGCACTGGTGGCAGGAGAATCTGGCGACACCGCTCGAATCGTCGCCTGCCGTGAAGCGTCTGCATAGCGCGACGGTCGTCGCGATGACGCGCCATTTCGGCGGACGCGTGGTGCATGGGCTCGTCATTTTCGGCTTCATGCTGATGACGCTGTTCTTCATGTTCCAGGCGGGCGCGCGGCTTGGCGAGCAACTGATCGCGGGATCGCGGCGCGCGTTTGGCGCGGACGGTGCGGCGCTCATCCGGCGCATGGCGGACTCCGTGCGCAGCACGGTGATCGGTCTCGTGGTGGTTGGCCTGGGCGAGGGCGCTTTGCTCGGTATCGCCTATGGCATCACGGGCGTGCCGCACGCCACCTTGCTCGGCATGCTGACCGCGGTCGCCGCTATGCTGCCGTTCTGCGCGCCGATCGTCTTCCTCGGCTCGGCGCTATGGCTGCTCGCGCAAGGCTCCGTGATTTCGGCTGCCAGCGTGGCGATCTTCGGGCTGATCGTGGTCTTCATCTCCGAGCATTTCGTGCGACCAGTGCTGATCGGCGGCTCCACGCGCCTGCCGTTTCTGCTCGTCTTGTTCGGCATCCTGGGCGGCGCGGAAACGTTCGGGCTGATCGGGCTTTTCATCGGCCCGGCATTGATGACGATTCTCGTCGTGCTATGGACGGACTGGGTGCGCGATTGAAGACGAAGTCGATGAAGCGCCGCGCGTGACGTAATTCAGATGCCCGCGCCGCGTTCCTGCACGCAGACCCAGGGCGATACCACCACGGCCCACAACTCGGGATCGCGCGCGGCGATATCGACGGCGGTCTGCGCCTGCAAGCGCTCAATGAGTCCGGCCGAGAGCCATTGCGTAACCTGCTGCGTGTCGTCGTTGGCGACCGCCTCGGCCACGCTCACGAGATCCAGGTCGCCCTTCACCCAGATCAGCGCGCCCTTTGCGAAGAAGCGTTCGAGTTCGGACCAGCCGATCTGCGCGGTTTCTGCAAGCAGCTTGGTGTAGAGCGGGCTGGGGCTTTGGTTGGAAGCGTCGGTCATAACGGAAGCAATGGAAACGAAAAGGCGTCCGACACTATAGCGCAGTGCCGGACGCCTTCGTTTCGCCTTGAAGCGGACGTTCAGAGGTCGAAGAACACGGTCTCGTTCGGGCCGCGAAGATGAATGTCGAAGCGATAGATCGTGCCCGACACACCCGGCTTGCCCGTCGGTCCCGCTTCGCGCTTGGCGATCAGCGTATGGCGGCGCTCGGCCGGCACGGCGGCGAGCACGGCGTCGTTCGCGTTGGCTTCGGTTTCATCGTTGAAATAGATGCGCGTGTAGCTGTGCAGCAGCATGCCGCGCATCAGCACGATGACATCGAGATGCGGCGCGGCATCGTCGGCGGTCTTGCCGGGCTTCACCGTATCGACGATAAAACGCAGCTTCGGGTCCGTGCCCGTGCCGACGCGCGCGAATCCGCGAAAGCCCGACTCGCGCGCGGCTTCGGCGCTTTCCACGTAACGGCCGTTCGCGTCAGCCTGCGCGATTTCGATGAGCGCGTCGCCAATGGGCTTGCCTTCCGCGTCGTACACGTTGCCGACCACGGCGATATGCTCGCCCGGCACTTCACGATCCGCGGCCGATGCCGTGAACAGGCTCTTCAGATCGAAGTTGTATTGCTCGGGAACGAGGCCGTAGGCGAAGTACGGTCCGACGGTCTGCGATGGGGTTTGTTTGAGCGTGGTCATGTCGTTCACTCCGTCGGCGTCTGGTCCGGGCCGCGCAGCACGATATCGAATTCGTAGCCGAGCGCGTAGTTTTCCTGAGTCGTGTCGATCGAGAAGCGCGACACGAGGCGCTTTCTCGCCTGCTCGGGAATGCCTTGATAAATCGGATCGAGGTCGAGCAGCGGGTCGCCCGGGAAATACATCTGCGTGACGAGACGCGAGCCGAAGTAGTCGCCGAAGAGCGAGAAGTGAATGTGATTCGGGCGCCACGCGTTGGTGTGATTGCCCCACGGATACGCGCCCGGCTTGATCGTCATGAAGCGGTAGCGGCCTTCGTCGTCGGTCAGGCAGCGGCCCGCGCCGAGGAAGTTCGGGTCGAGCGGCGCGTCGTGCTGATCGGCCTTGTGGACATAGCGTCCGGCGGCATTGGCCTGCCACACTTCCACGAGCGTGTTGCGCACCGGGCGGCCGTTGTCGTCCAGCACGCGGCCCGTCACGATGATGCGCTCGCCGAGCGGCTCGCCGTTCTTGGCGGCATTGCGCGTGAGGTCGTTATCGAGCGTGCCCAGGTCGTCCGCGCCATAGACGGGAACGCGGCGGTTGCGCAGATTTTCCTTCAGCGGGATGAGCGGCAGCGAAGGGCTGCGCAGCACGGATGACCGGTAGCCCGGCGACAGATACGGCGGGTGGGAATCCCAGTCGCGAGGCGTGAGAATAGGCGAAGTCATGACGACGTGTCTCCTGTTTTGTAGGGTGTCCGGGTTTTTCAATCGGATATTTCTGGCAACTACTTTATCGAATGCAGTGAGTTATGGAAAATGATGTTTCGTGCCTGCTTGCATAACGACTCGTCATGGATACCGACTTCACCAACACTCGCGTCAAGTTCCGCCACCTTCAGTGTTTCCTTGCCGTCACGCAGCTCGGCAGCGTGCAGCGTGCGGCCGACAGCCTGTCGATTACGCAGCCGGCCGTGTCGAAGACCATAGGGGAACTCGAATCCATTCTAGGCGTGCGCTTGTTCGAGCGTGGCAGGCGCGGCGCGGTTCCCACGCGCGAGGGCCGGCTCTTCGCGCCGCATGCGAGCGCGTGCGTGGCGTCGCTGCGCGAAGGCGTGGACATGCTGTTGCGCGAACGTGGCGATGTGCCGGGGACCATTTCCATCGGCGTATTGCCGACTGTCGCCACGGCCTTGCTGCCGCCCGCGCTCGCTGCTTTCCGGCAGCAATGGCCGGCCATTTCACTTGCCGTTCGCACGGATTCGAACGCGCAACTGCTCGAACGGCTGAAGGCGGGCGACGTCGATCTGGTCGTCGGCCGGCTCTCTGAGCCAGAAGCCATGCACGAGCTTTCCTTCGAGCAGATCTATCGTGAACTGCTAGCGGTGATTGTCCGGCGCGAGCATCCGCTGACGTTCGAGGCGCCGCTCACGCCCGCGTTGCTTGCGCGTTTCGCGATCGTCGTGCCGCCATTCGGCACGTTGATTCGTCAGTCGGCTGAAAGCGTTCTGACAGCGTTCGGCGCGCATGCGCTGACCGCGTTGATCGAAACGCTGTCGGTTTCGCTTGGCCGCGCGCTCGCGTTGCACAATGACGCCGTCTGGTTCGTTCCAGCGGGCGCGGTCGCGCAGGACATCGCGCTCGGCTTGCTCGTTGCCTTGCCCATGCCCTTCGCCGGCACCGATGAGCCCATCGGCTTGATACGTCGCAACGACTCCGCGCGCACGCCCGTGGAAGAAAGTCTGGTCGATGCCTTGCGCGAAGCGGGCCGTGCGCGCGCCGGGAACAAGTGACCGGTCGTGCGCCGCGGCGCGCACCTTGCTAGAGCAGCATTTACCGCGCAGATTTCGCGCGAAACAAATACTATGACGTAAGCCCGCCGGGACAGCGAATCGATTGCAACGAACGCTCGTGGCGCCGGTCTTATCGACGCGTGCCGCTTCGGCGCATCGACGTCATTTCCCGCACTTGGTGCCGCATTGCTGTCAACTCGTTCGCTCCATGAAGACCGTTCTGCTCGTCGATGACGACCCCGCCACCATCGAAGCCTGGACCCTCTGCATGCAAGGGGAGGATTGCCGCGTGCTCTACGCCGTCGACGGCAACGGCGCTCTGTCGATACTCGGCGCGCAGACGGTCGACATCGTCGTGTCCGACTGGATGATGCCGGGACTCGGCGGCGCACTTCTCTGTCAAACGATGAAGAACGACGCCGCGCTCGCGCACATCCCTTTCCTGATGATTTCAGGGCATCCGAATCCGCCGGCTTTCGTGAGCTACGACGGGTATCTGCGCAAGCCGGTCGAGATGGAGACGCTGGTTGCGGCCGTGAACCGTCTGTGTGCCGCGAAGAAGCGGCCGCTTTATTGAACGGCTGCTGCTTGCGCTTCGACGAGAAGCTCGGAACGCGACGACCAAGGCCTCAAGTCGGCATCCACGAGGCAAAGGCTTGCGGCTTAACCAATCAGCGCAACTCCGCCAGCGCCGCATCCATCTGCGCTTGAGCGAGCCGGTTCAACTCCTGCGGGATTTCGCATTCGAGCGGCAAGGCGGGCGTGACGATCACGCGGATATGTCCGCCATGATCCGGCCAACCCTTCGCCGGCCAGACCTTGCCCGCGTCGTGGACAACAGGCACGACCGGAACCTTGGTCGCGCACGCGAGCCGCACGCCACCCGAAGCGAGCTTTAGCGGCGCATCGTGCGCCACGCGCGTGCCTTCCGGAAAGATCACCACGACGTCGCCTTTCTTCAGCCGCGCGGCGCATTCACGCGTGACAGCCTGGTGCGCCTGACGGATCGAGCCGCGGTCGAGGCTCACCATGTCCAGACCGCGCAACACCCAGCCGAAAAAAGGAATCTGCATGAGTTCGTGCTTGAACACGAAGCTGATGCGGCGCGGAAAGAGCGCCATGAACGCGAGCGTCTCCCAGGTCGATTCATGGCGGCTCAACACGATGCATGGCCCGTGCGGCAAGTGTTCGAGTCCTTCGACCGAGACGCCCACACCGGTGATGACGCGCATCATCGTGACCATCGCGCGGCACCATTGCCTGGCTAACCAATAGCGTCCGTTTCTGCCGACGAACGGGAAAAGCGGCAGGATCAGGATCGACCAGATCGTGCCGCTGCCGAGCAGATAGGTGGCGAAGAGCCATTTGACGAGGGTGCTGCGCATTGAAATCGTGCGATCGACGGAGGAAAGCCCAGAAGCATAACGGTATCGAGCCGTGAACGCACGAGGGCAAAAACCGCCGCTTCGCTCATGCGTCTTCGGGCGCGCGATGCAACAATGGCGCGTGCAGGTCATCGACCGCTTATATCAACATCGCAAGGGAACACATGGATCAGGAGCCGGTGAGTTTCGACGAAGGCATGCTCGACGTGGGCGACGGCCATTCCATCTACTGGCGCGCGCAAGGTCCGCGCGAGGCGCCCGTCATGCTCGTCGTGCACGGCGGCCCCGGCGGCGCCATGAATCTCAAATGGGCCGAGGTGCTGGAAGCGGACAAGTGGCGCGTCGTGTTCTTCGACCAGCGTGGCTGCGGCAAGTCGAAGCCTTTCGGCAAGCTGGAGGCGAACGGCATCGATGCGCTCGTCGGCGACATGGAGAAACTGCGAGTCGCGTTGAACATCGAGCGCTGGGCGCTGTTCGGCGGTTCGTGGGGCACGACGCTCGGGCTTGCTTACGGCGTCACGCATCCCGAACGCTGCACGGGCTTCTTGCTGCGCGGCGTGTTTCTCGCGCGGCGCGCGGACATCGACTGGTTTCTGTGGGACGTGCGGCGCGTGTTTCCGGAGGCGCATCGCGCGTTTCTGGATGCCATCGAAGCCGCGAGCGGGAAGCGTCCGACGAGCGGCGAGGAGATCCTGCAACTGACGGAAGCGCCGCTCGCGCGTTTCGATGAAGCCGGCACGCGGCTCGCGCGCGCGTGGACGCTGTATGAGACCACCTTGTCGGTGGTTAACAAGCCGCCGAAGGAAGCGAAGGAAGCGGACGAGGCGAAAGTATCGGGTGAAGCGCAAGCATCGAGCGAAGCGAAGGACTCGAGCGACCCGAAGCAGGACGACAAGCGCCCGAGCGCCGAGGCCAACTCCGCCGCCGTTTCCATGGCGCTGCTCGAACGTCACTACATGGCGCACGAACTGCCGCCCGAACCGCTGCTGCCGCGCGTCGCGCGCATTTCGCATCTGCCGTGCAGTATCGTCCACGGACGTTTCGACATGGTGTGTCCCGCGGATCAGGCGTTCGACCTTGCCGCGCTTTGGCCGGGCGCGCAACTCGCCATCGTGGATGTCGCCGGGCACTGGACCTTCGAGCCCAACAACGTGACGGCATTGCGCAAAGGCGCGATGGCCCTGGCTCAAGCCATCGCGGCAAGCTGACGCTTACAGGATCGACGGCGCCGCTTCGGTCAGGCGTCGCCAGTCGAGATCCGCGCCCGCGACGATCAGCCGTCCGTTGCGCTGCGTCGCAATGGTGAGCGTGACGCACAGCGACGTCCCCGTTACCGACAGATACGGCGCGCTCGTGATGACCTGCTGCGGCCGCGTGTGGGCATCGACGAAGTAGGGGCGCGTGTCCCAGCGGCCTGTCGAGGCGTCCGCAATGGGCGCGAAGCGGTCGGCTGAGCGCCGCTCACACGCGCCGGCGAGCGTCGGCAGGCATTCGCGACCCGCGTGGTCGAGAAAGAAGCAACTGATCGTACAAGGCAGCGCGAGCAACGCGGCGCAAGCATGCTCGGCGGATGCGCCGCCCGCGAGGCGCGTCGCGGCCTGCGCCAGATTCGAGCGATACGGCATCAGCAGCAAGTCGCTCGCGAGGCGCTCGGTGCGGCGCGTCTGCGCGAGCGAATCGAATACGTTTTCGAAGAGCGGCGTGGCCGCGCCGCGTTCGGCGAGTTGCGCGGCCGGTTGACCGAACAGATAACCCTGCACGAAGTCCACGTTGGAGCGCGCCGCGAGCATCAGGTCGTCGCTGGTTTCGATTCCCTCGGCCACCACGAACATACCGGATTCATGCAGCAGATCGACGAGCTTCGGCATCAGCGCATCGCGCATCGGCGTGCGTCGCTTGCCGCTCTGCGCGCGCACCAGGCTGCGGTCGAGCTTGACGATATCCGGCCGCATCGTGAGCAGACGATCGATATTGGAATGCCCGGCGCCGAAGTCGTCGACGGCGACGAGAAAGCCCTGCGCGCGAAACGAGCGCGTCGCGCGCGCGATTTCCGCGACATCCGAACCACCCGATTCGAGCACTTCGATCACGATCCGCTCCGGCGCGAGCCCGGCCGCGTGCGTGAGCGCGGCGAACTGTTTCGCATAGCCAGGGTCCGTGAAAGTCGCAGGGTTCATGTTGACGAACAGCCAGTGCGCGCTCGGCAGCACCGGCGCGGCATGACGGAGGTGCGCCAGATGACTCATGCGGTCGAGCGCGGTGAGCTCGCCCGAGACGATCGCGCGGCCAAACAGATCGAACGGGCCGATCAGCGCGCCATCGCCCGCATCGCCGCGCAACAGCGCCTCGTAACCGACTTCGCGCTGATGCGGGAGGCTGTAGATCGGCTGCAGATGCGTGCGAAGCGTGATGCCGTCGACGACTCCGGTGTGCGCCGTCAACACGTCGGACCACGCCGGCCGAGGCCTGACGGCTGCATGCGGACACAGCGTCGGGGAGAATGCACATACGAGTCGATGAACGGCACGGCAATGGCACGCGGCAAGATGGGGATACAAGGCAGTATCGGCCGAGCGTGCGAAAACTTGAGTGGCGGCGTCGTGTTTGCCCGCGCCCGCGCCGCGACCTATCTTTGAAGAGGCGGTGATACGATCCCGCTGCAACTTAAGCGGCGCAAGGCTCGTCGAAGCTTGCACCAAAACCTTTGAGAGACATCGATGGCGCAACAGAAAACCAATCCAAAACTCGAGCAGGCGCTCACGCGCGGCGATCTCGCCATCCGTCAGGCCAATTCGGCTCGCGCCACGGCGGTGTTGCGCGCACTCGGCAAGATGATCGCGGAGGCGTCGGCGACCATCGGCGTCGAAGCGCACGTGGTCGTTCACGACGGCGACAAGATCTACGATCCCGCCGACGGCGCGTGGCCGCAGCAGTTGCTCGTTTCGCTCGATGGCCCTGTCGAGGAGAACGATCCGGACGAAATTCGCACGATCACCTTGCTCGCCGACACGCCGGCCACCATCTTCCGCTGCGAATGGCAGCGTGCCGACGGCAATCTCGGCCGTCAGGAGGGACGCCCGCTTGCCATGGTTGCTTTCATTACCGACGTCGACATTCCCTGGCTCGACGAAGAAGACTGATTACCCCGTCTTTGATTTGGTCAACATGTTGTGAGATTCGCGGATGCCAAAAGTCCTGGCATCCGCGTTTTTGTGTCCGCTCATTTCCCAACGATCCCATTTGTTGCCGTTTTCTGTTTTCGAGTGTTGCGTGAAGCGCAAACGTTACCGTGTCCCCTTTTTTTAGTCTTTTGACGTGATTACGCGATATTTCGTATTGCTTGACAGACGGCTATTCTCCTGAATACCTCTCACGGCATTTGGTGGCTGTTGGCCCTCGTTTCTTTTCACTCTTCTTGTGCATGCATATTCGAATACCGGCTATGCATATTTATTTTTGCAGCAGTTGCCCGGCGATTAGTTCGGCAATTAGAATAAAAGTTCTAATTGTTTAGCCTGAATTTTGCTGAGAAACAGTGGCAAGCGCGCACCCCGTTATTTGACTTCGTGAGAGGCTCGATTCGCCGTGTGAGGGCACAACCTTAAAACGCCCATATCACGCGGCAATTTCCTAATCGCCAAGAAAAATGGGGTTTACAAAATGGAACGTCTGAACCTTGCCACGAATGCCGCCGCTAACCAATCTGAAACGGCGCTTCGTCCGACACTCACGGTAGTGCCCGCACTTCAGAAAACGGAACGCATGCCGTTTACTATCCGTATCGTCCAGGACGACGACGGGCTACAGAAAGCCGTAAGCATCAGGCGTTCTGCGTATGGTCGGCATTTGCCCGAATTCGCCGAGAAAATGACGATCGAGCATTCCGATCGCGATAGCGGCACCGCGGTTTTGCTCGCGGAATCGAAACTCGATGGCGCGCCGTTGGGCACCATGCGCATTCAGACCAATGCGTATGCGCCGCTCGCGGTCGAGCAGTCGATCAAGCTGCCGGGTCATCTCGCCGAAAGCCGACTCGCGGAAGCGACGCGCCTCGGCGTGGCGGGCGGCATGGTGGGAAGAGTCGTGAAGGTGGCGTTGTGCAAGGCGTTGTGGATGTTCTGCGAACTGCATGAGATCGACTGGATGGTGATTACCGCGCGTGCGCCGCTCGACCGGGAATACGAAGCCATGCTGTTCAAGGACGTGTTCGGCGTAAACGAGTATCTGCCGATGGCGCACGTGGGCGGCATGCCGCATCGCGTGCTGGCCAAGGAAGTGGCTGTCGCGCGGCAGCGTTGGGAAGAGGCGCGTCACCCATTGTTCAACTACATGGTGAATACGCATCATCCGGACATCGATTTGCAATCTGTAGATTTATCTTTTGACTGGGAACCGGTACGATGCCCTGAGGCTCCGCTGATGGCTTACGGCCGGTAGAAGAAGGGCTGCGGTAACGAAAGCAAGAGCAAAAAAGCCGGGCCCGAAGTGGTCCGGTTGGCCAAAGAGTGCGGTGGCGGGGGCAAGCTCGGCTCCGCCGCGCCTCTCGCCGGCAAGATCGGCGCAAACGGGGGGCTTATTCAGGTATGGCGTCGGTTATTCCAGCTTCCTTATCGAGATTCAGACGCTCGGGCTCGTGGATCGACGGCGCGTTGTACGCGGTCGCCGTCTACGCGGTCCCGTTTCTGATCGCACTCGGTACGCTAGCGACGCTCTTCTTTTTACCCCGCCAGTACGAAACGCGGGGCGCGGTCCCGCTCGAACTCCACGTTCTCGCCGATCATGGCGACTCGCTCGGTCCCGAAGCCGCGCGCGAAGCCCTGCGCGCCGCACCGGCCACCACGCGCTACAACACGCATCTCTCCGAAAAACCCGTCTGGTTTTCCATCACGGCGCCCGTCATGAGCACGGAGTCGTCGACTGCAATCGAACTGCCTTCGCGCCACGCGCAGTCGCTTTCATGCTGGAACGCCAGTAACCTCCAGCCGCTCGGCACCGCCGATCGCGAAAGCGTGAGCGGCGAGATGCATCCGGTCAAGGCCGGTTTCTTCGTGCAGGTGGGGCGCATCAAGGCACCGTTGTCCGTCATTTGCCGCGGCGTTTATTCGGGCCCGGCGCAGATCAACGCGTTTGCGTGGGAATGGCAAGGTCTCCGAAGCTCGGCGCTCGACTTCCAGGAAAGCTCCGGGCTGATCGCGGGCGGTTTGCTCACGCTCGCGGTATTCGTTTTCGTCACCGCGTTGATCAATCACGAATGGACGTACGTGATTTTCGCGGTGTGGCTCGTCGGCAATCTGCGTTTGTGCGCCAACGCCATGGGCTGGGACATGCAGTGGCTCGGCCGCGTACTGCCAGCCGACTTTATGACGCCGCTCAGGCAAATCACGTTCGCCGCGTACTACTTGCTGACCGCCGCGCTATTCCAGCAGCTGTTCCGCCGTGAATTGCGCGTGGTCGGTTACCGGTGGCTTTTGCGCGTCATTCAGTACGTCGGCATCGTGCTCCTTGGGGCAGCCGTGGCGTTGCCGTATTCGCTGTTCATTCCGACGCTGTGGGTCATTGCCGGCTTCGGTATCTGCGTGCTGCTGTTCTTCCTCGTGCGGCTCGTGTGGATGGCCCGTTCGCGCACGGTCATGTGGTACGTGGCGTCGCTCGCCATCGTACTGTTTTCCACGTTCTCCGAAGTACTTGGCGCGGCGTTCGGCCTCAAGGTGCTGGTCGGCGGCGTGAACACGGTAATGGCCGCGCTGTCGTCGAGCATGATGGCGGCGTTTGCCATCGCCGAGCAGATGCGCGCCGAGCGCGACTTCCGCCGTCAGGCGCAGATGGAATTACGCAACACTTACGAAGTCACGCCAATCGGTCTCTTCACGCTCGATACCGACGGCCGCTTCGTGCGCGCCAATCCGGCGCTGCGCTCGATGCTCGACCTGCAGAAAGCGGAATACAAAGTCCGCCACTGGAACGATTACTTCGAGCCCGGCGCGTGGGGCGCGCTGCAGGCGCTGGCATCGAAAGGCAGTGACGGTGAGCTCGAAATGGGCGGTTCCGCCGCGCGCGGCACGGGCGAGCGGCGCTATCTATTGAAGGCTATCCGCTCGAATGGTTGGATCGAAGGCTCGCTGCAGGACACGACCGAACGTTCGCGCGCCGTCGAGCGTCTGCGCTTTCTCGCGGAGCATGATCCGTTGACGGGTTCGCTGAACCGGCGCGGTATCGAGAAAGCTATTTCCGCCCAAAGCGATGAAATGTTGCCGTGGGCGCTTGCCTATGTCGACCTCGACCGCTTCAAGCTCGTGAACGACCTCTTCGGGCACCGCAGTGGCGACGAAGTCTTGCGCCAGGTCGCGGCACGCACGCGGGCGCATTTCGCGCGCAATTACGCGGTGGGGCGAATCGGTGGCGACGAGTTCGTCTGCGTCATGCACGACACGTCGATTGAAGACGCCATCGCGCAATGCCGCGAACTCATTTCCATTCTTTCTGACGCGCCCTATCAGGTCGGAAATCGCGCGTTTCAGGTGAAGGCTTCGATCGGTCTCGTCGAATGCTCGCAGGGCGTGCGCGTGCAGGACGCGCTGTCGCATGCGGATCGCGCGTGCCGCGAAGCGAAGAAGGTCGCGCATACTCACCTCGTCACGTACCGCAAGGGCGCGGCGGCGTTCGAGGAGCGCGCGGAAGAATTGAAACTCGTCGAGACGCTCGGCCGCAATCGTCTGCCGCCGGGCCTTTTTCTCGTGATGCAGCCGATCATGTCGTTATCGGCGCCAACGGAATCGCTTAATTTCGAAGTACTTCTGCGCATGCGCGCGCCGGACGGCACGACGCTGCCTGCGGGCAAGGTGATCGTCGCGGCGGAAGAGTCCGGCAATATCGCTGCAATCGACCGCTGGGTCATTACCACGTTGCTCGAATGGATCGAGGCGCATCGCCATGAATTGAAGAACACGCAATTCATTTGCGTGAACCTTTCGGGCGGTTCGCTCAACGACGAGCAATTCATGGAGGACATTTTCGCGTTGTTCGCGCGGCATCAGTCAGTGGTGCATTACCTTTGCCTCGAAATCACCGAAAGCGTGGCGCTGCACGATTTGGAGAACACGCAGCGCTTTATTGCGCGCGTCCATGACATGGGCGGCAAAATCGCGCTCGACGACTTTGGCGCGGGTTATTCCTCGTTCAAATATTTGAAGGCACTTTCGGCTGATGCGCTGAAAATCGACGGCGAATTCGTGCGCTCCATGTGTGCGCATCCGGCGGATATTGCCATTGTCGAAGCCATCGTCGCGCTTGCGCGCAATCTCGGCATGCGCAGCGTGGCGGAATGGGTCGAAGACATCGATACTCTGCGCGCATTGCAGGAAATCGGCGTCGATTATGTGCAGGGTTTTTTAGTCGCGAAACCGCAAGACAGCGTCGCCATTCTTTCGGCGACTTCCGCTGCGAGTTTCGTAAAAGATCCGGAAGTGGTGAGTTTTGTCGAGTGCCTGTCCGCGCCGGCGCAGGCGCTCGCATTCGACTATGAATGGCGCGCCCGCGCCGCGGGCACCCATTAACTTCTATTTTCGAACCCGTTTTCAGGCGGGTTTCGATTCACTCAAAATCTTGTTCGCCGCGATGGGAATGCGCGTGTCGTCCCATTGCGCGAGCCATTGAATCTCCTTTTGCGTGAAATAGCCGGGATGATTGCGCAGCGCGAACTGCAGGGAATCGACGATGTGATCGCGAATGATCTGCGGGGCGTTGTCGTCGTTGACAATCGCGTGAAGGGCTTCGAGTGTGCTCATGTTGCGTGGCCTGGCCGGTGAATAGGGAACGTCGGCGTCACCATAACCCGATAAAAATCGCGAAACATATTGCAGCGCGAAACTTTCCACGCGGCCGTTTCCTTACAGGAGCTTGCTAGAATCGGCGCGAAGTCTCAAATCGATCAACGCGCCGGACTTGAAGCGGGAGCCGCTTATGAACGACCTGGAGCGCGCTTCGCCTGGCGCGTGTTTGCGCTGCGAAGAGGGCGCGCATGCCTGATCGATCCTCGCGCCAAGCGTCTATTCATTCAGTCGGCTCGAATCAGCTCGGCATGCGCCAATTCAACGAGCGCATCGTGCTGCAGGCCATTCGTCTGCACGGCGCGCTGCCGAAGGCGGACATCGCGCGCCTCACGCGCCTTTCCATGCAAACGGCGTCGATGATCGTCGATCACCTTATCGACGACGGTCTGCTCGTGAAGGAAGCGCGAACGCGTGTGCCGGGGCGCCTCGGGCAGCCATCGGTGCCGATTGCGCTGCGAGCGGACGGCGCGTTTTCCATCGGCGTGAAAGTGGGGCGACGCAGCCTCGACGTGCTGTCGATGGACTTCACCGGCGCCATTCGCACGCGCGACACGCTCGACTATCCCTATCCCGATCCCGCCACGCTTTTCACGGAACTTGCCGCACGGCTCACGCGCGCCATCGACGCGCTCGGCGACGACGCGCGCAAGATCGCGGGCATCGGCGTGGCGGCGCCGTTGTGGCTCGGCGGCTGGCGCGATTTCTTCGATACGCCGCCCGACGTGCTCGCCGCATGGAACGAGATCGATATCCGCGGGCGCATTCAGGCGCTCACGGCCTTGCCCGTCGAGTTTGCAAAGGACACCACGGCCGCCTGCGCCGCCGAACTCGTGATGGGGCAGGGGCGCGGGTTGCGCAACTTCCTGTACGTGTTCATCGGGACGTTCATCGGCGGCGGGTTGGTCATCGACGGCCGCTTGCACGCGGGGCCGGGCGGCAACGCGGGCGCAATCGGCTCGCTGCCGCTGCAAAAGCGCGACGGTGCGGCGCAGTTGCTCAACACCGCGTCGGTCTATGTGCTCGAAAAGGCGTTCGCGGCGGCCGGCGCGCCCGCCGCCGCCGCTCACGACGAACGCGCATGGTCGGCTTCGCTGCGGCCGCTGTCCGAGGCGTGGCTCGACGACGCGTGCCCGGCGATCGCGTTGAGCGTCGCGTCGTCGGCGGCTTTGCTGGATCTCGAGGCGGTCGTGATCGACGGCGAAATCGATCGCGGCTTGTTGCGCGAGATCATCCGGCGTACGGATGAAGCGCTCGGCCATTTTGACTGGCAAGGCATGACGCGTCCACGTCTGGTGGAAGGACAGATCGGCGCCGATGCACGCGCGATGGGCGGCGCCATTCTGCCGCTTTACGCACACTTCGCGCCGAAGCATGAATTGTTCTTGAAGCCGCTGGAGACTTGACCCGCACGGGTTGCATTGTCTATACAACGCGCTGGCAAACACGACAAATCGGCGTCGGGAAATCCCTAATACAATGAAAGTTGTATATACAAGAACATGAACTCGAATTCGGGCCTGCGAGAAATCCGCGTCCGTTCGCTCAATCTTCCGACGCGCAGGAGCCTGCCTCGTGACCTCATCTTTCCGTTATCGCGACACTGAAATTCGCGCCCCGCGCGGCGCACGACTCAATGCCAAAAGCTGGCTGACCGAGGCACCGCTGCGCATGCTGATGAACAATCTCGACCCGGAAGTCGCCGAGAATCCGCGCGAACTGGTGGTCTATGGCGGAATTGGCCGCGCGGCGCGTGACTGGCCGAGCTTCGACAAGATCGTCGAAACGCTCAAGCGGCTCGAAGCGGATGAAACCCTGCTGATTCAATCGGGCAAACCGGTTGGCGTCTTCAAGACGCATGAGAACGCGCCGCGCGTGCTCATCGCCAATTCGAATCTCGTGCCGCACTGGGCGAACTGGGAGCATTTCAACGAACTCGACGCCAAAGGTCTCGCCATGTACGGTCAGATGACGGCGGGAAGCTGGATCTACATCGGTAGCCAGGGAATCGTGCAGGGCACGTATGAAACCTTCGTCGAAGCCGGTCGGCAGCATTACGGCGGCGATCTCAAGGGACGCTGGGTGCTGACCGCCGGACTTGGCGGCATGGGTGGCGCGCAGCCGCTCGCCGCGACGCTCGCGGGCGTGTGTTCGCTCAATATCGAATGCCAGCAGAGCCGGATCGATTTCCGTCTGAAGACACGTTATGTCGATGAACAAGCCACCGATCTCGACGATGCCCTTGCCCGCATGCAGCAATACACGTCCGAAGGACGCGCGGTGTCAGTCGCACTCTGCGGGAACGCCGCCGATGTTCTGCCCGAACTCGTGCGCCGTGGCGTGCGCCCGGACCTCGTGACCGATCAGACGAGCGCGCACGATCCGCTCAACGGCTATCTGCCGAACGGCTGGACGTGGGCGCAGTATCGCGACCGCGCGCAAAGCGATCCGCAGGGCACGGTGAAGGCGGCGAAGCAATCGATGGCCGAACACGTGCGGGCAATGCTCGCCTTCCGCGAACAAGGCGTGCCGGTGTTCGATTACGGCAACAACATCCGCCAGATGGCCAAGGACGAAGGCGTCACGAAGGCGTTCGATTTCCCCGGCTTCGTGCCCGCTTATATCCGGCCGCTGTTTTGCCGGGGCGTCGGACCGTTCCGTTGGGCCGCGCTTTCTGGCGATCCGCAGGACATCTACAAGACCGACGCGAAGGTGAAGGAGCTGATCGCGGACGACGCGCATCTGCATCGCTGGCTCGACATGGCGCGCGAACGCATCAGCTTCCAGGGCTTGCCGGCGCGCATCTGCTGGGTCGGCCTCGGGCAACGCGCGAAGCTCGGCCTCGCGTTCAACGAGATGGTGCGCAACGGCGAGCTGTCCGCGCCGGTGGTGATCGGCCGCGATCATCTCGATTCCGGTTCGGTCGCGAGCCCCAACCGCGAGACCGAATCGATGCGGGACGGCTCGGACGCCGTCTCCGACTGGCCGCTTCTCAACGCGCTGCTCAACACGGCGAGCGGCGCAACGTGGGTATCGATCCATCACGGCGGCGGCGTCGGCATGGGCTTTTCGCAGCACGCGGGCGTCGTGATCGTCTGCGATGGCAGCGTCGAAGCCGACGCGCGTATCGCCCGCGTGCTGCATAACGATCCGGCCACCGGCGTCATGCGTCATGCCGATGCGGGCTACGACATCGCCGTCGACTGCGCGCGCGAGCAAGGCCTCGACTTGCCGATGATCGACGGAGCGAACGGCAAGCGATGAACAAGCTCTGGCAGCATTGCCACGTCGCAACCATGACGGGCGGCAAGTATTCGATCATCGAAGATGCCGCGATCCTGACGCATGGCGGGCGTATCGAATGGATCGGGCCGCGCGTCGCCGCGCCGGAGCGCGATTGCGAGCGTATCGATCTCGAAGGCGCGTGGGTTACGCCGGGTCTAATCGATTGCCATACGCATCTCGTCTTCGGCGGCGACCGCAGCGGCGAATTCGAGGCCCGTCTGGAAGGCGCGAGCTACGCGGAGATCGCGGCGCGCGGCGGCGGTATTGCAAGCACGGTACGCGCGACGCGTGAAGCCAGCGAGGACGCGCTGTTCGAAAGCGCCCGCGCGCGCGCCGTCGGCCTGCTGCGCGACGGCGTGACCGTGCTTGAAGTCAAATCCGGCTACGGGCTCGATCTCGCGAACGAACGCAAGATGCTGAAAGTCGCGCGGCGCCTTGGCGAAACGCTGCCCTTGACCGTGCGCGCGACCTGTCTCGCAGCTCACGCATTGCCGCCCGAGTATGCGAATCGCGCGGACGATTACATCGCATTCGTCTGCGATGAAATATTGCCGGCGCTCATCGATGAAGGCCTGGTCGATGCCGTCGATGCCTTTTGCGAGCATCTCGCGTTTTCGCCGCAACAAGTCGAGCGAGTGTTTCTCGCCGCGCAAAAACACGGCGTGCCGGTGAAGCTGCACGCCGAACAGTTGTCGTCGCTGCGTGGTTCGACCCTCGCGGCGCGCTATCAGGCGCTTTCCGCCGATCATCTCGAATACATGACGGACGAGGATGCCGCGGCGATGGCAAGCGCGGGCACCGTCGCCGTGCTGCTGCCTGGCGCGTTCTACATGCTGCGCGAAACGCAGCTACCGCCCGTCGATGCCTTGCGGCGCCACGGCGTTCCAGTTGCACTCGCCAGCGATCTGAATCCCGGCACATCGCCCGCGCTTTCGTTGCGAATGATGCTCAACCTCGGCTGCACGCTCTTTCGTCTGACGCCGGAAGAAGCGCTCGCTGGCGTCACCCTTCATGCGGCGCGCGCACTTGGCCTGCACGGCTCGCATGGATCGCTGGAAGCGGGAAAGGCGGCGGACTTCGTCGCGTGGAAAATCGGTCGGCCGGCCGAGCTGGCTTATTGGTTGGGCGGTTCATTGCCCAATTGCGTGGCGCGAAACGGCGAAGTGGTGACGACTTTTGTCTAGCAATACGGCCTTACGGCGTTAAGGCATTAAGGCAAAAAAACGCCTCGTCCAAAAGCACGAGGCGTTTTTCGACAACCGATAAGAATCACACGCTGCGCTTGCGGATCATGCCCCACACGACGAGCAAGATGATTGCGCCGATAACGGAGGCGATCCATCCGGCGGGCTGCCCGGGCTGATACCAGCCGAGCGCGCGTCCCACATAGCCCGCCACCAGCGAACCGACGACCCCCAGCACGATGGTCATGATCCAGCCCATGCTGTCATCGCCTGGTTTGACGGCGCGCGCAATGAGCCCGATAACCAGTCCGACGATCAAAGTCCCGATGAATGCAAACATGCGGTAGCTCCTTCTGAATTGCTGCTCGTTGGCTGAGATTGCTCCGGACGCATTCCGGCACGTCCAAAGTAGCACGCGACAATGCGTTTGGATATGACACGCCGCGCGACTTGGCCGGGATTGGCCATTCGGCCAGTCTCCTTAGCACGTGGGATGCCACGTCATCTCGCGCGGTAAAATCCGTGTTCTGCATCACTTTGCCTGCACGGCGCCGCCATGACCGATTCCGATTTCCCCGCAACCGACGACCCGATTCACGAAGACCGCCTCTGGCGCGACGACGGCTGGACCGCTCGCGTCATGAAGAACGAAGACGACGATGGCTGGGCCGTCGCGATGATCCAGGCGGGCGAGGCCGAGCCCGCGCTCGTCGGCCCGTGGACCATGGGCCGCGACAAGAAGAACCCGAAGCCGCTGGACGCGAACGCTTTTCGCACGCTGGTCAAGACGGCGTCGGAGGTATTGCGCCGTCACGAGCAGCAGCGGCATGCCATGCTGCACAAGAACGTTTCCATCGACGTACGTGGCGAAGACGTTACCGTCACGCTGGAAATCGTCCCCGACGATGACGACCCCTACGCCAACCTGAAGGCCTTCGATGCATTTGGCACGCAGCTCGCGCACGTGCGCGTGTCGCCTGCGTTCAAGCTGAGCAAGACAAGCGCCGAACGCTGGGCCGAGAACGACTACGCGGCGCCGCATTGAGCGGCGCTCGAAAAGCGTCAGCGCAATAAAAAAGCCGTCGCATTTGCGACGGCTTGCAGACAACGAGCAGCGAGTCACCAACCCGCAGCTTATTTCACGACGAACTCGATACGACGGTTGGCGAAACGACCGCTTGCGGTGGCATTATCGGCGATAGGGTTTGCGTCGCCGTAGCCGTTCGACGTGAGGGAATTCGAAGGCACGCCGGCTTTCATCAAATAGCCGCGCACGGCTTGAGCGCGTTCCCTTGACATTTCCAGTTTGGCTGTCGGAACACCTGTTGCGTCCGAGTATCCCGCGACTTCGAGTTTGACCATCGAACCCTTGGCCGCGCAGTCTTTCAGCAACGCGGCAGTCTGATCCAGCGTGGCATACGCGTCTTGCGGCACGGTTGCGCTGGAGCGTCCGAAGTTGACGACCTGCAGATCGAGCACCTTCGAGAGCTTGTCGCCGGAACAGGAATCTTCCGCGGCGAGCAGTGTCTTCATGGCGCTGCGGAACGATTGCGTGGCATTGGCGACCGCGCTGTCCACGTTGAACGAGCTGACCTGAAACATGTCGCCGAAGGTGGTTTTCAAGCGATCCATCCAGCCGAATTTCGCTTCGGCGGCCGTGCCGCTCAGTTCAACCTTCGAACCCGCGATTTTCGCTTCCGCGCCCGGTACGGCCATTAGCGGCAAGAGATCCGTCACGTGCGAAAGCCACGTGGCGGGACGCGCTTGTGCATCGACGGAAACATTGGCGCTGTAGTTCTTGCCAAAGTGCTGTTCGAGTGCATCGATCAGACGTTGCTTCTCGGCGTCCGTGGCAACGGTTGCCTCGATCGAAGGAATGCCCGCAGAACTCACGTGAAACAGCAAGCTGGCGTCTTTAGACTTCGCCGGTGCTGCATCGGGTACGGAAGCCGCCGCGATGCCGCTTGCGGCATCGACCGAGGAAGCTATCGTCGTTGCGGATGCCGTGTCCGTGCGCAGCGTGTCTGAACCATTGACTTGTGTATCGACCGAAGATGCAGCCGGTGTGACCTGCGTGACGGGTGATGCAGCGGTCGACGCTCTCAGGTCGAACTTGTCGCCGTTCGTAAAGCCACGGTAGTACACCGCCGCGAGAATCGCGGCGAGCATGGCAAACAGGAGCCAAATCCATTTGTGCGACTTTTTCGGCGCGGGCTTGCGCACGGGTGCTCGCATTTGGGTCGTTGCGGCCGCGAAAGCGGGGGCGGGAGTGGAAGCAGGCGCAGGCGTGGGCGTGGGTGCGGGCGCGGGTGCGGGTGCGATAGGCGCAATGGCTCGCGGCGCCGGTGGCGTTGCCGTCGCAATGGCCGCCGTTGCTGGAATGGTTGCAATAGCGGGCTCAAGTGCCGGTTCCAGCGTCGAACCGACGGCATCCAGACGGCCCGCGATATTGCTGGCAAAACCTTCCGTGTTGCCAAGACCAATGGCGGCCGCGATTCCGTTCGAAAGCGTTGCGCGGATTTCGGCTACCTGATCGCGCAACAGCGCGGGCAACGCATGCACCGAAACCTGCGAGAGCAGGAAGTAATGCTTCAGCACACCGAACAACACGGCGGACAGCATGCCCGAGAGGGCGGATGTAGCTTGTGCCGGCACGCCGGTTTCAATGGAAGCCGCATCTGTCAGAGCGTCGATGCGTTGTCCCGTCGCGCGCGCGGCCATCAAATGTCCGCTTGCTTCGAGGTGTTTGAGGCCACTCGTCGTGGTTATCACGTTGCTCAACTGATCCGCGATAAAAGCGTTCGCGTCCGGCGACATGACGACCGTGTACAGCGCGTTCGCGCCATCAGCAAAAGCCGAACGTTCCATGAGAGATGCAACGAGACCAGGCACTGCGCGTGCGGTCAGCTGCTGAACGATTTGCGCAGGGATACCGAATTTCTGCGATAGCTGTTCCGCGATTTGGTCCGTAATCGCGGACCTGACTGCCTGGACCAGATTGATGCTCATCGACTGTCTATCCTATATGCTGTAGCGCCAGATGAAGGCGCATTGACGCGACGCATTTTATATGCGCAGCTATCCTAAAATATTTTCGAGATACTTATTTACAGAAACCGTTACGTTCGTGTCACGGTTGAGCGGGCATGAGCTCGAATCAGCGTGCCCGAAGGGAAGAATCCGAGAAAAAGCGGGCCACGCGTTTGGCGGCGATTCCGAGCCATGATGCTTCGGATGGCATGGGTTCGTGCTGATGCACGTTCGATGCGAGGATGGCGTAGACCGGGTTCGAATGGACGAACGCGCGATACGATGCATCGAGAGGTGAGGTCCACACGCAAGCACGGCATTCGTGCTTCGAGCAGCTACTGCAGGGAGGTTGATCGCGCTTCATGACGGGTCCTTGACTTAACCTGTCGATGATGTTTGATCCTTGCGGGGAACGCGATCGGACGCTTCTGATTGGAGTCTTAAAACAACTCCGAAAGCATGCAAAATAGGATACTTCGCACGTTCATAATCACATCGAGGAGACAGACGATGCATTACCTGATGATCTACGAACTCAGCGCCGACTATCTCGAGCGGCGCGCGGAATTTCGCGATGCGCATCTGAAGTTCGCCTGGCAGGCAGCCGAGCGCGGCGAGATCGTGCTGGCCGGTGCGCTCGATGCGCCCGCCGATCGCGCCATATTGCTGTTTCAGGGCGACTCGCCCGCGGCCGCCGAGGCGTTCGCACGTAACGATCCTTACGTGGTGAACGGTCTCGTCGAACGCTGGCAAGTGCGCAAGTGGAACACCGTGGTGGGCGAGGACGCGGCCACGCCCGTTCGTTAGACGTCGGCGGTTTCTTCCGAGGGCCGGTCGCGGCGTGCGGGCGCGTTGCGGCGCGCGGCGCGATAAAGGCTCGTGAGCGTATCGTCCATTTGCTGCGTGCGCTCGAAGAGGTCCGCGAGCCAGTCGACGAATACCGAGACGCGCGGCGTCGCCTGCCGGCTCTTCAAGAACGCCACCGAGACCCGCAGCGGCGGCGACTTCCATTGCGGCAGCACTTCCACCAGTTGCCCCGAGCGCAGATACGGCTGCGCGGCGATCCGCAACGGCTGTATCAGTCCGAGCCCTTCTATGCCGCACGCGAGATACGCGTGTTCATCGGCGACCTGGACGAAGCCGCGCATCTTCATGGTGACGGCTTCACCGTCCACGTCGAAATCGAAATCGGCGGGGCGGCCATTCTTGCTCGACACGCAGTTCACCGCGACGTGCTGCGCGAGTGAATCGACCGATGCGGGCATGCCGTGCTTTTCCAGATACGCGGGACTCGCGCAAGTCACTTGTTCGAGCACGCCAAGCCGCCGCGCGATGAGCCCCGAGTCAGGCAATTCGCCAAGCTGCACGCTGCAATCGACGCCTTCGCCGACCAGATCGACATTACGCATGCCGATGCCGATCGACAGTTCGATCTGCGGATAACGCGCATGGAACTCCGGCAACGCGGGCACGACGATGGACGTCGCGACGGTGTCCGGCATCTCCACGCGCAACCGTCCGCGCAGACGTTCCTCGCCCGCGCCGAAGCCGGATTCGAGTTCGTCGATATCCGCGAGAATCTGCGCGCAGCGTTCGTAATAAGCAGCGCCGTCGACCGTGAGGTTCAGGCGGCGCGTGGTGCGGGCGAGCAATTGCACGCCGATCAATGCTTCGAGTTGTTGCACAGTCGTCGAGACGCTTGCACGCGGCATGCCGAGCGATTCGGCAGCGCGCGTGAAGCTGTTCGTATCGACGACACGCGTAAAGACACGCATGGCATGGACGCGATCGATCACGTTGAGTTTTCCTTATTCCGACGATGGAAAGGCGATGCGCGCCACTACACACCGCCGCTTGACCGGGCAGGCGAAGCGGCGGGAAACAAGGCACATCGGCGATGATCACATCGTAAGGATTCGAAACCCTTGCGTGAATACACAAAACTGGACGATTCTTGCCCGATTCTTCCCGCGCCCGTGTGAAGGCGTAATCAAAGCGTCGGCATTTCGCCGCGCAGACGGCCCGAGAGTCCCGACATATCCGCGCCCGACGGCGCTTGATAGAGCCGCAATCCCATCTCCGGAAGAATGGACAGCAGATGGTCGAAGACATCGCCCTGAATGCGCTCGTACTGCGTCCAGGCGGTCGTCGCGGTGAAGCAGTAGACCTCCACCGGAATGCCCTGCGATTCGGGCTCCATCATGCGCACCATGATCGTCATGTCCTGCCGGATCTCGGGATGCCGCTGCAAGTAAGCCAGCGCGTAGGCGCGAAACGTGCCGATGTTCGTGAGCCTGCGCCGGTTCGCGGGTTCGTTGGCGAGTTCGCCGAGATTGCGGTTGGCCTGTTCGACTTCCGTTTGTTTTTGCTGCAGATAATCGTGCAGCAGGCGAAAGCGCATGAGACGGTCGGTTTCGTCGTCGCTTAAAAAGCGCACGCATTGCGCGTCGATACGCATGGTCCGCTTGATGCGCCGCCCGCCCGATTCGAACATGTGCCGATAATTGCGATAGCTCTCCGAAAAGAGCTTGTAGGTCGGCACCGTGGTGACCGTGTTGTCCCAGTTCTGCACCTTGACCGTATGCAGCGCGATGTCCTTCACGAAGCCATCGGCGGATGCTTGCGGCATCTCGATCCAGTCGCCTATGCGCAGCATGTCGTTCGACGTGAGCTGCGTGCTCGCGACGAGCGACAGCAGCGTGTCCTTGAACACGAGCAGCAGCACGGCGGACAACGCGCCGAGACCCGAGAGCATCCAGAGCGGCGAACGGTCGATGAGAATGGACAGCACGAGCACGCTGCACACCAGCGCGAGCGCGAGCTTGCCGATCTGGACATAGCCCTTGATGGAGCGCGTCTGCGCTTCCTTGCTCGACGCATAGACATCCTGCCACGCCGATAACGCGCTGCCCGTCGCGAGGAACACGCACACCCACGCGCCGCTGTGCGCCACACGCTCGATGACCGTCGCCCAGCGGCCGATATGCGGCACGTCGTCGATACCGAGCGCAATGGTCGCAAACGGGACCGCGTACCACAACCGGTGATAGGCGCGCCGGCGGATGAACGCCTGATCCCACGCGGTGTGTCCGGCCAGCACGAGCAGCCGGTGCGCGATCACGAGCACGATGCGCGCGACCACCCACTGCACGAAGAGCGCGACGAGCGCCAGCATGACAATGCCGAAGACCAGCTGCGCCCACGGATGCGTAGGCAAATGCTGTTGCAACTGGTCGGGCAGAAAATCGAGATTCATGGCTTCCACGAAAGGGCGAATGCAAGGCGCCCCGTATTGTGCATGAACGCGCACCATTTCCGCGCGCACGGTTTGCTCGATGACCGTCTTATCGAAAACCCGCGCTCGATGAAAATGAATTTTTTTCCGCGATTGTTTTGGGTAAATATACTTTCATTGCATTTGCTTACAGCGGGAGTTGTTCCAGCGCCCATGTCACGCTCACCAGCGGTCCTTCCGTCGACGGATGCCGACGATCTGATCTCCGCGCGCATCGCGGCGGCCATGCCGGGCCTGACGCCGATCCATCAGCGCATGGGCGCGTTCGTGCTCGCCAACCTGTTTCGCTCGGCCACCATGCGGATCGACGAACTGGCGGAAGCGGTCGGGGCATCGGTTGCCACGGCGAACCGCTTTGCGCGCGCGCTCGGGTTTTCCGGCTATCCCGCGTTTCGCGAGGCGTTGGTGCGCGGCTTCGAAGCGACCATCGCGCCGGTCGAACGATTGCGCTCCGCGCTGGAATCGCCCGCGAGCGGCGCGGATGTCTTCGATGCCTCGCTCGCGCAGGCCTCGGCGAACCTGCGTCTTGCCCAGACTTCCGTCGATGCCGCGAAGGCCGTCGCCGTCGTCGAAGCCATTCTCGCGGCGCGCCAGGTCTTCGTGCTCGGTTACGGCGCGAGCGCGTTCCTCGCCGGTCTCATGGAGCATGGCCTCACGCCTTATTGCGCGAACGTGCAGTCGCTCGCGCTGACGGGCGGGCCATCGCATGCGGCGCGGCGTCTGTTCACGGCATCGCGCGAGGATTTGCTCGTTGCCATCGCCTTCCCGCGCTATGTCGACGACACCATCACGCTTGCGCGGCAAGCGCGCGACCATGGCGTGCGCGTCGTTGCGCTCACCGACAGCATCGCGTCGCCGCTCGCGCGTATCGCGGATCTCGTGCTGACCATCGGCGCGGAACGGCGGCTCGCCGCCAATTGCGACACCGCCGTGCTTGCCGTCATCGAAGCCTTGTGCGACGCCGTTGCGCATCGCGCGAAGCGTTCGGTCGAGGCGGCATCCGGATTGACCGAATTCGTGCTGCCGTGGCTCGTCGCACCTTCTATCCTCAAGAGTGCGTCCGGCGTGCAGACACCGCGCCGCCGGCAGACTCGACATCCCCACACGGAGCCGCGCGAATCATGAACGCCATTCCGCTCATTGCCATTCACGGCGGCGCCGGCACGATCGTACGCGCCGCGCTCAAGAGCGACGCCGAAGCGCGCTATCACGCGGCGCTCGCGGAGATTCTGCGCGCGGTTGAACGCCTGCTCGCCGATGGCGGAAGCGCACTCGACGCCGTCACCGAAGCCGTGCGTCTGCTCGAAAATTGTCCGCTCTTCAATGCAGGTCACGGCGCGGTCTTCACGTCCGCGGGCACGCACGAACTCGATGCATCCATCATGGACGGCGCGACGCTCGAAGCGGGCGCCGTCTCTTGCGTGACGCGCTTGAAGAATCCGGTGCTCGCCGCGCGCCGCGTGCTCGACGTGAGCGAACACGTGATGTTCACGGCGGCCGGCGCGGAAGCGTTCGCGGCGGCGCAAGGCCTCGAATTCGTCGAGCCGTCGTACTTTCATACCGATGCGCGCTACGAGCAATGGCACAAGGCGCGTGGCGCATCCGGCACGATGCTCGATCACGACGCCGCGACGCTCGCCGCGGGCGAAAACGATCCGCTCGATCCCGCGAAGAAGTTCGGCACGGTCGGCGCGGTGGCGCTCGACGCGCACGGTCATCTCGCGGCCGCGACATCGACGGGCGGCATGACCAACAAGCAGATCGGCCGCGTCGGCGATGCTCCGTTGATCGGCGCGGGCTGCTACGCGAACGATGCGACCTGTGCGGTCTCGACCACGGGCACGGGCGAGATGTTCATGCGCATGCTGGCTGCATACGACGTGGCGGCGCAGATGGAATATCGCGGGCTGCCGCTCGAAGTCGCCGCGCGCGATGTCGTGATGAACAAGCTGCCGCGTATCGATGGACGCGGCGGACTCATCGCCGTCGATGCAAAGGGCAATGTCACGCTGCCGTTCAATACCGAAGGGATGTATCGCGGATTCGCGCGCGTGGGCGAGCAACCCTTCACGGCGATCTACCGCACATGACGACGTTACCCGACGCACGCGTCATCGACGTACGCGATCTCTCCGTCACTTTCCGCTCGCGCTCGCGCACGGTCGAAGCGGTGCGCAACATGTCTTTTGCCGTCGATCGTGGCGAGACGCTCGCCATTGTCGGCGAATCGGGATCGGGCAAGTCGGTGACGTCGCTTGCGCTCATGCGTCTCGTCGAACACGGCGGCGGCGCGGTGACGGCAGGCAGCATGGCGTTCCGGCGACGCAGCGGACAAGTGCTCGATCTGGCGCAAGCCTCGTCCGCCACGATGCGCGGCGTGCGCGGCGCCGATATCGCGATGATCTTCCAGGAGCCGATGACCTCGCTCAATCCGGTGTTCACGGTGGGCGATCAAATCGCGGAAGCCATCGCGCTGCATCAGGGCAAGAGCCGCGCGGAGGCGAAGAACGAAGTGCTGCGTCTGCTCGATCTCGTGCGCATTCCCGAGGCGCGCCGCGTGTTCGGGCGCTATCCGCATCAGTTGTCGGGCGGTATGCGGCAGCGCGTGATGATCGCCATGGCGCTTTCGTGCCGGCCCGCGCTGCTCATTGCCGACGAACCGACCACCGCGCTCGACGTGACCATTCAGGCGCAGATTCTGCAACTCGTGCGCGGCCTGCAGGACGAGATGAACATGGCCGTGATCTTCATCACGCACGACATGGGCGTGGTCGCGGAAGTGGCGGATCGCGTGCTGGTGATGTATCGCGGCGAGAAGGTGGAGGAAGCCGAATCCGACGCGCTGTTCGCGCGTCCGCGGCATCCGTACACGAAGGCGCTGCTCGCCGCCGTGCCGACGCTCGGCGCGATGCAGGGCACCGATCGCCCCGCCAAGTTTCCGATTCTCGAAGTGGAGCCCGCCGAACTCGCCCCCGACGATGCCAGCGCGCTGCGGCCATCCGCGGCGGTCGAAAGAGAGACGCAGCCCGCCATCGACGAAACCGCGCGGCCAATTTTGCGCGTGCGCGATCTGGTCACGCGCTTTCCGGTGAAGACCGGCATCTTCGGACGCACGACGGCGGCGGTGCATGCGGTCGAGCGCGTGAGTTTCGATCTGCGTCCGGGCGAGACGCTTGCGCTCGTCGGCGAATCGGGCTGCGGCAAGTCGACCACGGGGCGCTCGCTCTTGCGGCTCGTCGAAAGCCAGAGCGGTTCCATCGAATTCGACGGACGCGACATCAGCGCGCTGAAAGGCCCCGAACTTCAGGCGCTGCGCCGCAATATCCAGTTCATCTTTCAGGACCCGTTCGCCTCGCTGAATCCACGTTTGACCGCGGGCTTTTCCGTGATGGAACCGCTCCTCGTTCACAACGTCGCAAGCGGACGCGAAGCGCAACAACGCGTGGATTGGCTGCTCGAAAAAGTCGGCTTGCCGCCCGAAGCCGCGCAGCGTTATCCGCATGAATTCTCGGGCGGGCAACGTCAACGGATCGCCATTGCGCGTGCGCTTGCATTGAACCCGAAAGTCGTGATCGCCGATGAATCCGTCTCCGCGCTCGATGTCTCCGTGCGCGCGCAGATCGTCAATCTCATGCTCGATCTGCAGCGCGAACTCGGCGTCGCGTATCTCTTCATCTCGCACGACATGGCGGTGGTCGAGCGCGTGAGTCATCGCGTGGCGGTGATGTATCTCGGGCAGATCGTCGAGATCGGGCCGCGCGCGGCGGTGTTCGAAGCGCCGCGTCATCCGTACACGAGAAAGCTGATGAGCGCGGTGCCGGTGGCCGATCCCGCGCGCCGTCACGCCAAACGCATGCTCGCCGCCGACGAAATACCGAGCCCAATCCGCAAACTCGGCGACGAACCGGTGGTGGCGAAACTCGTTGCGGTCGGCCCGGACCATTATGTCGCCGAGCATCATGTCGGCGGCGCTTATTAAGCGCTAGTCAAGATCAGTCAAGTCAAAGGAGTCTAACGATGCCGTCAACGAAATCCAGCTCCATGCGCGCGCTTTTAGCCGCGAGCGCATGCGTATTCAGCGCGCTTGCCGCCGCGCCCGCGTTCGCCCAGAGCACCGCCGTGATGGCGGTGGCCTCGACCTTCACGACGATGAACCCCTACGATGCCAACGACACGCTCTCGCAAGCGGTCGCCAAGTCGTTCTATCAAGGGCTCTTCGGCTTCGACAAGGATATGAAGATTCAGCCCGTGCTCGCGACGAGCTACGAAGCGAGTCCGGACGCGAAGGTCTACACGGTCAAGCTGCGGCAGGGCGTGAAGTTTCAGGACGGCACCGACTTCAACGCCGAAGCCGTGAAGACGACCTTCGATTGGGTCACGGACCCGAACAACAAGCTCAAGCGCTACGGTCTTTTCAACAAGATCGAGAAGACCGAAGTGATCGATCCGTACACGGTGAAGATCACGCTCAAGATGCCGTTTTCCGCGTTCATCAACGTGCTCGCGCATCCGGCGGGCGTGATGATTTCGCCCACCGCGTTGAAGCAATACGGCAAGGACATCGCGTTTCATCCGGTCGGCACGGGACCGTTCGAGTTCGTCGAATGGAAGCAGACCGACGACCTGAAGGTGAAGAAGTTCGCGGGCTACTGGAAGAAAGGCTATCCGAAGATCGACATGATCGACTGGAAGCCGGTGGTCGATAACAACACGCGCGCCGCGCTCATGCAAACGGGCGAAGCGGACTTCGCTTTTTCGATTCCGTTCGAGCAGGCCGCGACGCTCAAGGCGAGCCCGAAGGTCGATCTGATCGCGGCGCCTTCCATCATTCAGCGCTACGTGAGCATGAACACGTCGCAGAAGCCTTTCGATAATCCGAAGGTGCGTCAGGCGCTCAACTATGCGATCAACAAGGACGCGCTCGTGAAGGTCGCGTTTGCCGGTTACGCGGTGCCGTCCGAAGGCGTGGCGCCGCCGGGCGTGGACTTCTCCACCAAGCTCGGGCCGTGGAAATACGATCCGGCCAAGGCGCGCGAGCTGCTGAAGGAAGCGGGTTATCCGAACGGTTTCGAGACCGTGTTGTGGTCGGGCTATAACCACACGACGGCGCAGAAGATCATCCAGTTCGTGCAGCAGCAGCTGGCGCAAGTGGGCGTGAAGACCACGATCGAAGCGCTCGAAGCCGGCCAGCGCGTGCAACGCGTGGAAAGCGCGCCGGAGCCGGCCACCGCGCCGGTGCGCATGTACTACGTCGGCTGGTCGTCGTCGACGGGCGAAGCGGACTGGGCCATCTCGCCCTTGCTCGCGAGTTCGTCGTTTCCGCCGAAGCTCTTCAACACGGCCTATTACAAGAACGATACCGTCGATTCCGATCTGCAAAAGGCGCTCACCACGACCGACCGCAAGGAGAAGACGCAGCTTTACGCCGACGCGCAAAAGCGCATCTGGGACGACGCCCCGTGGATCTTCCTCGTCACGGAGAAAGTGGTATATGCGCGCAGCAAGCGTCTGACGGGCGCTTACGTCATGCCCGACGGCTCGTTCAATTTCGACGACATCGCGATCAAGTAAAGCGCCTCGACGATGCTTACCTTCCTCGCCAAACGCCTCTTCGGGCTCTTGCCGACGCTCTTCATCGTCGCGGTGCTGGTGTTTCTGTTCGTGCACATGTTGCCGGGCGATCCCGCGCGTTTGGCCGCCGGACCCGAAGCGGATCAGGCGACGGTTGCGCTCGTGCGGGCCGATCTCGGTCTCGACAAGCCCTTGCCGCAGCAATTCGCAAGCTTCTTCGGCAAGATCGTGCATTTCGACTTCGGCATGTCCACGCGCAGCAAGCGTCCGGTGAGCACGGAGATCGGCGAGCGCTTCATGCCGACGCTCTGGCTCACGCTCGCGAGCATGGCGTGGGCCGTGGCGTTCGGCATGGCGATAGGCATCGTCTCGGCGGTCTGGCGCAACCAGTGGCCGGACCGGCTCGGCATGACCATCGCGGTATCGGGCATCTCGTTTCCCGCCTTCGCGCTCGGCATGTTGCTGATGGAAATCTTTTCGGTGAAGCTCGGCTGGCTGCCTATCGTCGGCGATGGTTCGTGGCAGAGCTACGTGCTGCCGTCGCTCACGCTCGGCGCGGCCGTGGCCGCCGTGATGGCGCGCTTCACGCGCGCGTCGTTCGTCGAAGTGCTCGGCGAGGACTTCGTGCGCACCGCGCGCGCGAAGGGCGTGCACGAGCCGATGGTTATCGTCAAACACTGCCTGCGTAACGCGATGATCCCCGTCGTCACCATGATGGGCCTGCAGTTCGGCTTCCTGCTGGGCGGCTCGATCGTGGTCGAGAAAGTGTTCAACTGGCCGGGGCTCGGGCGCCTGCTCGTCGATGCCGTCGAGATGCGCGACTATCCCGTGATCCAGGCCGAAGTGCTGCTGTTTTCGCTGGAATTCATCGTCATCAATCTGGTGGTCGATGTCCTCTACGCGGTCATCAACCCGACCATTCGTTTCAAGTGAGGACCGCATGAGTGTGACAGCCACAGAGGCCAAGGTCGCGGTCGCGCCGCAACAGGAGATCCGCACGCCGTGGACGGAGTTCTGGCGCAAGCTCAAGCGTCAGCCCGTGGCGCTCGCGGCGGCCGTGTTCGTCGTGCTTCTGATCCTGATCGCGGTGATCGCGCCGTATATCGCGCCTTACGACGCGGAAAATTATTTCGATTACGACGCGCTCAACGCGGGGCCTTCGGCAGCGCACTGGTTCGGTGTCGACTCGCTCGGCCGCGACATTTTGAGCCGCATTCTCGTCGGCAGCCGCATTTCGCTCTCGGCGGGGTTGCTGTCGGTCGTGATCGGCGCGGTGATCGGCACGTTCTTCGGGCTGCTCGCGGGCTACTACGAAGGCTGGTGGGACCGCATCGTCATGCGTATTTCGGACGTGCTGTTCGCGTTCCCCGGCATTCTGCTCGCCATCGGCGTGGTGGCCATTCTCGGTAACGGCATGATCAACGTGATCTGCGCGGTGGCTATCTTCAGCATTCCCGCGTTCGCGCGGCTCGTGCGCGGCAACACGCTCGCGCTCAAGCACCTGACGTATATCGAGGCGGCGCGCAGCATAGGCGCGTCGGACTGGACCATCATCATGCGGCACATTCTGCCGGGGACCATTTCCTCGATCGTCGTGTATTTCACCATGCGTATCGGCACGTCGATCATCACGGCGGCGAGTCTCTCGTTTCTCGGCCTCGGCGCGCAGCCGCCGACGCCCGAGTGGGGGGCGATGCTCAACGAAGCCCGCGCCGACATGGCGATGGCACCGCACGTCGCCATCTTCCCGAGCCTCGCCATCTTTCTGACGGTGCTTGCGTTCAATTTGCTCGGCGACGGTCTGCGCGACGCGCTCGATCCCAAGCTCGACCGGCCGTGAAGCCGCCGCATATCGGCGTGCTCGACGCGGGCGCGCGCAACAGCATTGCGGACGTGCGGGGCGTGAGCGTTGGCCATTACACCCTCGCCGATGGCGCGATTCAAACCGGCGTGACGGTGGTGCGCGCGCATGACGGCGATGCGTATCGCAACAAGACGCCAGCGGCGGCATGCGTCATCAACGGCTTCGGCAAGAGCGTCGGGCTCGTGCAGATCGATGAACTCGGCGTGATCGAAACGCCTGTCGCGCTCACCAACACCTTCGCGGCGGGCACGGTGGCGAACGCGCAGATCCGCGCGGCGCTCGAAGGCAATCCGCGCATTGGCCGCGACTGGCCGAGCGTGAATCCGCTAGTGCTCGAATGCAACGACGGCTTTCTGAACGACATGCAGGCGTTCGCCGTCGAAGAAGCGCATTACCGGCATGCGCTCGCTTCGTGTTCGCCGGACTTCGCGCGCGGCGCCGTGGGCGCGGGACGCGGCATGTCGTGCTTCGACTTGAAGGGCGGGATTGGCACGGCCTCGCGTGTCGTCGATATCGGCGATGAACGCTACACCACAGGCGCGCTCGTGCTCGCCAACTTCGGACGCTTTCCGCAACTCACGATTGCAGGCGATGCCATTGGACGCACGCTGCAAGCGCAGGCGCCAGAACGCGAGCAAGGTTCGATCATCATGCTGATCGCCACCGACGCACCGCTCGATGCGCGGCAGCTTCGCCGTCTCGCCATGCGCGCCGCAGCCGGGCTCGCGCGCACCGGTTCGGTCTTCGGTCACGGTAGCGGCGACATTGCGCTGGCGTTTTCGACGGCGTACACCGTGCCTCATGACGCCGAGTTCATCGACTTGCCGCGCTTGCTGCCGGACGCGCGTCTCGATCCGCTCTTTCAATGCGTGGCGGACGCCACCGAACAGGCCATTCTCGACGCGCTCTTCAGCGCCGAAAGCGTCACGGGCCGCGACGGGCATCGTCGCGAGTCGCTCAACGAAGTGTGGAAAAGCCAATGAAAGTGTTGATCTCGGTGGATATCGAAGGCGTCGCGGGCGTGTTCCATCCGGAGCAAACGCGCGCGGGCAACGGCGAATACGAGCAGGCGCGCCGCTTCATGACGAACGAAGCGAACGCCGCCGTGCTCGGTGCCTTCGATGGCGGCGCGACCGAAGTCTGGGTCAACGATTCTCACGGCGGCTTTCGTAATCTATTGCCGAACGCGTTCGATCCGCGCGCGCGTCTCGTGCTCGGCAAGCCGCGCACGCTCGGCATGATGGCGGGACTGGAGGCATCGCCGGAACTGGTGTTCATGGTCGGCTATCACGCGCGGGCGCAGAGTCGCGGAATTCTCGCGCATACCATCAACAGCGCTGCATTTGCGCGCGTGATGCTCGACGGAGAAGAGGTTGGCGAGGCCGCGCTCTATGGGCAGCTTGCCGAGGCGCGCGGCGCACGCGTCGCGCTCATCACGGGCGACGACGTGTTCGGCGCGGAGACCTTGCCCGTGTTCCCGGACGCGAACTTCGTTTGCGTGAAGACGGCGCACGGCTATTCGAGCGGCGTTACGGATACGCCAGAAGCCGCGTGCGCATCGATCAGGCGCGCGGCGAAGGAGACTGTCGAGGCCTCGCGTCATTCAAGTTCACGCGCACACCATGCACCGGACTCACGCCGTTGCGAACTGCGCACGCAAAGCTCCGCTTACGCCGATCTCTTCTGTCAGTGGCCGACGCTCGAACGGCTCGATGCCGTCACACTCGCCTTCGATGCGCCCGGCATCGAACAGGTCGTACGCACACTCAATTGCCTTTCGGCAATGTCCTTCATGTTACGGTGAACGGAGGAACTATCGTTAGAATGGAGGTCTTGGCTGATCGGTCATCGGCACGGTACTTTCTTCAACGATTTTTTGCAGGCGCTTTCATGCACGACGTGAAGCTCGAACACAACGACGATGCGACGCTCGATCCCGCCGCTCCGCAACTCGTCATGCGCGGCTCGCTTTTCATCGACGGCCACGAAGCCGGTTGCTGGGAAGAGCGGCGCAATGGCACATGGGCGGCGCGGCTGCGGCACGCCGAGCAGTGGATCGTCGAGACGAGCCGCGCGGCGCTAATCGAGCGGCTTGCGACTGACGTCTGAGTGCAGCACGAGTGCGGACAACCTTTCATTCACATCGATTTTATTTATGTATTTGTCGATCATCGCGGTGGGAATAGGCGGCGGGCTGGGATCGCTGCTTCGCTGGGCGCTCGGTTTGCGCCTCAATGGAATCTTTCCAAACCTGCCGCTCGGCACCTTTGCATCGAATGTGATTGCCGGATACATCATCGGCGTGGCGGTCGCGACCTTTGCGCGCTTGCCGGACATCTCCGTTGAATGGCGTCTCTTCGTCACGACCGGTCTGATGGGCGGCTTGTCCACGTTCTCCACGTTCTCGGCCGAAGTGGTCGCGCATCTTCAGCAAGGGCGGCCCGGCTGGGCGCTCGCGGAGATCGCGCTGCACGTCGGCGCGTCGCTCGCAATGACCGCGCTCGGTATTGCGACGGTGGCCTGGGTCAGCTGATCCACGCACGTTGCCGCAGCGCCGCGTTCCGCATGAATCCCGACTTTTTTCCCGCGTGTCTTCACGCTCTTTCGCCGCTGCTTCGCGCACGCGGCTTGTTTCTTTTGACTGCAATACGAAGGTGATGAGATGGTCGAGTTCGAGTCCCAGTTCCCGAGAGTTGACATCAGACCGTACCAGGCGAGTGACCTCGACGGCGTGATCGATCTGTTCGTGCGCGCCGTTCGTGAAAGCGCGTCCGAGTACTACAGCCCGGCACAAATCGATGCCTGGGCGCAAACCGACCGCGAGGAGTGGCATGCCGCCCGCCTCAGCCGGCCAACCTGGGTGGCATTCACCGACGACGAGCTCGCCGGTTTCGCCGATGTCCACGAAAACGGGCTCATCGACATGATGTTCGTCGAGCCGAGGCATCAGCGCAAAGGCGTGGCCACCGCGCTGCTCGCGTCCATCGAGGAGCATGCCGAGAAAAACGGCATGCGCGTGCTGCACACGTATGCGAGCTTGGGCTCGCAGCCGTTCTTCGAGTATTGCGGCTTCACCATGCTGCTTGCACGCGCTGTCGAGGTGCGGGGGCAGCGCTTCGCGCAACTCGTGATGGAGAAAGTTCTGTAGCTGTATAGACAAGTCAAGCGCTATGTTCGGGATTGCCTCGGTGTAATCCCGGATAGCCCCTTGTTTCGTCCTTTCTGCCCGTTTAGACTTGTGCCTAACTTGTATAGACAGGAAGAAACATGATTACGCTCACGCCTGGCAAGCTCACGCTGCCGCAATTGCGCCGCATCGCGCGCGGATCGGATTCGCTAAGTCTCGATCCCGCGAGCTTCGCCGCCATCGACGCGAGCGCGCGCGCCGTCGCCGCGATCGCCGCCAAGGGTGATCCGGCCTACGGCATCAATACGGGCTTTGGGCGGCTCGCCAACACTCACATTCCCGCCGATCAGCTCGAACTCCTGCAACGCAACCTGGTGCTGTCGCACGCGGTCGGCGTCGGCGAACCGATGTCGCGACCGGTCGTGCGTCTTTTGATGGCCCTCAAGCTGTCGAGTCTCGGGCGCGGCCATTCGGGCATTCGCCGCGAAGTGATCGACGCCCTCGTCACGCTTTTCAATGCCAATGTATTGCCCGTCATCCCCGTGAAAGGCTCGGTCGGCGCGTCGGGCGATCTCGCGCCGCTCGCGCATATGTCGACGGTGTTGCTCGGTATCGGCGAAGTCATGGTGCGCGGCGAACGCGCAAGCGCGCTCGATGGCCTCAAGCTGGCCGGGCTCGAACCGCTCACGTTGCAGGCGAAGGAAGGGCTCGCGCTGTTGAACGGCACGCAGGCATCGGCGGCGCTCGCGCTTTACAACCTCTTTGCCATCGAGGACCTGTTCCGCACCGGCCTCGTTGCGGGCGCGCTGTCCGTCGACGCGGCCGCGGGCTCCGTCGTGCCGTTCGATGCACGTATCCATGAGTTGCGCGGACATCGCGGGCAGATCGATTCGGCGGCGGCGTATCGCACGTTGCTGGCGGGCTCGGGCATCAACCTGTCGCACGCCGATTGCGAGAAGGTTCAGGACCCGTACAGCCTGCGCTGTCAGCCGCAAGTGATGGGCGCGTGTCTCGATCAGATGCGTCATGCGGCCGACGTGCTCTTGATCGAATCGAATGCGGTTTCCGACAATCCGCTGATTTTCCCGGACACGGGCGAAGTGCTCTCAGGCGGCAACTTTCACGCGGAACCCGTTGCCTTCGCCGCCGATAACCTCGCACTCGCCGCCGCCGAAATCGGCGCGCTGGCCGAGCGCCGCATCGCGCTTCTGATCGACTCAACGCTTTCCGGCTTGCCGCCGTTTCTCGTACGCGATGGCGGCGTGAACTCCGGCTTCATGATCGCGCATGTGACGGCGGCGGCGCTCGCGTCCGAGAACAAGACGCTCGCGCATCCTGCTTCCGTCGATTCCTTGCCGACCTCGGCGAATCAGGAAGATCACGTGTCCATGGCGACCTTTGCCGCGCGCAAGCTCGGCGATATCGCGAGCAACACGGCCAATATTCTCGCCATCGAACTGCTTGCGGCAGCGCAAGGCGTCGATCTGCGCGCGCCGCATCGCACGAGCGCGCCACTTATCGACGTGATGCAGACGATCCGCGCGCAAGTCGCGCATTACGACCTCGATCATTACTTCGCGCCCGATATCGCCGCCATTGCGACGCTCGTGCAGGCGGGCGAGATTGCAAAGCACAGTCCGTTTTCCTTTGCCTCGGAACAGAGCGCGGATCAGAGCGCATGAGCACGCCCGCGTATCAGGAGATCAAGGACTACATCCTCGAGCGCATTCACGGCGGCGAATGGAAGGAGGGCGATCAGGTGCCCTCCGAGAACGAGCTCGCGCGCGAGTTCAAAGTGGCGCGCATGACGGTGAATCGCGCGGTGCGTGAACTGACGGCCGAACAGGTGCTCACGCGTGTGCAGGGCGCGGGCACGTTCGTGGCGCAGCCGAAATACGCTTCGACACTGGTCGAGATTCGCAGTATCTCCGATGAAATCGTCGCGCGCGGGCATGCGTATCGCGCGGCGGTGCTGCATCTGGGTGCCTCTATCGTCGATGAAGCGCTAGCCGCCGAAATGCAGCTTGCGCTCGGTAGTCCCGTGTTTCATTCGCGCGTGCTGCACTTCGAAAACGACGAGCCCGTGCAACTCGAAGAGCGCTACGTGAACCCGGCCATTGCGCCCGAGTACGCGCGTCAGGACTTCACGAAGATCACGCCGAATCAATATCTGATGGTGGCCGCGCCCTTGCAGCGGGTCGAATATCGGATCGAGGCGTCGTTGCCATCGCCGGAGATTCGCCATGCGCTCGCGATGAAAGATCACGAACCGTGTCTGCTGCTGCATCGGCGAACATGGTCGCGCGACACGGTGGCGTCGGTCGCGAATCTGTGGCATCCCGGCGACCGCTATCAGTTCACCGGCCACTTTTGATCATGGCAACCGTCCTGCGCGCATCATCGCTCGCGGCCGTGCCGTGGAAGAACGGCGGCGGCATTACGCGCGAACTCGCGGCGGAACCGGAAGGCGCGTCGATGGATACGTTCGCGTGGCGGCTTTCCATCGCGGATGTGTCGGCGGATGGCGCGTTTTCGAGCTTCGCGGGCGTGGATCGCGTGCTGATCCTGCTCGATGGCGCGGGCATGATGCTCGCCGAACCCGACTATGTACATACGTTGAACGAGCCGCTCGCGATGGCGCGCTTTGCCGGCGAAACGCCCATCCACGCGGCGCTCGTGCAAGGTCCGACGCGCGACTTCAACGTGATGACGCGTCGCGGTCGCGCGCATGCTTCGGTGACGAGCCGCTTCGAGTCGCATGAATGGACGCCGGACCACGACGTCACGTTTCTGCATTGCGCGCGCGGCATGTTGAACGTCATGCTGGCCCATGGAGAACGCATCGCGCTCGCAGCGGGCGACAGCTTGCGTATCGAAAGCGCGGACGGACGCGTCGCGTGCGAAGCATCGCAAGATGCGTCGTGGTTGCAGATAGGCATCCATACGCCGTGAACGCGTGGATCGCGCCAGATGCCCGATGGCTGGCGACGCAACATGATGCTCGAATGGATGGAAGACGGCCAACGCGTGCGGCATCGCGCCAACTATCTTTTCGATGCCGCGCTCGACGGAGGAACGCGGCTCCAAAAGCTGGCTTTCCGATAGGGTTTTCTGCGAGCATGGTGAATCGCCGAAACGCGACGTCTTCGTCGGCGGATGCAAGATCATCGACGCAAGTTGTCAGGCGGACGAAGACGCACTGCGTTCATTCATCGACTACTAAAACGCGAGGCATCACATGGACGATTGTGCGATCTACACGCTCGAGCGCGGCACGGCGCCGTTGCTCATCTCGATCCCGCACCGCGGCACGCGTATACCCGACGGGCTCGCGCAAGAAATGACGCCGGTCGCGCGGAAAGTGGATGATTGCGACTGGCATCTCGAACGGCTTTATGACTTTGCGCGCGAGATGGGCGCGTCGATTCTGCTGCCGCAATTCGCGCGCTATGTCATCGATTTGAATCGTCCGCCCGATGACGCCAGTCTTTATCCGGGCCGCGATACGACTGGCCTCTGTCCCGTCGATACGTTCGAGAAAGAGCCGCTTTATCTCGCAGGTCATGAGCCTTCACGCGAACAGATCGAGGCGCGCCGCGCGCTCTACTGGCAGCCTTATCACGATGCGCTCGCTTCCGAACTCGCCGCCTTGCGCGAGGAACATGGGCACGCGTTGCTGTGGGAGGCGCACTCCATTCGCTCAGTCGTGCCGCGCTTCTTCAATGGCCGGCTCACGGATTTCAACTTCGGCACGGCGGATGGAGCATCGGCGGCGCCTGAACTGGCCGAGCGGCTCGCGCAGGTCGTGGAGTCGGACGGACGTTACACAACGGTGGCTAACGGGCGCTTCAAGGGCGGTTACATAACGCGTCGCTACGGTCAGCCGGCCAACGGGATTCACGCAGTGCAACTGGAGCTCACGCAGGCCACTTACATGAACGAGGCACCGCCTTATTCCTACGATGAGGCGCGCGCGAGCGACGTTCAGCCCTTGTTGCGGGAGTTGGTCGCCGCGGCGTTGGAGCATGTGAAAGCGCCCTGAATTTAGCTGGCGTCAGGATGACCATTGTCTGACGCCGCTGTAATGATGTTTTTCGGCGGCACTGGTTGCATTGACATCATCTGGCGAGGAAGTATCAATATAAACAATGACTTAAAGGCTGTCGAACTGCCGAGGCCATGCAGTTGCGCGTCCGCCATTGTTGCGACTTCGACAAATATGTTTCCTGCAAATTGGGGTTTCCCCTAAGTCACGTCCCTCCTACACTGTTTTCAAGCGAAACGAAATCAGAAACTGTTTAAAAGCTTCCGGCTTCGTCTTCGATTTCAAAACAAAATTCCAGGAGGTTCATCATGATCAAGTCTTTCGTTCCGGCTCTCGTTATTGCTTCGGCTCTGGCCGCTCCGACTTTCGCCTTTGCACAAAGCAACGGCCCTGTGACCCGCGCAGAAGTTCGCGCCGAGCTGGTCCAGTTGGAAAAGGCTGGCTATAACCCGTCGACGGACCACGCGTTCTACCCGCAAAACATTCAGGCAGCCGAAGCGCGCGTGGATGCACAGCAAGGTACGTCGTCGTACGGCGCATCGACTGCGGGTTCGTCGCAAGCGGGCGCACGTCCGTCAGCGTCGATGTCGGATCGTAACTCGGTCTACTTCGGTCATTAATAGATCGAATAACGGCAAGTCGCAGTGGTGGTGGCAGTAGCAGTGGCAGTTGAAGGCGAGGTAGATGGCAGAAAGCGTAGTAACTTGCGAGAAGTGTAGTAGAGCAGTTCTGCAGTAAGCAGCACCAGGAACGCCGACCGCGATTTTTGCGGCCGGCGTTTTTTATTTCGACGCGTTGTTTTATGCGGCGATCGCTCGATTTAATCGGCGCGAAAAAAGAAACGCAGATCGGCATTGTTCACTTTCGAAATGAGTCGGCTTATGTGCACGAGTTAAATATCGCGCGTACTTGCAAAGGAGCGTCAATAAAATAATAAAACGAGGCTCTCTCGATGTCCCGGTATCCTAGAATTCATGTGGCAGAACGACGGCCAATAAATTCAACGGTCGATATTCAACGTGAAACAATGCTTGCGGCGAGCATTTCACTTTATCGAGAGAGCTGAGAATAGTCATGAAAAAAGCCACCTCCTTGCTGCGACTTCTATTGCTAATCCTCCTAGCAGCTACGACAACCGGCGTTTATGCCGGTCAGTTCAGCGTACAGTGCGCGTATTCTCACACGAAGCCCGACGATTCCATTGTTCGTTACGGATTACCCGGACTCGCCATGCAGCACGATTTTTTCGGCAACCGATCGACCGATGCCTTTAGCGACCTCGCTAAGCTGAATGTGAATAAAGCCACGACGTGCAACATTACTGCCGATGCGTCCGCTTATTGGGTGCCGCAATTGAAGCGCGCCGCCGGAATAGTGGTCCCCGACTTCCAGAAGACCTACTACCAAAAGAACACCGAGCTCCCGGTCGTCACCGCTATCCCGCAAGGTCTGGAGATGCTCGCCGGCGACCACCACGGAACCGCGGCAAATCCGGCTATTGCATATTTTTGCCAGAATGTAGGCTACATGGCGAATCCGCCGACGAGTTGTCCCGTTGTGAACGGCAACGCGCAGTTTGACATCGTGATCTATTTTCCGGACTGTTGGGACGGCGAGCACATTAAACCGGATTTCTCCTCGGGCGTTCAGAACATGGCTTACCACAATAACAAAGATGGTTCATGTCCCGAAGCGTATCCGATCAAGATTCAGCAACTGCAATTAAACTTGCAATACACGCTTGGCAATAACGGCGATCTGAACGGCGCGCAGTTGTCGATGGACCCGATCATGGTGAACGGCGTGCTGACGCCGCAATGGGGCAGTTTATATACCGCTCACGCCGACTTTATCAATGCATGGAAGCCGGATAGCCTTCAATACGCAACCGACAATTGTTCCAATAATGGAAACACCGCGTGCAGCAGCGATATTCCGACCTACTACGTAAAGTCCAGTTCGGATACGTGGCTTGACTCCGGCGGCACTCCGCACAATGCAGACGAGAAACTGCGCGTAGGTCCGGGCGACATTATTTTCATGAAGTTTCCGACGCCCGTAATCACGGACTATACCTATCAAACCGCGTTCATTCAGACTCAGGGCGGCGACGTCACCGACTCCACGGCGGTCTACTTGTACCTATTCGCCGCCGCAACCAATTGGGACGATCAAAACAAGCCACCTACCGGAAGTGCCTGCACGCCGCAGTCCGTTGGCGCTATCTATCTCGACAACGTTAATAAACTCCGGATAAATTCCATCGACGCTTACGTCAAGCAGCAAATTGCCGCGAAGGCGTCTGAAATTGCGATCTGCATTAAAAACAACACGAGCAAGGTCGTCGAATTCAACTCGCGCGAAGTGAAAAACGGCGTGCCTGCACTGTTTTTGAAATAACGCTGGCCGCCACCTAGGCGGCTATCGGAGTTCGTTGCCCGGCGAACGCGCGCCACACGCGCGAAGCACCAGCCGCACGACTTCCTCGGTCTCCTCGTCGAACGCCTTTCGAGTCAGCGCGCGCTTGCCCTTCAGCGCGCGAATTTGCGCGTCGAAATCGGCGTAATGCTGAGTGATCGCCCATATCAGAAACATGAAGGTCTGCGGTTCGACAGGCGCAAGCAGTCCACGCGCGATCCATCCTTCGATTACCGTGACGCGCGTATCGAGCCACGGTTTGACGCGTTCGTTCAACACGTCTTGCATGTGATGGGCGCCGTGAATGATCTCGCTTGCCCAGACTTTCGATCCGAGCGGCCGGCGCCGCGACAACTCCATCTTTGCGCGCACATAGCCGCCGATCGCTTCCGCAGGATCGTCGCTGCATTCGAACGTATCCGCCGCGCGATGCCAGTCTTCGAAGAGGTCTTCGAGCACGCGTCGATAGAGCGCGAGCTTGGTCGGAAAGTAGTAATGCAGATTGGCTTTTGGCAGGCCGGCGCGCTCGGCGATCATCGCGGTGCTCGCGCCTTCGAGTCCTTTCTCGGCGAAAACGGCTTCGGCGCAAGCTAAAAGGTGAGCCTCGTTGGTCTCGCGAATTTGTGCCTTGCGCCGCCGCAAAGGCGGAACGACGTTATTGCTTTCTTCGATGCCGGGCGACGCTTCGTCGTGTCTCATTGTTCCTTCCGTAGGCCTCGTGTGCCGCATCGTGCCTGATTTGCGGCGTTCGTGCATGCCGCGCTGTTCTCAATTCTGCATGCCTCAGCAAGTTCGACCAAGTGATGCTGCAGCGCAATGGCACGCTTCTCGCTCTGTTCGCTTCAACACGAAAGACGTTGATTTGCTTATTTTAATCGGCTACAACCTGTCCGGTCGGACAGGATTTGAAGCGAAGCCGAATGGCTCGAATGCAGCATCGATCGTACAAGTAAAAGCATGCACCGCGCGCGTGCAAGTCTGCACCCGCCGCGCGCCGGATGCACGAAAAGCAGTCCCCGACATACGAAGTTCATCGTAAGGAGCGAGGCGCATGAACGCGATTACGGATGCAATGAGAGAGGCTGGTCTCGACACGTCCATCAAGGTCAACGGTCAACGTCTGTGGGACAGCCTGATGTCGATGGCGAAGATCGGCGCAACGCCCAAAGGCGGTGTCTGCCGGCTCGCGCTGACCGATCTGGACAAGGAAGGGCGCGATCTCATCGTGAGTTGGGCGAAAGAAGCGGGCTGCACGGTGAGCGTCGACCAGATGGGCAACGTATTCATGCGCCGCGCGGGCCGTCATCCCGACGCGCTGCCCGTCATGACGGGCTCTCACGCCGATTCGCAGCCGACAGGCGGCCGCTTCGACGGCATCTACGGCGTGCTCGGCGGCCTCGAAGTCATCCGCACGCTCAACGATCACGGGATCGAGACGGAGCATCCCGTCGAGGTCGTCATCTGGACCAACGAAGAAGGCTCCCGCTTCGCGCCGGCGATGGTCGCATCGGGCGTATTCGCGGGCGTGTTCTCGCTCGATTACGGGTTGTCGCGCAAGGACGTCGATGGCAAGACCATCGGCGAAGAACTCGAACGTATCGGTTATGCAGGCGATGTTCCGTGCGGCGGCCGCAAGCTGCACGCGGCGTTCGAATTGCATATCGAGCAGGGCCCGATTCTCGAAGCCGAGGACAAGACAATCGGCGTCGTCACCGATGCGCAGGGCCAGCGCTGGTACGAGATCACACTGACGGGTCAGGAAGCGCATGCGGGCCCGACGCCCATGCCGCGCCGCAAAGACGCGTTGCTCGGCGCATCGCGCGTGGTGGATCTCGTCAACCGCATCGGATTGGATCACGCGCCGCTCGCCTGCGCCACGGTCGGCATGATGCAGGTCTATCCGAACTCGCGCAACGTTATTCCGGGCCGCGTGTTCTTCACCGTGGACTTCCGTCATCCCGACGACACCGTGCTCGCGAAGATGGACGCCGCGCTGCGCGAAGGCGTCGAGCGCATTGCGGGCGGCATCGGCCTCACAACCGAACTCGAGCAGATCTTCTACTACGAACCCGTCAAGTTCGATGCCGCGTGCGTCGACTCCGTGCGCGCGGCAGCAGAACGCTTCGGCTATTCGCATCGCGACATGGTGTCGGGCGCGGGCCACGACGCGTGCTACCTCTCGCAAGTCGCGCCGACGTCGATGGTATTCGTGCCTTGCGTCGACGGCATCAGCCATAACGAAGTAGAAGACGCGTCGCAGGAATGGATCGAAGCGGGCGCGAACGTGCTTTTGCACGCCATGCTCGAGCGCGCGTCGGAACCCGTCTCTTAACGGCTATTCGTCGATGTTTTCCAAAGCACCGTTCGCGTCGTCCCGCGCGAACGGCGGGAATCGCTACGTCCTCATATCGAAGAAGGAACGCGTATGACCATGAAGATTGCGGGCCACAGGCTCACGCAGGAACAACTCGCATGCGAGTTTTCGGATGTCGCGCCCTTGCTCGATGCGACTGCCGCCGCCGCCGCGGCAAGCCGCTGTCATTACTGTTATGACGCGCCATGCGTACAGGCTTGTCCGACGCAGATCGATATTCCGAGCTTCATCCGCAAGATCAGTCACGGCAATCTCAAAGGCGCGGCCGTCGATATTCTCTCGGCCAATCCGCTCGGCGGCATGTGCTCGCGGGTGTGCCCGACCGAAATACTGTGCGAAGGTAGTTGCGTACGCAACCATCCGGGTGACGAGCCGGTGCGAATCGGTGCGCTGCAGCGCCATGCAACCGATTCGGCGATGGCTCGCGGCGAACCCTTGTTCAAGCGCGCGCTGGAAACGGGACGACGAATCGCGATCGTCGGCGCGGGACCGGCGGGACTTGCGTGTGCGTATCGCCTCGCGCTGGCCGGCCATCAGGCGATCATTTTCGATGCGCGCGCCAAACCCGGCGGTCTCAACGAATACGGCATCGCGGCGTACAAGACGGTGGAAGACTTCGCGCAACGCGAGATCGAATGGCTGCATTCGATCGGCGGTATCGAAATCAAAACGGGCGTGGCGCTCGGCCGCGATGTGACGCTCGACGAACTGCGCAAGCAATACGACGCGGTGTTCATCGGCTTCGGTCTGGCGGGTGTGCGTGAGCTGGCGCTGGAAGGCGAGTCGCTCGAAGGCGTGATGAACGCGGTGGATTTCATCGAGCAAGTGCGTCAGGCCGATGACCTCGCGAGCGTGCCGGTCGGGCGGCGTGTAGTGGTGATCGGCGGCGGCAATACGGCTGTCGATGCCGCCGTGCAAAGCCGCAAGCTCGGCGCGACCTCGGTGACCATGGCGTACCGGCGCGGCGTCGAAAACATGGGCGCGACCTGGGCGGAACAGGAGTTCGCGCAGAACAACAACGTGACCATCGTGACGCATGCGAACCCCGTGCGTCTGATCGGCGCGGACGGACACGTCACGGGCGTGGAGTTCGACCGCGCGGGCGAGCGCTTGATCATCGAAGCGGACATGGTGCTGAAGGCCATCGGGCAGACGCTCGTGCCGGTGGGTATCGACCGGGAATTGTTGAGTCTCGATGGCGGGCGCATCGTCACCGACGAGAACCGTCAGACGACGCTCGCCAAAGTCTGGGCCGGCGGCGACTGCGCGACCCACGAAGGACTCGATCTCACCGTGCAGGCCGTGCAGGACGGCAAGCTCGCGGCGGCGTCCATTGGCGCGTCTTTCGAACTCACGGCGATCAAGGCCGCATAAAAACCCCGCAACGCATTCGATACGGAGCCGATAAAAACATGGCCGATCTTCGCTGCACTATCGCAGGCATTACATCGCCGAATCCATTCTGGCTTGCATCGGCGCCGCCGACCGACAAAGCGTATAACGTCAACCGCGCGTTCGAAGCGGGCTGGGGCGGCGTCGTATGGAAGACGCTCGGACTCGACCCGCACGTGGTCAACGTCAGTTCGCGTTATGGCGCCGTGCAATGGAACGGGCAACGCATGGCGGGGCTGAACAACATCGAGTTGATCACCGACCGCCCGCTCGACATCAACCTGAAAGAGATCGCGCAAGTGAAGCGCGACTGGCCGGACCGCGCGCTGATCGTCTCGCTGATGGTGCCGTGCAACGAGAAAGACTGGAAGTGGATTCTCACGCAGGTGGAAGACACCGGCGCGGATGCGGTCGAACTCAACTTCGGCTGTCCGCATGGCATGAGCGAGCGTGGCATGGGCGCGGCGGTCGGGCAAGTGCCGGAGTATGTCGAGATGGTCACGCGCTGGGTGAAGGAAGGCACGCAGTTGCCGTGTCTCGTGAAGCTCACGCCGAATATCAGCGACATTCGCATGGGGTCGCGCGCGGCGTTCAAGGGCGGCGCGGATGGCGTGTCGCTCATCAACACCATCAATTCGATCGTCTCCGTCGACCTCGACCAGATGGCGCCGATGCCCACCGTCGATGGCAAAGGCACGCACGGCGGCTATTGCGGCCCGGCCGTGAAGCCGATTGCGCTCAACATGGTCGCCGAGATTGCGCGCGACCCCGAAACGCCCGATTTGCCGATCTCGGGCATCGGCGGAATCTCCACCTGGCGCGACGCCGCCGAATTCATGGTGCTCGGCGCGGGCAGCGTGCAGGTGTGCACGGCGGCGATGCACTACGGGTTTCGCATCGTCTCCGATCTTGCTGACGGCCTCTCGAACTGGATGGACGAAAAAGGCTACGCCACGCTCGACGACATTCGCGGGCGCGCGGTGCAGAACGTGACGGACTGGAAGTACCTCAATCTCAAGTACGACATCAAGGCGCGCATCGATCAGGACAAGTGCATCAAGTGCGGGCTGTGCCATATTGCGTGCGAGGACACGTCTCATCAGGCCATTCTCAAGGAGAAGGACGGTAAGCGTCACTTCGAAGTCGTCGATGCCGAGTGCGTCGGCTGCAATTTGTGCATGCACGTATGCCCGGTCGAGCAATGCATCACGATGGAACGCGTCGATGCCGGAGAGTACGCGAACTGGACCACGCATCCGAACAATCCGGCGCGTGTCGATGCGGAAGAAGCCGCCAAAGCCGCCTGAACTCATTGCAACGATCAACAGGAGTTCGTCCGATGAAGCAGACAACGCAATCTGTCGATCCGAATTTCGCGGCCAACTTGCAGGCGAGCAGCCTGTATAACGACGACCTCGCGCCAACGGGTCCCGCGCAGCGCACGTGGAAGTGGTATCACTTCGCGGCGCTGTGGGTCGGCATGGTGATGAACATCGCGTCCTACATGCTTGCGGCGGGGCTCACCGAGCAGGGCATGTCGCCGTGGCAGGCGGTGGTGACGGTGCTGCTCGGCAACCTGATCGTGCTCGTGCCGATGCTCCTGATCGGTCACGCGGGGGCGAAGCACGGCATTCCTTACGCGGTGCTGGTGCGCTCGTCGTTCGGCACGCAGGGCGCGAAGTTACCGGCGCTGTTGCGGGCCGTCGTCGCGTGCGGCTGGTATGGCATTCAGACGTGGCTTGGCGGCAGCGCGATCTACACGCTGCTCAACATTCTCACGGGCAACGCGCTGCACGGCGCGGCGCTGCCGCTTCTCGACATCTCCGCCGGACAGCTTGCGTGCTTCCTCGTGTTCTGGGCGCTGCAGATTTACTTCATCGTGCATGGTACCGATTCAATCCGCTGGCTCGAAAGCTGGTCCGCGCCGATCAAGGTGCTGATGTGCATCGCGCTCGTCTGGTGGGCGACGAGCAAGGCGGGCGGCATCGGCAACATGTTGTCGGCGCCGTCGCAGTTCGTCGCGGGTGGCAAGAAGGAAGGACTCTTCTGGGCGACGTTCTGGCCGGGTCTCACCGCGATGGTCGGCTTCTGGGCGACGCTCGCGCTGAACATTCCCGACTTCACGCGCTTCGCCCGCTCGCAGCGCGATCAGGTGATCGGGCAGTCCATCGGTCTGCCTGCGCCGATGGCCTTGTTGTCCGTGATTTCGGTGGTGGTGACATCGGCGACCGTCGTGATCTACGGCAAGGCGATCTGGGACCCGATCGACCTGACGAGCCGCATGACGGGCATCGGCGTCGGCGTTGCGCTCGTCATCCTCACGCTCGATACCATGTGCTGCAATCTCGCGGCCAATCTCGTCGGTCCGGCTTACGATTTTTCGAGTCTCTGGCCAAAGGGCATTTCGTATCGCGCGGGCGGCATGATCACGGCGACGATCGCCATCGTCATGATGCCTTGGAAGATTCTCGCCACCACGCAGGGTTATATCTTTACCTGGCTCGTCGGTTACTCGGCGTTGCTCGGGCCCGTCGCGGGCATTCTGATGGTCGATTACTTTCTGATTCGCGGCACCCGGCTCGATCACCGCGAACTTTTCGATGAACACGGCGAATATTCGTATAGCGGCGGCTGGAATATCGCGGCGGTCGTGGCGCTGCTCGTCGGCGTGCTGCCCAATTTGCCGGGCTTCCTGCATACGGCGTTCCCCGCGTCGTTCCCGAACGTGCCGGCGTTCTTCAACATGCTTTATACGTATGCCTGGTTCGTCGGGCTCGTGCTGGCCGCGCTCGTGTATGGTTCGTGGATGAAGCTGCGTGGCAGCCCGCAGGCCGGGGTTCTGAGCGCATGAGCGTCCGAAGGAATTTTCGAAGCCCAAGATTCGCAAGGAGAAGACAATGCCAACCCTGATTCGCGGCGGCACCATCATCGATCCAGAACGCAGCTATCGCGCAGATGTGTTGTGCGCCGACGCCGCGTCCGGCGGCACGATCCTGGCGATCGGGCCGGATCTCGAAGCACCGGCGGGCACGAAGATCGTCGACGCGGGCGGACAGTACGTGATGCCCGGCGGGATCGATCCGCACACGCACATGGAACTGCCTTTCATGGGCACGACCGCCAGCGACGACTTCTATACCGGCACGGCGGCGGGCTTGTCGGGCGGCACGACGAGCATCATCGATTTCGTGATTCCGAGCCCGAAGCAACCGCTCATGGCAGCGTTCAAGGAGTGGCACGGCTGGGCCGAGAAGGCGTCGGCGGATTATGGCTTTCACGTCGCGGTGACGTGGTGGGACGAATCGGTGCATCGCGACATGGGCCTGCTCGTGCATGAGCACGGCGTCTCCAGCTTCAAGCATTTCATGGCCTACAAGAACGCGATCATGGCCGATGACGAAGTGCTCGTGAACAGCTTCACGCGCTCGCTCGAACTCGGCGCGCTGCCGACCGTGCATGCGGAAAACGGCGAGCTCGTGTTCCAGTTGCAGAAGCAACTGCTTGCGAAGGGCTTCACGGGACCGGAGGCGCATCCGCTTTCGCGGCCGCCTGAAGTGGAGGGCGAGGCGGCCAATCGCGCGATTCGCATCGCGCAGGTGCTCGGCGTGCCTATCTACATCGTGCATGTATCGGCGAAAGATGCCGTCGATGTCATCGCGCGTGCTCGCAACGATGGCCTGCGTGTGTTCGGCGAAGTGCTGCCGGGGCATCTCGTGATCGATGAATCGGTGTATCGCGATCCCGACTGGACGCGTGCCGCCGCGCACGTGATGAGCCCGCCGTTTCGCACGAGCGAGCATCGCGAGGCGCTGTGGCGCGGGCTGCAGTCCGGGCAGCTTCACACGACGGCGACGGACCATTGCGTGTTCTGTGCATCGCAAAAGGCCATGGGGCGAGAGGACTTCACGAAGATTCCAAACGGCTGCGGCGGCGTGGAAGACCGGATGTCGGTGTTGTGGCACCACGGCGTGAACATGGGGCGTCTCACGCCGAACGAGTTCGTGCGCGTGACATCGACCAACGCGGCGCAGATCTTCAATCTGTATCCGAGGAAGGGCGCGGTGCAGGTGGGTTCGGATGCGGACCTCGTCGTGTGGGACCCGGCGGCGACGCGGACCATCTCCGTGAAGACGCATCATCAGAAGGTGGACTTCAATGTGTTCGAGGGCATGACGGTGCAAGGCGTGGCCACGCATACGCTCACGCGCGGCGAACTCGCTTGGACCGATGGCGATTTGCGCGCGGTACGTGGCGCGGGTCAATACCTGAAGCGTCCGCCAAATTCGTCGTACTTCGAGGCGGCGCGCGTGCAGAACAAGCTGAAGGAGCAGCATCCGGTGGAGCGCGCGGGGGATAAGGCGATGAAGGCCGCCTGAGTGGTTCGAATCGGCCTCGTGTGGCTCGACGCTGCACGGGGCTTGGTCACATCCGAAGCATGTTCACACGCTTGCAAGCATAATCCGGCACGCTGTCCTCTTATCCAGCGCTGCCCGAATCATGCCGATGCGAAACCTCCACAAGCTTTGCCTTCTCGCCGTCACGACGGCCTTCTGCACGACGCTTTCCACTGCGCGCGCGGCGAATCCGAACGCGCTGTGGGAGATCGTCCACGACTATTGCGAGCCCGCCGCCGAGGGCGCGCCGGTCAAGCAGAAATGCGCCGACGTAAACCTCGCGGGCGGCTACGCGGTGTTGAAGGATATCGTGGGCGTCGCGCAATATCTGTTGATTCCGACGGCGCGTGTGAGCGGCATCGAAAGTCCCTTGATACTGGAGCCGCAGACGCCGAATTATTGGCGCGACGCATGGCGAGCGCGCCGTTATGTCGATGACAAACTTCGCCGCTCCTTGCCACGCGATCAAGTGTCGCTTGCAATCAACTCGGCAAGCGGGCGCACGCAGAACCAGTTGCATATTCATATCGACTGCCTCGCGTCCGACGTCGCGCAGACGTTGCGCGAAGTCGGGCCGGGCATCGGCCGCGAATGGGCGCCGTTGCCGGTGCGCTTGCGCGGGCATCGGTACGACGCCATGCGGATCGACGACGCGGATCTTACGCATACCGAACCTTTTGCGCTGCTCGCGCGTTACGCGGCGCGTCGCGGACAAACGATGGGCGACCAGACGCTGTTGCTGGCCGGCGCATGGTTGCCCGATGGCAAGCCCGGGTTCTTTCTTCTCAACGATCATGTGCAACCGGGCGACTGGGCTTCGTCGGAAGAACTGCAGGATCACACGTGCGCGTTAGCCGATCGGTCTATAGAGAAACCGTGACGAAAGAGCAAGAATGACGGCAGGCTGTTTCATTCGGATCACGAAGAAAAATTTTGTGACGCCGCTTGAACGCCTCTTGTCAAACTTCTTTCATGTAGTCACGATAATGCACATCGACATCTTGTTCGATCCGCAGAAGGACGCGGCGAACGTCAATCGTCATGGCATGTCGCTGGAACGTACGCGGGAAATCGCGTGGCGAGAGGTGATGTGTCACGCAGACGCTCGTCGCGACTACGGCGAGGTACGCGAGGTCGGCTTCGTGCCGATAGAAGGGAAAGTACATTGCGTGGTGTTCACGCAGCGAGGCGGCGCATTGCGAATCATCAGCTTGCGTCGCGCCAATAACCGGGAGAATGAGAGATATGAGCGAAGCATCGTACAGGTTTTACCGCAATACGCCGGAAGAGGAGGCGGAGATCGAACGGGGCATTCAGATGGACCCCGACACCTTCGTCCCTTCAGACGAGTGGTTCGCACAGATGAAACCGTGGGCGGATCGTCTGCCGAGTGAGTCACCCGCCGAGCAGATTGCGCCGCCGCGTTGACGTCCTGCATGTGCGACTGACTTCCCCAGTCAGTCGCGCGGCAACGGGTCAATGCGCTTCACGGCTTATCACTCGATGCGCGAACACTCGCGGACCGACGCCTTCGACCCGCGCTTCCGGCATGACCCGTCGCAAAGTGCGTAATGTGAACGCAAGGTCTTCGCTCGCTACATCGAATTCGAGCCTTAGCGCGCATCCTTCGCGCTGCGCCTGACTGACATATACGCCAAGAGGCGAGTGAAACAACTGGCGGATGCGTTCGCAAGATGCATCGTCGTTCGCCATGCGGGCGCGCGCCATGATCCGCAACCGCTGACAAGCGCCGCCGTGATGGCCGGCAAACTGCGCAAGTGTCATATCCATGATCGGGCTCCATCGCGTCTTTTCTTGATATAAGCATACGCGGGGCCTTGTCAACGCCGTATCAGGAAACAGATGCGGCGCGTAAAAATCTCATCAATCGAAGCCCTGAAAAACCGCGTCGTCCGGGCCGATGGAAGCCGGCGATTTCCACGTCGCGTCGCGCATGGAATGTCGCACCTGATGCTCCACGCCCAGCAGAACGGCAAAGATCGCCATGCGGACTGCAATGCCGTTGTCAGTTTGCCGGAAGATGGCAAGACGCGGATCGTGATTCAGGTCGGTGGCGAGATCGTTCGCGCCGGGACGGCTGTCGCGCGGCAGCGGATGCATGATGAGCGTGTCGCGTCCGCAGGCTTCGTTCACGAGCGCCTGATTGATCTGGAAGTCCGGCGTATAGCCTTCGATGGACTCGTCCGCGAAACGCTCTTTCTGAATGCGCGTGGCATAGACGACATCCGCGCCCGCAAGACCCGCGCGCAGATCGCTCGTCTGTTCGATGACGTGATCGCCCCGCGCGATGCGCTCGATGATATGCGCCGGCATTTCTAGCGAACCCGGCGAAATCAGCGTGAACTTGAGGCCCTTGTAAAGTGAGAGCAGCTTGGCAAGCGAATGGACGGTGCGGCCATATTTGAGGTCGCCGACCATCGCGATATGCGCGCCATCGACTATCTTCCCGAGCCGCGAAAACTCGCGCTGGATCGTGTAGAGGTCGAGCAGCGCCTGGCTCGGATGCTCGCCGGGGCCGTCGCCCGCGTTGATCACGGGAATGTTGGTCGCACGCGCGAACTCCGCGACGGAGCCTTGCTCGGGATGCCGCACGACGATAGCGTCCGCATAGCCGCTGATCACGCGGCTCGTGTCGTAGATGGATTCGCCCTTCGCCATCGACGAGAACGTGAAGCCGGTCGTGTCGACCACCGAGCCACCGAGCCGACAGAACGCCGAGCCGAAGCTCACGCGGGTACGTGTGCTCGCCTCGAAGAACAGGTTCGCCAGCACCGCGCCTTCCAGCACGCGCGTGATTTTGCGGCGCCGCGCGATGGGCTGCATCATGTCCGCCGTGCGAAAGAGCGCTTCGGCCGATTCACGCGAGAACTGATCGATGGAGACGAGCTGCGGGCGGCCTTCGTATGCAATCGACGGATATACGCTTTGCGTAGATGTTCCGCCCTCGGGCATGCCGTCCAGAATCTCGCCGACATAGCGCGCGGCGATCTCCGGCATGGCGCGCGATTCCGGCGACTCGTCCGGCAAAAGCCATGTGTCCAGCGCACGCCGCGACACGCCGATGCGGGCCGCGAAGGCATCGCGGGTCATGTTCAGACGCCGCATGGCGTCGCGAAGCACGGTCTGTTGCTGGCTCACGGTCGTCGCTCCTTAAATGTACGCGGAGCGTATATTAGGTCACTCGCCGATCAAATGCAACACCAGTTCGCGATCATGCGATGCCGTGCGGTGCTCGAATACGTATATGCCTTGCCACGTGCCGAGCACCATGCGGCCCGCTTCGACCGGAATCGAGAGCTGGACGGTGGTGAGCGCGGTGCGCAGATGCGCGGGCATGTCGTCGGGACCTTCGGCGTCGTGGACATAGCGGCCCGGCGCTTCGGGCGCGACGGTTTCGAAATAGCGTTCGAGGTCCGTGCGCACGTCGGGATCGGCGTTCTCCTGAATCAAGAGCGACGCGGACGTGTGTCTGCAGAAGATGGTCAGCAAGCCGGTGCGGATATCCTGATGATCGACCCAGCGGTCGATGGCGCGCGTGACTTCGTGCAAACCGCGCGAGCCGGTTGCAACCGTCAGATGTTGAAGTGCCTGTTTCATGTCGGTCCCGTTCGAAAAGATGCGAAAGATGCGGGAAGATGCTTCTGTCAGTCTACCGGCTATGCTTTTGGCAAGGGAGCAAAGAGCGATGACATCGAAAGTCCCGCCCGGATGGCGCTATCTGACCGCGTTGGCGTGCCTGCTGCCCGTCACGCTTGCGGCACTCGCCGACGACGCACGCGTCAATCGCGGTGACGACCCGTTCATGCAAGTATCGAAAGCAATCGCGACTTGCCCGACCCCGCGCGGTCCCGTCGAAACCGAACAGGAATGGCTCGACGAAGCGCATTACCGCATCGAGCGCGGCAATAGCTGCTGGATCGCGGGACGCTGCCGCCTCTCGAACAGCTACGCGTACGACCGGGAAATCGCCGAGAGCACGACGCGCCGCCTCAACGCGCTCAACGCGTCGCTGCAGTGGCGCGAGCACACCAGCCTGTGGCTTACGATCCAGCGCCGCTTCATCTATCTCGACGGCTGCGTCGCGCGCGATTTCGACAAAGCGCGCTTCGTATCGGAATTAGGCGAGACCGCCGATGTCGAAAAGATCATCGACCGGACGACAACGCAGCCCTGAGCGCGCATTTCGCGCGTAAGCTGAAAGCAGCATCGTCCCCAGCGGTCGTCGCCCATGAAAACCCATCTTTCCGAGTGGCTCAGTCATATGTCGCTGATGGCCACGTTCCTGCCACTCGACTTCGCCGGTCTGGGTCTCGTCGTGCTGGGGCTCGGCTTACTCGTCGCGGAAATGTTCCTGCCGACCTTCGGCGCGCTCGGCATCGGCGGAATCATTGTGTTTTCGACCGGCGCGTTCATGCTCATCAATAGCGGAGTGCCTGGCTTCGGCATGCCCTTGAGCCTCGTGACGGGGTTCGCTATCGTGGCCGCGCTCTTCGTGTTCGGCGTGTCGAGCGTCGCCTTGAAGGCGCGCAAGCGGCCCGTGGTGAGCGGCAGCGAAGCGATGCCAGGCAGTATCGGCGTGATGCTCGATGCAACCGGCGCCGCGCCCGCAAGTGGCTGGGCGCGTGTGCACGGTGAACGCTGGCGCGTGCAGACGGCTTCATCGCGAGAACTTCCAGGCGAGGGCGCGCTCGTGCGTGTGCTGTCGCGGCACGGACTGACGCTCATGGTCGAAGCGCTGGAGCGCGACCGGCAATCGCATCAACACTAACGAGGCATTAAAAATGGGGCTTACTTTTGGGTTTGGCGGCATTGTCATTGCGCTCGTCATCATTCTCGTGCTTTCGTCGGTGCGCATTTTTCGCGAGTACGAACGCGGCGTCGTGTTCACGCTCGGCCGCTTCTGGAAAGTGAAGGGGCCGGGGCTCGTGCTGATCATTCCGGCGGTGCAGCAAGTAGTGCGGATGGACCTGCGCACCGTCGTCTTCGACGTGCCGCCGCAGGATGTCATCACGCGCGACAACATCTCGGTGAAGGTGAATGCGGTGGTGTACTTTCGCGTCGTCGATCCGGAGAAAGCGGTGATTCAGGTCGCGCGTTTTCTGGAAGCCACGAGTCAGCTCGCGCAGACCACCTTGCGCGCGATACTCGGCAAGCATGAACTCGACGATCTGCTTTCGGAACGCGAGCGCCTGAACAGCGACATTCAGCGCGTGCTCGATGCCCAGACCGATGCCTGGGGCATCAAGGTATCGAATGTCGAGATCAAGGACGTGGATATCGCCGAGACGATGATCCGCGCCATCGCGCGCCAGGCCGAAGCCGAGCGCGAGCGCCGCGCGAAGATCATTCATGCGGAAGGGGAGTTGCAGGCATCCGAGAAACTTCTGCAAGCGGCTCAGATGCTGGCGCAGGCGCCGCAAGCCATGCAACTGCGCTACTTGCAGACATTGACGACGATCGCCAGCGACAAGAGCACGACGATCGTCTTCCCCATACCCATCGATATCGTGAGCGCGGTGCTCGACAAGATCGGCAAGGGTGGCCGCGAGAGTTAAACCAGCGCGGGGAAGTCCAGCGTGGTGTCGTTCACGCGATTGAAGAGATTCGTGAAGTTGATGACGCTCGCGGCGAAGAGCGCGTCGATCACTTGCGCGTCGCTGTAACCTGCCGCGCGCACGGCATCGAGCACTTCGGCTTTCACCGTGCCGCGTGAACCGGTGGCTTCGCGCACGAAGCGCACGAGCGCATCGCGTTTATCGTTGCCAGTGGCGATACCCGCGCGAATCTGCTTCGTTTCTTCCTGCGTGAGACCGACCAGCTTGCCGACGACCGTGTGCGCGGCTTCACAATAATCACAACCTGCCTGTCCGCTGACGGCGAGCTTCACGGCTTCGATATCGGCTTTGCTCAAACTGCTTTTAGCGAGCGTCGCGTCATTGGCGAGCGATGCCGCGAGCGCGCCGGGACTATGCGTGCCGACGGTTGCATACGCATTGGGTACGCGGCCTGCGGCCTTCTTGATCTTGGCGAAGAGTTCGGCGGTGTCACCCGTGGCTTCGTTCACATCGACTTTGGAAATGCGGGACATGGTGTGCTCCTTTTGGTTGATTGCCATGTGTCGTGGCATGGATGCACTGTATGTCTTTGCCGGAATCGCGTGAATGCTCTCCAGGCTCGGAAAGATGCTCGCGCGTCTCAATCGAGTGGATGATGTTTCAAGAAGAGGATGGAAAGGGTTTGCTCACGAACCTCGACCCGGCGAGGCCGAAGCGCCAGGGCACGTCCATTGCCTTGGAAATGCCGATGCGCGGCCCGCTCACGATATCGACTGCATCGTCCGGTGCTTCGACGCAGAACGGCGCTTCGAGCAGCGACATGCCGTTCTGCTTATGCGTGATGCCCAGGGCTTGCGCTAGGCGGCCCGGACCGGAACAAAGCAGCTTGATGGGTTCGAGCCCGCGTCGTTCGCGCATGAGATCGAGTCCGACAAGCGGCTCGATGGCGCGAATCAGCACGCCGGCGCCATGACCTTCTTCGCGGCAAACGAAGTTCAGACACCAGTGGATGCCATAGGATCGATAGACATAAGCATGAGCGGACGGTCCGAACATGACCGCGTTGCGCGGCGTGAGACCCGAGAAAGTATGCGAAGCGGGATCTTCGCGGTCGTATGCTTCGGTTTCGACGATACGTCCACCGACGCCATCGAAAGTGACGATGGCGCCGATCAGCCGCCGCGCCACGATGTCCGACGCGGCATTGAAGTCGATAGCAGAATGGAGTGTGGGCTTGGCTTTCACAGAAGGTATTCTAACCGCGCACAAGATAACGACGGAGCGATGCTCACATGAAGTCTTCCTGGTTCCTCAAGTTCTCGAATGGTCTCTCGCGCGTGGCGGGACATGCGTCGACGTTCATCATTGCGGTCGTGCTGGTGATCGTGTGGGCCGTCTCCGGGCCGATCTTTCACTTCAGCGACACATGGCAGCTTGTCATCAACACGTCGACGACCATCGTCACGTTTCTCATGGTGTTCCTCATCCAGAACACCCAGAACCGCGATACGGCCGCCATGCAGATCAAGCTCGATGAATTGATCCGTGCAGTGGACAACGCGCATAACGCTTTACTCGACCTCGAAGAACTCGACGAGAAAGACCTGGCCATTTTTCGTAAGCGCTATGCAAAACTGGCGGAGGAAGCGCGTGACGACTTGCGCTCGGCGAGCAAGGATATCGACATGCCGATTTTCCCGAACGATGCCCGACGCAAGGAAAAGAAATAGTGGGATATTGCGCCCGATGACAGTCGCGCTTAAGGTTGAACAAAAAGTTTGCAGAACGTGCTAAAGAGCGTGACAAGCAGGTATTAATGGTTGTAGCATTAACCTTACAGCGCGATATCCGGTTTTAGCGATGCTTGAATATTAAGCAGCATCGGTCGGAGCGACGGCCTCGAATGCCGTCGAAGCCCCGGCATGCAAAGGCGGAGCCCGAACGCCTGGCAAACGTTTTCTGAAAAAAATGCAAGGGCACGGAGAGTCGCGCGCTCGCTGTCAAGACACGCTTTAAACACGCTAAAAGAAAAATTTCTCTCTATAAAGTTTTAGCGTCGTTTGCCGACAGCGGTCTAGTTCATTCATTTTAAAACGTCGAATTAAGGCCATTTCCGGCCTCTAAATGGCGAAGTAATTCCTTGTGGCTATAGCTAGGATTGCTGTACCCGGTACCCCTAATGCCGGGCCGCACCTACCTACTCAATGCAAAAACAAGGAATGACCAAAATGACCAAGTTTTTCAAGAAATTCATCCGCGACGAACGTGGCGTCAGCGCGATGGAATACGCGATTCTGGCCGGGATCGTCGGCGTGGCGCTCGTCGCCGTGGCAGGCACGTTCAGCACCAGCGTTTCGGGCTGGTTCACGTACCTCAACACCAAAGTCACCGCCGCCCAGAAGTAACGACGCATTCGAGATCCGCGTCTCGCGGATCTCCCCCTTTCTTTCACTCGGTATCCGGTCCATCGTGCTGCTCGCATCCCTTGCCATCCGTCTCATCGTGCTGTGCGCGCTCTTGGTGCTCGCCGTCATCGATGTCCGTGCGCGTCGCCTGCCGACCGGGATCGTGCTTGCGATCGGTTCGCTCTTCTTTGTCGATGCGTTGCTGCGAAAGCTGTCGCTCGACGAGATCATCGCGCATCTGATACTCGCGTGTGTCGTGTTCGCGATCTGCGCCGCGCTTTTCGCCGCAAAGATGCTCGGCGGAGGCGACGCGAAACTCGCGGCCGTCATCTTTCTCTGGGCTGGCGTCAGTCTGTCGCTGCCGGCTCTCACGCTCATCTCGCTGATCGGGACCGTGGTGTCCCTCGTCAGTCTCGCCACCCGCAACATGAAGGCCGATCAGACATCGTCACCCATGCGCGCGCTGGCGATGTTCTCCGGCGCGCGCGGCGTGCCTTACGGCGTGGCGCTGGCGCTCGGCGGCGGTCTTGTGATCGTGCTGCCGGCCGCGCTTCCCTTGTTAATGACGCATTAGGCCGGCACTCACATGTCCAACTTCATCAAGTTCGCCGTTCTTCTCGTCGGCGCCCTGCTCATCGCTCTGGTCGTGCGTGTGGTGGTGGCAAGCGCGAGCAAACCGTCCGCGCCCACCGTCAACACGGAGAAGGTGCTGGTCAGTGCAGCCGCCTTGCCGCAGGGCTTGCTTCTGCGTGACGAGGACATCACCTGGAAACCGATGCCGGCCAACGAAGTGCCGGTCAATGCCGTCGTGTCGGGCGCGCAGAACGCGCCGGAACTCAAGGGTGCGCTGTTGCGCCATCCGGTCGAAAGCGGCGCGGTACTCGTCGCCGACGACGTGATTCTGCCGAACGCGCCGGGCTTTCTCGCCGCGACGCTCAAGCCCGAGATGCGCGCCGTCTCCGTAGCCGTCGACGATGTCTCCGGCAATGCCGGCCTGATCCAGCCGGGCGACTACATCGACCTGATCCTCACGCAGCAGATGGACCGCCGCACCGATTCGCCGGACCTCGCGGTGTCGAGCGAAACGGTGGTCGAACATGTGCGCGTGCTGGCCGTCGGTTCAGAAATCAAGCGCCCGAAAGCCAGCAGCGACGTACCCGATATGAGCGCGCGAGCGCGCACCGTCACGCTCGAAGTGACGCCGCGCATGGGCGAAGTCGTGGCGGTTGCCGCGCGCCTCGGCAGTCTCTCGCTCGCCTTGCGCTCGTTTGCTACTGCAAGTCGCGATCCGGCCGCCGCCGCCGCGGCAGCCAGCGCGACGTCGACCGAACGTCCGCCAATCTGGGCCGGCGACATCTCGCGCGCCGTTCGCTCGTTGCCGCACGCAAGCCGCGCGCCGCAAAGCGCGCCTGGCGTGGCCGCCGCGCCGCCCATGCCGCGCACCGTGATGGTTTATCGGGGCTCGGAGAAGTCGGATGGTCAGAACGTCGCCCAGGCGGCAGGCGGGGCGCCCGAGAACGCGCCACCGTTGCCCGGCGTTCCGTCGCTTCCCGTCCAGCGCTAATGCCCTAAGCCGGCGGTGATCCGGCGACCAAGGAAAAGATAGTCATGAAAACGCAGTTCAGTTCGAGATCGACGCCGATGCTGCCCACCGCGGCGAGCCTGCTCGCGCTCGTGTGCGCGGCATTCGGCCTGACGCCGCTCGCGCATGCCGCCGGCGCTCAGGTGATCAACGTCGCGGCTCGTCCGGGCGCAGGTGCCGTGCCGTCTAAAGGTGCCGTTACCGCCGAGGCAAGCCAGGGCGTACTCGCACTCGATGCAGGCAAAGGCTCGATGCTTCATCTGCCCGAGGACGCCGTTTCGGTGTTCGTGGCCGACCCGAGCGTCGCGGATGTGCAGGTGCCGTCGCCGCGCGCGGTCTTCGTGCTCGGCAAGAAGGCCGGTTCCACCACGGTCTACGCGCTCGGCGCGAACAACAAGCCGATCTTTCAGAAGACCGTTGTCGTGACGCGCGACATGGTCGCGTTGCGCGCCATGCTGAAGGCGCGCTTTCCCAACACGAATATCGATGTGAACGGCATACAGGGCTCGCTCATTCTGACGGGCCAGGCACAGAATCCCGCCGAGGCGGATACGGTCGTGCAGGCCATCACGCCGATGCTCGCGGACAAGGAAGTGCTCGTCAATCGCATGACCATCGACAAGCCCTTGCAGATTCAACTGCGGGTGCGGATCACGGAAGTGGACCGCAACGTGACGCAGCAGTGGGGCATCAACTGGCAGGCTATCGGCAGCGCGGCCGGCAACTGGTATAGCGGCATCTTCAGCGGCCGTCAGATCTACAACTACAACCAGCCCATCACGACTTCGTCGGGCTCGGTGACCTATCCGCTCAATCTCGCGACCAACAACGCTTACTCGCTGTTCGGCGGGTTCCGGACGGCCAACACCGATATCCGCGCGCTTGTCGATGCGCTGAATCAGGAAGGCCTGCTCACGGTGCTCGCCGAGCCCAATCTCGTCGCGCTTTCGGGCCAGACGGCGAGCTTCCTCGCGGGCGGCGAGTTTCCGATTCCGGTGTCGCAGATCAACGGCGCGATCACGGTCGAATTCAAGCAGTTCGGCGTCAAGCTCGACTTCACGCCGACCGTGCTCAACGACCGCCGCATCAGCCTGAAAGTGCGGCCGGAAGTCAGCCAGATCGACACGACGGCGAGCGTGACGACCAACGGCGTGACCGTGCCGGGCCTTTCGGTGCGCCGCGCGGATACCACCGTCGAACTGGCGAGCGGTCAGAGCTTCGCCATTGGCGGGCTGCTCCAGAGCAATACGACCGACCTCGTATCGCAAGTACCCGGCATCGGCTCGATCCCTGTGCTCGGCAAGCTGTTTTCCTCGTCGAACTACCAGAACAACAAGACCGAGCTCGTGATCATGGTGACGCCGTATATCGTCGAGCCGACCGATCCGGCCAAGCTGCGCACACCGATCGAGTCGCTGGTGTCGCCGAGCGGCGACATCGAATATGGTTTCGCCCGAATGTTTGGGGGCACCGAATCGGCACCGGGAAACCCTCGTCTCGTCGGCGCGGCCGGCTACGTCTATTGAGCCTGATGCCATGAACCACGCACGTTTCATTTCGCTCTTCACCGCCTGCTCGCTCGCTTTGCCGCTTGCTGGCTGCTTCATCAAGCCGCCCGTGAGCATGCCCGATTCACGCGTCATTGGTTACGACGGCAACGCTGCCGTGCCGCCCGACTGCGAGAAGCTCACGCGCGCCTCGCTGTTGTTCGATTCCGGCGTGCGACGCCCGTCGATGCAATGGGGCTGTGCCACCTACACCAACCTCGCGGCGCAGGTCGCGAACCCGCAAGACCTCGTGAATCCGCAGACGCTCGGCCCCGCCGATGCCGCGGTCGCCGCGAGCGCCGTGCATCGCTATGAGACGGGTCAAGTGATTCCGCTCGACACCACGACGACTACGCGCAACGGCAAGTAAGCGCGCCTTCGAGACACCGACGCCATGAGCACCACTGAATTCTCGTTGATCAAAGGCAAGTCCGCCGTGCGGGCCGCGGACTTCATCGCCTTCGTCGCCGACCGCCAGACCGAGCAGGTTCTGAAAGCCTTCGTGCTGGAGCAGGCGATGCCGCACGCGCATATCGCGGTGGGCAGTATCGACGAAGCCATCTCGCATGTCACCAAGCTCGAGCGTTCGCCGCAGTTTCTGCTGGTTGATTTGCACGACTCGGCGATGCCTCTGTCCGACCTCGGCCGGCTTGCCGAAGTGTGCGAGCCTTCGGTGCAGGTGATCGGCATTGGCGAGCGCAACGACGTCGGCCTGTTCCGCAGCCTGCTCAAGATCGGCGTGCATGACTATCTCGTCAAGCCGCTGACGGTGGAGTTGCTCAAGCGCACCGTCAACACCGCCGACGGCAAGGTGACGCCGGTGACGCTCACGCGCACGGGCAAGACCATTGCGTTCGCGGGCACGCGCGGCGGCGTCGGCGTGACGACGCTCGCGCTCAATCTTGCGCGACATCTGGCAGACACCACGCATCGGCGGGTCGCGTATGTCGATCTGAACCTGACGGGCGGCGCCGCCAACTGCATGCTCGGCACGCAGAGCAACAATGGTCTTTCGGACGTGCTGGAAAACGCGCATCGTCTCGATCCCCAATACGTCGAGCGCACGCTGATGGCGAACGGCAGCCGTCTGTTCATGCTCACCGCGGATATCGACTACGGCGCCGAGCCGCCGTACAAGCCCGGTGCGCTCGCCCGCGTGATCGAACTGCTGTGCGACAGCTTTCACTATGTGATCATCGATATCGGCAATCCGAGCGCGCCGTTGTCGCAGGAAGCGTTGAACCATGCGTCCCGCGCGTATCTCGTGACCGACCGTTCCGTGCATTCGACGCGCGAGTCGATCCGCCTTTTGCGTTACATCGAGAATCGCGACAACAATCCGCCGACCTCGATTCTGCTCAATAACCCGAGTGCGGTGAGTGCGGGCAAGGTGCAGCCGAACGACTTCATGTCGGCGGTGGGCCGCTCCGTTCTGCATGAGATCCAATTCGAAGCCAAGGCGCTCGCCACCGCCGAAAACCTTGGCGAAGCGCCCAAAGATAAGACGCCGAACGGGTTCAATCAGGCTATTACGCGTATTGCGAGCGATCTCACCGGCCAGCAAGCTGCCGCCGGGCGCTCGTTGCTGCGCAAGTTCAGTCTGAGGAGAGGCTGATGTTCGGGCAGAAGCAGGCATCCCGGGCGACGCATTCTGCATTTGCACCGGCTCAAGAAGGAGCATCCGACCAGGCGAGTATTGCCGAGCCGGCCATTCCGGTGGCGGACGCGCCCGCGCGCTTGCACGTGGCGGAGAGCAGCGAATCGCTGGTGCGCTCGGATCTGTTCAAGGTGATTCGCGCAGGCGTGTTCGGTTCGATGAACGCATCGGTGGTGGTCGGCAAGACGCGCGAGCAGATGAAGCCGGGCATCGAGCAGCTCGTGATGGAGATAGCCGAGCGCGAAGGTCTCAACGTCACGATGTCCGAGCAGCAGCAGATCGTGGGCGAACTGCTCAACGACATGTACGGCCTCGGGCCGATCGAGCCGCTGCTCGCCGACGAAAGCATCACCGACGTGCTGGTGAACGGTCCCGATCAGGTCTATGTGGAACGCCACGGCCGTCTCGAACTCACGAACTGCAAGTTCCGCGACAACGCGCACGTGACCAACGTCGCGCAGCGGATAGCGGCGGGCGTGGGGCGGCGCGTCGACGAAAGCAGCCCGATGGTCGATGCGCGTCTCGCGGACGGCAGCCGGGTCAACGTCGTGCTCCCGCCGCTCGCGATTCATGGCGCGTCGATTTCCATTCGGAAGTTTTCGAAGCGCAACATCACGCTGCACCGCATGGCGCAGCAAGGCAACATGTCCCTCGCGATGGCAACCGTGCTCAAACTCGCGAGCACGTGCCGGCTCAACGTCATTGTGTCGGGTGGTACGGGTTCGGGCAAGACGACGCTGCTCAACGCGTTGTCGCACTTCATCGGTCACGGCGAACGCACGGTGACGATCGAGGACGCGGCGGAACTGCAACTGGTGCAGCCGCACGTCGTGAGCCTGGAAACGCGCCCCGAGAATGCCGAAGGTCTCGGCGCCGTGACGCAGCGCGACCTCGTGCGCAATGCGCTGCGGATGCGCCCGGACCGCATCATCCTCGGCGAAACGCGCGGCTCCGAAGCGTTCGACGTATTGCAGGCCATGAACACCGGCCACGACGGCTCGATGACCACCATCCACGCGAACACGCCGCGCGACGGCATCACGCGTCTGGAGAGCATGGTGATGATGGCAAACGGCAATCTGCCGCTCCTGTCCATTCGCCGCCAGATCGCGAGCGCGGTGCACCTGATCGTGCAGATCGAGCGGATGCGTGACGGCATGCGCCGCGTCACGCGCATCACCGAACTGGTGGGCATGGAAGGCGACGTGATCATCACGCAGGACTTGTTCACCTTCCGCTACGACGCAACCGCCTACAGCGAGGAAGTAAAGGGCGCGTACGAATCGGCGGCGGTGCGCCCGGCGTTCTCGCAGCGCGCTCAGTACTACGGTCTCGAAGATGCATTGCTCGAGGCGATGCAGCCATGAACACGATCAACCTCGTCACGATCTGCGCGTTCGTCATTGCAATTCTCGGCGGCATGATGTTTTTCATCGTGCAGGACATGCGAAATAACCAGCCGCATGCGCGCATTCGCACGCGCATGCGCGAATCGTTCGAGATGCACGGTTCGCCCGAGAAGAACGCAAGCAAGAACGAGATCAATCTGTTCAAGGTCAAGAAGCAGGAGAGCGTGTACTCGCGCTTTCTCGGGCCCAAGGTGTCGCGCCTGAAAACGGTGGCGGGGAAGAACGGCATGCGAATCGTGATCGTCGCGGCGATTCTCGGCGAGCTGCTCGCCATCGGCATGGTGGACATCATGCCGCTGCCGAGTTTCGTCCAGCCGCTTCTGATCGTCTTCCTGCCGGTCTTCACGCTGGTCAAGGCGTACAACTTTCTCGTGGAGCGCTTTCGCCGCCGTTTTCTCAACGGCTTCCCGGAACTGATCGATCTGATCGTGCGCGCGGTGCGTGCGGGCGTGCCGGTCACGCACGTCATCACCACGGCAGCCGACGAATGCGCCGAGCCGCTCAGGAGCGAGTTCAGGATCATGAGCGATTCCCTGCAAGTGGGTCTAGACCTCGAGGAAGTGCTGACGGTGGCGGTCAAGCGGATCGAGATCGCGGACTTCTCTTTTTTCTGCGTGTGTTTGCTCCTGCAGCGGGAAACCGGCGGTCAGCTCGGCGAGACGCTCGAAAACCTGGCGAATATCGTGCGCACGCGCCGCGAGATTCGCGTCAAGACCAAAGCGCTCACAGGCGAGGCGCGCATCACCACCAAGATTCTGGCGGCGGTGCCGGCTTGCATTATCGGCAGCCTGTACTTCCTCAACCGCGACTACATGAAGGTGCTCACCAACACCGACAGCGGCAGCAAGCTCCTGACCTTCGCCGTGATCTCGATCGTCATGGGACTCATGGTCATCAACAAGATTTCGAAGCTGGATACCTCGCGATGAACCCGGAACAGATCCAGACGCTCATCAACCTGCTGATGCTGATTGCGCTCTTTGCCGGGCTCGCGGGTTGGTGGCTGACGCGCCATGGCGGCCAGCGCGGCCGCATTGCGGAGCGCACGCGGCTCGCGGCGCATGCCGAGCGCATCGACCTCGCTACCGGCAACGACGACGAACTCAACTTTCGCGCGCGCGTGATGCGCCGTCTCGCGCGCATTGGCGACAAGCTGCCGCTCTTCGACGCCAAGTATCGCCTGAAGCTGCGCAAGGAACTGATCAGAAGCGGTTATCGCAGCAATCTCGCCGTCTCGGTTCTGCTGGCGTCGAAATTCTGCGTGGGGCTCATCTGCGCGACGCTCACGGTCATGCTGGGCTCGCATATTCCGATGATCGGCGCGTATCCCGCGGTGCGCGGCGCGGCGATGCTGATGGTGTTCATCGTCGGCATGATCGTTCCGGAATATCTGCTGAATTTCGTGGGTGCTCGCCGCCGCAGGGCGATGGCCGCCTCGCTGCCCGACGCGCTCGACTTGCTCGTGATCTGCACCAACGCGGGCAATAGTCTCGGCGTGTCGATCCGTCGCGTGGCCGACGAACTCGCAAGCATCTGCCCGCCGCTTTCCGACGAATTTTCCCTTACCGCCGACGAACTGAAGCTTTCTGGCGACAGCACGCGCGCGTTGAACGGGCTCGCGGAGCGCATCGATCTGCCTTCGATCCGCGCGCTCATTTCCACCCTCACTCAGTCGATGCGCTACGGCACGCCGATCACGCAGGCGCTGCGCACGTTGTCGCGTACCGAGCGTCTGCAGCACATCGTCTCGCTGGAAGAAAAGGCCGCAAAGCTCGCCCCCAAGATGGTCGTGCCGATGATGCTGTTCATTCTCCCGGCCATTGTCGTGATTGCCGCGGGGCCGGCCGTGCTCCAACTACTGGACGTTATCGCCAAAACCAAATGAAGACCGACTTCTATCTTCGCCGCCTTCCCGTGCTTGCCGGCGCGGTGCTCATCGCGCTCGTCGCGAGCGGTTGCACGACCACTGCCACGACCTCGCATCAGGTGTCCGGCATGCGCTCCGTGTCGCAAGACGGCGCTCCCGGTGCGATGAGCGAATTGCGTATCGCCGAATCCGCGCTCGAGTCCGGCAACATGGACATGGCGACCACGATCTACGAAAAGATTCTGCGGGCGAACCCGCGTTCGGTCGAAGCCATGACCGGCCTTGGCAACACGCTCTACTCGGTGGGCGACTTTACGCGCGCCGGCGTCTACTACAGCAAGGCGGCAGCCATCGACGGAAACGCCCCCGCGCCGCTCATCGGCATGGCGCGCGTGGCGATTCATCAGCGCCGTTTCGACGACGCCATCGCGACGTATCGGCATGTGCTCGCCGAAAGCCCGGACGATCCGCTTGCGGCCGCCGGTCTCGGCGCCGCGTACGACATGAAGGGCGACCACGCGACGGCGCAAGCCGTGCTGCGCGATGCGCTCAAGCGCAATCCCGGCGATACCTCGCTTTCCGTGAACCTGGGCACGTCGCTCATCATGGCGGGCAAGCCGCGCGATGGCGCGAACGTGCTGCTCGACGTGACGCGCTTTCCCGCCGCGCCGCCGCAAGCCCGCCAGGATCTCGCGCTTGCTTACGGTCTGCTCGGCAACGATGACGCCGCCGCCGAAATCCTGAGCCGCGATTTGCCGAAGGCGTCGGTGCAGGACAACCTGCGCTTCTACGAACTGCAGCGCCAGCGTATCGGCACTTCGGGCGCGTCGGGCGCGTCGGCCACCAGCGGCTCCAACGCAAGCGTGGCGCCCGTCGCTGCGCCGGCGGTGGCCGCCGTGAGCCTCAGGTGAGCGCCGTGCTTCATGCCCGGGCACACCGCAACGTGTCGCGCTTCTTGCGCGATGACGGCGGCAGCTCGCTGATCGAGTTCGCGATACTCGCGCCGCTCTCGTTCATCCTCATTCTGGCGACGATCGAATTCGGTCTCGACATGATGGTGGACGCCACCGTGCAGATCGCCGCGCAGCAAGCGTCGCGCGCCGGGCTCACGACCAGCGCGCCGGCGAGCGGAACGCGCGATCAGCAGGCGCAGAACCTCATCAACAACATGCTCGGCGGCTGGACCAACATCGGCGCGACGATAACGATCAATACGCTGACCTACGGGACTTACAGCAACGTGGGCACGAGCAACTACCAGAGCAGCATGGGCAATTTCGGCGATGTCGTGTCCTACAACATCACCTTGACCATGCCGCCCATCACCGGCATTCCCCGTATCTTCGGCGTCAACCAGTTGACGTTCCAGCGCAATTACATCGTGCAGAACGAAAAATGACCCACGCTCGCTCATCCGCTTCCGGGGCCGCCAGCGCGTCGCGCCGCCGCAGCTTTCTCTCCCGCCTGTGGCGCTCGAAGCGCGGCAGCGTCACGATAGAGTTCGTGATCATCTTCCCGTTGATGGCGCTGATCCTGACCGGCTTCGTCGAAGCGTACATGTATCTGCGCGCGGTGAGCGTGCTGGAACATGCGACCTTCACACTCGCCGATTCGCTCGGTCAGATGCCGCGCGTCATCAACGACAATTCCACCAGCAACGCCAATAACCTCGGTTCGCTGTGGTCGGCGGCCACGCTGCTCGCCGCACCCAATACGATCAACGGGCAGGGCGCGGTCATCATCACCTCGGTGTGCGACACCAATGCCACGACCTGCGTCTTGCCGCCGGGCAAGCCGGGGACGGATCCCGGCAAGGCCGTCGTTCACTGGCGCGCATCGGCGCCGTGGAACTTGTCGGGCCTGACGACCAAGGTGTCGAGCACCGCGCCGTTGCCGTCGACCTGGCCGTTTCGCGCGGGCGACTCGGCGATCATCGTCGAGATCTACTACCAGTTCAACCCGTTTGCCATGACCTCCGCATTCTGGAAGAACTCGGTCGGCACGCAGACGCTTTATCAACGCATCTACGTGCGCTCGCGAACCGGCCAGCCGCTCGACCTGGCGAGCTCCTGATGAAACGCCGACTCTTTCCGACACGCCGCGGCGCTTCCTCCTGCGCGACGCCCGCGCTGCGCGCGCCGTTCTTCGCCAACTTCGGTGGTCCCGCCGCACCCCGCACGCTCGCTCAACTCGTGCGTGGCGACGAGGGCGCGCTGACCGTGCTGTTCGCCGTGACCGCGAGCATGATGATCGGCACGCTGTGCACGGCGATCGACACCATCGACTATGCGCAGACGCAGGGCCGCATGCAGATGGCGCTCGACGTGGCGACGCTTTCGGCCGGTGCCGACCTCTCGCACTATGCAATGACAACGAGCGCGGACCTCGCTGCATGGCAGGCCGACGCGCGCGCCTATTACAACGCGAACATGCCGACGGGCTACATGTCGCTCACCATGCCCGACCAGAATTTCGCGGCGTCGGTGAGCGGGACGCCAGCCACCGGGCAGGTCATCAAGCTGTCGGCATCGGGTTCGGTGCCGCTCTACGCGCCGACCTTCCTCAACACCAAGTCGACATCGTCGAGTGGATCGGGTTCGGGCTCCGGAAGTTCGGGCAGCACCTTGCCGAGCACGCAAACTATCTCGGCGAGCAATACGGCGTTGCGCGTGCCCAAGAGCACGCTCGAACTCGCGTTGATTCTCGACAACACGGGCTCGATGGCTTCCGCCGCCGCCAAGGGCGGCAAGACGAGCAAGCTGAGCGGCCTGCAGGATGCCGCCAACTCGCTCGTGGCGAATATCCTTGGCGTGCAGGGCAACGACTCGTATATCGGGCTCGTGCCGTTCACGACGATGGTGAACGTCGGCTCGGCACTCAGTTCGAGCGGAACCTGGATGACGCAGACCACGAGCAAGCAGTTCGCCTACAACCCCACCAACATGTCGATGTCGAAGTGGGGTGGATGCGCGGTCGAGCCACGCGACACGGCCGGCAACGTCTATCCGAAGGCTTACGCGCCGAAGGATTCGCCGGGCTTTACGCCCTGGTATTTCAACGTGCCGTCTACCGGCTTCACGGTCCAGACTTACGACAACAACTGTAATCTGCAGAAGAACGGCACGACGGTCGTGAAGGGCGTGCCGCTCAGCTACGCGTATTACTACGCATCGCCGGGGCTTTGCCAGTCGAAGACGCCGACCACGGTGCCGACCAACTTCATGGCGCAGTATCCGTATTCGGGTACGGTCACTTATGACCAGAATGGCAGCGACTACGACAGCCGGCCATGCTCCATCCAGCCTGCCGTGTTCCTGACGCAAGACCAGAACGCGCTGACGACGGCCATCAACAACATGGTGGCCAATGGCTCGACTCTGATTCCGACAGGTCTGCTGTGGGGCTGGCGCATGCTTTCATCGGATTGGTCCAAGTCGGTGGCGGGCAGCAACAACGGCTGGATTTCGAACGACGGCACGCTGCCGCGTCCGGAAACGACGCAAGGGTTGCAGCGCGTCGCTATCGTTCTGACCGACGGCGAGAACGATCCCGGCGATCCGTCGGGGACCATGCCGCAGCCGTTCTTCAATCAGCTCGCGCTCGGCAATCAGACGCTCAAGTCGCCGACGGTGTACGACTCCACGGGTAACGCGCTGAACGGTTTGGTGTCCAGCCCGGACGACGTCAATACGTTCCAGCTCGGTATCTGTCAGGCAATGAAGAACAGCGGCATCATCATCTACGCGATCACTTTCGGCACCTACGGGACGGACTCGGCGAGCGTGGCTGCGCAAAACACGATGCAATCCTGCGCGACGAGCGGCAACTACTATCACGCACCCGACAACGCAACGCTCAATCAGATCTTCCAGCAGATCGCGGGCAACCTGGGTGTATTGCGTCTTACGCAGTAAGGGAAAGCGGCAGGCGGGCACGTGCGTTGCTCGCCTTCCCCGGTGCAAGTCAACTTCCCAAGGAGTACCGACATGCCCGAAAAGAAAACCGTCGAAAGCGCCACCAAGGCGAAGCGCGCAGGCAAGTCCGCCAGTACCCAGGCGGGCAATTTCGTGAAAGAACAGATCGATCACATCCGCGAGGGCAAGCATGGCGCGAAGTCCGCGAAGCAGGCCATCGCCATCGGTCTATCCGAAGCCCGCCGCTCCGGCGTAAAGGTCAAGACGCCGAAGAAGGCCACCACGTCCGAGGCCACGCGCGAGAAAGCCGCACAAGACACGAAAGCCGCGCATCGCACGAGAAAGAGTCCGAGCACGGAGTCGAAGGCAAAGCGTTCCGCGACGTCCACGCGCGTGCTGAAGCGCGAAAGCACGAAGGCGGCATCGCACAAGTCGCTGTCGCGGCAGGCGCATGCAAGCGCGAGCCGGCGCTCGGCGGCGGATCGCTCGGCTGCCGCGAAGAAGGGCTGGGCAACGCGGCGCAAGAACGCCAGCGCTGCATCGAAGGGTTCATCTGCGCGTCACTCGGCACGTTGATCCGCCGCGCGCGGGAGCATTCGCGCGAACGATACGGCCATCATCGCGAGTTCTTGCGCCGCGGGCGTGAGCGGCACGCCGGCTCTTCGAAGCAGGCAGACGGGCGTCGGCGCGGCGCGTTCGGCAATCGGGATCACGGTGATGTGTTCCCGAAAAAACGGATGCGCCACGAGGCTCGCCGGTTCGAGCGCGAGGTAGTCGCTTGCGGTAATGCAATGAAGCGTGTCGAAGACCGCTTCGGTGGTTACCGCGACGTTGGGCGGCGTGAGCCGGGCCGTGTCGAATAGCGCGGACAGCTTGTTGCCCGCGTGACGCGTGCTCACCCACTCGGCATTGCAGAGACTCGAAAGCTTGCGCGCGCGTGCAAGCGGATGCCCCTTCCGCGCGATCACCGCGACATTGGAATCGAACAGCCGTGTCGTCTCCATATCATGGATGTCCGCGTCGGGCGCAATGAGTGCGAGGGCAAAATCGAGCCGTCCCTCGCGCACCCATGACGTCAGCACGCGCGACGTCGCGCTCGTCAAATGCACATCGATACGCGGACAGCGCTCTCTGAAGCTCGCGAGCAGCGCGGGAAAAAGCCGCATGGTCGCATCGGCTGCCAGACCAAGCGCAACGCTGCCGGTTAATTCGCCGCGCATCTGACGCATCTCTTCTTCGGTCTTCGCACATTCGCCGAGTATTAGATCGGCGCGCACACGCAGGCGTTCGCCGGCGCTCGTCAGCCGCACGCCACGTACATCGCGTTCGAAAAGCGGCCCGCCCGCTAGCGCTTCCAGCTTGCGTAACTGCTGAGTGATGCCGCTCTGCGCAATCGTCAGACGCCGCGCGGCCGCGCGCAGGCTGCCCGCCTCTGCAACGGCCACGAAGATTCGCAACTGGGTCAGCGTCAATTCCATCGGCGATCTCGAAAAGTGATCATGATAATTAAAATGCCTCTTTTTAAGGGCGCTTTGTCCGCTTAGCATGAGCGCTCCAATCCCGAAAATATCCCGCCGACCCATGTTCAAAACGTTCATGCTCAGCAGCGCTCTTGCCGCCACGCTTGCGATGTCTCCGTTCGTTGCGAGCGCGAAGGACGCCGATACCTTGCGCCTGGGCATCGACCCTGGTTATCCGCCGATGGATGTGAAGACGCCCGACGGCCATGTCGCGGGCTTCGACGTCGATCTCGGCGATGAAATCTGCCGCCGCATCGCGATGCGCTGCCAGTGGGTCGAGCTGGAATTCTCCGGCATGATTCCGGCGCTGCAAGCGCGCAAGATCGACGGGATCATGTCGTCGATGGCGATCACCGACAAGCGCATGAAGCGGATTGCGTTTTCGACGAAGCTGTTCCAGTTCCGCTCACGTCTGATCGCAAGGAGCGGCGCGTCGCTCGCGCCGAGCGCGCAGGGTCTCGCCGGCAAGCGCGTCGGCGTGCAAAGCGGCAGTCAGTTCGAGACCTACGCCATGAAGAACTGGCAGCCGGGCGGCGTGGAAATCGTTGCGTATCAGAGTCAGGAGGGTGTGTTCAACGATCTCGTCGCGGGCCGGCTCGATGCCGCGTTGCTCGGCTCGGTCGAAGCAGAGCACGGCTTCCTGAAGACCGCGCGCGGCGCGGGCTTCGCGTTCGTCGGCGCACCGCTTTCCATGGGCGATCATGGCGTGGGCATGGGCATGCGCCAGGACGATGCCGCGCTGAAGACGAAGGTCGACAAGGCCGTGACCGACATGCGCGCGGACGGCACGTATCAGAAGATCGCGCACAAGTACTTCGACTTCGACGTCTACGGCGACTGAGCCTCATCTTTCACGGACTTTTTCATCGATGCAAACACGACACACGCCGCTCGCTTCCACGACGCTCGGTACGGCGCGCGAACTCGTCAGCTTTCATTTCGGTGCGGAACGAAGCGGCGAGAAGGTCTACATCCAGGCCTCGCTGCATGCTGACGAAACCCCCGCGATGCTCACGGCGTGGCAGCTGAAGAAGCGTCTGATGCAACTCGAAGGGGAAGGGCGCTTGCGTGGCGAGATCGTCCTCGTGCCGGTGGCGAATCCTGTCGGCTTGTCGCAGCATGTGCTCGGGCAATTCCTTGGCCGCTTTGAGGCGAATAGCGGCCACAACTTCAACCGCGGTTTTCCGATGCCGCCCGCGCAGGCGTTGATCGAACGTATCGGCATGGCGTGGTCGAGCAGCGACGCCGCATACAACGCGCGCCTCTTGCGTTGCGCCGTGCGGGACATGCTCGGCGAAATGCGCGCGAAGAACGAGTTCGAGTCGCTGCGGCTGACGCTGCTGACGCTCGCATCCGATGCCGACATCGTGCTCGATCTGCATTGTTCGCTCGAAGCCACGATGCATCTCTACACGAGCCCGGCAAGCTGGCCCGCGCTGGAACCGCTTGCGCATTATCTTGGCGCGAACGGCGTGCTGCTCGCAACGGATTCGGGCGGGCAGTCGTTCGACGAAATCCACGCGCTCTTGTGGAACGAAGTCCGTGCGTTGCTCGGCGGCGACGTGCCGCTCGGTGGGCCGAACATCGCGGCGACGGTGGAGCATCGCGGGCAGCGCGACGTGAGCTACGAGACGGCGCAACACGATGCGGATGCCATCGTTGACTTTCTGATCGCGCGCGGCGTGATCGAAGGCGAGGCGCGCGCGTTGCCGCCGCTCGTACTCGGCGCGACGCCGCTTGCGGGCAGCGAGCAATTGATTGCGCCGGTGAGCGGCATCGTCGTGTATCGCGCGTCGGTCGGGGCGAGGTTGAAGGCTGGCGACGCGGTGTTCGATATCGTCGATCCGCTGACGGATGCCGTGACCACGGTCGCGACGAAAAACGATGGCGTGTTTTATATGCGGCGTGCGATCCGTTTCGCGCAGGCCGGTGCACCGATGGGGCGGGTGACGGGGCAGACGGCGTTCAGGACGGGGGTGTTGATCGGGGCGTGAGGTGGGTTAGGGCAGGAGCGTGTGGTTGACGTGCCTCGCCCAATCCGGAAATTCGCCGCGATAAAGAAGATGCAGGCCTTCGCTGAATGTCGCGGCTTCGAGACCGTTCACCAATGCCAGTAGCGCCAGTGCAGACGCCGTATAAAACGACACATGGCCGTTGCGAGGCATGCAATACCACCACTGTCCGATATCATCGCGCAAATTGCTTTGAGGAACGAACAGCGTACTGATGAGCATTGCGCCGTTGCCCTCGATAAGGCTTGCCAGTGTTTCGACGAGTCTAAGCGGCTCGACGTGATGCTCGAAGACTTCGAATGCAAGCACGACGCCGTATCGGTCGATCAGTGACGTATGGTCGGACGCTTCGCCAAAGGGATCGTACGAGCGTATTCGTTCGAACCCGCGAAGCCGAAGTTGCTGTTCGAGAATCCCTGTCCGGCGCCGTAATCGAGAAGCTTTTCCTGCGCGAGGCTGGGAAAAAACTCGGCGATCATCCGTGCGTTGGCATTTGGCCGCGCGAAGGTGTAGTCAAGATCTTGCCGTTCGTAAGCCGCGTATAGATGTGTTCGCTAAAGTCGTTTGGCGTCCAGTCGTCGAAGGCGGGCGTGTGGATAAATCCGCATTGCTCGCAACGATAGTAGTAGATCGATGTGCCGAAATACGGATCGACTTTACATCCAGCCAGATGATCCGCGCCACCGCGCGAGAAGTCGGCGAGTCGACACAGGGCGCTCGGTTTCGCGCAGCATTTGCATGTCGAGTAAGGCGCAGCCTTATTCATGCCGTCGAACAGCATCGTCGTACCAGATGAAAGCGGGCGCGCATTTCAACATGCCGCGAATGGGCACGTAACGGCAAGCGGCTGCGGACTCGAAAGCCCGCAGCCCAAAGCTTCTTACCGCGCGTCACTCACCGTCTGATTCAACGTCTGCCCCGCGATCACCGTGTTCTTCAACACGATGTCATGCACGTTGTACGCATAGATCGGCCCGGGCGTTGCCGCCGTCGCCGGTCCGGCCGCAACGGGCGTGCCGAAATCGCAATCGGTGATGGTCACCCCGGTGATGGCCGGAATGGCCGGCACCGGCGCGGGGCCGTTGTAATCGAACGCGACCGGTCCTTGCGCGACGATCGCCTGAAAACACGATCCCGTCGCGCCGTTCGCCGTGACGTTGCTCGCCTTCACGTTGGAAATGTTCACATTCTGCACGAGAGCGGGACGCGTGCGGATGGCGTCTTTCGACGGCTGATAATCGCAATCGAAGGTGATGATGCCGCCCTGCGCCGCCGATGGATTCGCCGCGCTGGCCGTCGCCACGCCGAGCGGCACGGTCGCGTTGATCGGACTGCCCGCGAGCAGGCTGCTGCCGTAACCGGACGGGGTGAGGCTGACGCCGTTGGGCAAGGTCACGTTATCGACGTAGAAGTCTTTCACGAAGCCGCCGCGATTCATGTTCGTCTTCACGCGAATCGCAATGTTCAGCGAGTTGGTCGCCCAGAACTTGTTGAGCATCTGCAGATTGCGCGCATAGATTTTCTGCACGCCGCCGCCCATTTCGCTGCCTAGCGTGATGCCGCCGTGGCCGCTGTTCATCGTGCAGTTTTGAATGACGTGGTTTTGCGCCGGGCCGTATTGCGTGTCGAGATCCTTGCCCGACTTGATGGCGATGCAGTCGTCGCCCGTGTTGAACACGACGCTTTCGCACAGGACCATGTCGCAGGCGTCGGGGTCGAAGCCATCGTTGTTCGGACCGATGCTGTCCACCGTCACGCTGCGCATCACCACGTTCTTGCAGTCGGTCGGATGATGCTGCCAGAACGGCGTATTGATGGTGCGGTAGCTCTCCATCAACACGTTCGTGCAACCGATGAATTCCACCATGCAAGGCCGCAGATAATGCCCGAGACCGAAGATGCGCTTCTCGATAGCGACACCCGCCTCGGACAGCGCGGGCAGATAGTTCTGGTCCTGCTGCCACGGCGTGGCGGGGTTGGTGAGTTCGGCGTAGAGCGCATCGGAGATGCCGGGCGCGGCGGTTTTGAGATCGACGTTCTTCGAGTTGCTCGACGCTTGTGACGGCGTCGACGAACTGACGCAGCCATACACGCCGTTATTGCCCTTCCACGTCCACCAGCTCGTCGCGGTGTTGCCGCTGCCGGCAAAGGGCGTCATTGCCTGGCCATTGAGCACGGACGTATCGCCTTCGCCCGTGAGCGCGACGTTGGTCTGATTGCGCGCATAGACGGGCGGGCCGTAGTTGAGGCAATCGTTTGCCTGCCAGCGGCTGTAAAACAACTTGCCGTTCGGGCCGCAGTCGATCGGGCCGTCTTTCGCGTAATCGGCCGGGTTCGGGCTGAAGAAGATTTCGCAGTTCGCGCTCAGATGAAAGTCGACGTTCGATTGCAGCACGATCGGCCCCGCGCAATACCAGTTGCCCGCTGGCACGACGACGCGTCCGCCGCCCGCCGCGCTGCACGCCGCGATTGCCGCGAAGAAGGCGGGACGCGAATCGAACGAGCCGGGCGCTTGCGTCTGATCGGCGCCGCTGCTCAGGGGCGACTTCGTGGCATCCGTATAAGGATTCGCCGCCGCCACGACAGCGCATGGCTTCGCGCCGTAATCGGTGACGAGGAACTGACGGCTCGGCACCATCGACGTCGATACACCCTTGAGCGCATTGACGATTTGCGTGGCGGAGCCGGACGGCCCCCAGATCGCGTCTTGCACGGTGGCCGGGGCCGAATCGTCATGACCGCCGCAGGCGCTAAGAAGGCTCATTGCGCTGATTCCGCCGAAAAGTGGGGCGCTTGCCGAGACGCCCGCGAGTTTGACGAAAGAACGTCGTGATAGTGAACCTGCTGACGGTTTTGGGGATTTCATTTGTTGTCTCCTGGATCCGGTCGGGGCCGGTTTTGTGGATTCGGTGAAGTCTTCGTACAACGGTTAACCGGATGCTTGCGTTGCAGCAAATGGATCGAGACGAAGCTTCGGGAAATCGTTTTCCTGACTTACGATATCGAAGTTGTCAGGCATTGGTCAAGTAAAGTCAGGCAGCGTCGGGTTGGGACTTTCCCGCATAGCTTGCAGGCCGAACGCAACCGAACAGCGGCCCGATATTTCCGAAGAGCGCCGGGCGAGAACCTTGCGACACTACCCAACACCCCGGCTGACACTTCCGCGACGTTTGGCAGCGAATACTGTATGCGTGTACAGTGCTGTTCGCTGCAATAGGCGCGTATCCAGCAATCGACGCGCCGCTGCAAGCGGCTCGTGACAGCCGTCCAACTCATTGAACCGGTTGAAAAATTGGCATCGAACAACGCAATCCGCATCCGCGGCGCTCGGCAACACAATCTCAAGAATCTCGATCTCGACCTGCACACCGGCCAGATGACGGTCGTCACCGGCCCGTCCGGTTCGGGTAAATCGAGTCTCGTGTTCGACACGCTTTATGCCGAAGGCCAGCGGCGCTATGTCGAAACCTTCAGCGCCTACGCCCGGCAGTTTCTCGATCGCATGGACCGGCCGCAGGTGGATCGCGTGGATGGCGTGCCGCCCGCTATCGCCATCGACCAGACGAACCCGGTGCGCAGCTCGCGCTCGACCGTCGGCACGATGACCGAACTGAACGATCACCTGAAACTGTTCTACGCCCGCGCCGCCGAACTGTTCGACAAGAAGTCCGCGCTGCGCGTGCGTCACGACACGCCGGAAACCATTTACGCCGAACTGCTCGAGCGCACGCGCACGGACGACCCGCGTCTCGCGATCACGTTCCCGGTCGAATTGCCGGACAGCGCAAGCGATGACGAAGTTGCCCAATGGCTTTCCGCGAGCGGCTATACGCGCGTTCAGGCGAAACGTCACATCGAAACCGAAAGCGGCAAGCGCCAGTTGCTCGACGTCGTCGCGGACCGTTTTCGCCTGCACAACACCGAACGCTCGCGCGCGCTCGAAGCGATCGAAAGCGCGCTCTTGCGCGGCACCGGTCGCGTGAATGTCTACATGCTGAAGGACGAAGGCGAGCCGGAAATCTGGCGCTTCTCGACCGGTCTGCATAGCCCCGAAAGCGACCTGCGTTACGCGGATCCGCAGCCCGCGCTGTTCTCGTTCAATTCGGCCTACGGCGCGTGCGAAGCGTGCCGTGGTTTCGGCCGCGTGATCGGCGTGGATTTCGGCCTCGTCATTCCCGATGAAAAGAAGACGCTGCGCGAGGGCGCGGTCAAGACGCTGCAAACGCCCGCGTGGAAAGAAAATCAGGACGATCTCGTGCGCTATGGCGCGAAGGCGGGCATTCGTCTCGGCGTGCCATGGAACGAACTCACGCAGAAGGAACGCGACTGGGTCATCCACGGATCGCCCGACTGGACCGGCAAGTGGCAGAACCAGTGGTACGGCGTGCAGCGCTTCTTCGACTATCTGGAGTCGAAGGCGTACAAGATGCATATCCGCGTGCTGCTCTCGAAGTACCGCAGCTATACGACGTGCCCGACATGCGACGGCGCGCGTCTGAAGACCGAATCCATGCTGTGGCGTCTCGGCACGAAGGAGCAGGCCGATGCCGTGCTCGCGCCGGCCAGTCGCTTCATGCCGAAGGGCGTCGACTGGACACGCGAGCAGCTCGAAGCGCTGCCCGGTCTCACCGTGCACGATCTCATGCTGATGCCGATAGAGCGCATCCGCCGCTTCTTCGATTCGCTCACGCTGCCCTCGACCTTGCTCGATGAAGCACTCAAGCTCTTGCACGCCGAGGTGCGCACGCGTCTGAAGTATCTGTGCGATGTCGGGCTCGGCTATCTCACGCTGGACCGGCAGAGCCGCACGCTGTCGGGCGGCGAAGTGCAGCGTATCAATCTGACGACCGCGCTCGGCACTTCGCTCGTCAATACGCTTTTCGTGCTGGATGAACCGAGCATCGGGCTGCATCCGCGCGATTTGAACCGCATCGTCGAGGCCATGCATCGTCTGCGCGATGCGGGCAATACGCTCGTCGTCGTGGAGCACGATCCATCGGTGATGCTTGCGGCGGATCGTCTCATCGACATGGGTCCGGGGCCGGGTGAACGCGGCGGGCAGATCGTCTATGACGGCACGCCGGGCGATGTCGAGTCGAGCGACACGCTCACCGGCGCCTATCTCGGCGGCCGCAAGCAAGTGGCGCACGCGTCGAACTGGAATCGTCGCGCGACCGACGCGAAGACGCCGCGTCTCGTGCTCGAAGGCGCGAGCGATCACAACCTGCAAGACGTGACGGTCGAGATTCCGTTGCAACGCCTCGTCTGCGTGACAGGCGTATCGGGTTCGGGCAAATCGACCTTGATTCAGGACGTGCTCGCGCCCGCGCTCATGCGTCACTTCGGCAAGGCGACCGAGACGCCGGGCGCATTTCGCGCGTTGAAGGGCGCGGAGCAACTGAGCGATGTGGTCTTCGTCGATCAATCGCCTATCGGCCGCACGGCGCGCTCGAATCCGGCGAGTTACGTCGGCGCGTTCGACGAGTTGCGCAAGCTCTTTGCGAAAGCGCCGCTTGCCGCACAGCGCGGCTATAGCGCAAGCATGTTCAGCTTCAATTCCGGCGATGGCCGCTGCCCGACTTGCGGTGGCTCGGGCTTCGAACACGTCGAGATGCAGTTTCTGAGCGACGTCTATCTGCGGTGTCCCGATTGCGACGGCAGGCGTTATCGCGCGGAAATCCTCGATGTGAAGATCGAGCGCGGCGGCCGCCATCTGAGCGTGGCGGACGTGCTCGAACTCACGGTGAGCGAAGCCGTCGAGCTCTTTGCGAATGATGCGGAAGTATTGCGCGTGTTGCAGCCTATCGTCGATGTCGGCCTCGAATACGTGAAGCTCGGTCAGCCGGTGCCCACGCTTTCGGGCGGCGAAGCGCAGCGCCTGAAACTCGCGGGTTTTCTGGCGGAAACCGCGTCGCCTGCGAGCAAGAGCGAAGCGAAGCACGGCCGCCTCTTCATGTTCGACGAGCCCACCACGGGCCTGCATTTCGACGACATCGCCAAGCTCATGCGTGCGCTCGGCCGTTTGCTCGAACGCGGGCATTCTTTGATCGTCATCGAACACAATCTCGACGTGATTCGCGCGGCCGACTGGATCATCGATCTCGGTCCGGAAGGTGGCGACGGCGGCGGTCAGGTGGTATGCGTCGGCACGCCGGATGAAGTGGCCGCGTGCGAGCATTCGCACACGGGCCGCGCGCTCGTCGATTATGAAGAAGCGATGGCGCCCGGCGCCGCCGACAAGCGCGCGGGCGTGCCGCTGCAACTGGCCGCGGAAGTGGCGAGCGCGCGCCGTGCTCTGCAGGGCGAGGACGTGGTGCGTATCGTGAATGCGCGCGAACACAACCTGAAGTCGCTCGATGTCGATATCCCGCATAACAAGTTCAACGTGGTCACGGGCGTGTCGGGCTCGGGCAAATCGACGCTCGCCTTCGACATTCTTTTCCACGAAGGTCAGCGTCGTTATCTCGAATCGCTCAATGCGTATGCGCGTTCCATCGTGCAGCCCGCTGGCCGGCCGGAAGTCGATGCGGTCTATGGCATTCCGCCTACCGTGGCAATCGAACAGCGTCTCTCGCGCGGCGGCCGCAAGAGCACGGTCGCGACCACGTCGGAAGTCTGGCACTTCCTTCGGCTGCTCTATGTGAAGCTCGGCATACAGCACTGCGTCAACGACGGCACGCCGGTGCAGGCGCAAAGTTCGGAGTCGATAGCCGCGCAGATTTTGCGCGACTACAAGGGTCAGCACGTCGGCCTGCTCGCGCCGCTCGTCGTGAATCGCAAGGGTGTCTACACCGATCTCGCGAAATGGGCGAAGGCGCGCGGCAACTCGCATCTGCGTGTGGATGGCGAATTCCTCTCCGTCGATCCGTGGCCGAAGCTCGATCGTTTCCGCGAACATACGATCGAACTGCCCGTGGCGGACCTCGTGGTATCGGCGGATAACGAAGCGGAACTGCGCCGCCTGCTGGACGATGCGCTCGAACTCGGCAAGGGCGTGATGCATTTGTGCGCGCCGCTCGACGATCTGCACGGCGCGTTGTCCAATGGCAAGAAGCGCGGCAAGGAAGAGACCATCGTGTTCTCGACCAAGCGCGCATGTCCCACTTGCGGCACGAGTTACCCCGAACTCGATCCGCGCATGTTCTCCTACAACAGCAAGCACGGTTGGTGCAACACATGCGTGGGCACGGGCGTGAAACTCACGCGCGAACAGCGCGCCGCATTCGACGATACAGTCTTCGCGCAGGACGATCGCGGCCGCGAACAGAGCATCGGTTCGGTGGATCAGGAACCGGACGATATCGTCGATCAACCGTGTCCCGAGTGCGAAGGCACGCGTCTGAACGACGTGGCGCGCGCCGTCACGTTCGGCAACTATCCGATCACGGAGGTCGGTCGCTGGACCGTGACGGACACGCGCGAATGGATCGCGGCGCTCAAGCTGCAAGGCCGCGATGCGGACATTGCGCGCGATGTCATCAGCGAGATCGAAGGGCGTCTGCAATTTCTCGAGGAAGTGGGCCTCGGTTATCTGAGTTTGGATCGCGCCGCGCCCACGCTGTCGGGCGGCGAAGCGCAGCGCATCCGGCTCGCGGCGCAGCTTGGCAGCAACCTGCAAGGCGTGTGTTACGTGCTCGATGAACCGACCATCGGACTGCATCCGCGTGACAATCTGATCCTGCTGTCCGCGCTCAAGAAGCTCAACGACAAGGGCAATACGCTCGTCGTCGTCGAGCACGACGAGGACACCATTCGCCGCGCGGATCACATCATCGATATCGGGCCGGGCGCGGGCAAGCGCGGCGGCACGGTGGTGGCGCAGGGCACGGTGTCGGACCTCGCCGCGCACAAGGACTCGCTCACGGGTCAGATGCTCGCGAACCCGATCGTGCATCCGTTGCAGCCGCGTCGGGAAGTGCGCGCGGCCGCGGGCAAGCGGCCCGCCGTGCCCGAGCAATGGCTCACGGTCGAAAAGGCGACGCTGCACAATCTGCGCAACGTGACGGCGAGCGTGCCGCTCAATCGTCTGGTCGCCATCACGGGCGTTTCCGGTTCGGGCAAGTCCACGCTCGCACGCGACGTGTTGATGACTAACCTGCTCGATGCCGTCGGCCGCTCGGTGCTTTCGTCGCCCGCCGTGCGGCGCGCGCGCCGCGCCGTGCAGACCGATGCGCCCGCGAAGTCGCGCGCTTCCGTGCTCGCACGCGAAGCGCCGCGCCCCAAGTTCGATGTCGTGCACGCGTGGCAAGGCTGCGCGGGCGTGACCGGCTTCGAGTCGATCGATCGCGTGCTGGAAGTGGATCAGACGCCCATCGGCAAGACGCCGCGTTCGTGTCCGGCTACGTATATCGGCATGTGGGACACCATCCGCAAGCTTTTCGCCGATACGCTCGAAGCCCGCGCGCGCGGCTACACGCCATCGCGTTTCTCGTTCAACACCGGCGACGGACGCTGCCCGGCGTGCGAAGGCCAGGGCGTGCGCACTATCGCCATGAGCTTCTTGCCGGACGTAAAGGTGCCGTGCGATGTTTGCCACGGCCAGCGCTTCAATCCGGAGACGCTTGCGGTGACTTGGCGCGGCAAGAATATCGGCGAAGTGCTGACCATGGAGATCGACGAAGCCGTGGAGTTCTTCGCGTCGATGAACAGCATCGCGCATCCGTTGCAGTTGATGAAGGACGTGGGCCTCGGTTATCTCACGCTCGGACAGCCGTCGCCGACGCTCTCGGGCGGCGAGGCGCAGCGCATCAAACTCGTCACCGAGTTGTCGAAGGTGCGCGACGACATCACGCGGCGTGGCCAGAAGCCGCCGCACACGCTCTACGTGCTCGACGAACCGACGGTCGGTCTGCATATGGCCGATGTCGCCAAGCTGATTCGCGTGCTGCATCGGCTGGTGGATGGCGGGCATAGCGTGATCGTCATCGAGCACGATCTCGATGTGATCGCCGAAGCGGACTGGGTGCTCGATCTCGGACCCGAAGGCGGCGTGAACGGCGGCACGATCGTCGCGGCGGCGGACCCGGAAACGCTGGCGAGCCATCCGCGCAGTCACACCGGAACGGCGCTGCGGCCCGTGCTTGGTCGAACGCGCGCGACGGAAGACGCGGCCTGAAAATCGCGATCTGGCGCGGGCTTGCAGTCAAGCCCGCGCCGTCGCATTGGGTGGAGCAATCATGTCTCAAGCCATTTCGGATCTAAACACGCTGCTCGCTTCAATGCGTCCCGAGCTTCAGCCCGGCGTCTATGTGTTCGCGTCCCTGCCGCAAGATGCGGTGGTGAGCGGCGCGGGCATCGTCGCCACGTTCCGTGAACGCGAAGGCATGACCGTCGTGATGGAGGAAGCGGCGGCGCAAGCGGCGAACATCGCGCCGTTGTTTCGCGCCGCGTGGATCACGCTCACGGTGCATTCGGACCTCGCCGCGGTCGGGCTGACGGCTGCGTTCGCGCGTGCGCTCGGCGACGCGGGCATCAGTTGCAATGTGCTTGCGGCGGCTTATCACGATCACATCTTCGTGCCGGTGGACCATGCCGGGCGCGCAATCGAAACCCTCTTAGCCTTGCAGCGAAGTGCTGATAAGCTTGCGCCCTCGTCAAACCCGCCAACTCGATAGCACAGCATGGATACGCAGGATAAAGCCGTCGCGCTCAAGCGCATGAAGTGGTTCGCAGCCGCGCTGCTCGTCGCGGCGGGCGCGCTTTTCGCGCTCGCCAAAAGTCAGCACGATGCCGGCGCGTGGGCGTGGGTCTCGTCGTTCGCGGAAGCCGCGATGGTCGGCGCGCTCGCGGACTGGTTCGCGGTCGTCGCGCTGTTCCGGCATCCGCTCGGCGTACCGATTCCGCATACCGCCATCCTTCCCGCGAACAAGGCGCGGGTGGCGGACAACCTCGCCGCATTCGTGCGCGACCGCTTTCTCGGCACCGATGCGCTCGTCGCGCGCGTCAACGCCTTCGACCCGGCAAGCCGCCTGTCGCTCTGGCTCGCCGAGCCCAAGAACGCCGCGCTGCTCGGCAACAAGGCAGTGACGGCGGTCGGTCAGTTGCTGTCCCTGATCGACGACGAGCGCGTCAAGTCGATGCTTCACGAAGCCATCCGCCGCCGCGCCGAGCAATTCGATCTCGCGGGCGCGGCGGGCGAAGTACTGTCGACGCTGACGGAAGATTGCCGTCATCAGTTGCTGCTCGACGAAGGCCTGAAGCAGATGGCCGCGTGGCTCGACAAGCCCGAAGTGCAGGAGATGCTGGCGGCGCGCATCGTCGGCGTGGCGGGCGAGGAGTATCCGAAGCTCATCGGCATGCTGGGTTTCGTCGGACTGAACGCGGAGGAACTCGGCGCGAAGTTCGCGGCAGGTCTCGTGCGCGGCGCGAATCAATGGCTGCACGATGTCAGCGAGGACCCGGAACACGAGCGTCGCAAGGCTTTCGACGAAGCCGTCGCGCGCTTCATCGAGCGTCTGAGGAGCGATCCGGCGTTCAAGTCGCGTATCGACGACCACAAACGCGAGTGGCTCGCGCGGCCGGAGTTGCGCGGCTACGTGAGCGGCCTTTGGGACGAGTTCATCGGCTGGCTCGACGCCGATCTCAAGCGCCCGGACTCGACGCTGCACGGGCGCGTCGTGGCGGTGGCCGGCAGCTTTGCGCAGGCGCTGGGCGGCGATCCGGCCTTGCGCGATTCGATCAACGAACACATGCGCGACGCGCTGAAAGCGCTTGCGCCGGAGTTGCGCGAGGGGATCGCGAAACACATCGCCGCGACCGTCAAGCAATGGGACGACGCCACGCTCGTGCGCGATGTCGAGCTGAATATCGGCCGCGATCTGCAGTTCATTCGCGTGAACGGCACGCTCGTGGGCGGCGCAGTCGGGCTGCTGATTCATGCGGTAACGGTTCTTACGGCCTGACGCTTTATCGCCGCTCCACGCTCAGACGCCCGGCGGAGCGCCTGCCGCCGGCGTCATCGACGGTCACGGACAAGCCGGAAGTAAGCGCTATTTCCAGCAACGCGTTGCGGTTCGCGTCGGCGTTCGCGGCGGTCCGCACACGCCACTCCATGCCGTCGGGTGTCTGGAGCACGTAGCTCGGCTGGTCGCCGGCGCAGTTGGCATCGATCAGGCGTGTGACATTGCCCGTTTTCGTGCCGGCATGACGATCGTCACCACAATGAAAACTGGGACTGCCCGCGCGCGGCAGGCCGACCGCGACGCCTGTTACGACGGAATTGACGTCTGCGGTGATACTGACCGGCAACCCCCACGCCAGCGCGCGGACCAACATGTGGTGGCGGTGAGGGCAGATCTTCGCGTTCATTTGCACGCAATATTGGCGGCCGTCCCACGCGCGCAAAAGGTAATTGACTCGATCGAGCGTGTCGTAATCGATTATGCGAGTGAGAAAGCCGGTACGCGTTTCGGTCAGCCTGAGACTGAAACAGATCAGCGGCGGCGTTTCTTCGGCGAGATAAGTGCCGATTGAAAGGCCGGTGACATAATGATACTCATTGCCATATACGGTAAGTGGCAGGCCGGCACCCACTGCCATTATCATTAACCCGAGTTTTTCAGCGTCCGGTCGCCGTTCCAGACGAGCGTGATAACGCGCGCCGTCCACGCTTTTTAGAACGATGCCGAGCGTGTCGCAGGTTTCGGTGTCGATTATCTCTTCGATGAAACCTGTACGCGGCGTATTGCCGAGCGGCTCGGCCGTGCATCCGAGATTCGGACCGAAGCGCCGTGAGCCGATCGAAACGCCCGTGACGTAATAATCCGCGCTGGCGCGAATAGTCACCGGCAAGCCCGATCTGAATGCCATGAGCATCAGCATATGGCGATTGCGGTTATCGTCGGACGTCATTTGCGCGCAATAATGCGAACCGTCGGGGCAGCGCAGAATATAGCCGAAGGTTCCGAGGCTGTCGGCATCGTCTATCTGCACGATGAGTCCGGTCCTGACGTCGTTCAGCAGGTTCCATTTGAAGAGCGAGGTCTCGGATAACCGCGTGTGTTTCAAGCCTACGGAAACAACGTCAATAAATCGTTGGCAATTAGCATTGATCGATACCGGCAAGCCAAGCGCCATTGAAAGCTGCAGTAATGCGTTTCGGTAGGGGTGATCGAGTTTATTCAATAACGCGCAATAATGTGTGTTCTCGCGGGTTTTAAGCACGTAGGTAACGCAATCAGAATCCGCATTATCGATCGACCGGATAATCGAGCCGCTTCGGGTATCCATGAGAAAGGACTCGGCCTGCCCATTGATCAGCGCATTTCTTGGTTTTCGGAATCGCATGACTGCCTCGAGAGCGGGCGGTTGTGGAATGATCGGCTTTTGGAAGCGCAAATGGGAAACTAAACTAAATAAGCGTGTAGACGCTTCACCGCAATTTCATTGCGATGCTGTATCGGCAAGAACGAAGGTTTCTAAAGAGAGTAGGAAGTGACACGAATTTAGATAAACAATTTTTCGGCGTCAATTATGGTTTCGCCTTTTTTCGGGGGGTGTGCATGGGTGGGTAATCATTTGCAGATGCATTTGAAGACAAGTTGAATATCACTCGACTGTAATCCTGCTTTTTCGCATCTATCGCGTTTAAAAGACGCCGAACAAAGCACGCAGTCGCGAAGAATTAGCGCTGCAGCATTGCGCGAGCCGGGAGAGAATGCGAACTTGCACGCGCCAGCGGCCCTTCCGGAAGCTCATGCCCAATTCAAACACCGAACTCATCGAGCGGTTCTACCTCGCCTTTCAGGAGCGCGACGCCGAGGGGATGGCCGCGTGTTACGCGCCCGATGTCCGCTTTCAGGACCCCGCGTTCGGCCTGCTGCACGGCCGTGAGGTCGGCGACATGTGGCGCATGTTGCTCGGCCGCGCGGCGGATTTCTCGCTGACCGTGGATGAAATCCGCTCGATCGGGCAGACCGCGAGCGCCGTCGCCATCGCGCGTTATACCTATTCGGCCACGGGCCGGCCGGTCGTCAATCGCATCGAGTCGCGCTTTGCTATCCGCGATGGCTTCATCGTCGAGCACATCGACACCTTCGATCTCTGGCGCTGGAGCCGTCAGGCGCTCGGCGCGAGCGGTTTGCTGCTCGGCTGGACACCGCGAATGCGCGCGACGATCCAGAAGAAGGCGCGGCGCGCGCTCAGCGATTATCGGAACAAGGCGGCGACATGACGCGTATCGAAGCGAATCGGGACGCGCCTTTCGACGCCGCGCGCCTGGAAGACGAATGGCTCGAACCGGATGCCTTCGGCGGCTTCGCGTCCGGCACCGTCGGCACGTTGCGCACGCGGCGCTATCAGGCGTTGCTGCTCGCCGCCACCGCGCCGCCCGCCGGGCGCGTCGTGCTGGTGAATGGCGTCGAGGCATGGCTCGATGTAAACGGAAAGCGCCACGCGCTCACGATGCAACGCTACGCGCCCGACGTGCTTTACCCGGACATCTCCGCGAGCCTCCTCTCCTTCGATACCTCGCCGTGGCCCACGTGGCGCTTTCGTATTGGCGACGAAACGGTGGCGAGCGCGGAAGTGTTCGTCGTGAAGGACAGCGGCGAGACGGTGCTGCGCTGGCGGCTCGAAACGCCCGTGCCGAAAGCCACGCTCGAAGTACGGCCGCTTCTTTCGGGCCGCGACTATCACGCGCTGCATCACGAGAACGGCGCGTTTTCCTTCGATGCAACCGTCGACGTGGAGCGTGTGCATTGGCGTCCGTACGCCGATCTGCCGGCTATCGGCGCGACGTCGAACGGGGCTTATCGGCACGCGCCGGACTGGTATCGCAACTTTAGCTATGCGCGTGAGCGCGACCGCGGTCTCGATTTCACCGAAGACCTCGCCGCACCCGGCGTCTTCAGCTTCGATCTCGTACGCGGCGATGCGGTGCTAATCTTTCATGCCGACACCGGCCGCGAACAGGCGCACGAGGGCAATGCGGTAGCGCTTGCCACCCGACTCGCCACGCGAGAGAGCCAAAGGCGCGCCGCGTTCGGCTCGCGGCTCGCGCGTTCCGCCGACGCCTATATCGTGGATCGCAACGTCGGCAAGACGGTCATCGCGGGCTATCCGTGGTTCACCGACTGGGGCCGCGACACCTTCATCTCGATGCGCGGTCTTCTGCTCGCGGCGGGCCGTTTCGCCGATGCCGAATCGATTCTGCTCGAATGGGCCGATACGCTCTCGGACGGCATGCTGCCCAACCGCTTCCCGGACGGCGGCGGCATGCCCGAATACAACTCGGTCGATGCCTCGCTGTGGTTCGCCGTGGCGGTGCACGATTACCTGGCGACGGGCCACGCCAGCGCCGCGACCGCGAGCCGCCTGCAACACGCGGTCGATTCCATTCTCGAAGGCTATACGCGCGGCACGCGCTTTGGCATCGCGGCGGACGCGGACGGTCTGTTGCGCGCGGGCGTCCCGGGCGTTCAGCTAACGTGGATGGACGCGAAGGCGGGCGACTGGGTGGTGACGCCGCGCATCGGCAAACCGGTGGAAGTCGAGGCGCTGTGGTTCAACGCGCTGTCGATAGCAAGCGCGTGGAATGCGCGCTGGACCGCGCCGCGCGACGCTGCGCTCGCGGCTTTCCTCGCGCGCTTCGTCGATCCCGACACACGCGCGCTGTACGATGTCGTCGATGCCGATCACGAAGCCGGCAAGCTCGATCGTTCGATCCGTCCGAATCAGATCTTTGCGCTGGGCGGTCTGCCTTTCGCGCTCGTCGATGGCGACATCGCTCAAGCCGTGCTCGCGCAAGTGGAAACCCAACTGCTGACACCACTCGGCTTGCGCACGCTCGCGCCGGCCGACCCGGCGTATCGTCCGCGTTATGCGGGTGGCGTGCTGGAACGCGACGGCGCCTATCATCAGGGAACCGTGTGGCCCTGGCTCATCGGGCCGTTCATCGAGGCGTGGATTCGTGTGCATGGCGCAGCGGGCGCGCGCGAGCGCTTCATTGCGCCGCTCGAAGCGCATCTGGACCGGTACGGTCTCGATCATCTGTCCGAAGTCGCCGACGGCGATGCACCCCATACGCCTGGCGGCACACCGTTCCAGGCGTGGTCGCTCGGCGAATTGCTGCGCATAGAAAAGCTTCTGACCGAAACACGCTAAATTACGAGTCTTGCCCGCGGCATCGAACGCCGCTCATCAGGAGAAATATCCATGCCGAAATCGCGCGCCGTCAATCAGATCGACACCGTCGAAGGCTCGCGTCTGCATTCGAGCGATTGCCCGCGCTGGCAACGCTGGGGACCGTATCTGAGCGAACGGCAATGGGGCACGGTGCGCGAGGATTACAGCGATAACGGCACCGCGTGGGATTACTTTCCGCACGATCACGCGCGCAGCCGGGCGTATCGCTGGGGCGAGGACGGCATCGCCGGATTCGGCGACGACAAGCTCAACTGGTGCGTCTCGCTCGCCTTGTGGAACGGCGCCGATCCAATCATCAAGGAACGGCTTTTCGGGCTCACCAACGAGCAGGGCAATCATGGCGAGGATGTGAAGGAGCTGTACTTTTACATCGACGGCACGCCGACGCACTCGTACATGCGCATGCTCTACAAGTATCCGCATGCGGCGTTTCCTTATTCCGATCTCATCGAGGAAAACGCGCGGCGCGGCGCGGACAAGCCCGAATACGAAGTGCTCGATACCGGCGTGTTCGACGATGGCCGCTACTTCGACGTGCAGGTGGAATACGCGAAGCACACGGCGGACGATATCGTCATGCGCGTGAAAGTGGAGAATCGCGCGGACTGCGCCGCTACCATCGACGTGATGCCGCAAATGTGGGCGCGCAATACGTGGTCGTGGAAGAAGGTGTCCGATAAACCCTCGCTGAAACTTCAGACGGTGAACGGCGTGACCTATGTCGCGGCGGAACACGGCGGACACGAACAGATGGTACTCACGGCATGGTCGCCGGATACGCCCGATGTCGAATGGCTCTTCTGCGAGAACGAGACCAACGTCAAGCGTCTTTTCAATATGGAGGGCCCGGGTCCGTTCAAGGATGGCGTGAACGACTACATCGTCCACGAGGACGAACACGCGATTCGCCGCGACACCGGCACGCGCGCGACGGCTCGCGCGCATCTCGAGATCGCGCCATTCGGGACGGCGACGGTGTTCATGCGCTGGCGTCCCGAATCCGCGCCCGACACCGTGCCGCTCGATGCCGACGCGCTCTTCGCGCGCCGTATCGCGGAAGCCGACGAGTTCTACGGCGCGTTGCAGCACGACATCACCGACGCCGATCAGCGGCTCGTGCAACGTCAGGCGCTGGCCGGCATGCTGTGGTCGAAGCAGTATTACCAATTCGACGTTACGCGCTGGCTCGACGGCGATCCGCTGCAGCCTACGCCGCCGCAATCGCGCCGTCGCGGGCGCAATGCGGAGTGGCGGCATCTGTGCAACGCGGACATCGTGTCGATGCCCGACAAGTGGGAATATCCGTGGTACGCGTCGTGGGATCTCGCGTTCCATGCGGCCGCCTTCGCATTGATCGATCCGGAGTTCGCCAAGCGCCAGATGCTGTTGCTCGTGAAGGACCGTTATCAGCATCCGAATGGCCAGCTGCCCGCCTACGAATGGGCTTTCGGCGACGCCAATCCGCCCGTGCACGCGTGGGCGACGTGGCGCGTCTACGAGATCGACCGCGCGATCACCGGCAAAGGCGACCGCGACTTCCTGGAACTCGTATTCCACAAGCTGCTGCTCAACTTCTCGTGGTGGGTCAACCGCAAGGACGCCGACGACCGCAACATCTTCCAGGGCGGCTTTCTCGGGCTGGATAACGTCGGCATCTTCGATCGCTCGTCGCCGCTGCCGACAGGCGGTCATATCGATCAGGCCGATGGCACCGCATGGATGGCCGCGTACGCGCTCGACCTCATGCGTATCGCGCTCGAACTGGCCTACGCGAACAAGGTGTTCGTGGATATCGCGGTGAAGTTCTTCGAGCACTTCTTGTATATCGCGGAAGCCGTGAGCTGCGAGGACGACTGCGACACGGGTTTGTGGGACGGCGAGGACGAGTTCTTCTACGACAAGCTGCGTCTGCCGGACGGCTCGAATGTACCGATGCGCGTGCGGTCCATCGTCGGGCTCATTCCCATGTTCGCCGTGCACGTGCTCGAACCGAACGTGCACAAGGCGCTGCCGGGACTGCGCGACCGGCTGCACTGGTTCCTCGAACATCGGCCGGATCTCGCGCGGCTCGTGTCGCGATGGAATATCGCGGGGCAGGGCAATAGCGTGCTGCTGTCGCTGTTGCGCGGGCATCGCATGAAGGCGCTGCTCAGACGCATGCTCGACGAAAGCGAGTTTCTCTCCGACCACGGCGTGCGCGCGCTGTCGCGGGTGCATCGCGACAATCCGTTCGTGTTCTATCACAACGGTGACAGCTTCTCGGTGCAGTATCTGCCGGCCGAGTCGAACTCGCGCGTGTTTGGCGGCAACTCGAACTGGCGCGGGCCGATCTGGATGCCGGTGAACTATCTGCTGATCGCGTCGCTGCACGAATTTCATCGCTATTACGGCGATGATTTCCGCGTGGAGTATCCGACCGGCTCGGGACAAAAGTTTTCGCTGAAACAGATCGCCGACGAACTCGCGCGCCGTCTGACCACGCTCTTCTTGCTCGACAAGAACGGCGAACGTCCGGTGATGGCGGCGTATCCGCAACTCCAGGCGGACCCGCGTTCGCGCGATCTCGTGTTGTTCCACGAATACTTTCACGGCGACAACGGACGCGGCGTGGGCGCATCGCATCAGACCGGCTGGAGCGGGCTTGTTGCGTTGCTGTTGCAGCCCTTGGCGATGGGACCGTCAGGCGTCGTGCCGCTCGCCGGCGAAACCGATGCCGAGGTGCAGGAGTTTGCCGGCGCCAAGTAACGGTCCGTCATCGTCGCTAAAAGTCAACCTCTGCCATCCGGCTGATAGTTAGGAAAAGTCGTATATCGCTTGTGTCTCCATCTGCGTAAGTTTGCGAAAACGCAAACTTGAGGACGGTTTGGAGATAAAAATGAAACAAACTACGCAAGGATATTCTGTCAGCGGCTATCAGACCGAATGGGGCGCCGCAACCCGCCAACGGACCGAAAATCAGGACAGTCCGCCCTACAAAATGGTCGTGGTGGTGTTCGCGGCGGCCATGCTGGGCGGCGCTTATGTGTCGGCCACGCTGCAAAGCATCGCGCTCGGCTGGATGGCGGGCGTCGGCATTCTGGGCGCGCTCGGCGCCATCATTCACCGCTGGTGCACGGGTCCCGATGCACTGGAGCGCCGCCTGAACGCACGCGCCCGCGCGCGTCACAACGCGGTGGCCCGGTGCGGCATCAACTTCGATCTCAAGCAGCAGCGCTCTGGCGGATTTCGTTCGCGGAACTCAGCAACACGGGAATGGACTTCGAAGTCGGCGTCCCGGCACCATCAGCAGTGGACGACAACGGCACTAGCGGGTTGGTCTCAGGATAGTATGCGCCCAGGCATCCACGAGGAATGTCGTACGCAACGAGGGTGAAGCCGTCCACCTGGCGCACGACATCGTCATCCCAGACACTCGTGATATCCACGAGGTCGCCCGGTTCGAAGCCGAGCATGTCGATATCCTCGCGGTTCGCAAAGAGCACGCGCCGCTGTCCGTACACGCCACGATAGCGGTCGTCGAGTCCGTAGATCGTCGTGTTGTACTGATCGTGCGAGCGCGTGGTCATGAGCGTCATCAGGCGCGCGCCATGCAGGGCGCGGGCGCGGTGAATCGGCGTATCGACGGCAATGGCGTGCACGATGAACTGCGCCTTGCCGCTCGGCGTCTTCCAGACGCGCTCGCGTGAAGCCACGCCCAGATGAAAGCCGCCGGGTTGCTTCAACCGCTCGTTATAGCGCTCGAAGCCCTCGACCACTTTTTCTATGCCGTCGCGAATCAGCGCGTAGTCGTTCGCGTGCGCAAGCCAGTCCACCTTGCCCGAACCGAGCGTCGCATGCGCCATGCGCGCGACGATCGCCACCTCGGAAAGCAGATTCGGCGAAGCGGGCTTGTTCATGCCATACGAGATGTGGACCATGCTCATCGAGTCTTCCACGCTCACGCCTTGCGCCACGCCGTTCTGCATGTCGATCTCGGTACGGCCGAGCGTCGGCAGAATGAGCGCGTCGCGGCCATGCACGAGATGGCTGCGATTCAGCTTGGTCGTGATATGCACGGTGAGGTCGCACGAACGCATTGCTTCCCAGGTGCGCGGCGTGTCGGGCGTGGCGATCGAAAAATTGCCGCCCAGCCCGATGAACACCTTCACGCGGCCTTCGAGCATCGCGTGAATGGATTCGACCACGTCGTAACCGTGCTCGCGCGGCGGCTCGAAGTCGTATGCCGCGCCGAGCTTGTCGAGAAACGCCTGCGTCGGCTTTTCCTCGATACCCACCGTGCGATCTCCCTGCACGTTCGAATGGCCGCGCACCGGGCAAAGCCCCGCGCCGCGCCGGCCGATATTGCCGCGCATCATCATCAGGTTGGACAGCAACTGCACGATCGGCACTGAATTCTTGTGCTGCGTGAGGCCCATGCCCCACGTCGAGATGACGGCGCGGCCTTGCGCGTAGATATCGGCGAGCTTCAAGATTTCGTCGATGGCCACGCCCGATTCCGCGACGATCATCTCCCAGTTCTCGGCGCGCAAGTCGGCGGCGAAGCTGTCGAAGCCAACCGTGTGTTGCGCGATGAAATCGACATCGAGCACGCGGGCCTGGCCATTGGCGAGCGCGGCATCGTCGAGTTCGATCACGCGTTTCGCCACGCCCTTGATGAGCGCGAAGTCGCCACCCACTTTCGGGCGGATGAATACGGAGCTGATCTTCACGCCCTTGGGCGAAAGCATGTCGAGTGTGTGCTGCGGGCTCGCGAACCGTTCGAGGCCGCGTTCTTTCAGCGGATTGATCGACACGATGGTCGCGCCACGTTTCGCGCAGTCGCGCAACTCGCCGAGCATGCGCGGATGATTGGTCGCCGGATTCTGACCGAAGAGCAGCAGCGTGTCGGCGTGTTCGAAGTCGTCGAGCGTCACCGTGCCCTTGCCGACGCCCACGGTATGCGGCAGGCCACGGCTCGTTGCCTCGTGGCACATGTTCGAGCAGTCGGGGAAATTGTTCGTGCCGACCATCCGCACGAAGAGCTGATAAAGGAAAGCGGCTTCGTTGCTTGCGCGGCCGGACGTGTAGAACGCGGCCTTGTCCGGATGGTCCAGCTTGTTGATGTGCGATGCGATTAGCGCGAACGCCGCGTCCCATTCTATCGGCACATAACGGTCGCGCTTGGCGTCGTAGACAAGCGGGTCGGTCAGGCGGCCATGCTGTTCGAGTTCGTAGTCCGACTGCGCCATCAGCGAAGTCACCGTGTGCTCCTCGAAGAACGCGGGCGTGACGCGCTTCGCCGTGGCTTCGGCGGCAACGGCCTTGACGCCGTTTTCGCAGAATTCAAATGTCGATGCATGCGCCCGGTCCGGCCACGCGCAACCAGGGCAGTCGAAGCCATCCGGCTGATTCTGCTTGAAGAGCGTCCGGTAATTGCCGCCCGCGACCTTCTCCTTGACGAGATTGATAGCCACCTGTTTGAGCGCGCCCCAGCCTGCGGCGGGGTGCGTGTACGGTTCGATGCGAGCTTCGGGCTTCTTCATGGTGTGGCGTGTCGACGCACAGGACGATTCGATACGTCGATCCTACTGTTTCCCAAATGGCGCGCGGCGCACAGAAAACGTGAAATAGGAGGGATACAGTTGGTAGACTGAACGCCCTCCTTGTTTCGACACGACCGCCGCCGTGACCCTCTACGAAAAGCTCGCCGATGAGATCGAAGCCGCCGTGCGCCGTGGCGTGTTCGCGCCGGGCGAGCGCATTGCGTCGGTGCGGCAGGCGAGCCAGCAGCACGGCGTGAGCATCAAGACCGTGCTGCATGCCTATGCGTTGCTCGAAGGCCGCGGCGTGCTGGAAACGCGTCCGCAATCCGGCTATTTCGTGCGCGCCAGACCCAAGGCCGAAACGCCGCGTGACGAGACGAAGCGCCGCGCGCGTCCCGTGGCGGTGGCTTCCGAAGTGGACGTAAGCCGGCTCGTGCTCGCCACGCTGCGCAGCATCCGCGCGCACGACGCCGTGCCGTTCGGCTCGCCGTATCCCGATCCCGAGCCGTTCCCCTGGCGGCGCATCAACCAGTACGCAAACGCCATCGCGCGGCGGCACACGAGCTGGAATCTCATCGACGATCTGCCGCCCGGCAACCCCGAGCTCATCCGCCAGATCGCGCGGCGCTACGCGGAGAACGGCGTGAGCGTGGACCCGGCCGAAATCGTGATTACGGTCGGCGCGACCGAAGCGATCAATCTGAGTTTGCAGGCGGTCGCGAAGCCGGGCGATACCGTGGCCGTCGAGTCGCCAACGTATTACGCGATGCTGCACGCCATCGAGCGGCTCGGCATGCGCGCGATCGAGGTGCCGACGCATGCCGTCGATGGCATCGACATCGAGGCGCTGGCGCAGATCATCGGCAAAAGAAAGATTGCTGCTTGCATGGTGATGCCGAATTTTCAGAACCCGCTCGGCTTTCTGATGCCGGATGCGCGCAAGCGGCAACTCGTCGAATTGCTGAGCGAGCACGAGATACCGGTGATCGAAAACGACGTGTATCACGAGCTCTATTTCGGCGATGCGCGGCCTACGACACTCAAAAGTTTCGATACCAAGGGGCTCGTGCTTCACTGCGCGTCGTTTTCGAAGAGTCTCACGGCGTCGTATCGAATCGGCTGGGCGATGCCGGGACGTTTTCGCGCGCAAGTCGAGAAGCTCAAGTTCCTCAACACGCTGACCACGCCTTCGGTGCCGCAAGTCGCCGTCGCCGATTATCTTCGTCAGGACGGTTACGACCGGCATCTGCGCGGCGTGCGCAAGCTCTATCAGCAACAGGCGCGCATCATGCGTGCGATGGTCGAGCGCTTCTTTCCGGCGGGCACGCGCACGTCCGCGCCACAGGGCGGTTATGTGCTTTGGGTCGAATTGCCGGAGCGCGTCGATTCGATGCAGCTTTATCGCGCGGCGCTCGAATGCGGTATCACGGTCGGGCCGGGCTATATGTTCTCGACGCGCAATGCCTTCAGCCACTTCATTCGCCTGAACTACAGCTATCCGTGGACCGCGCAGAGCGAGGCGGCGTTGCAGCGTTTGGGCGAACTCGTCGGCGAAATCGATCGGCGCGCGGCACGAGACGACATAGAGAAGGAGACATAGATGAGCGATGACATCGATCCCATACTCGTCGCCGTTCTGGCGCAACTCTGGCGCGCGCGTCGGGAGAGCCCGGAGAAACCGTGGTCGCTTGCGAAGTTGGCGAAGCAGTCCGATTTGCCGATGAGCGCGTTGCGGCGGCAGCTTACCGGGCTCGCGGATGCGGGGCTGATCGAGATGACGATCACGGAAGAGGGCGCGGGAAGTGCGTGGTTGAGCGCCGAAGGGGTGACGTTATGTGCGGCGGTGTTTGGGGCGGAAGGGTGAGGCGAACGCGGCGCTGGTCTTGTGAAAGCATCGAAATCCATTCATCCTAGGTAGCCACGCTCAATCGGTGCTTCACCTTGGACATCCACATCACCCTGCACGGCCGTCACGACCTCACGGGCCAGATCTACGGCCAGTTGCGCGCGGGCATCATCGAAGGGAGGCTTGCCGCTCATGCGCGCCTGCCGTCCACGCGCGATCTCGCCGCGCAGCTCGGCGTGTCTCGCAAGACGACGCTCGATGTATTCGATCGCCTGATCGCCGAAGGTTTTCTTCGCACTCGCGCCGGCGATGGGACCTTCGTCGCCGATGGCCTCACGCGTCTGCCCGCCGCCCGCGCCGAGCCGACCTCGGCGCGCGCCCGCGCCACCGGCATCTGGCGCAAGATGCCCGAACGCATGTCGATGCCCATGCCGCCCGCCGACATCACGCTCGACTGCGATTTCAAGGGCGGCGTGACCGACAAGACGCTTTTCCCCTTCGATGCCTGGCGCCGCTGCGTCAACCAGGCGCTGCGCACGCAGGCGCGCACGGGCGGCGGCGTGGCGTCGTATCGCGATCCGGCCGGCGAGCAGGAGCTACGGCTCGGCATTGCGCGCTATCTGGCGTTCAGCCGCGCGGTGGTGTGCAACTGGCAGGACGTTCTCGTGACGCAAGGCGCACAGCAGGCGCTCGATCTGCTCGCGCGCGTGGTGGTCCAGCCGGGCGATGTCGTCGCGATGGAAGAGCCGGGTTATCCGCCTGCGCGCGCCATCTTCTCGGCGCTGCACGCGCGCATTGCGCACGTTCCCGTCGATGAGCACGGGATCGTCGTGGACAAGTTGCCGCGCAATACACGGCTCGTCTACGTGACGCCGTCGCATCAGTTTCCGCTCGGCATGCCGATGAGTCTCGCGCGCCGGATCGAACTACTCGAATGGGCAGCCAAACGCGGCGCGGTGATCGTCGAGGATGACTACGACGGCGAGTTTCGCTTCGAAGGGCGGCCGGTCGAGTCGCTGAAGAGCCTGGATCATGCAGGGTTGGTCGCGTATGTCGGCACGTTCTCGAAGACGCTTTTTCCGGATTTGCGGATTGGCTACGTGGTGCCGCCCGCGACGCTTTCCGAGCCGCTCTGGAACGCGCGGCAAGTTTGCGATCTGCACGGCTGCATGCTCACGCAGACAGCGCTCGGCGCCTTCATGCTGGATGGCGAATATGCGAAACATTTGCGCCGCATGCACAAGGCGTATGCGCAACGCCGTGCCGCGTTGATCGCGCATCTGACTGGCGCTCTCGCGCACTGGTTCGAGCCGATGCCATCGACGGCCGGCATCCATCTGGTCGCGCGGCTTTTAGAGCCGTGGCAGGAAGCGCGCGTGGTCGCGGCGGCGCGCGAGGCGCAAGTGGGGTTGTACGGCATCGCGCCGTTTTATGCGGGCAAGCCGCTCTTGCAAGGCGTGTTGCTTGGATATGGCGGGACGAGCGTCCCGGCTATCGAGCGTGGGTTGAAGCGGCTGGCGGGGGTTATGGCGGGGATGAGGGCGTAGGCGCTTGTTTGCGTATCGCGCGACGCGCTGTCGTCATGCAGACAACAGCGCGTGCGTTCACGTCATTGATCGCACAGCAACAACACCTTCTCCTGCGCGGTGCAACTTGCTTTCTTCATTTTTGGCGCGGCGCCATCCGTCGAACGCGCCGATACGGTCTGCGCGCCGCCTTGCGATTGCTGCGCGAGCGCCGCGCGCTTGGCGATGCACGACCGCAAATGCTTTTCAACCGGCGGATAGTACTTCCAGCCCTTCGTCAGCGGCGGCAGTTCGAGATGCACCTGTTTCCACTTCGGATGCCCGCTCGCCTGCAGCGTATCGAAGTTCGTGCAGAGCGAATCGGCGAATTTCGACATCGCGCCGACGGTGCCGCGCAGACCATAGTCATACGTCACGAGGAACGCCTTGACCGTGAGCGTTGGCGTGTCCTCCTGAATCCAGTTCGGATAGCTCGATGTGCGGATCGTCGCCGGGAAATACGTTTGCTTGGCGCGCGCGGTTTCAGGCGCGGCCGGGTCCAGACGCAACAGCTTGATCTGCTGCAGCAGTTCCGGGTTCATGTCCTGAAAGAGCTTGGCAGGCTGTCCCGCGACGATCACCGCGACGTCGATCTTGCGCACGATCAGCTTTGCGAGCGCGTCCTCGTTGCTATAGTGCTGCGCGTTCTGATCGGCGATAGGTTCACCGAACATCAGCCGATACAGCGTCGCCGACGACTGCGCCGTGCCGCTTCCGAGCAGCCCCACGCTAATGTTCTTGTCCTTGATTTCCTGGATGTACTTGAGCGGCGAATCCGAACGCACGACGAAGTAAATCTCTTCGTCGTAAAGCGGCATGATGAGGCGCAGCGGCTTGATGATATTGCCGGCATCGGCGTTACCGGACGCGGCCATATCGACGTAAGCCTGATATACGTCCGACTGAACGAGCGCGAATTTCACGCCGGGTTCATAGCGCATGCGCTGCACGTTTTCCGCCGATCCTTTGGAAGAAAGCACTTCCAGTTCCATGCCGGCGGGGTCGGCCACGTACTTGGACAGGTCCTGACCGATCTGGATATACGTGCCGCGATCCGGCCCGGTAGTGATTTTGTAGGGCACGGCGTCGGCGGCGAAACTCGTCCCCGTGACGCTTGCGAAACCAATTACGGCAAGGAGGGCAAGCGCACCTCGCGCGGCGTTCCGCATGATTTTCGTGGAGAACATGATTGACCCTCGATTCTTGAGTTGGACGGGTGCTGTGGAACACGCGCGATGCGAGAGCGTCGCATCGTGCGAAATCGGTTATGCGTTTCTGCGCGCGGGCTAGTTTTAGCCGATGCAGTTTGTTCTGGCGACTCTTTCCGTTCGCGAGATGCCGGGTTCTTTCCGGGCACGTTGCTGTGCCAAAAAAGCTTTGTCTCCGTTAATGCTTTTTTCCTGATTTGCTTCGTTCTTTGGATGCTTATTTCTTGCTCGCACACCCGCCGATGTGCGTCGTCTCTTCCGTCGAGTCTCGTCTCCCGAGACATCGCCGCTTTAGAAGCGATTTGATATTCGAGACCTCGCTCCTTCAAAGATGCTTCGTTTCCCGAGTCGGGCTTCTTCAGATTCGCGTCGTTACCGAGACTCTTCTATTTCTGAAGCGCTCTCTTCGGAGCCGCTTCGATTTCGCAAGGCGCCTTGCTTGCGTGGTTGCCTTTCACCCGCAGAGCGCCGACTCTTCATTCAATGCGCTCTTCCATGTTTCTATCTCCCCATCTTCACGGCGCCGACTTCGAAGCCGCGCCGCTCGTCCAACCGTATTGCTTGATGGCGCGTTCCAGTTCTTCGGTCTTGTCCGCGTCCATATGCGCCGATACGTTCGATGCGCCAAACGACGCGGCAGCGCGCGGGCTTGCTGCGGGCGGGCTGATCGCGGGCGCGGCGGCGAGTTGAGCTTGCGGCGCGGTATTGCGCACGGCGACAGGCGTCGCGCCAGTCGCCGTCGATGACGTCGATGCATGCGGTGCGGCACCCGACGCCGACGGCGCGACATACATCCCGTTGGACGTGCTGCCGCGATTGGACGTCGCATCGTACATGCCGTTATTCGATGCGCCGCCGCCCGTCGCGGTCGCTCCGCGATTCTGCGGCGCGACGTACATCTCATCGCTCGCGTTGGCGTGATTGGCGGAAGAGGCATCGTACAGGCCGGTCGACGCGGTGTTGCGCGTCGCGCCGGTTTGAGGCGCGGGCCGCGTGTTGGCTGCCACGGCGGCGGGCGCGGTGCGACTCGTCCCCGGAGGCGGCGCAGCGTTGGCGGGCGCCGTGCGCGTCGCCGTGGTCGTCACGGGCGCGGGCGTCAGCACAGCAACCGAAGGAGCGGCCGTGGCTGCAACAGCGGAAGGCGCGGGCGTCGTGGAAGGCACGGCAGGCGCTGTCGTCGCTGCCGTTGTCCTTGCGGCAGGCAAGGCATTGCCGGAAGTCGCCGGTGCCACCGTCGCCGTCGCCGTCGCAGCGGACGGTGCGAACATCTTCGCGGCAGGCAATTCAACGGCCGAAGTCGCAGGCGCATTGGCCGGGGCAACATTAGCCGTAGCAGCAGGCCCAACCGTCGCCGCGGTAATGGCATTCGTAGCCGCCTGAGCCCGCGCGATCTTCTCCGCGCGCGAATCAGTCGATGCATCCCGCGCTTCGTCGATCGCATCCCGCCGTGCCGCCGCTGCCGTTCCGCGCTGCGCGGCGTGCCGCTCAACCACGGTCTTCGGCGCGATGGTCACGGTCTTGACCGGCGGTGTCGCAACTTCCAAGTTCGCAGTGGTCGCAGGCTTGCCGACGTTGGCGGCAACCACGCTGGCAGGCGCGGCGGGCGCCGGGGCAGCAGCCGTCACCGCCGATGGCAGCGGCTTCTTCGCGCCCGCAGGCGTCGCGACCATCCAGCCCGCGTGCGAGATGACGCGTTCTAGCATCGCTTGCGACTCGCCATTGCCGCCATCGATAGCGAGCGCTTCGCCCGCGTTCTGCTGCACACACGACCATGCCGAAGTCCGCTCGCAGGCCCGCGCCAGTTGCAGCGCGGCGTCGCGTTGCAACTCGCGCTTCGCGAGTTCGTCTTTCATCGAATCGTAGTCGGGGCGCGTCTGCAATGACGCGGGAACGGTCTTGAGGCGCGCGCGCGCCAGCGTCAGGTCATGCTGATCCAGCGCAAGGCGCACGCTGCGCAGCGTATCGCCGGAAACGGACGCGCGGGCATCGGCCGAGGCATTGCCCGCGCCTGTCGCCACATTTGGGTTCACGTTCGGCGCGGTACCCGGCACGAGCGAGCTGAATCTGGAATCGATCGCGCCAGAGACACTGTGATCGGCGGACGGCGAGGCGTCGTCATCGTTCGAATCGCCGTATTGCAAATAAGCGGCCGCGCCGAGCGCGAGCACGACCGAACAAACGCCCGCGATGACCGTCTTACGTTTCGACCAGGATTCGGAGCCGGGCAGCGCGTCGGGATCGCGGCCGGTGTTCGCATAAGCGCTGCGCGCGGATTCCTCAAGGCGCTTCGCCCGATGCTCCGCCGCCTTTTGCGCGATACGTTCGCTCGCGCGTTTCGGGTCCCAACCCGCGGGCCAGCCGCGTTCCGTTGCGGGGTCTTCCGGCAGCGCGCCGGAAGCGGAGGCGCCAGCGCCAGCCGATGCGGCGGCGGAAGCCGTTGCCGAGGTCGACATCGACGGAAGCGGTTTGGAAAGCGTCTGCTCGAACATATTGACGCGCGGCCGTTCTTGCGGTGCGGCGGCCTGGCGCGGTTGAGCGGACGCGGCGGTACGATCCGCGCCGCAGTTTGGACAACTGTCGGCGTTTTTGCGCATCGTGCTGCCGCAACGCTGGCAGACGACGGAGAACATGGATGCAGGAAACGTCAGACGCGTGGTCATGCTTTTAAGCCCTCGAAGGACATGTGCGATAACGTGGCCGCTTGAGTGCCTATACTGGCTTCGGACCGCCCGCAATCGCGCGCGCGAAGTCCTGCGGCAACAATCCTTCGTATCGTTTGTCGGGCGCGAATGTATGTCGAATGAACATCGACTGCGTGCGTCCGAAAAACGAAAGTCCGAATATCGTTGAAGCGAGTTCGGACGTCAATCGCGTTTCGCACCTACCTCGGGCCGCCTGAATTTAAGCGACTACATCATCGCGCCGGCGGCACGCGAAACTCCGTGCTCCCAGCGCGCCTCGTAACCGCGCCTTTTGATGGCGCTGGCCCTCGTGTCGATACGAAAACGCGGCCGGGACTGGTGCGCCCGCGTCGCCGTTTCAGGGCTTCGCGGCCAAGCGCCACGCATCGCTCTCTCACAATGTTTTTGACATTCTGGGCGCGCGGCGGCGGTTTCGTGACGCCAATCCTTAGCCAATAACCGACAAGGGCGAACGACCGCGCGATAACCCACTGATGCAAAAGCGGTTAGGGCGCGAAATGAAACCCGTTCGCACGTTGCATGGCGGATACGAACTGCCTCGCGCGCCGGCGCGAACGTTTGCGCCGTGCGTGAGCGAAAGTGCGGACAATTTAGCCATCCGAAGCAATTCGCGATAAGCGGAAGGCCGCGACGCGAACCCGGAAGTTCAGCGCCGCGGCCTCGATTTGCAGCTTATGCGACCGGCTTATTCAGCCAGTTGCAACTTGCCGTCGATGCGACGATTCAGACCCAGCGGATTCTCGGTCTTCAGCGCGTCGGGCAGAAGCGCATCCGGCAGGTCCTGATAGCTCACCGGACGCAGGAAGCGGTTGATCGCGAGGCTGCCGACCGAGGTCGAACGGCCATCCGCCGTGGACGGATACGGGCCGCCGTGAACCATCGCGTGGCCCACTTCGACGCCCGTGCCAAAACCGTTCACCAGAATGCGGCCCGTGCGGCGTTCGAGCGCCGGGAGGAAGTCGCGCGCTTCGGCGTAATCGGCTTCGTCGATATGCAGCGCCGACGTCAACTGGCCTTCGAGCGATTCGATCAGGTCCAGCATCGTCTTCTGATCCGGGCAGCGCACCACCAGCGACGACGCGCCGAAAATCTCTTCCTGCAGCGCGTGGTTCTTGAGGAAGTTCGCAGCCGTGGTCGAGAACAGCGCCGACTGGCCTTGATTGTCGCTCTTCGCTTCGACGCCGCGCGCGAGCGTCTTCACGTCCGCCTGGCTCGAAGCCTTGTCGATCGCGCCTTCGTACGCCTTGTGGATGCCCGGCGTGAGCATGGTCTGCGCAGCCGTCTCCGTCAGCGCCGCCGATGCCGCCGCGATGAACTTGTCCAGGTCAGGACTATCGACGGCGAGGATCAGGCCAGGGTTCGTGCAGAACTGGCCCGCGCCGAGCACGAGCGATTGCACGAATGCCTTCGCGATGGCTTCGCCACGGTTCTTGAGCGCGGCCGGGAACAACACGACCGGGTTGATGCTGCTCATTTCCGCATAGACGGGAATGGGTTCCTTACGCTCGGCGGCGAGCTTCATCAGCGCCGTACCGCCTCCGCGCGAGCCCGTGAAGCCTGCTGCCTTGATGCGGTTGTCCTTGACGAGGCCCTGGCCGATGTCACGACCGCTGTCGAACAGCAGCGAGAACGTGCCTTCGGGCATGCCGCAGTCCTTCACGGCCTTTTGCACCGCGCGGCCGACGAGTTCCGCCGTGCCTGGATGCGCCGAGTGCGCCTTGACGATCACCGGGCAGCCGGCGGCGAGCGCGGAAGCCGTATCGCCGCCCGCGACCGAGAACGCCAGCGGGAAGTTGCTCGCGCCGAACACGGCGACCGGGCCGACGCCGATGTGACGCAGACGCAGATCCACGCGCGGCAGCGGCTTGCGTTCGGGTTGCGCCGGGTCGATGCGCACGCCGAGATAGTCGCCGTTACGCACCACTTCCGCGAACATACGCAGTTGGCCGACCGTGCGGCCGCGTTCGCCCTCGATCCGTCCGCGCGGCAATCCGCTTTCGATGATGCAGCGCTCGACCAGGTCGTCGCCGATGTCGAGGATATTTTGCGCGATGGTTTCGAGGAATTTCGCGCGCGCTTCGGGCGCGGTTTCGCGATATACGTCGAACGCGGCCCAGGCGAGGGCGGCTGCGCGGTCGAGATCGGCGAGCGTGGCGCCCCCGAATGCCGGTTCGATGGCCGCGCCCGTCGACGCGTTGACGGCCTTGATCGAGCCGTTGCTGCCGAAAATGGATTGCTGGCCGATGAGCAGATTGCCTGTGAGTTGCATGGTGTCTCGTCCTTGACTTGAGTGAGTCGTAGCGACTGCGGCGGATGCGAGCGTCGCGCTGCGCCGACTATACGGCGCGAGAGGCGCCGCTGTATAGTGAATCCTTTCCATCGAGTGATCGCTTTCTGGAATCACCCCGCCTTTTTCTTCCGCATCGTTTGTCGCATGAAAAACACCCTGGATGTTCTGATGTCGCGGCTGCGCATGAAGCAATTGCAGTTGCTGATCGCGCTCGACGACCATAAATCGCTGCATAAAGCATCGAGCGCCATGGCGATGACTCAGTCCGCCGCTTCCAAGGCGCTCGCCGAACTCGAATCGATGCTGGAAGCGCCCTTGTTCGAGCGCGCCAAGAGCGGGGTGATTCCCAACCCGTTCGGCCGCGCCGTGGTGCGCTATGCGCGTCTGTTGGCCGCCGATCTGAGCGCGCTTTGCCAGGAAGTCGCGCAGATTCGCGCGGGCACGGGCGGGCGGCTGACGGTCGGCACGATCATGGGCGCGGTGCCGGGCGTGGTCGCGCCGATCGTCGGCGAGATGCACGCGAAGCATCCGGACCTTGCCATCGAAATTGTCGAGGACACCAGCGCGCGCATGCTCGGCATGCTGGACGACGGCCATGTCGATCTCGTGATCGGCCGCGCAAGCGTGTCGGACCAGCCGACAAAGTACCACTATCAGCCGCTCGCCGACGAACCGCTTGCCATTGTCGTGGGACAGGACCATCCGCGCGCGGCGGGACGCGAAGTCGGGCTCGCGGAACTGGCGGGTCATCGCTGGGTGACATACCCGAGTTATCTGCCGATGAGCGCGCTGCTCGAACGCGAACTCGACCTCGCCGGCTTGCCGATGCCGGCGAACCCCATCTCCACCGCGTCGCCGCTCGTGACGGTCACGCTTTTGCAGCAGAGCGCGGATATGGTGGCGATATTGCCGGCGAGCGTCGCGAAACTTTTCGAGCGCTACGGCATGTTGCGCATCTTGCCGATCCGCATGAAATCGAAGTCGCAGACGTATGGCATCGTGACGAGAAAGGGAGGCGCGCTGTCGCCGGCCGCGCGCCAGTTCGTGCAGATGCTGCGTGAAAAAGGTCGCCCGCATTAAGGCGTGCGTCGCGCCTGTCCACCTTGTCAATTAGCGAATGCGTTAGCAATTTTGCCCGTTTACGATAGTCGGGTACTCGAACTTTTTGCCTGAAGCTGGGCCTATACTGGCGTGGCATCGCGGCCTTCGAGCTTCGCGCTCCACGGCGGTTTCACCCCAGCACTTCCTTACCAGCACTTCCATACGAGCACCACGCGCCGCACGAGCGGCAACTGGGCGTTGCAATCGAGGAATCGCAGATGGCCGAAACGGCAGCCAACGGCTTGGACGGTCTCGTGGCTTCGTTGCGCGAGCAGCGGACCGCGCTGACTGAAAAATGGATGAAGCTCGTGTTCGGGGATCAGGAAGTCGAACACTCGGATCAGCTCACGTACCGGCAACTGGCGGACCACTTGCCGGAAGTCTTCGAGGAAATCTGCGTCGTGCTGGAATCGCGTAATTTGCGCGATCAGGAAGGCGTCATCGAACAAAACGCGCGGCAGCACGGGCAATGGCGTTGGCAGCAAGGGTATCGCATCGACGAACTGGTGCGTGAGCTCGACCTGTTCCGCCAGATTCTGCTTCAGGCGATTGGCGATTACGCCGCCGCGCACACGGATCTCTCGCGCACGGACGAAGAACACGCGCGGCTCATGACCGATGAAGTGGTGAGCTTCGTCACGCTGGCCTCGATTCGTGAAGCGGTGGGCGAGCGCGATCGCAAGATCGACGAATACACCGGCATGCTGGAGCGCGCGAATTACGAGCTCACGCTGCGTCAGAAGCTGATCAGCGAACTTTACGAAACGCGCATGCAGGTGACGCGCCGCGTCGCGCACGATCTGCGCAATTTCCTCAACGTATTCTCGACGGCGCTGCAACTGCTTGGCCGCTCGCCCGCGAAACGCGAGACGGCGCTTGGGCTCGCCAACCGGCAAGTGTCCGACATGGCGAGTCTAGTCGATGAAATGGTCGAATATTCGAAGGTCCTCGGCGACGATTCGCTGTTGACAGTCGAAGCGTTCGATCTCGTCGGTCTCTTCGACGAACTAATGCAGTTGAACCGCGTCGGCACCGAAGCAAAGGGCCTGAAGCTCGTCGGGCATCTGGAACCGACGCTCGGCACGGTGACATCGAACCGGCTGAAGGTAAAGCAGGTCGCGATCAACTTGCTTTCGAACGCGATCAAGTACACGTCGGCGGGCGAAATCGTGTTGACGATCGACGCCGTGGCGGACGACCGCTGGCGCTTGCGCGTAACGGACACAGGTTCGGGCATCGGTACGGCGGATCAGGAGCGCGTGTTCGAGGAATTCGAGCGCGCGGCCGAGGACGATATTCCCGGCACGGGGCTTGGGCTTGCCATCGTGAAGGAACTGTCGCGTGCGCTCGAGGGCGAGTTGCGTTTCCAGTCGGTGAAAGGACATGGAAGCGTGTTCGAAGTGATCTTCCCGCTGGTGCTCAAGCCGAAAGCGAAGTCGGCAACCTGAGGGTGGGGCGGTTTTCGGCGTGAGCGGGTTTTTGCTCATGAGCGTCATCGCCAACCTCGCCCACTCATTGCCACAGCCGTCTATTTCGGCAGCGCGCTGGAAAAGCGAGCCGAATGGACGCGTGCTTCAAGCGCCAATTCCAACACACGCGCAATACAAAAAAAGGCGAACGAGCAGCGCCCGTTCGCCTTTCTCCTTCGCCGCAAGGCAAGCTTTTACGCGGCCACCGTCTCTTCTTCCTCGACCGACGCGCGAATCAGATGATCGAACGCGCCAAGCGATGCCTTCGCACCTTCGCCGACCGCGATCACGATCTGCTTGAACGGCACCGTCGTCACGTCGCCGGCAGCGAATACGCCGGGGATCGACGTCGCGCCCTTCGCATCGACGATGATCTCGCCATGCTTCGACAGCTCGATCGTGCCCTTCAGCCATTCGGTGTTCGGCACGAGACCGATCTGCACGAACACGCCTTCGAGTTCCACGCGGTGCGAGACGCCCGTCGCCCGGTCCGTGTAGTTCAGGCCGTCGACCTTCTTGCCGTCGCCGGTGATTTCCGTGGTCTGCGCGCTCGTGACGATGGTCACGTTCGACAGGCTGCGCAGCTTCTTTTGCAACACGGCATCGGCGCGCAACTCGTTGCCGAATTCGATCAGCGTCACCGCCGCAACGACACCCGCGAGGTCGATGGCCGCTTCGACGCCGGAATTGCCGCCGCCGATGACCGCCACGCGCTTGCCCTTGAAGAGCGGGCCGTCGCAGTGCGGGCAGTAGGCCACGCCGCGTCCGCGATATTCACGCTCGCCCGGCACGTTGATTTCGCGCCAGCGCGCGCCCGTCGCCAGAATGATGGTCTTTGCCTTCAGCACCGCGCCGCTTGCCAGATGCACTTCGTTGATGCGGCCCGGGATCAGCTTGTCGGCGCGCTGCACGTCCATCACGTCGACTTCGTAGCTCTTGACGTGCTGTTCGAGCGCCGTCGCGAACTTCGGTCCTTCCGTTTCCTGCACGGAGATGAAGTTTTCGATAGCCATCGTGTCCAGCACCTGGCCGCCGAAGCGCTCGGCGACCACGCCGGTCGCAATGCCTTTGCGCGCCGCGTAGATCGCCGCTGCCGCGCCTGCAGGACCGCCGCCGACGATCAGCACGTCGAATACCGGCTTCGTTTCCAGTTGCTTCGCGGCACGCGCGGCTGAGCCCGTATCCAGCTTGGCGAGAATTTCCTTCACGCTGCTGCGGCCCTGGCCGAAGCTGTCGCCGTTCAGGAACATCGTCGGCACGGCCATGATCTGGCGGTCTTCGACTTCCTTCTGGAACAGCGCGCCGTCGATCGCCACGTGCTTGATACGCGGATTGATGATCGCCATTACATTCAGCGCCTGCACGACTTCCGGGCAGTTCTGGCACGACAGCGAGAAATACGTTTCGAACCGGTAATCGCCGTCGAGCGCGCGAATCTGCTCGATGGTTTCGTCGTCGAGTTTGATCGGATGGCCGCCGGTTTGCAGCAGCGCCAGCACGAGCGACGTGAATTCGTGACCCATCGGGATGCCGGCGAAGTGAATGCCCGCCGCCTTGCCCGGCTCGCCGATGGTGAACGACGGACGGCGTGCCGCAACGTCCTCTTTCTCGACGACGCTGATCTGCGGGGACAGCGTAGCGATTTCGTCGAGCAGGCCTTTCAGCTCACGCGATTTGTCGCTGTCGTCGAGAAAGGCGACGAGCTCGATGGGCCGCGTGACTTTTTCCAGATAGGCTTTCAACTGAGTCTTGAGATTGGCGTCCAGCATGGCGTGTGTCGTTCCCTGACGAGAGTTTTTGGAATCTTTGGACGCACTCCGTCCAAGCGCCGCCATAAAGCGGCGCCGAAACGGAATGCGTGGGTACAAACTGGGGGTGCAAGGCGCGCAGCGGGCCTGCCGCGCGCCTCGTCAGTCTCTGGAGAACCCGAGACTCAGATCTTGCCGATGAGGTCGAGCGACGGGCTCAGCGTTTCAGCGCCCGGCGTCCACTTGGCGGGGCAAACTTCGCCCGGATGCGATGCGACGTATTGCGCGGCTTGCACCTTGCGCAGCAGTTCGCCGGCGTCACGGCCGATGCCGTTGTCGTGCACTTCGCACAGCTTGATCTCGCCTTCCGGGTTGACCACGAACGTGCCACGCAGCGCCAGGCCTTCTTCTTCGATCAGCACGTCGAAGTTGCGCGAGATGGCGAGCGTCGGATCGGCAATCATCGGATACTTGATCTTTTGGATCGTGTCCGACGTGTCGTGCCATGCCTTGTGCGTGAAGTGCGTGTCGGTCGAAACGCTGTAGATTTCAACGCCCAGCTTCTTGAATTCTTCGTAGCGGTCAGCCAGATCGCCGAGTTCCGTCGGGCACACGAAGGTGAAGTCGGCCGGGTAGAACACGAACACGGACCACTTGCCCTTCAGGCTTTCTTCGGTAACGGTGACGAAATCACCCTTGTGATAGGCGGTTGCTTTGAACGGCTTGACTTGGGTGTTGATGATCGGCATTGATCGGTTCCCTTTAAGTGTGTGTTGAAGAAGTGAACGAAGTATGAACTAAAACTATCAAACCTTGGAAGTGGATTGATTTTATCATTGTAATTGATCTGGACTATCACGTCGATTCGTCGCATCGGGTGCGGGGTTTGCGATGCCGCCGAGATCGATCACGAACCCAGGAGGCACCATGAAAATCGGCATCATTGGAGCGGGAAATATCGGGCAAGTTCTGGCGTTGCGCTTCGGCGAACGCGGCCACGAGGTGCGCATCGCCAATTCGCGCGGGCCGGACACGCTCGGCGAAGTCGAACGCGCGACTGGCGCGCAAGCCGTCGAGGCGCGCGAGGCCGTGCAGGGCGCGGATCTCGTCGTCGTGACCATTCCAGAGTCGAAGGTGCCGCTTCTTTCGAAGGATTTGCTCGCGGGTGCGCCGGCGAGTCTCATCGTGATCGATACTGGCAATTACTATCCGCGGCAGCGCGACGGTCGAATCGACGGAATCGAAAACGGTCTGCCGGAAAGCCGCTGGGTGGAAGAGAAGATCGGCCGGCCGGTCATCAAGGCGTTCAACAATATCTACGCGGCGCATCTGCGCAACCACGGCAAGCCGGCGGGAACGGCGGGGCGCATTGCGCTGCCCGTGGCGGGCGACGACCACAAGGCGAAGAAAGTCGTTATGCAACTGGTCGATGAAATCGGCTTCGATCCGGTCGATGCCGGCGAAATCGACGATTCCTGGCGTCAGCAACCCGCCACGCCCGTCTACACGGCGGACCTCGACGCGGCGGGCGTTCGCCACGCGCTGCACGAAGCCAGCCCGCAGCGCAAACCCGAGTGGCGCGCGACAGATGAAAGCCCGGGAGACTTCGACAATCCGCGCTAACGGCCGAATACGCGCGCCATGCGACAATCTGCAAACTTTCACGATGCGCTTTAACATGACGTGCCGGGCTCCCGCGCTCGACTCCGACAGCGCGAACGCCCGCATCAAGACTTGCAGATTGCCCTATGAAAACCGCATCTCCCGCGTTTGACCAGTTGAAACCTCGCCCCGGCTTTGGCGAATGCCCCGAATGCGACGACGTCGAACTGGCCGCCACGGCCACCATTCCGACACGCTACGGCACGTTCGCGTCGTATGTGTATCGCGTGAAGGAAACGGATGTCGAGCACATCGCTTTCGTCATGGGCGACGTGAGCAACGGCGAATCCGTGCTTACGCGCCTGCATTCCGAATGCGTGACGGGCGACGTCTTCGGCTCGTACCGGTGCGATTGCGGCGAGCAGCTCGATCTCGCGCTGCGCTATATCGCCGCCGAGAATCGCGGCATTCTGCTGTACTTGCGCGGACACGAGGGACGCGGCATCGGGCTCGCCAACAAGATCCGCGCTTACGCGTTGCAGGAGCAGGGTCTCGATACGGTCGATGCCAACCTGCATCTCGGCTTGCCCGACGACGCCCGCGAGTATGATTCCGCCGCCGCCATCCTGCGCTCGATGGACGTCAAATCGGTGCGCCTGATGAGCAACAATCCGTCGAAGTTCGACACGCTGCTCAGGCACGACATCCCCGTGAAGGAACGCGTCGCGCTCGCCATCCCCATGCGCGAGGAAAACGAACGCTACATCAAGACGAAGCAGGCGCGCTTCGGACATTACTTCGACGAGAACGAATAAGCGCGTCTTCCGCGATCTAGCTTGCGTCGTGGAAGATCACGCCTAGCATGTGGCGCCGCCCGGAGCGTAGGCGGCTCACGCCATGCCGCATGTTCACGCGATACGGCCCGCGCGATCCCTGCACCGGCCGCTGGTGTACGGCGAAGAACGCCGCGTCGCCTTGCGCGAGCGGTACGACTTCGGCGCGCGATTGCATGCGCGGACGCTGTTCCGTCATCACGAATTCGCCGCCGGTGAAGTCTTGTTCGGGCGCAGAAAGTAGAACTGCCATCTGGATCGGAAAAACGTGTTCGCCGTACAGATCCTGATGCAGACAGTTGTAGTCGCCGGGAACGTAGCGTAGGAGAAGCGGCGTCGGCCGCGTCTGTCCGGCGTAATGACAACGCTCGATGAACTCTCCATGCACCGGTGGAAAGCGCGTTTCGATCCCCATTACCTCGTGCCATTTATTCGCAATGGGCGCGAGATGCGGATACACCGTGCTGCGCACCGTTTGCAGCGTCTCGGGCAACGGATACGCGAAGTATTTGTACTCGCCGCGCCCGAACGAGTAACGTTCCATCACGATACGGCTGCGAAAGGTCGCGTCGTCGTCGTACAGCGCGGCGAGCGTCGCGCACTCTTCACGCGAAAAAAGGCCCGGCGCAATGGCCGAGCCTTGGGAATCGAGTTGATGCTCGATATCCGTCCAGTCGAGTGCATCGACGCGCGCGTTGATGTCTCTGTCCAGCACCTTCATCTGCAGTTCTCCGGATTGGCGTGATTGCCGCACAGTGTGCGTCCTGAACCGCGCTCACGCACTCCGGGAATTGCTGCGCAATTCAATGCGCGGTCGCGACTTCGGTTATGCGGTTCTGCAAGGCTTCCTTGCGCGCTTCGATCTTCTTGCCGAGCGCGATGAGATCGACACTCTTCGTCTTGCGGATTTCCGGAAACAGCTCGGTTTCTTCTTCTTCCACGTGATGCTTGACGTTCTCCGACAGTACCTTGAAGGTCGCGTCGAAACCTTCGTCGCCGGCCTTGATCTGCGAAAACTTTTCGATCAGCGTCTTGACCAGAAAGTGTTCGACGTAGGCTTCGTCGACATCGATTTTCTCGTCCGTGCCGAGTGCGGTGCGGGCGGCGGGATAAAGCAACTCTTCCTCGACGATCGAATGGATCGACAACAACTCGCACGCGCGCTGAACCAGCGTCGTCTTGCGTTCGAGATCGTCTTTTTCGGCGCGTTCGAAGGCGTCGAATAGCTGCTCGACAGCGCGATGGTCGGCTTCGAGAATGGCAAGTGCGTCTTGCGGATGCGGTGCTTGCGCGGCGGTCATATCGTTTCTCCTGTGGGGACGGGGCGAAACCTTTGGGGCGTCTGTCGCGCCTTGGGGGTGCCTTCGGGTCGCTTTTAGTTGCCTCTGGGCAGGTTTTCTAGAGCAAACCCGGTGCCCGCGCTCGAAGCAGGCAAAGATAAGGTTGGCATGGCTTTAAGCGGATAGGAGCGCGTCATGCCGGCCTGCGTGCTGCGCGAACAAAACCGGAGCACGGAGCGACATGAATGAACGTCCGCCTTAACGCCGCATCATGCCGACGACGAAAGCGCCGACAGGTCCCGCTCGCGCATGACATTGACCCGCCACCACGCCGGCAACAGACGCCGCACTTCCGAGCGCGCAAAGCGGTCGTCGATCAGGTAGAGCACGCCACGGTCTTGCGGCCCGCGAATCACGCGTCCGGCCGCCTGCACGACCTTCTGCAAGCCCGGAAAAAGATAAGCGTAGTCATAGCCGGCGCCGAAAGCGTCCTGCATCCGCACTTTCATCTGCTCATTGACAGGATTGAGTTGCGGCAGACCGAGCGTCGCGACGAAGGCGCCAATGAGCCGCGTGCCCGGCAGATCCACCGCCTCGCCAAACGCGCCGCCCAGCACCGCGAAACCGACGCCGCGTCCATCCGGAACGAAGCGCGCGAGAAAGTCGTGCTGCGCGGCTTCGCTCATCGCGCGTGACTGCTGCCAACTCGGAATTCCGGGATGACGTACCGCGAATTCCGCCGCGACTTGCGCCAGATATTCGAAGCTGCTGAAAAAGCTCAGATAGTTGCCTTCCGCGAGACCGTACTGCGCCGCGATCATGTCGGCGATGCGCGCAACGGATTGCCGGCGGTCGCGATAGCGCGTCGAGACATCGGCGATGGCGCGTACATCGAGTTGATCCGCTGAGAACGGCGACTCCACGTCGATGAACGCGCTCGTTTCCGGCAAGCCGAGCGTGTCGGCGTAGAAGTGCGTGGGCGTGAGCGTCGCGGAAAACAACGCGACGCTGTGGGCGCTCGCGAAACGCCCGGCGAGATGCGGCGCGGGAATCACGTTGCGCAGGCACAGCACGACATTGCGCTTCTTCGCCGACGCGTGGCCAGAAAGCGAGATATCGACGATCGAATGCGAACCGAAGCGCTCCGCGATGCGCGTGAAGTGCACGGCATCGAAATAAAAGCGCATGGTGTCGGGCGAGAAGAGGTCGGCTTGCTCGCCGAGCATTTCCGTCATCAGCGAAACCGCCTGGCCGAGCGCGGTCAGCAACTGGGCGGGCGGTTCGGCGAGCGGCGCGTAGTCGATGCCCGCGGTTTCCTGTTCGCGGCTCGTGTCGCTGAAGGTTCGGGCGACGCGCGCAAGCGTTTTTTTCAGAAGCGGCGGCGCGGCGCGGCGCATTGCATCGAACGAGGCGCGATCGAGCGATGCGGAATACATGCCGCGCGCCCGATCGATCAGGTTGTGCGCTTCATCGACGAGTACCGACACGCGCCAGCGGTTCGTTTCAGCTAGGGCGAAAAGCATTGCGCTGGTGTCGAAGTAATAGTTGTAGTCGCCGACGATGACATCGGCCCAGCGCGAGAGCTCCTGGCTCAGATAGTACGGACAGACTTCGTGGTGTCGCGCGACTTCGGCTGTCGACGCGCGGTCCAGGTGTGCACGCGCGAGGGCATCGGCGCGCGCGGCGGGAAGGCGGTCGTAGAAGCCGCGCGCGAGCGGGCACGAATCGCCGTGACACGCGCGGTCGGGATATTCGCAGGCTTTGTCGCGGGCGACGAGTTCGATTACACGTAAGGGAAAGGGCGTGGCGGTCGCTTTGGCTTTTGCCGTTGCCGCGTCCGCTGGCGCCGCTGTTTTTTCCGCCGCCCCGACGATCGTTCCGAGCGCATCGAGCGCAAGCTGCCGCCCCGCGCTTTTCGCCGTGAGAAAGTAGATCTTGTCCAACTGCTGCTTCGGCCAAGCCTTGAGCAGCGGAAACAACGTGCCGACCGTCTTGCCGATACCCGTCGGCGCCTGTGCAAGCAAACATCGGCTCGATGCGGCCGCGCGATAGACCGCCTCGGCAAGGGCCCGCTGCCCAGGCCGAAACTCCGTGTGCGGAAACACCAGCGCGGTAAGCGCCGCCTCGCGCGCCGCACGGTGCCGCATCTCCTGTTCGGCCCACGCGATGAACCGCGTGCATTGATCCTCGTAATGCGCCTTTAACGCCAGCGCGGTTTGCGTCTCCACAAGCACGCTTTCAGTCTGTTCGACGATATCGAAATAAACGAGCGCGACTTCGATCTCATCGAGACCGAGCTTCTTGCACATGAGATGCGCATACACGCGCGCCTGTGCCCAATGCAGATGCCGATGATTCTGCGGCATCGATTCCAGCTTGCCTCGATACGTTTTGACTTCTTCCAGCCGATTGCGCACCGGATCGAAACCATCCGCGCGGCCGCGCACGCGCAACGGACCGAAGTCTTCGGCGAGGGAAATTTCCTTGAGATAACCAGCTGGCCGCCGGCTTGCGACCGTCACATGTCCGGCAATGCCTTCCTGCGCGCTTGGCGCTGGCGTGAAGCGCAAATCGAGATCGCCCTGTTTCGACGTGAATTCGCAAAGCGCGCGCACAGCGACGGTGTAAGCAGGATCGCCGCACGCCAGATTGGCGGCCGAGTCAGAGGCTGTATGCATGTACAGTAGTCTAGCATTTCCGTCATTCGCCGCAACAAATGCGTTGCTGCCTTTAAGGCATGAAATGTCGTGGCGATTGGCGTTTCGCTAGAATGACGGACATCTCAATATTGCCGCGCGCGACCGAAACAATGCATGCAATCAACACATCCGCAATCAAAGGCTGGCACGCGCATATTTATTTCGATGCCGCGAGCCGCGACGCGGCCTGGGCAATTTGGGAGGTCATCTCGACGCACTTTGCGGCGGAACTTGAAACCGGCAAGCTTATCTTGGGACGCTTTCATGAACGTCCGGTTGGACCGCACCCGATGTGGTCGTTTCAACTCGGCTTTGGTCGCGAAGATCTCGTGCCGATTTTCGAATGGCTCACCTTGAATCACGGCGCGCTCGATGTTTTCATGCATCCGAATACCGAGGACGAATTGCGCGATCATCGCGATTCCGCGGTGTGGATTGGCCGATCGCATGAATTGCGGCTGGATGGCTGGAAATAAATGAAAAAAGGGCGGAGTGGTCCGCCCTTTCTCGTTGCTTGAAAACGCTCAAGCCTTTTTGACGCTCGTTCCCTTCGACGACACAACCCGCACTGCGCCCTGCGTCGCGACGCTCGCATCGGTTTCTGCCGCTTCCACCACCTGACGCGCGGACTTTCTCGCCGCTTCATAAGCCGAATTTGCAGATTCCGTTGCGGCGTCGATAGCCGACTTCCACGCATTCACCACCGCTTCGCTGCCGGCTGGCGCGCTGCTCGCAAGCGTGCTGACAAGCGCCTGCGCGTTGCGCTGCGACTTCTCCAACTGGTCCTGCGCCGCTTCCACATAAACGCCGCGCACGCCTGCCGCGATTTCGTGGAAGCTCTGCCAGTAAGCCGCGACGCGTTGAGCGCCGGCCTGAGATTGTTGGCTTTGCAAAGCAAAGAACTCTTTCGGATCGCGTACGGAAAACACACGAGCAACGAAGTTCTGATGTTCATCCAGCGCCGTCTTGAACGTGCGCGTGTTCAGGTCGATGAGTTTCTCGAAACCTTCCACGGCTCGTGTAGCGAGACCGAAGCTGGCGTCGAATCCTGCTTTCTGTGACGCGATGAGATTTTCAGGCGCAAGACTGCTCATGCTGGACTCCATTGGACGTTGCGTTTTGAAAGACGATCGATTTGTGCGGTGCAGCGAACGCTCTATTGTAGGGATAGCGCGAGGCGTGTCAATTGCCTTTTTTATTAACCGATGGCGATTTGAATTCGTATCCGAAGAAAGTCAAGTTTCAATCGCGTCTGATTATCTCGCTGATTTTGAACTAGGCGGATAATACGAACGGACCACCTAATCGCGGAGAAACAAGAACGAACGGGCGTGCTTAAGATATCTCCCGTTTGCCTGCTCAAGGTAAACCACGAGTAACAACCCGCGCATAACGTTGTTTCCCCTACTTGACGCTCTGACGCTATCTTGAAAAAATCTCGCACTGCAACAAACGGCGTCCGCGCGTGAACATCGAAAGGACTTTTTCCTGTCACCGTCGCGTCACCGTGATTATCTAGCATGCGAACTTGCGCTAAAGAGCCGGCGCTGAACGGCAGTAGTTATAAATCGAGAGAACGGACAGAAAATGGGGCGACATTCCCAAACCATCGGACACCTTGAACGTAGTCACGAAGATAACGCTCTGCGCCGCGCCATTGCCGCGCGGCTCGATCGGGCAATGCAGAAAGCCAACGTCAGTTCCGCCAAGGCCGCGGACTGGCTCGACGTAACCGAGCACGACGTGCATTTCTGGCGGCGCGGCATCACGGTGCCGCCGCTGCATGCGTTCAACCGTATTGCCAGGCAACTGGACATCGACGTGCACTGGCTTTGCACAGGCCAGGCGCAGCAAACACATCAAGCGCAAGTCGCGGGCTAAGCGTTTAGGGCGTCGAATCCGGCAACACTGCCGGTTTGCGCCCATGCATGAGCACGGTTCCAATACCGCTCGCGGCGATCACGCACATGCCGATAGCCATCCATCGGTCAGGCACCTGACCGAATAACACCCAGCTGAAAAAGGCCGCGAAAGCAAGTTGGGAATAGGAGAAGGGCGTCAGCACCGACAGTGCCGCGCGCCTGAGCGCCTGCAACATCAAAAGCTGGCCGATGGTCGCCATTGTTGCCATGAGCGCCACGAGCAGCCAGCTTTTCCATTCCACGAGCGCCAGTTCCGGCAGCATTTGCGACTGATCCATCCACATCAACGTGCACAGCACGATGGTTGCGACGAGCGCCGTCAGAAAGTTGGTGGTGACGGCGTCATCGACGCGCGACAGATGGCTCGATACCACCTGAAAGCACGCAAACGTCGTGGCCGCACCGATCGGAAAGACAACGGTCCACGTGAATTGGCTGCCACCCGGCCGCACCACCAGCAACATGCCGATGAACCCGAGCACGACCATTGCCCATTTGCTGCGCGGGACATGGTCCTTGAGCACGAGTGCGGCGAGCAGGGTGGAGATGAGCGGCGCGAGCATCGCAAGGGATGTCGTCACGGGAAGCGGCAGATGCCGCAAGCCAGCGAAAGTACACGCCGAGTTGGTGAGCAGCAGTAAAGCGCGAACGATCTGCAGCTTCAGGCTGTCGGTGCGAAAGAGCTTGAGCGTGCCGAGCCGCGCTTGCCACACGCCGAGCACGATCATCTGGAATAGATAGCGCACCCAAAGAAGCGCCAGTATGGGAACCGCCGTGCCGATGACCTTGACGGTGGAATCGCTCGCGGCGAAGGTAGCGGTCGTCAAGACCATGATCGCGATGCCGGCTACCGTGTTATCGGTATCAATGCGGAAACGCGCTTTGCCCTCAATGGTTGCCATGGGTGTCCGTTGTTCGCCTGATCGCGGGCGCGCCTCGAAAAAGGCTGCGCTCCGTCGGGCAGTCTCTTATGGATGACGGCGTTTTAAGCCGTTGCTTCCATTTTGCGGACGTCGACCGCTCGTGGCAAGCCGACAGTAATCTTCTTTTCCGTCGTGTTGTGCTCAGGTCACGGCGCGTCGACAAATGAACTAGACGGTTCGAACAAAGCACGCGCGCACTTTTTCGGGACGCGAAGGCGCTCGGTGCGCGTCGCCGTCGTTTCTCAAAAGTCTCGCCGATATGTCTCGAAATCGAATCTGGTCCGTCTATAAACCCATTCAGCAAAGTTCAAGAAAGCGAACCGCTGAATTTCGGCAATCTCGAATTGTCCGGTCGCCGCGTCTCTTATTCTGAGGGTGAAGCTTTATTGAGTTAGTTCCGAAAAAAATGGATGGCGTTTTTGAGAATTAGATTAGATCAATCCTAGCTCTGCCTGCTTATTATTCTCTCAACGCCACGCACCTTGAACGACGCAAGCAGCAACTTGTCGATGGCCGCGTCAAGCGTCAAACATTCATTATTCGTTTCCCGGAGTTTCTTCATGCAGAAAGCTATTTCCCTCAGCGCCGCACTCTTCTCGATGATGGTCGCCCTTGCGTCGATGAACGCCAACGCCGCCGACGGCACGATCACCATCAACGGCGCGGTGTCGGATACGACCTGCTCGATCAATGGCACGGCTGCCGGTTCGCCGGCAAACGTGACGGCTACGTTGCCGACCGTTTCCGCAAGCGCGCTTGCGTCGGCTGGCGCCACGGCGGGCGTTTCCAAGCTCGGCGACATCCAGTTGCAATTGACCGGCTGCACGGGCTCGGCCACCAAGGCAGTGGCGCACTTCGAGAACGGTTCCACCGTTGACCAAAGCAGCGGCAATCTGATCAATCAGGCGCTGACGCAGCCGGCGACCAACGTGCAAGTGCGTCTCTTGAACTCGCAAATGCAGCCGATCAACATCCTCACCAACGCCAATAACGATGTCGCGGTCAACGGCGCATCGATCTCGGCCGGCGCGGGCAACCTCAACTACTTCGCGCAGTACTATGCGACGGGTCAGGCTCAGCCGGGCGCGGTCAACACGATGGTCCAGTACTCCATTCAGTATCAGTAAAGCCATCGATGCAGGGTCCGGGCGCGCGCCACGTTTTGATTCGGCAAGCGTCCGGTTGCAGTGAATGACATCAACCGTCGAGTGATGGCCGCAATGAAATCGATGAAACGATCGCTCGCCATGGCAGGTCTCCTTGCCGCGATGGTCGCGGGCTCCGCGCACGCCAGTGTGACAATCGGCGCGACGCGCGTGGTGTATCCGCTGGATCAGCGTGAAGTCACCGTGAAGCTGAACAACGACAGCTCGCACCCGGCGCTCGTGCAGGTTTGGATGGATAGCGGCAACGCCGACACCAAGCCCGCCGACAGCAAGACGCCCTTCGTGATCACGCCACCCATCTTTCGGATGGATGCGGGCAAGTCGCAGACATTGCGCGTCATGTATGGCGGCGAAGCGTTGCCTCAGGATCGCGAGTCGGTGTTCTGGCTCAACGTGCTCGACGTGCCGCCCAAGGCGGAGGTGAAAGCCGATGTCAACACGCTGCAACTGGCGTATCGCACGCGCATCAAGATGTTCGTGCGCCCGGCGAAGCTGTCCGGCAAGCCCGAGGATTCACCGCGCATGCTCAAGTGGAAAGTCGTGCCCGCGCGGCAAGGCGGTGGCGACGCGCTCTCCATTACGAATCCGAGCGCGTATCACGTTTCGTTCAGCGAGATTGGCGTGACGTCGAACGGACGCACCTTCAAGAACGAAACCGGCGGCATGGTTCCGCCGCGTGGCGATGCAGTCATCCCCGTGCCGAAGATGAGCGACGTGCATGGCGGCAAGGTCCATTACATCGCCATCAGCGATTACGGCGGCGCCATCGAAGGCGATGCCGAACTCGCGCCTTGATCGGAAGCCCATTCGGGCAGACCTCCAGCGACCTATCGCAACGTCTCGAAATTAACAGCGCGCATCTTGTTCGATGCGCGCTTTTCTTTTGTTTACATGGTGTTTCGCGTCTCAAAAATAGAATTCGTCCTAGCTACTTTCATCTCGTTAATTCGTAGCATCGGTGGATCGGCAAATGTCTCGCGCCTCATGCACCCGGCTATCTCCATGCAATCGTCGCAATCAAGTCAGCAGCGGATTTCCAACGGCTTTACAGCATCTTCGTTCGTGCTGCGACCGGTTGCGGCGATCGTGTTATGCGCCTTTGGCATGGCTGCCTGGATGCATCCGGTAAGCGCGCTCGCGAACGAACCGAAGAAGGCAGCCGAATTCGATACGACCTTCCTGCAAATGGATTCGACAAGCGGCGTCGACGTCGCGCGTTTCTCGCGCGGTAACGTTGTATCGCCGGGCGCGTATGCAGTCGACATCGTGGTCAACGGCAACCGTGTCGCGCGCGAGGACGTGCGCTTCAACGCCTCGCATGTTGGAGAAAACGCGACGCCGTGCCTCACGCGCAAGATGCTCGAAGTCTATGGTCTGGACTTCACGAAGCTCGCAGCCGATCATGCCGCCGACACTGCATCGGCCGATGCGAATGCATGCGTCGAGCTGACCTCGCTCGTGCCCGATGCCTCCGTCAGCTTCGACTTCGCCGAGCAGACGCTAACGTTGTCGATCCCGCAAAAGTATCTGCGCAATGCGGCTCGCGGCTATGTGTCGCCCGAGTTGTGGGACAACGGCGTGAACGCCGGCTTTCTCAGCTACAACGCCAATGCGTACCGCAGCGACAGCGGCGGTATGCACGCTACGCAGGAATACCTCGGCCTCAACGCGGGCGTGAACATCGGCGGATGGCACTTTCGGCATCAATCGTCGATCACGTCCGGCACAGGCCAGGCGACCCAGTTCGACGACATCGCGACCTATGTCCAGCACGACGTGCCGAAGTTCAAGGCGCAAGCGACGCTCGGCGACGCGCAGACCACCGGCGAGGTGTTCGACAGCATTGCGTTTCGCGGCGCGCAGATTGCCACCGACGACCGCATGTTGCCTGAATCGCTGCGCGGCTATGCGCCTGTGGTGCGCGGCACGGCGGAATCGAATGCGCGCGTGACGGTGCGTCAGAACGGCCAGGTGATCTATGAGACGAGCGTGTCGCCGGGACCGTTCGAGATTCGCGATCTGTACGCCACCGGTTACGGCGGCGATCTGGACGTCACCGTTACCGAGGCCGATGGCCGCGCGAAACATTTCGAAGTGCCGTACGCATCGGTGGCACAGTCGCTGCGCGCGGGCACGACGCGCTTCGCCGTCACGGCCGGCCAGTTGCGCGATGAGTCGTTGCACACGAAACCGGGCTTTGCGCAATTCACGTTGCAACGCGGGCTGACCAATCAGGTCACGCTGTACGGCGGCGCGATTGCATCGGAAGGCTATGTCGCGGCTAACTTCGGCGCCGCGCTCAACACGAAGTTCGGCGCTTTCGCGACCGACATCACCTCCGCGCGCACGCAAGTCCCGGGCGCTTCCATGCAGAAAGGGCGCAGTCTGCACGTGGGTTACAACAAGTTTATCGATCCGACCGGCACCAACGTCACCTTTGGCGCGTATCGCTACTCGGACGCGGGCTATCTCAATCTGAGCGATGCCGCCCGCGTCCGCGACGAAGCCATGTTCGGCGGCACGCCCACCGATCGTAACCGCGGCCGCCTGCAGGTGAGCATCAATCAGCCGTTGAAGGATCACGGTTCGGTGTTTCTGACGACATCGGCGCAAAGCTACTGGAATCGGCCGGGGCGCGACGTGTTCTATCAGGCGGGTTACTCGAACAGTTTCAAGTACGGCACTTACAGCATTACGGCGGGCCGCTCGACCGACGCGGACGGCACGCCTTCGAACCAGATCATGGTCAGCACGACGATCCCGCTCGGTCATTCGCAACACTCGCCACAACTGACGACGAATCTAAGCGCGAGCAACGGCTCGGCTAGCGTGCAGACGAGTCTAAGCGGCAACGCGGGCGCCGAGAATCAGTATTCATACAACGTCTACGGCTCAGGCGGTCAGAGCGCGAGTTCGTCGGCGAACATGAACGCTGGCGCGAGCGGCGCGTATCACGGCGCGCATGGACAGGTCACGGCATCCGCGAGTGCGGGAGCCAATTCTTCGCAGGTGTCGGCGGGCGTGAGCGGTTCGATCGTCGCGCACCCCGGCGGCGTGACGTTTTCGCAGACGGTCGGCGACACGTTCGGAATCGTCGAGGCAAAGGGCGCGGAAGGCGCGAGCGTGTCGAGCGCGAGTGGCGTGAAGGTCGATTCGCATGGCTACGCGGTCGTGCCGTATCTCACGCCGTACGACATGAACAGCGTCGATATCGATCCGAAGGGCACGTCGACCGATGTCGAGTTTGCATCGACATCCGAGAAGTCGGCGCCGCATCTCGGTTCCATCGTCATGTTGAAATACAAGACGGTGACGGGACGCGCAGCGCTGATTCGCGCGCCGCGTCTGAATGGCGAAGCGTTGCCGTTCGGCGCGGAAGTCGTGGATGGCGAAGGCCGCGTGGCGGGCGTCGTCGCGCAGGACAGCCGCATTTTCGCGCGCGGTATCGACGAGAAGGGCACGCTCGTAGTGAAGTGGGGCGATCACGCGGGCGAACAATGCAGCGTCGATTATTCGTTGCCTGCCAAGAGCGGCAAGGCGGACGCGGGGTATGCATCGATCGAAGCGCATTGCTTGCCGCGCACGGTGATGGCGGCAAACGCGTTCTGACATGAACGTGCAAGTTGGAGGAGCTTGCAACTGCGACCGGGCCTCCGAGAGTCCGGCGCGCGTGAAAGCCCGAGCTGTTTGAAGTTGCCAACCCGAACCCGTCTTAATTTCAATTCGCACCTTTGCACGCGAGCATTTACCGCCTAGAGTTAAAGTAGATTCTCAACTCTCTGGGAGGTGGGCATGAGGACCGGACCAAGGCAAATGGTGCGCTTGCTGGCGACGCTCCGGCATGCCGCGCACTGCAGGGCGTTACGCGCGGCGGCCGCGCACGAAGCCCAAGGTCGGGAAGAAGCCGATAAAGAGGCCAAGGAGGCCGAAGACAAGGAGCGCAATGCGGTCGCGCCGGATTCCTCGAAACTCCATCGGCGAATACATTGATTTGGTTCAGACGCGCGCCGCGTTTCGATAGGGCGAAAAGCGCCAATGGCCCGCCGGGTCCTTCACCGCGACGGCCCCATGTTCGTGCAGAACTTCGCTGACCGAAGCAGGTTTGATGTCATCCGAGATGCGAATTACAAGTAACGTGCGCTCGCGCATCTCCGGCATTTGCGGCACATCATCTATCTTTCTCGCCGCAGGCTCGTTCGGCACGAAGCGGTTGTGCGCGCCGATTACACCTTGATGTTCACCGTGCGCGACGTATTCCGCGTCGTCTTCACTGTGGGCAGGAAGCGGGAAGGCACCGATTTCGACGTCGTCGTGACCCGAACGATATAAGTGCGTATCGTCGCGGCTCAGTCCTGCAAGTTGCAAGGCGCGCAGTGCTTCATGCCCATCACGATAACAAGCGAACACACCAACTATGATTTGATTCATCGTCGCTTCCTCCAAAGGCATGCGGTTGAGCAAGCCTCAAGCAACTGATTGTTGGACATGCAATGCCGCATTTGATTCGAATTCGATTTGCCGGCATGCACGAGACTCATTCTTCATATGAAGTCAGCAATGGGCATTCCCGCATGACAAATCGAAAGCCTCACGGGCGGGCATACTCGGGACCGTCCGGGTTGCGACCCTAAGCGTCATCGCATAAAGTGTGTGGGCTTGGAGAGCGGTACTCATGCGTCACGCGACGCGCCCTTGACGAGGTTTGATGATGGCGAATGCCCGCGTATGCATGCTTCTGCTGTGCGCGATTGCTGCTGGTCCGGTTTGCGCGGCGTCTTGTTATAGCGATGGCGACGTCGTGACGCTCGAAGGCACGGCCGCACGCCAGGCGCCACGACAAGCCGAAGCCGACGCCAAGCCAGCATGGGTGCTTACGCTCGCGCGCCCCATATGCGTGCTGAGCCAGGCTTCGGGACGAGCCGCGCCACAACAGTCGAATGTATCGACGGTGCAGGTCATCGACGCCATACCGACGGAGAATGCACGCATCCGTCTAACCGGCAAGCTCGTTACCGGCAATGTGAGCGCCTATTACGCGGTGCCGACCGCCATTTGGGTGCTGAAAGAACGCGTGATATCCAACGGCGAGTGAAGCGCCTCAAGCAGCTTTCGCGAGACAGCGCGAATATTCGGCGACGACGAACTGCAACGGCAGGTTGTCGAGCTTGCGTTCTTCGGCAAAGCGCACGATGGCATCGAGTTGCTGGCCGGTGCATCGAAATGCTTGGCGGCGCGGCGCGCAATACGTCTTATTGTTCGTGGTCATGGCAATCCTCTTTCCCGGTTTCTTGAACCTGGACCTTCCCCCGACAGGGGCAGGTCGTCCGACGGTTTAACCGTGGGTGCGCCTGCTCTTTGGTCGCTGCACGTATTTAGCCGCAGCGCCGCCTGGACCACCGCCTGTTGGCGCACATAGTCATCGATGGTCGTTGTGTCTAGCGCAAACGGTGGGCCCGAGCAGTTACGCTGGGTGGGTTTGCGCACAGAGAAAGCGCGCTGAAGGGAAGAGAGACTTGCCTTGCCGTAAGCTGCAACATGGCGAGCGGCGCCGGTTCGCCGCCCGCAGATCTTCGTTTAGCCGTGTTGCTCGACGGGCGTCACATCGAGTTCGAGTTTCTGCGTATTGCGCAGTACCGATACCTTGACCGCTTTGTCGATACGCGAAGCATCGAGCGTGCGCTGAAGTCCATCGACGCTATCGACGCCGACATCGTCCACCGCGACGATCCGGTCGCCCACCTGCAAACCTCCGAGCGCAGCCGGGCTGCCCTTGACGATCTCCATCACATGCACGCCGCTCGTCACCGTCAGCGCGAAGAAGCGTTGCACGCGCCGCGAAATGGGCGTCGTCGTGCCCGCCACGCCAATATAAGCGCGCCGCACCCGGCCATGCGCGAAAATCTGCATGATCGCCCACTTGGCCGTATCGATTGCGGTGGCAAAGGAAATGGCCTGCGCGCCGGAAATGATCGCCGTGTTGACGCCGATCACCTGTCCCGCCGAATTGATGAGTGGTCCGCCCGAATTGCCGGGATTGAGCGCCGCGTCCGTCTGAATGACGTCGTAGATCATGCGGCCTGAAGTGGAGCGCAACGAACGCCCGAGCGCGGATACCACGCCCGTGGTGACGGTCTGCGCAAGCCCGAGCGGATTGCCGACCGCGATGGCGATCTGCCCGACGCGCAAGCTGCCCGAATCGCCGAGTTCGACATGCGGCAGCGGCTCCGGCGAACCGATACGCAGCACCGCGAGATCGCTGCCCGGATCGTCGCCGACGAGATCGGCGTGAAAGCGGCCGCCATCGGCGAGCGTGACCGTGATTCGCGTCGCGCCATGCACGACGTGGCTATTGGTCAGCAAATAGCCATCCGGCGTGAAGATGAAGCCCGAACCGGTGCCGCCGGCCACGCGCCGCGCGCCGTTATGGTCGATATCGCGCTCGACCGAGATGAAAACCACCGCCTGCTGCACGCGTTCGAGCGCGCCGATCACGGTGCGCGAATAGGCATCGAGTAGAGCGGTATCGTCGAGCGTCAGGGCATTCGGCGAAGGTGTGGCGTCCTGCGCACCGCGCGCAAGATCGTCGATGAATTGAGGTCGGCTTCCCATTGCTGGACTCCAGATGAACGTCTGGAAGCGGACATGCGGGGCAAGCCCGCGCTTTTCAAGATGGCGCTGCTCAGGGCGCGCACGTGGCTCGTGCAAGCAAGGCCATCGGGCCGAGCGATTCGACGATCAGGTGCTGTGCGTCGTCGCGCACGAATAGCGAGCCCGCGAAGCCGAGCGCGTTCACCGCGACGCCTTCGACGTGCGACACGCCGCGCGGCACGACGAGCATCCAGCGCCGCGTGACGAGCAGGTTGTAAGGCGCCGATTGATGCGTGCTGCCGGCGACATCGAGCGCTTTCACGCCGATGGCATCGAGTAGTTCGAGATAGATTTCGTGGATGCGTGCCGGCCCGGTTTGAACACCGAGGTCGAGCCACGCGGCGGCATGCGCGAAACCAAGACCGGGCGCACGAAAGACGCCTTCGCCGCGCGCCGCTTCGATGAGCGCTTCGATTGGCAACGCGTGACCATCGAGCGGCAGCGGCACCATTTGCAGATGCTTATGCGGCTGACTCGATCCCGCGACCGAGCCGCCGTTATAGAAGCTCAGGCCATCGAACTGCGCAAGGCATGCAAAGAGCGCGGCGAAGTCGTCGGCGCAAAGCAGCGCTTCCTGAGGTTCGAACGCGCTCGTCACGACGAGCAGATGATGCGCGAGCACGTTGAATTTATTGAGCAAGAGAAAGTGCCGCTCGCCTATATCGCCGACGAAGAGCGCTTCCTCGCACGGCGAAAAGGGATCGCGCCACGGGCTTGCGGCATCGGCGATGGATTTGGCGGCGAGCTTCGACTGTTCTTCCTTCCGGGCGAGATTCGCGACTTGCCGGACGAGAAAGCGCACGCCGCCGTCTTCAATGACGTGCTGCACGGTATCGAAGGAACGCAACGCGCCGCATGACAGTGCTTGAGCGGTGCGTGCCACGACGGTTTGCCAAGAAGGCGCATGTAATGGAAGGAGGTTTTTCATTGGCACTCGAAAGTCGCTTCAATGGCCTATCGTTATTGCCTATTAGCAGTTTGATAAAAACGCTTCATGCGAAAACGCAATCATACAATCTTCAAAGCAAATAAATCGAGAAAATCGAATTGTTAGGATTATTCGGTGTGTCTTTTTGCCGGTTGACTCTATAAAATTTCTTTAACTTGTTCACCAACATTTGAACTGAGCTTGCAGCTCAAGATTAAATGTGGGGGCAAGTAAGAATTCATCCATTTCAGAAGATATCGGATCACTTTAGTGTCCCGTGATTTTCCAATGGATGATTCCTTTTAATCTTGTGTTTTGAGAGGTATAAAAATGCAAAAGATCGATCGCGCCATGCTCGTTCAGGCCAACATCGCTGGCGGCGCCGCCAAGGGTGGGGCTGATTCGTCGTCGAGCACCTCGGTGACCATCAACATTAGCAGCGGCCAAAATTAGTACTGGGCCTCGCGAAACCATAGTCGCAGCTTGTAGCAACAGCGGGACAAACTGCACATTGGATCAAGTCGGCTTAATCATCTCGTATTTGTTTTGTTCATATCTGTATCAAGGAAATATCATGCAAAAGATCGATCGCGCAGCACTCGTGTACTCCAACATCGCCGGCGGCGACTCTAAGGGCTCGACGTCCTCCAGCTCGACCTCGACGGTCAACATCACGATCACGGCATAAGCTTTAACGCTTACCGCCTCTAGTTGTGACGCAGCAAGGGCTGCGCATGAGTGCGCCCTTGCTGTAATGCTTTAAGTCTACGGTTACCACCTGCGCGGTACTACTCGCGCCACGCCTCACCCTTGCCGAATTCAAATCGTTCAAGCGTAGCCGCGTGCATTTCAATGCTGTACCCCGGCTTTTGAGGCGGCATATATCGGCCGTTTTTGATTACGACAGGATCAAGAAAATGCTCATGCAAATGATCGACATATTCGAGCACCCGGTTAGAAAGCGAAGCCGACACGCAGATGTAATCGAAGATCGAAATATGCTGCACGTATTCGCAGAGGCCGACACCACCTGCATGCGGACAAACCGGCACCCCGGCCTTCGCGGCCATCAGCAGCACCACGAGCACTTCGTTCAGGCCGCCTAGCCGGCAACTGTCGATCTGGCAGAAGTCGATAGCCTGCGCTTGCAACAACTGCTTGAAGATCACGCGGTTCTGACAATGTTCGCCGGTTGCAACGCCAATCGGCGCGACACGGCGACGAATGGCGGCGTGACCGAGCACGTCGTCGGGGCTGGTCGGTTCTTCGATCCACCATGGGTCGAACTCCGCGAGCCGGCGCATGTTCGCAATGGCTTCATCGACTTCCCAGACCTGATTGGCATCCATCATCAGTTTGCGGTGCGGACCAATCTCCTCACGGAGAATGCGCGCGCGTCGAATGTCTTCGTCAATACTGCCGCCCACTTTCTGCTTGAAGTGAGTCCAACCTTCGGCAACGCCTTCGCGTGCCAAACGGCGAATCTTGTCGTCGTCGTAACCGAGCCATCCTGCGGACGTGGTGTACGCCGGAAATCCCTGCGCGAGCATTTCCTGTTCGCGTTCGCCCCGCGTTTCCTGATTGCGCTTGAGCAAGGCGAGCGCTTCGGACGGCGTGATCGCGTCGGTGACATAGCGGAAGTCGAGGCATCGCACGAGTTCTTCCGGGCTCATGTCCGCGAGCAGCTTCCACACCGGCTTCTTTTCCGACTTGGCCCACAAGTCCCAGACGGCATTGACCACCGCCGCGGTCGCGAGATGAATAGCGCCCTTGTCCGGACCGATCCAGCGAAGTTGGCTATCGCCCGTGAAGGTTCGCCAGAAGCCGCCCATGTCCGCGGCGATGTCTTCGAGCCGCTTGCCGACGACGAGCGGGGCCAGCGCATGCACCGCCGCGACGACGATTTCCGTGCCGCGTCCAATGGTGAAGGTGAGGCCATGTCCGGCTAAGTCCGGCGTATCGGTTTCGAGGATCACATAGGCGGCCGAATAGTCGGGCGCGGCGTTCATCGCGTCGGAGCCGTCGAGCGAGCGCGAGGTGGGAAAGCGAATGTCTCGTACCGTGAGATTCTTGATCGTGGTCATGCGTGTCTCCTCAAAAGTTGTTGTGACGGCCAACGGAGCGTTCGCGCGGGAAGCTAGGCGTATGCCGAAGCCACCCGGTCCGCTAGCATGTTAGAGGCAAATCGCGCGCGACGTCGGAAGGCCGCGTTACCGCAAAGGACGAATCGGTCTCGGGCGGCGCGTGCGCGAGTTCAAAAATCCCGATGCGCTAAGATCAACGCCTAGGCTTCATCCGCAAACTCCGCCGCCCGGCGAAAGCAAACGACCGTTCACAATCCCGAGGAATAATCCCTGATGCTGCGCCGTGTCGTCTTCAATCAGAAAGGTGGCGTAGGCAAGTCCACCATCGTCTGCAATCTGGCAGCCATCAGCGCATCGCGCGGTCTGCGCACGCTCGTGATCGACCTCGATCCGCAAGGCAACGCGAGCCAATACTTGCTTGGCGCCGACGCCAAGGATGCCAGCCCGAATCTGGCGACGTTCTTCGAATCCGCGCTCAGTTACAGCTTTCGCGAGCCGACTTTCGACTCGTTCGTCCACTCGACGCCGTTCGAAAATCTCGACATCGTGCCGTCGCATCCGAACCTGGACGCGCTTCAGAGCAAGCTCGAGTCGCGCTACAAGATCTACAAGTTGCGCGATGCGCTCAAAGGGCTCGAAAACTACGACGCCGTTTATATCGACACGCCGCCCGCGCTGAACTTCTTCACGCGCTCGGCGCTGATCGCCGTGGACCGCTGCCTCATTCCCTTCGATTGCGACGACTTCTCGCGCCGCGCGCTGTATTCCGTGCTCGAAAACGTGCAGGAGATCAAGCACGACCACAATCCGGAACTGATGGTGGAAGGCATCGTGATCAATCAGTTTCAGCCGCGCGCCAGCCTGCCGCAACGACTCGTGGACGAATTGCGCGGCGAACATTTGCCGGTGCTGGATTCGCACTTGTCGCTCTCGGTGAAGATTCGCGAGAGCCACCAGCACGCGCGGCCCATGATCTATCTCGAACCGCGTCACAAGCTCGCGCAGGAGTATCTGGCGTTGCATACGGAGTTAAGCGGGTAGGCTCATGTCCACTCGGCTTCGTCGTCGCCGGATTGAGGCAGCGTCAGTCCCGATGCGGGCAACGGCAACGCCGTCTTGTAGCGCACCTGCTTGAGCGCGAAGCTCGAACGGATGTTGGCCACGCCCGGCATCTTCGTCAGGCGTTCGAGAATGAAGCGTTCCAGCGCGGCCACGTCGGGCAAGACGACGCGCAAGAGATAGTCGGCGTCGCCCGTCATCAGATAGCACTCCATCACCTCCGGCCGCTCGCTGATCGCCTGCTCGAAGCGCGCGAGCGCGTCCTTTATCTGCTTTTCCAGACTCACCTGAATGAACACGTTGATGCTGAGGCCGAGCGCTTCCGGGCTCAACAACGTGACGTGCTGGCGAAACAGCCCGGCTTTTTCCAGCGCGCGGACGCGGTTGAAGCACGGCGTGGCCGAAAGATTCACCGCGCGCGCCAGTTCCGCGTTCGTGATGCGCGCGTTTTGCTGCAACTGATTCAATATGCCGATATCGATACGATCCAGCCGCTGCCGTGTCTGCGAACTCATGGTCGAAATATTCCGTTATTGAGCACTTTCGAAGAATATCTACACTACAGGAAAGCGCGAAGCCAGCCAAATGAGACGCACATTTTGCGAAGCACTGGATATGCTGTGTAAAACCTCTCTTTGCGCACGCAACGACCCGGAGTCGCGTCATGACCGATTTATCGAGCGGAACCAACCAGCTTCTTTCTCTTGCCAAGGGCCGTGAAGACACAGACCCCGACGAAACCGCCGAGTGGCTGGACGCGCTCGATGCCGTCGTCAAGCACGTGGGAAAGGAGCGGGCGCAGTATCTCTTCGACCGGCTCGCCGAACATGCGCGGTCGGTCGGCGTGGAGTCGGCGCGGGCGCGGGCCACGCCGTATCGCAATACCATTGCGCTCGCGCAGCAGCCGCAGTATCCCGGCAACCTGGATGTCGAGGAGCGCCTTGCCGCCGTGCTGCGCTGGAACGCGCTCGCCATGGTGGTTCGCGCCAACCGCGCTTATGGCGAACTCGGCGGGCATATCGCGAGTTATGCGTCGGCGGCGGATTTGTTCGAAGTCGGCTTCAATCATTTCTTCCGCGCGGCGGATGCGCAAAACGGCGGCGATCTCGTTTATTTTCAGCCGCATTCGTCGCCGGGCGTTTATGCGCGCGCCTATCTCGAAGGCTTTCTCAGCGAAGACCATTTGCGCCATTACCGGCAAGAGATCGCGGGGCCGGGCTTGTGCTCGTATCCGCATCCGTGGCTGATGCCCGACTTCTGGCAATTTCCCACGGGCTCCATGGGCATCGGTCCGATCAACTCGATCTACCAAGCGCGTTTCATGCGCTACCTGCAGAACCGCAATCTGCTGCAAACGGAAGGCCGCAAGGTGTGGGGCTTTTTCGGCGATGGCGAAATGGACGAGCCCGAGTCGATCGGCGCGCTGTCGCTCGCGGCGCGCGAGCAGCTCGACAACCTCGTCTTCGTCATCAATTGCAATCTGCAGCGGCTCGATGGACCGGTCCGCAGTAACGGCCGTATCGTCGATGAACTCGAAGCGCAATTCACGGGCGCGGGCTGGAACGTCATCAAGGTGCTGTGGGGATCGGACTGGGACGCGCTCTTCGAACGCGACCGCACCGGCGCCTTGCTGCGTGCCTTCGCCCATACCGTCGACGGCCAGTTCCAGACTTTCTCCGCCAACGACGGCCGTTACAACCGCGAACGCTTCTTCGGGCAGAACCCGGAACTCGCGTCACTCGTCGCGCATATGTCGGACGAGGACATCGACCGCTTGCGGCGCGGCGGTCACGATGTCCGCAAACTCCACGCGGCCTACGCCAAAGCGCTCGCGCACAAAGGTCAGCCGACCGTGATCCTCGCCAAGACGATGAAGGGCTTTGGCATGGGAACGGTCGGTCAGGGCCGCATGACGACGCATCAGCAGAAGAAGCTCGATCTCGAGGAGTTGAAGGCGTTCCGCGACCGCTTTCGGCTGCCTTTGTCCGATGCCGACGTCGAGCACGTCAAGTTCTACAAGCCCGCCGACGATGCGCCGGAAATGCGCTATCTCCACGAACGCCGTAAAGCGCTCGGCGGTTACTTGCCGCGCCGGCGCGCACGCGCGTCGCAGGCGCTCACGCCGCCCGCGTTGAACACCTGGGCGCAGTTCGCGGTCGATGCCAAGGGCAAGGAAATGTCCACGACAATGGCCTTCGTGCGCATGCTCGGAAGCCTCATGAAAGACGCCGCGATCGGCCCGCGCGTGGTTCCGGTGGTCGCCGACGAAGCGCGCACGTTCGGCATGGCGAACCTTTTTAGGCAGGTTGGCATCTATTCGCCGCTCGGGCAGTTGTACGAGCCAGAAGACATGGGCTCGATGCTCTATTACCGCGAAGACACGCGCGGGCAGATTCTCGAGGAAGGCATCTCGGAGGCGGGCGCGATCTCGTCATGGATCGCGGCGGCAACGTCCTACAGCGTGCACGATCTGCCGATGCTGCCGTTCTATATCTACTACTCGATGTTCGGTTTTCAGCGCATTGGCGACATCATCTTCGCTGCGGCGGATCAGCGTTCGCGCGGCTTTCTCATCGGCGCGACGGCGGGGCGCACGACGCTCGGCGGCGAAGGCTTGCAGCATCAGGACGGTACGAGCCATCTGAGCGCATCGACCATTCCGAACTGCCGCGCTTACGATCCCGCGTTCGCCTACGAAGTCGCCGCGATCGTCGATGAAGGCATGCAGGAAATGATGGTCCGGCAAAACGACGTCTTCTACTACGTCACCGTGACGAACGAAAACTACGCGCAACCGTCCGCGCCCAACGACGCCCTCGACGACGCGACGCGCGACGGCATCCTGCGCGGCATGTATTGCATCGGCGGTGAAGAAAGCGCGGCGCAGGTCCAGTTGCTGGGCTCCGGCGCGATCCTCAACGAAGCCATCGCCGCGCGCACCATGCTCAAGGACGACTGGAACATAGAAGCCGCCGTGTGGAGCGTGACGAGCTATACCGAGTTGCACCGCGATGGCGCGTCGGCCGAACGCATTGCACGCCTTTCCGATGTCGAGGACAACGCGCTCGAGCCCTACGTCACGCGCGCGCTCGCGGCATCCAATGGACCCGTGATCGCGGCCACCGATTACGTGCGCGCCGTGCCGGAACTCATCCGTGCTTACGTGCCGCGCCGTTACGTGACGCTCGGCACGGACGGCTTTGGCCGCAGCGATACGCGCCAGGCGTTGCGCGCGTTCTTCGAAGTGGACCGTGTGGCTATCGTGGTCGCGGCGCTCAAGGCGCTTGCCGATGACGGAACCGTCGACCGCTCCGTGCTTGCACAGGCGCGTGCGAAGTACGAACTCAGTGCGGAAGTGAGCGATGCGCCCTGGTTACGTTGAGCGCGCGGCGGCGAGCAGGGCGCGCACTTCGTCGTCGCTGGTTTGATCGAAATCGGCGTAGAACTGGCCGACGCCTAAAAAGTGCGGCGGACGCAGCACACACACGAAGTCGTCGACGGCCTCCTCGAAACGCGCTTCCGATCTCAGTGGCGCGACGGGCAACGCCGCCACGATGCGCGCGGGCCGTGCGGCGCCCGCATGACGTAACGACAGCGCCGCCGCTTTCATGGTCGCGCCGGTGGCAAGGCCGTCATCCACGATGATCGCCACGCGTCCATTCATATCGAGCGGCCGCCGTTCGCCGCGATAAAGCGTCTCGCGCCGCTCGAGTTCGGCGCGCTCCTGGGCGATCACGCCGTCAAGCGCGTCTTCGGTGACGCCGGCGGCGGCGACTATGCGTTCGTCGAGATAGAAGGCATTGCCGGACGCGATGGCGCCCATCGCGAGTTCGGGCTGCACGGGCACGCCGAGCTTGCGCACGACCAGCACGTCGAGTGCGGCGCGCAAGGCATCCGCGACTTCGAAGGCGACCGGCACGCCGCCGCGAGGCAGCGCGAGCACGGTGACATCGTCGCGGTCGGCATAGTCGCGAAGATACGCGGCCAGTACACGGCCTGCGTCGCGACGGCTTTTGAAGACGGAATCCATGGCAATGGTGCCGCGGGCTGCTTACTTGTCGTTCAAGCATAGTCGTTAAAACCGCTTGCGTAGCCCGTCAAACGCGTGCCGATGTGATAAAACTCAAAGCGGAGCCGGGCGCATGAGCGCGTGTTCCAAAGGGACAGCAGGACAGCAAACTTTCCGGGCCGCGAATATGACCAACGATTCCGATTACGCCGCGCGTCAGCAATCGATCATCGAGGAACTCAAGGTTTCGCCGTCGTTCGATGAAGCCGCCGAAACCGAATTCCGCATCGCGTTTCTCGCCGACTATCTGGAAGCGCAGAAGCTCAAGACCTATGTGCTCGGCATCAGCGGCGGCGTGGATTCGTCGACGGCGGGGCGTCTTGCGCAACTCGCGGTCGAACGCTTGCGCGCGCGCGGCGCCGATGCGCGTTTCATCGCCATGCGCCTTCCTTACGGTGAACAGCGCGACGAAGCCGACGCCCAGCGCGCACTTGCGTTCATCCGGCCCGACGAGACGCTCGTGGTCAACGTAAAGCCCGCAGCGGACGCCATGCTCGCTTCGCTCAACCTCTCGGGCGCGCGCTACATGGACGAGAAGCACGAGGACTTCGTGCTCGGCAACATCAAGGCGCGCCAGCGGATGATCGCGCAATACGCGGTGGCGAGCGCGCGCGTAGGCGTGGTGATCGGCACGGATCACGCGGCGGAGTCCGTGATGGGCTTCTTCACCAAATACGGCGATGGCGGCGCGGATGTCCTGCCGCTTTACGGCCTCGATAAACGCCGCGTGCGCGCGCTTGCCAGATCGCTTGGCGCAAGCGACGAAATCGCCATGAAGGTGCCCACCGCCGATCTAGAAACGCTCACGCCGCAAAAGCCCGACGAAGACAGCTACGGCATCTCTTACGAAGACATCGACGACTTCCTCGAAGGCAAGCGCGTATCCGACGAAGTCTACAAGACCATCTATCGCTTTCACGACGCGACGCATCACAAACGCGTACTGCCAATAACACCTCAGGACGACTGGCGCAAGGGCGCGCTTCGCCACGCCTGAACCGCGTCCGCTTGGACGGCGGGCGCGCACCGGTTACGATATACCCGTCGATTTCATCGCAGGGCGAAACGCTTGAACTCAACAGAGACCGCGACATTCGATCTGCCGCTACCCACGCGTAACTTCGCCCTGACGCGCCGGGTGCTGATGCTCGTGCTGGCCGGCTCGGTCGTCATTCCGTTAGTCTGCCTCAGTATTTATGGCTACTACGACTACGAGCGCCGCTTTTCGGACGCCGAAGAACTTACCGAGCGCCTCTCGCGCGTTGCGAACGAACATGCCATTAAGGTGGTCGATCTCAACCAGCAACTGGAAACGCGCATCGTCGATTTACTGGGCGACAGCGACGACGCCAATATTCAGGGCCGCCAGGAAGCGCTGCATCGCACGCTCGACAGCATGAGCGGGACGCTCGCCCAAGTGGCGGCCATCTCCGTGTTCGGCGCGAATGGCGTTCTGCTGGTCAGCAGCCGCTTCTATCCCGCGCCCGCCGTATCGATTGCAGATCGTGACGACTTTCTGTCCGCCCGCGAAGTCGCGCCCGTCGCGTACTTCTCGCTGCCGCTGCGCGGCAAGGTCGCGAAGTCCGATGTCTTCACCACGACCATGGGCCGCATCAGTCGAGACGGACGCTTTCTCGGCGTCGTGTCGATCGCCCTGAAACGCGCTTATTTCGTCGACTTCTATCGCGAACTCGCGGCGAGCGACAGCGCGCTCGTCATCGGCTTGTACCGGCGCGATGGCGGCATTCTCGCGCGTTATCCCTTGAGCGACGTCGACGCGCAGCCCGCCAACAACACGCCCTTCACCAACGCCTTTCGCAATAACGAAGTCTATGGACAAGCGCGCATGAGTTCGACGGTCGATAACGTCGAGCGGCTCATTGCCTATCGGCGCGTCGGCGACTTTCCGCTCTACGTGGCGACGGGTTACGCGGCTTCCGCCTTGCAAATGCGCTGGCGTCAGCACCTCGGGCTCGTGGCCGCCATCGCGGCGCTGCCTTGCATCGCCGTGTGGCTCTTGATTGCGTTCTCCATTCGCCGTCTGAACGCCGAACAGGTGGCGTGGGAGCAATGGCAGTCGGAAGTCGCTTCGCGGCTGTCGATAGAGGCGTCGAGCAGGCAATTGCAGCGCATGGGCGCGCTTGGCAATCTCGTCGCCAACGTCGCGCACGACTTCAATAACTTGCTGATGGTCGTCGGCTCGAACATGGAACTCGCGCGGCGCAAGCACTTCAACGGCGTGGAAAGCGAAGTCATCGCGGTGGAGCGTGCGACGGCGGGCGCGGAATCGCTTGCGCGCCGCCTGATGAGCGTGGCGCGCAAGCATCCGCAAAAGCAGGAGCTGCTCGATCCATCCAACTGGCTCAAGACCACGCTCGATCTCGTCAAGAGCGCGGTGCCGCCGTCCGTTTCGGTGAAGGTGGAATTGTCGCCGGACTTGTGGCGGGTAAGGGCCGATCCGGTCGAACTGGAGCTGGCGCTGGTCAACATCGCCGTCAATGCAAGCGAGGCCATGTTGCATAGCGGGCGTCTCGTCATCCGTTGCCAGAACGCGCGCGTGCGCAACGGCGAAAGCGACTTGCCCGAAGGCGAATACGTGCTCATTTCCGTGACCGATAACGGCGAAGGAATGAACGAAGAGGTATTGCGTCGCGCCTTCGAGCCGCTTTTCACGACGAAAGAGCGCGGCGCGGGCACGGGCCTCGGCTTGACGCAGGTGCTCGCGGCTTGCGAGCAGGCGGGCGGCACCGCGCGTATCACGAGCGTGCCGGGCTCGGGCACGACCGTGCGGCTTTATCTACCGCGTCATCACGCGTCGGCATCGGTGGCGGTGCCCGTTCCGGTTCACGTTCCGCCTGTGAGCGTGGCGCCCGTGCCGAAGGCCGAAGCGCCGCGCCCGGCGCCATCGTTCAACGACGAAGAGCATCCGCTGCGTGGCTTGACCGTACTCGTTGTCGAAGACAACGTCGATGTCGCCGCCGGCGTGATGGCCGTGCTCGAAGTGCTGGGCTGTGTCGTTCATCACGAAGAGAGCGCGGATGCCGCTTTTGCGCTGCTCGGCGAAGGCTACAGCTTCGACCTGATTCTCTCCGATGTGCAAATGCCCGGTCGCATGAACGGCGTCGATCTGGCCGAGCAGATCACGCAGCGACTGCCCGCGCAGAAGCTCATTCTCATGACAGGCTATGCGGACGAACTGGACCGTGCGAGGCATCTCAATGTGCCGATTCTCGCGAAACCTTTCGACATGGACGATCTCGTCGATGTGGTCGCACCGGGCGTGCCGCACTGAAGACGCCGGGCGGGTGTCTTAGCCCTTGTCGTGAGTGGAGAACCCGCGCGCGCCGACGAGCGGATTGAAGCCTGCGGACTTGCGTTGGCTTGGTTCATCGCTTGCCTTCGATGAACGCGATGCCGTCCCGCTCGAGCTTTTGCTTTTGCCACCGAGCTGATCGAGCAGCGCTTCGTCGTCTTCGGGCGCTTCGTCGGATGACGCCGCAGCCTTGGCGCTCGCGCCGGTGCCCGCCGCGAGATGCTCGACCACCGACATGAAGTCTTTTTGCGCCGATCGCAGTGGGCGGCCCGGCATCATGGTGAGCACCACGGCTTCGTGCACCGAGCGATCGTCGACGGTACGCAGGGAAGCGGCTTCGCTCCAGTCGATCGCGCTGTTCGCGTAAGCCGCGATCACCTGATGCAACACGGCAGGCGAAAGCACGCCGGCGTCGTAGAGGCCGACGATCTGCCGTTCGGCGAGCGCGAACAAGCTCGATGTGACGGCCTTCGCCTTGGGCTTGCGCGCGGCCATTTACTTCGCAGCCGGCGCAACGCGCCATACGCTATTGCCGACATCATCCGCGACGAGCAACGCGCCGCTGTGGTCCACCGCGACGCCGACGGGACGGCCGAGCGCGTGGCCATCGGTGGAGAGAAAGCCTGTCAGTATGTCTTCGGGTGGACCGGATGGCTTGCCGTCATCGAACGGAACGAACACGACCTTATAGCCGCTCCTCGGCTTGCGATTCCACGAACCATGCTGACCGATGAACGCGCCGCTCCAGTAATGCTGCGGGAACGCTTTGGCATCGTAAAACGTGAGTCCGAGCGATGCCGTATGCGCACCGAGTGCATAGTCCGGCGGGATTGCCGACAGCACGAGCTCATCGCGCTGCGGCTTCACGCGGTCATCCACATGCTGGCCGTAATAGCTGTACGGCCAGCCGTAGAAGGCGCCGTCTTTGACCGAGGTCATATAGTCGGGCACGAGGTCGTCGCCGAGTTCGTCGCGCTCGTTGACCACGGTCCATAGCGCGCCGCTTTGCGGTTGCCACGACATGCCGTTCGGGTTGCGCAAGCCCGTGGCGAAGAGGCGTGTCTGCTTCGATTCGATATCGACTTCCATGATCGCCGCGCGGCCGCTTTCGGCATCGATACCGTTTTCCGCGGCGTTGCTGTTCGAGCCGACCGTCACGTAAAGCCGCTTGCCGTCCTGACTCGCGATGATGTTTTTGGTCCAGTGATGGTTGATCGGGCCAGCAGGCAAGTCGATGAACTTCTCTCCCGGTGTCGTGATCTGCGTGGCGCCCGGTTCGTACTTGTAGCGCATGACGGCGTCCGTGTCGGCGACATAGAGATCGTCACCGACTAGCACCATGCCGAACGGAGAATGCAGCTTGTCGATGAACACCGTGCGCGTTTCCGCTATGCCGTCCCCGTCCGAGTCACGCAAGAGGACGATGCGATCAGGACTCGGCACCGCCGCGCCCGCGCGCTTCATCACCTTCTTCATCACGAGGCCTTTGATGCCCGCGTTTGTATCGTGCTGCGCGGGCGCATTGCTTTCCGCGACGAGCACATCGCCGTTGGGAAGCGTGGCGAGCCAGCGCGGATGATCTAGACCGGTTGCGTAAGGCGTAACGTTGAACCCTGCGGCCGCAATGGGCATTTGTCCTTGCTGCCAGGGCTTGGCAGGCGCGATGTTCACGGTTGGCAACATCGACTTATGCGGCGCGGGCAGGGAAGGGTCCGGGCCGAAGCCAGGCGCGTAGTCGTCGGCCATTGCAGCAGTATTCGTGGCCGCAAGCGCCACGAGCAGCGCAGCGGTACGCGTGAGAGGGTGCAGGTTCAAGCTGGTCTCCAGGAGATTGGCAGGGACTGCAACGCTGAGAGTCGTCTCAGCCGCCGCCAATACCTTGCGTCACCTTGCCCGTGCCGCCGCATGTGTCGCACTTCTCGCCGTCGAGCTTGCCCGAGCCGTTGCAGGCCGGACACAGGTCTTCGCCGGTTCCGGGCACGCCGGGTTCGGCTTCGTCGCCGGGGCTGAGCGGTGGGTCTTCAATCATGGTGTCTCCTGTCTGCTGCGGTAGGTAATCCACGAGCGAGCAAGAGTCGTTCCCTCGATAGAACGGTCTCCCGATCAGGTGCGCCCCGATGCTCAGACGAATACGCAGCACTAGCCGTTGATATAACGGCGGACAACGTCAGCCTTGATCGATCGTGTTGCAGTGGCTCGCATTGCGCGAGCCCGTGTTTCAAGGCTTGCGTCCGAATGCTTCGCGCAGCCGCTTCTTGGCGCGCTCCAGCGTGCTGCGGCGTGACTTCGGCAAATTGCGCCCGGCGCGGTTGATATAAAAATTCAGCATCGCCATGGCCGATTGAAACGGCGAGCCCTTGCGACGCTTGCTTCTGGTCGACGAGCGCTTCAACGAATCCGCGATCTCGTCCGCGTTACCGGTCTTGAAGATACTTCCCTCGATATCCATTGCGTCGCTAGTCTCCATCACATGATGCGACCAGCGTTTGGGCGAGGGTTTCGCTGTCGACTTTTTACGGGTGGTAGCGAGGCCGTGTCGCTGACGCGTGCTGTTCGACTTGCCGCGAGGCTTCGCCTTGCTCGTCCTCGTCTTGGTCTTTCGAGTTGCCATAGCCTATTCCTCTTAAGCCAAATAATTTCTGCGTTGTGTCGAGCAATGGGGCGGCGCGCCATCGACCGTTTAGCTACTCACAACGCGCCGTGCGGCATCGAGCGTGATCGGCTCGCGCATGGCTTCGGCAAGCCGGCCTATGGCGGCTTCATGCCCGCATCCGACCACCGCGCGAACCTCGCCATCTTTCAGCAGGTAAGCGATGAACTGCTGCTGATCGAGATCGCCATCTATTTCGACGCGCTCGGGTTCGCTGACGTGGCCGAGATACTCGAAGTTCTTGTCGTAATGAAAGGTCCAGAAAAAAGGCACGCCGGTGTATTCGCGTGCGATGCCCGCCATGTTGTACGCCGCCACGCGCGCATGTTGCTGGGCGACGCGCCAATGTTCGATGCGACCCATTGCACCGGCACGTGGCAACGGAAAGCGCGCGATGTCGCCCGCTGCGTAGAGACTCGGCGCGGCAAGCATCGACGCATCGACTTCCATGCCTTCGTCGTCGCCCATCGTGACGCCAGTGATGAAGTCCGTAGCCGGCGTCACGCCCGTTCCCGCAATCACGACATTGGCCTGTAGCCGTTCGCCGGATTCGAGCAGCACTTCGCGCACGGCGTCGTCGCCTTCGAACGCGCTGACATGCGTATCCATATGGAACGTCACGCCGTTTTGTTCATGCATGCGCTTGAACATCTCGCCGATGCGCGTACCGAACTGCTTTGCGAATGGCACCTTGCCGGGCGCGACGACAGTGACTTCAATTTTGCGCTTACGAAGACACGAAGCCACTTCCAGACCGATGAAACTCGCCCCGACGATCACGACGCGCACAGGTGATTGCACTGCATCGAGCGATGCAAGAATCTCTTTTGCATGTTCGCGATTGCGCAGCAGATGGATATGCTTCAGATTCGAGCCCGGCGCCTTGAGCGGCTTGGGCGTGCCGCCCGTGCAAACGAGCGCGGCGTCGTAATCGACTGTCCGACCGCTGGCGAATTCGGCTTGCTTGTTGCTCGCGTCGAGTCGCACGGCGCGTGTCAATTCGCGTTCGATCTTTTGAGCGTCGAAGAAATCGTCGTCGAGAAGGGGCGGAACATCGTCGGGCGGCATGTCGCCTGACAGCACGAACTTGCTTAGCGAAGTGCGATCGTAAGGCTCGCGTGCATCGTCGCCAGCGAGCACGATACGCCCGCTGAAGCCGGCTTCGCGCAGCGCCGCGCATGCCGCGGCGCCTGCGGCGCCCGCGCCGACGATGAGCATGGTCTTATCCGCGCCATGCTCGTCTTGCGTCTTCGGCGCTTCGGCACCGAGCGAGACAAATACATCGCCATTCGACACGGTGACCGGATAACGCGTCAGACCTTTGAGCGCCGGCGGCTCGACGAGACTGCCATCACTGATTTCAAACGTGCCCTTGTGCCACGGGCAAACGATGCGGCCGTTGCAGATCGCGCCTTCTTCGAGCGGCGCGCCTGCATGCGGACAGTCGGGTGAAAAGGCGTGCACGGCCTGACCGTCGCGCACGAGAAGAATCGGTGTTTCGCTCGCATCGTGCTTGATGCACACACGCGTGCCGTGCCCGGTGGGCAAGTCGTCCACGCGAGCGACCTTATGTTGGGAAGGGGACATTGCACTCTCCGGTGTCTATCCCGGAGCAGGAAGCAATTCCCGGACCGCTTGCCAACTGAATGCTTGGATTAGAGCGCCTCAGTGACCGCGCGCAAAAACTGCTTGGTGCGTTCATGTTGCGGCGCGGTGAAGAACTGTTGCGGCGCGGCCTGCTCGATGATCTTTCCTTCTGAGAAGAAGCAGACGCGATCCGCGAAGTCTTTTGCAAAGCCCATCTGATGTGTGACCATCAACATGGTGAGGTTATGTTCGGAGCCTAAGCGCCGAATGACATTGAGGACCTCACCGCAGAGTTCGGGATCGAGCGCGGAGGTCACTTCGTCGAAGAGCATGATTTTAGGGCGCATGGCAAGCGCCCGCGCGATGGCTACGCGTTGCTGCTGTCCACCCGACAATTGCGAAGGATAGTGACCGCATTTTTCCGACAAACCGACCATGGATAGCAACTCGCGTCCACGTTCGATTGCTTCCTTCTTCGAAAGACCTAGCACGCTCGTAGGCGCTTCAATGACGTTCGTGAGCGCGGTCATGTGCGGGAACAGGTTGAAGCTCTGAAACACCATGCCGATCTTGCTGCGCACTTGCCGCACATGTCGTTGCGACGCGGGTACGAGCTTGCCGCCGCGCATCTCATGCGTGAGAGACTCGCCATCGACTTCGATCACGCCGTCGGTCAAGGGATCGAGCGTCATCAACACGCGCAGCAGCGTGGATTTCCCCGAGCCGCTCGGCCCGATGATCGCGACCTTCTCGTTACGCGCGATATCCAGATCGAGTCCATCGAGTACGGTAAGCGCGCCGTATCGCTTCGTCACGTTGCGAAAGCGCACCATCGGCGTATTGGCTTGCGCGTCGGCGGCTTCGCCTAACGACGGGTCGAGGTCTCGTTTCATCTGTTGCTCCTTGATTTCCATTACCGTGCGCCATCCGCCGGGTTAGCCATCGTGTCTCCGCGCGAAATCATGGCAACCTGACCCGCCGTTCGAGGTGACGCACGCCCGAAGCGAAGGTCACGCTGATGATCAGAAAGAAGACGCCCGTCATGGTGATCGGTTCGAGATAGCGGAAGGTTTCCGAGCCGATATTCTTCGCCTGCTGCATCAGTTCGACGACGGTAATGGCCGACAACACGGGCGTGTCCTTGAACATGGCGACGAGGTAATTGCCGAGTGCGGGAATCACGGGACGAATGGCCTGCGGCAGAATCACGCCGCCATACGTGCGCCAGGGCGACAACGACAGCGCACAGGCCGCTTCCCATTGTCCACGCGCGACGCCGTTGAGTCCTGCGCGATAAACCTCCGACACGTAACACGCATAGTGCACGGCAATGCCGATGGTGCCCGCCATCAACGCCGACATGGTGAGTCCATAAAGCGGCGCAACGTAGAAGAGCACATACACCTGAATCAAAAGCGGCGTGCTGCGAATAAACTCGATGAAGAAAGCCGTCGCCTTCGAGACGAAAACGATCTCGCTGCGTCGCAGTATTGCGAGCATGAGGCCCAGCACCAGCGCGATGGCAAACCCCACGAGCGTGATGCCGATGGTGTATGTCGCGGCGTGCAGCAGTTCCGGCAGGATATGCAGCGCGTATTTCACATCGAAGAGTTGACCGAATGTCGTCATGATGCGGCCCTCGGCACGACGCGACGAACGGCGACGTGACTGCTTACACGGCGCTCGAAGTGACGCATCACCGTGACGATGATCTGCGCCAGTACGAAGTAGATCAGCAGCGTCAGCCCGAAGATTTCCGCTGTCTTGAAGGTCGCTTCATCGAGTTGTCGCGCGCGGAACGTCAGGTCCGAAAGCGTGATCAGCGACACGAGCGACGTCCCTTTGAGTAATTCGATCATGAGGTTCGTGGCGGGCGGCAGTGCGTTGATCATGGCTTGAGGCAACACGACGCGGCGTAGCCTGACCCGTGCCGGCATGTTGAGTGCCAGTGCTGCTTCGTATTGTCCGCCTGCCACCGAGTGCAATGCGCCGCGCAGAATCTCGGAGCCATAAGCGCCGTAATGCAAACCCAAACCAACGATGGCCACGGTAAAGGGCGTCAACTGAATACTGAAGGGCGGCAAGGGCAGCACGAAGAACAGCCAAAACAATTGCACCAGCAAGGACGTGCCGCGAAAGATTTCGACATAGACATTTCCAAGCCAGCGCAGGGCACGATAAGGCGCTTCGCGCAGCGTCGTTGCGATGCCCGCCATGACGATCGCAAGCATGATGCTGAGCACGGCGATCTGGATCGTGACGAGCGTGCCTTTCCACATCAGCGGCAGTAGCTCATTGAGATCACTCATGACGGTTCCTCGCTAAATGAACGACGCGACGCGCGCCTGTACTGAATGTATCTTTGCTCAACCGCCGCAAAGTTCAGGCGCTTTCTTCGTGGTCAGATTCGTCTTGTCGAAGCCGAACGGCCCCACCGTTTTCAGATGATTGTCCGTGCCGAGCCAGGCATGGAGTTCCTTGTTGACCGCATCGCGCAGATCGGTATCTTCGGGGCGAAAGGCGAGGGCGCCATAACCCGTATGCTTCGGGTCGTCGTTGAACTGGCTTGTTGCTTCGACTAGCGGGCCGCCCTTCGTCGCAAGACCCTTCATGGTGAGCGAGGTGCCAACGGCTGCATCGGCGCGGCGTGCGCGCACGGCCTGCAATTGCGCGGTGGTATCGGGCACCTGAAGAATCTGATCGTCCTTGATGCCCGCCTCGCGTGCATAACCGAGTTCCGCCGTGCCGGCCATTACTGCGAGTTTCGTGTCGCCTTGCTTGGCGACATCGGCGTAACTGTGAAGGTTTTTGGGGTTGCCCTTGAGCGTCAGCAACGTGTCGGGAATCTGATATTGCGGATCCGCGAAAGCAACCTGCTTGCAGCGCTCGGGCGTAATGTACATGCCCGCTGCAATCACATCGAAACGGCCTGCCTTGAGGCCCGGAATGAGCGCGCCCCATTCGGTCAGCACCGCATCGACTTTCTTGACGCCCAGTTTGGCGAATACTTTCTTGGCGATTTCCGGCGATTCGCCCGTCACGGTGCCGTCGGCCGTCGTATAGGCGAAGGGCGTTTCGTTCGCATAGCCGATGCGCACCTCGCCGGTGCGTTGAATTCGTTGCAAGGTGGTTTCCGCGGCAGCGCCCGCGCTGAAGGCACTCAAGCTCGCCGCGGCGACGCATGCGGCCACCAGCATTCCAGACAGTCGTTTGGTCTTCATAGCGTTTTCCGTTTATAGCGTTGGTAGCGTTCGTATGGTCGATTGCGCGCGTTCCTTGAAGGCTGCGGCTAGATCGGTCATGGAGAAAACCCTTATAGGAAGCGGTCTTCACAGGCTTTACCGCGCAGCCACCGATGCAGAATACAAAGCCATATATTTGTTCCGATTGCTCTAGGACAATTATTTTTCAAGGAGCTTTTGCGCCACTATTGCGCATGAGTCAAGCGCACGAGGAGTGGAAATTGAATCAGCGATGGCGCGAGGCCGTACGCACCGTGCAAGGCGTACAGTCGAAATACAAGCGGCTCGTCAAGGCGATGGCGCTGGATATCGAGAACGGCACACTGGCTTCAGGCGCACGCTTGCCGCCGCAACGCGAGGTCGCGGCGGACCTGGAAATCAGCGTGCAGACGGTCACCAATGCCTATAAAGAACTCGAGCGCCAGGGGCTGATTCGCTGTGAAGTCGGGCGCGGCAGCTTCGTCGCGGCGCGCGTGACGGAGACCATGTCCAACTACATGCTCGATACGGCCGAGCGCTCCGTGGTCGACTTTTCGATTGCGCGTATCGTCCATACGCCCGAACACGATGCAATGTGGCGCAAGGTCTGCGCGACGCTTGCAACCATCGAGGATCAGCCCTGGATACGCGCGTTTCGTCCGATTGCGGGTTTCGAGCATCATCGGCAAGCGGGTGTTGCTTGGCTCGAATCGCTCAACATGCCTGCGACCGCTGAGACGCTCCTTGTCACGAATGGTGCTGCGCACGGCATCTTTCTGGCGCTTGCTTCCATTGTCGGACCGGGCGATACCGTGCTCTGCGAGAGCCTCACCGATCACGGCGTCATAGGCTCCGCAAACGTGCTCGGCTTCACGCTCAAGGGACTGGAAATCGACGAACATGGCATACGTCCCGAACATTTCGAGGAAATGTGCGACAGCGAGCGCGTAAGCGCACTGGTCTGCACACCGACGCTCAATAATCCCACGGTCGCCATCTTGACCGACTCGCGCCGGCGCGCGATTGCGCGCATTGCAGAGCGATACGGCGTGTATGTCATCGAAGACGATGTCTACGGCGCGTTGCCCGCCAAGGCGCAGACGCCGATAGCAAGCCTGATCCCCGAACTGGCGTTCTATTGCACGAGCATGACGAAGTCAGTGTTAAGCGGCTTGCGCACGGGCTTCATGACCGTGCCACGGCGTCTTGCCTTGCGCGCGGAAAGCGTGTTGCGCGTATCGAGCTGGATGGCGACCTCGCCGATAGCCGAAGTCACCGCACGCTGGATCATGGATGGCACGGCGCAACGTCTCGTGCAGATACAACGCGAACGGCTTTCGATGCGTCAGGGTGTCGTGCGTGAAGTGCTGGGAGAATATGTGCTCGGCAGCCATCCGAACGCGCTCTCTGCGTGGCTGCGCGTGCCGGATGAATGGGAAGCGGAACGTATCACGCGCGAACTGCGCAACCGCAATATCGCGGTGACATCGCCCGATCCGTTTCTCGTGCGCGGCGCTGAGCGGCCCAATGCGGTGCGTCTGTGCGTGGGCGCCGAAGTGGGCGAGGCGAGCTTTCGCACGGCCATAGAGACCATTCGCGAAGTCTTCGAGCAATTTCCGCACGTGCACGACTTCAACTAATCTCGCATGCGCGGAAATGAACTAGGACAATTCAAAACGATTTTTTAGGACATTAGACTCGGTTGCATCGACACTTGCTCAATGCAATCGCGCCATGTCCGCACTCACGCTCGACGATGTTTATCGCGCACGCCAACGCATCGAAGGGCGTGTGCTCGTCACGCCGCTCGTGCAGTCGGCGACACTCTCGGGCGTTGTAGACGCACCTGTCTACCTCAAACTCGAAACGCTTCAGCCTACCGGCAGCTTCAAGTTGCGCGGCGCGACCAACGCATTGGCGCAACTCGCGGAAGCAGGGTGCAAGCGTGTCGTGACGGCATCGACGGGTAATCATGGCCGTGCGGTCGCGCATGCGGCGCGCGCGCTGGGTATCGAGGCCGCAGTGTGCATGTCATCGCTTGTGCCAGTGAACAAGGTGGATGCGGTCGCGGCGCTCGGCGCGCGCGTCGTGATTGCAGGCAAGAGCCAGGACGATGCACAAGTCGAAGCGCAACGCCTGGTGCGCGAAGAAGGCTATGCGTTCGTACCGCCTTTCGACGATGCGCGCGTCATTGCAGGGCAGGGCACCATCGGTCTGGAGATTATCGAAGCGCTTCCCGATGTATGGGCTATCGTCGTGCCCCTGTCGGGCGGCGGTCTTTTCAGCGGCGTGGCATTCGCGGCAAAAGGCTTGAGGCCAGGCATCGAAATGATCGGCGTATCCATGCAACGCGGCGCCGCCATGCATGCGAGCCTCGAGGCGGGCAAACCCGTTCTCGTCGATGAACTCGAAACGCTGGCGGATTCGCTCGGCGGCGGTATCGGTCTCGACAACCAGCATACGTTCGCGATGACACGTGAACTGATCGATCGCATGGTGCTCCTCGATGAGCGTTCGATTGCTCGCGGCATTGCACATGCATATAGCGAAGAGCGGCTCGTGGTGGAGGGCGCAGCGGCCGTCGGCATCGCGGCTGTGCTGGATGGTGCCATCAGGCCGCGTGAAGGTGGGCCAGTGGTTATCGTCGTGAGCGGTTGCAACATCGATATCGATACGCACCGCCGCCTGATTGGAGCGCTTTGATGACGTCTTCAATCGATCGTTCCACCATCTTGCTAGGCGAAGCGGAGCTGCGCGAACTCGTGCCGCTCGACCTCGATGCGATCGCACAGATCGAAGCTGCCTTCCGTTCGCTTGCGACAGAAGCGGTGGCGATGCCGCCGATTCTTCGCCTCGACATTCCCGAACACGCTGGCGAAGTCGACATAAAAACCGCTTATTTGCCGGGTCTTCTGAGTTTTGCGATCAAGGTTAGTCCTGGCTTCTTCAACAATCCCTCTCTGGGTTTGCCGAGCTTGAACGGTCTCATGCTCGTGCTTTCGGCGCGCACGGGACTGACGCAAGCCGTGCTGCTCGACAACGGCTATCTCACGGCGGTACGCACGGCGGCAGCGGGTGCTGTCGCCGCACGCTGGCTCGCAAGACATGGCGCCAAACGCGTGGCGATCATCGGTGCGGGCGAACAGGCGCGCCTTCAACTCAAAGCGTTGCGACTGGTACGCGACATCGATCACGTGACCGTGTGGGCACGCGACGGCAAGCGCGCGTTGCACTACGCGCGCGATTGTGAAGCGGCGGGCCTTGAATGCGCTGTCGCCGATAGCGTGAGCCACGCGCTCAGGCATGCGGATATCGCCATCACCACGACACCCAGCCGCGAGCCGTTGATTCACGCCCGCGATCTTCATGCGGGCTTGCATATCACCGCGATGGGTTCGGATGCCGAGCACAAGAACGAGATTGCGCCAGACGTGTTCGAGGCGGCGCGCTACGTGTGCGACCGCTTGCAGCAAACGCGTGTGCTTGGCGAACTGCATCACGCGATAAGCGCAGGGGTTATCGCCGCCGATGCATCGTTCGCCGAATTGGGACAGATCATCGCGCAGCAAGTGCAAGGCCGCATGAGCGATGACGACATCACCGTATGCGATCTCACCGGCACCGGCGCGCAGGACACGGCCATTGCAGCACTTGCGTTTGCAAGAGCACGCGCGACGCGTGCAGGAAGCATCTTTCACAACGATGTGACGCTTTGACAGAGGGGACGATGTCCGAAATCAAGCAAGAGAAGCGAGGCGAAGCGCCGGTCGTGCGCTTGCCGTTCGATCGCGGCGAGTACGACGCGCGCATGGCGAAGACGCGACGCGCAATGGAGAAAGCAGGTATCGACCTGATGATCGTGACGGACCCGACCAACATGGCATGGCTCACCGGTTACGACGGCTGGTCATTCTATGTGCATCAATGCGTGCTGCTTGCCATGGATGGCGAGCCGGTATGGTTCGGTCGCGGGCAAGACGCGAATGGCGCGAAGCGCACGGTGTTCATGGCGCACGAGAATATCGTCGGATATCCGGATCACTACGTGCAGTCTGAGGTTCGTCATCCGATGGACTATCTCTCGACTGAAGTCATCGTCGCGCGCGGATGGGACAAGAAGCATATCGGTGTGGAGATGGACAATTACTACTTCAGTGCGAAGGCATATGCGTCGCTCGTTCAGCACTTGCCCAACGCGAAGTTCAAGGACGCGACCGCGCTCGTCAACTGGCAGCGTGCCGTGAAATCGCCGCGCGAGATCGAATACATGCGTGTGGCGGCGCGCATCGTCGAGAAGATGCACGCGCGCATTCTCGACAAGGTCGAGCCTGGCATGAGGAAGTGCGACCTCGTCGCGCAAATCTATGACGCGGGCATCACGGGCGTCGAAGGCTATGGTGGCGACTATCCCGCTATCGTGCCGCTCTTGCCCACTGGCTCGGATGCAGCGGCGCCGCATCTCACATGGGACGACTCCGCGTTCACTGCGAATGCCGGGACGTTTTTCGAAATCGCCGGATGTTTCAAGCGCTATCACTGTCCGCAATCGCGCACGGTTTATCTCGGCAAACCGCCGCAGCATTTCATCGATGCCGAGAAGGCGGTAGTCGAAGGCATTGAAGCAGGACTCGCCGCTGCGAAGCCGGGCAACAAGACCGAGGACATCGCCAATGCGTTCTTCGCGGTGCTGCGCAAGTCGGGTATCGAGAAGGATAGCCGCTGCGGTTATCCCATCGGTGCGAGTTATCCGCCCGACTGGGGCGAGCGCACCATGAGCTTGCGGCCGGGGGACAAGACGGTCCTCGAACCCGGCATGACGTTTCATTTCATGCCGGGACTATGGCTCGATGACTGGGGTCTCGAGATCACGGAAAGCATCCTAATTACCGATACCGGCGTCGAGACTTTCTGCAATACGCCTCGCAAATTGTTCGTGAAGGAGTAGTACGATGCGCGCGTCACCGATCAGTCCGACCGTCGACTTCGAAGCCGACGGCGAACAACACGGCTTCCTGAAACTGCCGTATTCGCGCAACGATTCGGCGTGGGGTGCGGTAATGATTCCGGTCACGGTCATCAAGCGCGGCGACGGACCGACCGTGTTGCTCACGGGCGGCAATCACGGTGACGAGTATGAAGGGCCGATCGCGTTGTCGAAGCTCGCATCGACGTTGAAGGCCGGCGATATCAATGGCCGCTTGATCGTGGTGCCGTTCATGAATTACCCGGCGTTTCGCGCGGGTACGCGCACGTCGCCCATCGACGCGGGTAATCTCAATCGCAGCTTTCCGGGCCATCCCGATGGCACGGTGACGCAGAAGATAGCCGATTACTTTCAGCGTCATTTGCTGCCCTTGGCGGACTACGTTCTCGACATTCATGCAGGCGGGCGTACGCTCGATTTTCTTCCGTTCGCGGCGACTCACGTGTTGGCGGATGCACGGCAACAGGCTCGCTGCGAAGCCGCCATGCGCGCGTTCGGCGCACCTTATTCAATGCGCATGCTCGAACTCGATAGCGTCGGTTTATACGACAGCGCAGCCGAAGAGGCGGGCAAGGTGTTCGTCTCCACCGAACTCGGTGGCGGCGGTTCATCCACTGCTGCTAGCGTCGCCATCGCGGAACGCGGCGTGTATGGCTTCCTCGCCCATGCGGGCATCACCGACAAAGAAAGCGTGATTGGCGAAGCGCGCACGACCACGCTGCTCGATATGCCCGATGGCGCGTGCTATACGACGAGCGAACATGCGGGCTTGCTGGAAATGTGCCGCGATCTTGGCGACATGGTGGCCGAGGGCGACGTGCTCGCGCGTGTTCATGACATCACGCGCTCTGGCGCGACGCCGGTCGAATATCGCGCAAAGCGTACGGGACTGCTTGCGGCAAGGCACTTTCCTGGCCTCGTACAGACAGGTGACACGGTGGCTGTCGTGGCCGACATCGTCGAACGCAACATACCGGTGACGATCTGACTTGACCAAACTCGACCGATACGATCTGGCTATCTTGCGCATCCTCGCGGGCGACGGACGCATTACGAAGTCGCGTCTGGCGGAGAAGGTGAACCTGTCGATCTCACCTGCATGGGAGCGCGTGAAGCGGCTCGAAGAAAGCGGGATAGTCAAGGGATATCGGGCGAATATCGACTGGACGTCGGCGTTCAAGGGAAGCCGTATCGTCGTGGAGGTTACGCTCTCGCGGCATACCGCGTCAGACATGAGACGCTTCGAAGACCGCGTGCAACAAGCGTCCGAGATCGTGCAGTGCGTGGCGACAGGTGGTGGTGTCGATTACGTGCTGCATGTAGTCGCGCGGGACATAGACCACTACCAGCGCTTCATCGACTCGATGCTGGTCGAGGAACTCGGCATCGAAAAGTACTTCACGTATATCGTGACCAAGGTCATCAAGGACGATTGCGGTGGTCCGCCCGAGTGGGCGCAAGTTTGAGTCGCGAGCATGAAACAGAAAAAACATCAGGCGTGGCAAGCGATAACGAAAAATTCCGCGGCGGCATGAGCTTAAAGTGACTCCATCGAATCCGAGTCAAGAGCGAATCAACCGATAGGAGCGAACATCATGCTGTTAGGACATCCGGTTCTCTTCAAGTCGCTGTGCTATGTCGACGGCCGTTGGGTACATAGCAACAATGCCGCGTCGATCCCGGTGGTCAATCCCGCCGATCAGCAGGTCATCGGGCATGTGCCGATGCTCGAACGCGAACAGATCGTCAGCGCCGTCGGAGCCGCCGACCGCGCGTTTCAAGCTTGGCGCTGGACACCTCTGAAAAAGCGCAGCGCGTTTCTCATGCGCTGGCATGAACTGATCTTGCGTCATCAGTCCGACCTTGCAGGCATTTTGTCGCTGGAGCAAGGCAAGCCGCTCGCCGAAGCGAAGGGCGAGATCGCATATGCCGCGAGCTTTATCGAATGGTTTGCCGACGAAGCAAAACGCCTTACAGGACGCACCATTCCAACGCATATCGATGGCGCGCATCTCGGCACGGTCATGGAGCCAGTCGGCGTTGCGGCGCTCATCACGCCATGGAATTTTCCCGTGGCGATGATCACGCGCAAAGCCGCGGCCGCTATTGCGTCGGGCTGCACGGCTGTCATCAAGCCTGCGCACGAAACGCCTTTTTCAGCGATGGCGCTTGCACAACTCGCGGAAGAGGCGGGCTTTCCCGCAGGCGTATTTAACGTCGTGATCGGCGAGCCGCAGATGACCATGGAAGCGCTCGTGAGCGACACTCGCGTGCGTGCGGTGAGCTTCACCGGTTCGACGCGCGTTGGAGGTCTCGTGGCAAAGGCCGTGGCGCAGGCAGGCATCAAGAAGCTTGCGCTCGAGCTTGGCGGCAATGCGCCGTTCATTGTGACCGAGGACGCAGATCTCGAACATTCGGTGCGCGTTGCGATTGGGGCGAAGTTTCAGACATCGGGTCAGGATTGTTGCGCCGCGAATCGCATCTTCGTGGCGCGCCCCTTGTACGAAGCGTTCGTGCAACGTTATACCGAAGCGGTCAAGGCACTGAAGGTAGGCAGCGCGTTCGAAGCGAATGTCGATGTCGGTCCGCTCATGCATCAGGCCGCTTTCGATGCGACCGTTGCGCGTATCGAAGACGCAAAGGCGCAAGGCGCGCGCATCACTGTTGGCGGCAACGCGCATGAGCTCGGTGGATGGTTCTATGAGCCGACCGTTGTCGCGGATGCTAGAGCTGGCATGCGTATCTACGATGAAGAGAACTTCGCGCCCATCTCCGCGATCTCTCCGTTCGATACGCTCGACGAAGCCGTGACACGCGCCAACGATACGGAATACGGCCTTGCCGCCTATATCTGCGCCACGCGCATCGACACGATCTTTCAATTGGTGCGACGGCTCGACTTCGCAATGGTCTCGGTGAACGGCGTCAAGTTCACGGGCGCGCCCATTCCCTTTGGCGGCATGAAGGCATCGGGTCTCGGCCGCGAAGGTGGCGCGGAGGGCTTCGAACCCTTCGTCGAAACGAAATATTTTTGCTTAGGGAATCTGGGTCTGCCGCTTTCGAGCGCAGCCTGATTCAACCCACGTTAAGAACACGCATAGCGCTTCAAGGAGAAGCACATGAGCCAGGAACAGCATTCGCTTGAACACTTGTTCGCGGAAGATCGCGCGCACTTCATGCATCCGTCCACGCACGCGCACGATCATGCAAGCGGCGCGTTGCCGGGCAAGATCGTGACGGGCGCCAAGGGCATTCGTATCGAAGATCATCAGGGCAAGACTTATATCGATGCATTCGCAGGGCTGTATTGCGTGAACATCGGCTACGGTCGAACCGAAGTGGCCGAAGCCATCTATGAGCAGGCAAAGAAGCTCGCTTACTATCACACTTATGTCGGTCACTCGACCGATGCGATCATCGAGTTGTCGTCGCGCATCGTCGCGTGGTCACCGGAAGGCATGAAGAAGGTGTACTACGGCATGTCCGGGTCCGATGCCAACGAAACGCAGGTCAAGATCGTCTGGTACTACAACAACGTACTGGGTCGCCCGAACAAGAAGAAGATCATCTCGCGCGAACGGGGCTATCATGGCTCGGGCATCGTCACGGGCAGCCTCACTGGCTTGCCGAGCTTTCATCAGCACTTCGACTTGCCGATCGATCGTGTGAAGCATACGGTTTGTCCGCATTGGTATCGAAAGGCACCGGCTGGTATGAGTGAAGCGCAGTTCACCGCATACTGCGTGGAAGAACTCGAGAAGCTGATCGCGAAGGAAGGCGCGGATACCATCGCTGCGTTCATCGCCGAACCGGTCATGGGCACGGGCGGCATCATCGCGCCGCCGGAAGGTTACTGGGATGCTATCCAGCAAGTGCTCAGGAAGCACGACATCCTCTTGATCTCCGATGAAGTCGTGTGCGGCTTCGGACGTCTCGGCTCGAAGATGGGCGCGCAGCATTACAGCATCAAGCCGGATCTCATCACCGTGGCCAAGGGCCTCACGAGCGCTTATGCGCCGCTGTCGGGCGTGATCGTGGGCGAACGTGTATGGGATGTGATCGACAAGGGCTCGCGAGAGCATGGTCCGATGGGACACGGTTGGACCTATTCGGGTCATCCCATTTGCGCGGCTGCTGCACTGGCCAACCTCGACATTCTCGAACGTGAAAACCTCACGCAGAATGCGGCGGAAACGGGAGCTTATCTGCATGCGCAGCTTCACGCGGCATTCGATTCGCATCCGTTAGTGGGCGAAGTACGTGGCGCGGGTATGCTTGCCGCGCTCGAATTCATGGCCGATAAAGACGCGCGCAAACCTTTCGATGCGGCGCTCAAGGTCGGGCCGAAGGTATCGGCAGCGGCTCTGGAGCGCGGTGTGATTGCGCGAGCCATGCCGCACGGCGATATTCTCGGCTTTGCGCCACCGCTCGTCACGACGCGTGCCGAAGTGGATGAGATAGTCGGCATCGTCAAGCAGGCGGTCGACGCGGTGGCTAATGACGTGATCGGATCGACTGTCGCGAGCTGAAGGTTCGAAGTGGAATGCGCGTTGCTCGGGTTGTTGGCACCGACAGTCTTTAACGGGAGCAAGCAATGACGATTAGCGACAGCGAACATAAGAGCACGGATAAGCCGCTTGGCGATGCTGGCAGCGGAGCAAGCGGTGGCGGTTCTATCGGCAATCTGCCGGGTCCCGGTTCAGCGACAGGAGGCGATCCAAAGCAAGGAGTGCGTCAGCCTAATGCGGGAGAGATAGAGCCTGAAAATAGGCGGCTTGACGAAGATCCGCATCAAACGGCGGAAGTGCCTTTGGGTTCAGGCAGCCGACCTGAACCGGCAGGAAAGGGAGGACTTGGCCCACAAAAAAGCGAAGGTGACGGTGCAACGTAGCACGAGTCGCTCAAGCCTTGAAAAGAAAGCGGCCGCTTTGTGCGGCCGTTTTCTGCTTGGCGATTAACGCGTGGCGATGTACATCGTGATTTCAAAGCCAAAGCGCATATCGGTAAAGCTAGGGGTTTCCCATTTCATAAAGCCTCCTTTTGCTAAAGCGGCCAAGCGGTTGCAAGACCGATGCGCGGTTCTAAGCTTGATTTAGCGCCGTGCGAATCCGCGCCCAAAATTCGACGCGCTTTAATCCTAACGCGTCTTAGGCGTCTGCATCATTGGAAATTGCCCGCAAGATCATTTAATTTATTTATAGCGGTCTTGGCCGGTTTCCTGAATCGTCAGGGGATGTACCTACTTTGTCAGGGTCCGTGACGGGGTTCTGCTCTAGCGCTTCTCCGGGCCGAGGGATTACCCTGTCTGCCTCGGACGGCTCGATTTTGTTCAGACGATTGCCGCCGGGTGTACGCGGCTCTTCATGCAAGTCGTTATTTGTTTGCGCGGATGTCATTACGGTTTCCTTTAGTCGCCTTGTCGTTTCGTGAACCAAGTTGATAGAGCAGCAACCGTTGTACCTAAGGTCAGCGTGCGCCAGGCGCACTTGATGCTAGCCGATTGACATGTTTATCCACTCGAAGGAGCGAAGCATGTCAATTGAAGCGGACCGTATTTCCGATCTCGAAGTGAAAGTCGAAGACACGTTGTACATGTTCGATACAAAGGATCGCGCTGACGCGTTCATGCAGTGCCTTGGCAACGACTCGTTGCAGACGTGCACCACTAATCACGCGCCTGTATCGATGCGCGCTATGACGACCGACACCGGCGTGCCGGAAGGTGAACCGGGCAGCATCATCTCGCCCTCGCTTGGCGGCATGCCCTGATCCAATGCTCAAGAATCAGAGAATGGCGCTTGAAGTAGTGCGTGGCGCAAGCGCGCTGCGCGTCAGCGACTCTAGTGGCAAAGGCTTGTCGAAGAAGTAGCCTTGCGCCTGCGCTGCACCCATGTCGCGTAGCACTGCAAGCGTGGCCGCGTCCTCGACGCCTTCGGCGACAAGCGTGAGATCGAGCGACTCGGCCATTCGCACGATAGCTCGCACGATCGCGCGACTGCGAGGGCTTTCGGTCAGTTCGAGAATAAACGACTTGTCGATCTTGAGGCCGCTGAACTGATACTGATGCACATAGCTCAGGGACGAAAAGCCCGCGCCGAAGTCATCCAGTACGACGGACATGCCGTTATCCGCGAGTCTTTGCATGGTGCGGCGCGCAAGATCCGGCTCGGCTACGAGCGCGCCTTCCGTCAGTTCGAGACACACACGCGATGGCGACACGCGATAACGCCTGAGCAGCGCAAGGACATCGTCGGCGAACTCGGGGCGCGTCATGCTATAGCTCGAACAATTGACATGCACGGGCGGCCAGTGCGCAAAGCTGGCATTGGAAAGTATCGCGGCGACGCGTTCCAGCATGTATAAGTCGAGCCGACCGATGAGACGCAGCCCTTCCACTGCAGGCAGAAATTCGCCGGGTGCCACGATACGTCCATCGGGTTGGCGCCAGCGAATCAACGCTTCGAGCGCGACCACTTGGCCACTCCCTACATCGACGATAGGCTGAAAATACGGCAGCAACTCGTCGTCGCGCTTGATCGCGTTACGCAATGCGCCCTCGCGTTCGACCTGATCGGAGACCTGTCGGCGAAGCTCCTGATTGAACACGACGAAGCTGTCGCGGCCCGCGTTCTTGACGCGATACATCGCGGTATCGGCATCGCGCAAAAGATCGGCGGGCTCGGTATGAAACTGCGTGTCCGCGCTCACGATGCCAATGCTGCACGAAGAAAACACCACATGTTCTTCGATATGAAACGGCAGATCGAAAGCCGCGAGGATGCGCTTGGCAATCGCCACCGCGTCGCGTACCGGCGCCTTGGGCGACAGCACTGCGAATTCGTCGCCGCCCAAGCGAGCGAGCAGATCGGTGGAGCGCAGACAATCGCGCAGGCGCGCGGCGGCCTGCACCAGCAACATGTCTCCGAAATGATGACCCAGGCTGTCGTTCACCACCTTGAAGCGATCGAGGTCGATGAACATCACCGAGAGCTCATCGCCGCGTGTCTGGTAGTCGTGCCATGCACCACGCAGCCGATGCATCAGATGACTGCGGTTGGGCAGGCCGGTCAATGCATCGTGCGAATTCTCGTACAGCAGACGCGCGTTGACATCGTCGAGTTCACGCGTACGGGCCTGCACACGGGCTTCGAGCTCGAGGTTGGCTGCATGCAATGCTTCGGCATCGCGGCGGCGCGAGAGGGCGGTATCGATATGGCGCGATACGAAGGTCAGCAACTCCTGATCGCGCTGCGAATAGCGCACGAGCGGCGAGTAACTTTGCACCGCGAGCACGCCGCGCACGACATCGCCATCGAACAGCGGAATGCCGAGCCACGAGCGCAGGCGCACGTCGTCGTGATCGGTTTCGAACGCCCCTTCCGCGATGAGACGCAGCGCTTCCTGATGATCGATGAGACGCGCGCGGCGTTCGCGAATCACATACTCGGTGAGCCCACGCTGGCCGCGACGCGGCTCGGGCCGCTCCTGCACGATCTCATCGACGTAATAGGGAAACGAGACTTCGCATGTTTCGGTTTCGAAGAGCGCCACATAAAAATTGCGCGCATAGAGCAGCTCGCCGACGATGCCATGCAGACTGCGAAAGAACTCCATCATGTCGCCGGGCCGGCTCGACAATTCCGCGATCTGATAGAGCGCTGCTTGCAGATGTTCGGAACGCTCGCGCTCGGCAATGCCATGTCGCAAAGCAGCGTTGAGCTTCGACAACTCGGAGGTTCGGCGGGCGACCTGTTCTTCCAGATCCGCGCGATGCAGGATACGGTCGAGCGCCATTGCGACGTGACGCGCCACGACTAAAAACAGCGCGCGGTCCTCGGCGGTGTACATGCGCGAGACGTCATAGACCTGCATGGCCAGCATGCCGAAGACTTCGTCGGACGCATTCTTGAGCGGCGCGCCCATCCAGAACTCGGGGCGATCGCCGATGCAATAGAAACGCTCCGCGCGTTCGGCGGCGCAGATGTCGGCTGCGGTCACGAAGAGCGGCTGCTCGCTCGTGAGCACTTGCCCTGTCATCGAAAGACGCTTGGGATCGAGAATGTCGTAGTTCTCGGCGGCGACCACGTCCGTGTCGATCACATCGACGTAATACGGATAGGTGATCTTGCCGGTCTTGCGGTCGTAGAGCGCGAGGTAGAAGTTCTCGGCGTCGATGAGCGTGCCGAGACGCTCGTGCACGCAACGCAGAAAGTCCGCGCGCTCGGGCACCGAACTGGCGAGATACGCGATCTCATACAACACGCGTTGCGTGAGTTGCGCGCGCGCGAGGACATCGGCCTGCACGCGTTCACCAAGTGCGCGCGCGAGTTCAGCGAGATGTGCATTGTCGCTGTATGCCACCGGCGCGAGCAGCCAGCCGAGCACGCTTTCGCCGCGGCCGGTCGGCCATGCATGCCAGCCGTGCGCGGCGCAGGCTTTCGCGAGGCGGTCCTCAGCGATGTCGCTTGGCCACGCTGGTATGCAAAATTCATTGCCCTGGCGTTCAAGATGCAATTGCTCCCCCGCGCGATACCAAGCCCATGTGTTGGGGCAAGCGGACGCGGCAGTGTCCCGCAGCAAGGCGTCGATGGACGGTGCGATGTTCGCCGGCGCGGCATCGTCCGCGCCAGCGTCGGTCACGTCTTCCTGTGCGGCCTGAGCCGCCTGCAGTGGCGCGTTATACGCGGAAAACACACTCATCGGCGCTCCAGGCCCTCAGGCCGCCTCGTCGGACGGTTGGTTAAGCAAAGCGGCTCGCGCACGGTTGCCCGAAGCGCCTCATGCAATCGCTCTTACTCTGGTATCGGCAGCGAGCATACAGCCTTGAGCATGGATGACAAAAAAAGCAGCAGGATTGGCTTTTGCATGCACTTTATGCCGATACCGCCGCGCGGGCGAAGCGCTCGCGGTAAGTCTGAGGCGCAACCCCGAGTGCGCGCACGAAGCCGCGTCGCATGGTTTCTTCCGAACCGAAGCCGCAGCGTGCCGCAATGCGCTTGACCGGCAGGTCCGTGTCGCCCAGCATACGGCGCGCGGCTTCCAGCCGCATTTGTTCGATGGCGCGAGCAGGCGTTGCGCCGGTCTGCGCCCGGTAATGACGCACGAAGCTGCGCTCGCTCATGCCGACGCGCGCCGCCAGCGTTCCGATGGATAAATTGCATGCAAGATTCTCCGCGATCCACGCATGCAATTCGCCGAAGCGTTCGCCCGAGTCCTTCTGCAGCGAAAGCGCGGCGCTGAACTGCGCCTGCCCGCCGGGGCGCTTCAGAAACACGACGAGATGACGCGCGACATCGAGCGCGAGCGCGCGTCCGAGATCATCTTCGACGAGCGCAAGCGCCAGGTCGATTCCCGCTGTCACGCCCGCGGAGGTCCAGAGATCGCCGTCGCGGATGAAGATGGGATCGGACTCGACCCGCACCGCCGGAAAGCGGCTCGCGAGCTCGGCGCAGCGCGTCCAGTGCGTGACGGCGCGGCGTTCGTCCAGCAGGCCGGTCGCCGCAAGCAGAAAGGCGCCGGTACACACCGATGCCGTGCGGCGCGCATGAGCGGACCGCGCGCGCACCCAGTCGACCAGCGTGCGGTCGCGCAGCGCTTCATGCACGCCCCAGCCGCCCGCGATGACGAGCGTGTCGCACGGCTCGCGCGCATCGGGCAGCGCTTCGCCGATCAGCCCTAGTCCCGCCGATGCTGTCACCGTGCCGCCCGGCGCGACGACTCTCGCGCGATAAGGGCGTGGCATGCCGGCCTCGCGCGCCAGTTCGTTCGCGGACGCGAACACCTGCAAGGGACCGGCGACATCGAGCAACTGGACGTCGGGAAAGGCGAGTATGTCGATGATGCGTGGCTTCGGCGATGACATGATAGCTAGGGCGCTTGGCGTAAAAGGTGGGGCGATCGACCATCTCGCCATAGCGTAGCGGCGTAGGATGCATTCGTCCACCTTCATTCTTCAACCTGCCATGAGAGAGAAAGCGATGACCCTTCAAATCGGCCTGCTGCTTTTCCCGCGCGTTCAACAACTCGACCTCACCGGTCCGTACGAAGTCTTTGCGCATCTGCCGGACGCTAAAGTGCATCTTGTATGCAAAACGCTCGCGCCTGTTCCCTCCAGTACAGGGATGCAACTCACACCCGACACATCGTTCGCGGAATGCCCCACGCTCGACGTGCTCTGTGTTCCCGGAGGCGAAGGCGTCGGCGCTCTGATGGAAGACGAGGAAACGCTTGCGTTCATCCGCCAGCAGGCCAAGGGCGCTCGCTTCATCACTTCGGTATGCACCGGTTCACTCGTTCTCGGCGCGGCCGGTTTGCTGCGCGGCATGCGTGCGACGACGCATTGGGCTTTTCACGAACTGCTGGGCGAATTCGATGCGACGCCCGTGCACGCCCGCGTGGTGCGCGACGGCGCCTTGTTCACGGGCGGTGGAATCACGGCGGGCATCGACTTCGCGCTGACGCTCGCGGCTGAACTCGTCGGCGAGCACGAGGCGCAGGCCATTCAACTGCAAATGGAGTACGCGCCCGCGCCGCCGTTCGATGCCGGCGATCCGAATCACGCGCCTGCCGCCGTAGTGGCGGACGTGCGGGAGCGCTCGGCGGCTTCGCTCGCAAAGCGCAGGGAAATCACGAAGCGCGCGGTGCATCGGCTCGGATTGAATGCATGATGCAAAATGCCGGCATGCCGCATTTTGAATGCCAAATGCCTGTATTCAGAACCGCTTTTGCATGAAGTACCGCGCACGTCCTGCATGGAAATCCGCCAGTTCGCCGAAGACTTCGAAACCGTGGCGAGCATAAAGATCGCGGGCTGCAGGATTGAGCGTATCGAGCCACGCGGCGCGGCAGCCGCGCTTGCGTGCCTCGACTTCGGCGGCGTCGAGCGCGCGAGCGCCAAGTCCGCGACCGCGCGCATCTTCGCGAACCCAGAGCCATTTGACGAAAAGCCATTCCCACGCGGTGAAGCCCGCGAGGCCGCCTACAAAGTCGTCGCCTTGATAAAGCGAAACGGCCAGGTCGCGATGATCGCTTGGTCCGAGTTGACCGGCATTGAACGCGGCGAGACCGCCTGCCACATCGGACTCGAACGATGCGTCGATCCAGTCGGTCACGGATACCGTCACTTGGATACGCTCGCCCTGCATCAAAGCTGCTCCGGCGGCGCAAGCGAGACGCCGGTAATGCCGTGTCGCGCGAACGCATCCTGAATAAAGCCCGACCGTTTGATGTCCTCGATGAAGTCGCGAAGATACTGCGTGGCCGCATCGCCGCGAGTCTTCGGCAAGCCCATTGCCTGCCTGATCACCATGAAGCGCCCGTCGATCAGCCGTACCCCGGGCGTGCGAGCGGCGTCGGCCTCGAGTTGCTGCTTCACGCCCGCGGCGACCTCGATCCCGTCGCGCAGAAAAGTGTCGACCACCGCCTCCGACAGTCCAGTGCGCACGAGTTGAGCATGCTGCAACTCGCGCGTCAGGAAGAGGTCGTATGCGCTCCCTTTGCCCACCATGATGCGATTGCCCTCGCGATCCACATCCTCGATGCGAGAAAGCGGCGAGTCATTGCGCACCAGATAACACCCTTCGATCAGCACATACGGTGCAGTGAACGCAATGCCCGCGCCACGCAGCGGATCGATCGCGAAGAAGCCGACATCGGCCTGTTCCGCCGTCACCGTCTCCACCGATTGCGCGGCGTTGGGAAAGGAATTGAATGCAATCTCGACGCTGAGCCGCGCGGCCAGTTCGCGGGCAATATCCACGGAGACGCCGCTGGGCTCGCTGCTCGCCGAATCGCGATGCACGAGCACGGGGTTTCCAAGGTTGAGCGCCGCGCGAAGCGTGCCGGTTGGAGCAAGAGCGTTTTTCGTGGTCGCGGTTAGCGTCATGGTCTTCCTTCGATGAGAGACGTTGGCATCTTGCGTTCTGCATGCAAACCGATCCGATGCAGAATACGCGATGCGCCAACCATCTGGCAAAGGAGAACGCATGCAGATACCCAGCATAGACAGTCGCGAGTTGATCGATCGCCTCAAGCTCGAACCGCATCCCGAGGGCGGCTACTTTCGTGAGACCTATCGCGCGAATTCAGGAGTCACGCGCAAGGGCGAGGACGATCTCCGTTCGGCATCGACAGCCATCTATTTCCTCCTTTGCGATGGCGCTTACTCCGCCTGGCACCGTATTCGGTCGGATGAAGTCTGGCATTTCTATGCGGGTGACTCGATCGATGTCCATGTGCTCCATTCGAACGGAGAACTGCTGACGCATCGACTCGGCAATGCGCTTGAAGATCCGCAGGCGGCGTTTCAGGCGGTCGTCAACGCGGGTGACTGGTTTGCCGCCGAATGCCATGAACCAGGCGGTGCCGCGCTCGTCGGCTGCACGGTGGCGCCAGGGTTCGAGTTCAGCGAGTTCGAATTGGCCGCGCCCGGCGCGCTCGGGGCGCGTTATCCACGGCATCGCCAGTTGATCGAGCGGCTTGAGCTTAAGCGTCTGTGAGCCAAATGAAAGTCAGGCGCGCGGTTTGCTGTGAATCGGCTAAGAAATGAAAAGCAACTGAGCAAACGAGCAAACCGAAAGCGCCATGGACGATTCCCTTATCCGCCTGCGGGCGAAGATTGCAAGGCAAATCGCCGAGCGAGAAGCAACCCTACAACCGATGCGCGACTACGCAGTTCTTGGAGGCAACGCCACCCCCGAACGAACTTACTGCCCCGTTACCCTCGCGGCATTGGAGCAAGACCTTTGCGGCTGGAAGCGCATGGCCGCAAAATTGGAGACGACTGTTTTGTTCGAGCCGCGCGAACATCGCGCGTTGCGCATGCCGCGTCTGCGTTAAGCAAGCGTCGGCCTTTGCGGTCAAAATGATTAGCGCAACGCTAACCACGGAGACCCGCAATGTCAGCATCGAAGCAAGACACGCCTGTCTGGTTCATCACCGGCTGTTCCACCGGCTTTGGCCGTGAACTCGCATCCGCTGTGCTTGTGCGCGGCTGGCGTGCTGTCGTCGCCGCTCGCGATCCCGCCCGCGTCGCCGACATCGTCGAGCCTGCAGGCGATAGAGCCATTGCGGTTCGGCTCGACGTCACGCGCCCGGACGACATCACCGCTTCAGTAAAAGCGGCGCACGATGCGTTCGGTCAGATCGACGTATTGGTCAATAATGCCGGCTTCGGCTATTTGGCCGCAGTCGAGGAAGGCGAGGACGACGAGGTACGCGCGATGTTCGAAACCAATTTCTTCGGCGCGGCTGCGATGATTCGCGCGGTATTGCCAGGCATGCGTGAGCGTCGCGCGGGGCACGTGGTCAACATCACATCCGTGGGCGGCCTGGTTGGTAACCCGGGCAGCGGGTATTACGCTGCGACCAAGTTTGCGCTCGAAGGCCTCGGCGAAGCGCTCGCGCGCGAGACCGAGGGCCTTGGCATCAAGGTCACGGCCGTCGAACCAGGACCTTTTCGCACGGATTGGGCGGGCCGCTCGCTTAAGCAGACCCAGCGTTCGATTGACGATTACGATGCCGTCGCCGGTCGCCGTCGCGCGGGGATTGCCGAGCTTAGCGGAAGACAAGCGGGTGATCCGGTGCGCGCGGTGCAGGTCATCATCGAAGCCGTGGAAGCTAAAAATCCGCCCGCGCATCTCGTGCTTGGCAACATTGGGCTTCAAGCCGTGCGGGCCAAGCTTGCAGCGCTTAACGCGGATATCGATACCTGGCAAGAACGCAGCGCCTGGAGCGACAACCCGCTCGATTAAAAGCATCAGCTTCGAACCTCAGGCCCGCTTATTGCGCTATTGGTTATTGCGCTCGATCTTCGACGCTTGTGCTATTTACGCTTTGGGAAAAATCCATCATGCGCGTGCTTTTCGTTGAAGATGACGTTGGTCTTTGCGACGCTTTCAGCGCGCTTGCCCGCGCCTCCGGGCATATCGCAGATGTCGCATACGATGGACACCGGGCGCTTGAACTCGCGTCGGAAAATCGCTACGACACGATATTTATCGACATAGGCCTGCCGGATTTCGATGGTCGCGATCTTTGCAGACGGTTGCGCGCTGCCGGGCCGAGCCAGCTTGCTTGCGTCGTCGCGGTAACGGGTGACGACCGGCACCGTGACAGCGAACAGGAACAATTCGACGGCTACTACCTCAAGCCCTTCACTGAAGAAGGCTTTATGGCGGTCTTAGCGGCTTGCTAAAGAAAGCAATTAAAGACGCAATAAAAACGTCCGTTCATTTAGAACGGACGTTCTTTTTTTTGTGCTTAAGGGAAATACAGGAAAAAACGTAGCCGCACAGAAAAGTCCGTTTGTACAATGCCCTTAACGGAGATTTGAGGTCTGCCCAAAGAGGCAATAGCAGGAGACAACCCAAAAACGACATGGTCCGCTTTGCTTACAAGCGAGCACCGGAACACGACACCGCCGAGTCCCCGGTCTATCCGGTGGTCGTGACCGGCGCGGGACCGGTCGGTCTTGCCACTGCAATCGATCTTGCGCAACACGGCGTTCGTACCGTGCTCGTCGATAGCGACGACACCGTATCGGCCGGTTCGCGCGCCATCTGTTTTGCGAAGCGCACGCTTGAAATCTTCGAACGTCTCGGCTGCGTCGACGAGATGATCGAAAAAGGTGTGCGCTGGAATGTCGGGAAGGTGTTCCTGCATGACGATCTGATTTATGCATTCGACTTGCTGCCCGAAGCAGGCCATGCGCATCCCGCGTTCATCAATCTCCAGCAATATTACGTCGAGCGCTATCTCGTCGAACGCGCGGCACAACTCGATAACTTGCATATGCGCTGGAAGAGCCGTGTAGTCGGTGTAACGCAGCATCGGGATCATGTCGAACTGCAAGTGGATACGCCCGATGGACGATACGCCTTACGTACACGCTATGTCGTAGCGGCCGACGGCTCACGCAGCTTCATTCGTCAGACTCTCGATCTCGATAGTCACGGCCGGGTATTCAAGGACCGCTTTCTCATTGCGGACGTCAAGATGAAAGCGCCGTTTCCGGCGGAACGCTGGTTCTGGTTCGATCCACCGTTTCATCGCAACCAGTCTGTGCTGCTGCATCGCCAGCCGGACAACGTATGGCGCATCGACTTTCAGCTCGGCTGGGAAGCTGACCCTGTCACGGAAAAAGCACCCGAACGTGTCATTCCGCGCGTCAAGGCATTGCTTGGCGAAGATGCGGAATTCGAACTCGAATGGGTGAGCATCTATACGTTTGCATGTCAGCGCATGGAGCATTTCAGGCACGGTCGAATTCTGTTCGCAGGCGATGCGGCGCATGGCGTCTCACCTTTCGGCGCGCGCGGCGCGAATAGCGGTGTGCAAGATGCAGACAATCTCGCATGGAAGCTCAGTCTCGTCGTTCATGGCGACGCTCCGCCTGCTTTACTCGACACGTATGCATCCGAACGGGAATACGCCGCGGATGAAAACATTCGTCATTCCACGAGATCGACCGATTTCATCACGCCGAAGAGTGCGGCCTCGCGTCTCTTTCGGGACGCGGTGTTGGAGCTATCGAAGGACTGTGCTTTTGCGCGACGCCTCGTCAATAGCGGGCGACTCTCGGTGCCGACCGTGCTGCAAGACTCGCCGCTCAATACGCCCGATCAGCCCGATGACAGCTTCGCATGTTCGATGACGCCAGGGACGGCATGCGTGGATGCGCCCATACGCGTAAATGGCCGCGCTGCATGGCTCTTGCAACAAACGCATGGTAAAGGCTTCATTGGAATCTACTTCTGCAGCAGCGATGACGCGGAGGAAGTGCGCAGGGCTCTTTTACAGAGGCTAACGTCGTTTCGTCTATTGCTGGTTGCGCCGAAGGGCATGGCCGCGTCGTCCGAGGATATCGAAGACGTCGATGGCATCGTGGCGCATCGATTCGATGCTCGCCCCGGCACGTTCTACTTGTTGCGCCCCGACCAGCACGTATGCGCGCGCTGGCGTGCGTTCAACGCCGATGCGATATTTAACGCCGTACAACGCGCTACCTGCAATGGATAAAGCCAGCATGAAGCTCAAGCTCGAAGCCAATCTTGCCGATCCGGATGCGTTCTATGAACGGCTCATCGGCACACACGACGGACTAAGCGACGAAGAAAGCCGCATGCTCAACGCCAAGCTCGTGCTGCTTCTCGCGAATCATATTGGCGATGACGATGTAATCGGAGAAGCATTGGCCGTCGCACGCAACGGCGTCAAAGCAGATTAAACGGCAATGCGCAGTGTCTCGCAGATAAAGGCGCCAATGCGGTCGATATCGTCTAGCCGCAGCAGAGGCAGCGCGCTGTCGACTGCCGAGGCATCGTCGGTTGCAATGGCAAGAATTGCGACGTCGGTCTTATAAAGCGGCTCCCGGCCAACCGATGGCCGAACCACCTCCAGTCGCGGAATGGCTTCGCGTGCAAATCCTTCGACAATCGTGAGGTCCGCATGTGTCAGCCGCGCAGCGAGTTCCGTAAGCGAAGGCTCGTTCCCCTCGCGCAACTCGCGCACGATTGCATAGCGGTAAGGCGATGCAATCACCACTTCGCCCGCGCCTGCACGCCTGAAGCGCGCGCTGTCTTTGCCCGGAGGTTCGAGTTCGATTGAATGATGACTGTGCTTGATGACGTTGACTACAAGACCGCGTGCCCGAAACCAGGGCAACAACGCCTCGATCAGCGTGGTCTTGCCTTGACCCGAGCGGCCCGAGATACCGAAGAGCGGCGCATTCATGCGATAGATCGTCTCAAGGAAAAGTGCTGGATCGATCGAAGGAGTTTAACGGTTCATTAGCAGCCAGGGAGAATTCGCGCTATCGTCGTGCATTGCGTTTGGCGGCGCCCCACGGTTCGCGTCATGGCCCCGTCAAGCATTAGCGGACAAAGCATTCAACAGGATCAAACATGGCAGAAGACAACCCCAGCACAGGCGTCGCTCCGCAGCAATTTTCCATCGACGTGATGCTTGAAAAATATGCCAAGGGCGACGAGACGCGCGTCGAAGATATTTATCTGCGCGTGGCGCGTGGTGTCGCAATGGCCGAGCCCAAAGCGTTACGCGCGAAGATCGAAGCGGAGTTCGTCGATAACTTCCGGCGCGGTGCATTGGGCGCCGGGCGCATCATGAGCGCGGCGGGCGCGGGTATCGATGCCACGCTCATCAACTGCTTCGTTCAGCCCGTGGGCGATGCCATTCAAGGCGTCGACGATAACGGTTTGCCCGGCATTTACGTTGCGCTGCTGCAAGCGGCCGAAACGATGCGGCGCGGCGGAGGCGTGGGCTATAACTTTTCCGCCATTCGTCCTCGCGGTGCGCGCGTGCATTCCACGGGTTCAGCTGCATCCGGACCATGCAGTTATATGGATGTGTTCGATGCATCATGCCGCACGGTGGAGAGCGCAGGATCACGCCGTGGCGCACAGATGGGCATACTCGACTGCACGCACCCCGATTTGCTCGAATTCATCGCGGCTAAACACACGAAGGGACGCTGGAACAACTTCAACGTGTCCGTCGCGGTAACGGACGAATTCATGCAGGCCGTTGCCGACGACGCGGTCTGGCAACTCGTGCATAAGGCCGAGCCTTCGCCTGCGCAGCGGGCATCGGCGGACATCCGGAAGCGTGACGACGGCTTGTGGGTGTATCGGGAAGTGCGTGCGCGTGACGTATGGAACACGATCATGCGATCGACCTACGATGTCGCCGAGCCAGGCGTCGTTTTCATGTCGCGCATGAATGACGACAACAATCTGCGCGCCGTCGAAACGATTCGCGCGACGAACCCTTGCGGTGAACAACCCTTGCCCGCATACGGTTGCTGCAACCTGGGCCCGCTCAATCTGACTCGCTTCGTGCGCGACCCTTTTGCGCAAGCGCGCGGCGGCGTTCCTGGTTTCGATTGGGACGGTCTCACGCGTACCACGCGCACGCAAGTGCGCTTTCTCGATGACGTTCTCGATGTCACGTTATGGCCGCTCGAAGAACAAGCACGTGAAGCGGCTGCCAAGCGACGTATCGGCGTCGGCTTCACGGGGCTAGGCGACACGCTAGTAATGCTTGGTCTTCGCTATAACTCGAACGAAGGACGCGAATTTGCCATGCGCGTTGCACGCACCATGCGCGATGAAGCGTATCGCGCATCGGTCGAGCTCGCACGCGAACGCGGCGCATTTCCGCTCTTCGAGGCAGCACGTTATCTGGAAGAGGGCACTTTCGCATCGCGTTTGCCTGATGATCTCAAGAGCGAGATTGGCGCGCATGGCATCCGCAATAGCCATCTGCTTTCCATCGCGCCCACGGGCACCGTGAGTCTCGCGTTTGCGGACAATGCATCGAATGGTATCGAGCCCGCGTTCTCGTGGACCTATCAGCGCACCAAGCGCATGGCCGATGGCTCCAGCCAGACCTTCGCTGTCGAAGACCACGCGTACAGGCTTTATCTCGAGATGGGCGGAGACGTCAAGGCGCTGCCCGATTACTTCGTGAGTGCGCTCGATATGTCCGCGCAAGATCATCTGGAAATGATGACGGCCGTGCAGCCTTTCGTCGATACATCGATATCGAAGACCGTCAACGTACCCGCGGATTATCCGTTCGACGCGTTTCAGGACCTTTACTTCGAGGCATGGCGACGTGGCTTGAAGGGACTCGCGACCTATCGGCCTAACGACACCTTGGGCGCGGTGTTGTCAGTCACGCCACAGGAAAAGAAGACACCGAGCGACTCGCCCGATCCCGAACTGGATCTCGATCCTTTGCGTATTGCGATCGATCATCGTCCGCGTGGAGAGCTGCCCGCGATTATCGAGAAGGTCGAGTATCTGACGCAGGCGGGAAAGAAGTCGCTCTATCTTGCGGTGTCGTTCATCGAAGTGACAGGGCGTATTGCAGGCGATGACGTGACCATCGAGCGACCCATCGAATTCTTTATCCCGACGGGGCAGAGCGACGAATCGCAGCAATGGATCACGGCGACCATGCGTTCATTGTCGCTTGCGGCGCGTGGAGGCTTTGCCGCGCGTACGCTGCAGGACATGCGCAAGGTATCGTGGGATCGCGGTCAGGTGCGTCTCGGCGATGTCGAGCGTTTAGATGGACACCGCAGTCCACGCTGGCATGACTCGGAAGTCGCCGCGCTTGCCTTTGCGATTCAGCAAATTCTTCATCGACGCGGTTTTCTCGATGCCGAAGGCAGTCAGGTGCCGTCACGCGTACTTGCCCGCAAGCATATCGACGTGACCCATACACGCGCTCTAGTGACTGAAGACGAGACCGTGGCACACGCGGACGTGACGGATTTTTCGTCCGACGATGCCTTGTCGAACGACCCGCATACACTCACGCAGATGCATGGGCGCAAATGCCCGACATGTGGCGCGAATGCGGTGATCCGGAAAGACGGTTGCGACTTCTGCACTGCTTGCGGTGAAATAGGCGCTTGCGGCTGAAGCTCAAACGCGTGTGCCCGGCAGGCACACGCGTTTGATTGATTTGCTACTCGCCGTGCTCGCTCGTGTCCTGCTCGGTCTCTTGCGAGCGAGATTCGACAAACGGGCGCCACACCGGCGTCACAGAGGCTAGTTCTTCAAGAACCGAATATTGTTCAAGCGAAGTATTTTCGAACATGATGACCTCTGCAATTCTTTAGCGCGTGACCGAACCGTTCGCATATTCCACGATATGGCGATTGCGCGCTTCCGCTTGAGCGGCATCGCGAGCATGCGCTTCGCTTTGAGCAGCGACCGCATCGCCCCACATGCTGCGATCAGGATACGTATTGCGATTCAACGCGGGCAACGAACCGTTCGAATAGGCAGCGGCAAGTTCAGCGCGCACTTGCGCACGCGTCTTGGGCGTTTCACTCGTAGTCGTTTGCGTCTGATACGTTCCCGCGCGACCAATGCCTTCACCGCCGTCGGCAAATGCCGTGCTCGAAACCACGGCTGAGATAGCCGCGAGCGAGAAACCCGTGATGAGATAGCTTTTCATGCGTGCAACTCCTTTCGATCCGTTTCCTGTGCTTCGGATGCGACGCGGATGCAATCGGCTAAGAAGAGGATTGCATGCGCTTCGCGACAGGTCGAAATGTAGTCGCCACGCTAGGGGCAGATAAATGCCGGATGCGCGAATAGATTTGTCGATTCCGGCGAATAATCGCTAAGAGCCTTAGCCACCGGACATGTGGCGACGCTTGCATGTGCTGGCATTTTTCCCTATCGCATCGATAGGGACGAAAAAAAGGCGTGTCGCCTAAGACACGCCTTTGCTTTGCCAGCGAAATAGCTAGCCAATAGTTAGCTATACAACGACATCCTCAGTACCCGAAACTTCCGGTGTACCGTGACGCACGACCGTGGGCGCGGCAGTGCTGGTGGGCAGGCAACGCTCCTCCGCGTCCTTCTGACCTTGCAGCAACGGGCAACGCTCGAACAGCTCCGCGACCCAGTCCACGAACACGCGCACCTTTGGCGAAAGATGGCGATTGTGCGGATAGACGGCGGAAATAGGCATCGGCAAAGGGCTCCATTGCGGCAGCACTTCGACAAGCTCGCCTGAACGCAAGTACGGCAACGCCATGAAGCGCGGCGCTTGAATCAGACCCACGCCCTTGAGACCGCAACTGAGATAGGCCTCGGCGTCGTTCACCGCGATCATGCCGCGCATCTTCACTTCGATGGATTCGTCGTTGACGACGAAGTCCATATCCATCACACGCCCTGTGCGGCTCGAAAAATAATTTACGGCCACATGGTCCTGAAGGTCTTCAAGCGTTTGCGGCTTGCCATGACGTTCGAGATATTGGGGACTTGCGACCGTCACGCCCTGAAACACGCCAATGCGTCGCGCGACCAGACTCGAATCCTGCAGCGTTCCAACGCGAATCACGCAGTCGACGCCTTCCTGGATGAGGTCGACTGGCTTGTCGCCGAAGCCGAGCATGAGTTCGATTTCCGGATAGCGTGTGTGAAAGTCGCAAAGCTGCGGCATCACGATGAGCCTTCCAATGGCCCCCGGCATGTCTACCCGCAATTTGCCGTGCGGACCCTTGCCGTTGTTCGAGAATGTGCCCTCGGCTTCCTCGATGTCGGCAAGGATGCGCACGCAGCGCTCGTAGTAGGCCGCGCCATCGGGCGTCAGATTGAGCCTGCGTGTCGTGCGCTGAAGCAGTCGCACGTTGAGAAACGCTTCCAGGTTTTGAATGATCGTCGTGACCGACGCGCGCGGCAAATTGAGCGTATCCGCTGCGCGCGAAAAACTGTTGGTGTCGACAACCCGTGTGAAGACCTGCATTGCTTGTAGCCGATCCATGTTTCCTCACCTTCGATGCTTAGGGCACCAGCATAGCGGCGCACGGAATTAAGCGCCTGGCTAAGAACAGTCATGTGCGTATTAACGATGATTGTTCGGTGCGTCCGAATTGTGTTGCCGGATTATAGGCATTTATTAAAAAAGGCGTGGCATCCAGAATTCGCAGCATCGCAACTTATGCGTGACGGCCTTATTTCTCAGGCCGCGCACGAAAAATAACCATGGCAACATTGTTGGATCTGGAGGCGCGTCCGAGATTGTGCATCGAAGATGTGCGTATCGCCGGACACGTACAGCCGATCACGCTGCGCAGTTACCGCCCCGCGTCGGATGGCAACGTGTTGCCTATCGTTCTTTATTTCCACGGCGGCGGTTTCGTGCGTGGAAGTCTGGACGAAGCCGATGTGGCTGCAAGCGTCATTGCACGAGATACGCCCGCTTGGGTCATCTCGGTCGGCTATTCGCTTGCGCCTGAATTTCCATTTCCCGCCGCGCCTGAAGACGGATATCGCGCGGCACAGTGGGCGGTTGCGCATGCTCGGGCGCAACGTGCAGACCCTTTGCGCATCGGCGTGGCGGGGCATGACGCAGGCGGCAACCTCGCGACGTGCGTTGCAGCCATAGCGCGCGATCGCGGCGATTTGCGCCTGTCCGCTCAAGTGCTGCTTGCGCCATTGCTCGATCCGAGCATGACGCGCCTCGCCGATGAACGCAAAGTGCTGTGCCCCGATCTGGAAATGAGCGATTGCGCGCGTTGCTATCGCGCGTATCTGCCCGTGCCTTCGCAACGTTTGCATCCCTATGCGGCGCCGCTCGAATCGCGGCGACTCAATGGCTTGCCGCCGGCGCTGATCGCGAGCGCTGAGCATGACCTCCTGCATATCGAGGCGGAAAAATACGCGGCGGAATTGATCAACGCAGGCGTGCCGACCGAAATGACGCGTCATTGCAAGACCTCGCATCAAGCGCTGGCCGCGCATCCCGACGCGCTTGCCGATGTCGTCGCGTTCTTCAAGAAACGCCTCGCGCGCCCCAAATAAGCGCGCCACGCACCATAAAAAAACAATCTCAACGCAACCGGAGCTTCACCATGTTCTTCACTCGCAAACGTATTTACGCGGCGCTAGGCGCGGTGATCGTCATTGCTGGCGCGGGCGGTTATACCGCCTGGCGCGGTCACGGCGACGCCATCAACCAGGCGCAAGCCGCCGCGCATAGCCCGACCGCCACCGAAGTGGACGTGGCCGCGGTGGTCTCGAAGACCATCACGGACTGGCAGAGCTATTCGGGCCGTCTCGAAGCGGTGGACCATGTCGACATTCGCCCGCTCGTGCCCGGCACGATCGTCGCGGTGCACTTCAAGGACGGCGCGCTCGTGAAGAAGGGTGACGCGCTCTTTACCATCGACCCGCGTCCGTACGAAGCGGAAGTCGCACGCGCCGCGGCGCAAGTTGCATCGGCGCAAGCGCGTAACGGCTATACGTCCACCGACGCTGCGCGTGCAGAGCGCTTGCTTACCGATAACGCCATCGCCAAGCGCGATTACGACGAGAAACAGAACGCCGCGCGCGAGGCCGTCGCCAACCTGAAGGCCGCGCAGGCTGCGCTCGAAACGGCGAAGATCAACCTTGCTTACACGCATATCGTGGCGCCCGTATCGGGGCGCGTATCGCGTGCAGAGCTCACGGTGGGCAACATCGTCTCGACGGGTGCGAATGCGCCGCTTCTGACCACGCTGGTCTCGGTCTCGCCGATCTATGCCTCGTTCGATGTCGACGAACAGACGTACTTGCGCTATCTCGGCCGCGATACGGGCAGCAGCGTGCCTGTTTCGCTGGGTCTTGCAAACGAAGACGGTTACTCGCGCGAAGGCGTGGTCGATTCCGTCGATAACCGCCTCGATACGACCTCGGGCACGATCCGCGTGCGTGCGCGCTTCAACAATCCGGATGGCTCGCTCTTGCCGGGACTCTATGCACGCATCAAGGTCGGCGGTGGCACGCCACATCCGGCCGTGCTCGTGGATGACGCGGCTGTCGGCACCGATCAGGACAAGAAGTACGTCATGGTGGTGGACAAGGACAACCGCGTGCAGTACCGCGAAGTTACGTTAGGCGCCACGCATGAAGGCCTGCGCGTGATTACGAAGGGATTGCAGCCGGGCGAACGCATCGTCGTCAATGGCTTGCAGCGCGTGCGTCCCAACGATGTGATCAAGGCCAATAACGTCGCAATGGACAGCAACGCCAATGCGACGCCTGTGAAAACGGCATCGGCTTCGTAAGCATCTCGAACAGACAGAACTCGTCATGAACATATCCAAATTTTTCATCGACCGTCCGATCTTTGCGGGCGTGCTGTCGGTGATCGTGTTGCTGGCTGGCGTCATCGCCATGTTCAAGCTGCCGATCTCCGAGTACCCGGAAGTCGTACCGCCTTCGGTCGTGGTGCACGCGCAGTATCCGGGCGCGAATCCGAAGGTGATCGCGGAGACCGTGGCCTCGCCGATCGAAGAGCAGATCAACGGCGTCGAGGACATGCTCTACATGCAGTCGCAGGCGAATAGCGACGGCAACCTCACGACCACGGTCACGTTCAAGCTCGGCACCGATCCGGACAAGAACACGCAGCTCGTTCAGAACCGCGTGAATCAGGCTTTGCCGCGCTTGCCGCAAGACGTGCAGCGGCTTGGCGTGACCACCATCAAATCCTCGCCGACGCTGACGATGGTGGTTCACCTGAACTCGCCGAACAACCGTTACGACATGACGTATCTGCGCAACTATGCGCTGATCAACGTGAAGGATCGGCTCGAACGCATCTCGGGTGTGGGTGAAGTGCAGCTGTGGGGTTCGGGCGATTATTCGATGCGCGTATGGCTCGATCCGCAAAAGGTCGCGCAACGCGGCATGACGGCGACCGACGTGGTCAATGCCATTCGTGAACAGAACGTGCAGGTGGCGGCAGGCGTGATCGGTGGTTCGCCCACGCTGCCGAATACGCCCCTGCAATTGAACGTGAATGCACGCGGCCGCTTGCAGAACGAGTCCGAGTTCCGCGACATCGTGCTGAAGACATCGCCCGATGGTGCAGTCACGCATCTGAGCGATGTGGCGCGCGTCGAACTCGCGGCATCGGAATATGGCTTGCGTTCCTTGCTCGACAACAAGTCGGCGGTTGCAATCGCAATCAATCAGCAGCCGGGTGCAAATTCGCTGCAAATCTCCGATGAAGTGCGCAAGACGATGAAGGAACTGCAGGCGGATATGCCTGCGGGTCTCGAGTATCAGATCGTCTATGACCCGACGCAGTTCGTGCGCTCCAGTATCGAAGCGGTAATTCATACGCTCGCAGAAGCCATCGCTTTGGTCGTGCTCGTGGTGATCGTGTTCCTGCAAACTTGGCGTGCTTCGATCATTCCGTTGCTGGCGGTGCCGGTGTCGATTGTCGGCACGTTCTCGCTGTTGCTTGCGTTCGGCTTCTCTATCAACGCGCTGTCATTGTTCGGGATGGTCCTCGCGATTGGCATCGTGGTGGACGATGCAATCGTCGTCGTGGAGAACGTCGAACGTAATATCGAAGCGGGGTTATCTGCCCGAGAGGCGACGTATCAGGCCATGCGCGAAGTGAGCGGGCCAATCATCGCAATTGCCTTGACGCTCGTAGCCGTGTTCGTGCCGCTCGCGTTCATGTCGGGCCTCACGGGTCAGTTCTACAAGCAGTTCGCGATGACCATCGCTATCTCAACGGTGATCTCCGCATTCAACTCGTTGACCTTGTCGCCCGCGCTGGCTGCGATGTTGCTCAAGGGTCACGATGAACCGAAGGACTGGCTCACCCGTGGCATGGACCGTGTGTTCGGCGGCTTCTTCCGTCAGTTCAACAAGGTCTTTCATCGCGGTTCGGATGCCTACGGCAAGGGCGTGAAGAGCGTCATCAACCGCAAGGCCGTGATGATGGTGCTGTATGCGGTGCTGCTTGCAGGTGCGGTTTTGATGGGCAAGATTGTGCCGGGCGGTTTCGTGCCCGCGCAGGACAAGGAATATCTGATCAGCTTCGCGCAATTGCCCAATGGCGCATCGCTCGACCGTACCGAAGGCGTGATTCGGCAGATGAGCGACATCGCGCTCAAGCAACCGGGCGTGGAAAGCGCAGTGGAATTTCCGGGCTTGTCGGTGAACGGCTTTACGAACTCATCGAGCGCGGGGATCGTGTTCGTGACGTTGAAGCCCTTCAAGAACCGCGTGAATGACAAGGCACTTTCCGCCAATGCGATCGCGGGTGCGCTGAATCAGAAGTATGCGGGTATCAAGGGGTCGTTCATCGCCGTGTTCCCACCGCCGCCGGTTCTCGGGCTGGGTACGCTCGGTGGTTTCAAGATGCAACTGGAGGACCGTGGTGCGCTCGGTTACGCAGCGCTCGCGGATGCGACGCAGGCGTTCATCAAGCGTGCCTCGCAGACGCCTGAACTCGGACCGACGTTCTCGAGCTATCAGATCAACGTGCCGCAGCTGAACGTCGATCTGGATCGCGTCAAGGCCAAGCAGCTTGGCGTATCTGTGACAGATGTTTTCGACACGATGCAGGTGTATCTCGGCTCGCTCTACGTGAACGACTTCAACCGCTTCGGACGCGTGTATCAAGTGCGCGTGCAGGCCGATGCCCCGTTCCGCGCGAACCCTGAAGATATCGGCTTGCTGAAGACCCGCAACGCGAATGGCGACATGGTGCCGCTCTCGTCGCTCGTCAGGGTGACGCCGACCTATGGTCCGGAAATGGTGGTGCGCTACAACGGCTACACGGCAGCTGACATCAACGGCGGTCCGGCTCCTGGCTATTCATCGGGTCAGGCGCAGGCAGCGGCGGAGCGAATCGCCGCAGAAGTGTTGCCGCGCGGGATCAAGTTCGAATGGACCGATCTCACGTATCAGCAGATTCTCGCGGGCAATGCGGCTTTGTGGGTGTTCCCGATCAGCGTGCTGCTCGTGTTCCTCGTGCTTGCAGCGTTGTATGAAAGCCTGACCCTGCCGCTCGCGGTGATCCTGATCGTACCGATGAGCATTCTGTCGGCGCTGCTCGGTGTTTGGCTTACGGATGGCGACAACAACATCTTCACGCAGATTGGTTTGATGGTGCTGGTGGGCTTGTCGGCGAAGAACGCGATTCTCATCGTGGAGTTCGCCCGCGAACTGGAGATGCAGGGACGCTCGATCGTGCAGGCCGCGATCGAAGCAAGCCGCTTGCGCTTGCGCCCGATTCTGATGACATCCATCGCCTTCATCATGGGCGTGGTCCCGCTCGTACTGTCTTCGGGTGCGGGTTCGGAGATGCGTCATGCAATGGGCGTTGCGGTGTTCTTCGGCATGCTGGGTGTCACGCTCTTCGGTCTGATGCTGACGCCGGTCTTCTACGTGATCCTGCGCAAGCTCTCGCGCACGGAGCATGTGACGGACAAGCACGGCTCGCATCCGCAGATGCGGGGTATCGGCGGCTCTTACGAGGCGCAATGAGGTCAAACATGAACAAGTTGCATATGAAACGATGGCTGGGCCTTCCAAGTTTGATGGCGGCGCTGCTGGTGGTCGCGGGCTGCTCGCTCGCGCCCACTTACGAAAAGCCGGATGTGCATTCGCCTTCCGCTTACAAGGAAACGCCGCAACGAACCAGCGATACGAGGGCGCTTGCTCCTTCGGAAACGGGCACCTGGAAAACGGCTCAACCTTCCGAAGAAATGATGCGCGGCGAGTGGTGGACCTTGTTCGATGATCCCGCGCTCAACGACCTCGAACGTCAGGCGCAGGAAGCGAACCAGAACCTCAAGGCAGCAGCGGCACGCGTGAAGGAAGCGCGCGCAATCAACCAGACTGCGCGTGCGGGTCTGTTCCCGACGCTCGATGCAGGCTTCGGTCCGACGCGTGAGAAGTTCTCGCCGGCATCGCAGTTCCTGCCGGCGGATGCCAACGTGCCTGCACAAACGTTGTGGCGTGCCCAGGCGAGCGCATCGTATGAAGTCGATCTGTTCGGCCGCGTTTCGGATTCCGTCAAAGCCGCCAACGCCGACACGCAACAAGGCGAAGCGCTTTTCCGCTCGGTGCAGTTGGCCTTGCAAGCGGACGTCGCGCAGAACTACTTCAATCTGCGCGAGCTCGATGCGGAGAACGATGTCTTCACGCGCACGGTGACGTTGCGCGAGCAAGCGTTGAAACTCGTGCAGCGCCGTTTCGATGAAGGCGACATCAGTGAACTCGATGTGGCGCGCGCCAAGTCCGAGCTCGCGACCGCGCGCTCGGATGCGATGACCGTGCAACGTCTGCGCGCATCGTCCGAGCATAGTCTTGCGGTGCTGCTCGGCAAGACGCCGGCTGAATTCAGCGTGGCGGCGAATCCGCTCAAGCCAGTGACGGTTCGCGTGCCGCCGGGCTTGCCTTCAACCTTGCTCGAACGTCGTCCTGACATTGCTGCTGCTGAACGTTCGATGGCCGCAGCAAATGCACGCATAGGCGTAGCGAAGGCTGCATTCTTCCCTTCGCTCACGTTGACGGGCGCAGGCGGCTTCGAGTCGGCAACGCTTGGCGATCTCTTCAAATGGTCGAGCAGAACATTCCTGCTGGGTCCTTTCGCGGGAACGGCGCTGAATATTCCAATCTTCGATGGCGGCCGTCGCAAGGGCAATCTCGCGAATGCACGTGCAATCTATGAAGAGGACGCCGCGAATTATCGGCAACAAGTGCTCGTTGCATTTCGTGAGGTAGAAGACAATTTGTCCGATTTGCGCATTCTCGAAGATCAGACGGCTACGCAATCAGATGCGGTCAAGGCTTCGGTGCGCGCGGCACAACTCTCGCGAACGCAGTACACGGAAGGTGCGGTCAATTATCTCGATGTGATCGATGCGGAGCGCACTGTGCTGCAATCGCAGCGTACTTCGGTGCAGCTTGCGGGAACGCAGGCGGTATCCACAGTCAACTTGATACGTGCATTAGGCGGCGGCTGGGGCGATGCGATGCCCGCGCCGGTGCCTGAGCCGAGTCTCGCGCAGAAGTAATGTGTCTTCAAGGCCCTGCAGAATGCAGGGCCTTATTGTTCGTATCGGGGAACATATGTCTTCATCCGCGGGCCATTTATCCCGGGCCTGCAAATCCCTAAAATTCTTATATGGAAATGGGAGCTAAAGATGAAAGCATTAATTGCCCGACAACTGTATCAACCAGCCGTGGTGCTGCCACTGCTGCTACTCATGCGCCTGATGGTCACCCTTGACTTCAACCTCGCGCAAGTCATGTTCGTGATGGTGTTCAAGGGTTCGCAGCAAGCGTATCAGTTTGCCATTCGCCGCACGCTGCACCGTCAGGAACACATCGGGTGCAGTCACTGCTGCTAAAGCGCTTTAGTAAATCTCCGGGACGTACATGGTCTCCGGCACGGGCTGCCGCAAATAATCCGGATTGAATACGCGCTCGGGCAGCGTGATCGCAGAGTGCTCGATCTCGTGATACGGCACCTGACTCAACAGATGATGCATGCAGTTCAGCCGCGCACGCTTCTTGTCGACGGCCTGAACCACCCACCACGGCGCTTCGGGAATGTGCGAACGCTGCAGCATGACTTCCTTAGCGGCTGTATAGGCTTCCCAGCGGCGTCGGCTTTCGAGGTCCATCGGACTCAGCTTCCACTGCTTTAGCGGATCTTCAATACGCGCCTCGAAGCGCACTTCCTGTTCGTCATCGGTAATAGAAAACCAGTACTTGATGATCTGAACGCCGCTACGCACGAGCATCTTTTCGAACTCGGGCACGGAACGGAAAAACTCTTCGTATTCGGCGTCAGTACAGAAGTTCATCACGCGTTCTACTCCCGCGCGGTTATACCAGCTTCGATCGAACAGAACGATTTCGCCGCCTGCCGGAAGATGCGATACGTAGCGCTGGAAATACCATTGCGTGCGTTCACGATTATTCGGCGCAGGCAGAGCAGCGACGCGGCACACGCGCGGGTTCAGCCGCTGCGTGATGCGCTTGATCGCACCACCTTTACCGGCCGCATCGCGGCCTTCAAAAATCACCACGAGTCTATGGCCCGTATGCACGACCCAATCTTGCAACTTCACCAGTTCGCCCTGCAAGCGAAATAGCTCGCGGAAATAGGTCTTACGAAGCTGCCGTTCCTCGTCGGAGAACGCTGCCTCGCCATCCAGGAAGCGGTCGTCGATCTCCATTTCGAACTCTTCGTCGTAGCTGTCGATCAGGTCGGCATGGAAGCGGCGCTGCTTGTCCATCTCGTTCATTGTGGGCTCCGTGGGCGGCTTGCCGCTGCAATTTTTGCGGCGCAGATTGCTTGATTATGACTGTATTCGAAGGCAATCATATGACGGCGTACGCAACGCTTTGCGCGTTTAGTGCACCAAGGGCAAATTGTCGAGGTCGCTTACGCCGTTAGAATGTTGCGACATTTCAGTGGCATTGCGATGGCAACTTTCCCTTCCGAGGCCAAGACACGATGAATCAAACCTCAAGCGCGATTCCAATTTTCGACGCCGAACGCACCGCGCAGCTCGTTCCTTATGACCGCCTGGTCGACACGCTTGCCGCCACTATGCTCGATTACGCGGCGGGCCGTATCGTCAGTCCGGAGCGGATGGTGGTGCCGCTTGCACAAGGAGGGATCATGTTGTCGATGCCTGCAAGCGCGGCGGACTTGGCCATGCACAAGCTCGTCAACGTGTGCGCGGGTAACGGTGCGCTTGGTTTGCCCACGATTCACGGACAGGTCACCGCATTCGATGCCGTCACCGGCGTGCCGCAATTCATGCTCGACGGCCCTACTGTAACGGGGCGCAGAACGGCGGCGGTGTCGATGCTCGCTATCCGCGCTCTAAGCGAGCAGCCGCCAAAACAAGTGCTGGTGATCGGTACGGGCAAGCAGGCGGCCTATCATGTGGAGGCGATCGCAAGCGTTTATCCCGATGCATCGATCATTGTCCAGGGGTCGCGAGCCGAGCGTGCGAATGCATTCTGCAAGGCCTACGCAGCGGCTTCGCCAAAGTTAGCGGCGCTTGAAAGCTCAAACATTCCTGAAGCTGTCGATGTCGTCATCACCGCGACCACCAGCAAGCAGCCTGTCTATACGCTGCCGGCGCGAGCAGATCGGTTGGTCATCGGTGTTGGCGCCTTTACGCCTGATGCGGCAGAAATAGCGTCGGGCACTATCGATTCAAGCGCTTTGTATGTCGATGACCCGGCAGGCGCGCGCCATGAAGCGGGGGATTTCATCCTCGCCGGTGTGAAATGGGAGAACGTCAATTCACTTGCACAAGCAATCACGGCAAGGGTGAAAAACGAACGCCCGGTCGTATTTAAATCCGTCGGATGCGCGGCATGGGATCTCGCTGCATGTCGAGTTGCTAGAGCTTTATTGTTAGACAAAAATAACCGCGCTATTTAAGGCGCTAGCTGGCTTGGAACGTTCCTTGCTGAATGTCTGTTCAATCGAAAGCTGGCGCAAGCGCCTTTGCACCCAAATGAACAGACCCATGAATAGCCGATACGACACCAGATGGACGCCCGGTTTTCCCGCGCGCGACGACGGGAATGATGGATCAGGCGGTGCGTCCGCGCAGCCTAACGCGGCGCCGCGGGCTGCTTACTTTATCTCCGTGCTGGAGCTTGCAACTGGCGAGAAGCTGGGCAATGACGAGCGCTTACGCGCCGTCGCCATGCTTGAATCGCAGTTTGGCGAGGGGCGTCCACGTACGCTTAAGGAGGCCGTGCGCATTTGTGCCGGAGCCATCGATTCATCGACATTGCAGCGAATGGCGCGTGGCGCTAAGGCTTAAGAAGGGCCTTAGCGAGCGACGCAATTCGTTCACGGTCTTGTAAGACAGGCGGCTCTTATTTAACCGTCTGAATCACTTCGAAGCCTTCGAATTCCGGGTGGCCCAAGTAAAGCTGCCTGGTTTCTCCGCCCGCATTGCGATGCGCGGCGCGAAATGCGTCAGACTGGGTCCACTGTTCGAACGCAGCATGGTTTGTCCAGATCGTGTGACTCGAATAGAGCACATGGTCATCCCGCGTCGGTCCCTTTAGCAGATGGAACTCCACGAAGCCCGGCACTTCCTTGAGGTGCGTGTCGCGGTTTGTCCAGAGATGTTCGAAATCGGCTTCCGCGCCTGGAACGATCTTGAAGCGGTTCATGGCAATGTACATGTCGATATGGCTCCTTGGTTTTAGGCATTCGAAAAATAATGAGGCCTTTGACAGTTCGACCAGCGTCCTAAAGCCGCCGAAGAACATGCGTTTGGGATCGAACGGCGGTTCGCCGTTTTCCATCATGCTCTTAAGACGCGAGTCTTCCATTACTTTGGCGTTGACGGCGTCACGCTGTTCGCGCGATTCATAGACTATCCACGAGAACACCACCGTTTCGCCTTCCTTGAGCTGTACGCTTCGAGGGAACGAGGTGAGCTCGCCTGGCTTAACATCGTCGGCAATACATTCGACAAACTGCAGCGCGCCATACTCCAGCCATATTTTGCCCGCTGCATCGGCCATGCTGCGATACGCGTCGACCTTGTCGATCGGCACTGGTACGACGAAACCATCCACATAGTGCGCCATTGCTGTCTCCTTTGAGCGAACCAGTCGCTGCTTGCTTTGAGCACCGGGCGGCCATCTAAGTTCAGGAGGGCACGTACGTCCATTTGCCTTCCGCGAACTTGAGCAAGACGGACGACAGCGGCGCGAGATCCATCTTGAGTATCGACGACAACGGTTCGTCGCGCACGATACAGAGCGCCGCCTTCATGACGATGGCGTGCGTTACGACTATGCAGTATTCGTGCTCCGTATTCGAAGCAAGCCCCTCGAGCGCTTTCTCAACGCGCTTTGACAGCATTGCCACGCTCTCGCCGCCATGCGGCCTTGCATGGGGATCGGAAAGCCATGCCGCAACGTCTTGAGGCTCGCGCTCACTAACCTCGCGAATGGAACGACCGCGCCATTCTCCATAGTCGATGTCGTCGAATGCGGCATCGATCGAGAAATCTGTCGTGATCCAGGCCGCTGTTTCGCAAGCAGCGCGGGCCGGGCTGGATGTAACGCGGCTTGGCTCGCCCGGGAGGTCGAGCGTGCATTCAGCCTGTTCGACAGGCTCGTCGCCTTGCGGAAAACGCCCACCTTTCATGGCATGCGTGGCGGCGTGGCACAGCAAAATCAATGTCGATTGCATAGCCTTTAGCTCATGGTCGTTTTACTTTGCTGGCAATCATCATAGAATGGCAAGCTTGCAGTGCGAGGAAGCCGGTGGAAGCCCGGCACGGTCGCGCCACTGTATGCGGTTCGCGCTAAGAGCGCGATGCCGCGAGTCAGACCCCGCTGCATGCTCTTCGTCTATCGGGACGCGCTTTTCCCTGGAGAAATTTCAATGAATAGGTCCAACGCGCCGGCTTTTTCCGCTGGTATTGCAACGCCCGCTAACGATGCGCCGGTCCCCATTCCGGTGCGTGAGGTCCTTCCTTGGGCCGTTTTTATCGGCCTCGTTCTGCTGATCGCGATTTATTTCGTCGGCGCCGAGCAGGGTGCAACGTCCATTATCTCGGGGATGTACGTCCACGAATTCGTTCACGATGGCCGGCACTTGCTCGGCTTTCCGTGCCACTGAGGACGGAGCATGATTCGCAACTTGCTTATACGCGGTATGGTCGCGGGACTCGTCGCGGGCCTGATCGGCTTTGGCTTTGCGCGCGGCTTCGGCGAACCTTCAGTTGCTCGGGCTATCGCGTTCGAAGAACAGCACGAGCATGCACAAGCGCCCGCACACGATAATCACGATGAAGCGGCGGCAGCGCAATCGCATAGTCATGGTGATGATGAAGAACTCGTTAGCCGGGACACGCAAGCGGGTTTGGGCTTACTAACGGGCGTGGTGGTGTTCGGCACGGCTTTAGGCGGTATTTTCTCGCTGATCTTTGCCTTGGCTTATGGGCGGCTCGGCTCGTTGCATGCGCGCGGAACGTCGGTTTTGCTTGCGCTCATTGGTTTCTTTAGCGTTGCGCTCGTGCCGTTCATCAAATATCCCCCAAACCCGCCCGCCGTCGGCAATGCCGAAACCATCGGTCCGCGTACGGCGCTTTTCTTCGGCATGGTGGCGATATCAATCGTCGGCGCGGTGTTCGCGGTCTATGCGCAGCGACGCTTGCAGGCGCGTCGCGGCAACTGGAACGCGGCGCTTATTGCGGCGGCTGGTTACGTCGTCTTGATGGTTATCGCGCAAGTGGCACTGCCTTCTGTCGACGAAGTACCCGTCGACTTTTCCGCGTCGTTGTTGTGGAATTTCAGGCTGACTGCCGTCGGTATTCAAGCATTGATTTGGGCAACGCTTGGACTGCTCTTCGGCGCGCTTGCGTCACGTGAACTCGAGCGTCCGGCAGCGCGTCGCATGGCCGCTGCCTGAATCGAATGCTCGATGGATGTCAAAAGGCCCGCGTCGCTTGAGCACGAGCGCGGGCCTTCGTTCATTGCGAGGCCGCGCGCCGCTCAAGCAACTGGTCGAACAACGCGAGCTTCGCGTGATCGTCCATCGTTTTAAAGAACTTAATTTCCTCGCGGCTTCTAAAGCATCCCGCGCACAGGCCGCTCGATGCATCGAGCTTGCACACGCCGGTGCACGGCGAGCCGATTGGTTCCTGCGCGCTGGCGCGTTCGATCATTTCGGCGAGGTCGCGTGGCCCGATTTCGGTCGGTGTCGTCATAGCGCTTCGCCGCGAAAGAGCGCAGCCATTGCCGCAGGATTCGAGGGCCAGTAAGCGTGCATGTAAGTGGCCGTTATCGCGCCATGACGATAAAGCGCTTCGCCCTGCGCACCGGTCGTTGCGTGCGTGGCTGCCGTGAAAGGCTGCATCGATGTCTTGAGCGTCGAATAGTGAAAGGTGTGGCCGGTGAGCGGACCGTGGGCGGTGTCGACTCGTTGCATCGCCAGCCGCGAAAGACGGCGTTGCATGGTGGCGTCGCCGGGAAGGGCGCTTAGCATTGAATGACGATTGCCTTCGACATCCGTCAGTGCGTCGAGCAGGTAGAGCATACCGCCGCATTCCGCGACTACCGCGCGATTGCGCGCGATATGTTTTTTTATCGAAGCGCGCGTGCACGCATTGGAAGCAAGCGTCGCGGCATGAAGCTCGGGGTAGCCGCCGGGCAAGTAGAGCGCATCGACATGGGCGGGTACGGGCTCATCCGCTAGCGGGGAAAAATAGCTGACGCTTGCGCCCGATGCCTTTAGCAAATCGACATTCGCGGGATAAATAAATGAAAACGCGGCGTCCCGCGCGATCGCAATGTGCAATCCGTCGAGAAGACGCGGCGGTTCACTTGGCGTGATGTCGTCGTCGAAGCGAACGAGCGGCGGCAAATCGGCAAGCGTGGTCGCGGCAATGGCATCGGCGGCGCGGTCGAGACGCGCATCCAGGTCCGCCACTTCCCGCGCTTGAGTAAGGCCGAGGTGACGTTCGGGTAGCGCGATATCGTCCGCGTTCGAAAAATGACCGCAATAGCGCAGCCCTTCGGGGATGGCTTCGGCCAGCATCTGTGCATGGCGCGCAGACGCCACGCGATTTGCAAGCACGCCATGAAACGGCACATCGGGCCGATAACGCGCAAGTCCGAACGCAAGCGCGCCGAAGGTTTGCGCCATGCCATGCGCGCCGATTACCGCAAGCACTGGCACATTGAACGCAGCGGCGAGATCGGCGCTGCTCGGCGTGCCATCGAAGAGGCCCATTACGCCTTCGATCAAAATAAGGTCGGCTTCCTTGGCGGCCGCGGAAAGCATCGCGCGGCACGCTTCCAGTCCGACCATCCAAAGATGCAGCGAATAAACGGGCGACCCGCATGCCCGCTCGAGAATCATCGGATCGAGAAAATCCGGCCCGGTCTTGAAGACGCGCACGCGCCTGCCTTGCCGCGTGTGATGACGTGCAAGCGCGGCCGTCACCGTGGTCTTGCCTTGATGCGACGCGCTCGCGCCGATGAAGAGTGCGGGACAGTCTGCCATTGCGTCAGAACTCGACGCCGCGTTGCGCCTTGACGCCCTGCTCGCGATAAGGGTGCTTTACGAGGCGCATTTCGGTGACGAGATCGGCTATTTCTATGAGCTCATCGGCCGCGTGTCGTCCCGTCACGACGACATGCAGCATGGCCGGCCGTGCCTTTAGCACGCCGAGTACTTCCTCAAGCGGCAAATATTCGTACTTGAGCACGGCATTGAGCTCGTCGAGTACGACCATCTGATACTCGCCGCTTTGGATCATGCGTCGTGCTTCGTCCCATCCCTTGCGCGCCGTGGCGATGTCCGCCTCGCGATTTTGCGTGTTCCACGTATAGCCATCGCCCATCGTCACGAAATCGCAATGCGCGATTGCGCCAAGGAAATCGCGTTCCGACGTGTGCAGCGCGCCTTTGATGAATTGCACCACGCCGAGTTTCATGCCGTGCCCGAGCACGCGCATGGCCATGCCGAATGCAGCGGTGGTCTTGCCTTTGCCGTTGCCGGTATTGACGATCAACAGGCCCTTTTCATGGTCGGCGGCGGCCTGCTTTTTCTCATGGCCTTCCTTGCGCCGCTGGGTCATGCGCAAATGCGATTCGGTATCGGTTTTCATGCTTGTTTCTTCGATGGTGTCTCTGCAATAGCGACCGTCACGCCGCCCGCGATAGTCTTGTGCACGACGAGCCGGCCGCCGCTGGCGATGAGCGCGCAAGGCTCGCATACGCCGTCGACATTCAAATGCCGCCTGGCCTGCGATAAGAATTTCCCAGGCGCGCGCTCGATTTGATCGGCGCTAAAGAAATCCACGCGCAATTGATGACGCTCGCAAAATGCGAGCAATCCTGCTTCGTCTTTCTTAGCGTCGATGCTTGCCACGCTGACGATATCGGCAAATGCGAGCGTGCCAAGCGCACCACGCACAGCGCGTTCTATTGCTTCGGCGTTTACGCCGCGGCGGCAGCCGATGCCGATGACGAGCGCGGCGCTCATGCTAAACGAAGCCAATTCATGGAGGTCGACTTGAAAAGCCTTAAGGCGGAGGAAAGATACCATACCGGACGCTTAGGCAGGCACCATGCTTTCTTGACGCCTAACCCCGCTAGCCCTAGACTTTCAATAGTTCAGGTGCTCGCGCGCCAAGTCTTTAGCGCGCAGTTGAACGGGAAACAGGAAGCGCGCGTTCAGGCGAACGCAAGCCAACCTGTGCTGCCCCCGCAACGGTAAGCGAAAGCCACGCATGACATGCGCGGCAAGCCGGTTTCAAAGCCACTGTGCTAGGCGTTCAAAGCGTCCGGCGCGGGAAGGCGAAGCGGCTATTTTCGTCAGCCCGGATACCGGCCAGAATTACCGAAGGGATTTCCTTAGCCGCGGGGTTGCGGCGTATCCCTCAGATCCACCGAGTCGTGCGCTTGTCCATGTCCATGCTGCTGCAAAGGTCGAATAGACCGCATCGCGCACACCATCACGCATAGGGCGCACGCATCAATCAAGCACGGAGCAACGATGCAAACGCGCAAGATCCCCGTCACGGTCGTGACCGGCTTCCTCGGCAGCGGCAAAACCACGCTGATGCGGCACATTCTTTCGAACGCGCAGGGCAAGCGCATCGCGGTCATCGTCAACGAGTTCGGCGAGCTCGGTATCGATGGAGAAATTCTCAAGGGCTGCGGTATCGGTTGCGACGACGAAGCAGGCTCCGCCGAACGCAATCTCTATGAACTCGCGAACGGTTGCTTGTGTTGCACCGTGCAGGAAGAGTTTTATCCGGTGATGGAGCAACTGCTTGAACGGCGCGACAGGATCGATCACGTGTTGATCGAAACGTCCGGGCTTGCCTTGCCCAAGCCGCTCGTGCAGGCCTTCAACTGGCCGTCCATCAAGAACGCCTTCACCGTGGACGCGGTCGTTACCGTGGTCGACGGTCCGGCTGCGGCAAGCGGTCAGTTCGCGGCAAATCCCAGCGCCGTCGATGCGCAGCGCAAGGCCGATCCGAATCTCGATCACGAATCGCCGTTGCATGAGTTGTTCGAGGACCAACTGTCGTCGGCGGATCTCGTCATCGTCAACAAGACCGATCTCATGGATGCCGCCGCGTTGAGCAAGGTCGATGCGCTCGTGCGCCCCGAGATTCCGCCCGAAGTGAAGATCGTTCCCGCGCAGATGGGCAAGCTCGACGTGCATGCGCTGCTCGGCTTGCAATCCGCATCGGAAGAGACCATTCATCTGCGGCACGACCATCATGGCTCGCCCGACGAAGACGGTCATGCGGATCATCATCACGACGAGTTCGATTCCGTGGTGGTCGCAGCGGATGTCGAGTCGCGCGAACAGCTGCTTGCGGCACTGCACGTGCTGGTGGAAAAGCACACGATTTACCGTGTGAAGGGCTTCGCGGCGTTGCCGGGTGCCGCCATGCGGCTCGTCGTGCAAGGCGTGGGGCGACGCTTCGACAGTTACTTCGACAGGCGCTGGAACGAAGGCGAGGCATCGAGTCGCTTCGTGCTTATCGGCGAGGACCTCGACCGCGAAACGCTGCAACGTGCCTTCGTTTCCGCGTTGCAGAACTTACCCGTGCAGGCCTGAGCGATGCATCTGCTGCGCACGACTCCGGGAGGCTTCGTCGACGACGCCGCAGGCGTGATGCGGATCGAGCAGACGCGCGCGCCCATTGTCGTGCTCAGTTCGGCCGATACCACGCTCGCGCTGCTCGCAAGCGTCTTTCCGCGTCTCGGCCCCGGCTTTCCGGAAGTGCGGCTCGCAAATCAATCGTTCCTGCGCCAGAACGCTTCGGTCGACTTTTATGTCGACGACATTCTGCGTCATGCAAAGGTCGTCATCGTCGATCATCTCGGCGGCGAATCGTATTGGCCCTACGGTATCGAGCGTCTCGTCGCTTTGGCAAAGCGCGAAAAGCAAATGCTCGCCATGTTTTCGGGCGATCTTGCGGAAGACCCGAATCTCATCGGCAAGAGTACGGCCGATGCCGCGTTCTGCCGCGACCTGTCGCGCTATTTACGTGAAGGCGGCGCGCGCAATGCCGAAGAGTTTCTACGCGCCATTGCGCATCGCGCGTTCGGTTGGGGACGAGAAGCGCGCGCGCCGAGCGCGTTGCCCGCGGTCGCGATCTATCACCCCGAGCGCGAAAGCGCTTCTAGCGACGATTGGCGCGAACGCTGGACCGAAGGCGCGCCGGTGGTTGCCATTCTTTTCTATCGCGCGCATCTTCAATCAGGCAACACCGCTGTGTTCGATGCATTCATCGAAGCGCTCGAACGCGAGGGCATGAATCCGCTGCCCATTGCGATTGCATCGCTCAAGGAAAGTCTGAGCCGCGAAGTAGTGGAGCGTTTGTGCGCGCAGCATGGTGCATCGCTCGTGCTCAATACCACGGCGTTCGCTGCGGGCGTGATCGGAGAAAGCGAAGCATTCGAAGTGGCCGGCGATGCGCCCGTGATGCAAGTGATCTTGAGCGGGGGCAATCGCGATGACTGGCAGAAGGACCATCAAGGCCTGAATTCGCGTGATGTCGCCATGCACGTGGCGCTCCCCGAGGTGGATGGCCGTATCATCACGCGAGCCGTGAGCTTCAAGGGGCTTGCTTATCGATGCCCGCATACGCAGGTCGATGTGGTGTGTTATCAAGCCGATACCGAGCGCATGCGCTTCGTCGCCGAACTCAGCGCGCGCTGGTGCAAGCTCAGACATACGCCGAACGAGCGCAAGCGCATCGCGCTCGTCTTGGCGAATTATCCGGCGAGCGAAGGGCGCATTGGCAACGGCGTGGGACTGGACACGCCGGCATCGGCCATCAACATCTTGCAGTTGCTCGAGCGTGAAGGCTATCGCTTAGACCAGATTCCCGGGCATGGCGATGCGCTCATCGAAGCGCTTACGCGAGGCGTGACGAACGACCCTGTCGTGCGCGATCTTCGCCCGGCCCTGCAAAGTCTTGCGCTCGAAGATTATCTCGATGCCTATCGCGCGTTGCCGCTGGATGCACGGCAAGCACTGGAAAATATATGGGGCGCGCCTGAAGACGATCCGACGATACGGCGCGGCCGCTTCATGATTGCAGGCTTGCGTTGCGGTGAAGTGTTCATCGGCATTCAGCCTTCGCGCTCGCGCGAGCGCAACGATTATGCGAGCTATCACGATGCCGAGCTCGTGCCGCCGCATGCGTATCTCGCGTTTTATTTTTGGTTGCGCTTGCGTTTCCAGGCCGATGCGCTCGTGCATGTCGGCAAGCATGGCAACCTCGAATGGCTGCCGGGCAAGAGCGTTGCGTTGTCGGCATCGTGCTGGCCCGATCTCATTCTCGGTCCCATGCCGCATCTCTATCCGTTCATCGTGAACGATCCGGGCGAGGGAAGTCAGGCCAAGCGTCGCGCGCAGGCGGTCATCATCGACCATCTGATGCCGCCGCTCACGCGAGCCGAAAACTATGGGCCGTTGCAGGATCTCGAACGACAAGTGGACGAATACTACGAAGCGCTCATGGTCGATACGCGCCGCGCGAAGCTGCTGCGCAAGTCCATCCTCGCGAACATCGTCGAGAACAGATTGCATGAGGAACTCGGGCTCGACGCACCGGGCGACTTGCAGGGTGAAGACACACTGCTTACGCGTGCCGATGCCTATCTGTGCGAACTCAAGGAAGCGCAGATACGCGATGGCTTGCATGTGTTCGGCGTATCGCCCGAAGGCGTGCAAAGGCGCGATACGCTGCTCGCATTGGGCCGTTTTCCGACCGGCGACGGACGCGGTGCGAATGCAAGTCTCATCACGGCCATGGCGCGCGATCTCGCGCTCGGTGAAGCGTTCGATCCGCTCGATGCCGACTGGGCGGCGCCATGGAATGGACCTCGCCCCGACGCGCTTCAAAACGCGGTCGACGCGCCTTGGCGGCATCATGGCGATACACGCGAACGCCTCGAATCGTTAGCGTTGCAACTATTCCAAGGCGATGCCGAATCGCCGGGGCCGCAAACGACGCTGGTGCTCGAACGCTTGCAAGGCGATGTGCTCGCGCGTCTTGACGCGTGTGGTCCGCAAGAGCTCGAGCAACTGAAGCGCGGGCTTGAGGGCCGCTTCGTGCCGCCTGGTCCGAGCGGTTCTCCATCGCGCGGCAGACCGGACGTGTTGCCTACCGGACGCAATTTTTATTCGGTCGACACACGCGCATTGCCGACGCAGGCCGCGTGGTCCATCGGCCTCAAGTCGGCCAATCTGCTGGTGGAAAGACACGTGCAGGATCACGGCGATTTCCCGCGCGCCATCGGCCTTTCCGTGTGGGGCACGGCGACCATGCGCACTGGCGGCGACGATATGGCCCAGGCGTTCGCACTGATCGGCGTACGGCCGAAGTGGGCGGCGGGAAGCAATCGCGTGACGGACTTCGAGATACTGCCAATCTCCATCTTCAACCGGCCGCGTATCGACGTTACCTTGCGCGTATCGGGGTTCTTTCGCGACGCCTTCGCCAATCTCATGCATCTTTTCGATGCGGCAGTGCAAGCCGTCGCCGAACTCGAAGACGAGCCCGAGGATATCAATCCGATTCGCGCGCGTATCATGCGTGAGCGCGATGAACTGATCGGTCGCGGTATCGATGCGAAAGAAGCGCGGCAACGTGCAGGCTGGCGCGTGTTCAGCACGAAGCCGGGCGCGTATGGCGCGGGCTTGCAGGAACTGATCGATGCGAAGCAATGGCAGAGCGACGCCGATCTCTCGGCCGCGTATCAAAGCACGGGAGGCTATGCGTATTCGCAGGCGCAAGACGGCGTGGATGCGCGAGCGAGCTTCGGCACGCGGCTTTCCGCGCTCGATGTCGTGCTTCAGAACCAAGATAACCGCGAGCACGATCTGCTGGACTCGAACGACTACCATCAGTTTCAGGGCGGCATGGTCGCGGCCGTGCGTTATCTTTCGGGCCTGCAACCGCAGGCGTATAACGCGGATCATAGCAATCCCGCCGCGCCGCGCGTGCGGACCTTGAACGAAGAGATTGCACGCGTGGTGCGCTCGCGCGTGGTCAATCCAAAATGGATCGACGGCGTCAAGCGTCACGGCTACAAAGGCGCGTCCGAACTCGCTGCAACGGTGGATTATCTCTATGGATACGACGCCACGGCGCGTGTCGTATCGGGTCATCAATACGCGCTCGTAACCGACGCTTACGTGAACGACGCAGACACGCGCGAGTTCATCACGCAGCACAATCCTCACGCGCTCCAATCGATATGCGAGCGTCTGCTCGAAGCCATGGAGCGCGGTTTATGGCAAGAGCCGGGCGGCTATCGCGCTGACGTGACGCGCCATTTGCTCGATGTCGAACTGCAACTCGAAGGCCGACAGACTTGAACCCGAACGACGCTGATTTTCCGGTGTTTCCCTTTACCGCGCTCGTCGGGCAGGAGGCCTTGCAGCAGGCGCTCTTGCTCGCGGCTATCGATCCGGCGCTTGGCGGCGTGCTCGTCAGCGGCCCACGCGGAACGGCGAAGTCCACTGCCGCACGCGCCCTTGCCGAGCTATTGCCCGAAGGCCGGCTCGTCACGCTGCCGCTCGGCGCAAGCGAAGAGCAGTTGATCGGTACGCTCGATATTCAAAGCGCCTTGCGCGACGGCGGCGTGACCTTTTCGCCGGGCTTGCTTGCAAAAGCGCATCTCGGCGTGCTCTATGTCGATGAAGTGAATCTGCTGCCCAACCCGCTCGTCGATCAGTTGCTGGATGTCGCGGCAAGCGGCGTGAACGTCATCGAGCGCGATGGCATTTCGCATCGGCATGAAGCGCGTTTCGTATTGATCGGCACGATGAATCCCGAAGAAGGCGAATTGCGTCCGCAATTGCTCGACCGCTTCGGGCTCGCGGTCGAATTGAACAATTGCTTCGATGCGAGCGTGCGGCAACGGATCGTCAAGGCACGCCTCGCGTTCGATATGGATGCTGAAGCATTCTGCGCACGCCATGCCGATGCACAGTCCGCGCTAGCAGAACGCATTCATGCAGCACGTGCCGTGCTATTCGCGCTCGATCCGGACGACGCGGTGCATGCGCGCGTGAGCGCGCTTTGCATCGCCGCTCACGTGGACGGCTTGCGCGCCGATCTCGTGATGCTGCGTGCGGCGAGAGCGCTCGCGGCATTCGAAGGCGCGAGCAACGTGCAGACGCTTCATGTCGATCGCGTGGCCGACGCCGTGCTGAAGCATCGACGACGCGAGGCCGATGCATCGAAAGGCGAAGCGCCGCAGCGGCCCGCCCCGCGCGATAACGGCAGCACGAATGAAAGCGATTGGGGCTACATGCCGCCCGAGCCAGCAGGCACGGCGAAGGTCAAGCAAGTCAGACCGCTTGCCGCAAAAAAAGCCTGAGCCATCGGAGACACGAAGCGGATGCTCAAGAGCATCGTCTTCGATGGCGTGAAGCGCGGGCACGCGGTCGCATGACCGGTCGCGAAGGCGATGAAAGCACTACGCTCGACTGGATATCGACGCTACGCGCGAAACGTGCCGAGCGTCTCGATGCACGGCATCTTCGCTATCGACGTGTGCAGGGCGAAGCGGCGTCGTTGCATTGCTTTCTTCTCGATTGCTCGGGATCGATGCTCACGGGTGAACGGCTCGCGCGTGCCAAGGGCTTGTTGATTGCGTTGTTCGATCGGGCTTATCGCGAGCGTGCGGAAATTGCGCTCGTATGTTTCGGTGGCGGGCGTGCGGAAGTGCGTCGTCAGCCGGGCGCCGCGCATTGGTGGAACGAGCGCTGGGTGAGTCCTATCGGTGGCGGTGGTGGCACGCCGCTGGCGTTGGGTCTTTCGAGTGCGCAGACCGTGCTTGCACGAGCCGCGCGTCGAAGACCCGCGCAGCGTCGCTGGCTGTGGGTGCTGACCGATGGCCGCACGAACGAGACGCCCGCGCCGCCGCAGTGCGCGGACCGCGTCGTGCTGGTGGACTTCGATGAAGGGCAATTCGGAGTCGGGCAAGCGAGCACGTTGGCGCTACGCTGGGCGGCGGAGTACTTTCATGCGAGCGAACTGAGCGCGGACTTGCGGTAGCCTGCCCGTGTCATTCATACCATCGCGGCGTATAAACCCATGCGCCATCGCCGATCACGCGCGTGGTCGATGATCCGACGATCACCATCGTTCGCATGTCCACCATCGTGCTGTCCAACTCGCCAAGCGTCATGATGCGAAGCGTCTCGCCCGCGCGTCCCACATCGCGCCCGAGCACGACCGGCGTTTTGGCATCGCGATGCTGCTTCACGATTTCGATCGCGCGATCGAATTGCCAGGGCCGTGCCTTCGATAGCGGGTTGTAGAACGCCATGACGAAATCGGCCTGACCCGCATGCGCTATGCGTTTCTCGATGACGCCCCATGGCTTCAAATTATCCGATAGCGACAATACGCAGAAGTCATGGCCGAGCGGTGCGCCCGCACGCGCCGCCGTGGCAAGCGACGCCGATACGCCCGGCACGATCTCGAGTTTCACGGCATGCCATGACGCGTTTGCTTCCTTGTCGAGTGCTTCGAGCACGGCTGCCGCCATGGCGAACACACCCGGATCGCCCGACGATACGACCACTACCCTGCGTCCCTCGCTTGCCAGTTCGAACGCATGTCGCGCGCGCTGCAACTCTTCGCGATTGTCCGTCATATGCGCGCGTTGATCGGCGCGAAACGGGCCTGCCATGCGCACGTAGGTTTCGTAACCGAGCACGTCTTCTGCGACATGGAGCGCGGCTTTTGCGGCGGGCGTCATCATCTCGGAGCTGCCTGGACCGAGACCGATCACGGTCAACGTGCCGCGTGCACGGCCTATCGCCTGCGCATCGACGGGCGCGTTGGCGACGTGCAATGCAACGTCGCCGTTGTGCGAAACATCGAAAGGCGGGGCGTCGCTGAAACGCAATGGCACGTCGAGCGCTTGCGCGGCATCGGCGAGACGTTGCGATGTCATTGCGTGCGTGGGCGCGACCAGCACAGCGAGTGCGAGCGGCGCGAGGCTTCGTGCTTGAAGTGCCTTGCGTACGCATTCCGCTACTTCGCCGTTCGTCGCGTCGTCTTCGATCCATGCAATCACACAACGTGGATGAATCACGAGACTGTGTTCATCGCGGGCGCTTTCGGGCGTGATGCGGATGGCGCGCAACGCATCGTCGGCGCGAGGAAGGGCTGCCTGATCGAGCCACGGCGCGTGGCCTTCCACGCGCGTCGTTGCTCCGCCAAGCAAGTCGGACACGAAGCGCTTGCCGCGTTCGATATCCGCCAGTACGTAGCCTTCGGGCGGCGCGAGCAGACATTGACCGAAGCGTAATTCGCCGCTCGTCGTGATGGCCGGTACGATACCGAGCATCTGGCCGATTTCACGCGCAAGCACGTTCACGCCGCTCATGCCGCCGAGCAGCGGCACGACCACGCTGCCGTCCTGCGCGACGGCGAGCACCGGCGGCTCCGCGCCTTTATTCGCAAGCGACGCTGCCAGCGCGCGAATCACGATGCCTGCTGAACACAGCGCGACGATTGGCGAGCCTGCCGCGTAGAGTGCCCGCACGTGCGCGCCGAAGTCGTCGAAGGAGACGTCCACGTTCACGCGACTAGCGAGCCCATGAACGAGCGATCCCGGACGACACGCCTGAATCTTGCGCGCGATAGTCAGCGCACCGTTGCCGAGCACGACGATGGCAAGCGGCTTCGCTACGTCTATGCGCTCCATTTCGTCCCCGGCACGACCAACAGCGAGAAGTAGGGCGATGCCATTGGATCGACTTCGTTCAGCGGCACGATGCGTTGATTCGCCATCGTCGCGCGTTCCACATACAACGCGCGTTTGTCGAGCCCGAGTTCCGCCAGCACACGACGCACTTTGTCGAAGTTGCGGCCGAGCTTCATGATGACGGCGGCATCGCTCGTCGCCAGCTTTCGTTTTAGTTCGGCTTCCGAAAGAACGCCCGATAGCACCGCAAGGCTCTGATTACGATAAACCAGTGGCACGCCAAGCACTGCGACGCCGCCCAGCATCGAACAGACGCCGGGCACGACTTCTGCCTCGAAGCGCGCGGCAAGGCGATCGTGCAGATACATGTACGAGCCGTAGAAGAACGGATCGCCTTCGCAGATCACCGCCACGTCGCGGCCGGCTTCGAGATGATCCGCAATGGCGAGCGCGCATTCATCGTAGAACGCGCTGATGATCGTCTCGTAGCAAAGCGGCGGTTCGAGCGCTTCGGTCGTCACGGGATAGACGAGCGGCAAGCGCGTCTGCGTGTCTTCGAGATGAGATTCGATGATGCCGAACGCGTTGCCCTTCTTCCCCTTCGCGACGAAATACGCGACCACGGGCGCCGCCTTGAGCAGCTTCAACGCCTTCACCGTGATGAGATCGGGATCGCCCGGACCGACGCCCAGACCATGGAGTCTTCCGCTCATCACTCGGCCTCCGATGCGAGCGCATTCACGGCGGCCGCCGCCATCGCGCTGCCGCCGCGTCGTCCGAGCAACGCGACGAAAGGAATGCCACGGCTGTCGGCGGCAAGCATGGCTTTCGATTCCGCCGCGCCGATAAAGCCCACTGGAAAGCCGAGGATGAGCGCGGGCTTCGGTGCGCCGTCGTCGATCATGTCGAGTAGATGAAAGAGCGCGGTGGGCGCATTGCCGATTGCGACGATCGCACCCGCAAGATCAGGCCGCCAGAGTTCGACTGCGGCAGCGGAGCGCGTGTTGTGCATCGCACGGGCGCGTTCCGGCACGGAGGCATCGCCGAGCGTGCAGATCACGCGATTATTCGCGGGAAGGCGCGCGCGCGTGATGCCTTCGGCGACCATGCGCGCATCGCAGAGAATGGGCGCGCCGCTCACGAGCGCTTCACGGCCCGCGATACCGGCATCGCACGAGAAGCGCAGGTCATCGACGATATCGATCATGCCGCACGCATGAATCAGCCGCACGGCGAGCTTTTCGAGGTTGGCGGGAATGGCGGCGAGGTTGGCTTCGGCGCGAATCGTCGCGAACGATTGCCGGTAAATCTCCGCACCGTCGCGGATATAGTCAGACATCGGCATGACTCCGGGCGAGCCATGCGGCCGCCTCTTCGATGAGGAGGTTATGGGCGATCACGTGTGTGCCTCGAAGCACGTCGTAGCGGCCGGGCGCAACGGCAACGAGCGTGTTTTCGACGGGATGCGCCGCCGCACAAAAGCGCTCGCAGCCGCTCAGATGCGCGTGCGCATGCTCGGGCAGCAAGGCGGCTAATCGATGCGCGTCCGCTTTCGTATCGGCACGGCTTTTCGCGCAGCCCGAAGAACCCGCGCATGCGATCAGACGCGCGAACGGATCGCGTGGATCGGTGGCGAGGCCAAGCGCGCGAAGGGCGTCGACGACATGCGTCATGCGATTCGCGTGCACGTCCGGCAGCAACACACTTTGCCAGGGCGTCATCACGACGCGTTCTTCGGCGAGATCGGCGATTGCGTGAAGCGTATTAGCATCGAGGCGGCCGAGCGGCGCTTGCGCGCCGACATAGTCCGCACGCGCGCCGAGTCGTAACGTTGCATCGGAAGGCGCGCGACGCCATGTCTGAAGAGCGGCGTCGTGCTGTGTTTCGAAGTCGAGGGCATGGAGAAAGCCCGCTATTCCAACGCGTGCGAGCACATCGCGCATGCGGTGTTCTTGCACCGATGCCAGCGCTAAAAACGCCTGCAGCACGGCCAGGATGAAGCGCTTCGCGTCGTCACGGGCGATCGCGCCCGAGGCAGGCGCATGTTCCTCACGATGCGGCATCGATCCTGCAAAGCCGAATGCGAAGCGCGCGCCATTGTCCAGCGCTGAAAGCCAAAGATCGTGCGGATGATCGAGCATCGCAAGCGTTTCGCCATCGTCGATCTGCAACGCGAACTTCGGCGACAACGCGTGCAACGCGGCATTGGCCTGCATGCTTTCGACGATATCCGCTGCAAGCGCACGCGTTCCCGTCCTCGCAAGCGGACTCAGCATGACATTGCGGATATCGTCGGCGCCGGCCGTGGTCGGACCGAGGCCCGCCGCGAGCACGATGTCGATGAGTTCCGCGTGGGCATCGTCGCGAATGCCGCGCAGTTGCAGATTGGCGCGATTGGTCACTTCGATCGTGCCGGAACCGCAGCGCTCGGCGGCGTGCGCCACGGCATGCGCGGCTTCGCGACGCAACTCGCCACCGGCAAGACGCACGCGCGCAAGGGCGCCATCGCGTGCGGGCACGATACGCATGAGGCCGGGACAGGCCGAAGACCGAGGCGGCAAGAACGATTCCAAAAGCTCGACCGTATGCTCAAGCGCTTAAGTTGCGAACCGGTACACCCCGCCCGGCAGGCTTCGCGCAATTGCGTTGAATAGCGTTGAATAGCAGTGAATGCTTACGTCGGCAGGTCTCTTGGCTGGCAGGTCGACATTCGCGCTAGCCTTCCCGGTAAAAACCAGTGGCAGTGGAGCGCGGACTCGCTGCGTACAATTGCGGGGGCAGCCACAGTTTTGCTGTGTTCCCTGTTAGGCCATGAGGCTCGATACCGATCGAACCCTTCAGGCACCGACGAACGCGCTATTATGCCCGCTTTTATCGACCATCAGACCGCTTCCCGCCTTGCGCGGGTGCTTCAAACGCGGGATTCGCCCGTAGGAGGCCGCACATGTCGAACTGGCTGACCGTCGTGGGTATCGGCGAGGACGGCTGGCATGGGCTTGGCCGCGAGGCGCGGCGCGCGCTCTTCGAAGCACGGTCGATCCACGGCGGCGAACGTCACCTCGCGTTTCTGCCGGCGCGTATCGCGGCGCGCCGCGTGCCATGGCCAAGCCCGTTTTCCGTCGATGCCGTGCTCGCCGAGCGCGGCGTCCAAACATGCGTGCTTGCGAGCGGCGACCCCATGTTCTTCGGCGTCGGCGCCACGCTTGCGCGCGAATTATCCGCGGAAGAAATGCGCGTCATGCCCGCGCCTTCGTCGCTGTCGCTGGCGGCGGCGCGCTTGGGCTGGCCGTTGCAGGACGCGCAATGCGTGTCGCTCGTCGGGCGGCCGGTGGCGTCCCTGCTCGCGCATGTGTTTCGCGGCGGACGTCTGCTCGTCCTGAGCGCCGATGGCGCAACACCCGCCGCCGTCACGCAGCTTCTCACGCTGCATGGTTTCGGCGCGAGCCGCGTGACGGTGTTCGAGCATCTGGGCGGCGCGAACGAACGCCGGTTCGACGAACGTGCGGACGACTGGCGCGAGCCACGCGTGGCGGCGCTCAATCTCATGGCGATCGAATGCCGCACGCATGCGGGCCACGCGGGGCCATCGCTCACGCCGGGTCTTGCCGACGACGCGTATCGGCACGACGGCCAGCTCACCAAGCGCGATGTACGCGCCGTGACGCTCGCACGTCTCGCGCCGCAACCGGGCGAATTGCTGTGGGATGTCGGCGCGGGTTGCGGGTCCATCGGTATCGAGTGGATGCGCGCGCATCCCGCTTGCCGCGCGATTGCAATCGAAGCGAACGAAGGGCGGCAGCGTCTCATCGAACATAACCGCGATGCGCTCGGCGTGCCTGCGCTGCAACTCGTCAAGGGCGAGGCGCCCGGCGCGCTCGACGGTTTGAGCGCGCCGGATGCCGTGTTCATCGGCGGCGGCGTGACCGTGCCGGGTCTCCTCGATGCGTGCTGGGCGCGCGTGCGGCAGGGCGGTCGGCTGATCGTCAACGCCGTGACCTTGCAGAGCGAAGCGGCGCTCGTTGCATGGCGCGCGGAGCATGGCGGCGAGCTGACGCGGATCGGCATCGCACGGGCCGAGCCGCTCGGCAGTTTCGATACATGGCGGCAAGCGCTGCCGATCACGCTTCTGCACGCGAAGAAGCCATGAGCTCGCCGGCGAATGACCATCCCGATGCGTGACGAAACGCCCGAACAGTCCGCGCCGCTCAGAAGCGGCTACACGACGGGAAGCTGCGCGACCGTGACGAGTCTCGCGGCCGCGCGCCTTTTGTTGCTCGGCGAGCCGAGCGAGCGCGCGGAGATCGTGCTGCCGAAGGGCCAGTCCGTGACCATGCCGCTCGCGTTCTGCCGTCTTGCCGGCGATGCAGCGGAAGCGGGCGTCATCAAGGATGCCGGCGACGATCCCGATGTCACGCATGGCGCGCTCGTCATAGCTCGCGTGCGGCTTGCGGCGCGGCATGGCGTACGCTTTCATGCGGGGCCGGGCGTTGGCACCGTGACGCGCGCGGGCCTTGCGTTGCCGATCGGCGAGCCGGCCATCAACCCCGTTCCCCGCAAAATGATGAGCGAGCATCTCGAAGCACTCGCCACGCAAGCGGGTTATGCGGGCGGTTTCGACGTGAGCATCGGCGTGGAGAATGGCGAGGCGCTTGCGCTCAAGACGATGAATCCGCGGCTCGGCATTATCGGCGGACTGTCGATACTCGGTACCACCGGCATAGTCCGGCCGTTTTCGTGTGCGGCTTATATCGCGTCGATCCATCAGGGGATCGATGTCGCGCGCGCCAATGGCGTGCAACATATCGCGGCGTGCACCGGCAATCAGAGCGAGGACGCCATGCGCGCGCGTTACGGCTTGCCGGATATGGCGCTCATCGAAATGGGCGATTTCGCGGGTGCGGTTTTGAAGCACTTGCGTCGCGCGCCGGTCGAAAAACTTAGTGTTTGCGGCGGCTTCGGCAAACTCAGCAAGCTTGCGGCGGGACATATGGATCTGCACAGCCGCACGTCGAGTATCGACTTGCCGCTTCTCGCCACCTGGGCCGCCGATGCTGGCGCGAGCATCGCGTTGCAGCACGCGATTCGCGCGGCCAACACGAGTCAGGAGGCGCTTAAGCTGGCGCGCGGCGAAGGCATCGCGCTCGGCGATATCGTCTGCGCGCGAGCCCGCGAAGTGGCGCTCGACGTCGTGCCGCAAGGCATCGTCGTGGAGACTTTCGCCATCGACAGGCAAGGGCAAATCGTCGGGAGCGCGCAATGAAGCGCGTGCTATTGCTCGGCGGCACCGGCGACGCGCTCGTCATTGCGCGCAAGCTGGGCACGTCGCATGTCTACAGTCTCGCGGGGCTCGGGCGTGTGCCGACGGATCTCGCATGTGAGGTTCGCGTCGGCGGTTTTGGCGGCGTGGCGGGTCTGGCAACGTATCTGCGTGAAGAAGACATCGCGCTCGTGCTCGATGCCACGCATCCCTACGCCGCGCAGATGAGCCGTCATGCACGCGAAGCGTGTACGCTCATTGGCGTGCCCTTGTGGGCCGTGCGTCGTCCGGCATGGCAACCGCGAGCAGGCGACATCTGGCGCGAGGCGCGCGATTGGCCAGGCGTCGTCGATGCAATCGCGGCCTATGAAAAGCCGTTATTCACGCTCGGACGCGAGCCGCTTGCGCATCTGGACGAGATACCCGCGTCGCAATTCTGGACTATCCGTTGTCTCGACCCGCACGAAGGCAACGCGCGTGCGCGGATCGTCGATGCGCGCGGGCCGTTCAGCATCGAAGGCGAGCGCGCGTTGTTCGATGCGGCGCGTATCGATGTCGTCGTCAGCAAAAACAGCGGCGGCCGCGCGACCGAAGCGAAGCTCGCGGTGGCGCGCGAACGCGGCTTGCCCGTCGTGATGCTTGCGCGGCCCGCGCTTCCCGAAGCCGATCGCGCACTCGACGATCCGGCAAGCGCGCTCGATGCACTCACAACCGAACTTCCTCTTCCATGACCGTCTATTTCATCGGCGCCGGACCGGGCGACCCGGAACTCATCACCGTGAAGGGCCAGCGGCTCATCCGCTCGTGTCCAGTGATTCTTTATGCGGGCTCGCTCGTGCCCGACGAAGTGTTGAGCGGGCATCGGGCGACGCGTGTCGTGAACACGGCGGAACTCGATCTCGATGCGATCGTCGCGTTGCTCGAAAACGCGCACGCGCGGGGAGAAGACGTGGCGCGCGTGCATTCCGGCGACCCTTCGCTTTACGGCGCGACAGGCGAGCAGATGCGCCGTCTCGATACACTCGCGATTCCTTATGAGATCGTGCCGGGCGTGACGGCGACGGCGGCATCGGCGGCGGCGCTCAAACGCGAACTCACCTTGCCGGGCATCTCGCAGACCGTGATTCTCACGCGCTATGCCGCGAAAACGTCGATGCCCGAAGGCGAATCGCTCGCGGAGCTGGCGCGTCATCGTGCGACGCTCGCCATTCATCTTGGCGTGCGGCATATCGAGCGTATCGTCGACGATCTGCTGCCGCATTACGGCGCGGATTGTCCTGTCGCCGTGGTGTTTCGCGCGAGTTGGCCGGATGAAACGCGCGTGGAAGGCACGCTTGCGGATATCGCGGTGAAGGTGCGGGCGGTGGGTCTGCAACGCACGGCGCTGATTCTCGTGGGCCGTGTGCTCGACGCCCAAGGTTTCGCCGATTCCACGCTCTACGGCAAGGAATGAAGGTCGATGCGCGATCTCGACGCCGTCTTCGCCGCGCTCGCCAAATCCGCGTTTCGCAGGCGTTTTGCGTTGGGTGTGCGGGAAGGGCGCTATCTGCGCGAACGCGGGGTGGAAGCGGTCGTCGCGCAGGCGCATGAGCTGATTGCGAAGCGCCTTGCGCCGCAAGCGCCGCTCAACGATGGCAAGCAGACGCCGTTTCGCGGGCATCCGGTGTTCATCGCGCAGCACGCGACGGCGACGTGCTGCCGCGGTTGTCTGGCGAAATGGCACGACATCGCGGCGGGCAAGGTACTCGATGAAGCCGAACGTCGGCATGTCGTCGACGCGATCGATCGCTGGCTGCGCGCGCAGCCGTTGCCGGAGATCGCGGTTGTTGAAAAGCGGCAGGGTGAGTTGCCGTTTTGAGGCGTGGCTTATAACGCCCCCGCCGTGCAAGCGCGACGCCACCAGACCTGCTAAGCCTCAAGTCTCCATCGCCAATGCCGATAAGCACGGCATGGACAATTTCGACTTCGGCCCGGCGAAGGGGCCGCTCATCGCATCGATCGTGGCGCCCGCGAAAGCTTTGCTGAGCGCTCACAACGTCATCCGCAAGGCGCGCGGCGAACCGCCATTCACCGACGACGTGAAGGCATTCGCCGCATGGGTCGACCGAGGCGAACCCGAGGAGCCCGCGATGGCGCCGGTTCTATGCCGCCTGATCCGCGACGGCTACACGAGCTGATGCATCAATTCTCGACGCGTCAATTCCGAGCCGGATCGGACTTCCGCTTCGCCCGCCGCGCCAGCATGTTGAGCGCTTCGACGAGCGCGGAGAACGCCATCGCCGCATAGATATAGCCTTTCGGCACGTGCGAGCCGAATCCTTCCGCGATCAGCGTCATCCCGATCACGAGCAAGAAGCCGAGCGCCAGCATCACGATAGTCGGATTGCGTTCGATGAACCGAGACAGCGGTCCCGCCGCGAACAGCATGACCGCGACCGCCGCGATCACGGCAACGAACATGATCGGAATGTGTTCCGTCATGCCGACCGCCGTCACGATGCTGTCGATGGAAAACACCAGATCGAGCAGCAGAATCTGGCCGATCGCCGACAACGGCGTGAGGCGCGCGCCCGCATTCGCGCCAGCGTGATCGTCGGCGTCGTGCGTGACGTGATGGCGGATTTCCGTGGTCGCCTTCCACACGAGAAAGACGCCGCCCGCGATCAGGATCAGGTCGCGCCACGAGAAGCCGTGCCCGAACGCCTCGAAGATCGGCGCGGTGAGGCGCACGATCAACGCGACCGTGCCGAGCAAACCGAGCCGCATCACGAGCGCGAGCCCGATGCCGATGCGTTGCGTGCGCTCCCGATGCGCCTCGGGCAGCTTGTTGGTCAGGATCGAAATGAAGATCAGGTTGTCGATGCCAAGCACCACTTCCATGACGACGAGCGTCGCGAGAGCGGCCCAGGCGGCGGGATCGGTCAGCAGTGTGGCGAGGTAGTCCATGCGCGTCGGAAGCCTTTGAGTTGTGCGAAAGCCGCATCGAGTGGATTGAGCGCGTGATATTAACGCAGACTTGGATTAATGAAAGGAACTTGAAAACTTTTCGAGACACCAAGCGGAGGAGACACAGAGATGCGTTGCGAAGTGTCAGCGTTTGCGCTCAAAACACAACAAGCGCCGGATTTGAAACGGTTTTTTCCTTATGCGAAGATCTCACCGCAGACGATTAAGGGTAAACTCTCGGTCTCGTTTGCCGCCGATTGCGGCGCCTGCCAACCTCCTGCGCGCCGCAGGAAAACTCCTTGAGCAGCATGTCAGGAAAATCTCAACGCCTCGTCGAGCTTGACTTCTTTCGCGGGCTCGTGCTGCTCGTCATCGTCGTCGATCACATCGGCGGCAGCATGTTGTCGCGCTTCACGCTGCACGCCTTTGCGCTCAACGATGCCGCCGAAGTCTTCGTGTTCCTCGGTGGCTTCGCCACGGCGACGGCCTATACCGCGATGGCCAGCCGGCGCTCGGAAAGCGCCGCCCGCGTGCGTTTTCTCAAGCGCTCGGTCGAAATCTACCGCGCGTTTCTCGTCACTGCCGCGCTGATGCTCGTCGCGACCTTCCTGCTGCGACCGTTTTTCGGCAGCGCGCCGAATTTGGCGCTGCATGACCTCGACAGTCTCACGGCCGCGCCGGTGTCGTCGCTGACGCAGATTCTCACCTTCGAGCGCCAGCCGTATCTTGCCGCCGTCCTGCCGATGTACGCGCTCTTCGCGCTGTCCGTGCCGCTTACGCTGCCGCTCGCGCGCAGCAAGCCGTGGTTGCTGCTCGGTCTGAGCCTCGGCTTGTGGGCGCTTGCGCCGCAAATCGGTGAATACTTGCCATCCGCCAACGATACGCTTTGGGACTTCAATCCCGCCGCCTGGCAACTGATGTTCGTGCTCGGCGTGCTGGCGCGCTGCACGCCGGTGTATCAGCGCGTGAGTTCGCATCGCATGGGATGGGTCGTCAGTCTGGGGGCGCTCGCGCTGATCATCGGCATGGCGTACTACAAGCTGCTCGTACTGCCGCCCGTCTTGGATAGTGCGTTCAAGCGTGACCTCGCCGGCGCGCGCGTCGTCAACTTTCTCGCCATTGCGTGGATCGCCACCAATTTTGCGCGCTACGGTCTGATCAAGGAAATCGCATCGCGCCTGCCGTGGGTCGGGGCAGTGGGGCGTGACGGCATGGTGTGCTTCGTCGTCGGCACGGTGATATCGCTCGTCGTCGATTCCATCCTCTTCACGCTGACCGATGGCCTCATCAACGTGCCCGCCGGTCTGGCCGCGGATGCGATTGCCGTAACCACGCTGCTTGCCGTGCCTCAAGTGCATCAAGCGGTCTTGCGATGGCTGGGCGGGCGGCCAAGGACGATTCCGGCCGTGGTTCCTGCTGCTGAGAAAGGCGGGGCGCAGTAAAGAAAGGCGGCTGACAGGCCGCCTTTTTAATGCTCGTACGAGCAACTAACGGTCGAGTTCAGCGGCAGCTTGAAAGGGATTGGGCACAACCCTTGCAGACAAGGCGAAACCTCAACAATAAACCATCGACGTCATGTTAAAACTTGCCATTCTTTTCGCGGTCATCTCGGTCATTGCCGGCTTCTTCGGTTTCGGACGCGTGTCGTCCGGTGCGGCCGGCATCGCGAAGATTTGCTTCTTCATCTTCCTGATTCTGTTCGTCATCTTCCTGATCGTCGCCATTTCGGCGGGCTCGCTCGTCTTGTGACGACTGCGCGCTTCCTCGCATCGACCCGGTCGCCGGGTCGGTGTTACTCTGCGTCAAGAGACATTCACGCGACGGCACGGGCGCCCGACGACCCCGCCGCGCTGAATTCGAAAGGAGGAGGCGATGCAGCATGCCATCGGCGCGGCGCTTCGGCCCGCGCATCACGACGTAATCCATCAATCGCATGAGCGCTCGGCCACTTTTGGTCTTTCCGCGACCATGCGTCCCGAATACGAAGTCTTGTCCGGCGCGCAACTCGCCTTGAAGCGCGACGAGAGCCGCGCGCTCTTCGCTCACGCGTTGCCGGTGATGGAAACGCTCTACGCGCAGATCGCCAACACGCACAGCATGATCGCGCTCACGGATTCGAGCGGGCTGATTCTGCATTCCCTGGGCGACGACGACTTCCTCGCCCGCGCGCAAAAGGTCGCGCTGCAGGCGGGCGCGGTGTGGAGCGAGGCGCATCAGGGCACGAATGCCATCGGCACGACCATCGCCGAACGGCAGGCCGTCACCGTCCACGGCGATCAGCACTATCTGCGCGCCAACCATTTTCTGACGTGTTCGTCGGTGCCGATTCTCGATCCGCGCGGCGGCCTGAGCGGCGTACTCGATGTCACTGGCGACCGCCGCGGCTATCACCAGCACACGATGGCGCTCGTCAAAATGTCCGGCCAGATGATCGAGAACCGCCTGATCGCAAGCGCGTTCGGCGACGGTCTGCGAATTCATTTTCATAGCCGCCCGGAATTCATCGGCACGTTGATGGAAGGCATCGCCGTATTCGATCTCGATGGCCGGCTTCTAAGCGCCAATCGCAGCGCGCAGTTTCAACTCGGGCTGGAGCTTGGGCATCTGCGCGTGCAGACGCTGGCATCGCTATTCGGTGCGACTCCCGACGAACTGATCGAGCGGGCCGGCAAGCCGCCGCGCCGCCTTCAGCTGCATAGCGGCGTCGGCGTGTTCGCGGGCGTCGAATATCGCGAGCGCACGGTCGCGCCGGTCGCGGTGCCAGTCAGAACAACTGCGCCCGTTGAAAGCAAGACGCCGTCGCGTCTCGCCGATCTCTGCACGGGCGATGCGCGCGTGTACGAACTCATCCAGCAAGTCAGGAAAGTGGTCGGCAAGGAGATTCCTATCCTGATCGGCGGCGAAACTGGCGCGGGCAAGGAGATGCTGGCGCGCGCCATTCATCGCGATTCGCCACGGCGCGATGGACCGTTCGTCGCGGTGAACTGTGCGTCGTTGCCGGAGACGCTGATCGAATCCGAGCTATTTGGCTATGCGCAGGGCGCGTTCACCGGCGCGGCCAAGCGCGGTGCGTCGGGCAAGATCGTGCAGGCGAACGGCGGCACGCTCTTTCTCGATGAAATCGGCGACATGCCGCTCGCGCTTCAAAGCCGGCTCTTGCGCGTGCTGCAAGAGCGCGTGGTCGAGCCGCTCGGCGCGGCGCGCGCCGTGCCGGTCGACTTCACGCTGGTCTGCGCGAGCAACCGCAAGTTGCGCGAGCAGGTTGCGAAGGGCGAGTTTCGCGAGGACCTGTTTTATCGCGTGAACGGCCTGGCTGTAACCTTGCCGCCGCTGCGCGAGCGCACCGATTTGCGAGCCGCCGTCGAGCGCATCTTGCGCCACGAGTGTCCTGCGGATCGCGTGTTGAGCGTCGACGAAGATGTGCTCGCGCTGTTTGCGCGGCATCGCTGGCCGGGTAATTTCCGGCAGTTGAGCAATGTGCTGCGCACGGCATCGGCGATGCTCGATGATGACGAAACGCGCATCGGCGTGACGCATCTGCCGCGCGATTTCATCGATGATTTCGAGGCTCCCGTTCGCGACGAACCGAGCGCTGCTCCCGCTGGCGATGCGCGGCTCGCGGATATCGCCGCGAGCGTGGTTGCGGCGGCGCTGGAGTCGCATGGCGGCAATGTGTCGGCGACGGCGCGGGCGCTGGGTGTGTCGCGGACGACGGTTTATCGGAAGTTGCGGCGATAGCGCTTCTTTTCACTGATACGACATGGTGAAGAGTGCCTTGCCGCTGACTCGGCCCATTTGCAGAGTCGCCGCGGTGCGCACGTACTGTGCGATCAGCGGAACGGTCATCGCGCCGCCGCTGGCTGTTCCCACGCTCCACTGGTTCGACGTTCCCGCGAGCGGCGATGCCGGTCCATAGGAGACTGGGCTGGAACCGAACAGCACGCGGAGCCCTACACCTGACGCAGCCGAATCGCCACCGATCGTCAGAATATTCGATTGATTGGCAGGGTTGAGCGCGTCGGTGAGTGTCACGTTCACCTTGGCCCCCGCGGCACAATTCAGACCGAGGGAAAAGGCGGTGTTGCCCGCTGTCGCGCCGACGCTCGGCAAGTCCGACGGCGCGACTTTCTGCATCGTCACGGTGACCGCAGGCGTGGTAACGCTGCAGGCCTGACCGGTCACCATAGTGCCGGTGACGAGCGTCTCCGTGACGGTCAACGTATTAATGCAAGGGCCAGTGAAACTGATGGTCATGGAAGGCAGAATGGTGATCGTTCCGCCACTGATCGGTCCGGTCACGACCAGATCGGCGCGCACGTAGTGGGCCGTGCTGCCGCTCGTGACCGTGAAGGAACTGGTGGTCGGTGCCTGCTCCCAGCTCCCGTTCCAGCCGCTCGTGATATAGAACCGCACGCCTATGCCGTCGACGTCCGTCTGATAGGTTTTCGGATTGCCTGCGACCACGTTGCCGTTGACGGTGGTGATTTGCTGGATCGTGCACGTGACATTGGATGCCGACGCGCCGGCATTCTGCGACGTGCTGTTGAGTATCGTGCCCACAACCGCGTCACGCCCGATCGAGAGCGAACCGGGAAATGACATCGGTGTCATGGAGCCGGTTGGGAACGTGATCGTGTCGCCGAAAGCGCAAGTACCCGTGAGCAGCAGCCAAAGCGCGAGAAGTCGCGTAATCGCAGGGTATGGAGAATGGCCAAGCCGGTTCACCGACGAGATTCGCCGTGAGCCGGTCCGAAGGTTTGTCATGCGAAGCATGACTCCAGCATAGTGGCCCGCCACGCGAATTGCGAACGCTCGCGAGGCAATGCAAGTGCGCGCGAAACGACGGTGGCGATCGTGCCGTTACGCGTGATGATCCAGCGAACTTGCATCGCCCGCGGCAGACGGCAGTGCGCCGCTATGATCCTTGAGGCCCACGCCGGTCAGCTTCAGGCGGCGCGCTTCGTTCAGCAGCCAGTGCAGCTTGAACGCGGCCGCATCGTAGTTCAATCCCTCGGGCCGCACGTTCGAGATGCAGTTGCGCTCGGCGTCGTGACGGCCTGGCCTCGGCGCAAAAGTCACGTAGAGCCCGAGGCTGTCGGGCGAACTGAGGCCCGGCCGCTCGCCGATCATTACCACGACGATGCGCGCTCCCAGCAACTCGCCGATCGGGTCGCCGAGTGCGACACGCGCCTGCGTCGCGATGACGACAGGCGCGACTTTCCAGCCATCGAGCTTCGGACTCAGGCGGGCGAGAAACGCGGCGGCGTGTCGCTGCGCGGCGAAAGCCGAGAGGCCATCGGCGGCGACGAAAACAATGTCGGGCGCCGCTTCTGTTCGTGCGGCATGTTCGGCAAGGCGGGCGCGGCTGGCATCGTCGAGAGCGCGGCCCAGGTCGGGACGCCGCAAATAGTGATCGCGATCCGGCGCGGCGCTCGCCGCTTCGAGCGTGTCGAAGCCGGCTGCATGTAGTTCCGCGGCGAGCGCGGCGGTATCGAGCGGCTGATGCACGGCGTCGCGCGCCTGCGCATGCGCCAGGCCAAAAGCGAGCAGCGGCGCGGTTGGCAAACTGTCGCCGGTGCGTCCCAGAGCAATGCGGGCGTTGGTGAAGCGCTTGAGCGCATCCCAGGGATTGGTTTCGATGCCGTTGGTGGAGCTCGAACCACTGGCAGATGCACTCGCGCGAACGCTGTCGCCCTCGTGCTTCGGCGCGCCAGTGTGCAAGCCCGCCATGTCGCGTCTTTGCACTGACGCGTCCGCGCGCTCATCGACGCGGTCCTCGCGCGCCGATGCATCCACGCTCCGCTTATCGATCTCATCCATCACGCATCGATCCAGTCGAGCAACGGCTGTCCCTGCGCGCTGCCGGATGCCGACAGCAAGCCGCCACGTCCATCCGTCACGCGCATTTTTTGCAGCCACGCTTCGAATTCCGGCGCGCGCTTCAGGTTCAGCACGCGGCGAATATAAAGCGCGTCATGGAACGACGTGCTCTGATAGTTCAGCATGACATCGTCCGCGCCCGGCACGCCCATGATGAAGTTCACGTTGGCCACGCCCAGCAGCGTCAGAAGCGTGTCCATGTCGTCCTGATCGGCTTCGGCGTGGTTCGTGTAGCAGATGTCGCAACCCATCGGCACGCCGAGCAGCTTGCCGCAAAAGTGATCTTCGAGGCCGGCGCGGATGATCTGCCGGCCATCGTATAAATATTCCGGACCGATGAAACCGACCACCGTGTTCGTCAGAAGCGGCTTGAAACGGCGCGCGACCGCATAGGCGCGCGCCTCGCAGGTCTGCTGATCGACGCCATGATGCGCATTGGCCGACAACGCGCTGCCCTGGCCCGTCTCGAAGTACATCACGTTGTCGCCGACCGTACCGCGACCGAGCGACAGCGCGGCATCGTGCGCTTCCTCCAACAGCTTGAGCGATACACCGAAACTCGCGTTGGCGCGCTCGGTGCCCGCGACCGACTGGAACACGAGATCCACGGGCGCGCCTTGCTCGATTGCCGCGAGCGTGTTGGTGACGTGAGTCAGAACGCACGATTGCATCGGCACGTCGTAGCGCTGGCGGAAATCGTCCATCATCGTGAGCAGCGCCGTGATGGCGGCAGGCGAATCCGACGCCGGATTGATGCCGATCACCGCGTCGCCGCAGCCGTAGAAAAGGCCGTCGAGCATGGACGCGGCGATGCCTTTCGGATCGTCGGTCGGATGGTTCGGCTGCAGCCGCACCGAAAGATGCCCCGGCAAGCCGATGGTCGTGCGAAACCGCGTGATCACCGGACGCTTGCGCGCGGCGAGGATCAGGTCCTGATTGCGCATGAGCTTGGAAACGGCTGCGACCATTTCCGGCGTGAGGCCCGCGGTGACGCCTTCGAGCGCGGCGGTGTCCGTGGTGTCGGCGAGCAGCCATTCGCGGAACTCGCCGACGGTGAGATGCGCGATGGGCGCGAAGGCATGCGCGTCATGGGTATCGACGATCAGGCGCGTGACTTCATCGTGCTCGTAGGGAATGAGCGGTTCGTCGAGAAACGCGCGCAGCGGCACCTGTGCAAGCGCGAGTTTTGCGGCGATGCGCTCTTCTTCCGTCGCCGCCGCGAGGCCCGCGAGTTCGTCGCCCGAACGACGCGGACTCGCGCGCGCGAGCAGCGTTTTCAGATCGTCGAAACGGTAGCGCCGTGCGCCGATCGTCTCCTGATATGTCATCGCGTCTCCTTCGTTCAAGGGAAAGCCGCCACGTCTTCCGTACGTGCCGCCACTCACTTTAACCGCTTCGCGCAGCGCCCGCGCCTCGTCAAAAAAGCCCGCCGCGCCGAAATCCGCGCCCGTGCGATAATTTCGCGCTTGTCCCGCCTCTTGCGTTGCGCCCGTGCAGCGTCATCGCCCGTGAAAAATCTCCTCGTGAATCTCGACCGTATCGGCGCTTTCGACGAAATCGTCGATGTCCGCACGCCGCTCGAATACGCCGACGATCACATCCCCGGCGCCCTCAACGCGCCGGTGCTGACCAACGAGGAGCGCGTGATCGTCGGGACCATGTACAAGCAGGTCTCGCCTTTCGAAGCCACGCGCGTCGGCGCCGCCATGGTCGCGCGCAATATCGCGCGACATCTGGATACGCTCTTTTCCGACCGGCCGCGCAACTGGCGCCCGCTCATTTATTGCTGGCGCGGCGGCAAGCGCTCCGGCTCGATGACGACCTGGTTCAACATGATCGGCTGGCAGGCGCGTCAACTGGAAGGCGGCTACAAGACTTATCGGCGCGAAGTGCTCGATTCCCTCGTCACGCTGCCGTGCCGTTTTCGTTACGTCGCGCTGACGGGCCACACCGGCAGCGGCAAGACGCGTCTGTTGCACGCGCTCGATCAGGCCGGCGCGCAAACGCTGGATTTGGAAGGGCTCGCGGCACATCGCGGTTCGTTGCTCGGCGCGTTGCCGGGACAGACGCAGCCATCGCAGAAGGCGTTCGAGTCGGCGCTCGTGAGTGCGTTGCGTGCTTTCGATGCGGCCAAGCCCGTGTATATCGAAGCGGAAGGGCGGCGCATCGGCGCGCTTTCGGTACCGGATGCATTGCTGGACGGTCTGCATGGCGCGGCGTGCGTGGAAGTGGAGGCGCGCCGCGAAGATCGCATCGCGTTTCTGTTGCAGGACTACGCGCATCTTTTCGACAATCCCACGTTCTTCAAGTCGCAACTGGCGCGACTCATCGGGCTGCATAGCCGCGAGCGCGTGGAGCGCTGGCATCGGCTGATCGATGAGAACGCGCGTGCCGAGCTGTTCGCGGAACTCATCGACCGTCATTACGATCCCGCGTATGGCCGCAGCAGCCGCGCGCTTTATACGCATCTGGCAAAGGCGTCCCACATGACCTTCCGGCCCAACGATGCCGACAGCGTCGCGCAGGCCGAGGCGCTTCTCGCGCAATTGGCGCAGACATCGCCCGCGGCGAACTGAGATTAATCTTCATCATTCGAGTCAAACATGAATACTCACGCGCCCCGACCCCCTCGCATCGCGCCCGGCTGGATCGTTTTTCTGCTGATCGCGGTCGTCGGTCTCTTCTATGTCAAATGGTTTCCGTACTACAACCGCGCGTTCGTGGCGGCGAGTCAGCATTCCATCGGCAAGTCCATTTTGATGGGCGCGTCCGCGAGTGCGCCGGCACCGTCGTGGCAAGCGGCGCTCGACTACGCCATGGCTTACGGCAAGGCCATCTGGCAGGCGATGGTGCTCGGCCTGTTGCTCGGTTCGGCGGTGCAGGCGTTGATTCCGCCGCGCTGGGTCGCGCGTGCGCTCGGCGAACGAAACTTCGGCAGCGTGTTGAATGGCGGCTTGATGTCCTTGCCCGGCATGATGTGCACGTGCTGCGCGGCGCCGGTCGTGGCGGGCTTGCGTGCGCGGGAAGCGGCGCCGGGCGCGGCGGTCGCGTTCTGGCTCGGCAACACGGTGCTCAATCCGGCGGCGCTGGTGTTCATGGGCTTCGTGCTCGGCTGGCAATGGACCGGGCTGCGCCTCGTGCTCGGTGTGCTGATGGTGTTCGGGTTGGGTTACGCGGTCAATCGCATGGTGACGCCCGCGCAGGCGGCGCAATCGCGCGAGGCGCTTGCAAACCTCGTCAAGGAAGATGAGCCGGGCACGGCGTTTTCGCGCTGGTTGCGCATTCTCGGGCGTATGACGTTGCGGCTCGTGCCGGAGTACATCGTGCTGGTGTTGTTGCTGGGCGCGGCGCGCGCGTGGCTGTTTCCGCATATCGGACCGAATATCGACGACAGCATGCTGTGGATCGTCGCATTCGCGATTGCGGGCACGTTGTTCGTCATTCCGACGGCGGGCGAAGTGCCGATCATTCAGGCGATGCTTTCACTCGGCATGGCTGCCGGCCCAGCAGGCGCGTTGCTGATGACCTTGCCGCCCGTCAGCGTGCCCTCGCTCGCCATGCTCGCGCGCTCGTTTCCGCCGAAGGTGCTCGCGTTCGTCACGGCGGCGGTGGTCGTGTTCGGGGTAGTGAGTGGGGCGGTGGCGGCCTGGTGGTTTTGAGCAGACGCAGCGCGGTCCTGTGGAAGTGAAAATTGCGGCGCGCGCCGAGCAGACCATTCGACGTTTGCGCGCCGCAATCGACCAAAGGCTTTTGATATGTGTGCATTGTCGTCTGGTTCGCAGATTCAGACTAACTCACTAGCGCCGATGCCTTAGTTTGCAGTAATTGTGTTGCTCTCTTAATTAGGTTGAGAGGGCGCGCACTACATGTTTTATCTTGATCCGTATCTCGGCAAATCAGAAAGTCTGTACCGGTACGCGAGCCTCTTCTGGCAGAGCCTGAACCAGCCGATTTATATGAGCATGCACAGTCCACGCATGTTTTACCCGGCTGAGCATTACAGCTTTGGGACTAGCCAGCACTTCAGCACAGTCACGCGTCACGAGCTTGCGGACATATCACAGGCAATGCAAGCTGCTCGCGCGGCATTTCTTGAGAACGCAAGGCATCTTATCCTTCTCTGGAATTCCGCGACGGATTTACGAACTGTGCTTGGGCGAATCAAATGCGATAGCAGCCTGCCATTTAGCTCGCGCGGGTTCAACGAATTGGCAAACGGGTTAATTCATGCCGTAGAGCGTGGCGAACTGATCTTCGTGCCAAGTCACGAAGACCTTCGAATGTGCGTCGAGGAAATCCGGAAAGACCGGCTCGAAGAGCGGCTTGTGGATCTACCGGGTTCGGCGTTCAATGCATTTTCACAAGCCGAAGCTCCACACGCCAGGTTGCATCGGGATTCGATCAGACCGTTCGAGTACCAGCCGAAAGACTCTGATGGCGACCTGACAAAACTGGCAGCGCGTGGCGTGAATGAAGCAGATGAAGCAGACTGCTTTGCCATATACGAGCGCGAGATGGAAGAATGCCAATTCACGCGTGCAATGTATCAAGACACGCGAACCTACTTGCTCTGTACACAACGCGCATTCATCCGCTATCAACAATGCAGAGGATATTGACATGACAAAGCCTTCCCGTGCCTCGATCGTCATCTATGACGAGGACGCTGGTCAGCTCAAGCTGTTCAACGTCTTTCGGAAGGACGTGCAGTCGATTATCGAGCGTGAATTAGCCAGATCGGGCGGGGTGACCATTCCTCCCACGGCAATCGAGCACGGTAACGAGCCGATCACCGATGAAGACGCTCGCAAGCTCGGCTGTATAGCGATACTCATGCAAGCGTCCGTCCACACCGATCTGCGCGATCGGCTGGCGATCACGACCTCGGAGCCTGTCGACTGGAAGCCCGTACAACGACCCGACGGAGTTTGACGCGCTGTGCAGTGCGCTTGCACGCGGGGTTCCGCGTGGGTTGCACTGGCGGCACCCGAGGCCGTCTTTGAACGCGTCCTCGGGTGTCCCGGCATCAGAAATGAACTGCCGCCCCCGCCTTGATCAACAACTTGAACGGCAAAGCCAGCAGCATCGCGCCGCCCACACCTGTCACCCAAAGCGCGACGAACCAGAAGACCTTCTTCGCGCGCATCATCGCAATAGAGCCGCCGCGTTCAGTGATAGTGATGTTCGCCATGACGCACCTTTCCTCTGAATACCCAATAACTCAGCATGGTGTAACCCAGGATCACCGGCAAAATAATCGCCGCGCCGACAATCGTGAATAGCTGCGAAGAACGCGGCGAAGCGGCATCCCAAAGCGACACGCCCGGAAAAATCTCCTGAGGCGAAATGCTCGCAACCAATCCCGCGTAACCCAGCAACATGAAGCCGAGCGCCACCGCGAACGGCCGCGTTTCATGCCGCGAACGGATCGAGCGATGCATCGCCCAAGCACAGGCCACGACTAGCGCCGGCACCGGCAGCATCCGATAAAACCACGGCGAGTCGAACCAGCGCGATGCAATGCCCGCGTCCTGCAGCGGCGTCCACACGCTCACCACGACAATCGTTGCAAGCTGCAGCAGCGTCAACGGCCATACGACGCGATACAGCCGTCGCTGCAAATCGCCTTCGGTCTTCGCGATCAGCCAGCATGCGCCGAGCAGGGCGTAAGTCACGACGAGCGCGCCGCCCGTGAACAGCGAAAACGGCGTGAACCAGCCGAAGGCGTCGCCGGCGAAGCGGCCTTCGGCGACGGGGATGCCATCGAGAAACGCGCCGAGCGCCACGCCTTGAAAGAACGTCGCGCCCGCCGATCCGCCGATGAACGCAAGATCCCACATGGACTTCGTGCGCGACGCCTTGGCGCGAATCTCGAACGACACGCCGCGAAAGATCAGGCACACGAGCATCAGCACGAGCGGCAGATAGAGCGCGGAAAGCACGGTGGAGTAGACCATCGGGAACGCGGCGAAGAGGCCCGCGCCGCCCAGCACGAGCCACGTTTCGTTGCCGTCCCACACGGGCGCGACGGTGTTCATCATCACGTCGCGGTCGTGCTGGTCGGGAAAGAAGGGAAACAGGATGCCGATGCCCAGATCGAAGCCATCGAGCACGACGTAGAGAAAAAGGCCCAGTGCGATGATCGCGGCCCACGCGACGGTGAGGTCCATATGTTCAAGCTCCTTCGATGGACTGATGCGGAAGACTCATCGGACGGCGCGCGGTGCCATCGGACGAATCGGGCGTATGAGACGGCGCGCCTGGCAACGCCGGCCCATGACGCAACAATTTCAGCAAGTAGTAGATGCCGGTGCCGAAGACGATCGTGTAGACGATCACGAACGCGAGCAGCGAAACGCCGACCTGCTGCGCGGTGACGGGCGAGACGGCGTCGGCCGTGCGCATCACGCCGTAGACCACCCACGGTTGACGGCCCGCTTCGGTCGTGACCCAGCCCGCGAGCAACGTGATGAAACCGCTCGGACCCATGATCAGCACGAAGCGATGGAACCAGCGCGCATCGAATAATTTGCGCTTGCGATGCAGCAGCCAACCGGCGATGGACATGAGGATCATCAAGACGCCGAGTCCCGCCATCACGCGAAAACTCCAGAACACGATGGTCGAATTCGGCCGCTCGTCTTTCGGGAACGTCTTGAGGCCGCGAATCTCGCCGTTCCAGCTATGCGTGAGGATCACGCTGCCGAGATGCGGAATCTGCACGGCGTACTTCGTCGTTTCCGCTTCCATGTCCGGGATGCCGAAGAGATTGAGCGCGGTGCCGCCTTTCTCCGTTTCCCAGATACCTTCGATAGCCGCGATCTTCGCCGGCTGATACTTGCGCGTGTTGAGACCGTGCGCGTCGCCGACGAAAGCCTGGATCGGCGTCAGGACGAGCAGCAGCCAGAGCGCCATCGAAAAAGTCTTTCTGATGGCCGGATCGCGTCGGCCCTTCAGCAGATGCCACGCGCCCGTCGCGGCCACGACCAGCGCCGCGACGATGAACGCCGCAATCGCCATATGCGCGAGCCGGTACGGAAACGACGGGTTGAAGATGATCGCGAACCAGTCCACCGGCACGACGTGATCGCCTTCGATGCGAAAACCTTGCGGGGTCTGCATCCAGCTATTGGACGCGAGAATCCAGAAAGTCGAGATGAGCGTGCCGATGGCCACCATCAAGGTGGCGCCGAAGTGCGCTTTCGGGCCGACCTTGTTCCAGCCGAACAGCATGATGCCGAGGAAGCCCGCTTCGAGGAAGAACGCGGTCATCACCTCGTAGGTGAGCAAGGGACCCGTGATCGGACCGGCGAAACTCGAAAAGCCGCCCCAGTTGGTGCCGAATTCGTAAGCCATCACGACGCCCGACACAACGCCCATGCCGAACGCGACGGCAAATACCTTCGACCAGAAAAGGCACAGTTCCTTGTAGACGGGTTTGCCGGTCTTGAGCCACGCGCCTTCTAGCACGGCGATGAAGCTTGCAAGTCCGATGGAAAGCGCGGGAAAGATGATATGAAACGAGACAGTGAACGCGAACTGGATACGCGCCAGGTCGATTGCTTCGGGAGTCGCATGCATGATGACTTTTGCTTTGAAATTCACGCGTGCCGTATTGCAACGTGCGGCATGCGCGGGTTGAAACGTCGGTAATGCTGGAGCGGACTGTAGCGCCATTTATGCGTATCTGTTGCGCTGCGTCAGGAAATGCGCGTTGCGCGCAAATGCCGCGGTTTCAAGGGTTTATCGAGGCTAATGGCTTGAAAGCGCATTGTTTTTGGTATGGAGGATGACACGTCGAGAGCAGGAATGCGGGCTGCTTCACGCGACAATCGACCGCACTGCATCAAGACTCGTCCGATTCACATTGACGCAGGCTTGTTCGACGAACTTTCACGTCCTCGCGAGACTTCATTCGCGAGACGCGCGAGTACCATAATGGCTTTTGAGCACGCGCCACGCGCGGCTATGCAAGGAGACCCAAATGCGCCTCGATGACGAAGCAGAAAGCAGCAATGTCGAAGACCGGCGAGGCAGCGGCGGAGGCGGCGGATTCAGAGTCGGCGGCGGATCGATCGGCATCGGGACGATAGTTGTCGCGCTCGCGGCATCGTACTTTTTCGGCATCAATCCGATGACCATCATCAACGGCGCGCAAATGCTTCATGGCAACGCGCCCGTGCAGCAGCAAGCCGCGCCGTCGAATGCACCGCCCGCGCAAGACGCCGGCGCCGTGTTCGTGCGTCGCGTGCTCGGCAATACCGAGCGAACCTGGCAACACATCTTCAAGACGCAGTTCAATCAGGACTATCCGGCGCCCAAGCTCGTGCTGTTCTCGGGCGGCACGCAAACAGGCTGCGGCACCGGGCAAGCGGCGATGGGGCCGTTCTATTGTCCGAACGACCGGCGCGTTTATATCGACTTGTCGTTCTATCGCGAGTTGAAGGATCGCTTCGGCGCGGGCGGCGACTTCGCGCAGGCCTACGTGATCGCGCACGAAGTCGGGCATCACGTGCAAAACGTGCTCGGCATCATGGACAAGGTTGATAGCGCACGCGCGCGCATGTCGCCCGCGCAGGCGAATGCGCTTTCGGTGCGCGTCGAGCTGCAGGCGGATTGTTTTGCGGGCGTGTGGGCGGCGGTGGCGCAGCAGGACAATGCAAAGCTCATTCAGCCGGGCGATTTCGAGCAGGGCTTGAATGCGGCGGGCGCAATTGGCGACGACCGGTTGCAGCAGCAATCGCAAGGACGCGTGGTGCCGGAAGCGTTCACGCACGGATCGAGCGAGCAACGGCAGCGATGGTTGCGCAAGGGCTTGTCGTCCGGCGATATCCGTCAATGCGATACGTTTTCGGCCAAGACCCTGTAACGCCGTTTAAGCGCCGAAGACGTGACGCGACGGCGGACTTACAAACGCTGACAGCCGTGGCGCGACAAATTCTTTAGAATCGCTGTTTTTCCGGCGCGGCATCGAGCCGCACACACCGGTGCATCCAGGTCTGTCGATGAAGCGAATTCTGATCGTCAAAGTCACGTCTCTCGGCGATATCGTCGAAACGCTGCCGGTTGTCTCCGACTTGCGGCGGGCGTTTCCATCCGCGAAGGTCGACTGGGCCGCCGACGCCGCGTTCGCTGACATCATCCGTTGGAGTCAGGGTGTCGACCGCGTGCTGAGCGCGCCTTTGCGCAAGTTCAAGAAGGCGCGCAACTGGAACGATCTCAAGGAAATCACGGGGTCCATCAGCGAGTTGCGCGCCGAGAAATACGACGTCATCGTCGATATTCATGGCGTGTACAAGAGCGCGATCATCGCGTTCATAGCGCGTGGGCGGCGGCGCTACGGCTATCTGAATCAGGACCTTGGCGAGCGTGGCGCGGCGTTCGCATACAACGCGCGCTTCGGTCCGCGTCCGCACACCGACGCCTGGCGCGGCATGCGCGTGAGCGTCGCCGATGCGCTGGGCTACGAGATTCAGGAAACGCCCGACTACGATCTTCGACTTCCCGAGCCTACGCATGACCTCGGCATTCCACGCAGCGGCGCGCCCATCGCCATGTTGTTCCACGCGACCTCCGCCGATGTGAAGAAGTGGCCGAAGGATCACTGGGCCGAAGTCGGGCGCTGGCTCGTCGAGCGCGGCTATCAGATTGCGTTGCCGTGGGGCACGGAGCGCGAGCGCGGCGAAGCGCAGGCCGTTGCCGCACTCGTGCCGCAGGCGCTCGTGCTGCCGAAGCTGAGCGTCGAGGAATGCGCGCACTGGATTCAGGCGTCTGAACTGGTCGTCGGAACCGATACCGGGCTCGTCCATCTCGCACATGCTTTGCAGCGGCGCACCGTTATGCTGTTCGCGGCGACATCGCGCGAGCATTTCGGTATCCACGAACCTGGCCGTTCGGTCTCTGTCGGTGATGGCGGAGCGCCGCCTGACGTGCCGCAAGTGCTCGGGGCAATACAAAGCGTTTTGGCTCCCACTGAAGCGAATCGCCACGCGAATGCTGGCGTAATAGCGCGTTAAAAAGATTTATGCGCATAAACTTTTTGTGTCACGACGGCAAAGAGGGCGCACAGCAGTTATTCAATTAGTGCGCGAACGTAAATTTTGCTTCGTAGCACTTGACGGCGATTCCGCGACCGGAGACGATTGCGAAAACACTTAAGAATCGTCCGATAAATGATCGAAGACTCCGCCGTTGACGCACGACAGGCCATCGTGCGTCTTCAATCTGCCGACATCGTGCCGGGCGCGCCGCTCGGATGGGCGATCGTTTCCGCCGATGGGACGCCGCTTTTTGCAGCCGGCACCCTGATTCCCGACGAAGCGACGCGCGATTTCATTTTCAGGCAGTTCGATCCGCACCGGACTGCCGGCGACGCGGCGCCTCGACGAAAACCGGAAGAGCCGAGTGAGGAAACGCTCGTTCTCGACGACTTGGGTTTGTCGATCGGCGGCCGGATTGGCGTGCGTGTCACAGGCGGTTCGGGTTCGGCGATGTATGCGAGTCGCGTAATCGGTTTTTCGAATGCACGTCGCAATGGCGAGCGTTCGCTTTTCGTCACTCAGCCGCTCATGACGGGCTTCGATCCGCTGGACCTCACGCGTGGCGAACTGGTCGATCTCGTCGCGCTGACGGGAAAGGGCGTGTTCCGCTTCGCGTGTACGGTTGATGCGCTTTGCCGCGAGCCGTTCAGTTATGTGGTGTTATCGGCGCCAGGTACGATCCGCCGCCTGCGCACGCGCAAGTTCGTCCGCATGCCAACGCGCATGGCGGCATGCTTTGCCATCGAAGGCGAAGAGGGCGCGCTCAAACAGCCGGGTCGCGTGAGCGACATCAGTCCCTACGGCATGTCTTTGACTGTCGCGACGCCGAACGCGCGCGTGGGCGATCGTCTCGCACTCTCGTTTCGATTCGCGACGGACGGCGTCGATGTTCAGGTCGATACCATCGCCATCGTGCGTCACGTCGGCGACTTCGATGCATCGACGCAAAGCGCCGCTTATGGGCTTGAATTCGAATCGCTCGAACCGGCGCAGCGTATTGCGCTGAAGTCGTTCATGGCGGAGCATGGTTAGACGGGGCGTCGGCCGTTGCGCTTTGCCGAGCTGACATTCGCGAGCCTGCGCGTCGCCGGCGTCGTGGCCGAGCGCATGCCAGCCCCGCATCGCCCGCTTACCTCGAAGATCAACTCGGAAAGCCATCCGGAAACAATCGCTCGACCGCATTCTCGAAGTGCTGAATCGGCGCGGCGCCACGCAACGCGATGGGCGGCGGCGGTTCCTTGCCCGGCGCGGCTTCGCGCGACAGCACGGCAAACGGCACGCCGCTCACGCCCAGTTGCTTGGCGAACTCTTCGTCTTCGATCACGAGGTCCGTGTAGGTGCCTTCGTCGAGCGCTTCTTCGAGCAACTCCGGGTCGATGCCGCATGTCGCGGCAATATCGATGAGCGCGTCCGGATCGCCGATATCGATACCTTCCTCGAAGTAAGCCTTGAAGATCGCGCGATGCACGATATCGAAGCGCCCCGATTCCTGCGCAAAAAGCGCGGTCTCGAACGCCTTGCGGCTGCGCGGCGCGACGGGCGGCGGACGCATCAACATGTTGCGCTCCTCGGCAAGCGGAACCACCGAGTTTTCCCAGGCGTCCTGGGCTTGTTCGCTATTCGGATCAGGCAGCGGCGTGGGTTCGGGACGCAGTTCGAACGCGTGCCAGCGAAGCTCTACTGCGTTGCCATACGCCTTGGCGAACTGATCGAGCACCGGTGTTTCCAGGTAGCAGAAAGGACATGTGAAGTCCGACCAGACATCGACATACAAAACAGGCGTGGTTGCCATGAAAAAACCTCGAATACAGGGCGATGCATGCGCGCGCCCGGAAAGGACAAAACAGCAAAACCGGTATGTTAGCGCGTGCTGCGAGTCGATGTAGGCATGGCGCGGCGCGTTCAAAATTCGCCGGCTCAGAACCCGCCGTCGAGCTCGATCTTGCTGCCGTCGAAGAAGCGCGACAGACGGAAGGCGCGCGGGTCGACGAGCGGGATGTCGTTCGCGACGATATCCGCCATCAACCGACCCGCACCCGGACCGATGCCGAAACCATGCCCCGAAAATCCCGTGGCGATGAACACCCCGGGCGTTCCGTCGATGCCCGAGATGACCGGCACCGCATCGGGCGTTACATCGATATAGCCGGCCCACGACTGCTCGACCTTCACCGCGCCAAGCGCCGGAAAAACCGCGCGAAATTCGTCGAGCGCGCGCTGGTTGAAGGCCTCGACAGGCGCGGGGTCGAGCGTGCGCACGGACTCGAATACCGTCGGCCGATTCAGCGGCCAGTGGCGCGGACGGCGTAGTTCCTCGAAGAAGCGCGCGTTGAAGCCGAGCTTGAGCGCGCCGAGCTGGCTTTTGAGCGCGGGCAAAAACTTGAAGAACAGCCGGAAACTGTCGGGCGTGATGTCGCTGTAGTTGCGGAACGCGTTGGCGATGGTATAGCCGCCGTCGAGCCGCTTGCGATAACCCATCGCGTGATTGCACGCGCTCACGTCGGGACCGCCTTCGAGCGGCGCCGTGCGCATGACCGACGAACGCACCATGAGCTGTGGCACATCGACATCGAGGTTGCCCGCGAAGAGCCGCGTCCACGCGCCGCCCGCGACCACCACGCTCGTGCACGCGATCCGTCCGTATTCCGTCACCACGCCGCTGACCTTGCCGCCGCTCGTTTCCACGCCGCGCACGGCGCAGGGCGTGAGTATCTTGACGCCTCGCTTGCGCAGCGCGGCGGCCATCGCCGGGACGGCGCGTTGCGGTTCGGCGCGGCCATCGCCGGGCGTGTAGATGCCGCCCGCGAAGCGGCGTGACGCGCCGGTCATCAGCGCGGCGGTTTCATCGGCGGAGATGATGCGCGAGTCGAGCGCGTCGCGGCCGACTTTTGCGACCGCGCGCGCGAGCCACGCTTCGTGATCGGCGAGTGCTTTGGCGTCGTCGGCGGCATAGAGGATGCCGCACTCGCGAAAGCCGGTGTCGATGCCGAATTCTTCATCGATACGACGCCACAGCTTCAGACTCTCGAGACTGAGTTCGAGCTCGCGCAGGTCGCGATGTGTCGCGCGGCACCAGCCCCAGTTGCGGCTCGACTGCTCGCCCGCGATGTGCCCTTTCTCGCACACCGCCACCGACAAGCCCTTGGCCGCCAGCGAGCGCGCGGTGCTGATGCCGATCACGCCGCCGCCCACGACGACCACGTCGACACGTTCGGGCAGCGTTCTGTCTTCGTCGATACGTTCTGTCAGCGGTCCCATGTCAGGACGCGCGCTCGTCAAGTCGTGCCGTTACGTTCATGTGTCGGTCAGGTTGAGCCGGGAGGCAGTCATGCTAAGGGATGCGCCTCTTTTTGACCATATGAATGAAATTGCCGCGATGTTGCATCGGGGCATGAAGCGCATGTTGCACGCCGTCTGCGCATGCGCCGGCGATCCGCTACGATAGGGCAGGCGCGGCGTCCAGGAGCAAACACAAGCGGATGCGCCGCGTCCGACAGCACCCGTCATCGAGCGTCAGGCACGGCGCGTGCGAACTCAGCGCCGCATGCGTCACGCGCCATTGGCGCCAGTCAACGCAATTTCACCCCATCTCTGGAGAACTTTCATGCAAAAGACAGCATCGGCGAAGTGGAGCGGCGGCATCAAGGACGGCAAGGGTTTCATCTCGACGCAAACCGGCGTGCTCAACGAAGCGCCGTATGGCTTCAAGTCGCGTTTCGAGGAAGGTCCGGGCACGAACCCGGAAGAGTTGATCGGCGCGGCGCACGCTGGCTGCTTCACGATGGCGCTTTCGCTGCAACTCGAGCTCGCGGGTCTGAAGGCCGAAAGCCTGGAAACGAAATCGACCGTCACGCTCGATAAAGACGGCGAAGGCTTCACCATCACCGCGTGTCAACTCGATCTGAAGGCGAAGATTCCCGGCGCCGACAAGGCTGCATTCGACAAGGCCGCGCAAGCCGCGAAGGAAGGCTGTCCGGTGTCGAAGCTATTTGCGGGCAACGCGAAGATTACGCTGAACGCCGAACTGGTTTCCTGAGCGTTCGAGGCGTGGTTTGAGTGAAAAGACGCGGACCGGTCATCTCGACCGTCCGCGTTTTTTAATGCCGCGCCGCGTTCTTCCTCTCGGCCTTATGCGCGTACATTTTGCTGTCGCTTTCAATCAGAAGGTCGAAGAAACTCGCATGCTGCGCGGGATCGAACTGCGTCTGTCCAACGCTGAAGCGAATCTCGTAACCACGTGTGGCCGAAGCATTGTGCGCAGCCAGCTTTGCGCGCAGACGTTCGAGCGCGTGGGCGGCTTCCTCGTCGCTCGCGTCGGTCAGGAGCGCGACGAATTCGTCGCCGCCAAGCCTGCCGATGACATCGCTTGCACGCAGCGAAGCGCGCAAGGCATCGGCGAAAGCGACGAGCGCGCGGTCGCCTTCCGCGTGACCGAAGGTGTCGTTGATGCGCTTGAAATCGTCGAGATCGAAGAACAGCAGCGACGCGCGCCGATCGAGCCGTTTGCAGATATTGAGCGCATGCCGCGCTAGCGCTTCGAAACCGCGACGGTTGGCAATGAGCGTCAGGTCATCGACGGTTGCAAGTTCGATCGCCGCGATCTCCTGTTCCGCGATATGCGCGAGATCGCGCAAGAGGCTGCGCTCTTCGCCGTCGAATTCGCGGGGACGGGTATCGATGAGACAAAGCGTGCCCAACTTGCTGCCATTGGGCACCGTCAGCGGATGCCCCGCGTAAAACCGAATGCCGGGCGCGCCAGTCACGAGCGGATTGTCATGGAAGCGCGTATCGATGCGCGCATCGGGAATCATCAACACGTCGTCATGCAGAATGGCGTGCGCGCAGAACGACACATCGCGCGAAGTCTCCGGCACATCGAGACCGATGCACGACTTGAACCACTGCCGATTCTCATCGATCAGGCTCACGAGCGCGATCGGCACGCCGAACAGCCGCCGCGCTAGGCGCGTGAGACGGTCGAAGCGCTCTTCCGGCGGGGTATCGAGGATATTCAGCGAGCGCAGCGTGGCGAGCCGGGCGGCTTCGGTCGGGGGTTTGGGCGCGACGAGCATGGATCTCCGTTTCCTGAGACGGTTTGGCGGCAAGGCCGCTGACGACGGGGCAATCGGCAACAGTGCTTATTCTCCGACAAATACGCCAATGCTTCAGCACGAAGCCGAGCGCAGCGCTCGCTTCGACAGTCTCGCGCCGCGCGGCGTTTTCGCTATCATGCCGATGGACCGCGGCCCTTTGTCACGGCGCTTTCATCGCCCTTGCAGCGCACCTTCGTCGCGCAGGCGGGTCGGACATGGTGGCACTTCGCCATGAACCGACGACCCCTTTACCTGATTCGCATGGAGCGCCCATTGAAACTCAAGTTCGACTGGACCGTCATCACCCCGATTCTCGCGCTCGTCGTGCTTGTGGCCACCGCGCTCGTTCACAACACCGCGCTCATGGCGCTGGCCGCCATCGCGCTGGCGTTCGCGGTGTTCGCGGCCGTGCATCATGCCGAAGTAGTCGCGCATCGCGTCGGCGAGCCGTTCGGCACGCTGGTGCTGGCCATCGCGGTGACGGTGATCGAAGTCGCGCTGATCGTCTCCGTCATGCTGTCCGGCGGCCCCGAAAAAGCCGGCTTGCCGCGCGACACCGTGTTCGCCGCGATCATGATTTGCAGCAACGCGATCATGGGGCTGTGTCTGCTGATCGGCGGCATGCGGCATCACGTGCAGGATTTTCAGTTGCAGGGCGCAAGCGCCGCGCTTGCCATTCTCTGCGCCATGTCCGTGCTCACGCTCGTCCTGCCGAACTTCACGAGCACCGTGCCGGGACCGGGCTTGTCCACTTCGCAACTCGTGTTCGTCGGGGTGATATCGCTCGTGCTGTATGTGGTGTTCGTGTTCGTGCAGACCATCCGGCATCGCGACTACTTTTTGCAAGCCGTGCCGGATGTCGTCAAGCTAACCGCCACCGAAGACGACGTGCCCCACGCGCCGCCGCCGACCAACGCCGCCGCATGGACCGCGCTCGGCTTGCTTGTGCTGTCGCTTTTGTCCGTGGTCGGGCTGGCGAAGCTCTTGTCGCCTGCGGTCGAGGCGGGCGTCGCGGCAGCCGGTGCACCCGAGGCGGTCGTCGGCGTGGTGATCGCCGCGCTCGTTTTGTTGCCCGAAGGTCTCGCGGCATTGCGCGCGGCGCGTCTAAACCGGCTGCAAACGAGTTTGAACCTTGCGCTAGGCTCGGCGCTCGCGAGCATCGGTTTGACCATTCCCACGGTTGCGATCGTGTCGATCCTCATCGGCCAGCCTATCTCCCTCGGGCTCGCGCCGAAGGAGATCACCATGCTCGCGGTGACGCTGCTCGTCTCCGTGATCACGCTCGGCACCGGGCGCTCGACCGTGCTGCAAGGCGTCGTGCATCTGGTGATCTTCGCGGCCTTCCTGTTCCTGACCGTCGTGCCATGAGCATCGACGCATGCGGTTTTGCTACCATTCACGGTTTTCCGGCGCGCGCCGCGGGTTTCGTCGACCCGTCACGCGCTTGGCAGTAATCGCTCCGGCGTCGATTTTCACCGCAAGTCTCGAAGGATTGGAATGTCGTTCAAGAAGTCAGTCAGCAAGTCCGCATCGTTCGCTTTCTCCGCGATGCTCGCAGCACTCGCCGTCACCTCGGTTTCCGTTCACGCCAAGGAACTCACGCAGATCCGCTTCGCCGTCGATCCCAGCTACCCGCCGTTCGAATCCAAGCAGGCGGATGGCAAGCTGGCCGGTTTCGACATCGACCTCGGCAATGCGCTTTGCGCGCAGATGAAGGTCAAATGCGTGTGGGTCGAAAACAGTTTCGACGGCATGATTCCCGGCCTCAAGGCGCGCAAGTTCGACGCCGTGTTGTCCGACATGGGCATTACCGAAGAACGCCTGAAGCAGATCGATTTCACCCAGCCGCTCTACGATACCCACGCGCAACTCGTCGCGCGCGCGGGCTCGGGCATTCTGCCGACGCCGCAGGCGCTCAAGGGCAAACGCGTCGGCGTCGAACAGGGCACGGTGCAGGAACACTACGCGCGCGTGAAGTGGGAACCGCAGGGTGTGACCGTCGTGCCTTACGGCGATGAGGATCAGGTCGAGAACGATCTGGTCGCGGGCCGTATCGACGCCATGTTCACCGATGCCGCGCAAGCCGCCATCGGCTTTCTGAAGAAGCCGCAAGGCAAGGCGTTCGCGCTCGTCGGGCCGATTGTCGAAGACCGGGCGATCATCGGTCCGGGCACGGCAATCGGCTTGCGCAAGGGCGACGCCGATCTGAAGAACGGCCTGGACCAGGCGTTCGACGCGATCAAGAAGGACGGCACGTTCAAGCGCATCATGGCGAAGTATTTCGCCACCGATATCTCGATTCAGTAAGCGCCCTGGCGTTTAGCGTTCCGAGTGTCGACCGAAAAGGCATCGCTTGCGGTGCCTTTCTCTTTTTACGAGGCAATTCATTCGATGCAGATCACGCACCATCCGCTCGTCGCCGCTTCGCCTGGAACGGGGCGCGCGATCACGAGCTACGCCTTCGGCGCGGAACATGGGCCGAAGGTCTATATCCAGGCGTCGCTGCACGCCGACGAACTGCCGGGCATGGTGGTCGCGTGGTATCTCAAGCGGCATTTCGCGGAGTTGGAAGCGGCGGGGCGCCTGAACGCGCGGATCGTGCTCGTGCCCGTGGCGAATCCGGCCGGGCTCAATCAGCACTGGTTCGGCACGCAAATGGGCCGCTTCGACATGCAGTCCGGACAGGATTTCAACCGGCGCTTTCCCGCGCTTGGGCCGGGGCTCGTCGATGGACTCAAGCAACACCTGACTGGCGATGAAACGCACAACGCCCGCGCCATCCGCGCCGCCTTGCGCGATGCGTTCGCGGCGCTCGAGCCCGCGACCGAACTCGAATCGCAGCGCATCGCGCTAATGACGCTGGCTTGCGATGCCGATCTCATCATCGACATGCATTGCGACTGGGAAGCCGTCGCGCATCTCTACACGACGCCCGAGGCCTGGGTTCGGATCGAATCGCTTGCGCGCTATCTCGGCAGCGAGGCGCAATTGCTCGCGGACGTTTCGGGCGGCGAGCCGTTCGACGAAGCGTGCGTATCGGCGTGGCGTTATCTGCGTGACGCGTTCGCCGGACGCTTCCCCATTCCTCGGGGCGCGGCAACCGTCACTCTCGAACTGCGCGGCGTGCGCGACGTATCGCGCGAAACCGCCTCGCGCGATGCACAGGCAATCGTCGATTATCTGACGCACGCGGGTTTTATTTCGGGCGCTGCCCCCGCGCTGCCCGCGCTCACCAATCCGCCGACGCCGCTTGCCGGATGCGAATACCTTCACGCGCCGATCTCCGGCGTGATTCTGCATGCGCGCGAGGTTGGAGAGAGAGTGCGCGCGGGCGATGTCGTCGCTGAAGTGCTCGATCCGCTCCATGACGAGCTCGTGCCGCTCATCGCGCAGAGCGACGGCGTGCTGTACGCGCGGCACTGGACGCGGTTCGCGACGGCGGGAATGCTGGTGGCGCGCATCGCGGGCGCGGAAGTCCGGCGCGAAGGCGACCTGCTCGTGCCTTGAAGTTGCCGACGAGTCGTCCCACGCGGTTACCATACGTCGGCAAACCCGGTTTCAATGTCCACGGAGAACGACAGGAACATGCTGAAGAATCTCGATCCCTTGCTCAACGCCGACATCCTCCACGCACTCTGCGCGATGGGCCACGGCGATGAAGTCGTCATCTGCGACGCCAACTTTCCCGGCGATTCCGTCGCGCGTCAGACCGTGCGCGGACAGTTGCTGCGTCTCGACGGCATCAACGCGCCGCGTGCGGTGCGGGCCGTGTTGTCTGTGCTGCCGCTGGATACGTTCGTCGATCATCCCGCCGAGCGCATGGAAGTGGTCGGCGACCCGGATGCGCTGCCTGCCGTACAGCGTGAAGTACAACGCGAAGTCGACGACGCCGAAGGCCGCGCCGTTCCGCTCGCGCCCGTCGAGCGCTTTGCTTTTTACGAGCGCGCCAAACAGGCTTATTGCGTGATTCAGACGAGCGAAGCGCGCGGCTACGGCTGCTTCATCTTCAAGAAGGGCGTGCAACTCGCGCCGGACACGCCGGCGCAATGACGCGCTGATTTCTTGACGCTAGCGTGCGGCGCCTGACCGCGATCATGAAAACAGAATAGCCGGCCGGGCAACCCAGCGCGGTTTTCTGTCGGGCGCCTGCGCAAGCAGGGTCGGCCCGGCGGGAAGCGAGACATCCACGAGCGTATTACGGCGCGAGCATACCTTGCAGATGAAATAGCAGCCGAAGCTGTCGACGCTAGCTTCGGCCTTGGCGCGCGAGATCCTGCCGCTGCATCGTATGCAGGTCCACATAGATTCACCTTCGTTGTCGGAAAACTGGCTTTGGCTGGTTTCGCGCCGCCAGCGAAGTTCTTCCTATACCGGCTCTTTCGAGACCGGCAACTCGTCGAAGGTCTGCTCGCCATGAAACGCGAACACGTTGTCAAATGCACGCGGCTTGGTGCGACGTGTCTCGTGAAATGACAGTCAGAAAACTTGCTCGATAAGCGATGCCGCCAGTACTGGACAAATGCGGATCAGGGCAGTTTCAACGTGTAGTGATGCTGCCTCACCATGCGCTCAAAGCGAGCGAAAAGCAAACGGTATCGGGGAGGAGCAAGCAGAATGAGGCTGTTTCGGCTTGATATTAAGGCATGCTATAAAAGCTTCGAAAAGGCTTCGAGCCGTGCTTCCACTCTCTCAAAACTGCCGGTAAAAAAATAAATCGCGACAGTTCCTCCGAAAGCGCCCACACTATGTGGCGCAGCAGTCGCCTTCGCGTCTGTGCAAGTCGGGGAGCAGGATCATGGCAAAAGGTCAGGTACGCGGAAATAAAGAGGCTAAAAAGCCCAAACAGCCGAAGAAAGTAGAGTCGCCGGCAGCGGCCGTATCGTGGGCCACGCCCAAGAAAAGCGCGGAAGCCAGCGCATCCGTGAAGAAGAAATAGCCTTAGCGCGACATTCGTTCAAGCTGTCCTCGGTGCATGGCGAGACGACGCTCTATTCTGACTTCGCCATTGAAGTGGAAGTCAGACGCCCACCACCGAGTCCCGATGTTTTCTCTTTCCGGACTGGAACCAGCATGACAACGAGACCCAAAGTCAATCCCGCCGTGGCCGTCAAACAAAGCGAATATACGATCGCGCAGAAGTCGCGTGCGTCGGCGCTGAGCAACGCGGACAGCGAGCGCGCTCAAAAGCGCCGCGACAATGACGCGCTTATCGACGTCAACGCGAGCAAATGGCGTTACGTGGGCCCGGGTGTCTAGATGGGAAAACCCGCGGAAGTCCTCAACTTCCCGAACCCCAGCCGCAGCTACGACGCCGCAAGACACGGCGTGTGCTTCTGGGGTTACGACAGCAAGCGCGAGATCAGCTTTCTGGTCGAGGACAAGACGCTTGCCGCGCTGAATCCCGGCATGGGCACGGGTGAGATGGCGCTGCTCGCCACGTTCGACCGTAATCGCGAACGCATTCTCGAACTGGCGAAGGGTCTCTACACGGGCGGCCCGCAGAATCGTTATACGATCCACGAGTAGCGTTCAACGCCGTTCAATCGTCACGTTGTCGCGGCGGCTTCAGTTGTCCAGCGCAATACGTACCGTGCGCGCGAGTTCATCGAGCTGAAACGGCTTGCGCAGCGCGGCAAAGCGCTTTTCCTTGATCTTCGATACATCGACGTCCGCATAGCCCGTTGCCAGGATCACCGGCAGATCGGCACGAAGTTCACGCGCTTTCGCGATCACCTCCATGCCGTTCATGCCGGGCATCGCGAAGTCGACCATCATCAGATCGGGATGGTCCAGTGGCAGGCGCTTGAGGCCGTTGGGGCCGTCGCAGGCGTGTGTCACCGAATAGCCGAGCGTCTGCAGACATTCGACGAGCATCTCGCGCACGTCTTCGTCGTCTTCGACCACGAGGATGCGCTTCGCGCCCGATGCGCTGTCCTCGGGTTTGAGCGCAACGTCGGCTTCCTGCAAATCCTTCGCGCCCAGCGGCAACCAGATTTCGACGCTCGTCCCTTTGCTCGGTTCGCTTTCGATACGCGCCACGCCGCCCGCCTGCCGCGCGATGCCGTAGACCTGGCTCAAGCCGAGCCCCGTCCCTTTGCCGACTGGTTTGGTCGTGAAGAACGGGTCGAACACGCGCGACAGCACGCCTGGCTCGATGCCCGAGCCCGAATCGCTCACACGGATGACCACGTAGCGTCCAGCCGTGAAGGTTTCGTCGGGCGCGGGGCGCTCGCCCGCGTGGATCGTTAGGCGCCCGCCGCCGGGCATGGCGTCGCGCGCATTGATCGTGAGATTGAGGACGGCCAGTTCCAGCTGATTGGCATCCGCCTGGGTCCAGAGGTCTTCGGAATCGGAGGTCGTGGTGAACGCGATCGACGAGCCGAGCGAGATCGAGATGATGTCGCGCATGCCTTGCAAAAGCGACGCGACGTTGACCGCTTTCAAATCGAGATTGCTGGTGCGCGAAAACGTCAGCAACTGCGCGGTGAGCTTGGCGCCGCGTTCGGTGGCGCGCTTGGTCGTCGCGGCCATTTTGCGCACGCGCTCGTCGCTGCTGATTCGCGCGATCAATTCCGCGTTCGCCATGATGACATTCAGCAGATTGTTGAAGTCATGCGCGATGCCGCCCGTCAATTGCCCGAGCGCCTCCATCTTTTGCGACTGCACGAGCACGGCCTGCACCTTGGCGCGCTCGTGGATTTCGCGCATCAGGCGATTATTTGCCGATGCCAGTTCCTGGGTGCGCTCGGCGATACGGCTTTCCAGCGAGTCGTTGAGCCGTTCGAGCGCTTCCTGCGCCTTCGAGCGCGCGATCAGATGCTGCTCCGACTCCGCGAGATGCCGGCGCGCATCGTACTGGCGCGCACGCGCCCGGAGCGACGACATCACCGCGCGGCGCAAGGTCTCCGAGTTCAGCGGACGTTCGAGGACGAGCACGTTGCCAAGACGCTCCAGCATGTCGATACTCGCGGCCGAGCGCCGTTCGGTTGCGCGTCCTGAAAGCAGAATGATGGGAAAGTCGGACCACGCCGGTTGCCGGTCGATCCAGGCGGCGAGCACTTCGCCGTTGTCGCTCTTGAGCGATTCCTCGGTGACGATGGCAGTGCCCGCGCCGCGGTCGAGTTCGGCGGTGAGGCAAACCGAATCGGCGCACGCGAAGCAATCGCGGTCATCGAATGCGAGGACATCGGCGATTACGTCGGCATCGCGGCCGAATGGCGCCACTATCAGAACGCGAAACTCCATGGCGCTAGTTCCCCGAGGAGCCCGCGTGACTGGTGTCGGGAACCAGCATGGCCGTGCCGCCCTTGTACGAAGGCAGGCCGCTCAGAATGCCTTCGAAGTCGCGCAATGCCTCGCCGACGTTCAGCCCGCCCGCGCCCAGCTGAAATTGACGAATCGAGCGCTCATGGCCGCTCGCGCGGCTTTTCACGGCGGTCAGCGCCGTCAGCACTTCGCCTTGACGCTCGAAGTAGCGAAACAGCAGGACCACGTCGCTGAGATAACTGATATCCACGTCGCTCTGTATTTCGCCGATGATTCCATGCTGCCCCAGCACCAGCATCGTGATGACGCCGCGCTGGTTCAGATAGGTGAGCAGTTCGTGCATTTGCAGGAGCAGGTAGCGCTCGCCGGGCATCGCTTGCAGATACGCGTTCAGGCTGTCGATGGCAACGTAGCGCGCGTTGCCCTGTTCGACGCTCTGTCGCACGCTGCTCGTAAACTCTCCGGGCGATATTTCGGCGGGATCGACCTGGCGCAAGTTCAGCAAGCCGCTGTCGAGATGCGGCCGCAGATCGATGCCGAGGCTCGTCGAGCGCCGCAAAAGCGTGGTGCGCGTCTCATCGAAAAGATAGTAGACACACGGCTCGCCGCGTTCGAGCGCGGCGAGCAGACACGAGGTCACGGTGGTCGTCTTGCCCACGCCCGACGGCCCGACGATGAGCGTATTGGTGCCTGGCACGAGGCCGCCGCCGAGAAGCGCATCCAGCCCGGCCGTGCCGGTGCTGAGCGGCTTTGCCGAGAAATCGGCGTGATGTTCAGACGCGATCAGACGCGGATAGACTTCAATGCCGCCGGTGTTCAGCGTCATGTCGTGAAAACCTTCGCGAAACTTGATGCCGCGCATCTTCGCAATCCGCAGGCGCCGGCGCTCGCCGCCGTAGTCGTGCACGAGATTGTCGAGGCACAGCACGCCGTGCGCGATGCTGTGCAACTGCAGATCGCCGGGCTCGGACGTGTTGTCGTCGAGCAGCATGACGGTGCAGGCGCGCGTCGCGAAGTAACGCTTCAACGCGAGAATCTGTCTGCGATAACGCAGCGGGTTTTGCGAGAGCATGCGCAACTCGGACAAGCTGTCGAAGACGAGTCGCGCGGGCTTCACTTCATCCACTTGCGCGATGACATCGCGCACGGTTTCGCCCAGTTCCACTTCAGCGGGATGCAGCACGGTCTGCTCGTAACGCGGGTCGAGCCCTTCGTCCGATAGAAGTTCGATGATGGTGAAGCGGTTCGTGTCCCAGCCATGGCTCTCGGCCACGGCGACGAGTTCTTCCTTCGTCTCCGAAAGCGTCACATAAAGACCTGGCTCGCCGACTTCCGCGCCCTTGAGTAAGAACTGCAAGGCGAGAGTCGTTTTGCCCGCACCCGGCGCACCTTCGATCAAATACATGCGATGCGGCGTCAATCCGCCGCCGAGAATGTCGTCGACTCCCTCGATGCCCGTCGGAATGCGGGCGGGCAGGGCTTGCGTGGTTTTTTCTGGCATGTGCTCGCGCTTTCTGTTGTCTGGCCTTTTTATCTGGCCTTTCGCGCGAGCAATCGGAAAACATTGGAGAACGCCCGCGCCTCGCGTGGCGGTTGCAAGAAGCGAGCCAGTACATGCCGGCGCTGCGACGTTCGTTAAATTTACCGACTATCCAGCAAATTCCTGTTGCAAAAATCCAAACCAGAGCGACGCTTTTTAAGATTTGGTTGCAATGCAGCATGAAAAGCGTATAGTTAGGGTTATCACCTAGCTAGTTACCCTGATTCTTTACCTGAGAGACGCCATGAAAACCACCGCTCAACAATCTTTGTTCGTTTCGTTCGGTTCGTTCCTGCGCTCGGCGAAGGCAACGGTGCGCCGCGAGTGGAATCGCGCGCTGCAATTGCATCTGCAAAACTGCGAGATGCTCGTCGAATCGTATCGCCGCACCAAGTAAGTCGGACAGTACCCGGTCAGAGTTTCAAAGCAACGCCCCGGAAGCGAATGGCTCCCGGGGCGTTTGTCTTTTGCGAGCGCGTACCGCAGCTCGCCAGAGCGACAACGGCGCGCCTCCTCACGGAGAGCGCGCCGTTGTCGCATCGGATGGCGACGTCTAGATCGCCCAGCCGCCGAGATAGAACACCGCGAGCACGATCGCGATCGCGACCGTCCCCACGTTCAGCTTGCGATACTCGCCCGCCACGATCCGCCCGATCACCAGCGTGCAGAAGCCAAGCATGATGCCGGTGACGATATTCGCCGACAGCACGATGAACACGGCGCATACGAGCCCGGACATGGAGTCGACGGTATCGTCCATGTGCAGCTTGCTCACGTTGCCGAGCATGAGCAGGCCGACGTACATCAAGGCAGGCGCCGTCGCGTAGGAGGGCACGAGACCGGCGAGCGGCGAAAGGAACATCACCGCGAGAAAGAGCAGGCCGACGACCGTTGCCGCAAGCCCCGTCTTCGCGCCCGCCGCCACGCCCACCGACGATTCGATATACGCCGCCGCCGGTGCACCACCGAAGCATGCGGAGAAGATCGAGCTGAGCGAATCGGCCGTCAGCGCGCGTCCGCCGTTGACGATGCGCCCGTTGGCGTCGATCTGACCCGCCTGGCCCGCGACGGCGCGGATCGTTCCGGTGGCATCGAACACGGCGGTCATCACGAGTGCGAGCACGCTCGGCAGCACGGCCATCGAGAGCGCGCCCTTGATGTCCATCGCGCCGATGAGCGACGCGTGTCCCGGCGTCGCGAGCGAAGGCAGCGCAAACACGCCGTGAAAGCGCACGGACGGATCGAAGATCAGGCCGATAGCCGACAGGCCGACCACCACGAGCAGAATGCCGCCCGGCACGCGCCGGCGTTCCAGCCCGAAAATCGCCGCCAGGCCGAGCACCGACATCAGCACGGGAAATGCGCGGATCGCGCCCAGCGAAACCGGCATGCCCGGCGCGGGATTTTTAACGATCAGGCCGACGTCGTTGGACGCGATCAGCAGCAGAAACAAGCCGATGCCGATGCCCGTGCCATGCGCGACGCCCGTCGGCAGATTGCGCAAGATCCACGAGCGCACGCCAGTCACGGAGATCGCGGTGAAAACGACGCCCATCAGGAACACGGCGCCCAGTGCGATGGCAGGCGAGAGGCCTTTGCCGAGCACGAGACCGAACGCGGTGAATGCGGTTAGCGAGATGGCGCAACCAATCGCGATAGGCAGACGCGCCCATACGCCCATCAGCAGCGAGCCGAACGCGGTCGTGAGGCACACGGCGACGAACACCGCGCTGGTATCGAAACCGGCCTTGCCGAGCATGCCCGGCACGACGAACACGGAGTAGACCATCGCGAGAAAGGTCGTGATGCCCGCGACCACTTCGGTCTTTTCCGTGCTGCCAGCGAGCGATATGCCGAAGTAGCGGTCAAGAAAGCCGCCGCTCGCGGTCGGTGCCGTGTCCTCTCGTTCGATAGGGGAAATGTCGATGTCGCCAAGCTGCTGGGCGGGGGATTCCAACATGAGCTGCTCCTTTATCAGCACGCTGAAACGGTCGACCGTGCGCGCAATCAAGCGCACTGCGGTCCGTCGTCAGGGTCGTCTCGTATTTAGTTCTGGATGTAGCCTCGTGCTCGCCGCTGATGGCTGCACTCGGTCAGGACAAAGACTATGGGAACGCAACGCGAGGTCCAATCCCGTGGAAAACATGCCGCTCATGCCAACATTCTTATATTTCTGAGAGTCCTAAGCTGGCTGGGGCTTCCCGCCAGAACGATAAACGCCGGACTAGGGCAAATGCCTAGGCCGGCGTTGGGGGTGAATGCTTCGTCACGTACGCCCTGACAAACCCATTACTGCATGATTCGCGATACACCGCGTCCGCGCGGGTCGGACATGGGCTCGGGCGTGTCGCCGTTGATGCGGATAGCCTGAATGTCGCCATTGAAGCCTTGCATCGTGAACTTATAGCCCTTGTCTTCGAGCTGCTTCACGACTTCCGGATCGAGCTGATGGAACGGCTCCTGGTAGATCGTGTCCGGCGGCAGCAACTGATGATGAAAACGCGTCGCGCCCACGGCTTCAGGTAGCGGCAAGTTGAAGTCGTAGACGTTCGAGAGCACCTGGAAGATCGACGTGAAAATGCGCGAGCCGCCCGGCGTGCCGATCACCATCGCGACCTTGTCGTCACGCGTGAGGATGGTCGGCGTCATGGAAGACAGCGGCCGCTTCTTCGGCTCGATGGCGTTGGCGTCGCTGCCGACCACGCCGAACATGTTCGGCACGCCCGGCTTCGAAGCGAAGTCGTCCATCTCGTCGTTGAGCACGACGCCCGTGCCTTCGGCGATCACGCCCGAGCCGAAGTAGCCGTTGATGGTGTAGGTGTTCGACACCGCGTTGCCCCATTTGTCAACGACAGAAAAGTGCGTCGTCTCCGCTTTCTCGGGCATCGATGTACCGAGGCCCGGCAGCACGCTCTTCGTCTCCGAGGGCTTGTCGGGATTCACTTCCTGTGCGCGTTTCAGGATGTAGTCGTCGTCGGTGAGTTGTGCAACCGGCACCTTGTAGAAGTCGGGATCGCCGAGATATTGCGCACGATCGGCGAAGACGCGTTTCTCGATTTCCGCGACGAGGTGAATGTACTGCGCCGAATCCAGCGGCGCGCCTTCGAACTTGTCCTTCAGGTCCGCCTTCATCTTGAGCAACTGCACGAGGCCGACGCCGCCCGAACTCGGCGGCGGCGCGGTGATCACGCGATAGCCGTTCCAGCTCGCGACGATCGGTTGCCGCCAGACCGCCTTGTAGTCTTTCAGATCGCGCGACGTGATGAGACCGTGGCCAGCCATGGAAGTGGCGATCAGCTCGGCCGTTCTGCCTTCGTAGAAGCCCTTGGCGCCCTTGTCGGAGATGCGCTGCAAGGTATCCGCGAGATCGGGCTGCTTGAATACCTGACCCGCCTTCATGCCGCCGAAGTAGAGATCGAAATTCGTCTTGCCGGCGAAATCCTTCGATGCGGCGTCACGCCGGGAAATCAGTTGATCGTCGACGAGAAAGCCGTTTTCCGCATACTTGATGGCGGGCGCGAGCACCTGCTTCCACTTCAGCTTGCCGAAGCGCTTTTGCGCCTGCCACATGCCTTCCACCGTGCCCGGCACGCCGACCGCGCGATGTCCGTAAAGGCTCATGCCCTTGATGACCTCGCCCTTGTCGTCGAGATACATGTTGCGTGTGGCCGTGAGCGGCGCGCGTTCGCGATAGTCGAGGAAGTACGGACGATGATCCACGTACAGCGTCATGAATCCGCCGCCGCCGATATTGCCCGCTTCCGGATAAGTCACCGCGAGCGTGAAGGCGATGGCGACGGCTGCATCGACCGCGTTACCGCCTTGCTTCAGGATTTGCTCGGCGGTGTCGGCGGCGAACTTGTCGGCAACCGCCACGGCCGAGGCGGTGAGGACTTGCGGCTGAGTGTCCGCGGTCTTGGCAACGGCGGGCGTGGTTTCGACGAAACCGGCCGCCAGAAGCGCCGAGGCAACGATGGCGCTCAGTGCGAGCGTGCGAAAGCGCGGTTCTCTTTTCGACTGCATCTCCTGCGTTCTCCTTAGGCTTTTCAGGGTTGTAAGCGCTTATACCATGTTCGCGGCGCGCCAAGAAATGGCACGCGCCGCATCATGCGCTCAAGGCATCAACTGACCGCCGTTCACGTCGATGATCTGGCCAGTCACATAGCGCGACATCGCCTCGGAGGCGAGATAGAGGAACGCGCCGCTGCAGTCGTCCGGCTCGCCTATGAAGCCCATCGGAATTGACTTGCGGAAGGATTCGAGCTGTTCCGGCGAGGTGAAGCGCTCCTGAAACGGCGTCTGGATCACGCCGGGCGCGACGGCGTTCACGCGGATGCGATCGCCCATCAGTTCCTTGGCCATGCCCTTGGTGATCGTGCTGACAAAGCCTTTCGACGCCGCATAAAGCAGCGCGCCTGGACCGCCGCCGTTGCGCGCCGCGACTGACGTCACGTTGATGATCGAACCGCCGCCGCCCGAACGCAGCGAGGGCAGCGCCGCGCGCGTGAATGCAACCACCGAGCGCGCATTGATATGCATGACTTCGTCGAAGAGCTCGTCGGTAACGTCGCCGATCGGCTCGCGCTTGACGAGGCTTCCCGCGTTGTTGATGAGCACGTCGATCTTGCCGAACGCTTCGACCGTCGCGGCGACGGCGGCATCGATGGCCTTCGAATCGCGCACGTCCGCACCCACGGTAACGGCCGAGACCCCCAGCGCGCGCACGTCGCTCGCGACTTGCTCGGCTTGGTCCTTCGAGCTGTTGTAGTGCACCGCGATATTCGCGCCGTATTGGCCGAACGCACGCGCCGCCGCCGCGCCGATACCCGTGCTCGCGCCGGTGATGAGGATCGATTTGCCTTTCAGATCGTGCATGAGTGCTCCAGTGTGGTTGTTTTATGAACGGGACAGGTTGCGCCAGCCAAGAGTATACGGAGCATTCGCGGGCGGCGTCGGGCGGCGCGCATGCCGCGCCCAAACCGGCCGCAAACAGTGGCAACATGTTCATCTGCTCACGTCGAAGTGAAACCAGGAGACGCACATGAACGCACAAGTCGATCCCATCCCCGCCGACCGTCAAGGCGTGATCCCGTACATCGCGGTGGCGGGCGGCGTGACGGCCATCGAGTTCTATACGAAGGTGTTTGGCGCTACCGAGATCTACCGGCTCGAACAGCCGGGCGGGCGCATCGGGCATGCGGAGTTGTCTATCGGCGGCAAGGTCGTCTATCTGTGCGACGAATTTCCGGAGATGGATGTGAAAGGCCCGCTCTCCATAGGGGGCAGCCCGGTGATGCTGCATCTCTATGTCGATGACGTCGATGCCGTCGCCCAGCGCGCGGTGGACCAGGGCGCGACCATTCTGCGCGCGGTCGAAGACCAGTTCTATGGCGATCGCGGCGGCAAGATTCGCGATCCGTATGGGCATGTGTGGTGGGTGGCAACGCACCGCGAAGATGTGTCGCCGGAGGAGATGCAGCGGAGGGCGGAGGCGTTGTTTGGCGGGGCGTGATTCTTTAACGCCCATCTGACGCGCTTACGATATGCGCGACGAGTCGGCTCGCGTGGAGCACGCGTCCGTCGGAACGACGCGCCGCGATGAATTCGCCAGCTACGAAGCGCGCTTGTCGGCGCGAGCGCGGCGAAGAATTCACTACGCATCGAAACGCGGGTGAACCGCGCGCCACGCTCGAACGAAGCCGCTACGCATCGAACGAATAAGTCTCGACCACGCGCCGCACCGAATCCCTGAACGACGCGACGAGATCCGAACGAATGCCGCTGCCCGGATACGACAGCGCGTATTCATATTCGATATCGGTTTCGAACGGCCGCACGACCACGCCGTGCGAGCGCCAGACCTTGGCCGCGAACGGCTCGACGATCGACACGCCCAGACCGCCCGCGACCATCGCGTAGCGCGTGTGGGCAGTGTCGGTGAGCACGGTATAGCGGGGCCTTTCTTCGGTCGCCGAAATGAGCGATTGCTCCGCCTCGTAAGGCTGCCGCGCATTGGGCAGCCAGCCGATCAGCTTCTCGCCGCGCAAGTCGTCCGGACGGATGATCTTCTTCGCAGCGAGCCTGTGCGACGCGGGCATCGCGCAAAGCGCACGCGCTTTCAGCAAGGTCTCGACTTCAATGCCTGCCACCGCGGGAAATGCCTGACTCAAGGCAACATCGGCGGTGTGATTTTGCAGGCTGACGAGCACCTCGGGCACCTTCACCGAATCCACCTTGATCGGCACGCCCGGATGACGCTCCGTGAAGTCGGCAAGCACGGGCGGCAACAACGTGGTGGCCAACACCGGCATGCAGGCGACGGTCAGGCCGTCCGAGGCTTCGTCGCGGATCATCTGCGCGACCTGTTTCAGGCGCTCCAGCCCGAGGAAGTTTTCCTCGACGGACTTATAGAAGCGCAGGCCCGCGTTGGTTGGATTCAGACGGCCGCCGATACGGCTGAAGAGGCTGAAGCCAAGATCGGCTTCGAGATCGGCAATCAGGCGGCTGATGGCCGGTTGCGTCACATGGAGTTTGCGGGCGGCGCCGACGCTGGTGCCCGTCATGATGAGGCTACGGAATGCCTCGATCTGGCGAAAACGAATCATTTTGGGGACGGCTTTGTCAAGCGGCTCTGGTAGTGCAGTTTCGGTACTGCGAGGACGCAGATCTTATAGGAAACAATGCTTTACTGCCTTTTCGATGCGCTTTGACGCATGCCGGCCGTGTGTGTTTTGCCAACAATTCGCACGAGTATTCGAAAAATTTAGTCACTATAACGACATGTGAGTGGCATCCGTCTTATTGATACGAAATACTCGCCGCCAACCTAGAAGCGCGATGAAAGGCCCGGCGCAAGCCAAAGGTTGGCCGCGGCGCGCGGGCGCAGTGCTTCGGGCTCTACGAATCTGGCCATGATGATTCGTTGAGCCAATTGTTTAGTGCAGCCGAACTAAACGACCGGCGCAACAGCAACGATAACCAAGACAACGAGACAAGAAGGAAAACGCAATGCGCACGACCTCACTTACGCCCAAATACACTCTCGCGATGCTCGCGGCGCTGGCCTTCACGACGTCGGCGCACGCTGCCATCGTGCCGTCGGGCGTTACGCTTGCCGCCAAGCAGGAACTGGTGCGCAATAACGGCTCCGAAGTCGAAACGCTCGACCCCGCGCTGGTCGAAACGGTCGTGGCGGCGAACGTCACGCGCGACCTGTTCGAGAGCCTCACCGCCGCCAACGCGGACGGCACCGTGGTGCCGGGCGTGGCCGAAAAGTGGGAGCAGAAGGACGCGACGACCTGGCTCTTCCATCTGCGCAAGAACGCCCGTTGGTCCAATGGCGAGGCTGTCAGTGCAAACGATTTCGTGTACGGCTGGCAGCGTTTCATCGACCCGAAGACGGCATCGTCTTATGCGAGCGTGTTCGGGCCGTTTCTCCTGAATGGCGCCGAGATCGTCGCGGGCAAGAAGCCGGCCAGCGCGCTCGGCGTGCGCGCCATCGACGCCTATACGATCGAAGTCAAGACCGCCGGCCTCGTGCCGTTCCTCCCGGAACTGATGTCGAATCAGAACTTTGCGCCGGTGTATCGCGCGGGCGTCGAGAAATATGGGAAAGACTGGACCAAGCCGGGCAAGCTCGTGAGCAACGGCGCGTTTCAGTTGAAGGACTGGCAGGTCAACAGCAAGCTCGTGCTGACAAAGAACGCGAGTTACTGGGACAAGGAACATGTGCAGCTGACGCAAGTGACCTATCTGCCCGTCGAGGACGAAAACACGGACGTGAAGCTCTTCCAGTCGGGCGATAACGACATGACTTATCAGATTCCGACTGGCACGTTTGCCAAGTATCGCCAGCAGTTTCCGAACGACATTCGCAATTCGCTGATCCTCGGCACGCGCTATTACAGCTTCAACAATCGCGATCCGCTCCTGAAGGACGTGCGCGTGCGCAAGGCCTTGTCGATGGTGATCGACCGCGATCTGCTCGCGCAGCGCGTGACCGCCGACGGCCAGACGCCCATGTACGGGTTGATGCCCAAGGGCGTGCAGGGCGCGGATGTATCGGCATATGACTGGTCTGCCTGGCCGATGTCCAAGCGCGTCGAGGAAGCGAAGAAGCTGCTCGAACAAGCCGGCGTGAAACCCGGCACGAAGCTGCGTTTCGCCATGAACACGAGCGACTACAACAAGAAAATGGCGATTTTCGCGGCGTCGGAATGGAAGACCAAGCTCGGCCTCGACACGCAGATCGAATCGATGGAATTCAAGGTTCTGGTCAAGAAGCGTCACGAGGGCGACTATCAGATCGCACGCAATGGCTGGGTCGCCGACTACAACGACGCCACCACGTTCCTCACGCTCGTGCAGTGCAAGTCCGAGCAGAACGACAACTTCAATTGCAATCCGAAGGCCGACGCGCTCGCGCAGCAAGCCAGCGAGACGACCGATCAGGCGAAGCGCACGCAGTTGCAGACGCAGGCGGCGAAACTCGTGATGGAGGATTATCCGTTCCTGCCGCTCCTGCAATACGGCCTGCCGCGACTGGTGAAGAGCTACGTAGGCGGCTATTCGCTCAAGAATCCGATGGATCACTACGGCAGCAAGGACCTCTACATCGTCAAGCACTGAGATACCTATGTGGTCTTATACATTGCGGCGCGTGCTGCTCACGCTGCCTACGCTTCTCATCGTGATCACGGTGTGCTATTTGCTGCTGCACGCCACGCCCGGTGGTCCGTTCGACGGCGAGCGCAAGGTTTCCGCCGAAGTGCTCGCGAATCTGCAGGCGAAGTACCACCTCGGCGAGCCGTTGTGGAAGCAGTACCTGCTGTATCTCGACAGCTTGTTGCACGGCGACCTGGGCGCCTCGTTCCGCTATGCCGACTGGAGCGTGAACGAACTCGTGCTGCGCGCCTTGCCCGTGTCGCTCTCCATCGGCGGCGTGTCGATGCTGCTCGCCATCATTATCGGCGTCGCCTTCGGCGTGGCGGCGGCGCTTCGGCGCAACAGCATGATCGATTACGCGCTCATGTTCGTGAGCAACGCGGGCAACGCGTTTCCCTCGTTCGTGATCGGGCCGGTACTGATCCTCGTGTTCGCCATTGCGCTGAAATGGCTTCCCGCGGGCGGCTGGAACGACTTTCAGATGCGCTACATGGTGCTGCCCATCGCGCTGCTCGTGATGATCAACGTCGCCACCGTAGGCCGTGTGACGCGTGCGAGTCTCATCGAAGTGATGAACACGCAGTACATCCGCACCGCGCGCGCGAAGGGCTTGCCCATGCGCACCATCGTGCTTCGCCATGCGATGAAGCCCACGCTCATTCCAGTCGTCTCGGTGCTCGGTCCGCTCGCGATTTCCTCGATCACGGCGGCGGTCGTGACGGAGTCCGTGTTCTCGTTGCCGGGCATCGGCAAGCTGATCGTGAACGGCGCGGCCAACCGCGATTACACACTGGTGCTGGGACTCGTCGTGCTCGTCACGGTGGTGGCCGTGCTGCTCAACCTTCTGGTCGACCTCGCCTATGCGTGGCTCGATCCGAAGATCCGTTACTAAAGGGCGCCCAATGAAATCCGTATCTTTAGCGCCGCTCTTGGAACAGGCCGTCGCGGGCCGAAGCCCCTGGCAGGACGCCCGCGCGCGCTTCGTGCGCAACAAGGCGGCGGCGGTCAGTCTCGCGTTGCTCGCGGTCATCACGCTTATCTGCATAGTCGGACCGTGGCTCTTGCCGAATCAGTTCGATTCCGCCGACTGGAACGCCATGAGCGCCGCGCCCACGTTCGAAAACTGGCACCTCTTCGGCACCGATGAAACCGGGCGCGATCTGCTCGTGCGCTGTCTCATCGGCGGACGCGTGTCGCTCGTGATCGGCGCCCTCGCCACGTTGATATCGGTCACGCTCGGCATTGTGTGGGGCGCGCTGGCGGGATTCATCGGCGGGAAGATCGATAACGCGATGATGCGTTTCGTCGACATGATGTACGCCATTCCGTACCTGCTGATCGCCATTCTCATGGTCACGCTGCTCGGCCGCGAGTTCTATCTCGTCGTGCTCACCATCACCGTGTTCTCGTGGATGGACATGGCGCGCGTGGTACGCGGCCAGACGCTCGCCATTCGCTCGAAGGAATACGTGGAAGCGGCGCGCGCCATCGGCGTGCCGACCTCGCGCATCATCGTGCGGCATGTGGTGCCGAATCTGCTCGGCATCGTCGCGATCTATACCACCGTCACGGTGCCCGGCGTCATTCTTACCGAATCCGTGCTGTCGTTTCTCGGGCTCGGCGTGCAGGAACCGATGACGAGCTGGGGCGTGCTGATTCAGGACGGCGTAGGGGTGATGGAAACCTCGCCGTGGATTTTGCTGTGTCCGGCGGCGCTGCTTTCGATCACGCTCTATTGCATCAACTTCGTCGGCGACGGTTTGCGCGACGCACTCGATCCGAAGGACAGGTGAGTCATGCCGCTACTTCAAGTCAGCGATCTACAGGTCGAGTTCAAGACCAACGACGCCACCGTGCGCGCGGTCAACGGCGTGAACTTCACGCTGGAAGCGGGGGAAACGCTCGGTATCGTCGGCGAATCGGGTTCGGGCAAGAGCCAGAGCGTGCTCGCCATGCTTGGGCTGCTCGCATCGAACGGACGCGCAAGCGGGCAGGCGCTGTATCGCGGGGAAAATTTGCTCGGGCTGTCGGGCAAGGCGCTGAACCGCATTCGCGGCAACCGTCTCTCGATGATCTTTCAGGACCCGATGAGTTCGCTCAATCCGTACCTGAGCATCGAACGGCAGATGACCGAAGTGCTCGAACTGCACAAGAACATGACGCGCCGCGCGGCGAAAAAGCGCGCCATCGGCATGCTCGAAGCGGTACGCATCCCGGAAGCGGCGCATCGTATCGGACAATATCCGCATGAGTTGTCGGGCGGCATGCGTCAGCGCGTGATGATCGCCATGGCGCTGCTCTGCGAGCCCGAAGTGCTTTTCGCCGATGAACCGACCACCGCGCTCGACGTCACCGTGCAGGCGCAAGTGCTGCAATTGCTGCGCGATCTGCAGCGCGACTTCGGCACGTCGATCGTGTTGATCACGCACGACCTCGGCGTGGTGGCCGGTCTCTGCGAAAAGGTCATGGTGATGTACGGCGGCCGCGTGATGGAGCAATGCGATGCGAGCACGCTGTTCGCAAAGCCGTCGCATCCGTACACCATCGGGCTCTTGCGCGCGCTGCCGCGTCTCGACAAGAGCGGCGGCGAACTGACCGGCATTCCGGGCAATCCGCCGAACATGGCGCATCCGCCCGCGGGCTGCCCGTTTCACGAACGATGCGCGCATGCCGCCGAAGACTGCGTGCAGCACGTGCCCGCGTTGCGGCCGGTCGATGGCGTGCACTGGCTGCGCGCCTGCCATCGTTCCGCCGAAGACATGATCACCCGCTACCAGGAGGCGAGCCATGTCTGATGCATCGGCCCCGACGATACTTTCCGTGCGCGATGTCCGCGTGCATTTTCAGGTGAAGTCGAAGAAGCGCTTGCCGTGGGCGCCGTCGCGCACGCTCAAGGCCGTCGACGGCGTGAGCTTCGATCTGAAGGCGGGCGAAACGCTCGGCGTGGTCGGCGAATCGGGCTGCGGCAAGTCCACGCTCTCGCGCGCCATTCTCAACCTCATTCCCGCGACCGCCGGCGATATCGTGTGGATGGGCGCGCCATTGCGCGAAGCATCGACGCGCGAATGGCATCGCGTACGCGGCGACGTGCAGATGATCTTTCAGGACCCGCTGGCATCGCTCGATCCGCGCATGACGGTCGGGCAGATCATCGCGGAGCCTTTGCTCGAACATCGGCCAGGCATGAACCGGCACGAGATCGACGTTAAGGTGCGCGCGTTGATGGCGAAGGTGGGTCTGCGCGAGCAGATGATCAACCGCTATCCGCACGAGTTTTCGGGCGGGCAGTGTCAGCGCATCGGCATTGCGCGCGCGCTGATCGTCGAGCCGAAACTCGTGATCTGCGACGAGCCGGTGTCCGCGCTCGATGTCTCCATCCAGGCGCAAATCGTCAATTTGCTGAAGTCGCTTCAGAAGGAGATGAAGCTCTCGCTGATCTTCATCGCGCACGATCTCGCCGTGGTGCGCCATATCTCCGACCGCGTGATGGTGATGTACCTCGGCCGCGTGATGGAGCTTGCCGACAAACACGCGCTCTATGAAACGCCGCGCCATCCGTACACGCGCGCGCTGCTTTCGGCCGTGCCGGTGCCGGACCCGTCGGTCGAGCGCGCCAAGGTCGTGCAGATTCTTTCCGGCGATATTCCGAGCCCGATCGACCCGCCATCGGGCTGCGTGTTTCATACGCGTTGTCCCATGGCCGAGTCGCGTTGTTCGCTGGAGACGCCCACGTTGCGCGCGTTGGCGGAGGGATCCTCCGCCGCCTGCTTCTTTGCTTGATTTACATCTAAACACGTCGAATAGAGGAACCCGGAAACTCGCCATAAAGCACTATCAATTTCGCTCGCGCGCAGCATAGCGCGTCTTCTGTTCGCCCTAGCCGTTTGCCACGTTCGTCCCGACCGTTTGTATCGCCGGACGTGGCTTTTCGCATCCGTTCGTTTCGGAATCCTTCATGGATTTCGATGGAGCAATCAACAGGTTGAGTCAGTAGTTGGAGATACTTTTCATGAAAAAACAAAAACGTTCCCTCGCGCTTTCCATTTTGCTTTTCAGCGGCTTCATGGCCGCTTCGGTCGCGTCCTACGGGCAACAAGCCCCGGCACAGACCGACGATACCGACCCGCCGTCGCGGCACACCGAGGCGCCGCCTTCATCGCCGCCCAATACCGAGGCGGATGCGCCCGTGAGCAATCAGGCGAAATCGAAAGGGTTGATCGAAGACTCGCATCTGAACTTGCTCACGCGCTCTTACACCGAGCATTTCGAAGCGAAGGGCGCGGAGAAGAAGGACGCGTGGGTGCTCGGCGAGCAAGCGGTATTCGAATCGGGTTACACGCGCGGTCTCGTCGGTCTCGGTTTCGATCTGACGATGTTCGGCGCGCTCAAGCTCAACGGCGGCAGCGGCGCGGGCAACCGCGTGCGGATCGGCGCGCCGGGCGAAGCGGGGCGCACGCAACTCGCGTGGGCATATCCCGGCGTGTGGGACGTGAAGGCGCGTGTTTCGAACACCGTGTTCAAGTACGGCCAGCAACTCTTCGATAACCCGTTTCTCGTGCCGCACGACAATCGCGCGCTGCCGCCGACATATCGCGGCTTCTCGCTTGCCAGCGACGAGATCAAGAACCTGACCTTGAAGGCCGGTACCGTGGATGGCGTGATCGCGCGCGGCATGGCGAGCGTTACGGGCCTGACCACCGAGTACGGCGGCACGCACATGTCGCAGTTCACGTATTTCGGCGGCGACTGGACCCATGGCGACGATACCGCCGTCACGCTCTACGGCAGCGTCGCGAACAACGTGTGGCAGCAGTACTACCTCTCGGCGACGCAAAGTATCGGCGACCCGAAAACCGTGCGCTGGACCGGCGCGCTGAACTACTACTACACGGGCGCGATCGGCGACAAGCGCCAAGGCTCGATCAACAACAACGCGTACAGCCTGGCGCTTGCCGGCACGCACGGCGCGCATACGCTTCAATTCGCATTTCAGCAGATTGCAAGCGATCAGTTCTTCGACTACGTGGGTCAATCCGCGGGCGACTATCTCTCGAATTCGCTGGATGTCGACTACAACGCGCCGCACGAAAAGTCTGTGAGTCTGTCGTATTCGCTCAACATGAAGGAGTACGGCGTGCCCGGCCTGAAGTTCACGCTTTGGGGCGCGTATGGCTGGGACGCGGATGCGACCGCCATGGCCAACCAATATGCCAATCCGGATAGCAGCCAGCACGGGCTCTACTGGAAGGACGGGCAGCCGGTGCATGGCACGCACTATGAAATTGGCGTGATCCCGAGCTATACGGTGCCGGACGGCAAGTTCAAGAACACGTCGGTCAAGTTCTACTACATGCACCATCACGGCAGCCAATACTATTCGGACGGAACGAGCGACGTGTATCGACTCATGGTCAACGTCCCGGTGAACGTGTTCTGACGCGAAGCGAGAATCCTACAAAATCTCCTCTTTACATTACGTATAGCTTTCATATATAAAGAGGGTGCGTGTTGCAGATTGCCATGTCTCGCCCACGCCCATCGCCCGGCAGCCTCGTGACTGCCGGGCTTTTTTTCGTCCGTCGCTCGGCGTCCGATTACACAAGGCAAGGAGACATGCATGGGAACCGACCGGATGGATCGCGAGACAGAGACGTCGCGCCTGGCGTCGCCGTGGGTGCAGTTAGTGTTCGGCGTGATTTGCATGGCGATGATCGCCAACATGCAGTACGGGTGGACGCTCTTCGTCAATCCGATCGACGAGAAGTATCACTGGGGCCGCGCGTCGATTCAGGTCGCGTTCACTATCTTCGTGGTGACCGAGACGTGGCTCGTGCCCGTGGAGGGGTATCTCGTCGACAAGTACGGTCCGCGTCCTGTCGTCGTGTGCGGCGGCTTGCTGTGCGCGATTGCCTGGGCGATCAACTCGGTGGCGTCGTCGCTGCCGCTCTTGTACTTCGCGGCGGCGGTGGGCGGCATCGGCGCGGGCGCGGTGTATGGAACATGCGTCGGTAACGCGCTCAAGTGGTTCCCCGAGCGACGCGGCCTCGCGGCGGGCATCACGGCGGCGGGCTTCGGCATGGGGTCGGCCGCGACTGTCGTGCCGATTGCGCACATGATCAAGTCGAGCGGATACGAAGCCACGTTCCTCTGGTTCGGACTCGGTCAGGGACTCGTGGTGTTCCTGCTCGGCATGGCGCTTTACGCGCCGCCCGCGCAGATGCTCGCCGCGGTGAAGAGCAAGCTGAAGCGCGCCGTCTACAACGCGAGCCCGAAGCAGGTGTTGAGTTCGCCGATCTTCTGGGTGATGTACATCATGTTCGTGATGATGGCCGCCGGCGGATTGATGGCGACCGCGCAACTCGGGCCAATCGCGAAGGATTTCGGGTTGCACGATTCGCCCGTGTCGCTGCTTGGCCTGACGCTACCGGCGCTGACTTTTGCGCTGACCATCGACCGCGTGCTCAATGGCTTGACGCGACCGTTTTTCGGTTGGGTATCGGACCGTATCGGGCGCGAGAACACCATGTTCATCGCCTTTGCGATCGAAGCGGTGGGCATTGTCGCGTTATCGCGATACGGGCAGAGTCCGGTGGCGTTCGTGGTGCTGACGGGTATCGTGTTCTTCGCTTGGGGGGAAATCTACAGCCTCTTTCCCGCGACGTGCGGCGATACCTTCGGCCCGAAGTTCGCGGCCACCAATGCCGGCTTGCTGTACACGGCGAAGGGAACGGCTGCGTTGCTGGTGCCGTTCTCGAGCGTGATCACATCGATGACGGGAAGCTGGCACGCGGTCTTCATGCTGGCGGCGGGCATGGCGGCAATATCCGCGCTGCTCGCGCTCTTCGTACTCAAGCCGATGCGCAATGCCCATTCGCAGAGGCATGCGCGCGCGGCGGGGTTGGAGATGGCGTATTCGCCGCTGAAGGAGTAGAGCGCAAGGCGCGGGCGGGTGGCGTTAGGCGTCGCCCGTCTCGTCTCGTTGGCGCTTTATCGCATGGTGCATCAGCATGGCGGCGACGGCTTCGGGTGCCTCTCGAAGAAGCGAATGAAGCGCCAAGTCGGCGCACCCGCGCCGACGCTAGAACCGCATGCCCATGTTGCACATGCCGAAGCCAATGCCATTGGTGGCGAAGCCGGCGCATCCCAGAATGCCGCATCCGCCAAGCGCGGATAAGACTGCGAAAACCGCGGCGGCGGCAAGAAAAGTACGAACCTGCTTCATGATGTCGAAACGGAATAAACGTGGCGCCGCGATTGTCGCTCAATGGCTAGGCACGTTTGTCACAAAGCGTGAATGCCGAATGAATCACGCTTAACCGCCAGGACATCGCTCAATGCGGAATCGGCAGCTTGACCGGATCGCCGTCGCCTGCCACCGCAAAGACCAGCAGCTTCGCCGGCTTGGTCGCGCTCGCATTCTTCGATACGAGGTGATGCGCGCCGGGCGGCTCGTACCACGATTCGCCCGGCCCGTAGGTCTTCGCGGAGGACCCTTCGAGTTGTGACGTGACATGACCTTCCAGCACATACGCGAAGATCGAGCCGGGGTGCATATGCGCCTCGGATGCCTGCCCCGGCTTATACGAGACAGTCGCCATCAGCACGTTCTTGCCCGCGATCTCGGGAATCGCCTGCTTCATCACGGGCGTGACGACTTCCGCGGCTGCATCGTGCGCGAACACCCTGGACGCGCTCAACGCCAGCGCCGCCGTCAACATCATGATCTTGCGAAGGTTCATGGTTTTTACCTCACGCGGGAATCTTGCGGAACGCGATCGAAAAGCGGTTCCAGCTATTGATCGCGGCGATGAGAAGCGTCAGGTCGACGATTTCCTCGTCGCTGAAATGCGGCTTCACGGCGGTCCAGACGGCATCGGGTACGTGCTCCTCGGACACGAGCGTGAGCGCCTCGGTCCATTCCAGCGCGGCACGTTCGCGGTCGGTGAAGAACGGCGTTTCGCGCCAGACGACGACCGTCGCCAGCCGGCGATCCGTTTCGCCGCCCTTGCGCGCGTCGGTGGTGTGCATGTCGACGCAAAACGCGCAGCCGTTGATCTGCGATGCGCGCAGGCGGACCAGCTCGGTCAGCGATTTCTCGAGTCCGCATTTGGCGATGCGCTCTTCGACACCAACGAGCGCCTTGATCGCGGCGGGGCTGGCTTTGTAGAAGTCGAGACGTGATTCCATGATGATTTCCTCTTCGCTTGGGGTTTAAAGGAGCGTCCTGAGTGACGCGACAGATGTAGATTAGTCGCCGAATTGGTTTTATGAAATGGCCGATTTTTGGTAATTTCAGGTGACCAGTAACCGGTGAAAAAAAGCCCGAGACGATCAGTCGCGGGCTCGCTGACAGCGCTCATTCCAGCGCGGAAGCCGGTCCGAAAAACTCGTAGCGGCTCTGCGCATCCGGCACGCCGAGCGACTTCAGATGCTTTTTCACCGCCTTCATGAAGGGCTTCGGCCCGAGAAAATAGGCATCGACGTCGCGAGTCACGGGCAGCCATCGCGCGAGCAGGGTTTCATCGACGAAACCAGTGCCGTGCGCTTCCTGGTCGCCATCGCGCTGCTGTTCATAGCAATAGAAACGCTTCAGTTGCGGATGCTGCGCCGCCAGCTCATCCACCACCTCGCGAAACGCGTGCACGCCGCCGTGGCGCGCCGAATGAATGAAGTGCACCGGTCGATTCGGATTGGCGGCGAGCGCGGCATGCAGCATGGCAAGCGTCGGCGTGATCCCGACGCCACCGCTGATCAGCACGAGCGGCTTCTCGTTATGTTCGAGCCTGAAGTCGCCAGCGGGCGGATAAAGCTCGATGACATCGTTCTCACGTACGTTCGCATGCAGAAACCCGGACACGCGGCCGTTCGCTTCGCGCTTTACGCTGATGCGGTACTCGCGACCATTCGGCGCGGCGGACAGCGAGTAGTTGCGGCGCATTTCTTCGCCATCGACATAAATGCGCAGCCCGATGTATTGGCCCGGATGAAAGTCGAGCAGGGCGCCGCCATCTTCGGGCACGAGATAGAACGACACGATCTCTTCGCTCTCCGCGACCTTGCGCGCGACCACGAATCGCCGCGTGCCGCGCCAGCCCCCCGGCGCCTTCTCGCGTTCGCTGTACATGCCTTCTTCCAAGTCGATCAAAAGATCCGCGAGTTGCCGATACGCGGCGGACCATGCCTCTATCACGGCATCGGTGGCGATTTCCTCGCCGAGCACTTCACGGATCGACCTAAGCAGGCAGCGTCCCACGATCGGATAATGTTCCGGGCGGATATCGAGCGCGACGTGCTTATTGATGATCTGCCCGACGAGTCCGCCGAGCTGTTCCAGTTGGTCGATGTGCCGCGCGTACATCAAGACGCCGTTGGCAAGGGCACGCTGCTGCGCGCCGCTCGCCTGATGCGCCTGGTTGAACATCGGACGCACTTCGGGATTCTCGTCGATGAGCATTTTGTAGAAGTGCGTGGTGAGCGCCTCGCCGCCGCTTTCCAGAAGCGGCACGGTGGCTTTGACGATGGCGCGGTGTTCGGGTGACAGCATGATCGGAGTCCTCGTTCCAGGGCGAAGCAGGGAGCGCTTCGTCTCGCAATTTGCAATACAGGTTCCGTGCCAGAGTAGAATGATCGTTAAATCAATTGCTTACCTTCGCACATGGTCGATTCGACTCTAGTCAGAAAGACTGCTGAAGTAGTCGCAATGACTTCGCGTGTATTGCTCGACGCGCTCGTTCCGCTGATCGAAGATCTCTCGCACGAGATGCCGGACACCGAGCGCTATCGTCGCCTTTTGCGTACGCTGCGCGCGCTTTTTCCGGGCGACGCCGCCGCGCTCCTGCGACTCGATGGCGACATGCTCGTGCCGCTCGCGATCGACGGATTGTCTGGCGATACGCTCGGCAGGCGCTTCCGCGTCGGCGATCATCCGCGTTTTGCCCGCATCCTCGCGCGCAGCGAACCGACACGCTTCGCCGCCAACTCCGATCTGCCCGATCCTTATGACGGCCTCGTCAAGGGCGTGGACGGTCATCTCGAAGTACACGATTGCCTCGGCTGCACGCTTTTCATCGACGAACGGCCTTGGGGTTTGCTCACACTCGACGCACTCGATCCCGCGCGCTTCGACGACATCGACATGGCTTCGCTTCAGGCGTTTCTCAGTCTCGCGGCGGCGACCGTGAGTGTGGCCGAACGCATCGATACGCTCGCGCGCACGGGCGAAGCCGAACGGCAGCGCGCGGAGTCGTATCGGCAGGCGAACGGGACGCGTCGCCGCGAGATGATCGGCAATAGCGAGCCGCACAAGCGCTTGCTGGAAGACATCGCGATCGTCGCTACGAGCGAGCTGACCGTGCTCATTACCGGTGAAACGGGCGTCGGCAAGGAACTCGTCGCGAGCGAGATTCATGCGCTCTCGTCGCGGGCCGACAAGCCGCTCGTGAGCCTCAATTGCGCGGCGCTGCCGGATACGCTCGTCGAAAGCGAACTCTTCGGGCACGTGCGCGGTGCGTTCTCGGGCGCGTCGTCGGACCGGCGCGGCAAATTCGAACTGGCCGACGGCGGCACGCTTTTTCTCGATGAAGTCGGCGAACTGCCGCTCGCCGTGCAGGCCAAGCTCTTGCGCGTGCTGCAGAACGGGCAGTTGCAGCGCATTGGGTCGGACAGCGAGCATAAGGTCGATGTGCGGCTCATCGCCGCGACCAATCGCGATCTCGTCGAGGAAGTCCGGGCGGGACGGTTTCGCGCGGATTTTTATCATCGGTTGTCGGTTTATCCGCTCGTCGTGCCGCCGTTGCGTGAGCGCGGACGCGACGTCCTGTTGCTCGCGGGCTTCTTTCTGGAGGAGAACCGCGCGCGCCTCGGCCTTCTGAGCCTGCGCCTTTCCGCCGATGCGCAAGCCGCGCTGCTCGCTTACGACTGGCCGGGAAATGTCCGCGAACTGGAGCATCTGATCGCGCGCAGCGCATTGAAGGCGCTCGCGGGCGTGCGCGAACGTCCGCGCATCCTGACGCTTACCGCCGCCGACTTCGGTCTCGCCGACACCACGCGCACCGCGTCACCGGGCGCGCCGCCGACGCCTGCCGCCGGCGTCGATTTCCGCGAAGCCGTCACCGCCTACGAACGCACGATCGTCCTCGATGCGCTCGCGCGTAACGGGCAGAACTGGGCATCGACGGCGCGTGAGCTTGGCGTCGACCGGGCAAATCTGAATCGTCTCGCGCGCCGCCTCGGGCTCAAGTAAGCGCGCAAATATTTTTCTCGAAAATCTTCACGCGGACGCGCAAAGCGTTTATTGGTGAGGCTAGGCAAGACGGCATGGCGTGGTTACGCATCTCAAAATAATGCGGTTCATTGATCTGGCGCAAACAACGATCACTCGATCCGCACGCAGCAAACGCGCGGATTGAGACAATCTGCAGGCTGGGAAAAACGGTTGGGCTCTTCTAAGATCAGAAGTGCAAAAACGACGATCCGCCGATCCAACCACCCGACAATCATCAGCAGTACGAGCATTGCATTGCACTGAACAACAAGCGCCGGCGACCGCATTGACGTGCACGTCCGGCTGATCGAACACGGCAACTCGAAACGGGGGATACGTGGGAAACGTGGGATACGTGACTAAGCGCACCGCACTCCTGTTGTCCACGCTATTGGCATTCGCGAGCATGGGCGCATTCGCGGCGGAGCCGGCGCTCGAGCGCGCCCCGGACACCATGCAGGCCCGCGTCATGGGCTGCGCCGCCTGTCACGGCGCGCAGGGCGAAGGCACCGGCAACGACTACTTCCCGCGTCTTTCGGGCAAGCCCGCGGGCTATCTGTACAACCAGTTACTCGCGTTTCGGGACGGGCGCCGCAAGTATCCGCCGATGAACTATCTGCTCGCGTATCTACCGGATGCATATCTCAGGCAGATCGCCGATTACTTCGCGGGCGAGCGTCCGCCATTCCCGCCGCCGAGCGCCGTTACAGCCGATACGAAGACGCTCGATTACGGCAAGGCGCTCGTCACGAAGGGCGATTCCGCGCGCAACGTGCCCGCATGCGTGAGTTGCCACGGCGGCGCGATGACCGGCATGGAGCCCGCCATTCCCGGCTTGCTCGGCTTGCACGCCGACTACATCAGCGCGCAACTCGGGGCATGGCGCTACGGCACGCGCACGACCATCGCGCCCGACTGCATGCGCCACGTCGCGCAGCAGTTGAGCGAGCGCGATATCACCGCCATCGCCGCGTTCCTCGCGTCGTTGCCCGCGCCGCCCGATGTGTCGCCGGTCGCGGCCGGAAGCCTCAAGATGCCGCTCGCTTGCGGCAGCGTCCACAACTAACCGAGGAACCGACGTGCTTCGATTCCGACAACTTGGGACGCTTGCCTTGGCGGTGTTCTTTGCGGCCTGCGCCGTATCGGCGGGCAACGCGTCTGCACAGACGAAGAGTGCCGATGCCGCCACGGTCCAGCGCGGCGAATACCTCGCGCGCGCGGGCGATTGCATCGCGTGCCATACGTTGCCCGCTGGCAAGACCTTCGGCGGCGGCCGTCCCATGGATACGCCGTTCGGCACGCTCTTCACGCCGAACATTTCGTCGGACAAGGAAACAGGACTCGGCAACTGGACCGCCGACGAGTTCTACCGAATGATGCACACCGGCCGCTCGAAGGACGGCTCGCTGCTCTATCCGGCCATGCCGTTCACGTCCTACACCAAGGTCACGCGCGCCGACTCCGACGCCATTTATGCGTTTCTCATGTCCACGCCGCCCGTGCATCAGCCGAACCGGCCGCATGAACTGCGCTTTCCGTTCAACCGGCGCGAACTGCTGATCGGCTGGCGCTCGCTCTTTTTCAGGGAGGCCGAATATCGGCCGGACCCGAAGCAATCGGTGGAATGGAATCGCGGCGCGTATCTCGTCGAAGGACTCGGGCATTGCTCGATGTGCCATACCGCGATCAACGCGCTCGGCGGCAATGTCGCGTCGAAGGCATTCGAAGGCGGCCTGATCCCGATTCAGAACTGGTACGCGCCCTCGCTTACGTCGAACAAGGAAGCGGGCTTGGGCGACTGGAGTATCGACGAAATCGTGGGCTTGCTGCACGCGGGCGTCTCGCATCGCGGCGCGGTGTATGGACCGATGGCCGAAGTAGTCTACGACAGCCTGCAATATCTCTCCGAAGACGACGTGCGCGCGATGGCCGTCTATCTGAAGGCGTTGCCCGCGCGCTCCGGCGACAAGTCCGAGCCGCCGACCCAGGCCGTGGTCGAACAGCGTACGAATCTCTCGCCGCTCGGCAAGAAGATTTATGACGCCCAATGCGCCGAATGTCACGCGGCCCAGGGCCAGGGCAAGCCGCCCGATTTTCCGCCACTCGCGAACAATCAGTCCATCGTCATGAACTCGGCCGTGAACCCTATCCGCATGGTGCTGAACGGCGGCTATCCACCCGGCACGTTCAAGAATCCGCGTCCATACGGCATGCCGCCGTTCGCGCAGTCGCTGTCCGACGTGGAGGTCGCGGCGGTCGTCACGTATATCCGCACCGCGTGGGGCAATCGCGGCGCGCCGGTGACGGTGAAGGAAGTCAACGAGCTGCGCTCCGCGCCGCTTTATTGAGGATCGACGACACATGAACGAAGACCCGAACGAAGACGCGCGGCTCGATGAAATAGTCAAGAGCGGCCCCGGCGGCGCGCTCGCGCTCGCGGGTATTTCCACCGCGATCGTCATCGGACTGTGGTTCGTCTTTTACTTCGCCGTGTTCTTGCCGCGCGGGGTGATTCAGTGATCGTGATTCGTCGAGGCGGCAGATAAATGGCCATTTCCCCCGGTTCGCATGAAGTCGCCGAGCGCGTCGAAAAACGCTGGGCAATGCTTGTCATGGCGATCGTCGTCGTGCTCGTCGCGATGGTCGTCTACACCGGCATCCACTGGGCAATGATGCCGCCTTCGCGCGTCGAGACCGTGCGCCCTGAATCGCTGCATGTATCGGGCGAATTCATCGAAAGCAATCTCGGCAGCGCGCCCGAGGCGGATGGCTCGGTGACGGTGCGGATCGTCGCGCAGCAGTATTCGTTCACGCCGCAATGTCTCGTGGTGCCCGCAGGCGTGCCGGTTACGTTCCGCGCGACGAGTTCGGACGTGGTGCACGGCTTTCTGATCGAGAACACCAACATCAATTCGATGCTCGAACCCGGTTACGTCTCGACCTTCAAGACGACTTTCAACCAACCCGGCGAGCACCTGATGCCATGCCACGAATACTGCGGCACCGGGCATCAGAACATGTGGGCGCATGTGAAAGTGGTGGATCGCGCCGAGTTCATGCAGATGGCCGCGCAATTGCCGGCCAATTCGCGGAGAGTGTCCTGTGTTAAATAGCAAGCGCCTCGTCCTCGCGCATTTCTGGCTGGCGTTCATCGCCTTCGGTGTCGCGCTTTTGCTCGGCGCGTGGCAGATGCTGGTGCGCAGTCCGCTGCATCCGTGGCTGCAGAATCCGGAGCTGTACTACCGCTCGGTGACGGCGCACGGCTCGGCCATGGGCTACGTGTTTCCGACCCTGATCGCCATGGGCTTCGGCTATGCGGTAAGCGAACTGGCGCTGAAGCGCCCGCTCGTCGGAAAGCGTTGGGCGTGGCTCGGCTTCTGGCTCGTCGCGATAGGCTCCGTCACCGCGATGGCGCCTGTCGCCATGGGTCTTGCGTCGGTGCTCTACACCTTCTATCCGCCGATGATCGGCAACGCGTTCTATTACATCGGCGTGGTGCTGGTGGTCGTGGGCTCGTGGATCTGGGTCGCGCTGATGTCGGTGAACCTCGCGGCGTGGAAGCGCGACAATCGCGGCAAGCCGGTGCCGCTCGCCATGTTCGCGACCGTCGCGGGCGCTTATTTGTGGGGCTGGACGGCGGTGGGCGCGGCCATCGAAGTGCTGTTCATGATTCTGCCGGTGGCGCTCGGCCTCAAGCACACCATCGACGCGGGACTTGCGCGCGTGTTCTTCTCGTGGACGCTGCACGCCATTGTCTATTTCTGGCTGATGCCCGCGTATATCGCGTATTACACGATCATTCCGCGCGCCATCGGCGGGCGTCTTTACAGCGATGCGATGGCGCGCATCTCCTTCATCCTGTTTCTCGTGGTGTCGATGCCCATCGGCATTCACCATCTGTTCGCCGATCCGCAAGTCGGCTCGGGCTTCAAGTTCATGCATTCGGTGTTCACGGCGCTGGTCGCGGTGCCGACGCTCTTGACCGTGTTCACCATCTGCGCGTCGGTGGAGATCGCGGCGCGGTTGCGCGGCGGCAAGGGCGCGCTCGGGTGGATCAAGGCGCTGCCCTGGTCCAATCCCATGATGCTCGCCGTCGCCTTCTCCTTCGTGATGCTCGGCTTCGGCGGCGCGGGCGGGCTCATCAACATGAGTTATCAGCTCGACTCGACCGTGCACAACACGCAATGGGTGACGGGGCATTTTCATCTGATCTTCGCGGGTGCCATCGTCATCATGTACTTCGCGATCGCCTACGATCTGTGGCCGCATCTCACCGGCCGCGCGCTGCAAAACCTGAAGCTGATGCGCTGGCAGTTGTGGCTGTGGTTCGTCGGCATGATCGTGCTGACATTCCCGTGGCATTACGTCGGCGTGCTCGGCATGCCGCGACGCATGGCCTTCTACGACTATACGGACCCTGCTATCGCGGCGCAGGCCGTGTCCGTGATCGTCTCGGTGATCGGCGGGTTCATTCTCGTGGTCTCGGCGGTGCTGTTCTTCATCGTGCTCATACAGGCGCATCGCGCGCCGCGCGTGACGGTCGAGGAATTCCGCTTCAGCCGCGCGTTGCATGAGCCGCGCAGCATACCGGTGGCGTTGAACAGCTTCGCGCTGTGGCTCGTGCTGATGATCGGCCTCACGCTCGTCAACTACGGTTATCCCATCGCGCAGCTTCTCTCGCGGCCGGATACCGCCGTGCCCGCGGTTCCCATCGGAGCGCAGCGATGAGCGACGAACGCCTCTTCACCTTCAGGAACCGCTGGTTCGCGACGAGCGTGCTGGGGATGATCGGCATCGCGGTGGTGTCGGCGCTGATCGGCTTCGTGTGGCTGCCTTCGGTGCATCGCGACGAGCCGTTCACGGGCGTCTGGAACGCCATCTGCAGCGCGGCGGGCGTGCCGCGCAGCTGGTATGCGGGCGAGGGCGGAAAGACCGTCGAGCCGACCGTCACGCTCACGGGTGTCGAAGTCACGCCGCAGTTGCTCGTGAACGTCAACGCGAGCGCGGTTGGACGCGGCGCGACGCTGGCTCTGCGCTGCACGATGTGTCACGGCGAGCGCGGCATGAGCGAGGCCAATTCGCCGAATCTCGCGGGCCAGTATGCGTCGGTGATCTACAAACAGTTGATCGATTTTCAGAAGGGCGCGCGCAATAACGCGGTGATGTCGCCGATGGCCGTGAATCTCTCCGATCAGGACATGCGCGATCTTGCCGCTTACTACGCGAGCTTGCCGAGGCCGCCCGCGCAGCGCAAGGTGAGCGCGTCGCTCGCGCCTTCGATCGTTTCCCACGGTGCGCCGATGCGCAACATCGCGCCCTGCGCGACGTGTCACGGCGGTATCGACAGCAAGGCGGGCAGCCCGTGGCTCGACGGCTTGCCGGCCGCTTATACGAAGGCGCAGTTGACCGCTTTTGCCAATGGCACGCGCACCAACGATATCAACGAAGTCATGCGCAACGTGGCGCGCAACATGACGCCGGACGAGATCGAAGCCGCGGCGGCTTACTATGCGCGGGAGCTGGACGCGCATTGAGCGGCTGCAACTGCACGCTATCGCCGTTCGGAAAGCAGGGGTTTCGTTGCCGCGCTGGTTCGGTTTCTGTATCGTGGTCCGTTCAATGCTGCGTTTTGCGCAGCAGGCACCGGACCCCGCAATGAACGATCACGCCATCCACACCACCGACGTCCTCATCGTCGGCGCAGGCCCCGTCGGGCTTTTCGCCGCCTTCGAAGCCGGCGTGCTCGGCCTTTCGTGCCGGATTGTCGACACGCTCGGGCGCATCGGCGGGCAATGCATCGAGCTTTATCCCGACAAGCCGATCTACGACATTCCCGCCGTTCCCTCGTGCACCGCGCGCGAACTCGTGGATCGTCTGCTCGAACAGATTCGTCCGTTCGACGTGCCGATCCACCTCGATCAGCGCGTGATGTCGGTGGCGCAACGCGAGGATCATCGCTGGACTGTCGAGACCGAGCAGGGCATGCGTTTCGATGCCGCCGCCATTCTGATCGCCGCGGGCAATGGCGCGTTCGTGCCGCAGCGCCTGCAAGTGCCGCAAGCGGACGCGCTCGAAGACAACGGCGTGCACTACAGCGTCGCGCGTCTGGCAGATTTCGCGGACCGCGAGGTCATCGTCGCGGGCGGCGGCGATTCCGCGCTCGACTGGGCGCTGGCTTTGCGCGGCGTCGCGAAGAAGCTCACGCTGGTGCATCGGCGTAACGGGTTTTCGGCGGCGGCGGCATCCGTGGCGGCAATGAAGCGCGCCGTGGAGGCGGGCGAGATGGCGTTCGTCGTCGGCATGATCGATTCGCTCGACGCGCCCGGCAACACCTTGCGCGGCGTGCGTATCAAGCACGTTGACGGCACCACCGATCTCGCCGCCGACAAGCTCGTCGCGCTGTATGGCCTCGTGGCGGATCTCGGGCCTATCGCCCAATGGAACCTGGATGTGCGCGGCGGACGTATCGAAGTCGATACCTCGTATTACGAGTCGTCGCGGCCGGGCATTTTCGCGGTCGGAGATATCGCCAACTATCCGAACAAGCAGAAGCTCATCTTGTCGGGCTTTCACGAGGCATCGCTCGCATTGCGCAAGGCTTACTCGTACGCTTACCCCGACAAGAAGCGCGTGCACGTTCATTCGAGTTACGACGCGAAGCTCGCGCAGCGCGTGCAGTCAGGCGGCACGCACGCGGCGGAAGGGAGCTGACGGTTGCGCGTCGATCCGCTTCGACCAGGGCGCGCGTCTTGATCGGTCGATTCATCGCGTGGCTGCTGCTGGCGGCGTGCGTCGCGGCGCTCGGCCTGGGCTATGCGGTCTATGCGCGCCGCATTAGCGTACCCGCGCAATACGATCCTTTCACGCCGCTCGATGTTCGCGCGCCACCCGACTTCTTCACCACGTTCCGACGTTGGCGCACGCTGCACGATGCCGACATGTGCCGGGCCGCGCTCGAACAATCCGGGCTCGACTATCGTCCGATGGCGGATTCATCGGCCGCCGGCGGCTGCGAACTCAAGGACGTGGTGCGCGTGACGCAATCCGCCGAAGTTCGCTACAGCTCGCCGTATCTCGCCACGTGTCCGCTCGCGCTCTCGATGGCGTTCTTCGAGCATCGATACCTGCAGAGCGCCGCCGTCGAACTCTTCGGCGAACGCGTGACGCGCATCGAGCATGTTGGCAGCTACGCGTGCCGCAACGTGAATCATCGGCAAGACGGCGCGCTGAGTCAGCATGCAAGCGCCAATGCCATCGACCTCACGGGTTTCGTGCTCGCCGACGGCAAGCGCATCACGCTCGCGAGCTGGGACGATTCTGCATCGCCCGAAGCGAGCTTCCTGCGACGCGTCCACGAAGGCGCATGCCAGTCGTTCGACACGACCCTCGGCCCCGATTACAACGCGCTCCACAAGACACACTTTCACGTCGACATGGGCCCGTATCGCATCTGCCGCTGACGCGTTCACGTCATGCGTGCTGATGCGCCGGATGACGGCAGGTCGAATGATCGTGAGGACCATCGCTCCATGCCGAGCCGAGGATGATGCTGCAGAAGTTCAGCCGCTTGTAGTTCGGGTCCTTCAGCGCGAGCACGTCGGCCTTCACGTTGCCAAACGTCGTTTCGGGCTTTTTGATGGTGCCTTGCGCGAACGCATCGATGATGCCTTCCTTGAAGTTCGCTTCCCGCGGATGTGCCGCCACCACGAGCCGGCGCTGATCCGCCGTGAATTCGTCGTAAGCAAGCCCGAGCACGTCCATCTCGACGCCTGCCGTCACGAGCGCGACGACCGGCTTCTTGTACTGCGGAATGCCCGGCGTCGTGTGCAGCGCGATGGCATCCCATACTTGTTCGATCTCGCCTTCGCCGATGCCGTAACCGAGCAGAAAGTCGCGCGCCGCATTCGCGCCATCCACTTCGAAGCGGTCGTGCGCGCTGCTGTAAGCATCGACGAGTCCCATGTCATGGAACATCGCGCCGATATACAAGAGTTCCGCGTCATACTTCAGTTGCTTGCGTTCGCCCGCGAGCGCACCGAACAGAAACACGCGGCGCGAGTGGTGATAGAGCAAGTCGGGTTCGGTATCGCGCACGAGTTGCGTGGCTTCGCGCGCCATCTTGCTGTCGGGAATGCGGATGCCAGCGATGATTTCGTTCATTTCAATTACTCCTTGAAGGTTGTTCAACTGATATGGCTCGGCGAGATGGGATCGCTTGCCGGAAAAGTTTCGGCCAGCGCTTCATCGAGCAGATACTCCTGCAAGTCGGCATGCGCGCTGCGTTCGATATCGACGCGGGTGTTTGCTGATGTGTCCATTGCACTCGCCTCCGTGGCGTGAGACATTGCGTTGCATTGCGTTTCGATGAGTATCAGTGTCGGCAAAACGCGCGGTCGCGACAATGAAAACGACGCGTCGAACTCTGCCAGTCGCACGCTGTCTTCTGCCATGTGTTTTCAACGAGCTAAAAACCGCCTTCGCCGATGCCCACCGTTGCCCTCGCGATCTTTCCCGGCGTGCAGGCGCTGGACGTAGCCGGCCCCGTCGATGTCTTCGCGGAAGCCAATATGTTCGTACCCGCCGCCGATGCCTACGCAATCACGCTCGTCGGCCCCGAAGCGCTTGCGGTGCGCGCATCGAACGGCACGCGGCTGTTGGCGGACGTCTCATGGCATGAAGCGCGCGGGCGCTACGACACGGCGCTCGTCGCGGGCGGTCCGGGTCTGCCTTTCGATGAACCCGATCCCGATCTCACCGCCTGGCTCGCCGATGTCGCCGCAAAATGCGAGCGGTACGGCTCGATCTGCACGGGCGCGTTTGCGCTGGGTCACGCGGGTCTGCTCGACGGGCGCGGAGTGACCACGCACTGGCAGAATGCGCCGCGTCTGGCCGAGCGCTTTCCACAGGCGCGCGTGGAGCTGGATCGCATCTATATGCGCGATGGGCGGCTCGTGACGTCGGCCGGAGTGACGGCGGGTATCGATGTGGCGCTCGCGCTCGTCGCGGAAGATCACGGGCCGCGCGTGGCGCTCGCGGTGGCGAAGCGCCTCGTCGTGTTCGCGCAGCGGCGCGGCGGACAGTCGCAGTTCAGCCCTTATCTGAGCGCGCCTGCCGACGAGACATCGCCGGTGGCGAAAGTGCAGGGTTACGTGATGGAGCACATCGGCGAAAGGCTCGCAGTGTCGCAACTCGCAAAGGTCGCGGGCATGAGCGAGCGCAATTTCGCGCGGGCCTTCGTGCAGCTCGCGCAGATGACGCCGCACGAGTTCGTCGAGCGCGCGCGGGTCGATGCTGCGCGCAACGCGCTCGAAAGCACGGATACGCCGCTCAAGACCGTGGCCTACGAATGCGGCTTCGGCACCGCGGACCGCATGCGCCTCGTGTTCATGCGGCGGCTCGGGGTATCGCCGAACGATTATCGGCTGAGCTTCAGGACACGCTTTTCAAAGTGATGGAACAGGCGTCGCCGTGCGTTCGTTAAAATTGGGATAACGAGGCGTGCCACTGTTGCGGCTTTTCTTGCTGCGGGCACGCTGCATCGCAAACTAAATCGACAGACGGAAGATCGAATGACGACACAAGCGTCCCACGTGCAGGACCCCTTCGAGCGGCGCGCATTACTGCTGCATCTCGGCGATGTGCTGGAAACCGTGTTCTGCCTGAGTCAATGCGCCGATGACTATCCGAGCATCGCCGATGCGGTGCGTGGCACCGATGCGCTCGCGGACTTCACGCTGCTTGGCTTCGTCGCGGGCGACATGACGCCGCGCGAGTTCATCCGGCGCGCATCGGGCGCGTTTTTCGTGTGGCCGAAGGCGCTGCTCGACGAGACGCTCAATCGGCCGATGCTCGCGAATACCGTGCGTCACGATCTATTCGAAGACAACGCGAAAGGCTGGGATGCGTATGTCGAGGAACGACGCCGCGAGGTGGCTTGGTTTGGCGAGGACTTGCCGGAGGCCGAGCAGAGCACAGCGTCATTGGACGCAGCCGAGTCCGGCAATTCAGCGAAGACGTCGCGGTATGCGACTTGGCCGTGGCCGGATAAGGCGAAGGATGCGTCATAGCGTGCCAAGCAATGGTCGATGGGGCGAGGACATTGGCAGCCTGTTCGTAACGCATCGAGGCGCGCGGGCCTATGGACACGTCCGCGTTCTGCGATCGTCCCAACCCCGCACGAAGCTCAGGGCTTCTTGCTCATACTGCCCGCGCCCGCATCCATTCCCAGGCCATTCGGCCGATCCGGCGCGGGTCCCTTTCCCGCCGAGGTCTTGCCCGGCGTCGTCTTGAGCGCATCGCTCGCCGATGCCGCCGCTGCGGCAGGTGGCGTCGAGCTGTGTTCCTGATAAGCCGGAGTACTGTCGTAGTGCAGCTTGTTCGGTTGCTGGGCGCTTGCCACGACTGCGATGGTGCCGCCGAGCAGTATCCCCGCCGTGCGGCTGAGTGCGCCGATTATCGGTTTCATGTATCGCCTCCCGTTGTTGTGCGCCTGACTGTAGCCAGCAAACAACGGACCCGCGAACATAGCTTGTTCTCGCGCAAAGTCACCCGCAGGAGAGCAGACGACGGCGTCTTGCCTTGACGCGCATCAACGCCGGGCTGTGCTGCGCTCGGGACAATTCCTGTGCAGGACATCGATCCAGAACAGGGAAAACCAGCAATGAAAACAGTGAAAGCAGGCATTAGCGCCATTGTCATGGCATGCGCGGCATTGTGCGCGGGCATGGCACACGCGGCGGAAGATTCGTCATCGAACGTTTCGATGGGCGGCATCCATGCAGGCGACGTGCTCGTGCGGTTGCGCGCCATCAGCATCGAGCCGCAAGTGAGCGCGGGCGGCGCGCTCGGCACGCTCAACACCGACGTTAATAACTCCATCGTTCCCGAACTCGACTTCACCTATATGATCCGCGACGACATCGGCGTCGAGCTGATTCTCGCGACCTCGCGGCATCAGGTGACATCGAGCATAGGCGGGCTCGGCGGCGTGGGCGTGTTGCCGCCGACCTTGCTGTTGCAATACCACTTCAATCATGCGGGACGCGTGCGGCCCTATGTCGGCGCGGGTATCAACTACACGCTCTTCTACAACGACAAATTGAAAGCGGGCGACGCCGATGTCTCCATCAAGCACAGCAGCTTCGGCCCCGCGCTTCAGGCGGGCGTCGATGTGCAGGTCGCGAAGAATCTGTTCGTCAACGCGGACGTCAAGAAGATCTGGATGCGCACGAGCGCGTCGGCGGGCGGCGTCGATCTCGGCTCGCTCAAGATCGACCCGTGGGTGTTCGGCGTTGGCGTGGGCATGAAGTTCTGAGGGCAAAACAGGCGGCGACCGACCCGTTTTATCGAAAATTGGCGGATGAAGCCGGTGCTTCTGGCGTGGAACACTTTGCCGGCACGGTATTCTTGCAGCAGGCCCGGCGCAGACGCGCGCGGTCACCTGCCGCCTGAGGCCGGCGTGACCCCGTGCGAGCTGCAACGACTAATAACACCGCATCGGGGAAACGCAAGCCAATGAGACCTTCCACTTACGCGGGATTCGCTTTGCTCGTCAGTTGTGGCGCGGCCTTCGCGCAACAACCGCTCGCCTTGCCCGGCCGCAGTCAGAGCACGGGGCAGCAGAGCGTCGACAACGCGGCCTGCTACGCCTATGCCAATCAGACGACCAAGGTCGTGATGGCGCGCGAGCCGCAGACCGCACCGAAGAACAACGCCATCGAGACGCGCACGCTCGGGGCTCCGCGCCCGGTCGAGCCGCCGTTGCCGCCGGTTGCATCGGGCGCGCTGGCCGCGTCGGCGGCGCCGGCATCGGGCGCATCCGCGACGATGGCGGGCCGGCCCGCAGGCGCTTCGGCGACGGTTGCCGCGGGCGCATCGGCGCCGATGGGCGCATCCGGAGCCGCGGTCGCTGCAGGTGCTTCGGGCGCATCGGGCGCCGTGGCGGCTTCGGGCGCATCGGATGCAAATTACGCCGAGATGAAAATGCCGCCGATGCCGCCGCCCGAGCCGCCAATGGTGCGCTACTGGCGCGCGTACGGCGAGTGCATGCAAAATCGCGGTTACTACGTTCGCTGAAGCCGAGGCCGCCGATGAGCGCATTCGCTCGAGTGCGCTCGTTGCATCGGCTAATGCAGGGTGCTTGCCGCGCTCGTGGCTATACGGCTGAAGACGGTGAAAGAGCATTCAACTCTTGCGGACGCGGCCAGACAACACGGCCCAGGCAGTCTGCATCTTGCGACCTACGCTCATAACGAACGCGCCCGAGGGCCAAGCGATTAGAATCTCCTTGCAGCGCAAAACGGAGACTTCAGATGAACGCCATGACGTCCCTTCACGAAGGCCAATGCGCGTGCGGCGCGGTGCGCCTTGCGGTCTTCGCGCGGCCGCTGCAAGTCAATCTCTGCCACTGCATGACATGCCGCCGCATTCACGGCGCGCCGTTCGGCGTCTATGCCATCTTCGAGCGCGACGCCGTGCAGATCACGGGCGATACCGTCGCGTGGCAAAGCTCGGAGACCGGGCATCGGCATCATTGCCTGACGTGCGGCTCGCCGATCTATCTGGCCTTCGACGGCGTGCCGGAAATCGAAGTGCCAACCGGCATCTTCGACGAAACCGGCCTCTTTCCGCCCACTTACGAAATCTGGTGCAAAAACGCCGAGCCGTGGCACGACGCGCAGGGCAGGCCGCGCTTCGCACGCGGCCGACAGAAGTAGTTCATCAGCACTCGACGATTGCCTTCACCACGCCCGCCTTCGGGTCGAGTAGCGACGAGAAGCGCTCGGGCACGTCGGCGAGCGTGAGCCGGTGGGTGTTGAGCGCATCGGTCGGCACTTCGCCGCGACGCATGGCATCGAGCACGGTCTCGAAGTCCTCGGGCGTTGCGTTGCGGCTCGCGAGCAAGGTTGCTTCGCGCTTGTGAAACTCGGGATCGGCGAACGAGATGCGGTCCGGCACGATGGACACCAGCACGTACTTGCCGCCATGCGCGATGAATTCGAAGCCGCGTTCCATTGCGCGCGAGTTGCCCGTGGCATCGAAGACGACATCGAAGAATTCGCCGTTGGTGAGGCTCGACAACTCTTCCTTGTCGCGCTCGCCGATTTGCACGGTCGCGTCCGCCTTCAACTCGCGGCGGCAGAAGTTCAGGCGATCTTCACGCGTGTCGAGCGCGGTCACGTTTGCGCCGCGCAGACGCGCAAAGGTGATCGCCGCCATGCCGATCGGCCCCGTGCCGACGACCAGCACGCGTTGTCCCGACTGCACATCCGCGCGACGCACCGCATGCGCGCCGATCGCGAGGAATTCCACCATCGCGGCCTGATCGAGCGTGACGCCTTCGGCCTTGTGGACGAATTGCGCGGGGAGGTTCAGATACTCCGTGAACGCGCCGTCGCGATGCACGCCGAGCACCTGAATGTTCACGCAGCAATTGGTTTTGCCCTGGCGGCATGCAATGCACTTGCTGCACGACAGATAGGGCATGACATAGACGGTGTCGCCCGCCTTGAGTCCGCTCGATGCATCCGCCTCTTCGATCACGCCGGAGAGTTCATGCCCCATCACGCGCGGATACGACAAGAACGGCTGATTGCCGGTGAAGATATGCAAGTCGGTCCCGCACACGCCGACGCGCTTCACGCGCAGCAGCACTTCGTTGTCGCCGCGCGCGGGCTTCTCGCGCTGTTCGGCCTTGAGGGTTCCGGGGGTTTCGCAGATGACGGTCAGCATGGCGTGTCTCTTTATGTGGTTTGTGTGGGGGCGACAGCGCATTAATTTAGCGATACGCGGCGATCTGGTCAAGCCAATTTGATATTCGATAAAGTGGTAAGGCCGGATTGTGCGTGAGCGCGGCGGCGCGTTTCGCCTTATATTCTGAGCATCTCAATAAGGTTTCAGGACGGCACGTGCTTGCACTTCAGGATTTTGTCGAGCGGCATCCGCGGCTATTCGTGCTGTCGGGCGCGGGTATCAGCACCGAGTCGGGTATTCCCTGTTATCGCGATCGCGAGGGCCAGCGCACGGGCCGTCAGCCGATTCTGCTGAAAGAGTTTCTAGGCAACGACTACGCGCGCCGCCGTTACTGGGCGCGCAGCCTGATTGGCTGGCCGGTGGTGGCGGATGCGCAACCGAACGCGGCGCATCACGCCGTGCGGGCGCTGGCGGCGCGTTCGCGGGTGCATCGGCTGGTGACGCAGAATGTCGATGGCTTGCATACGCGTGCTGGAAATCCCGATGTCATCGAGCTGCACGGCAATCTCGGCCGCGTGCGCTGCATGGCTTGCGGCGCGGCGCTTACGCGCGTGGCGGTGCAGCGGATGCTGGAAGAAGCGAACCCGGACTTTACGAATTACACGGCGCCATCGGTGCCGGATGGCGATGCGCAAATCGAGAACATCGACTTCGCTTCGTTCAATGTGCCGGGCTGCACGCGTTGTGGCGGCGTGCTCAAGCCGGACGTGGTGTTCTTCGGCGAGAGCGTGCCGCGCGCGCTGGTGCAGGACGCGGCAAGCTCGCTCGAAGCCGCCGACGCGATGCTCGTGCTCGGGTCATCGTTGATGGTGTATTCGGGCTATCGATTCTGCGAATGGGCGGCGAAGAGCGGCAAGCCGATTGCGGCGATCAATATCGGCAAGACGCGCGCGGATGCATTGCTTGCGTTGAAGGTCGAGGCGCCTTGTTCGGAGACGCTCGAGGCGTTGATCGAGGGGTTGGATGGGGGGTGAGCGGGGACGCTCGATGCGTTGAACGAGCGTCCCCACGTATCCACTCAGCCCGCTTCACCCGCCATCGAATCAATCCCCTCCAGCAACCTCTCCGCCTGCTCCATCCGCGTAAAAATCCCCGGCGTCACACGCACGACATCGCTTGCATCCGGAATCGGCCGCGCGACCGTGAACACGCCAAACCTGTCCTTCAACGTCTTCACGATGACATCGCTCGCCAGTCCTTCGATGCGAAACGCAGTGATACCCGCCGTCATCGATGCATCCGCTGGCGTCATGATCCGCACGCCCGGCAGCGCGCGCGCCGGTTCGGCCCAGGCGTCGCGCAAGGCCCGCAGACGCGCTTCCTTCGAGCGCGCGCCAATGCGCTGATGCAACTCCAGCGCCGCCGGCAACGTGAGCCAAGCCGCGAAGTTCGGCGAACCCGTGTGCACGCGCGAACGGATATCGTCGGCGGGCCAGGTCGTATCGCCGAGATAAGGGTCGATTGAACCGAGACGCTCTTTCTTGATGTAGATCGCCCCGCAACCGAGCGGCGCCCCGATCCACTTGTGCAGATTCAACGCGACAAACGGCGCGTCGAGCGTCGGCACGTCGAAGTCGAGCATGCCCCAGGAATGCGCGGCATCGACGATCACGTCTGCGCCCGCAGCTTTCGCGAGCGCCGCGATCTCGCGAACCGGCGGCACCAGCCCCGTCGCAAAACAGACATGCGACAGCAGCACGAGCTTCGTGCGCGGATGCGCTTTCAACGCCGACGTGTAAGCGTCGAGCACGGCCTCGCGCGTGGCAGGCTCGGGCATCGTCATGCGCACCGGCTCGACGCCGCGCCGTTCGCGCAGCCATTCCATCGCATCGCGTCCGCACGGGTAGTCGAGGTTGCTGTAGAGCACGGTATCGCCCGGTTCGAGGCCGTTATAGCCGCTGATGAGCGCAAGCAGCGCCTCGGTCGCGTTGCGCGTGAGCTCGATTTCATCGGCGGAACAGCCCATGGCGCCAGCAAGACGCTGACGCAAGCCATCGTGGATCGTCATCCAGTGAGGACGCACGAGCAGCGTGGTTTCGTGGTTCAGGCGATCGATCCAATAATGGAACATTGACTTCACCGGCTCGGCCATGGCGCCCCAGTAGCCGTTTTCCAGATTGATCAGGTCGTCGGACTGTCTATACAGCCCGCGCACCGCGTCCCACCAGTCTTCGGCATGAGCGATGTTCGTGGCAGGCGCGACGGGTAACGCGGCCAGGGCGGCGTTGAATTCAGGCGTGCGGAAGTCGAGATGTTCGGTCATCGGTCTTTTGATCGCGTGAGGAGCACCAAGTATCGCCGATGAAGTATCGATTGGACAAAGTTACCGCCGTTGCGACGAAGGTATGGACAAAATGCCGACTAATCGTATTTCCGCCCCTTCAGACTTCGCAACCGCCCGCCGTAATAGTTCCTAGAGCGCCAAGCCCCGGATGAGGGCAAACGTTCGCTTGTACGCCGCGCAAGGCGCACGAGTCGAACATACGACGCCGAAACAGTTCCACGAACTGACTGAGAGAACCTTCAAATGAACCTTAGAAACATCACGATCAAGAACAAACTGGTCGCCGGCTTCGGCATTCTTGCCGTCCTCGTGGTGCTCGTCGCAGGCATGTCGCTGCGCTCGCTTTCCCAGGCGACCGACGGCTTCGCGAACTACGTCAACGGCATCAACGCGCGCGCCGATGTGGCCAGTCAGTTGCGCACCGCGGTCGATCGCCGCGCCATTGCCGCACGCAATCTCGTGCTCGTCAGCAAGCCCGCCGATCTCGAACTGGAAAAAGCCCAGGTCACGCGCGCTCACGAAGACGTGCAGGCGCGCCTGAAACAACTCAAGGACATGATCGCCTCGGCGAGCGACACGAGCGAGAAGGCCCGTGGCCTCGTCGCCGAAATGGCGCGCGTGGAAGGCTTGTACGGCCCGGTGGCGACGGATATCGTCGGCCTCGCGCTCGCCGGCAAGCACGACCAGGCGATCTCCAAGATGGACGACGAATGCCGTCCTCTGCTCGCCCAACTGGTCAAGGCCACCGACGACTACGCGAGCTACACGGCCACGCGTCGCGAAGAGATCGTGCGTGATTTCGAAGCTCAGTACGAAATGCAGCGCAACGTGCTGATCGCGCTGTGCTCGTTCGCCACGCTGTTCGCGGTGGCTGCGGGCTTTGCGATCACGCGTTCGATCACCCGGCCTATCGAGGACGCAGTCGAGATCGCGCAAACCGTGGCGCGTGGCGACTTGCGCAGCACGATCATCGCCGATTCGAAGGACGAGACTGGCGACTTGCTGCGTGCGCTTGCCGAGATGAACGAACGCCTGACCGAAACCGTGAGCCGTGTGCGCGACAGCAGCGGCGCGGTGGGCGGCGCCGCCAAGGAGCTGGCCACAGGCAACACGGACCTGAGCCAGCGCACCGAAGAGCAGGCGGCGTCGTTGCAGGAAACGGCGGCGAGCATGGAGCAATTGACGTCCACGGTGCGCCAGAATGCCGACAACGCGCATCAGGCGAGTTCGCTCGCGTCGAATGCCTCGAATGTCGCGCGAAAGGGCAGCGATGTGGTCGGTCGCGTGGTCGACACCATGCACGGCATCAGCAACAGCTCGTCGAAGATCGCGGAGATCACGGGCATCATCGAAGGCATCGCTTTCCAGACCAACATTCTGGCGCTCAACGCGGCCGTTGAAGCGGCGCGCGCGGGTGAACAGGGACGCGGCTTTGCGGTCGTGGCAAGCGAAGTGCGCAGCCTCGCGCAGCGCTCGTCGTCGGCGGCGAAGGAGATCAAGGAACTGATCGCCGATTCCGTCGAAAAGGTGAAGGACGGCTCGGCACTCGCGAGCGAAGCCGGTACGACCATGACCGAAGTGACACAGGCCGTGGCTCAGGTGACCGACATCATGTCGGAGATCGCGGCGGCATCGGCGGAGCAGGGACGCGGCATCGAGCAGGTGAATCAGGCGATCACGCAGATGGACGAGGTCACGCAACAGAACGCGGCGCTCGTCGAGGAAGCCGCGGCCGCATCGCAGGCGCTGGAAGAGCAGGGCCGTCGCCTGAACGAAGTCATGGCGTTCTTCGTGGTCGAAGGCGGTGGTGTTGCGCCCCGGTCGTACGCGCCTGCCGTGCCCGTGGCGCGTACTGCCGCGCGCGTTGCCGCACCCGCGCGTACGCGGCGTGCCGCGCCCGTGGCGACCGCTGCGGCGACGCATGGCGATGAGTGGAGTTCGTTCTGACCGATCGCGCGCAGTAGCGCGTTGAAGCTGCGTCGGACCGATGCCGTGCGTAGCGGCGTCGAACGAACGCCGCTACGGCTTTGAAGCGTGCTTACTTCGATACGACGAACTTGCAAGCGGCCTGCAGCGGCGCAAACCTCACGCCGCTGCCTGCCAAGCATCAGTGATGTTCGAACTCCGCACGCGGCTTCGGCGTTGCCTTGACCTTGGTGTACTGGAATTCGGGCAGGGCCTTGATCGCGTCCTTCGTCGCGCCGGGCAGCACGAGCTTGCCGCCCTGGAAATCGAGTTGTTCGACCGGAATGGCGACGTCGTGATGCGAGACGCCGAGGAACTGGTTTGCCGCGATGATCGCGAACGAAACCGAACGGTCTGGCGCCACGATGATGTCGTGGATCACGCCGACCTTCGCGCCCTGTTCATTGAAGACGGGCTTGTTGAGAATCGACTTCCTGACGCTCCAGCCGTCGATGATGGCGGTCGATACCTCGACCGATACGCCGAGCGTCTGTGCGCCTGCAACTTGCGCGTAGGACGCGGTGGAAGTCAGGCCAATGGCCGATGCGGCGAAGAGCAGTGCCACGAGTTTCGAGTTCATCTTCCAATCCTCAAAAGATTTGGCAAATCAGTTCTTGGGAATTGCGCGAATCTAGCGCGGTAGAAGTGTGAACGTTTATTGCGAATTTTGCAGGGAACGTGCTCATACCCACGGCGTGCACCCGCTTGGGGCGCACGCCGTGACGCGGAAATCGAAGAAAATTCAGTGTGAAATGCGTTTCAGCGCTTCCGCTTTGTGCACGGCATGCTTGCCGCTCTTGTCGCTTTCCACCTCGTAGTGCGGATCGGACTTCGATGCATTGACCGTATGGCCATCGACTGTCGTGCGTTCGTGGATCACTTTCACGACATGGCCCGTGGTCTCGCCCTGCGGCGTATTCCAGCTAACGTGATCGTGCAGCTTGAGGGATTGAGTCATCGCGTCTCTCCATCGTTGAAGTGCCAACGAAAGCGCAACGGCCATGCCCACGCGCGGCTACTTAAAGCGGGCGAGCGTCCCTTCATCCTCGTGGCCATCGAAAAAGCGTTGCAGCGCGTCGTTAAAGATCGCGGGATCGGGCGCGGTGCGCGCGAAGAGCGTCATCGACGAATGAAACTTCATGTCGTCCGGATACCCAAAAATTTGCTCGACGCTCGAATTCTTCACGCCGTTGACGATGCCCGTCAATTCGACGAGCCGCGCGCCGAGCACAGGATGCGCGATATACGCTTCGGCTTCCGCGCGGGACTGGATAGCGTAGTGCCGCGCCATGTGGCTATGGCCGAGACCTGCGATTTGCGGGAACACGAACCACATCCAGTGCGTGCGCTTGCGGCCGGCGGACAACTCGGCGCGCACGTCGTCGATGACGGCTTCTTGTGCATCGACGAAGCGTTGAAGATCGAAGGTATCGCTCATGGCATGTCCTGGCTCTCTAGTCACGCGACGGCATCCGCGATGCGCTTTCGCAGCGCCGCATCCGGATAATCGCCAATGCCCGCGCGCACGTTGTCGATCATGTACTCGCGCCGTCCGGTGCCCGGAATCACGCAAGTGACGGCGGGGTTTCCCAACACGAATTTGAGCAGAAGCTGTGCCCAACTCGTGCAGCCCAAATTGGCCGCGAACGCGGGCAGCGGTTTTGCGCGAAGCGAGGCGAGCAGCGAGCCGCCGCCGAACGGCTGGTTGACGAGCACAGCGACACCGCGCTCGGCGGCAAGCGGCAGCAGCCGTTCCTCGGCGTCGCGGTCGTTGGCCGCGTAGTTGATTTGCACGAAGTCCACACGCTCGGATCGCAGCACCGCTTCGACCTGCCCGAACGCGCTCGACGTGTAATGCGTAACGCCGATATAGCGCACGCGCCCGGCCGCTTTCCAATCGCGCAGCGTGGCGAGTTGCGTGCGCCAGTCGAGCAGATTGTGGATCTGCATGAGGTCGATGCGCGGCGTTTTGAAAAGGCGCATCGACTGTTCCATTTGCGCGATGCCCGCCTCGCGTCCATCGGTCCACACCTTGGTGGCGATGAACGCCTTGTCGCGTGCGTGCAATTCGGCGAGCAGGTCGCCCGCGACGGCTTCGGACGAGCCATACATGGGCGATGAATCGATCACCGAGCCGCCCGCCGCGAACAGCACGCGCAGCACTTCGGCGAGTTCGCGACGGCGGGCGGCGTCGTCGCCGACGTCGAATGTGCGCCACGTGCCGCAGCCGATTACAGGCAGCGCTTCGTTGCTCGATGGAATCGGGCGCTTGTGCATGGGCGTCGACTGCGAGGGCGCGATCTGCGCGACGAGCGGGTTTGTCGCTCCGGCGAGCGCCGCCGTGGCCGCGACACGCAGGAACCGTCGGCGATCCGGTGAACGGCCGTTCATGGCAGAGAAGAACCATGACGCCGTGCATGGTTCGAGTTAGGCAAAGGCATCATCGATCAGGCTCCTGGCGAAGACATGCAGGAACAGATGCAATGTCTGGTGCAACCCGCGTCTCGCAGCAGGATAACCCGATACCGAAACGAACAATGCCGGCGCTACTTCTTCCTGGGCTCGTCGAGACAGACTCGGAAACGGTTACCATAACCGGCGCGTTTGTTTCACGTACGTGCTCGCCTGATCGATACGCTTGCGTCTATGCTCGGAAGTCGTACCCGGCAACGAAAGCTCGATCTGACATTTTTTTGCAGCTAAGGCGAACCGTGCAATTAGCATGTGCGCCCGAGCGCCGGCATTCGCGGCTTCGCTCTTCGCACCTTGCAAAACAAAAATGAGTCTCCCAGACGCCCAGAACTTACCGCTCAACATAGACAGCGTGCGCGCCTTGCGCGTGGCCGGGCGCGCCGTCGAAGCGCAGGCCATGATCACTCGACTCGCCGCCTTGCCCGATCCCGGCGTATGGATCGGACAACTCGGCATCGACTTGAACTATCTCGGCATGCGCGAGCTTGCGGAACGTTGTCTCAGGATAGCGCTTACGCATGACATGTCTCCCTTCGTGCGCTACCAGCTCACCGAAGAACTCGCGATGGTGCTTTACTCGAGCGGCAAGTATCACGAAGCGCATGCACTGCATCGCATCAACCGCGATGTCGGACGCGGCGAGTCGCTTCTCCACGTGCTCTTTAGCGGTGACATGCCGTGGATCGACTTGGCGCGTCCCAAGCTGCTCGGCATAGACGAACCCGTTGCCGGCAAGTCGATCTTGATCTCCATCGAAGGCGGCTTCGGCGATTTCGTGCTCTATTCGCGCTACGTCGATGCCTTGCTGCGGGAAGGCGCACGCGAGTTGGTCATCGAAGTCTTCGACGAGTGGCGCGATGTCGTCCGCCCGCGCGAAGGCGTGCGTCTTGTCATCCCGACGGCCGAGCAACGTGCGCACGAGATGCAGCATTGCGACCGCATCACGTACGTGTTCAATCTCTTCGCGCGCTATCAGCATTCGCCATATTTTCCGATGGAGAGTCCCGGCGGCATGATCGCATGCAATCCCAATCGCGGCTTCCCGCACGAAGCGCTTGCATCGATGCAACGCGAACCGAAGCGGATGAAGGTCGGTATCGGCTGGCGCAGCGCCAGCAACGTGCGCCATGAGCCGTACCGGTCGATGCAACTCCAACAACTGGCCGCGTTGTTCGCCAATCCCGATTGCCGCTTCTACTCGCTTCAGGTCGGCGCGCTGACCGATGACGAACGTGCGTTGATGCAGGCGCACGATGTCATCGACATGGCGCCGTATCTCGCGGCTTTCGGCGATACGGCATACGTGCTCGACGAACTCGATTTGTTTATCACCATCGACTCCGGTCCCGCGCATCTTGCAGGCGCGTTGAATCGTCCCGTATGGGTGCTGCTTGCAAACGCGTGCGATTGCCGCTGGTATGACTGTCAGCGCTTCACGCCCTGGTATCCGTCTATGCGGCTTTATCGTCAGACGCAACTCGGCGACTGGTCGCATCCGCTCGACGAATTGCAGGCCGATCTGGCGCAGCTCGCTGCACGCTGACGCCGCTCGACCCCGGCGCGCTTCATGTACGATTGACGCAGCTCCCACATGCGCCCGCGACATGACTCGTCTATCGATCCGTTTGGTTCTCGTCCTGGCGCTCGCGTCGACTGGCATTGCGCATGCCGCATCCGGCGACGACGATCCATCGACCGTTATCAGCGACAGCCACGAGTTCGTCGTGGCGGAAGACGGTTCGGTGACCGAGGACGATACCACCGTGTTGCGCGCGAACACGTCGGCCGGCATCGACGAAATTGCGCAGCGTTACGTCTGGTACGACCGCAGCGTGTCGAACGTGGAAATCGTCGAAGCCTATTCCGTCGATGCCAACGGCGCGCGTCACGATGTTTCGCCCGAGCAGATTCGTGACATCCAGGAGCCGCGTTCGGCTGGCGCGCCCACGTTTCAGGACGCCAAGCTGCGCGCGGTGATTTTTCCGGCGGTGGGCATCGGCTCGACGGTGCATCTGCGGTTTCGCAAGAGCCAGGCGAGCCCTGTCATCGCAGGGCAGTTCAACTATTACGTCGATCCGGGTTCGCGGCCGGTGCTTGCACAGCGGCTCATCTTCGATCTGCCCGCGACCAAGCCGCTCTTCGCCGATGCGCGCGGTTATGAAGCCGAGCCGCCCGTCACCGCGAATGGCCGCACGCGCTATGCGTTCGATTACCGTCGCGAACACATTGCGCGCATCGAAACCGGCTCGGTCGCTTACGCGCAATACGGCGACCGTCTGATGGTGTCGACGTTTCCCGATTACGCGAGCTTCGCCGCGAGCTATCGCGAACCCTCCGTGGACCCGAGCACGAAAGATCCCGCCGTGATCGCGTTCGCGCAATCGCTCACACGCAACGACGCCGACGCGCGCGCCAAAGCAAAGACGCTCTACGACTGGGTACGCCGCAATATCCGCTATGTCGCGATGTTCATCGGTCAAAGTCCCGCCGTGCCGCATCGCGTGACGGAGGTACTTGCGAATCGTTATGGCGATTGCAAGGACCATGTCGCGCTGTTCGGCGCGTTGCTCGATGCCGTGGGCATTCGCAACGAGCCCGCGCTGATTGGCCTGGGCGCGGTGTATTCGCTGCCTTCGGTGCCAGGCTACGGCGCGGGCGCGATCAATCACGTCATCACATGGATGCCCGATCTGAATCTATATGCGGATAGCACGGCGGCGAGCGTCGAGTTTGGCTTTCTGCCACTCGCGGACATGGATCGCCCGACCGTGCTCGTGAATGCCGGCAAGCTTTCGCACACGCCATCCACGCAGCCCTTATCGCGCGCGGCGCGATTGCAGATCGACGTGGCGCCCGGAGGCGTCGCCAACTTTGCGTATTGGGTCGAGGATGCAGGATGGAGTGCCGAGATCGAGCGTATGAATCTGCGTTCGGCGAATACGGAGCGGCGCGAGCAGATCGCAACGGACCGTCTGCGTTATACGAATCTGCGTGGCGCGGGCGCGCTCACGACCAGCGATGTCGATGCCACGAGCGGCCCCTTCGCCACGACCGTGAACGGCACGCTCGACGACGTGGTCTGGCCCACTGGCACGACCGCGTTGCCCGCGTTGACGAGTCTCTCGGGGGGCATCGCGACGCAGGCGCGCAACTGGCTTGCGGAGCGCGTGCGTACGCAACCTTATCTGTGCATAGGCGGCGTGTTCGACGAGGTAGCGCAGATCGTGCTTCCTCGTACGATGCACGTGGTCGAAGTGCCCGACAACCTCGACCTCGATAGCGGCTTCTTCCGCTTTTCATCGCGCTATCTGTTCGATGCCGCGACCAACACGATTCAGATCTCGCGCACTTTCACCGCGAATTTCGGCAAGCAGGTCTGCACGCCCGAGGACTTTCAGGCGGCGCAGCCGGTGCTTAAGAAGATCGAGCGCGATACGCAAGGGCAGATCATCGTGAAGGCGGCGTTGCGATAGTGTGCCTTCACTGCGCGTCACGCGCCACACGAAAACCGTTCTGCGATTGCCTCACGCTCGAGCTGTATTTGAATCGCGTGGCCGATTGCATATAGCTCGCGCCTTCGCGCCACGAGCCGCCGCGAATCACGCGCACTGAACATGATGGATCGTCCCACGCGTGGCCATCGGCCGGTGCGCCCTTGTAGTTGCCGTGCCAGCAGTCGGCGACCCATTCCCAGACGCTGCCGTTCATGTCGTGGAGACCATACGGATTCGCGGCAAATGAGCCTACGGGCGTCGGCGCTTCGGGACGATAAGGCTCGCCGCAATCCTTGCAGTCGGCGTTGCCTTTCTTCATTTGATCGCCCCACCAGTACGTGCTCTGCGTGCCGCCGCGCGCCGCATATTCCCATTCGGCCTCGGTCGGCAGGCGATATGCCTTGCCGCCCACCTTGCTCAACCATTTGACGTAGACCTGCGCGTCGTCCCAACTGACGTTGCGCATCGGCGCATTGGCGGGCGGCGCGTTGCCGGCGTCGCCATCGGGTGAGATACGTGTGCAGGCGCCGGCATCGACGCATGCATTCCATTGTTCGATCGTCACTTCGTATTTGCCGATGAGATACGGCTGCGCAATGGCCACGCGATGCGGCGGCTTTTCTGCGGGATCGTCGTTGTTGCTGCCCATGGTGAAGCTGCCAGCCGAGAGCGGGACCAGCGCGGGACAAGACGGGCAGTCTTTTACTTCGGCCCCAGCGGAAGTCTTCGCTGCGGGTTTGGATGCGACTGCGACTGCGACAGTGGCAGTCGTGGTTGCCGGTGCAGGCGTGGGCGTGGGCGCGGTTTGACGCGGCTTTTCAGCGACGACAGGCGGCGCGGGCTTCGGCGTCGGCGCCGGAGTAGGCGAAGCTGGCAACTGCGGCGATGCCGCGGGCTTCGCACTTGCGGCCGCCGCACGCAAGCGATCGATACGCGCCTTGGCAAGCGTGGCGAATCGTCCATTCGGATACGCCTTCAAATAGGCTTCGTAATCGCTTGGGTACGTGCTGTCCTTGATCGATTCCCAGAAGGTCAGTTCGTATTGCTCGCTGCTGTCCTTGGGAAGAATGCCTCGCGTATGCGTACCCGTGGCGGATTGCGTCGCATCGATGGCGTCCGTGGAAGCTAACGACATCGGCGCGAGTGTGAATGCGGCATCGAGTGTCGATGCGATCCACGGCCGTTGGCTATCGTGCGTCAACTGCGCGACATTTGCGGCGGCTATTTCGAATACCCGGGATGTGGTGCGTGCTTCGCCGGACATCGCTCGTAACAGCGCGGCGGTGTAAAGGCCGTTGCGTTCCGTCTCGGCGGCTTCGGTCGCAAAAGTAGTTGCGTACGCAACCAGTGTGTTCGCGGGCAAAGACATGCTCTCGGTGGGCGTAGCACCGAAGGGATCGTTCAGACACATGTCGAGCACGACGATGTTCGCGGCGTCCGGACGGCGTTGCACCATGCGCGCCACGACATCCTTCACCGGAATACCTTTCTCGACCAGCGTGACGGGCGCATCGGCGCGGGCATCGAGCGGGGCGAGCAGGGCATCGCCGCCTGCCTGCAGACCGTGGCCCGCAAAGTAGACGAGCGCGGTATCGTGTGGACCGAGTTGCGTGACGAACGTGTCGAGCGCGTCGCGCATGGCGGTCTCGTTGAGATCGATACGGCGCGTCACGTTGAATCCGAGCGACGTGAGCGCAACGCTCATATCGTATGCGTCGTGCTCCGCGGCCGGCAGCGGGGCGTCGCCGTAGTGCGTATTGCCGATAACGAGCGCCATGCGATTCGCATGAGTGTCGGCGGCCGCGACCGAAGGTCTCTCAAGCGGTGGATCAGAAGGCGCTGCGAACGCGCCGCCCATCGTCACGAACATGCCTGCGATGAAGAGAGTCCGCCACATATTCACACCCTTTCGGTCCGGCTTGATTAGGGGCGCGCCGTTCGCGCGTCTGTCGTTGTCGCCTGGATGCTCATGCAAAGTCGGCGCATGCGAGGACCATGCATTTGCCGTCGCGCTCGTGCATCTGCAGCACAAACAAAGATAGCACGCGGTCAGTCGGCACTTAAATCCCCATTAAGCAGGTATGCGTGATGAGGAGTGCGCTTCCGTTCTCTGGTAAGTATCTTTTTTAAACGTTACGTTCTAATCTGAAAACCTGACGACGGCTTGATCGCTCCACGCACGAGCGTACGACAGTATCTTCAGCGCTCGCACATTCGTCAGTCCTTCATGTGACTGTTCATCAAGAGGCATGCACAACATGTTGAGAAGAACCGTGCTTGGCGCACTGGCTTCACTCGCCGCCGTCGCCGCCGATACGTCTTTTTCCGCCGCGCGTCAGCGCACTCCCGCTCCGCCGAACGCTGAGGCATACATCATCTGGCCGCCCGACGGCGCCGTGATCTCGGGCGGCAAACTCTGGGTACGCATGGGACTGCGCAACATGGGCGTCTGTCCGAAGGGCGTGGACATGCCCAACGTCGGACATCACCACTTGCTGATCGATACGGATCTGCCGCCGCTCGATCAGGAGATTCCCTCCGACCGCAATCACTTTCACTATGGCGCGGGCGAGACCGATGCGCGCCTGGAGCTTCCGCCGGGCAAGCACACGCTACAGCTGCTGATGGGCGACTACAACCACGTACCGCACGATCCTCCTGTTTATTCCAAGAAGATCACCATCACGATGAAATGAAGCATGCACGGCAACCGCGCAGCCGAGGGGAATGACATGAAGAACCGAACCGTCAGCGCAATCGCGCTATCACGTTTTGCATTGCTTGCCGCTGTGTTTGCAGTGCAATTCGCCGTAGCGGGGCCGACGCCGGCGCCCGCCAACGCTTACGCCTATATCGGCTATCCAAACGATGGCCAGACCTTCGCGGCGGGCAAGCCTATTAAGGTGTGGTTCGGTCTACGGTACATGGGCGTGGCGCCGCGCGGCGTCAAATTCCCTAACACGGGGCATCATCACCTGTTGATCGATACGGACTTGCCGCCGATGGATCAGGAGATTCCGTCCGACCGCAATCACTTGCACTACGGCGCGGGCGAAACGGAAACGACTATCGAACTTCCGCCGGGCAAGCACACACTTCAGCTCTTGATGGGCGATGACCGGCACATCCCGACCGACCCGCCTGTGTATTCGAAGAAGATCACGATCTACGTCAAGTAAGCGGCGCGCGCATGCCTTAAGCGCCGCCTTTCCCTGTTGATACGCCATATCCGCAGACGTTTCGCGGATGAGAGCGTTCGTCTCGGGCCCAAGAAAAGCGATGTCGTTCGATAACGGACAGTTGGAGTCCGAAGTGTTGGTAGAAGACCATCATCAGTGGGTTGAGTTTTAGAGCGCATTACGTCGACCGTGCTTATGTGCGACAAGGCTTTGCTAGATATTTTTCCGCATCGAACGACGACTGGCACACCCTATGCATTTAACAGCTCACGCAAACAAGTTGTCGCCAACCACCACCCGATGCGCAAAGCGCGAAGTCCCAAGGAGAACCGCCATGACCACGCTGACCATTCAAGACCTGCCTGTTACCGAAGAGCTCGATCGCCAGACGATGTCGGCCGTGCGCGGCGGCATGTCGTTCCTGTTTCCCGGCATCGACATCACGAAGTTCGAATCTTCGTTCAGCACGCAGCAACTGATCGGCCAGACGCAGAACACGGTGAATCAAAACGGCGTGGGCGTGGCCTTCGGCGGCAACATGATGTCGAACGTCATGCCGAAGCAGGAAGCGCAGAACATCAGCACCGTCAATCTTGGCGCCCGTCCCGTACTGAGCTAAATCAACCTTATCCAGGAGCCTTCGATCATGTCCACTCTGACCATCCGCGATCTTTCCCATCAAGCCGAAATGGACCGTGACGAAATGTCGGCCGTGCGCGGCGGCATGAATTTCCTCATGCCGTTCTATAGCAGCAGCGCGTTCGATCTGAGCGGTACGACGGAACAACTCGCAAACCAGACGCAAAACACGTTCAACCAGAACGGCCTCAACGCTGCGTTCGCAAGCGCCATGACCTCGAACGTCAAGCCGAAGCAGGACGCACACAACGTCAGCAACATCAACGTGTTCACGCCGTTTGTTTCGTGAAGCCGGGAATAAAAGCGGCAGTGACGCGGTAGAGCATCAATGTGGTTACGCGGTAAAGGCGAGGCACGGGGAGTCTCGCTTGCAATACCCGCCCGCCGTTCGCAAGACGGCGGGCGGCCTCCGATTCGATCCGTATGGCATCCCGTTCCGCCTTGTGATTTACTCGATGAATCGACGAGCCGGGCCGCGACGCCTCCACACTCAACCTGACCGTCGGTGCGCGTTCACCGGGAGCGAGATCGTGCAAGCCTTGTTGCCATCGTTGCGCTTTGGCTCTTTGCGCTTAGGCTCTTTGCGCTTTGGGCTGCTACGCGTCGGCCTTGCAAGCGGGCTTGCTCTGCTCGCCGGTTGCATCGACGTGAAGGTGCCGACTTATCAACGCCCGGACACGCCTGAGAAGACCGCATTCACCAAGATCGACGCGCCCAAGGTCGCAGCGGCTGCCACCATTCAGCCCGACTGGTGGAAGCAGTTCCACGATCCCGCGCTGGATACGCTCGTCGGCCAGGCTATCGACAACAACTTCGATATCAAGGTGCTGGCCGCGCGCATCAACGTAGCGGGCGCGCAGATCGGCGAGGCCCGTGCGGGCGCGTTGCCGTCCATGGATGCGGGTGCGGGCGCGAGCTTCGAAAAGACCACCGGCCAGATGTTTTCGAAGCAATACAACCTGGGCACGCAAGTGAACTGGGACATCGACATCTGGGGCGCGGTGGAAAAAAGCGTGCAAGCCCAGAAGGCCGAATTTCGCGCGACCGAGGCCGACTGGCGCGCGGGTTATCTCGAACTCGTCGCCAACGTTTCGACCACTTACTTCCAGATTCTTCAGTTCGACGATCAGATCGAGCAGCAGAAGAAGACCATCGCGACCAACCGGCAAATCCTGACGATCTTCGAGGGCATGGAAAAGAACGGCCTCGTGCCCCATACGCAGGTTCTGACGCAGCGCGCGGAATTGAACCGCCTGACGCGCGATCTGCTGGAATTGCGCCGTTCGCGCGATCTTGCCAATAATGCCCTCGCTACATTGACAGGCGTTCCCGCAGGCGAATTCAAGCTGCCGGAAGGGCATTTGCAAACGCGTGTGCAGGCGCCGCCGGTGCCGTCGGGGCTGCCATCGCAGTTGCTCGCACGGCGTCCCGATCTCGTCGCGGCGGAGTATCGCGTGCTCGAATCGTATGACCTCGTCGGTCAGGCGAAGCTCGCGCAATTGCCGACCATCAGTCTCACCGGGCGCGGCGGCAGCGCCAGTTTCGCGCTGACGGACCTGCTCAAAACTTTCACCTTCAGCTTTCTGCCAAGCATCAACATCCCGATTCTCGATCCGAGCGTTCGTGCTCACGTGAAGACCACCGAAGCGCAAACCACGGTCGCGGAACAGCAATATCGCAGCACCGTCATGAGCGCCTTCGAGGAAGTAGAGAATGCGCTCGTGAATCTCGATTCGCATACGAAGCAGCGCGTCGAGTTGCAACAGGAAGTAGAGCATCTGACCATCGTCGCGGCGCAGATCGACGCGCAGCTTAAGGAAGGCGTGATTTCTCAGCTGGAAGTGTTTGAAACCGAGCGCACCTTGCTTGCCGCACAGCTTGCGCTGCTCGCCAATCATCAGCAGATCCTGTCGGATACGGTGACGCTCTATAAGGCGCTCGGCGGCGGATGGCCAACGGTGAATGTTCAGAACGCATCCACGGATACACCTCAGTGAGCAATCCTCAAGCTTTGCTAACGCTCGTTCCATATCGCCTCAAGCGGCTCGCGTATGGCGTTTTAAGCCAGTGCTGCACGATTGACTACGATAATGCGTGACTTAAACTTTCAACACCCGCCGCCACATAGCTCGGCTGGCGGGACGACCCATCCGCTCCATGCGCCGCTCAAGGCTCGTGGACTCACTTCGTGACATGGACATGGCTCCAGGCGATCCGATAGCGGAACAGCAGCCGAACGTGGGCGAAGCGTTCGATGTCGTCCTGAAGCCGCTCGCCCGCAACGGCATCGGCGAGAATCTGGCGGAGATTCGTATCGACGAAAATCTCTTCGCCATTGGCCGTGCGGAAGCACCGTTCGATACCAGCCCGCCCGAAGCCGTCGCCCAACTCTCGCGTCGTCATGCGCGCATCTTCATCGAGCATGGCCTCGTCTATATCGCCGATCTCGGCAGCAAGAACGGCACCGCCGTGAATGGCACACCCGTGCGCGAAATGCCCGTGCGCGTTCGTGCGGGCGATGAGATCGGGTTCGGCAACCGTCTCGCATACCGCGTGCAATTTGCACCGCGCAAGCGCCGCAACGTGGCCGTCAAGCCCTTGAGCATCACGCTCGTTCCGCAGCGCAACGACCTGAACTTGCAGCCCGTCGAACTGCTGCAATTCCCGTTTCTCGTGAGCAAGAGCGACGCTACGTTTGCGCGTCATCGAGAGCAGTATCCACATCAGGTGAATTACGTATCGCGGCGGCATGCGCACGTGTTCGTCAAGGGCGCGGCGCCGTTCGTCGAAGACCTTGGCAGCACCAACGGCACCTTCGTGAATGGCGCGCGCCTGGGCGAGTCAGCGGTCGAACTGAAGAACGGCGACACGCTTGCCTTCGGAGGCACGCATTTCGTCTATGTCGTGCATCTGCATGGCGAAGAGAGCGAATCGACGCTCACGGAAATGGCTGCCTCGCATGCCGACAAGAGCTTCGACAGCGACAAGACGACCTTCGTCGGATCGGCGCACTCGTTCCTCGATATCTTTTGCGTCGATCAAGCTGCGGCGATCGAAGACGAAATCAATCTGGATTCGCAGCCTGTCCCCGCAAAAGAAGCCGCTCCTGAAAAGAAGCGGCGTGGCAAGACGGCGCTCTTCGTTTCCGAATTGCATACGGCCTTCGCAGGCGATGACCGTCGTACAACGCGCCGCACGCGCATGATTGGAGCGGGTGTGCTGATCGCGATGCTCGCCGGTGGTGCGGCGCTCTTTTACAGCGGATCGAACGAACGTCAGGCGAAATCGCTGCTGGCGCAGGGCGACTATGCACAAGCTGCGAGCGTCACTAGCGACTATCTGCTCACGCATCCGCAAGACACGCAATTCGCCGCGATGAACACGGAAGCCGTGCTCAAGGGAAATGTTCCGCGCTGGCTGGCCGCGTTGCAACATGGTGACTTCGCGAACGCCGACGCCATCATCGCGCAGATGAAAGCCCTCGGTCAAAACAATCCCGATGTGCGCTCCATGATCGACGAGCTCGACTGGATAGGCAAACTGGAGAGCTTCGTGATGAGCCGCGGAGGTCCTGATGCGCCCATTCGCATGTATGACGATGAAGGGCGGATCGGCGCAATTCTGAAGCACTGGGAAGCGGATGCGTCGGGGCACCAACGCGATCTCGACCGGCTTGCGGGCTATGTGCCCGAGTTTCGCGAGCCGTATGCGCTTGCACTTAGTCATCTGCGCAAGCTGCAGAGCGACGACTCTGTCTACCTCGCGGCTATCGAGCGATTGAATGCGACCATCGTTAAAGGTCTTGCGCAAGACGATCTCGATTCAATCGACGGCGCGCTCAAGGATTATGCGGACAAATATCCGCGACTGGGCGGCCTCGATCGCGTGCGCGCCGATCTCAAGCGCTATGCGGATCTGCGCAGCGCGGCGAGCGGCACGAGCCTCGCACCGCTTGCCGCATCCGTAAATACGGCGAATTTTTCGACGCCGCCTTTTCAGGAGCGGTATCAACTGATCAGTGCGGATCAACTGCCGCCGCCTGAGGTGCTCAGACAATACGCTGCAATCGCCGATGCCTGGCGCGACGGCAAGACGCCGGATGCGCTGGACGGGTTGCAGAAATTGCCGCAAGGCTCATGGTCCGCGACGGCGCAGAAGGAACTCGCGCACAAGAAAGCCGTGGCCGCGCAATACGCCGATTTGCAGAAGGCGCGCGGCACGAAAGCTTATGACGAAGCGCTGCTGTCCTTCTACGAAACGCTCGATCTCGATAGCGACACGTGGTTCGCAAACAAGGTCGTGCCTGATGTCGCTTCGCTCCGGGACAAGGCTGCTGCGCGCGCGCAAAGCCTCATGTCGCAAGCACAGACGCTATGGAATCAGTATCGGACGAACGGTGGCATCGGCGGATCGCAACGGCTCGAATCGGGTGTGTCGGACACGTTCCGCAGTCAGGCGCGACTTCTCACCGATGCCGAGGATGCGGCCACACGCGGCATGCGCATCTTCCGGCAAGTGAAGGCCGACAACGGTAAGTGGGCGGCGTTTGCAAGCGAGATAGACAACGAGGCGAGCCTGCAGCGCCGCTCGCTGCAGGATCTGCGCATGGTGCTCGAACCGCAGTTGCTCAAGACCAAGCTCGGCTTGATCGGTGCCAACACCATCACGACGGCAACCACGGGAGGCACGAGCGGTGAAGAAAGACGCGCACCTTAAACCTTTATCGGAAGCGCTGGTCGATCATGGCGCGGAAGGTATCGCCATACTCACGGCCGAGCCGCTGCGCCTGACGCAAGCCCTCATCTATACGATGGTCGCGCTGGTCGCGTCCGCGCTCGTCTGGTCGTTCGTGGGACATGCGGATGTCACCGTGGCCGCGCAAGGCACGCTCGCGCCGGAGTCTGAAGTGCGGCGCTTCTACGCGCCGATCGACGGCGAGCTTGCCGAGCTTTTCATCGCGGAAGGCCAGCCCGTACGCAAAGATGACGTCGTCGCGCGCCTCAATGCACGTGGTGCAATCGAAGCGGCGACCAATGCGCTCGAAGCGCAACTCAAGCTCGACGATGCGGAACGCGAATGGAAGCAGTTCCCCGAGAAGAAGCTGCTCATGCAGCGCAAGATCGTCGCGCTGAAGAATCAGATGGAAGTGGAAGAGCATCAGCATCAGCAGCGCGTGAACGAAGGCACGAGCAAGCTCGCGGAAGGACAGAAGGCGCAATTGCAGGAACAACGCAGCGTGCTCGAAAACGCCCGCCGCGCACGCGATGCCGCGAAGACCGAACTCGACCGCTTCACGCGGCTCTTTGCCTTGCCGGGCGGCGGCGGGGTGTCGGAATCGCAAGTGGAAGTCAAACGCAACGCGTATCTCGAAGCCGATGGCGGCTATCGCGTGGAACAGTCGAAACTCGCAGAACTGGATTTTCGTCTAAGCCATGAATTCACGCAGGCGAAGGCGCAACTCGAAACGAGCGGACAGGAATCGACCAATCTGCGCTTGCAATATGAATCTGCCATGCGCGAAGTGGCGAGCACGGAAGACAAGTTGCGTCTGCAACTACAGACCGCGCGGCTCGTGGCGGATGCTGCCGCGCGCATCAAGTTCGAAAATATCGACAAGGATAATTTTCTGCTGATACTCGCGCCGGTATCGGGCGTCGTCACCGATGTGACATCCACGCAGACCGGTGACAAGATTCAGGCAAACACGCCGCTGGGCGGCATTGCCCCCGCCAACGCCAGGCCCGTGTTAAAGATCGAAATTGCGGAACACGATCGTGCTTTTCTTCGCGAGGGACAGCACGTCAAGCTCAAATTCAACGCGTTTCCTTATCAACGCTATGGCGTGATCGACGGCACACTCGCGTTCATCTCGCCCGCGACGAAGCCGAGCCCTGGCACGAAGCAGCCTGTCTACGAAGGACGCGTGACACTCGATCGCGACTTCTATCAGGTGGCCGACACGAAATATCCGCTGCGTTACGGCATGACCGCCACTGCCGAGATCGTCGTGCGCGAGCGCCGGCTCATCGATCTTGGGCTCGACCCCTTCCGCAATGTGGCGGGATAGGGAAGGAGGGTTACGCACGCGGAACCGGTCGGACATGCTGCGAGATGCATCCTCAAATCAACGGAGAACGACATGACGGCGATAGTGCGAATCGACGACGAAGTGGTCGATGTCGGCGAACTGATCAGGCTATTGAAACTCAACGGCCAGTTCGACGGCCTGCTGGAGCAACTGGTGCGCGACAAGCTGACCGTGCGCGCGGCGAAGAAGGCGGGCGTCAAGCTAAGCGACGATGAGATCCAGACGCGCGCCGACCAGTTCCGTCGCATTCGCGGGCTGCATCGCGCGGCCGACATGAACAACTATCTCGATGCGCTTTCCGTGAGTCTCGACGAGTTCGAAGTGTTCATCACCGACACGCTGTATCAGGAAAAAATGCTTGAAAACATCGGTACGGAGCGCGAGGTCGAAGAATATTTTCAGCTCAATTCGCCGAAGTTCGACAGTATCGAAGTGAGCCACATTCTGCTCGATACCGAAGGCAGCGCGCGCGAGATGATCTCATATCTCAACGACGACCCAGACAGCTTTGCGGACATGGCCCGCGAACATTCGCTCGCCGATACGCGCGAAGAAGGCGGCGTGATAGGCCGCGTGATGCGCGGGCAACTCAAGCCGGAGATCGAAGCGAAGGTCTTCAATGCAGAAGTCGGTGATCTGCTTGGCCCGTTCATCTCCGCCGATGGCTCTTCCTATGAGATTTTCTCGGTTACGTCGAAGTATCCCGCGAAGCTCGATCAGGACGTTGCAGCCGAGATTCGCCGGCTATTACGCGAGGAATGGCTGGTGGCGCGCGCGCAGGAACATGTGATCGAAGCACGTTAAACCGAAACCAAGCCGAAACTACGACAGAGCGAACGATATGGACGCCCCTTCGAGCCTGGATGCGCCCGCCGACTTTCTCGCGACCGTGGAGATTCTTTCGCCGTTCACGCGCGAGGAGATCGCGCAACTCGCGGAACATGCTCAGTCGCGCCGCTTTGGCTTCGGTGAAACCGTGTGCAATGCGGGGGATTCCGCCGACGGGCTCTATGTCGTGAAGGCCGGCTCTGTGCGCATCTTTACCGAGGAGCACGGCAAGGAAATCAGCATGGGAGTGAAGAAGGCGAGCGAGACGTTCGCGGATATCGCCATGCTGCGCGAGTATCGCCATGAATCGTCGGTGCGTTCTTCAGGCAAGACCGAACTGCTGTTCATCCCGCGCAATGCGATCGAGCCGATTATCGCAAGAAACCCGGCTGCGCTCGCGTTCGTCACGAGCTTCGTCGCGATCAGTTCGGCGGGCGGCTTCGTCGCGAAACTGTTCGATCTGCGCGGCAAATTGAACAAGGCGGAACTCGAGGAATGCGTGCGCAGCGTGGGCGTCAAGCGCGTCGGCGAAGGCAAGGAGATCTTCAGGCAAGACTCGCGCGACGACCGGCGCCTCTACGTCGTGCGGCAGGGCGAAGTGCGGATCGTGCGCGAAGACGGCAACGAAAAGCATGTGCTCGCCACGCTCGGGCCCGGTGAAATCTTCGGCGAGAAGGCGTGCGTGATGCGTCAGGAGCAGCTGGCATCGGCCATTGCGCTCACGGACACGCGCCTGCTCGTGATCCCTGAAAAGACGGTGCATTTCATCATCGAGCGCAATGTGAAGCTGCGTGAAGTGCTGGAAGAACGCATTCGTTTCAGCGAGCGCGAACTGCAGCGTCAGAAGAAACTCGCTGAGCGTCGCAGACTGCCGTCGATGCTCGATCTCCACACCAAACCCGAAATGGGCGAGCGCGTCATCAAGCGCTTTGCGTGGGTCGAGCAGGCCGAGGAAATGGATTGCGGCGCCGCGTGTCTTGCGATGATCTGCAAGCACTACGGCATCAACATGACGCTCGGCAAACTGCGCGAACTGGCGAACGTCACGACGCAAGGCGCAACGCTCGACAGTCTTGCGCGCGCCGGCGATGCGCTCGGCTTCACCACGCGCGGCGTGCAGTGCACGTTCGAGTCGCTACGCGGCTTCGAGATGCCGTTCATTGCGCATTGGGAGGGATATCACTACATCATCGTCTACGGTATTTCGAAAGACAACGTGTGGGTCGCGGACCCGGCCATCGGCTTTAAGAAGATGACCGTGGGCGAGTTCGAGCGCGGCTGGAGCGGCACATGTCTGCTCTTTTCTCCGGTGCAGGACATGGCGCAGCAAGCGGTATCGCGTTCGCCGTGGATTCGCTTCGTGGGGTATCTGAAGCCGTACAAGAAGGTCCTGCTGCATCTGTTTCTAGCGACCTTCGTGATTCAAGTGCTGGGCGTGATTCCGCCGCTCATCATCCAGAACATTCTCGATGGCGTGATCGTGCATCAGAACGTCAGCTTGCTGCATGTGCTGATAGGCGGGTTGATCATCTCGAATCTGTTCACTCAGCTCATGTCGACCATTCGCGCCTATCTTGCGAACTTCATGGTGCGCAACATGGACTTCGCGATGATGTCGCAGTTCTTCAGGCACACGTTCTCGCTGCCCTTCAGCTTTTTCGCCAAGCGCAAGACCGGCGACGTTTTTGCGCGCTTCCAGGAAAACCACACCATTCGCGCTTTTCTCACCGAATCCACGGTGACGACGGTACTCAATCTGCTGATGATCTTCATCTACTTCACGATCATGTTTCTCTACAACGTGAAGCTGACCTTGTTGCTGATTGCCTTCGTCATCCCGATGATGGCGCTTACCATCCTCGCCACGCCGCGCATCAAGCAGAATGCGCGCGAAGCGTTTTCTTCGGCTACAGACGCACGTTCGTTTCTCATGGAAGCCTTGGGCGGCGTGGAAACGGTGAAGGGGATGGGCATCGAACGTGCGGTGCGGCTCAAGTGGGAAAAGAAGTACGCAAAGTCGCTCGAAGTGCAATACAAGTCGCAACGCTTCAATATCGGCGTAGGCTTGTGCAGCCAGTTGCTGAATGCAGGTACGACTATCGCCGTATTGTGGGTCGGAGCGAACCTCGTGCTTTCGCGCGAACTGAGCATCGGCCAGTTGATTGCGTTCAATGCTTTCATGGGTAGCGTGCTGTCGCCGCTCATGGGCCTCATCAACTTATGGAGTCTCGTGAACGATGCCGGCGTGGCAATGGAGCGTCTCGGCGATGTGCTCGACATAGACCCGGAGCAGAAACCTTCGGAGATGGAGCAGCGCGTGATGTTGCCCGACTTGCAGGGCGAAATCAGCTTTAACGGCGTGTATTTTCGCTATGGCGAAGGCGATACGCCTTACGTGCTGGAAAACATCAGCTTCGATATCAAGCCCGGCGAACTCATCGCGGTAGTCGGAAGAAGCGGTTCAGGCAAGACGACGCTTGCCAAGCTGCTCGTTGGTTTCTATGCGCCGAGCGAAGGCAAGATGACAGTGGACGGCTACGACCTGAGCGTCATCGACAAGGGCTTTTATCGCGCGCAGATTGGTTATGTCATGCAGAGCAACTTGCTGTTCTCGGGCACGATAGCGGAGAACATCGCGAGCGGCGAGGAGTCGCCGGATAGAAGGCGTATCGAGGAAGTGGCCAAGATGGCGGATGCGCATGCGTTCATCGTCAAGCTGCCGCTAGGGTATGAGCAGGTGGTGGGCGAACGTGGCGTGGGTTTGTCGGGTGGACAGATTCAGCGGCTCTGTATTGCGCGCGCGTTGTATCACGACCCACGTCTGCTGGTTTTCGACGAAGCCACGTCTGCGCTCGATACGCAGTCCGAGAGCAATATCCTCGGCAACATGCAGGAGATTCTCAAGGGACGCACCGCGGTCATCATCGCGCACAGGCTTTCCACCATCATGCGTGCCGACAAGATTCTGGTGCTGTATGAAGGCGGTATCGTGGAGCAGGGCAGGCATGATGAGCTGGTCGCAAGAAAGGGCATGTATTACCAACTCGTGCAGAAGCAACTGAGCGCAGCATGAAAATACTAGACCAACCGGAAAGCGACAGCGGCGTGCCCGCATCGGCCATATCGTATGCGGGCATCATCGAGAAGATCGAGATTTTGCGTTCCACCTTGCGATGGACATCGCGGCTGGAGCGGCCCGAGATAGAAAAGCTTCTGCGTCAGGCGAGTTCGTTGCGCGATGAGGTCATGCAGCTTTCCCACAAGGAGCGCTTCATTCAAGCCGCTGCTGCCGAACCTCGACGCGACATGTCACCGGGCTCGCGGCGTCAGGCCTTGATCGAACGCAGCTTCGTATTCGAAGGCACGTTCGGCGATAACCCGAAGCTGCTCGAAGCCCTGGAAATAGCGGAAAAAGCCGCGCCTACGGATCTTCCCGTGCTGATCGACGGCGAGAGCGGCACGGGCAAGGAACTGATGGCCAAGGTCATTCATGCGAATGGTTCGCGCGCGGACAAGCCCTATATCTCCGTGAATTGCGGGGCCATTCCGGATAATCTGCTGGAATCCGAACTATTCGGGCATCGCAAGGGCGCGTTCACGGGCGCGACCAACGACCGCAAGGGCAAGTTCGAGAGCGCGCATACGGGCACCATATTCCTCGATGAAATTGGCGAGCTGCCGTTGGTTGGGCAGGTGAAGCTGTTGCGCGTGCTCGAAGCGCACGAGATTCAACGCGTGGGTTCGGATGAAGCCATTTCGGTGGATGCGCGCATCGTCGCGGCGACGAATCGCAATCTGCGGCGCTTCTGCGATGAAGGTCGCTTTCGCGAAGACCTGTTTTATCGCTTGAGCGTGATTCATCTGACCTTGCCCGCGCTGCGTGAACGCCGCGACGAGATACCGCTCTTGCTGTCTTACTTCGGCGATGAAGCGGCGGCCACGCTCAAGCGCCGGCCCATCAAGATGTCCCCACGTTTAAGGGACTTCATGCGCAATTACGATTATCCCGGCAACATCCGCGAGTTGCGCAACATCATCTATCGCATCGCTTGTCTTGCAGGCGAGATGGCGGATATCGAGCACCTTCCGCTGGACATCCGGCCGAAGACATCGCTCTCGTTGGCGATGGGCGGTCCTGCCGCGAATGGCAACGGCATTGCGACGGCGAGTTCGCTGAGCGAAGCCAAGCGCGTTGCGAGTGACGAAGCGGAGCGCGCATTTCTCGAACGTGGGCTGCATGAAGTGGGCGGCACGGTGGCCGAACTTGCGCGGCGGTATGAGATGAACCGGTCGCATCTGCAGATGCTTTTAAAGAAACACGGGCTGCATTCGAAGGACTTCAGGCTTGCGGCGCAAAAGAGCAGGGAAGCGGAGAAGTAAGCCGACTCATAAAGACGGATTAACCTGCGTCCTATCCAAAGCCATCAAATCCTCCGCACGCGCGACGACAACCGAAATGTTGTCGCGCCCGCCGCGTTCCAGCGCAATCTCCAGCAGCCTCTGCGCCGCGAGCTCGCAACTGCTCAACGCAAGCTGCGCCACCATCTCGTCCTCGCTCACTTCGTTCGAAAGACCATCGCTGCAAAGCAGGAACGTATCGCCATCGTGCAGCGTGATGGAATCTTCGTCGAGATCGAGGAAGTCGAGCGCGCCAACCGCACGCGTGATGAGATGCTGCGCCGGATGATGCAGCGCCTCTTCCGCCGTCAATTGTCCGCGCGCCTTCAGTTCTTCCACGTGACTATGATCGCGCGTGAGTTGCCGCAGCCGCCCGCGCCGCAGTAGATAGATACGGCTGTCGCCCGCCCACAGATAACCGCATACGCCGTCTCGCGCAGCCAGCAACACCACCGTGCTGCCGATTCGCGATACCTGCCGTCGCGCCGCTTCCGCACGCAAGCGCGCGTTGATATCGAGCAAATGCGCCCGTGCATCCGCCAGTGCGCTTTGTGCCGTCATGCTCGCCAAGCTCTCGATCACCATGCGGCTCGCCAGATCGCCAACCGCGTGACCGCCCATGCCGTCTGCGACGGCCCACAGGCCACGTTCGGGCGCATCGAGCAGCGCGTCTTCGTTGATCTGACGCACGAGGCCCGCGTCGGTGCGCGCAGCGGATGTCCATCGAAACTCGTTGCTGAAGGTCACGGCAACCTCCCAAGGTCCTGACTGGCGCGTCATGCGGTCGGCCGAGGCGCGCGGCCCCAGTCATTGTGCACTCAACCGCCGAGCTTATCCCGCGCGATTGCTGGACAGCGCGTTGGGACTGACGGTGAGCGTCGCGCCCGCACCGGTGTTGTTCACATCGACGCTCTGATACTGGTTGACCATCTGACCGACGCTGATGTTGTTCGTGATGTCGTAGATGTTCACCACGCTGCTGCCGCCACCGCCTTGCTGACGGTCCGCGACATATGGCGTGATCCAGCCGAAGAGCCAAGGCGCGCCACCGCCGCCACTGATGGCCAACATCGCCGCGCGATCGAGTTCGCGGTCGTGATCCAGATCGGTGATGGTGATTGCGCTCATTACGGCTCTCCTTGTTTGCTCGAATTCGATGCGGGCACTTATGCAAGGGCTATGCCGATATGCATGCGCCTCCGCCATCGGCTTATTCGATGCGGCCTTCGCCCTATGTCGATGCCCGCGCCTTGCGCCATCAGTTGGACCGTCGCCAACAACCGCTGTTGGCAGACAACCGAACGACCAACACTACGAACCGAACGCGCACGGGCGCTCTATTGATGCTCTGGAGCCAACACATCGCCCTCCTAGACTGTTGGTTAATAATCACCAACCGCTATCAAAAATCTAACTAAAAACGGTTATTTCCTCTATAAATCAAACATTTACGAAGACTGGCAAGAAACCTGCAAAAGACTCCGCAACAAGCCGCCGAACAGACACTTCGGCGCGACGAGACCAAAAATCGGAGCGAGCCATGTCGAACACCCAACCGTCCGGACCGAACGATACCCAAGCTGCCGCGTGCAGCCTGTCGTTCGATGACGAACCGGCCATAGGCGCCGAACTCGTCACGCGCCGCTCGGGCTATGAGCATCACGGGCTCTATGCGGGCAACGGCCGGGTTATCCATTACGCGGGATTCGCCAAGTCGCTGCATCGCGGTCCGGTGGAAGAAGTCAGTCTCGCGCAATTCGCGGGCGGCCATGACGTGACTATCCGCCAAAACCCGACCGCGTGCTTCGTCGGCCTGGAAGCAGTGCGCCGCGCTCGCAGCCGGCTCGGTGAAGACCGTTATCGCTTGTTGACCAACAACTGCGAGCACTTCGTGACGTGGTGCCTGTTCGGCCAAAGCCAAAGCCGCCAGGTTCGCGCCTGCTTCGCCCATCCGCGCGTGGCGTGGCGCGCGATGACGGGATTGTTTCGCGCCTATGTCGCTGCCGATCGGCAACGCCGCCTGAACGCCGCACTCGCCGCCTGAACGGCCTGACCAGAAAGGAGACCATCATGCACACCATTCAAAACTCGCTGCACTGGGCCGTCGACAAATGGCTCGCCCCGAGCGCGGCGCATCCGGCACGCGTCGTGCGGCTGTGTCGCTCGCAGGTCACGGGCTCGCGCTACGTCTGCATCGAGGCGTGGCACGCGAACGGACCGCTCGCGATCATCTTCTTCCGGCACGACGACGGCACCTGGAACGTGTTTCCCCCGCAAGCAAGACGCCCGTCGATGAGCCCGCAACGGCTTGCCGCCTGATACAGCGAAAGCGCCCGAGCCGCGCGAAGTCCCGGCTTTGACACGATGATCGCGCTGCCGCTACTCTAGCGGCAGGTTTATCGGCCGTGAGCACAGGCAGCCATCGCTGTGGTAGTTTCACGTCCGAGAACCCGCCCGACCATTGAGGACTTTGCCGATGACCCAGCCCGACTCCACTTCCCCCGCCCGCGCGATGCCCGATTCCGAAGTCGGCGACAATCCGCTCGGCATCGCGGGGCTGGAGTTCGTCGAGTTTTCCAGCCCGGACCCGCAGGGCCTCGCCGCTTTATTCGAGCGGCTGGGCTTCGTGCCGGTCGCGCAGCATGTCAGCAAGGCGGTCACGCTGTTTCGTCAGGGCAGCATGAATTTCCTCCTGAACGCAGAGCCGGACTCCTTCGCGTCGCGCTTCGCCGAATCGCATGGTGTGGGCATTGCCGCCATCGGCATTCGCGTGGTGGACGCGGCGCTCGCTCACGAGCGCGCGGTCGAATTCGGCGCCTGGGATTTCGAAGGGGAGAAGATCGGCCCGAACGAGCTAGCCATTCCGGCCATTCAGGGTATTGGCGACTCGCACATTTATTTCGTCGATCACTGGCCAGGCAAGGATAGCGGCGTGTCCACGATCTACGACATCGATTTCCGGCCCATTGCCGGCGCGAAGGCCGAGCCAGGCGGCACCGGTCTTTTCGAAGTCGATCACTTCACGCAGACGGTCGGCGCGGGCCGCATCCGCGAATGGCTCGATTTCTACCGCGAAGTGCTGCACTTCTCGGAGATTCATCAGGTGCATCCGGACTGGCATGTTTCGCAGGACTCCGCGGTCACGGTTTCGCCTTGCGGCAACATCCGCATTCCGGTGTACGAGGAAGGCACGTATCGCACGGATCTCATGCAGCAGTATCTGCCCGATCACGAAGGTGAAGGCGTGCAGCATATCGCGCTGGCATCGCAAGACATCTTCGCTTCCGTCGATGCCCTCATGGCGCGCGGCATGCGCTTTCTGAATCCGCCGCCGCGTTACTACGATCAGATCGACGAACGCCTGCCCGGACACGGACTCGATATCGACAAGCTGCGTGCGCGCGGCATTCTCGTGGACGGCGAGATTCTGCCGGACGGCACGCCGCAACTCTTCCTGCAAACCTTCGCCGAGCGCGAGCCGGGCGACATGTTCTTCGAGATCGTCGAGCGTCGCGGGCATCACGGCTTCGGCGAAGGCAATCTGAGCGCCATCGCGAAGGCACGCGGTTGAGCGTCAGGCGAACGTGCCCGCGCGCTCATTGCACGACGATTGTCCCCGTCATATGCGGATGCAGCGAGCAGAAGTACTTGTAAGTGCCGGGCTTGTCGAACACATGCGAGTAGCTTTGGCCGCTGTCGAGCGGGTCTGACTTGAATGACTTCGCTTCGTCCGCGACCGTATGCAGCATGTCGTCATGATTCACCCACGTCACCTTGGTGCCGACCGGCACGGTGACGCTCGGCTGGCTGAAAGCGAAATTGTCGATGCTGATGGTCGGCGTATTCATCGCCACCGTCTGCTGCGCGGGTTCCTCCGCGCACGCCGAGGGAATGATGCCGACGAGTCCCTTGACGACGAGCGCAAGCGCGGCCTGACGCGCGACGCGTCCGGCAAGAGGACGCAATCTGGAGGGCGAGACATAGCTCGCGAGCGTGGCGACGTTCATGCCTTATCTCCTGCAAGCGGGGTATCGACGATGGCGAGATATTCGCGGCCCTGCACATGCGTGACTTCGCGCAGACCGAGCATGGAGCGCAGCTTGTCCGCGCCGACTTTCATCGGTCCGGGCCCCGATGCGGCGCCGGGCGCAGGCTGCGGAAACGCGGTGGACATAGCCGAATAGAAGCGCATGTCGCCTTCCACTTTTTGCGCTACCTGATGCACATGGCCGTTGAGCACCGTGACGGACCCGAAGCGTTTGAAGAGCGCGAGCGCTTGTGCGCTGTCGTCGGTGCCCCAGCCCCATTGCGGATAAAGCGCCCACAGCGGGATATGCGCGAACACGACGATCGGCGTGCTGCTCGATCGTCCTTGCAGATCGGCCTTGAGCCAGGCGAGTTGCGCATCGCCGAGAAAGCCGAGACCGCCGCCCTTGAGGTCGATGACATTGGTCAGGCCGATGAAATGCACGCCGCTTTCGTCGAAGCTGTACCAGTGCCGGTCGCCGCTCCTGCCGTATTGCGCGGGAAGACGCGAGAAGAACGGGTTGCCGTCCTCGACCAGCACGTCATGCTCGCCCGGCACGTAGTGCACCTGCATGCCCGCCTTGCGGATGATCTGGTCGGCGGTATCGAATTCGGCGGGCTTCGACAGATGCGTGACGTCGCCGGTATGAATCATGAACGCGGGCTGCTTCGGCATGGCGCTCACGCGATTGATCGCTTCCTCCAGCGTGCTCGTCGGTTCCGTGTTCGGGTCCTTGCTGAAGCCAATGTGACTGTCGCTGATCTGCACGAAGCTGAACGAACTCGTCTTCTTCTCAGCCGCCTGCGCCGATGAAATGATGTTCGACACCGGCACGCCGCCGCTCACCGTCCACAGCACGCCCGCGCCGGCCCAGGCCATGCAGGACAATGCAGTGCGCCGGCGCTTGCCGTGGTCGTCGAGTTCTTGCGCGTCGGGCAGGTCTTTCGGGTCGTGTGTCATGCGCACTCCTTGAATACGAACAATGCGGCCGCGTTTCATGGTTTCCTGAAGCTCACGCGCATGGCGGCACGATGCATGGGCGTGAAGCCGGCGCGTTCATGTTCGAGTGCTGAAGCTGCGCGGCATCCGTCCATCGAACCGGCGAGAGCGTCGCGATATTCCCGATTCGTCTCGTCGATTTTATTTTTTCGATTACGCCGCTTCGGTGGGAATAAATCGCGCCGAGGGCGAGTACATGTGACGAGGGCGTTGCAAGGTAACGAAAACGTCGAACCCTGTTTCCCAAGGAGACCCGCGCGATGTGGCCCAGGTCGAAAGCAGATAAGTCCGCGGAAAGCCGAGCTCAGGCGGCGGGCGTGGACGCGCGTTTCGAGGCGACATTCATGCCGCATCTCGATGCCGCGTACAACCTCGCGCGCTGGCTATCCGGCAGTCCGAGCGACGCCGACGATGTCGTGCAGGAAGCCTATCTGCGCGCCTTTCGTTTCTTCAGCGGCTTCGAGGAGGGCGAGGAAGCGAACGCGCGTGCATGGCTCTTTGCCATCGTGCGAAATACGTGGTTCACGGAATGGCGCCGCCGCGTGCAACTCGCCGACGCGACGCCCTACGACGAAGAAATCGCCGGGGAGCAAGCGCTGCCCGGCTGGTCCGAGGAAGCGGGCATAGACCCGGAAACGCTTGCGGTACGCAAGGACGAGGTGCATATCGTGCATCGCGCACTCGAAACCTTGCCCATTCCGTTTCGTGAAGTGCTGGTCCTGAGAGAGCTGGAAGACATGAGTTACAAGGAAGTGGCCGCCGTGACGGGCGTGCCGATAGGAACGGTGATGTCGCGGCTCGCGCGCGGCCGCAAGTTGCTGGCGCTCGCCGTGCACGCCGCGCAGGACAAACCGGGCATGCGGCTCGTGCGTCGCACGGGGCCGGGTCTTGAGGAGTCGGGCAATGGACAATAACGACACCGCCTCGCTCGCAACGAGGCTCATCGACGGCTCGCTGACTCATCGCGCGCCCGCGCATTTGCGTGCTCAGGTGCTCTCGCGCATCCGGGCCGAAGCGGAAGACGTCAAGGTGCGGGAACGCGCGCGCGAACGAAACCAGCAGGACGAGCAGAGCGAACGCTCGGCCCGTTCATGGCGATGGTTCGCCACGCCCGTGCCGTTCTTCGGCGGCGCGTTCGCGGGCGGCACGCTGGCCGCGCTCGTGCTCGGCGCGATGCTGTGGTTTCAGGCCGTGCCGCATGGCGTGAGTGGTGCGGGCGATCCGCTCGCACAGGAGATCGTCGCGAGTCACGTGCGTTCACTGATGTCGGACCGGCCCATCGACGTGCTGTCGAGCGACAAGCACACGGTGAAGCCTTGGTTCAACGGACGTATCGACTATGCGCCGCCCGTCATCGATCCGGCCGGGCCGGGCTTCGCGCTGGTCGGCGGCAGGCTCGATTACGTCAATCATCGGCCGGTGGCGGTGGTGGTGTATCGCTATCTGAAGCATCCGATCGACGTGTACGTGTTTCCCTCGGGCAAGGGCGGCGCATCGCTCGACACGAAGGAAGGGGCGGCCGCCGTCACGCAATCCGACGACGGTTATGCGCTCGCACGCTGGAATCGCGACGGCATGACCTTCTGGGCCGTCACCGATGCCTCCGGCTCGGTCATGCGTCAGTTCGTGCAGGCTATCGAGGCAGGCTCGCCCCGTTAAGCCGGGCCGCGATCAAACGAGCAATCGTGCGCAAGTTGCGCGCGGCGTTCCTTAAGGAAGCCGCGCGTTTTTTTTGCCGCACGCGCTGATGCGCTTACGCATCTGCAATCTACCTGACTAAGGGTTTATTCCATCCCGTCGCACATTACGTCGCGTCGGGAGTGCGCTAACGCTCGTGCTGTTCGGGTATGTCCGAATATGGTCTGATCCTTACAATTTTCTAATATCGATCACCGCATTCGTAAATTGCCGTTCGAGCGATGCACCGAAACGAACGAGCGGCGAGGGCATGCGCAAAGACGACCTCATCACATAACGATTCAAGCGACGGAGACAGATATGGGCATGCACATGAAGCGCATCGCAGGTGCGCTCGCGTTCGGCGTCTTTGCATTGAGCGCGAGCCTCGCGCAGGCCGCGGACCCGATCAAGATCGGCGTGGACGGTCCCTTTACCGGCGGTTCGTCCTCGATGGGCGTCTCCATGCGCGACGGCGTGCGTCTCGCCACCGCCGAGATCAACAAGTCGGGCGGCGTGCTGGGACGGCAGATCGTGCTGGTGGAACGCGACGACGAAGCGAAGAACGAACGCGGCGTGCAGATCGCGCAGGAACTCATCAACAAGGAGAAAGTGGTCGCGGTCGTGGGCTATATCAACACGGGCGTGGCGCTCGCCTCGCAACGCTTCTTCCAGGAAGCGAAGATTCCGGTCTTCAACAACGTGGCGACAGGTACGGTCGTGACGAAGCAATTCGACGATCAGCCCGACAACTACGTATTCCGCAACGCCGCCGCCGACCGCATCCAGGCGCCAATGATCGTCGAGGAAGCCATCACCAAGCGCGGCTTCAAGAAGGTCGCCATTCTCGCGGATTCGACCAACTACGGTCAGCTCGGCCGCGAGGATCTGGAAAAGGCGCTGTCGGCCAAGGGCGTGAAGCCCGTCGCGGTCGAGAAGTTCAACATCAAGGACGTCGATATGACGGCCCAGTTGCTCAAGGCGAAGGAAGCGGGCGCGGAAGCGGTGCTGACTTACGGTATCGGGCCGGAACTCGCGCAGATCGCGAACGGCATGGCCAAGCTCGGCTGGAAGGTGCCGCTCATCGGCAGCTGGACGCTTTCGATGGCCAATTACATCGACAACGCGGGTAACAACGGCGAAGGCGCGCGCATGCCGCAGACCTTCATCCAGGAAGCCAACACGCCCAAGCGCAAAACCTTCATCGACGCTTACGTGAAGGAGTTCAAGCCGAAGAGCGATCGTATCGATTCGCCGGTGTCGGCGGCGCAAGGCTACGACTCGATCTATCTGCTCGCGGCGGCCATTAAGCAAGCCGGCTCGACCGATGGACCGAAGGTGAAAGAAGCGCTGGAAAACCTCACGACGAAGGTCGAAGGCGTGGTCATGGTCTACGACAAGCCGTTCACCAAGACCGACCACGAAGCGATCAGTTCGAACGTTCCGGTGATCGGCGAAGTGAAGGCCGGCCGCGTGATCTACGCCTACGACGCGGACAAGAAGGGCGGCAGCACGCTTCGCACCAAGCAGACGACGGCGTCGAACTAACGCCGTGCCGCCGCTGTTGTCTCTCCAGGGCCCGGTCGCAGATCGGGCTCTTTTTCAATCGAGCATCCCACGCCGCCCTGACGCCCGACGATGATCCTTCTCCAGCTCATATATAGCGGCATCGCGCTCGGCATGATCTACGCCGTCATCGCCTTCGGCTATCAACTGACGTTCGCCACTTCCGGCACGCTGAACTTCGGCCAGGGCGATGCTCTCATGCTCGGCGCGCTCGTCGGCCTCACGCTCGTTTCGGCGGGCGTGAACTACTGGCTCATGATCCCGCTCGTGTGTCTTTTCGGGCTCGTGCAGGGCGCGTTCGTGGAGCGCATCGGCGTGCGGCCCGCCATCAAGATCAAGTCGGAGTTCGGCTGGATCATGTCGACCATCGCGCTCGGCATCATCTTCAAGAACGTCGCGGAAAACGTCTGGGGCCGCGACGATCTGCGCTTTCCGTCGCCCTTGCCCGAAGCGCCGCTCAAGGTGTTCGGCGCAAACGTGTTGCCGATGGAGCTGCTCGTGGTCGGCGGCGCGCTCGTGATGATGCTCGCGGTGGAGTTCTTCAACCGCAAGACGATCTTCGGCAAGGCCGTGGTCGCCACCGCGAACGATCGCGATGCGGCCGCACTGATGGGCATCAACACGGGGCTCGTCATCACGTTCTCGTATGCGTTGTCGTCGCTGACGGCGGCGTTCGCGGGCGTGCTGATCGCGCCGCTCACACTTACCGGCGCGACCATGGGCGCGGTGCTCGGCCTCAAGGCGTTCGCTGTCGCGATCATCGGTGGCTTGTCGAGCGGCATGGGTATCATCGTCGGCGGAATGATCCTGGGTATAGCGGAGACGACGACGGGCTTCTATGTCTCGACCGGCTACAAGGACGTGCCGGGACTCGTGCTGTTGCTGATCGTGCTTGCGGTGAAGCCTGCGGGCCTCTTCGGCAAGACCGCGATCAAGAAAGTCTGAGGCCGCCTACATGAAAGCAAAGAACATAGTCGCGGCGCTCGCAGGACTCGCCGCAGTCGCGATCTTTCCGGTGGTATCGGGCAATCCGTATTACATCCACCTCGTCGAAACCATCATGATCTACGCGATCCTTCTGTTCGGGCTCGATATCGTGGTGGGTTACACGGGGCAAGTGTCGCTTGGCCATGCGGGGCTCTTCGGCGTGGGCGCTTATACGGCAGGCGTGCTTTTCATCAAGCTCGGCTTGCCGTTCTATCTGACCGCGCCGCTTGCCATCGTGGTGACGGCGGCTTTCGGCGCAATATTGGCGTTGCCCGCGTTGCGCGTGTCGGGTCCGTACCTCGCCATGGTGACGCTCGCGTTCGGCACCATCATCCAAATACTTATCAACGAGATGGACTTCCTCACCAATGGTCCGATGGGTCTCAAGATTCCCAAGCCGACCATTGCCGGTCACAAGCTCGACGAAATCCAGTACTACTGGCTCGTGGCGGCACTGTTGGTGGTGTCGCTGATCGTGGTGCATCGCGTGCTCAAGTCGCATCTCGGGCGCGCCTTCGAAGCCTTGCGCGATAGCCCCATTGCGTCGGATTGCATGGGCGTGTCGGTGTATCGGCACAAGGTCTATGCGTTCGTCATCAGCGCGGGATTCGCGGGGCTCGCGGGCTGTCTCTACTCGTACTCCGAGCAGTACATCTCGCCGAACACGTATAACTTCGAGCTGACCATTCTGTTCCTGCTCGCCATCATCATGGGCGGGCGCAAGACACGCACGGGCGCGATCATCGGTTCGACGGTGATCGTGCTGTTGCCGAAGTTGCTCGACGACATCTCCAACTTCCGCGTCGTGGCAACCGCGCTTGCGGTGCTCGTCGTTGCGGGCGCGGCGCTCGCCCTGGCTCGCAAAACCACGACGCTGCAACGCGTGGCGATTCCCGTCATCGGTACAGCCGGTCTTGCGGCGTTTTCCTTCTGGATAGAAGCGCTCACCGACTGGCGTCTCACCATCTTCGGCCTGATGATTCTGCTCGTCGTGTATTACCTGCAAGATGGCATCGTCGGCTTCGTGCGCAAGACGCTCAATCTGGGCCGCGTGCGCGTGACGAAGGTCGACACGCAGGAACTGGCGATGCAGACCCAGCAGGACGACGCCGTCGCCGCCGTCACGACCGAAGGAGCAAGCACCATTCTCGACGTGCGCGGCGTGCTCATGCAGTTCAGCGGTCTCAAGGCGCTCAACGATGTGAACATGACGGTCAGGCGCGGCACCATCCATGGCCTGATCGGTCCGAACGGTTCGGGCAAGAGCACGATGATGAACGTACTCACGGGCATCTACGTGCCGACCGCGGGTGCAATCGAGTATCGGGGCGAGTCGCTCGCGGGACGCACGTCGTCGAAGATCGCGCTGTCGGGCATCGCGCGGACCTTTCAGAACGTGCAGCTCTTCGGCGAGATGACGGCGCTGGAGAATGTGCTCGTCGGCCTGCATCACACCTTCCGTTCGAACTTCGCGGATGTGGGTTTGATGAGTGCGCGCTACAAGCGTGAAGAACGCGCGGCGCGCGAACGGGCGTTCAATATGCTGCGCTTCGTCGGACTCGAACATGCAGCGGCCGAGGAAGCGCGCAATCTTCCATACGGCAAGCAGCGTCTGCTTGAAATAGCCCGCGCGCTCGCGCTCGATCCACAACTGCTGCTGCTCGATGAACCCGCTGCGGGCCTGACCGCGCCGGATATCCGCGAACTGGTCGCGATCATTCGCAAGGTGCGGCATCACGGCATTACCGTGGTGCTCATCGAGCATCATATGGATGTGGTCATGAGTGTTTGCGACACGGTTTCGGTGCTGGATTTCGGGCAGAAGATCGCGGAGGGCAAGCCCGCCGAAATACAGGCCAACGAGAAGGTGATCGAGGCTTACCTCGGCGGACAAGCGGCGGAAGCCGTATGAACGCAACGCGCCAATCACGCCAACCCGATCATCCGACCAACCCGATCATCCGACGAAGCGACACGCGATGCTGACAATCAAGAATCTCCACGCAGGCTACGGCAAGGTCAAGGTGCTGCACGGCATCAGCCTGGATGTCCCGAAGGCGAAAGTCGTCACGCTGATAGGCTCGAACGGCGCGGGCAAGACGACGACCATGCGCGCCATCTCCGGCATGATCCGGCCGACGGAAGGCGAGATCACCATGGGCATCGGCAGCGACGCGAAGCGCATCGACGCCATGGATTCGCACAAGATCGCGCGCCTCGGCCTCGCTCATTCGCCGGAGGGAAGACGCGTTTTCGCGACCATGTCGGTCACGGACAATCTGCTGCTCGGCGCGTTTCCGCGCTTGACTTGGGCGCGTCCGAAAGGCGACGTGGCCGCCGATCTCGAACGCGCCATCGAACTGTTTCCGCGCCTGAAGGAGCGCCGCAATCAGCTGGCGGGCACGCTTTCGGGCGGGGAACAGCAAATGCTCGCGATGGCCCGCGCCATCATGCTGAACCCCGACCTCGTGTTGCTCGATGAACCTTCGATGGGCCTTGCGCCCATTCTCGTCGATGAAGTCTTCCGCATCATCGCGCGACTGAAAGACGAGGGCGTGACCATGCTGCTCGTCGAACAGTTCGCCGCCGCCGCGCTCAACGTGGCGGACTACGGCTACGTGCTCGAGAACGGCCACGTCGCCACGCACGGCCCCGCCGAGCAATTGAAGAACGATCCTTCGGTCAAGGCGGCCTATCTCGGCGCGAGCCATTAAAGAACCGCGGGCAGGCAAGTCGCACTATCATGGAGGCGTCGCGCGCACCGTTGCGCGCTCATCTTCGAAGGAGCGTCGCCATGATCAGCGGCAAGACCACCGTAATTGCCCATCTCGGCTTTCCGACCGAAGCGTTCAAGGCGCCGATGATCTACAACCCCTGGTTCGACAAACAGGGCATCGATGCCGTGGTCGTCCCCATGGGCGTGAAACCGGAAGATTACGTCGCTTTCGTGCCGCAGTTGTTCAAGCTGACCAACCTGCGCGGCGCGCTCGTCACCATGCCGCACAAGATCACGACCGTCGGCCTGATGGACGAAGTGAGCCCCACCGCGCGCATTGCGGGCGCATGCAACGCCATCCTCAAACGCGAAGACGGCACGCTGCTCGGCGACCAGTTCGATGGCGCCGGCTTCGTGCGCGGCGTCGAACGCAAGGGCCGCGCGTTGAAGGGCGCGCGCGTTCTGGTGCTGGGCAGCGGCGGCGTGGGCTCGCCGATTGCGGCTTCTCTCGCGGCGGCGGGCGTGGCGGAACTCGCCATCTTCGACACCAACACCGCTTCGGTCGAAGGGCTCGCCGGGCGTTTGCGCGATCACTATCCAGAACTCATCGTGCGTACGGACACGAGAGATCCTGCAGGCTTCGATGTCATCGTCAATGCAACGCCGCTCGGCATGAAAGAGAGCGATCCGTTGCCGTTCGATATCGACCGCATCGCGCCCACGACCTTTGTCGGCGAAGTGGTGATGAAGTCGGAGTACACGCCGCTCTTGCGCGCGGCCAAGGACAAAGGCTGCTCGGTGCAGGTCGGCACCGACATGCTGTTCGAGATGATCCCGGCGTACCTGGAATTCTTCGGCTATGGCACGGCGACCGCCGATGAATTGCGTGCCGTCGCCCAGATCAAGTACGCTTAGACGCAGAAGACGAGCGAGCGCGCGCGAACACTGACGCGCGCCGGGAAAGACTCAAGCGAGGAGACGCCATGACCGCCAGCAGCGCACCGACACGCCATCCGTTTCCCTCGTCCACGCGGCTTGTCGAGCGCGGCAAGATCGTCACCGCGCGCGAGGCCGTGCGCCTGATTCATGCGGGCGACACCATCGCGACGAGCGGCTTTGTCGGTATCGGCTTTGCGGAGGAAGTGGCGATTGCGCTCGAAGCGCGCTTTCTCGAAGATCACGCCGAGGGCAGCGAACCGGTTGCCGATCTCACGCTCGTGTATGCGGCAGGTCAGGGCGATGGCCGTGGCAAGGGCCTCAATCATCTCGCGCACGAAGGGCTCGTCAAGCGCGTGATCGGCGGTCACTGGGGACTCGTGCCGGGGTTACAGAAGCTCGCCATCGATAACCGCATCGAAGCTTACAATCTGCCGCAGGGCGTGATTTCACAGCTCTTTCGCGATATTGCCGCGCATCGGCCGGGGCAACTCTCCACGGTCGGCCTCGGCACTTTCGTCGATCCGCGCAATGGCGGCGGCAAGCTCAACGCGCGCACCACGGAAGATATCGTGCGCGTCATGTCGATCGACGGCGCGGAGTATCTGTATTACAAGACCTTCCCGATCGATGTCGCCATCGTGCGCGGCACCACCGCCGATCTCAACGGCAACGTCACGATGGAAAAGGAAGCGCTCACGCTCGAAGCGCTCAGCATTGCGATGGCCGCGCGCAACTCTGGCGGTATCGTGATCGCACAGGTCGAGCGGCTCGCGGAGTCCAATACCCTCAACTCGCGGCAGGTGAAGATTCCCGGCGTCATGGTCGATTGCGTGGTGGTGGCGAGTTCCGACAATCACTGGCAGACCTTCGGCGAGCCCTATAGCGCGGCTTATTCGAGCGAACTGCGGGTTGCGGCAAGTTCGGTTGCACCCATGACGCTGACCGAGCGCAAGATCATCGCGCGGCGCGCCGCGTTCGAATTGATGGCCAATAGCGTGGTGAATCTCGGCATCGGCATGCCGGAGGGCATTGCAAGCGTAGCGAACGAAGAGCAGGTCATCGACCTCTTCACAATGACGACCGAACCCGGCGTGATCGGCGGCATTCCCGCGGGCGGACTCAATTTCGGCGCGGCGACCAATACGCAGGCAATCATCGATCAGCCGTATCAATTCGACTTCTACGATGGCGGCGGACTCGATATCGCCTTCCTCGGCCTTGCGCAGGCGGACCGCGACGGCAATCTGAACGTGAGCAAGTTCGGGCCGAAACTCGCGGGCGCGGGCGGCTTCATCAATATCAGCCAAGCGGCGAAGAAAGTCGTGTTCGTCGGCACGTTCAACGCAGGCAAGCTCGATGTCGGCTTGGAAGACGGCAAGCTCGTGATTCGCCGCGAAGGCGATTGCCGCAAGTTCGTCGATGCCGTGGAGCATCGCACGTTCAGCGGCCGGTATGCGTTCGAGCGCGGGCAGACGGTGCTGTATATCACCGAGCGCTGCGTGTTCGAATTGACGCAAGACGGGCTCGCGCTGATCGAAGTGGCGCCCGGTGTAGATATCGAGCGGGACATCGTCGCGCAGATGGGTTTTACGCCGGTGATCGACGCGCCGCCGCGCCTCATGGACGAACGCATTTTCCGCGATACGCCCATGGGATTGCGCGATACGCTGCTCGGTCTGAACCTCGCGGAGCGCTTCAGCTACGACGCGCGCAAGAACCTGTTCTTCATCAATTTCGAAGGGCACGAAGTGAAGAATCTTGGCGATGTCGAAGCTATTCGCCGCGAAGTTGCCAAGCAACTAGCGAACGCAAAGGTGCGCCCACATGCCATTGTCAACTACGACAATTTCTCGATTCGCCCCGATATGCTCGATGCCTATTCGGAGATGGTGACGAAACTCGTGGGCGACCACTACGACGGCGTCACGCGCTATACCACGAGCAGTTTCCTGCGCATGAAACTCGGCGATGCGCTCAAGCGTCGCGGCGTCGCGCCTTATATCTACGAAAGCGCCGAGGAAGCGCGCGATCACGAAAGCCGCCAGGCTTGAGGCGGTTATTAGCTTGTATCGTCTCGTGATAAACACTTTAGGAACGCACGTTCGCCGTTCGATTGGGACGCCTTTGCTTGCGCACAGATAACCAAAGCTTGAAAACGTCGATGAGCGACCATCGGCCGCCGCGCGAGGAGAATCGCAAGCACACTATAATCATCGAGTGAATTGCGTATTCGTATCGAAAGCCGTTTCGTCACGGTCATTACGACGAGCGGGACGCGCTTCGAATTACTTCAACACGGAGATCAAACATGTCCATCCGCATTGGCGACGAAGCCCCCGATTTCACCGCGGAAACCACCCAAGGCACGATTCATTTCCATGAATGGATTGGTGACAAGTGGGCCATTCTGTTCTCGCATCCGAAGGACTTCACGCCTGTCTGCACCACCGAGCTCGGCTACATGGCAAAGCTCAAGCCCGAGTTCGACAAGCGCAACACCAAGGTCATCGGCCTTTCCATCGACCCGGTAACGAACCATTCGCAATGGGCGAAGGACATCGAGGAAACGCAGGGCACGGCCGTCAACTATCCGATGATCGGCGACGCGGACCTGAATGTCGCGAAGCTCTACGACATGATTCATCCGAACGCGAGCGGCGGTGGCCCGCGCACCGCGGTCGATAACGCGACCATTCGCGCGGTGTTTCTAATCGGTCCGGACAAGAAGATCAAGGCAACCTTTACGTACCCAATGAGCGCGGGACGCAACTTCGACGAAGTGCTGCGCCTGCTCGACGCACTGCAGCTCAACGCCAAGCACACGGTCGCCACGCCGGTGAACTGGAAACCGGGCGAAGACGTGATCATCCCGACTTCCGTGTCGGACGATGACGCCAAGAAAAAGTATCCGGAAGGCTTCAAGACGCTCAAGCCGTATCTACGCACGGTCGCGCAGCCGAAATAAGCACACGAGCCGACACCGCGCTGGCCGCATGCATGTGGATGCGGCCAGCGCGTTTTCTTTTATGCGTGTCCCGTTCGCCGTTCGGGCGCGGTATCCACTTCACCGGGACGGCGCAACATCTTGTCCACTTCCCCAGCGTGCAGTTCCTCGGTTTGAATCATCTGTCGCGCATATTCTTCGAGCGCGACCGACCGACCTTCCACGATCTTCAGCAGATCGCGATACAGATCCAGCGCGAGTTTTTCCGATTGCAGCGATTCGCGCAAAATGGTCGCGATATCGAACGTATGGTTGTCGAGCAACGGACCGATTTCAAGCGACGGATAGGCCCCGAGCGTGGTGATCCATTCGCCCGCCTGATGCGCATGCAGTAACGATTCGTCCGCCTGTTCGCGCAGCCACGAGACGATCGGTATCCGGCCGAAGCCGAAGACCAGGAAGGAGTAGTGGGTGTATCGCACGACGCCCGCCAGTTCGGATTCGAGAATCCGGTTGAGCACGCCGACGACTGCTTCCTTATCGAGTTCCGCCATGTTTGCCTCCGTGTTTCCAGTATGGAACGCTCAGCGTGAAAAGGGCATTCACCCATTGTAGTCACGCCGACGCCGTATGTAAGCCGCACGAATCGCGCGCAAGATACGGTCCACGGGAAGGCAACGGCTTTCGAACTTCCTGCAGTGCCTCAGACGGTCTCTTCCAGCCAGACCGACGCCGCACGCGAAAGCACCTGCGACATGGCGGAGCGCGCGCCTTCGCCATCGACGGTCTCGATGGCACGTACGACCTTGCCATAATCGCCGAGTTGCGCATCGGTGGAGACAGTCTGCGTGCGAACGGTTGCCTTCATCGCACGGATGCCGACGCGCACCACGCAACCCATTTGCTGCAACAGTTCGTCGCCACTCGCTTCGATGATGGCGGCTTGCAACGCTTCTTCAGCGGAAGATTGCAGGCTTTCCGAAGGGCCTGCATGGACGAGCCGCTGAAAGGCCGCGTTGATGCCAATACGCTGATGCCGGTTCGCGCGTATGGCGGCGAGCGCGGCAGCGGGCGGATCGACGAGTGCGCGAAACTCGATCAGACGGCGCATGCATTCCTGATCGGGCATGGCGCGCAAACGCCAGTCGGCGACTTCTTCATCGAACACGAGCCATTCTTTCGCGGGCTTGATACGCGTGCCGGTCTTGGGCCGCACATCGAGCATGCGTCGCGAGATCAGAATGCTGAGCGCCTCGCGCATGATGGTCCGGCTTACCCCGTGCTTCTTCGAAAGAATCACTTGCGGAGGCAATACGTTGTCCTTGTATTCCCCGCTGACGATGCTCGCGACAAGCTGATTCACCACGCGCTTGACGAGCGATGTTTCATATCCATGATTCATGTTTTTGTTCTCGTGAAAACGCCCAAGCCTCTGCCGCGCCTCGCCCGTCGCCGAGCGGCTTGCCGCTTTGCTTTTTGTTTCTGCTCTCGGTACCACTCTTCGTTGGGTGATCACGGCTTCTTCGCCGCAACCTGGTCTCCCCGTTATCAGCCATCCCGTAGCGGTCGTCCTTTTATGAACGGCATCGTCGATCCGCTTGACGGAGCGTATCTCCCGCACGTACGTTTTAACAATATGGTTCATCACGAAAACGACTGACTATAGTGCGTCCGCACACAGTGTTTTTCGCGCAAGCGTTTGCGAGGAGGCGCGTGTCGGCAAGCTCGATGCGGTCTGCGAAGCATTCGAGTGGCTTGCCGCCATGTATCGACATGGAACGCCAACGCTTGCCGATGTGTTATTTTCCGAACCGATAGACGCTGCATTTGCTCGGCGTCACCGGTCAACGACAACGCAACGGAGCGAGGAAAGGACATGAAAGTAGCCGTCATGGGCGCAGGCGCGGTGGGCTGCTATTACGGCGGCATGCTCGCGCGCGCGGGTCATGAGGTCGTGCTGATCGCGCGGCCGCAGCACGTCGAGGCCATAACGCGCGATGGTCTGCGTCTCGAAACGCAAACCTTCGATGAACGTGTGCAGATTGCGGCAAGCACCGAAGCGAGCGCAGTGCGAGGAGCGAAGCTCGTGCTGTTCTGCGTGAAGTCCACCGATACCGAAAGCGCCGCCGCGTTACTCAAACCGCATCTCGAACGCGATGCGCTGGTTTTGTCGCTGCAAAATGGCGTCGAGAACGCCGAGCGCTTGCGTGAGTATGTGCCGCAAGAAGTGGCGGCGGCCGTGGTCTATGTCGCGTCCGAAATGGCAGGGCCGGGACATATGAAGCACCACGGGCGTGGTGAACTGGTGATCGAGCCATCGAGTACGAGCGAAGAAGTCGCGCACGCCTTCGTGGCCGCCGGCGTGCCCACCGACATCTCCGACAACGTGCGCGGCGCGCTGTGGGTCAAACTCGTCTTGAACTGCACCTACAATGCGCTTTCAGCGCTTTCGCAGTTGCCTTATGGACGCATCGTGAAGGGTGAGGGCGTAACGCGCGTCATGCGCGATATCGTCGATGAATGCACGGCCGTCGCTCGTGCCGAAGGCGTGACCTTACCTGGCGATGTGGATGCGGCCGTGCGCCGTATCGCGGAGACCATGCCGAACCAATTTTCGTCGACGGCTCAGGACGTGATGCGTGGCAAGCGCAGCGAGATCGACCATCTGAACGGGTTGATCGTGCGACGTGGCGATGCGCTCGGTGTAGCGACGCCGGCTAATCGCATGTTGCATGTTTTGGTGAAGCTCGTGGAGAGCAAGGCAGATTGAATGCCGAAGGGAGCCAGGCACGCGTGATGCTCAAATGTAGCAGGCGCAGAACTGTCAGCGCTACAACTCCCGGAGGTTCACCATGAAGTCGATCATCAAAGTCGTGGCCGTTGCTGCCGTTGTGGTGGCGCCGGTTCTTTCTTTCGCTCAGTCGGACACCAATTCGGCCGTGACGCGCTCGCAAGTCAAGCAAGACCTGCAACAGGTCGAAGCGGCGGGCTATAACCCCGCGGCAGGCGACCGCACGACGTATCCGGCGGATGTACAGGCCGCCGAAGGCCGCGCCGCGCGCCAGAATGGTGCAGCGTCGGCCAACGATAGCGCGTATGGCGGCTCGGATTATTACCGCGCATCCACCGGCTCGCGCGCCATGCCGCCCGTAAATAACGACGGCTCCAAGCCGACCTATTTCGGCCACTAAGCGATGCTCGCGGTAGCGCTTAAACGGCGCTACCGCCGTCCGTTTCTGCGCGGTTCATACAACGGCGCTACCATGGCTTTCCCTTCGAAAACGGCAGGAAGAAGCCATGGAACGTACCGTCAAGATTCCCGGTCCCGATCATCCGATTACTGTCCAGCCCAGTCCCGCGCATGTTGTTGTGAAGGCGGGCGGCCGCGTAATAGCCGACACAAGCAAAGCGCTATCCTTGCGCGAAGCCTCATATGGCGAGGTGCTTTATCTGCCGCGCGATGACGCCGACATGTCGCAACTCACGCGCACTTCACACGAGACGTACTGTCCTTACAAAGGCGTTTGCAGCTACTACAGCATCACGAGCCTGGGCGTAAAAGGCGTCAACGCCGTTTGGACCTACGAGCAACCCTACGATGCCGTCGCCGGAATTAAGGACCATCTCGCGTTCTATCCCGACCGTGTCGATTCCATCGAAAAGCAGGGCACTTAAGACTCAACTCAGCGACGACTTCGCCCGGGCGCGTAGTTCGGCGGTGAAGTCGTCGAGCCAGCCTAAGGCCAAGCGCCAGTTTTGCCAGTAAAGATCGATATCGAGTCGCGTGCCCGGCAATAGCTCGACCAGTTCGCCACTTTCGAGCCGCGACTCGACTAGCCGTTGCGGGCACATGCCCCATGCAAGTCCGGACGTGCACGCGCGCAGGAAACCTTCGCCGTGCGGAACAAAATGCGCGGGCGGTGCAATATCGGCACGAACAACGCGGCGAACAAAGCGCTTTTGCAATTCGTCCTTCTCGTTGAAATTCACACATGGCGCGCGACGCAATGCCTCGCGTGTCAGTCCTTCCGCGAAATAGCGCTTGAAATAACCGGGCGAACACACCGCTCGATAACGCATGCGACCAAGCTTGACCGACCGCCAGCCCGGTGCAGCATCGGCTTGCGTGGTGACGGCGCCTTGTACATCGCCCGCACGGATACGCTCTGCGGTGTGATCCTGATCGTCCACGACCACATCGAGCAACAGCGCACGTTCGATGCAGAAGTCAGCGGTGGCGTCGATGAACCATGTGCTCATGCTGTCGTCGTTCACCGCGATGCGCAGCCTGGCGCGGCTCCCGCTCGTCGTGCCGGGTAGTGTGGGCATGCGACCACCCAGTTCGGCTTCGAGCAATTGCACGCGTTCGGTATGGCGGCACAATAGCGCGCCTGAGGAGGTGGCCTCGCACGGCTGTCCGCGTCGCACGAGCAGGCTGCCCACGCGTTCTTCCAACAACTTCACGCGCTGCGAGACGGCCGAAGGCGTGACGCTCAACAACGCTGCCGCGCGCTCGAACGAACCGGTGCGAACGACCGCAAGCAAGGCATCGAGCGAGGCGTAGTCGAGCATTAGCGTTCCTTAATCGAACTTAGAAAGATTAGCTGGCTTCATGGGCTTTTACTGCGAGAGACTACGGCTTTCGTCGACCATGATCAAGCCCACGCCATGAATCCCACACCTTTCAAGCTGGAACGTTACTTCGCACAGCACGAATTCACCGCACGGCATTTGCTGTGCAGTTCCGATCCCGAATCGATGTCGGTGCGTGACCTGCTCGCGCTCGAACCGCAAGCAAGCGACGGCTTGTTCGATACCTGGCTCGGCTACACGGAATATCCGGGCGCATCGGACTTGCGAACCGAGCTGGCGGCCATGTATGAGTGCATGGATGCAAGCGGGATCATCGTGCATACGGGCGCTCAGGAAGCGATCTTTTCGTTCATGAACACGATGCTTGAGGCGGGCGATCATGTCATCGTGCACATGCCCGGCTATCAATCGCATTACTCGGTGGCTGAAGCGCTGGGCGTAAGTGTATCGCCGTGGCGAGCAAACGAAGCGGGCGGCTGGGCGCTCGATCCGGCCGATCTCGAAGCGCTGCTGAAGCCGCAAACGCGCGCCATCGTCCTTTGCTCGCCGCACAACCCGACCGGGTATCTGCCATCGCGCGAGGTGTTCGACGCTACCGTTTCGTTTGCGCGCAAGCACGGACTGTGGCTCTTCAGCGATGAGGTCTATCGCGGCCTCGAACACGACTGTGCCGACCGCCTTCCCGCCGCATGCGATGTCTACGAGCGTGCAATCACGCTCGGTGCGTTATCGAAGACGCATGGACTGGCGGGCTTGCGCATCGGCTGGATTGCAACGCAAAGCGCCGAAGTGCTGCAACGCATGAGCGTCTTCAAGGACTATCTGACGATCAGTAACAGCGCGCCGAGCGAGTATCTTGCAACCATCGCCGCGCGTCATTCGGACACGCTCATCGAGCGTAATGTTTCTATCGTCCGTGAAAATCTACGGGTGCTTGATAAATTCATGGCACGCCACGCCATGAATTTCGAATGGCATCGGCCGCGTGCGGGCACGATCGGCTTCGTGCGGCTCAGGCAGGAGCGCGCCAGCAGCTTTTGCGCCGAGTTGCTGCAGGACACGGGCGTGCTGCTGCTTCCTTCGACCTTGCTCGATTACGGCGACGCACATTTTCGCATTGGCTTCGGCAGGCGGAATATGCCCGCCGTTCTCGATTACGTCGACGCCTGGCTCGAAACGCGCGCACCGCGCTAAGACGTTTATTTCGACGCGACCGCTACGAGCACCGCGTCGTTTCTATAAGCCTGCGGGAATAATTGCTTGAGATTTCCCACCTTAGGCAGATCGTTAATCGCTATATACGTGCTTTCCGGATGTTCGCTCAAGTAATTCTGGTGGTAAGCCTCGGCCGGATAAAAGCCTTTGTAATTCTCGACATGAGTCACGATCTTGCCGGAATAAACATGCGCCGCATCGAGTTGCGCGATATATGCGGTAGCGACATCGCGCTGAGTCGTATTTTGCGGAAAGACTGCCGAGCGATATTGCGTGCCGTGATCCGGTCCTTGGTGATTCAACTCGGTGGGGTTATGCGCGACCGAAAAGAAAATCTGCAAGAGCCGGCCATAAGTCACTTCGGCAGGATCGTAGGTTATGCGCACCGACTCCGCATGGCCCGTATCGCCTTCGCTTACGCGCTCGTATTGAGCGGTATCGGCATTGCCGCCCGTATAGCCCGAGACGACTTCCTTAACGCCACGCACGTGCTGAAACACGCCTTGCACGCCCCAGAAGCAACCGCCGGCAAATACCGCCGTCTCCGTGTGGGTGGCGCCTACGCTCTCGTCATGCGCGGGTGCAGGAATGACCTTGGCGTCTTCACTCGAATGCGCGGTTTGCTGCAACGCGAAAGCACCTGCAACCAGCGCAGCCACGCTAAGGGCCTTGCCTGTCTTGCTGAATTTATTCGCCATGATGGCTCCTCGATGAATCAACCGAAGGTGAAGGCATAAGCCTCGACACCCGAATCCAGAAATTCGATGCTAAAGGTGCGGTCCTTGACAGGGCCCGCTTGCCGCACGAGTTGATAAAGGCGCTCTTGCGTCACGGTACCACTTCCATCGGCTGCGACATCGCTACCATGCGAAGCACCGGGAGGCGCGCCGTCGATACTCACGCGAAAGCGCACGGGCTTGCCATCCGGCGAAGGTCCGAGCACGAGATGCAGATCGCGCGCATGGAAGCGATAAACGATTCGTCCCGACTTGCCCGCGAGCGTCGCGTGCTCGGAGCCGATCTTCCACGGGCCGGCAACACCCCAGTCGTTCACATCGAGCGCCTTGGGCGGGGCATAGTCATGCACACGATCCTGCGTCTGGCCGCCAGGCGACATGAACTGCTCGGCGCGCGCATAGCCAATATAGGTTTCGGGTGAGCGCACGTCCGCGTTATCGGCTTGCATCATCGCGCCTTGTGCCGCGATATCTTCGTTGGTGTCGGGCTGCTTCGCCACGGGCGCATTACCGTGACCCGCTTCCGCCAGCAATTGGCGGATCACCTCTTCCGAATGTGCATAGTCGCCCTCTCCGTAATGGTGATAGCGGATCTTGCCCTCGGTATCCACGAAATAATGCGCCGGCCAATATTCGTTGTTGAGCGCGCGCCAGATCGCAAAGTTATTGTCAACGGCTACCGGATAGTCCACACCCAGGTCATGCACGGCTTTCTTCACGTTGTCGACGTTTCGTTCGAACGCGAACTCCGGCGCGTGCACACCGATCACCACGAGCCCTTGGTCACGATACTTTTTTGCCCACTCCTTCACATAAGGCAAGGTACGCAGGCAATTGATGCATGAATACGTCCACACGTCGACGAGCACGACCTTGCCGCGCAGCGCGTCCTTCGTGAGCGGCGGCGTGTTGAGCCATTGCACCGCGCCATCGAGCGAGGGCAGCGTGCCTTCCACGGGCAACGAAGCCGTCGGCGCAGTCGAAGGCGCCGCGCTCGCGCGCATCATGCGCGGTGCATCGGCATCGGCAGTGGTATTAGCGGCTTTCATGGCGTTATTGCGAGGCGAAAACCGGTCGACCAGCTTTTGTTCGATGCCCGCCGTCGCTACTGTCGATACCCTTGCAAGCACGCCCGTATCGAGGCCCAATGCGATAGCGGCGACGCCTGCAAGCATCGCGACGCCGATGCCGCGCCGTATCCATTCGCCCGCGCCGAGCGAGCGCTTCATGGCGGCGAATACGCGGCCACCGATGAGCAGCGCCACGGCAAGCGAAGTCGCGGCGCCCGCGGCATAAGCGAGCAGGAGCAGCGTGGTGCCTACGCTTGCGCCGTTCAATGCGGCACCCGTCAACACGAGTCCGAGAATCGGACCTGCGCACGGTGCCCACAGAAGACCCGTTGCGATGCCAAGCAGGAACGAGCCGCCGAAGCTCGCCTTGCCATCGCCGCGCTGGGCGAAAGCCGTCAGTCGGTTACCGGCGCTAACGAGCGGATGCATGATGCGATCGGCCAGGCGCGGCAACAGTAAAGCAAGTCCGAACACGACGAGAAGTGCGATGGCGGCCCAGCGTCCATATTGATTTGCTTGCGTGGCCCAGCCGCCGCCAAGCGCGGCGAGCGTCGCCACCAACGCGAACGTGATGCCCATGCCGAGCAGCAACGGCAAGCCGCTTTTAGCAAACGGCTGATCCGCGCGAGAAAACACGAAGGGAAGGACAGGCAGGATGCACGGACTGAGTATCGTCAGCGCGCCGCCGAGATAGGCAAGAACGATGAGCAGCATGGTCGTGTCTTTTTAGAAAGTTAATAAGCGTTGAGGTGGCCAATCAAGCAGCGCCAGCGGTGAACTTCATCGCGACGCCGTTCATGCAATAGCGCAGACCGGTCGGCTTGGGTCCATCGTCGAACACGTGGCCCAGATGTCCACCGCAGCGGCGGCAATGCACTTCGGTGCGCAAGACGCCGAACGAGCCGTCCTGGCGCGTGGCAATAGCGTGATCGAGCGGCGCCCAGAAGCTCGGCCATCCGGTGTGACTTTCGAATTTGGTGCTTGAAGAGAACACCGCAAGGGCACAACCCGCGCACGAGAAAGTGCCGGCCCGATGCTCGCCATTCAACGGACTCGTGTAGGGCCGCTCGGTGCCTTCGCGACGCAGGACGTCGTATTGCATGGAATCGAGCATGCGACGCCATTCGTCGTCGCTATGCGTGATTTCGAACTTCTCTTGCGGCGAGGGCGCGGCCAGCGCACGCAGACGGCCCGTCAAGGCAAACGCGGCTGCGGCAGCGGTGCCCGTCAGCAGAAAGCGGCGGCGGTCTAGCATGATGTCTTTTCCTTCGCTCGATCAGATGAGCCCCATCTTAGGCGTGCGCGGCTTACCGAGTCCTCACCGAAAGTTAAATTAAATGTGATACTTGGCCGCGCCGCTTTTCTGCACAATATCCGGGCTAGCGCTTTAACAGGCTGTTGAAATACCCTTTGCGCGGTCATCCGTGCGTAAGGGAGAGACGTTGATTTAAAGAATTCGACGACACAGAGACAGAAGCGATGCGCGGCCCCGACAGCTACACTGAATCGATGTTCACGATGTCCAGACTGGACGATTTCGTTCCGGCCAATCATCCGCTGCGACCGATTCGCCTGTGGCTGAACGAGGCGCTCAGGCGCATGGACGAGGTGTTTTCGCGCATGTACGAGAGCGAGGCCAAGGGCGGTCGCCCGAGCATCGCGCCGGAGAAACTGATACGCGCGCTGTTGTTGCAGGTGTTGTATTCGATTCGCAGCGAACGCATGCTGATGGAGCAAATCTCCTACAACATGCTGTTTCGATGGTTCGTCGGACTGGCGATGGATGATGCGGTCTGGGACCACTCTACCTTCAGCAAGAACCGCGACCGGCTGATGGTCCACGATGTCATGGTCAGCTTGTTCAACGAGACTGTCGAGACGGCGCGCGTGCAAGGTCACCTGTCGGGCGAGCACTTCAGCGTCGACGGCACGCTCATTCAGGCGTGGGCGGGACACAAGAGTTTCGTGCCCAAGACAAAGTCGGATGACGATTCGCCGCCTGAGGGCGGAGACGGCTCGCAGGAGAACTGGCGCGGCGAGAAACGCAGCAACGACACCCATGAATCCAGCACGGACAGTCAGGCGCGCTTGTTCCGCAAGAGTCGTGGCACGGGCGCGGTGCTTTGTTACATGGGTCACGTGCTGACCGATAATCGGCATGGTCTCGTGGTCAACGCACAGGTCACGCAGGCCAATGGCACGGCCGAACGGGATGCGGCCGCGCAGATGCTTGCGGATGCTGCGCAATTTGCCGGTACGACCATAACGGTCGGTGCTGACAAGAACTACGATACGGCGGGCTTCGTGGCGACGTGTCGCGAGAACAACGTGACACCGCACGTGGCGCAAAACGATGCACGCGCGGGCGGTTCCGCGATTGACGCTCGAACCACACGATGGCCAGGCTATGCAATCAGTCAGTGCAAACGCAAACGCATCGAGCAGGTGTTCGGATGGGCAAAGACCGTTGGCAGAATTCGGCAGGCGATGTATCGAGGTCTGAAGCGAGTCGACCAGCTCTTCGTGCTCACTCAGGCGGCGTACAACCTCACTCGCATGCGAACGCTTGCTGCTAAGGCAGCTTGAAAGAGTAAGCGAGAAGGAACGCGGCATCGGCGGCATCTGAATCAAGGAGAATCGGCGTCAATTTATTTGGAACATTCCAACGCGCTAGCTCTTCCGAATAATCGAGCCCACGTTCATTGAGGCATATTTCAACAGCCTGTTAATTCTTTTGCATTTCCTCATGGACCAGCCTAAACGCATTTTGATCGTGGAAGACGACATGCATATCGCCGATGTGCTGAGCCTGCATCTGCGCGACGAGCGCTATGAGGTCGTGCATTCCGCGGATGGCGCCGAGGGCTTGCGCTTGCTCGAACAAGGCGGGTGGGATGCGTTGATTCTCGATCTGATGCTGCCCGGCGTGGATGGCCTCGAAATTTGCCGGCGTGCGCGCGCCATGACGCGCTATACCCCGATCATCATTACTAGCGCGCGTTCCAGCGAGGTGCATCGCATTCTCGGTCTCGAACTCGGTGCGGACGATTATCTTGCCAAGCCTTTTTCGGTGCTTGAACTGGTGGCGCGAGTGAAGGCGCTTTTGCGTCGCGTCGATGCAGTCGCCAAGAATTCGCGCCTCGATACAGGCCGTCTCGAAGTCGCGGGTATCGCTATCGATCCGCTTGCGCGCGAAGCGTGGGTAGATGAGCTGCGCATAGAACTGACACCACGCGAATTCGATTTGCTTTATTACTTTGCCCAGCATCCCGGTAAAGTATTTTCCCGCATGGATCTACTCAATGCGGTTTGGGGTTATGCGCATGAAGGCTATGAGCACACGGTCAATACGCATATCAACCGCTTGCGCGCCAAGGTCGAGAAAGATGCCACCGAGCCTGCCCGCATCGTGACCGTCTGGGGACGCGGATACAAACTCGCGACGGACAGCGCATCGTGAAGTTCATGAAGCTCACCCTGTCGCAACGGCTTTTCGCTGTGTTCTGCGTGCTGCTGCTTGCATGCTGCGGCGCATCGGCATGGTTGCAGATTCGCGCAAGCGATTTGCGCGAGAAGGAAGTCATTCAGAGCCTGTCGCGCGGGCTCGCAGCGCATATTGCCCACGATGGCGCGCTGATGGACGCGGGCGATATCGACGCGCCCGCCGTGCGCCGTCTCTTCAGCCAGTTGATGGTGGTGAACCCGAGCGTCGAAGTCTATCTGCTCGACAACGAAGGCCGCGTTCGTGCCGACGATGCGCCTCCCGGTCATCTGAAGCGCGATCGTGTCGATCTTGCGCCCGTGCATCGTCTGATCAATGGCGCGCCGCTCCCTATTCTGGGCGACGATCCACGCAGCATCGACAAGCGCAAAGTCTTTAGCGCCGCGCCGCTTGCCACGCCCGGCAAGCCGCCTTTCGGTTATGTCTATGTGGTTTTGCTTGGCGAAGAGCACGACGAGCTTGCGGCGAAAGCCTCGGCGAGCGCGGTCTTGCGCACCACGCTTCTGTCCATGGGACTCGTGACCTTGCTCGGACTCGTTGCGGGCGTGATCGCTTTCGGGCTCATTACGCGTCCGCTGCGCCGCTTGACCGATGCCATGCGCAGGTTTGATGCAAGCGGGGCATCGGCCGAGCCATCGCCTGTACCGTCGCACGTGGCGGCACGCGAGAACGAGCGGGACGAAATCGTGGTGCTGGAAAGCGCCTTTGCCCAAATGGCCGCGCGCATTGGCGAACAATGGCGCGAATTGCAGCGGCAGGATCGTGAAAGACGCGAACTCGTCGTCAATATTTCACATGACTTGCGCACGCCGCTGTCTTCCTTGCATGGCTACTTGGAAACGCTTTCGCTCAAGGCCGATGTTCTTGCCGACACAGACCGCCGCCGTTATCTGTCGATCGCACTTGCGCAAAGCGCGAAGGTCGGGCATCTCGCGCAATCGCTTTTTGAACTAGCGCGGCTTGAACACGGCATGGTGCATCCCGAAGCGGAGTCGTTCTCGCTCGCCGATCTGCTGCAAGATGTGTTCGAGAAATTCGAACTGCCCGCCGATGCGCGCAAAGTGCGACTTGATGCGCATATCGAGCCGCGCCTGCCTAATGTATCGGCTGATCTTGGCATGATCGAGCGCATCTTTACGAATTTGCTCGACAACGCGATTCATCACACGCCGGAAGGCGGTACGGTCACGGTTAGGCTTGCACATTCAAACGGCCACGTGGAAGTCACGGTAAGCGATACAGGTCCCGGCATTCCATCCGACGTGCGCGGCGTGCTCTTTCAGCGCGCTTTCGCTTCGGGAGGCAGGCATCGCGGCGGATTTGGCTTGCTGATCGTGCAGCGCATGCTTCAGTTGCATGGCAGCCAGATTCGACTCATCGATTTGGATCAAGCGGGCGCGGCGTTTAGCTTCGAGCTTCCCGCAAGCAGTGCCAGGGGCGGCGAGCATGCTCCGCAGTTGCCCGACCCATCGAATAAGAACGCTTAAAAAAGAGCCCGGCATCGCTGCCGGGCCAAATGGGACGGTCATCACCTACGCTCTTAAGCCTGAAGCAAAGCGCTTTGAGCGTTGCCCGGTTTGACCATCCGCGTGGACGTTGCTTGACTGAACGTGTTTCGTGATGGTTTTAGCCGCGAACGCTTAAACCATCCTTAAGATCGCCTGCGGCGCGGTCGACATTGATGACGTTTTTAGTCAGGTGATTTTCTAAAGCAGACCTCCGGCCTTGGTCTTATTCCCCGCATAATCATGAACCTTGGCACACGCGTCAAAGATGCAGCAAGCAAAACATTCCGGATGACATTTTCGTGTAAGCCATTGGTACTTTCCTCGGCAAAAGTTTTCTTGGTATTCGTCAATATGTTTGCTAGCATGTACTGCATCTGCATGTTTAAACTAGCGCTCCGAGTCTCAAGCGGTCACCCGTTACCTTATTAAGTCTTTTTTGCGCCTGGTTTTCTTTAGGCGCATTGGCAATCGACAGCGTTGTGCTTTCCATCTTGATCTTCTGCAACGGGCACGCACACTATGGGATATTGCGTGTCAAGCTTATTTCCGTAAGCCAGTGCAAATGCCTGCATGGTATTTTTTCGCCGTTCTAATCGCGAAAAAATGCGGCCCGAAGTGAATGCCGCGCGTTTTCTTGGCTTAAAGAATGATTTTCAGGCAAGGGTTCGCCATTCTCGATAGCTCGAATAATGGCGGCGGAATCTTACGCTTGCGATCCGCGCAACAGACAGGGAGGGTATGTGGAAACCGAACTGAGTCTACGGCTTGCGAGAGCTTTGCGGCGCTGCGCGTCGCATGGCTATGTATTTCCCTATCAACGCTTTCACGCGTTATGCGGTAAAGGCTTACCGCTCGCAGAACGCTACGCCGCGCTTGAAACGGCCATAAGCGCCCTGGCTGATCTAAGGGATATGGACTACGGCGTGCTCATGGCGCTCGATTGCGGCCTGCCCGGCGCTGAGTTTTTCCAGCGTTATCTCAGGCATCGATACAACGAGTACGTCACCTTGATGGGCGACCCGAAGTATCAGCGACAAACTCTCGCGCGCAAACGCGCGCTGGTTGCGCGTGAGCGCGAGCGCGTTTTCGAACATGCGCGAGCAATCGAGGAAAAAAGCGAGAAGCAGGCTATCGCAGCCTAAAACAAGCGGCTCGATTCACTCAGGCTTCGACGGTTTCGTCGAGGCCTGCTTTCATCAGCACCCAGTCGCGAAAGCATTTCACCTTTTCGACATTGCGCTCGGTCACGCGATATGAAAGGAAGTGCGTTTCTCTCGCAAGCGGCGCGAAGACGCCTGCCCCGAGTTCAATCAAATCGCCACGCGCAAGCTCGCGTTCGGCGAGCCGTGTCGTTTCCAGCGCGACACCCATGCCATCCGCCGCCGCCGATATCGCGAGTGCGGCACGGTCGAACGACGGTCTCGGCCCGCGCGGCATTTCCAGTTCGTTCAATGCAAACCATCCCGGCCATGTCACGCGGCTGAGTTGCGAATCGATGAGCGTCAGCTTGCTGATCTGCTCGGCAACGGGCACGTCGTCGCGCACGAGCGCAGGCGAACAAAGCGGCACGATGCGCTCCGCTCCGAGCGCGCGCGTGATCAGACCGGGACGCTCATGCGCGAAGCCATAAGAGATCGCAACATCGACTTCACGCACGCGCGCGAGATCGGCCGGCTCCGCATCCGATGACAGGCGAATGGTCACCATCGGATGCTCGCTCATGAACTCGGGCAGACGGGGCGCGAGCCACTTCGCCGCGAAGCTCGGCGCGCAGTGCACGGCAAGCACTTGCGCCTGAGGTTCGAGCGCGACCTCACCACACGCGGCTTCGATCACATCGAACACGCGTCCAAGGCTCTCATGAAGCCGGCGTCCTTCGGAGGTCGTCTCGACCCGCCGGTTGCGTCGATGAAAAAGCGGCCTGCCGAAGTACTGCTCCAGCTCCTTCACCTGATGGCTAATGGCCGATTGCGTGAGGTGCAGTTCGCTTGCGGCAAGCGTGAAGCTCTCCAGCCGCGCGGCCGCCTCGAATGCGCGCAAGAGAACGAAGTTGGGGATGCGCCTCATGGCAATTCCTTATGCATGAATGCGTGTCATGGTTCTATGAACAGGCATCGTTTGTCTTTCGTTGTGCGCGCCACGAACATGGAAGCCGTCGAGACATATTCATAACGGTCGTTCAAGGCCACGACACCGGCAAGAGGCACGCGATGCATGCGACGCCGCACCTGCCCCACAACGGAGACACAACAATGAGTTCCCATAGTCCGGTTGCGTACCTGGCGGGCGACGAGTCGTCCACCTATGCAAAGGTGACATGGCGCCTGCTGCCATTTCTTTTCGTGTGCTATCTCTGCGCTTATCTCGATCGCATCAACGTGAGCTTTGCCAAGCTGCAGATGCTCAATGATCTGCATTTCAGCGAAGCGGTCTATGGAGCCGGGGCGGGCGTATTCTTTATCGGCTATCTTCTGTTCGAAGTACCAAGTAATCTGATCCTCTTGCGCGTAGGCGCTCGACGCTGGATTGCGCGGATCATGGTGACGTGGGGTGTCATCTCCGCCGGCATGATGTTCGTGACCAGCCCGACGAGCTTCTACATCATGCGCTTTTTGCTCGGTGTGGCCGAAGCTGGCTTCATTCCAGCCATCCTGCTCTACCTCACGTACTGGTTTCCGGCCTCGCGGCGCAGCAAGGTGACCGCGCTCTTCATGACTGGCATTCCGATGTCGGGCGTCGTTGGCGGACCGCTGTCGGGCTGGATCATGAGTCATATGGGCGGCATGCACGGTATCGCGGGATGGCAATGGCTCTTTCTGCTCGAAGGCATTCCGACCGCGCTCTTTGGCATCATCGCGTTCTTTTATCTCGACGATAAAGTCGCCGATGCAAAGTGGCTCAGTGACTCGCAAAAGGCCATGCTCGAAGCGAATCTTCGCGATGAGAAGCCCGCACATGCACTGCATTCCGTGAAGGATGGCCTCTTGCATCCCAAGGTGCTGCTGCTGAGCGTGACTTACTTTTTCTTCACGATGGGCCTCTACGGCGTGAGCTTCTGGCTGCCGACGCTCGTCAAGGCAAGCGGCGTTTCCGATCCGCTCAACATCGGTCTTCTGACGGCAATTCCATATGCGGCCGGCGCCATCGCCATGCTGGCAGTCGGTCATAGCTCGGACAAGCTCGGCGAGCGTCGCTGGCATCTGGCGGGCGCGGGCATTGTCGGCGCAATCGGTCTGTATTTCAGCGTGGTGTATGCGCACTCGACCTTCTTCGGCATGATCGCGCTCACGATTGCGACCATGGGCGTGGTCACGACCATCTCGCAGTTCTGGGTCTTGCCGCCCGCGATTCTCAGCGGCGGTGCGGCAGCCGCAGGGCTCGCGCTTGCCAATTCGGTGGGCAGCATCTCGGGTGTCGTGAGCCCGTGGCTGATTGGCATCATCCAAACGCATTCGGGTTCGACCGGTAATGGTGTGCTTGGTCTTGCGGTAAGTTGCGTGATAGGCGCCCTCATGGTCTTTACGATACCGGCTGCGTTGGTGAATAGCCGCCGTCGCACGGACCGATGAAAGCAGTTCAACACGAAAAGCCCTGCAAATGCAGGGCTTTCTCACGCGATGCCGATTCATGTTCACGTTGCTTCCGCCTGCCTCTGTTCATTCAGTACAAGACCCAGACGCTCGACCAGATTCTTGCGCGCGTTCGCGGTATGGAGATCCGTGAGTTCGGATGCGCGTTGCGCGTCGCCTTCCGCGATTGCCGCTGCAATGGCGGCGTGCTCATCCCAGATCGACTTGCGCTGTCCCGATGCCTGCAAGACCGCGCCCATCACGCGACGCAGATGTACCCAATGCATCTGCGCGGTATCGGCGATCAGCGGATTGCCCGAGGCTTCGTAGATGGCGCCATGAAACGCCATGTCCGCATCGATCATCGCCTTGACATCGTCGCTTTTCGACGCGCGCCGGCCGTTCGCGATCAGCGACTTGTCGAGCTTCGCTCCACGTTCCGCCGCGAGGCGTGCGGCAAGCGAATCCAGTGCACCGCGAATCTCGTAGAGATGGCTGATCCACGCGGGATCGAGCGGGGTGACGAGCAGACCGCGACCGGGTGCGTCCTGCACGAGCCCATCTTTTTTTAGGAGCCGCAGCGCCTGCAGCACGGGTGAACGCGATACGGCGAGTTGCTCGGCGATCTCTTCCTGCGTGATGCGCGTACCAGGCGCGAGCGAGCCGGAACTGATGGCATCGAGCAAGACCTTGTAGACCTCGTCCACGTAGTCCGTGCGGGCCTGAAGCTTGAGAAGTTTGGCGGGCATGATGTCGAGCTCAATCTCTGGATACAGAATACGACAAGGTTACAGCCCGCCAGTGCGGCGGTCAACGAACGAAGCCACGCATGCTAGTCCACATTCGCGTTTACCCATAGAGACAACGCAGCGGTCCGTCGCTAATCTTTGTATACAGAGTACGGAGTTCGGTAATCGGAGTTCGGACTTCAACCATCAAAAGCAGCGGACCATATCCATCCCCACATCAGGACGAGACTATCCATGACGATCAAATCAGACAAGCTGGAAGGGCAGAAGAGCAGTGGCGGCGCCACGCCCGCCGTCAAGAAGCTGATTCCCTTCGGCGGGTACTACACGAGCAAGGTGCCGGGCCACGATCCGGAGTTGACCGAGACCGGTCCCGGCACGCCGATGGGCGAGTACATGCGCGCGTTTTGGCATCCCATCTGCATGTCGATCGAACTGACCGATACTCCGCGTTACCTGAAAATACTCAACGAAGAACTCGTGGCATTCCGTGATGGCAGCGGACGGATTGGTGTGCTGCACGCGCATTGCGTGCATCGCGGCGCATCGCTCGAGTACGGTGCCATTCAAGAACACGGCATCATGTGCTGCTATCACGGCATGGTGTTCGATGTGGATGGCGCGTGTCTTCACGTACCGTTCCCTAAGGGCGAAGAAAAAGAGGCCGAAAAGTATGCCTGTTCGATTCGTCAAGGCGCTTATAAAGCCGTCGAACGTAACGGCCTGGTATTCGCTTATATGGGGCCGCCCGAGAACGAGCCGCCGTTCCCTGAATGGGAAGGCGACTACACGGTGCTGCCCGGCGATGAACTCGTCCCCTACAGCAACTTCCAGCATTGCAACTGGCTGCAAGTGCAGGACAACGCCGCTGACAACTATCACCCGACCGCGCTGCATGCGGCCAAGAACGTCGTCAATGGCAACTTCCAGGGCACGACGTTCGATGAAGTCGGCGCGGCCTCGATGGAAGTCGCTCCCGATATGCATTTTCAACCGGTGCAGCAAGGCCGAAGCCTCGCTTGTGCGGGCGCGCGCCGCGTGAACAAGGATCGGCTCTTCGTGCGTGTGCAGCATCAGGTGCTGCCGAACTTGAGTCTGCATGCATATACGTCGGAGGACGGTTCGAAGAAGAAGCTCTTTAGCCGCTTTCATATCGTGCGCTGGACCGTGCCTGTCGACGATCAAAACAGCAAGATGATCGGCTGGCGCGTGATGGGTCCGGGCATCGACACACGCGGTGTGGGCAAGAAGGAAATGGTCGGCTACGAGTCGATCGACTTTCTCGAAGGGCAAGTCGCCATGCGTCGTCCGGAACGCTTTGGCAAGTACAAGATCGAAGATATCGTACCGATTCCGCCGAACCATCGCGAGCGCGAGACTTATAAGGAAGCGCAATACGCACCGGGCGATTACGAAGCGATCATTTCGCAGCGGCCCATTGCCGTGCACGCGCTCGAGAATCCGACGAAGTTCGATGCGGGCCTCTTCCTCTTCCGCAAGATGTTGCGCGATGCGGTGCGCGGTTCGAACCCGGCGGCATCCGCGCAGAATTTCGCCGAATGGTTTCGCGAGAACGCCGGCTCGCCGAACAGCTTCTGCTCGGGCAACGTGTTCGAAATTCCCGAGGGCAAGACCGTTGAAGAAGAAGTCACGCGTCGTCGCGCCGTCACCAAGAAGATCGTCGCCATTCTCGCGCAGAGCGAGACGATGAAGGGTGATGAGCGCGTCAACTTCGTGCGGCAAAGCTTCGAGGAACTCGAACAATCGATGAAGCAATAGCGGCATATGGCGAAGGCGCTTTGACCAATGCCGAGCGCTTTCGCAAGCCCGCCGCTCATCGATCGAGGAGACGCAACCATGTCGACACAACCCATATCAACCGACCGCCAGGCACAGACGCTGCAATTGATGGTGCGACAAGTCCGCTTCGAAGGACGCGGCATCAACTCCTATGAGTTCGTCGACCCTGAGGGACATGCATTGCCGCCGTTCACGGCTGGCGCGCATCTGGACATCCATCTTGCAGGCGGCGTGATCCGTCAGTATTCCATCTGCAATGCGCCGCGCGAACGGCATCGCTATGTGATTGCCGTTCTGCGCGATGAGCGCGGACGCGGTGGCTCGAAAGCACTGCACGAGCAACTGCGCGTACAGGACATCGTGAAGGTGAGTCTTCCGCGCAATAACTTTAGTCTCGTCGATGGCGCGCGTCGCGTGTTACTGATCGCAGGCGGTATCGGCGTCACGCCGCTCAAGGCGATGGCGCACGAACTGGACGACGCCGGCATCGACTACGAGATGCATTACTGCACCAGGGACGCAAGCTGCGCCGCGTTTGCCGACGAGTTCGAATCGATGCGCGCAAGCGGAAAGCTGCACCTGCATTTCGATGGCGGCGACCCGACCACGGGCCTCGATCTGCGCCGGTTGCTCGACGCACCGCGCGAAGGCGAGCATGTGTATTACTGCGGCCCAGGCGGCTTCATGAAGGCATGCGCCGATGCCGCCGGACACTGGCCCACCGGCACGGTGCACTTCGAGCATTTCAAGGCGCCGGAGCGCAATCTCGACGATGAAGCCGCCAACGATGCACTCGACAGTTTCACCGTGCGCATTGCGAGTACGGGACAAGAGATCGAGGTATCTAAGGAAGAAAGCATTGCAGACGCGTTGGCACTGGCAGGCGTACCGATTGAAACCTCTTGTTGCGCAGGTCTATGCGGCACCTGCAAAGTGCGCTATCTCGAAGGCGAAGTCGAACACAACGACTGCATTCTCGGCGACGACGAAAAGACCGAATTTCTCACGGCGTGTGTATCGCGTGCGACGAGCAGGGTGCTGGTGCTGGATCTTTAGCAAGCGCTTGAACCACCACGAAGGGCAGACAAAGAAATTTGTCTGCCCTTTTTCTTTGCGAGCGTCTAATCCATCCACGCGTAAACCCGCTTGCCTCAAGTTTTTTTTAGTGGAAGACTTGCCTCCCATCTGCCGCGTCGGATACGTGTCCGATATATCGGACAAGCCTCAAACGGATTTTCCTCTTGCGAGATGCACACATGAAACTTGTTAGAGAAAGCGCGCGCTTTGCTCGTTGGGTTGCAATTGCCGGCCTTGTCGCGTTGGCGGCCTGTTCGAAAGTCGAAGCACCAGCGCAGGATGGGGCGGCAAGCTCAACGCTTAAGACCGTTTTGCAACGCGGCACCTTGCGCGTAGGCGATTGCTTAAGCTTTGCGCCCTTCGGTTTCTATAACAAGGACGGCCAGCCGGACGGCTACGACGTCGATCTCGCTAAGGAACTCGCTAAGCAAATGGGCGTAAAGCTCGAAGTGGTCAACACCACCAGCGCCAACCGCATTCCAAATCTGCAGACGAGTAAGGTGGATGTCGTGTTCTGCAATTTCACTCGCAATCTCGAACGGGCCAAGGAAATTGCCTTTACCAATCCGTACGTGGTGGCGAGTGAAGCGCTGCTGGTCAAGAAATCGAGCGGGATCAAATCCATCAAGGACATGAGCAACCGCACGATTGCCACCGTCAAAGGCTCGACCAACGGCGACGAAGTGCGCTCACTCAACATGCAGGTGAAGATTCAGGAATTCGACAGCTCGCAAGCCGCCATTCTCGCCGTCAAGCAAGGCCAGGCTGACGCGATGATCGAAGACAACAACTTTCTCGCATACCAGGCATCGCTCGATCAGGAACTTACCGTCACTGACGAAGCCCTCGTGCCGCTTGAATACAACGCGTTCGGCGTCAAGGCCGGCGATCAGGTCTGGCTCAACTATCTGAACCTGTTCCTGTTCCAGATCAACGCGTCCAAGCAGAACGCGCAGCTCTATAAAAAATGGTTTGGGCAAGAGCCGCGTTTCCCGCTCAACCCGCAATATTAATTTAACCGTGACGCCGGTTGCGTGACGTCCAACGTGAGGAAAAATCATGGGCTATGAATGGTTGACGCTTGCTGGCTATTTCAGCGACTTCCTGCATGCCGCATGGCTCACGCTGCAAATCACGCTGCTGGCGTTCATTCTGGCAATGGCGCTCGGTCTTTTGACGGCGCTTGCAAGCGGGTCCAAGAGCCGCGTGCTGCGCGGAATCGCAAGCGTTTATATCGAAGTCATCCGCAACACGCCGGTCCTGCTGCAGATATTCATCGTGTTCTTCGGCTTGCCGTCCCTTGGCATTACGCTCGATGCTTATACAGCAGGCGTGATCGCACTAGGGGTGAATGTAGGCGCTTATCTGGCGGAAGTGTTTCGGGCGGGCATCCAGTCGGTGCCCAAGGGTCAGCTCGAAGCGGCATCGATTCTCGGACTAGAGCGCTCGCAGATCTTCACGCAAGTGGTCTTGCCGCAAGCGGCACGCGCTGTTTATCCGGCTATCGTCAACAACCTAATCCAGCTTTTGCTCGGCACGTCGCTGCTTTCCGCGATTGCACTGCCCGAGTTGAGCGGTACGGCGACCGTCATCAATTCGCGCACGCTGCTTTACGTACAGACTTTCACGGTCACGCTTCTTGCCTATCTCGTGCTCAGCAACCTGCTTTCCTGGGCTGCAGGGCAGATTGGCTTGAGGCTCTTTCATCCGCCGCTCGTCATCAGGAAGCCTTCGCGCCGATCGTTCATGCTGCGCCGTCCTGCCGCGCGCACTTAATCGGAGAGCGAGACATGTCGAGCGATTTATTGACGACGAGCCTGTCGATCCTTTTGCAAGGGCTCTTGATGACGCTGGCCTTGTCGGCCGCGTCGATCGTGGGCGGTACGGTAATCGGTCTTCTGGCCGCCGTGCTTCGTTCTTTCGGGCCTTGGGGCACCGACAAGATTGCAAGGCTCTACACCGAACTCTTCCGCGGCACGCCAGTGCTCATCACACTGATGTTCATCTATTTCGGCGTGTCCTACTTCGGCTATGCCATCGATGTCTTTGCCGCCGGAGTCGTCGGCTTGAGCGTTTATCAAGGCGCGTATATCGCCGAAGTATTTCGCTCAGGCATCGAGGCGGTCCCTAAAGGACAGTGGGAAGTCTCGCAGATTCTCGGTCTCTCCAAAGCGCAAGCGTTCTTCTCCGTAGTCTTGCCGCAGACCGGCCGGATCGTTTTGCCGCCGCTGGTCGGGCAATATCTCTCGCTTATCAAGGACACGTCGATCGTTAGCATGATCGGCATGTCGGAGTTGATGCACGGCGGCCAGGCGATCGTCGATCGCGTGGGCAAGCCAGTCGAGATTTATGGCCTCGTCGCCATACTGTATTTCATCGTGTGCTTTCCGCTGTCGCAGTGGGTGCGCCGTCACGACCGTAGAAGGAGCGTGCTGTCATGAGTGAAGCGTCGATCATCAACCTCGCGGGCGTGAGCAAGTCGTTCGGTGCCACGCAAGTGCTGCGGGAAATCAATCTCGATGTGAGGCTTGGCGAAGTGCTTGTCTTGATCGGCGCATCGGGCTCGGGCAAGAGCACCGTGTTGCGTATCATGAGCGGCCTTGAAACCGCGGATGCGGGCGAAGTGTGGGTCAACCAGGTGCCGCTGCACGATGCACGTCGCGCTAAAGAAATTCGTGGACATGTGGGCATGGTGTTTCAGCAGTTCAATCTGTTCCCGCACAAGACCGCGCTCGGCAATGTCACGCTTGCACTCATCAAGGCGCGCAAAATGAGTCCCGCCGATGCCAAGAAGCGCGCCATGGATGCGCTCGACCGTGTCGGCCTCGCCGATCGTGCGACGCATTATCCGAGTCAATTGTCGGGCGGCCAGCAACAACGCGTTGCCATTGCACGCGCACTCGCCGTTGAGCCAGGCATCATGTTCTTCGACGAGGCGACTTCCGCGCTCGATCCGGAACTCGTCGGCGAAGTGACCGAAGTCATGCGCGGACTGGCGCGCGATGGCATGACGATGGTCGTGGTCACGCACGAAATGGGTTTTGCGCGCAAGACGGCGGATCGTGTGGTGTTCATGGACAAGGGCGTGATTGCAGAGCAGGGCGCACCCGAGCAAATCTTCGTGAATCCGCAGAACGAACGCACGCGGCAGTTTCTGCATCGCGTGCTGGATCATTGAGCGGAGCCCAGCCGATGTCGACAGTGGAAACGTCGCGTGCGCGCGGGGTGGATCGGGTCGTGGCGATCATGAAGCAATTGCATCTAGCTCGCAGGCCGCTTGCGATGCGCGAGTTGATCGAAGCGACTGGCGCGCCGCGTTCAAGCATCTACGAACTGGTCGCAATTTTAAGCGAGGCGGGTCTACTGGAAGCGGGCCCCGACGGCAGCATCTTCTTTGGCCGCGAAATGCATTACTACGGCTCCGATTACGCGGTGCACAATGATCTGATCAGCCGCGCGCATCAGTCCATTCTCGCGCTAGTGCGCAGCCACGACGAGACCGCGCAACTGTGCATGCTCGAAGGCGACAAATACACGGTCGTGCTTTCAGAAAACAGTTCTCGACCTTTCAATATCAGTTCGGATATTGGCGTCAAGGTCCCCATTCCCTGGACGGCATCGGGCAGGCTGCTGCTAGGTCATTTGAGCGGCGACGCAATTCGCGCGCTCATTCCTGAAGAAGACTTCGTTCTGGACAACGGCAAGCGAGTAGATTTCACAGACTTCCTCGCCGATGTGGAACGCGCAAGGGAGCAGGGCTTCTGCTGCACGACAGGCTTGTCGCATACGTTTCGCTATTGCATGGCCGCGCCCGTTCGCGATCGTTCCGGTTTGGCCGTCGCGGCGCTCTGCTTCATGACGAGTCGCGACACCGATCCAGAGAAACGCGATCTCATGCTTGACGACCTCATTCGCTCGGCACGCGCCTTATCGCAACCTCATAGGCGCGGATGATTCGACGCTTTGCGAAAAGCCAAAAGCTAAAAAAATATAAGCAAACCCTAAAAAGCTCTGTGCGATGCCGCGCGGATTGTTTGCAGTTAAGCGCATTTGCCAGACAAGACATCATGCACCCCATGCAATGATCGCCAATAGATAGTCCGTTTGAACAAAATTCGCGTCGGCACATCGCAAGTGCTAAGCGGGCTTAATATAATTGGCGACAAGTAACCCTCGCTGCATGGCGGCGCAAAGCCCGGAGAGAAGCTTTGCGCAACGCCCGACTAGGACTAGCTGGAGTCCCGTGTCGATGGGAATAGCATTTGCTGCCCGTTCCCTTTGTGCCTGCAGTTGTCCAAGCATAATAATGACGCATGCAGGCTGGCGGTTTCGAAGGCACTCCTTGCTTACGTCTGAACACCGCCAAAGACGAGGAAAATACAAATGAGACCGGTGGTTTTCGGCAAAAGATTCGGATGGCTGCACGCAGGCGCCGGCACGCGCGGCGTCGTTCTCTGCAACACCTATGGCCACGAATATGTGTGGACCTATAGCGGCCTGCGTCACCTGGCAGACGCTCTTGCGGCCCGCGGCTTGTGGGTCTTGCGCTTCGACTATCTCGGCACGGGGGATTCAGCCGATCTAGAAGCAGGACAAGACCTGTTCGATTCGGCGGTGGATGACATCGGTTCAGCCGTCGATTTCCTCAAGGAACAGACGGGTATCGAACACGTCACGCTAGCGGGCTTTCGGGTCGGTGCCGCGTTCGCTTTGGCCGCGGCGCTCAAGCGTCCCGTCGACGATCTCGCCTTGCTTGCGCCTGTTGTAAGCGGACGCACCTATATCCGCGAACTCGGCGCGGTGCGCAAGACCTGGCTCGACCAGCTCGCACCGCCCCTTCGCGAAGCGCAACCCAAGACTGGTCCGCTCAACGTGCTGGGTCAGGTTTATGACGATGCCTTCAGAGCCCGGCTGGAAAACATCGATCTCGCGTTGCAAGTGAAAAGTGCGGCCATTGCGCCCGCCAATCGCGTATTGCTGATGCACGCACGAACGAGCTCGAAAGACCCGCTGCTGGATGCGCTCAGTGGGCTTGGCGTCGATACGCAGACACAACCCTTTGAAGATTTGCTCGGCTTCATTCAAGAGTCGGCATTCACGGTATTGCCCAAGGCTGCTTTGGCAACGGCCACTGAGTGGATTGCAAACGGCGCGCTCGAAGCAGGCCCCGTTAATACATCGGCTGCGGCACATGACGTGTGGCCAGATTTCGTCATCGAAACGCCGGAGGCTGTCGAGCGTCCCGTGCGAATGGACGAACAAGGACTCGTAGGCGTGCTGTGCGAGCCGCGTCATGGTGCAGCGCGTGGCCCTGTGTTTGTCATGACGAATACGGCGGCGAGTTCACGCGTAGGCGATAGCCGGCTTTCCGTGCGGATTGCACGCGAGCTAGCATCACGTGGTATTGCTTCATTGCGCTTCGATGCACGCGGCCGTGGCGACAGTCCGCTTCCTTCGGGCGATGTGCAGTCAGACACGCCCTTCGGCAGAATCTATAACGTGGTCGCAACCGAAGACACTGGCGTCGCCGCGCGTTGGTTGTCCCGGCAAGGCTACAAGACGATCTATGCGTTCGGCATTTGTTCAGGTGCGTATCACGCTTTGAAGGCAGCGGTCAGCGAGAGCGTTATTACCGGCGTGATTTCGGTGAATATCCCTACGTTCAAGCGTCCCGAGGACAAAACGCCCGAAGCGTTGCGCGAATCCACACGCAACTCCATGGCGGGTTATGCGTTTTCCATGCTCGATCCGCAGAAGTGGAAAGCCATTTTGCGCGGCGACAAAAATCTGCTTCGCGTAATGGGCTTTATCGGCGGCTACATGCTCACGCGTGCGCGTTCACGTGTCGTCGATGTATTGAGGCTCGACAGCCTGAGCAAAACGCCACCCGAACAGGCCACTACACCCATGCCGATCATTCGCGCGCTCGACGCTAGAGGCGTGAACACGGTGCTGGTCTACGGCGCCTACGATGCGGGCCTGGACTTGCTTGCCGCGCATTGCGGCAAGCTGGGCGCTCGACTCAAGCGGCTTCGTTCAGTGCGTGTCGCAACTTACGCCGATGTCGATCATTCGTTGTTCAATGCCGCGAGTCTTCCGCAAGTGATCGCGTTGTGCGAGTCGGTCATCACGCAGACGAACGTGCAGACCGAAGTTCCAGGCGTGTCGCAACAGCGAAACCATAGCAGCGCACTGACCGATCAACGCGTTTGATGCTTCTGCATATAAGCGACATGTAGTGCACGCACGCGTTCTGCAAGGTCGTCGACGGGGCCATCCACGATTGCTCCGTCGATCACCTCTTCAATGGGCAGCGCGCGGACAGGGCCGGGCCCAGCACCGAGTTCCTCACGCCAGCGCGTGAACTGCGCAGTCGAACTCGCATAGACGATTCGCCCAAGCCCCACCCATGCATGCGCCGCCGAACACATCGGACAATGCTCGCCCGATGTGTAGACCACGGCATTCTTGCGCGCGGGCTCGCTCATATTTTCCGCAGCCCACTTTGCAATAGCGAACTCAGGATGCAAGGTCTTGTCGCCCGTGCTGATGCGGTTACGATCCTCAAAGAGCACGTGACCGTCGCTCGCCACCAGTAGAGAACCAAAGGGTTCATCGCCTTGGTCGAGCGCTTCTTTAGCCAGTTCGATGCATCGTTCGAGATGTTTCCTGTCCACGCTATCTATCATTCGACCTCTCCGTTGTTTGCTCGACTTCTTGAATTGAACACGCCTCAATAAACCGGATTCAAGCATTCGTACCGACCGCCGTTAAGAAGAAAACAGGCCTTTTCTTCATATCATTAGGGTCGTAACTCGATTTCGCTTTGCGGCGGTTTGCCGGGGTGCAAGTGATGAACGTTTCATGTTTCATAGCGGTATGGCTAATGGTGTTCAGCCTTGCCAGCGGCGCGCGCGCGGCTACGTCGCCGCTCAATTACACCACGTCCTGGATTGGCAACACTTTTGGCTTCGGCGATGGCAAGTGGATGCAGCAGGACATACAAGCCATCCGCGTTGCACCGGACGGAACCGTCTATACCAATAGTCCGTGGGATGAAAGCGGCGCCGAGATCGCGGCGTATCGCAATGGCGACCGAATCGCGGTGGCGGGTGCGACGCATGGTTGGGGCGCGGCGGGCGGCGACGCCATTGCATCGAACAGCACATACCTCTATGCGGCGATGTCCATCGGCAATCAAGGTGGTGGCCTCGTCGGCGCGGATTATCCGCCCAACGGTTATACGTGGTTCGGCATTACGCGACGCACGATCGCCAACATCGCCAAGGGCGCGTTTTTTACGGGCGGCGTCGGCAACAGCGCGAACGCTACCAAGAACAGTTTCCTGATCGTGGCGACTGTGCCGGCCGGAACGGACGCGGGCATTCGCGGCCTGGCCGCTAACGATAGCGAGCTTTTTGTTTCCGACGCGTCGAGCAATCAGATCGTCGTGTTCGATGCCAACACGATGAGGCGTAATCGCGCGTTCAACGTGACATCACCGGGACGCATGGCACTCGATATAGACGGCACGCTTTGGGTCATTACAGGCACGTTCAACGGACACCCCGCCATTGCACATTATTCGACGACAGGCGCGCTACTCGGCGGCGTGCCGATACTCCCCATAGGAACGGTACCCGCGGATATCGCGGTCACTCCATCGGGTGATCTTTATATCGCGGATAACGGCGTGGGCCAGCAGATCTTGCCTTTCCGAAAGAACGCGGCGCTAACTGCGGTCGGCACGCTCAAGGGCGTGAATCATGCGACCGCTGGCACGATCGAAGCAGGGCGCTTCAACTCGGTCACGGGTATCGGTTTCGATCAGGCCGGCAATCTGTACGTTGGACAAAACGGCGAAGGCCCGCGAGCTCTGAACTCTGCCTCGGTGGGAACGGGCGCGGTGCTGCAGGCTTTCAAAGGCGTCACACGTTCTATTACATGGGAACTGGACGGTCTCGTGTTCGTCGATGGCGCGAGTTTCGATCCCGGCGCGCCCAACACCATCTATACCGGCTCGAAAGTCTTTACGATGGACTGGAGCAAGGCGCCCGGCAAACAATGGACGTACACGGCGCATACCGTGGACCGCTTCGCTTTTCCCGATGACCCTTCGATTCACATCGGACGCGCGGTGCGTGGCCAGCCGATGGTACGGCGCCTGAACGGCAACCGGCCGTATCTATTCACGCTCGATCCATATTCGCATCAGCTCTATGTGCATCGCTTCGACGCTGCGCACGGTTATACGGCAATACCGTCGGTCATGTTCGCCGAGTCCTATATTTCAGGCGGTTTTCCAGCGAATCAACCGGCCTATGGCGAATGGATGTGGCGCGACATCAATGGCGACGGCCATCTCGACACGAGCGAATTCATAGGCAATCCATCGACGGGGAGTCTGATAGGCAACAGCTTCATCTGGGTCGATTCCCTTGGCAACGTATGGTTCGGTACCCCGACGAGCGGCATACGAGAAATGCCGCTGCAGGGCTTCGATGCCTTGGGCAATCCGCTTTACACCTATACATCGGCGAAGACTTATACGATGCCAGCGCCTTTCACGCGCATTGGCCGAGTGCTATACGTGCCTGAAACCGACACGATGTATATATCGGGCTTCACGCAAACCATTCCCTATGATGCCGCGCGCTGGAAAGAGGCCGGCCCATATCTCGCGCGTTACGACAACTGGACTCGCGGGCCGCGCGTCATGACCTATCTCATCGCGCTGCCTTGGGACACGACGGCCAACCCCGTAATCACGCCCGTGGGACTTGCGACAGCGGGCAATTACCTCTTTGTTGCGGGCCTCTTCACGCAGAAGGTTTATGTGTACGACGCGCGCACCGGCGCACACGTTGGCTGCATGTCGCCGGGCGCGAACGTAGGCTTGACTAGCGGCTATGTCGATGTGGAACTGGGTATCAGCGCCACGCTAAGGGCCAATGGTGAATACGACGTTCTCTTGGAAGACGATGCACGCGCCAAGATTCTGATGTACCAGTGGAAGCCATGAATTCTTGGCGCAGTGCAACGCGCCAACAAGTCAGACGCGGCAAGCAAATGATTATGGCCTTGCTGCAACCGCATAGCCGTTCATCGTTATCACCAGCTATTGAGCCTACAAAATATCCAAGGGAAAGTCCTAAGAAAAACATCTGATGTCTGATGTATATTTGACTGCATGCTACCGAAGAGAGCAACATGCGTCTAAGCGTAGAGCGTTCAATGAGCGACAAGATTCAAGAGTCGCTCCTGACCATGATCCGTGAGCGCAAGCTCAAGCCGGGCGATCAGATTCCCACGGAACTGGAACTCTGCGAATTGCTCGGGGTAGGCCGTTCAAGTTTGCGTGAAGCTGTTGCTCAGATGATCTCGCATGGTCTGCTGTCTCGGGTTCAAGGTCGCGGCACCTTCATCAGACAAATTTCGCTGAAGTTGCAGGGCGGTCTGGATGATCTGATGTCCGTAACCGACATGATCAAGAGCGTCGGCGCCGTGCCTTCAACGAGTCGCATACAGATGGATACCATTGCGGCATCGGAGAGCTTGGCAGAAAGACTCGGCATCGAGCTTGGGGCGCCGTGCGTACGTATCGAACGCGTGCGCCGCGCGGACGACGCCGTAGCCGCCTATTGCATCGACACCATTCCGAAGACGCTCTTCGATGCAGCGGACGGTGAAGTCGGCGAATCGCTTTTCGGCATGTTCGCGCGCACGGGCCGGCGTCTGTCGCATACGCATACGTCGATACAGCCGACCATCCTCACGCCGCGCGATCTGCCGGAACTCGGAGACGGCTTCGGTTTGTTTCTCCTGCTGGACGAAGTGGATTTCGATCAGAGCGGGGAACCGCTCTGCTATAGCAACGACTACTACAACACGAGCATTTTCAAATTCGATCTGGTGCGCAAGCGTCGCTAAGACAATCTTGCGTTGAGACGCGCACCAGAAGCAACATCGGAGGAGACACCGATGGAGTTCGAGGCTTTTACCGCAAGCGAGCTCGCCGCGTATCTCGGTGCAATTCCCGAGATACGTGCGCTGCTTGGCGAGCCGCATGACCTGGAAGTGGCCGAAGTTGGCGACGGCAACCTGAACTATGTGTACTTCGTGACGAACACGAAGGCGCCGGAACGCAGCGTCGTCGTCAAGCAGGCGCCGCCTTTTTTAAGGCTCGTCGGCAAGACGTGGCCGTTGTCGTGTCAGCGCATGGAGCATGAGGTAGCGGCGTTACGCCGCTTCGGCGCGCTATGTCCGCGGCATGTGCCGAAGGTGTATCACGCCGACGGCAAGCGCTTTCTGATGGTGATGCAAAGGCTCGCCTCGCATCGCATTTTGCGGCAAGGCCTGATGGATGGCGTCGTCTATCCGAAGCTCGCCGCGCATCTGTCGACGTATCTTGCGCACACGCTTTTCCACGGGTCCGATCTGTTTCTTGCGCCGGACATCAAGAAAGAGGCCATGAGCGCGGCGGTCAATTCCGAGTTGTGCAAGATCACCGAGGATCTCGTCTTTACGTTTCCTTTCGAAGATCATCCGTCAAACGTGTACAGCGCCGCATTGCCTGCGTCATCGCTTGAACGACTGAGGACCAGCGAAGCGTTGCGCATTGCCGCGGGCGACATGAAATGGGCGTTCATGAATCACGCCGAGACCTTGCTGCATGGCGATCTGCACACCGGCTCGATCATGGTCAACGAAGACGAAACCTTCGTGATCGATCCGGAGTTCTCGTTCTACGGACCGATGGGCTTCGATATCGGCGCGGTGCTCGCAAACCTGCTGCTCGCGTATTTTTCGCGCGACTGGCATGGCCGTATAGACGATCGAGATCCTTCCGGCTATCAGGAATGGTTGCTCGTTCAAGTGGCCGAGGTCTGGAATGGCTTTAGCGCGCAATTTCTAAAGCTGTGGCGCGAGCATGAAAGCCGTAGCGGACGCGGCTTTATAGGCGGTCACGCAGAAGCGCGATCTGTCGAAGGTTATCGCGCGCACTTCATGCGTCGGCTGCTAGCGGATACGCTCGGCTTCGCTGGCTGCAAGATGATTCGGCGCATCGTCGGCATGGCGAAGGTCGCGGACATCACGCGCATTCCAGATGCTCAGGCGAGGGCGTGTATCGAAGTGCGCTGTCTGCGTTGCGCGGAAGACCTGCTGGTCAAGCGCGCGACGCTTGGCAGTATCGAACAGGTCGTCATGCTTGCGCGCGAGGTTCAGCGCGAAACAATCACACATGCATAGTCCACTCGGAGCTTCCATGGTTGCGCAGTCCTTGTTCCCCACGCTTGCCCCGACGATCGAATGGCGCGATGGCGATCTCCTGCTGCTCGATCAGACGCGCCTGCCGCATGAAATCGTGGTGGAGCATGTCGCCGATGCAGCCGCCGTCTGGCGAGCCATTCACGAATTACGCGTGCGGGGTGCGCCTGCCATCGGCGTCGCGGCAGCATACGGATTGTGCGTCGCCATGCAGGACGCGCGCGACTTGCCCTTGACGCAATTTCGTGCCGAGCTTGAACGGCGCGCGGGCTGGCTCGATACCGCGCGCCCCACGGCGGTGAATCTGAGTTGGGGATTGAGACGCATGCTGCAATGCGCGCGCGCATGCAACGCAAGCGACTCGAAGGCGCTTTACGAAGCTTTGGTGGATGAGGCAAAACAGATTCATGCGGAAGATCAGGCGCTATGCGAAGGTATCGGCATGCATGGTCTGCCGCTTATCGAACCGGGCAGCGGCGTGCTTACGCATTGCAATGCAGGTGCGCTTGCCACCACAGGCTTAGGCACGGCCACCGCGCCGATCTATGCCGCACATCGCGAAGGCATTGCGTTCAAGGTGTTCGCGGACGAGACGCGGCCGCTTTTGCAAGGCGCGCGCCTGACCGTGTTCGAACTGCAGCAGGCGGGCGTGGATGTAACGCTGATCGTGGATAGCGCGGCCGCTTCGATCATGTCGCATGGACTGGTGGACCTCGTGATCGTCGGCACGGACCGGGTTGCGGCAAATGGCGACTTCGCCAACAAGATCGGCACACTGAGCGTGGCCATCGCAGCGAATTACTACGGCATACCGTTCTACGTGGCTTGTCCTTCGTCCACACTGGACTTCCGCACACCGACCGGCGCGCAGATCGAGATAGAAGAACGTCGCGAAGAAGAGGTGACATCGCTTGCAGGACAACCTATTGCGCCGCGAGCCATCAACGCGCGCAATCCCGCATTCGATGTCACGCCGCATGAACTCGTCACGGGCTTCATCACGGAGCGCGGTATCGTGAAAGCGCCTTTCGAACGTTCGTTGCGTGGTTTCTTCGCAGCCGAAGGTAATGCCGCATGAGCGCGGTGGATGAAGGCGCGCTGCGCCGGAGTATTGTCGAGACCTCGCTCGAAATGGAGCGGCTCGGCATCAATCAGGGAACCTCGGGTAACGTCAGCGCGCGCTTCAACGACGGCTTTCTCATCACGCCGAGCGGCGTTGCTGCGCGTGAGATGCACGAAGACATGATGGTGTGGCTGCCGTTAGATGTCAGTGACGACGCGAGCGTGCTGCGCACGGCTCGCCCGTCTTCGGAATGGCGCATTCATCGCGACATTCTTCGAGCACGGCAAGACATGCACGCGGTCGTGCATACGCATTCCATTGCGGCCACGGCGCTCGCCATTCATGGACGCGATATTCCCGCCGTGCACTACATGGTCGCGGCCGCCGGCGGACATTCCATTCGCTGCGCGCCTTATGCGCTCTTTGGCACGCAAACTCTTTCCGATCACGCTTTAGCCGCGCTTCTGAACCGGCGTGCGTGTCTGCTCGCGCATCATGGTGTGATCGCGCTCGGCACCGATCTTGCGCGCGCCGTGTGGCTCGCGCATGAAGTGGAAGTGCTTGCCAAGCAATATCTTCTCGCCTGTCAGTTGGGTGCTCCGCCGCTTCTTTCGGAGGAGCAGATGGATGAAGTGTTGGAGAAGTTCAAGACTTATGGCCGGCGCGACAAGAAAGATTCTTAGCGCGCTTGCCTTGAGGAAATAGTCGTTTGCATCGTAATGAATAAATCCTACAACGGAGACAGCTATGGCCTGGAATTCAGCAAGATTCGACGGATGGGGCACGTTCGGCAAATCGACCGGCGCGGTTTTTTTATGCGCGGCGGCCGCGCTTAGCGGTTGTTCCAAGAGCGACAACAGTTCGACCGCCAGCAGTTCGGGCGCGAGTTCGAGCGAAGCCGCGAGCGCTCCCGCAAGCGCACCGGCGCCGGCCGCTGCCGCGGGCGGCAAGGCGAAAATAGGCTTTTCGATTGCAACGCTTAACAATGCGTTCTTTGTCGGGCTCAAGGCCGGCGTGGAGAAGGGCGCCAAGGAGCAAGGCTTCGATCTCGTCCAGACCAATGCCAATGGCGACGCGCAACAGCAAGTCAACGACGCCATCAACTTACTGAGTCAAGGCGTGACTGCCCTCGTGCTGAATCCTATCGACTCCAAGGCCATCATTCCGGCTGTCGAGAAAGCCAACTCGATGAACATTCCGGTCTTCACGCTCGATCGTGGGTCGGATGGCGGCAAGGTGACTTCGTTCGTTGCGTCGGATAACGTCGCGCTCGGTCAAATCGGCGCCAAGTGGATTGTCGATCAACTGACCAAACGCTACGGTTCGGCTAAAGGGAACGTGGTGGATTTGATCGGCCTTGTCGGCACGACCGCCGCCACCGACCGTGAGAAAGGCTTTAGCGACGAAATGGCGAAGTATCCCGACATCAAGGTGGTTGCGCGTCAGGAAGGCGCATTCGACCAGGAGAAGTCGCTTAACGCGATGACCAATATCCTGCAGAAATATCCGCAAATCGACGCGGTATTCGGCGCCAACGACGACAACACCGTGGGTGCGGAAAAGGCTATCGACAATGCGGGCCGCTATAAGCCGCTCGGCGATAAAGCGCACATTCTCGTGATCGGCGCGGATGGCACGGCGCAGGCGCTTTCCGCCATTCGCTCGGGCAAGCAGGACGCGACCATCTCGCAGAACCCCATTCAGATGGCCGCCAAGTCGCTGCAGTTCATTGCGGACTACAACGCCAAGAAGGACGTTCCGGCGAACTATGCTTGGCCGACTTTGCTCATCGACAAATCGAATATCGATTCGGATGAGACCAAGAAGTACGGGCTGTGGTCAGAGGAAGTCAAACAGTAAGGCAAGCCGCGGGCACACGCTTAAGACTTCAAGCGTTCAAGCGTTTGAGCTCTAGCGCGTTGCCCGCTAACGGAATGCACGACATGACAGTCGAAACGGAAGCGCAAGCGCAGGCGCCGCTCGAAGCGTCCGCGCCGCTATTGCGCATGCAAGGCATCGTCAAGAGTTTTCCTGGCGTCAAGGCGCTGCGCGGCGTCAGCCTCGAACTGCGAACGGGCCATGTGCTCGCTATCGTCGGCGAGAATGGCGCGGGCAAATCGTCGCTCGTGAAGACCTTGTCTGGCGCGTATGAGCCGGATGAAGGCACGATCGAGATCGACGGCGTACCGCTTGCGCGCGGCACCAACGCGGCAATAGATGCAGGCGTGGCCGTGATTTATCAGGAGCTCTCGCTGATCAACGACATGACGGTCGCGGAAAATTTATTCCTTGGCCGCATGCCTGCAAGGAACGGCTTCGTCAAGCAACGCGAGGCCAACCAGCTTGCGCGCGAAGCGCTGGATCGCGTGGGACTCGACAACGTGCCGCCGTGGATGCGCCTCGGCGATCTGCCGCTCAACAAGAGGCAGCTCGTGGAAGTAGCAAAAGCCGTGACGCGCGATGCCCGAATTCTCGTCATGGACGAACCCACGGCCGCGCTGCAGAGCCAGGACATCGCCAATCTTTATGCCGTGGTGCGGCGGCTGCGTGCCTCGGGCATGGGCATCATCTTCATTTCGCATCATCTGGAAGAGGTGTTCGAACTCGCCGACTCCGCCGTCGTGATGCGCGATGGCGCGACGGTCGGCGCGCGTCCGATGTCGCAATGGACCGAAGCCGAACTCGTGCAGGCAATGGTCGCGCGCAATCTCGAATCGTTCTATCCGTGGGAGCCGCGTCCTTATGGCGATGTCGTGCTCGAAGTGCGCAATCTCGCTAGCGCGCCGTTGCTGCGCAATGCGAGCTTTACGGTACGCTCGGGCGAAATCCTGGGCATAGCGGGCATTGCCGGGGCAGGACGCACCGAATTGCTCAAGACGATCTTTGGCGCGCTGCCCGCAACCGGTGGCGAGATTTTCGTGAAGGGCAAGAAGGTCACGAATCATTCGCCCACTCAAGGCGTGCGTCACGGCCTCGTTTATACCTCGGAGGACCGCAAGCTCGAAGGGCTCGTGCTCGATGCCAACATCGAAGAGAACATCGCACTGTCGAGCCTTAAAGCGCTTGCGAGCGGCGGCTTCGTGAGCCGCGCCAAGAAACGCAAGCTGGCGCAGGAAGCAAGCACGCGCTTCGGCGTTCGCTCGTCTTCGGTGTTGCAGATCACCGGCACGCTTTCCGGCGGCAATCAGCAGAAAGTCATTCTTGGCCGCGCAACGGCGACAGCACCCGTGGTCATCATGCTCGATGAACCCACACGCGGCATCGACGTGGGTGCGAAGACCGAAATCTACGCACACATGGTGTCGATGGCGCGTGCGGGCGCAGCGGTCGTCATGGTGAGTTCCGAGTTGCCGGAGTTGCTCGGCATGTCGGATCGCGTGCTCGTGATGTATCGCGGCAGCATCGTGACGGAGCTACCGCGCGACAAAGCGGACTCTGAAACTGTCATTCAATGGGCTACAACAGGAGCAGGCGCATGACCTCCACGGCAGCCAACCGCGAGGACTCGGAGGCGCTCTCGCGCCGCGTGATTCGCCAACTGAGGAGCGGCATCGGGCCATTGTTTGCCGCACTCGTCATCATCTGCATCGCCTTGTCGATTGCATCGCCCGAGTTTCTGACGACCAGCACGCTCACCAACATCATGGTGCAGGTCTCGGTGGTGGGCATTGCGGCGGTAGGCGGCACGTTCGTCATCATCACGTCGGGGATCGATCTGTCGGTCGGATCGCTCGTTGCGTTGAGCGGCATGGTCGCGGCCACGGTCATGGCAGGATCGAGCCCAGGCGCCGTCGGTCTCGGCGTTGGAGGGTTATGCGTCGCAATTGCGGTCGGGGCCGCGGCAGGCGCGCTCAACGGCCTTGCCGTGTCGTGGTTGCGCCTCGTGCCCTTCATCGTCACGCTCGCGATGATGGCCATGGCGCGCGGCCTCACGCTCGCCATATCCGATGGCCGCACGAAGTTCGATTTCCCCACCGCCTTCACGGCCTTCGGCGCGAAGACCGTCGCGGGCTTGCCCATGCCGATGATCGTCATGCTCGTGATCTTCGCCATAGGCCATGTGCTCTTGCGCAAGACCACGTTTGGGCATCAGGTCTTTGCAGTCGGCGGCAATCAGGAAGCTGCGCGTCTTGCCGGTATTCCCGTGCGCCGCGTGGTTTTTTTCACCTACATGCTGGCCGGCGTAACTGCTGCCATCGCTGGGATCGTGCTTGCCGGACGGCTCAATTCCGCCTTGCCGTCCGCGGCCAACGGACTCGAATTGCAGGTGATCGCCGCTATCGTGATTGGCGGGACATCGCTTGCGGGTGGACGTGGCTCGATCGTGGGCACCTTTATCGGCGTCGTGCTGATCGGCGTGATCAACGTGGGTTTGTCGCTACTCGGCGTGAATCCCTTCTGGACGCAATTCATTCAAGGTGGGGTCATTTTCGCGGCTGTCTTGCTCGACGCGCTTAGTCAGCGGCGCAAGCGTTAGACGTGTTCTTGCAACGCACCCTAAAACCGGAGGAGCACAACATGAAGAAAATCATTAACCAGCACGATGTCTTCGTCGACGAAATCATCGAGGCTTTGCTTATCGCTCATCCCGCGTGGATCAAGAGCGCGACGGACGACAAACGCGCGCTCGTGCGCAAGGACGCGCCCAAGGAAGGCAGAGTGGGAATCGTGACAGGCGGCGGCTCGGGGCATTTGCCCGGCTTTCTCGGGTACGTCGGCGAGGGGCTTTGCAGTGGCGTGGCCGTGGGCAACGTGTTTTCATCGCCCTCGGCGGAACAGATATTCGAAGCGACCAAGGCAGTGGATGGCGGCGCGGGCGTGCTTTACGTATACGGCAACTATGGCGGCGACGTCCTGAATTTCGACCTTGCCGCCGACTTGGCCGAACCCGAAGGCATCGACATCAAGACAGTGGTGTTGACCGATGATGTAGCATCCGCGCCGAAGGAACGTGCGGCCGACAGGCGCGGCGTCGCGGGCATGTTGTTCGCGTTCAAATGCGCGGGCGCCGCCGCTGAACGCGGCGATTCGCTCGATGAGGTCGCGCGCATTTGCGGCAAGGCGAATGCCCATTGCCGGACCATGGGCGTGGGCCTCTCGCCGACGATACTTCCCGCGGCAGGCAAGCCGACCTTCACATTGCCCGATGGCGAGATGGAAATCGGTATCGGCATTCATGGCGAACCGGGAACGCATCGCGGCAAGCTCGAAACGGCCGATGCCATCGCCGAGCGGCTTATCGGTCAGATTCTCGGCGATCTGAACGCGCCTAAGGGATCGAAGCTCGCGATACTCGTGAACGGCCTCGGCGCGACGCCGCTCGAAGAACTGTATTTGCTGTATCGCCGTTCCTCGCAACTCATCGCCGATCAGGGCCTGAAAATAGCGCGCTCGTATGTCGGCGAATACGTAACGAGTCTGGAAATGGCGGGGGCATCGATCACGGTGATGCTGCTCGACGACGAACTCGAAGCGCTGCTCGAAGCGCCCGCGAGTTCGCCATTTTTCCGCGACGGCACCGCATCGTAAGAGGAGTGCGCAATGAGCGTATCGAAACAGGAACTGCGCGCCATTTTGACGCGTGCGCTAAGCGCGCTGCCCGCGCATGCCGACGAGTTACGCGACCTCGACGCCGCTTTGGGCGACGGCGATCTCGGCATCACGGTGCAATCAGGGTCCATTGCCATCGTGAAGGCGCTTGCCGCTTTGAACGATGACGCCTCGCTTACCGACGTATTGTTCGCTACGGGCAAGGCGTTCTCGACAGCGAATCCATCTACGTTTGCAGCGCTCGTCGGCGGCGGCTTGCTCGCGGCAGGCAAGGCGATGAACGGCAAGGACACGGTGAGCCGCGACGAGGCGCTTGGCATCGGACGCGCGGTGGCTGCGCGCATCATCGAACGTGGCAAGAGTCAGGTCGGCGACAAGACCGTGCTCGATGCACTCGTGCCGAGTCTCGATACGCTCGAAGCATCGCAAGGCAGCGCGACTGAGTTGCTCGATGCCATGATCGCGACTGCGCAAGCGCAGGTAACGGCTACGGCCTCGAAGCAATCGCAAAAGGGTCGCGCGGCGTGGGTGCAAGAACGCAGCATCGGTCACGCTGACCCTGGTGCGACCGCTTACGTGCGCTTTTTGCAGGCCTTGCGCGAAGCGGTCGCCAGTTGAATCAATCCAGCGTGATGCCGTCGAAACGATGGCCTCCAAGCGGACTGATCAGATAGCCGTGCACGCGCTTCGAGATCGGCTGAAACGTATTGGCGTGCGCAAGCGGTGTGTACGGCACCTGATCCTTGAAGACGACTTGCGCTTCTTCATAAAGCTTCGTGCGCGCGCTTTGATCTGTTATGAGGCGCGCTTTAGCCAAGAGATCGTCGAACTGCTTGTTGCACCATTTCGCCATGTTGCTGCCATGCACTGCATCGCAGCCCAGCGTGGTGCCGAGCCAGTTGTCGGGGTCGCCGTTATCGCCTAGCCAGCCGTAGAGAATGGCGTCGTGCTCGCCATTGGTCTTTGCGCGCTTGTTATATTCGGCCCATTCGTAGCTGACGATATTCGCCTTTACGCCGATCTTCGCCCAATCCGATTGAATCAGTTGCGCCATCAGTCGCGCGTTCGGGTTATAGCCGCGCTGCACGGGCATGGCCCATAGCGTAATGGTGAAGCCATCGGGAAAGCCCGCTTGCTTCAACAACTCGCGCGCCTTCGCGGGATCGTGCGGTGCGTCTTTCAGCGCCTTGTTATACGACCATTGCGAAGGCGGCATCGGGTTCGTGGCCAGCGTGGCCGCGCCTTCGTAGACGGTCTTGATGATCGCCTGCTTGTCGATCGCCATGTCCAGCGCGCGGCGCACCGTCACGTTGTCGAGCGGCTTGTGCGTCGTGTTGTAGCCCACATAGGCAACGTTGAAGCCCACGCCCGACAACACCGTGAGCTTCGGATTTTTTTTCGCCTCGACGATATCGGCAGGGCGCGCGAACGAGGTGAGTTGGCACTCGCCGCTCGCGAGCTTTTGTTCGCGCACGGCGGCATCGGGCGTGATCGAGAAGACGAGCTTGTCGATATGCACGTCCTTGCGATTCCAATAGCTTGGATTCGCGTCGTAACGAATGGTCGCGTCCTTTTGATAATCGCGGAACACGAAAGCGCCGGTGCCGACAGGCTTCTGATTCATGTCCTCCGGCCGGCCTTCCTTGAGCAATTGCGCGGCATATTCGGCGGAAAGAATAGACGCGAACTCCATGGCGATGTTGCGCACGAAAACGACATCGGCCGTCTTTAGTGTGAAGCGCACGGTGTTGTCGTCTAGCTTCTCGACCGATGCGATGTTCTTGTCGTAGCCGAGATCGGTCAAATACGGAAAGCTCACCGGGTGCGCCTTCTGGAACGGATCGTTCGGGTCGATCATGCGTTTGAACGTGAAGACTACATCGTCGGCGTTGAAATCACGCGTGGGCTTGAACCACGATGTCGATTGGAATTTCACGCCGCGTCGTAGATGGAAGGTGAAGGTCTTGGCATCGAGCGACTCGTCCCACTTTTCGGCGAGGCCCGGCGTCAGGTCGAGCGTGCCGCGTTTGAATTCGACCAACGTGTCGTAGACGGCGTGCGCGCTGGCGTCGAAGTCGGTGCTGGTGGTGAACTGGGCGGCATCGAATCCGGCGGGGCTGCCTTCGGAACAGAAGACGAGGGTCTTGCTTTGAGCCGATGCGGTCTGCGGCGTGGCGATGAACGCGGCGAGAAGGGAGACGGCAAAACCGCACAGAGCGCGTGCGCTTCTTCGAGTCGGAGCTTTAACCATTGTGCCTCGCTGGGATGGAGATGAGTGGATGAGGCGTACTTTAGCAAGGGATTGGCTTCTGAGTCGTCGAGCGTAATTGCGTGACGCGCTGATCGGGAAGTGGTGTCGCTGCTCGGATTTATAGCCGAGCGTCCAACATAATGAGACTAATGTCTAATAGCGACCGACGATGGATCACATTTTTATCGCTTTACGTTGTAGAACGTGAGTGAATTATCTGTGTCACCATCGAAGCTTTATCTATTGAAGCAGATGCGGCCTTTGGCGAAGAAACCGTCGCGTCGAACGCAAGCAAGTAAAGCCGACGATGCGCGCCAAGTTAGGCTTACCCATCGGGTGCCGTAAAAAATCAGCGCTTTCGAGAAAACAGGCCTCACGTTTCACGCGAGCCTGCCGTAATCGTGAACATGAACTCAAAAACCTCTCTCCCATTCGCTCCCGGCAGCGCCTTGCACGGGAATACTCAATCCGTCGCTTTAGCTGTCGCCGCGCTGCGAAAGGCGCGAGGCAAGCTCAATCCCGACGACGTCGCAGCAGGCACGCGCGAGTTCGAAGCGCTTGAACTGGATTTCCTGAGGGATATGATCGATTTTCTGAGCGTCGATCCGAACGAGCACTGCTGGTTCGACGATTAAACGCAACGGCCGCTTCCATCTGCGGCCGTTGATTCGTTTCACCGACTGGCGGGCATTGGAATTCGATGGCGAATCTCAAGCCAATGACCGCCGCCTGAGCGCCTCACGCCTCCAACTGCTCCAGCACCTGGCCCTTGGTTTCGATTCCGAGGAAATGCACCGCCAGCGCGGCCAGCAACGGCACCGCGCCGAGCGCATAGAAGGCGAGGTCCATTTGGCCGCCGAGCAGCGTCTTGCCGACGAGCGCCGGCGCGAAGATCGCGGCCACCTTGAGCCATGCGCCGCCAAGTCCGCAGCCGAATGCGCGGATGCTGGTCGGATAGATTCTTGAAATACCAAAAGTACGCCGATGAAACCGGATGCCGTCCCGGCTCAAGCTGCGTGGCCCAGCCGCGGCGGCTGATATTCAAGCCGCCGCCAAAGACTTCGTGGATGTCGCGAACGGTGAAGGCGACGTGATTCAGGCTGCGTTTGCCATCGGGCAATGGCAGGAGAAAGATGTCGTGGTGCCCTCCGTGCGCACGCTTTTCACAAGCCGATGTCGGTACTTCTTTCATATAAAAATCATTTTCAAACCGAAACCGCTCTTTCCCAGGAAACGTTTGCTCAGGATTTCTTGCGACCTGCCGTTAAGTGAATCAGGCGCCTTGTTCTCCTTGGTTCTTCTCCGTGTGGGCGGAACGCGCCGATGCCAATCCGGCAACGCACGGTCTTAAGGACCCGTGCCTTGATTCGAATCAACGCGGGCGAGATTAATGAGTGTAGCGACCAGGTTGAATTTCACGCCGCGTGCATTGCGGCCGCCCGCGCGCGAGATGCCGAGCGTCGGTGTCGAACACGCGCCACCGCCTCGACGGCCCGGCGGCTTGCCGACCTGGGTCATCGTCGTGGCATGCGTCGCGGCATTCGCGGTCGTCGCCGTGCTGGCGATGGTTCGCATCGACCTCGAAGCGCAGTTTTGCCTGGCGTTCGCCACGCTCGCCGTGATGGTCGTGCTGCGCCGCTCGCGTTTCATCGAACACACGCGGCTCTTCTTCCTCTTGTGTTCCGCTTTCCTTTCGATGCGCTACGTCTGCTGGCGCACCACCTCGACACTTGGCTATAACGGTTTCGCCGACTTCATCCTGATGATGATGATGTACGGCGCGGAGCTCTACGGCATCGTGCTGACGCTGGGCGGTCTGTTCGTCAATAGCCGGGCGCTGGAGCGCCCAGGCGTGCCGTTGAACCGCTCGGCCGGCCCGCTGCCGACCGTCGACGTCTACGTGCCTTCGTACAACGAGCCGCCGGAGATGCTCGAGATCACGCTGCGCGCCGCACTCGACATGCGCTATGACCGCGAGCGCGTGAACGTCTACTTACTCGACGATGGCGGCACCGAACAAAAGCGCACGCAGACCGATCCGGTCAAGGCTGCAGCCGCGCAGGAACGCGCCTTGACGCTCTCCCTGCTCGCCGCGCGGCATGGCGCACAGTACTTGAGCCGCGAGCGCAACGAGCACGCGAAGGCGGGCAACATCAACGCGGCGCTCGCCAAAACCAGCGGCGAACTCATCGTGATCTTCGACGCCGATCACGTGCCGACCGCCGATTTCCTCGAAAAGACCGTCGGTCATTTTCAGCGCGACAGTGAGCTGTTCCTGTTGCAGACGCCGCACTTTTTCAGCAATCCCGATCCGCTCGAAAAGAACCTCGGCATGTTTGGCAAGATGCCGCCCGAGAACGAGATGTTCTACTCGGTGATTCAACGCGGTCTCGACTTCTGGAACGCATCGTTCTTCTGCGGTTCGGCGGCGGTGCTGCGCCGCAAGTGTCTGATGGAGATTGGCGGCATCACGGGCACGTCGATTACCGAGGATGCGGAAACGGCGCTGGTGCTGCACGCGCGCGGCTATCGGAGCGCCTATCTGAACGAACCGCTGATCGCCGGATTGCAGCCGGAAACCTTCGCGAGCTTCGTCGTGCAGCGCGTGCGCTGGGCGCAGGGCATGATCCAGCTTCTTCTCTTTCGCAATCCGTTGCGCATGAAAGGGCTCAAGCTCGCGCAGCGCATCTGCTACTTTTCGAACGCGTTCTTCTGGTTCTTCTGCTATGCGCGCGTCGTGTTTCTGCTCGCGCCCGCACTGTATCTGCTGTTCGGTTTGCAGTTCTATAACGCGACGCTGCCCGAGTTCTTTGCATACGGTCTGCCGCAGATGGCAGGCGTGATCCTCACGACGGATTATCTCTTCGGCAAGTATCGCTGGACGCTCATCTCCGAAGTCTACGAAATGCTGCTGTCGTTGTTCTCGTTGCGCGGCGTGATCGCCGTGCTGCTCAATCCGCGCGCGCCCACCTTCAACGTGACGCCCAAGGGCGAGCAAAGCGACGCGGATCAGATTTCCGAACTCGCCGGGCCGTTCTACGCGATGTATCTCGGCGTGCTGATTTCCGCCATCGTCGGCGTATGGCGTCTGATCGACGGCGACACGCAGCGCGGCGTGATCGCTTCGTCGGTTGCGTGGAGTGTGCTGAATCTCGTGCTGCTCAATGCGTGTATCGGCGTGCTGTACGAACGCCGTCAGCGCCGCGTCGCGCCGCGTGTACCCGCCGATATTGCCGGCACGCTTCTGCTGCCGGAGTCCGCCAACACGGATGCGGCAACACTCGTCCGCTCGTTTTCTCCGGCGTTCGGCTGCCATATCGTCGATCTCTCGGCAGGCGGCGCGAAGCTCATCGTGCCATTCGACGCCGAGTCTTCCATTCCGCGCGGGTCGCCCGCGACGCTCGATGCCTTCGATGCCGCGCGCGGTTGCCACAGCCAGTTGCCGGTAATCGTGCGCGGCGTGTTCGAGCGCGGCGACGGCACGTGCGCGGTCGGCGTCGAGTTCGCCGATCGCAGCGTCGAAGGCTTGAGCGACCGCGTGTCGCTCGTCTATGGCGACAGCGGCCGCTGGCGCAGCTTCCGCGACGGCCGCAACAAACGCATCGGCATCCGGCGAGGTCTCGGCCTCGTTGTGCGGCTCGGCACCGTGCACGCGCTCGCGCACTACCGGACCTTTTTCACCGCGCTCTTGCGCTATGTCGCGAAACGGTTGTCGCAGCGACGGCGTGATCTGCGTGACGTCGTCACGCAAGCGAAGTCTTGACTGGATCTTCACCATGTTTGCCATTCGAAAAACCATGATTGCCGGCTGGGCGGCGTGCGCGATTTTCGGCGCGACGGCAGAGGCGGCATCGCATGCGCCGAAAGCCGCATCCGCGCCGCTCGCGGCCAATGCCGACGCCACCGCCAACGCGACGGCGGCATCGTCGCCCGTGTCGCTTGCGACCTACGCGAATCTGTCGGGCCCGATGCGTATCGTCGGCGCGTCCGCTTCACGTTCGGTCAGCGTGCCCGTGTCTGCGCGCGAAGCGGTGCGCGGCGCGACGCTGCATCTGGTCGCGTCCAACTCGGTGTCCTTACTCGGGGAACGCTCGCAGCTCGTCGTGCGCGTCAACGATCGCGCAATCGCGCAGTTTCCTCTTTCGCCGCGTCAGCCGGAACTGACTGCCGACATTCGCGTGCCCGCCGAACTGCTGCGCGCAGGTTATAACAATTTGACCTTCCAGGTCGCGCAGCATTCGACCGAGAACTGCGAAGAACCGAATGCGCCGGAACTATGGACCGAAGTCGATACCAGCGCGTCGACCTTTGCCGTCGATACGGAATTGCGCCCGCTCACCAGCACGCCGCCGCAGCTTGCCACGCTCGACGATCTGATCGATCCGAAGCAGAATGCGCAGCGCTCCATCGCGATCGTCAACGCGCTCCATCCGGTGACGGACTCGCAGCTTTCGAGCGGCGGTCTGCTTGCTCAGGGCGTCGCGTTGCGGCTGCGTTACAGGAATGCCGATCTGCGCGTGCTCGATGCGCAAGCGGGCGAGGGCGCGGGCATGTTGCGTGGCCTCGATCTCGCGTCGCTCGCCAACGCCGACGTACTCCTGATCGGCAAGCGCGACACGCTTGCGCCGTATCTCGATGCAGCCATGCTGGAGCGTATCGGCGGCGCGTTTCTCGGCGTCTATCCGAAGCCCGACGATCCGCGACATTTCGTGCTGCTCGTCGCGGGACGTACCGATGAAGAAGTGAATCTGGCCGCGCGCGTGTTCTCGCACGCGGAATTGCCGCTGCCGCGCCGCGCCGAAATGACGGCCGACGGTTTGACGGAAGCGCGCATGGACGGCGCGAAGGGTGGTGACGCGCTGTCCGGCACGAAGCCGTACTCGCTGCGCGATCTGGGCTTCCGCAGCACGACGCTCGGTGTGGGCTCAAGCGCCGATGTGACACTGACCTTACCCGCCGATGCCTACGCGCCGGAAAACGCGCAGGCCGTGCTGACGCTCAACTTTGCCGAAGGCGCGCGCATGCGTTCGGACTCGGTGCTGAACCTGTACCTGAACGACCGCTTCGTGCAGGCCGTCGCGCTGGATCAGCAGCAGGGCGCGGTGGTCAACCGCTATCGCGTGGCCGTGCCGTTGCAGCGCTTCCAGCCGGGCGCCAACGTGCTCTCGCTGCGCCCGGTGCTCGTGCCGCTCGTAACGGACCGCTGCACGCTGCGTCAGTCGGCGAATCTGCAACTGTCCTTGTTCGACGACTCCACCATCGAGCTGCCGCCCATGCTGCACTTCACGAATCTGCCGGACCTTCGGCGTTTCGCGGAAAGCGGCTTTCCCTACACGCGCCGCGCCAATGGCGCCGATCTCGCGATTCAGCTCAACGCGCGCGACGACGACACGCTGAACGCCGCGTGGTCGCTCCTCGGCAAGCTCGCGCAGAAACAGGGCAGGCCGCTGACCGCCGCGCAGATCACGGCGGGCGTGCCGGGCGTGGGCCGGCAGACCATCGTCGTCGGCGCGGGCGCCGAGTTGCCGCGCGCGGCGCTCAACGGCGCGCCGTGGGCGCCGGGCAAGTCCATGCGCTTTGCGAGCAACGAGCCCGCACCGGCCGAGCCCACGCTCGCCGACAGCATCTGGGCACGCGTGGCGGGCGTGTTCGGCAAGCCGGCCTACGCGGCGGACATCGCGCCCGACATGGTGCTCGACGGCGACATGAAGTTGTCGCGTCAATTGCTCGTGATGCAGTATCGCAGCGCCGCGAGCAAAACCACCGCGACGACCACGCTTTTGACGGCCGCGACGCCTGCCGAACTGCTGCATGGCGTGCAGCAGCTGATCGCGCCGCAGCACTGGGGATCGCTCGATGGCGACGTGAGCGTCGTCAGCTTCGACAGCGACGCGCTTTGGACGACGCGCGTGAGCCGTCGCTACGAAGTCGGCGAGATCGGCGCGTTCGATCATATCGGCTACGAAGTGTCGGCGCATCCGTGGATGGCTTACGGCGTGCTGGCCGGGGCGCTTGCGATGCTCGCGGCGCTCACGGCGTTGCTGTTGCGTCGTTATCATCGCAAGCACCATGTCGATTCGAGAAGCTGATCGGCGCAATGCGCTCGCCGAATTGCTCGTGCGGGAAACGGCCATGTCGATGAGCATCATTGGTCCGTGCGATCCATACAGGATGGGCCGCGACATGCCGCGCCACCGTGCGCGCTTTGCACCGGCCGTAGGTACGCGGCTCGCGACGGCGTTGCTTTGCGTTGCCGCGTTGCCGTCCGCCGCGGTTGCGGCAGGCGGGCAGGGGAACGTGGTTTCAGCGGAGCGTGGCGTTATGCCGGGAGTGGCCGCGAGTGCGGCTAACGCGGCCAGTTCAACACGTGCGGCAGGCGTGAAGGGCGCAGCGAGTGCGGCGAACGCGAGGAACAGCGCGAACTCGACGAGCACCATCGAGGAAGTCCAGCAGCAAGCTCAAACGAACGTTCTCGTGCACGCAATGCCGCGCACGCCGTCCGGCGATCCGACGGCGGCTCACGCTTCAAGCATGCGCACGCCCGCCACCAAAGCGCCCGGCGCGCCCGACGAGCGTCCGCTCTGGAACCTCTTGCACGCAAGGCGCCTCGCCGATTTCGACGCGATGCTCACACGCGTCGAGCGGCGTTTTCCTGCGTGGTCACCGCCCGCGAGCCTCGTCGCCGAACGCACCCGTCAGCAGCGTGACGCGCAAATCCAGCGCTCGCTCGCGGGCGATGTCGCCTTGCTGCGCGCGCAGATTGCCAGCGACCCCGATGCGTTCGGCTGCGCGCACATCGACCGTGCATGGCGAGCGGGCGAACTGCTCGCCGCCGCGGGCGATGACAAAGCGGTCTACGCGCTCTATCGGCCGATAGTCGCCGCTTGCACGTCCGATGTGAATCGCGTGGTCACGCTGCAGCGCGCGACGCAGCAGTTGCCCGCCGCACAGGCCGACGTATTGATCGACATCGAATGGAAGCAGGGGACTCGCGGCGAGCCCGCCGCACGCGATTTCGCGCGCCTGCGCAATGCGCGCGTGCTCGATGCATCATCGACATGGGCGACGGACGCGGCAAGCACGAAGCGCACGCTCGCCGAACTCGCGCCGTCGATCCGCGACTCGCGCGATGGGCCGTCCGCCATGCGCGCGGGTTGGCTCGAACTCGCACAGAACGACTACGTCGCAGCCGCGCAATGGTTCGAATTCGCGAGCGACTGCGACAAAGCGACCTTGAACGACGCGATGCTGGGCCTCGCGCAAGTACGCATGGCGCAAGGCGATCTCGATGATGCCGAGCGCCTGATCGAGTCACCCTCGCTCGCCACCGATTCGCGTACGCGTCCGCTGCGCGCGGAAGTTGCCATGGCGCGTGCAAGCGATGCGTACCGGCAAGCGCGCTATCGCGATAGTCTGACGGCGCTCGACGCCGCGCAAGACGCGGGCGCGGCCGATGAACGCGTCGAGCCGTTGCGCGGCTGGAATTTCTTTGCGCTGGGCGACTATGCGCAAGCGGAGCGCGTGTTCGAGGCGAACTATCAGCAACATCATGACGACGACAGCGCCGAAGGCCTTGCGCTGAGTGCGAAAGCGCAAGGGCGTGGTCATCGCGCGACGCATACCGAAAGCGCCGATACGGGGCCGTTGCCCGCTTACACCGCGGCGCTCGACGCGCAGCATCTCTATTACCAGAAGCAGTTCGTCGAAGCAGAGCGCATGTGGCGCAATGCGATTGCGGGCAACGCCGACGCGCAGCGCATCGCGCACTATCTGCCCGCCGATCTCACCGGCATCGACGCGCCGTCGATCACCGCCGGTTTGGGCTGGGCGAATCACGCGGGCACGCGCGGCGAGAACCGCTTGACGGTGTTTTCGCCGACGCTCGATGCCGAATGGTTCGACGCATCGCGCTCATACGAACTGCGCTATCGCCAGTTGTTTCTGAACAGCGGCACGGGCAACGTCAACGCCGAAGAATTGCAGGGCAAGCTCACACAGACCGTGCGTCTGGGCGACGATCGCCTCGACGTCCATGCGATGGCGGGCGCCACGCAGGGCGGACCGTTCGGCGCATCGTTGCAGGGCGAGGCGGGCGTCGGCCAGACGACGTCGTGGGGCGCGTGGTCGGCCTATGCCGCGGCGTTGCCGGTGCGCGATTCGCTGCTTTCCTGGCGCGGCGAGACCGTGCGTCTTGACGGCACGAATCCCAACGCGAGCGTCTTCGAATGGGGCCGCGTCACGCGTGCCACGACGGGCGGCAGCGCGCGCTGGCAGATCGGCGAGCGCTGGAACGTCAGCGCGGGCGGTCATCTGGACTGGCTGACGGGCCATGAGGTCCAAAGTAATGAAGGCTTAGGCGTCGATGTCGCGGCGAGCTACGATTTGCGTGCGCCGGGCTTCGACTATTTGAGCATCGGGCCTGCGCTGCATTACCTGGGCTATCGGCGTAACGAGAACTTCTTCGTGCCGACGCAGGGCGGCTATTACAGTCCGCAGAGATCGACCAGCGTGGGCGCGGCGCTTCAGTTTCTATCGAAGGAAGGCCGGTCTTGGCAGGTCTCGGGAAACATCGAAAGCGGCTGGAATTATTCGAAGCAATCGATGGGGTCATGCTCGACGACCGAGGCCGCGAAACTGGGCGTGGTGATCGATTGCAGCGGCAGCAACGATCGCGGGCCTTACGCGCACGTTCAACTTGCGGGCGCGCTGCAGGTGACTTCGCGCTGGCAAGTGGGTGCGCTTGCCGATGTCAACGTGACGCCTGGACGGGACCGGCAAATTGCCGCCATTGCATACGTGCGGTACTTTTTGTCGCCGCGCAGCGCGGTGTTCAGTCGTGATTTGCCGCAAAGTGCGCGGGATTTGAGGCTGGCGTTTGATGAATCGCGGTGATGCGGTTGGGGCTTCGGCACGTCGGTTACGGTTTGTGGGTGATCGGCGTGTCGATGACGTTTCGCGCGACCGTTTTGATGATGGATTTGTCCGCTTTGGCGCGACGAGGTTGATTTGCGCTGGCGGTTGTCGTGGTGCTTTGGCTGAAGACAGACGAGCGGATTTGGCGGGCAACTCATTACTTTACATAACACAAATTAGCAAACTTTTTGTTATATGGGCGATATCCTGATGTCGTGCTCAGGGGCTGCGGCAATCATTCGAATCTGGCCTCGACATTGGTTGCTGGCCACACGCTCAGATGTCGCGCCGTGGCCAAGCTAGCATCAAGTCCACGCCACATGCACCCGGTCCAGATCCCGATCCAACTGATAAGCCGCGCTGATCAAAGCCAGATGCGTCAACGCTTGTGGAAAATTACCCAGCGCCTCGCCATTGGTCGCTACTTCCTCAGAAAATAACCCCACATGGTTTGCATATGCGAGCATCTTCTCGAACACGAGCCGGCCTTCATCCACACGGCCGGAGCGCGCCAACGCTTCCGCATACCAGAACGAACATGCGCTGAAGCCGCCTTCCAGGCCCGGTAATCCATCGAGCGTCGAGCCGCGCGTATAGCGAAAAATCAGCGGATCGACACGTAATTCGCGGCCGATTGCATCGAGCGTACCGACCCAGCGCGGATCTTTCGGACCGATGAAACGCACGAGCGGCATCATCAACGTGGAGGCATCGAGCGTCGCGGAACCCGGCGTCTGCACAAACGATTTCAACTCCTCGTTCCAGAACTCCTCGTGAATGTCGCGATGAATCTCATCGCGCGTCTTGAACCACTTTGCAAGCGGCGCAGGCAGCGAACGCTTCTCCGCGAGCCGCAACGCGCGATCCACCGCGACCCAGCACATGAGCCGCGAATGCAGCAACGGACGCGTGCCGTTGCGAAACTCCCAGATACCGTGATCGGCTTCGCGCCAGTGCTCGACCACGTAGTCGACGGTACGCGTCACATGCTTCCAGCCTTCATACGAGATAGCCGCGCCGTACTTGTTGTAGAGATAGAGCGAATCGAGCAACGCACCGTAGACATCGAGCTGCATCTGCTCGCGCGCCTCGTTGCCGACCACGACCTTCGCCTGCGTGGCTTCGGCGAAGCTCCTGAGCTCCGCTTCTTCGAGCGCGGTTTCACCATCGACGGCATACATCACGCGCAAGGAGCCGTCCGAACTGCAATCGCGATTGCGCTCGCCAATCCATTTCATGAAGCGTTCCGCTTCGCCCGTGTAGCCGAGTCTGAGCAGCGCATAGACCGAGAACGCGGCATCGCGAATCCATGTAAAACGATAGTCCCAGCGACGCGATCCATCTTGCGACTCCGGCAAGCCGAAGGTCGGTGCGGCAACGATAGCGCCGAACTCGTCCGAGCTGAGCATCTTCAACGTGAGGGCCGAACGCAACACGACTTCGCGGTAACGTCCGCGATACGTCGATCGCGACGACCACTCCTTCCAATAATCGATGGTCTCGGCAAGGATGCTCTCGAAGTTCGATTCGAGCTTTTGCAAGTCGTCGCCTGCGCCGAGCGCGAAGCATGCGGAGTCGCCAGCCTTCAATTCGAGCGTGGCGTGAGCGTCGTTATTCTGGATGTCCAGCGGGACACTTGCCAGCAACTGGACGGACGCGGTCTTGTCGTCCGGAATGAATTCGATGCCCTTCGTCACTGCGCGCGCGCCATGGCGAATGCGCGCGTAATCGAAGCGCGGCGCGCAACGCACATCGAGCGTCATGGTTCCATGAATGAGCCGCACGATACGCATGACGCAGTTGGGCACGGCATCGACTCTCGCCTCGCCCGATGGCACCGGCATGAGATCGAGCAATTCGCATACGCCATCGTGCGTCATGAAACGCGTGAGCAGCACGTTCGTTTCGGGCAGATACATCTGCTTGACGTTCGCCTGCTCCTCTCTCGGCGTAATCGCGAATGCGCCGCCGTGCTCGCCATCGAGAAGCTCGGCGAAGAGCGTCGGCGAATCGATGCGCGGAAAGCACATGAAGTCGATGGCGCCGCGCAACGACACGAGAGCGGCCGTCTTCATGTTGCCGATCATGCCGCGTGCATCGATGGGAATCTTTTTAGGCGGAACTTCTTGGGATGGATGGCCCATGAGAATGCCTTTGGCCTGACTTCAGCCTGTGTGTAATGCGAGTCGGTCGGTCTGCCTGATCACGCCGAACACGCAAGACACGTTCCCGTTTTTGTAGTCCTTCTGTCGTATGTCGATCGACATCTAACGCGCCGCAGTGCGCGCGTCGGCCTCCGACGCACCGCTGGCTACCGGCGCGGACGCTTCGATGGCAAGAGCTTGCGCAGGCTCGGCATTCAGCTCGGCATGCCGCGACGACTTGCCGAAACTCGCGATATAAACCGTTGCCGCCACGACGACGGCCACGAGCACCGCCACCACTGCCACTCCAGACGTGTTTCGCTTCATCCAGGCTCCCAATCGGATACGATGTTGCCGGCACGCGAAAACGCCCGGTCGCCAAGACTCGAAGATAGCCGATTAACGGATTTCCGTCCGTGCAAGGCACAACATAGCCACCATCCGCCAGGAATCTACTCATGCATGCTGTGTCGGCATTCAATCTGGTGCTTGTCTCGCTCATCGCCATCATCGCGCTGGAAGTGCTGGCGCGGCGCCTGAATCTGCCGCCCGCAGCCGCGCTGTTGGTGGGCGGCGCGGCCATGGCATTCATCCCCGGCACGCCGCATTTCGAGCTCGACCCGGAACTCGTGCTCGTCGTGTTTCTGCCGCCGCTCTTGATGTATGGCGCGTATTTCTTCGTATGGGACGACTTCAAGCGTAGTCTCAGCGGCATCATGCTGCTCGCCATAGGCGCGGTCGCCTTTACGACCTTCGCGGTCGGCTATGCCGTGCATCTGGTCGTGCCCGCCCTGCCCTGGGCCGCGTGCTTCGCGCTCGGTGCCGTGGTATCCCCGCCAGATGCCGTCGCCGCGAAGGCCGTGCTGGAACGCGTCGCGTTGCCTCGACGGCTCATGGTGCTGCTCGAAGGCGAAAGTCTGCTCAACGACGCCGCGGGTCTCGTGCTGTTTCGCTTTGCCGTGGCCGCCGCATTGAGCGGCATGTTCAGCGCGCCGCGTGCGCTCGGCAGCTTTGCCGTGCTCGCGGTCGGCGGCGTGATCGTGGGCGTGGTGGCGGGATTCATCGCGGTGCGGCTGTTGCGCGCGCTCGAGGACGATTACCTCGTCATCACGACATCGATGCTCACCGCGTGGGTCAGCTACATCGCGGCGGAAGAGCTGGGCGTTTCGAGCGTCATCGCGACCGTCACGTGCGGGATGGTGGTCGGCTGGCATCAGCATGACGTCTTCTCGGCGGCGCAGCGCATGCGCGGCACGGCGTTCTGGCAAGTGGTCGTGTTCGTGCTGGAATCGCTCGTGTTCGTGCTGATCGGACTGTCGCTGCGCGGTATCGTGACGCGTCTGGGCGGCGCAGGCAACGCCTTCGAATTGCTCGCGCCAGCGACGGGCGCGGTGATCGCCGTCGTGGTCCTGTCGCGTTTCGTGTGGGTCTATGCCGTGGAAGCTGTCAAAAGCGCGATATGGCACGCCACCGGGCGAAAGGACCGCAACGAGGACGGTGAGCCGAACGCTATCGTTCCGAACTGGCGCGCGGCCACGGTCATCGGCTGGGCAGGCATGCGCGGGGTGGTAACGCTGGCTGTCTCGTTGTCCTTGCCCGATTCGATGCCCGGACGCGACCTCATTCTCTTCGCGGGCTTTGCCGTCATTCTGGTCACGGTGCTGCTGCAGGGCACGACTATCGGCCCGTTGATCGCCCTCCTCGCCATTCAAGGCGGCCCCGAGCGCTCGAAGCGTCATCTGAGCGAGCCGCAAGCGTGGTCGCGCCTGGAAGCGGCGCAACTCGAAGCGATCCGCCCGCTCGTCCACGATGCGCAGGGCAACGTGATCCATCCGCGTCTCTTCGAGCAATACTCGTATCGGGCGAGCCTCTCGCAACGCTTCCAGTCGCTGGATGATTTTCCGGTCGATGCCCGCCGTGCTCATTACGATGTCGTGCTCGCGGGCCTTGCGGCCGGTCGCGCCGAGCTACTCAAGATGCATCGCAGCGGCCTGATCCACGATTCGCTGCTGCATTCGCTCGAACGCGAGTTCGATCTGCAAGAAGTCTCGGCGTTGCTCGCAAGAGGATAAACCGCCGCGAAGCCTCGGATCGTGTTGCTTAGCCCGACACGCCATCGAGCCGCGCCGCGTCTTCGCGCGGCTTCTTCTTGCCGCGCCTCGACAGCAGATTCAAGCCTTCGACGAAGCCCGCAAAACCCATCGCCGCATAGATATAACCCTTCGGTACGTGCGTGCCGAAGCCTTCGGCGATCAACGTCATCGCAATCACGAGCAGGAAGCTCAAGGCCAGCGTGACCACGGTCGGATTGCGCTCGATGAAGCGTGACAGCGGTTGTGCGGCGAACAGCATGGTGGCGACCGCGAAAATCACTGCGATAAACATGATCGGCAGATGCTCCGTCATGCCGACCGCCGTGATGATGCTGTCGACTGAGAACACGAGATCGAGCAACAGAATCTGACCGATGGCCGCCCATGCCGTCAGACTGGCTACGCCCGATACCGCGCCCGGCGCATGCACGTCCTTGTTCACGTGATGACGCATCTCGGTGGTGGCCTTCCATACCAGGAAGAGACCGCCCGCGAGCAAGATCAGATCGCGCCATGAAAACGCGTGCTCGAACACGGTGAACACCGGTTGAGTCAGTTGCGCAATCCACGCCACCGTGCCGAGCAAGACGAGCCGCATGACGAGCGCAAGCATGATGCCGAGACGCTGCGTGCGTGCGCGTTGCGCTTCGGGCAGCTTGTTGCTGAGTATCGAAATGAAGACCAGATTGTCGATGCCGAGCACCACTTCCATCACGATGAGCGTGACGAGTGCGGCCCAGACGGCGGGGTCGGTAGCGAGCGCGAGAAGGTATTCCATGAGCAGTGGGATATTGTTGTCGATATGTGACCGAGCCCCGATGATGGCGAAAATACGTGATCGGAAAAATCAGTGATAATCGAATCCATACTTCGGTTTTTTCGAACACATGGATGGAGGCATTACTCGCATGCTCAACTATCGACATCTGCATTACTTCTGGGTCGTGGTCAAGGAAGGCGGTTTTGCACGCGCGGCGGAACGGCTCGACATGGCCGTGCAGACCATCAGCGCACAAGTGCGCGAACTCGAGAAATCGCTCGGTCATCAGTTGCTGAAGCCATCGGGACGCGGCGTGACGATGACCGAAGCCGGCCACGCGGCCTATGCTCGCGCCGAGGAAATTTTTCAGATTGGTCAGCATATTGCGGACGAAGTGCGCGAGGCCGCAAGCGGAAAGCTTGCACGGCTTGCCGTGGGTCTGTCGGATGGCATATCCAAGCTGGCGGCGCATGCGCTGCTCGAACCCGTACTCGGCAATCCGGCGCTGCGTCTCTTGTGTCACGAAGGCGAGACCGACGAACTGCTCGGCGAGCTTGCGCTGCATCGGCTGGATCTCGTGCTCGCAAGCCAGCCTGCACCGCACAATCACAATCTGCGTTTGACGAGCGAGCGGTTGATCGCCTCGCCCGTTGACTGGTATGGGCCGGCGTCTGTCGTGCGCAAGAGCGCGGTCGATCAATTTCCCGACAGCCTCGCCGCATTGCCCATGCTTTTGCCAACCGGACACTCGTCGTTGCGCGCGCGTCTGGACAGATGGCTGGAGACGGAGCGTATCGTGCCGCGCATTGTCGGCGAATTCGAGGATAGCGCCTTGATGGCCGTGTTCGGTGCGCGTGGGCTCGGCGTGTTTCCGCTGGCCGAATTCGGTGCGGGCGAGACGCCGTTGTTACGCGGTCTTCGCTGGCTAGGCCGTTCCGAGGAAGTGAAAGAAGAGATTTACGCGATCGTGTCGCGACGTGGAAGGCATCATCCTTTGACTCAGGAAGTGCTGGCTCGGGCAGCTTCCTAGACTGACGCAACTTCGGTTTTTCCGAAGTTTGAGTTCTGCTCACCCTGCTTTTTCATACGCTTGCCAAACCTTACGCTGGTTCACATCCAACGAGGAGGCATACATGAAGGTCCTTTTCAAATCGCGTGAACCTGAAGCTATCGCCATGCACGAGCTCGCCAAGACGCGCAGTGAGTTCGTGTTTCGCCGGCTTGCATGGCTGATTTCGAAGGCCACCGTCAGTCTCTCCGATATCAACGGCCCGCGTGGCGGCGTCGACAAGCGCTGTCAGGTGGAAGTGCAGATAGACCGGAGCAATACCGTGGTGGCAACATCGATAGCGCGTGACTGGCGAGGCGCAATCGATCTTGCCTTGGCACGCGCGGCGCGCACGCTGGTGCGTAAGCGCCAAAGCGCGAAGCTCGCGCGGCGGGTGCGTGCGCGAAGTGTTGCCTACAAGCTTGCGCCGGACGAAACAGCGGATCAAGCGCTCACGCCTGCTGGCGCATGATCAGCGCGTCGAGTCGGGCGGCACAGGATTTTTGTCCTGTGACGAGGGCAGTGCGTTCTCGCTGTCCTCGTGCTTTTGCTTCTCTGCTGTGTCGACGTCCGTCTGTGTGGTGTCGGGGGTCGCGGACTTACCTTGCGGTTCGTCCATGTCGTCGGCAGTTGCGCGGGGAACGGATGTCATGTCGAGCTCCTTTGAAAAAGGTCGGCATGAAAATACAGCAAACGTCAGGCCCGCGATACCAGTAGGCGCTTGGGCGGCCGTCTTCAGCACCACCTTCGTCATTGGCCGTTTCCGTGAGATCGAATGGCTTCTTGAGGTTAGTTCAGTTCACGAAGGGCAGCTTACGGTCACGCGCCTCGGACAGCATAGACACAGTGATCTTGCGCACTTCGAGCTTGCTCTGCGTGATGTGCGCGCGCAGCAGCATAGCGGCTTCGCCATGTCTGCCGCGATCGATGTAATTCAGCATGGTCGAGTGTTCTTCGTAAGTCGCGCTGGTGCGGTGTGCCTTCAGAAAGTCCAGCCGCCGCACGATCCTGATCCGCTCCGTCACTTCGTCGTGCACGCGCAGGATTTCCGCGTTGCCCGTCGCGCTTACAATGCCGCGATGAAAATTCTCGTCCATGTTGAACATGGCGACGGGATCGCTTTCGCGCGCTTCGGGCGAGACGCACCACACTTCCTTCAGTGCATCGATATGAGGATAAGGCGGCGGCGTATTACCGAGCTTGTCGAGCGAAGCGACTTCGAGAACGATACGCAAGTCATACAACTGGTCTAGCTGGTCGAAGTTGATGTCCGACACTTTCCAGCCACGCCGGAAACCAACTTCGAGATAACCTTCGCGCAGCAGGCGGAACAGCGCGTCGCGCATGGGTGTGCGCGACACGCCGTAATGTTGCGCGATGTCGGTCTCCGAAAAGCGATCGCCCGGGAATAGCCGGAAATTGAAGATGTCCTGCTTGAGAAGCTGGTACACCTGTTCCGCTAGCGGGTTGGCGCTCTGGACTGTCCGCGTGAGCGTCGCGTCCGGTGCTTCGAATGCGAGCGCTGCGGTTCCGCGAGTTTTAAGCGAGCCGATGCCGTGTCTCCGTCATGATGCAACGATTATCGCCCTTTTACGGCGCGTCGATGAGGCTGACATGCGCCGCCACGATGATCCATCCGTTGAACGCGGACGATGCGTCGCCCAGCCGCGCCCACGTTTGCATCTGGCGACCGAGCAAGGGCGTGACGTCGCTCGTGAACTCGGTGCTCACGGTCGCGAGATCGTCCCCGAAAGCCGTCACCACCGTGCCATGCAGCCGTCGCGATGGCGGCACCGGCGCGGCCGCTTCACGCCACGCGCGAATCGCTTCGCCGCCGTGCTGAACTTCGGCTATACCGTAACGCACCGTCTCGGGCGCATTCCAGAAGAGCATGTTCATGGTCTCCACATCGTTATCGACGAGCGCACGTTCGTATGCGACGAACGCGGCGCTTACTTCCGCAACCACCTCGGCGCGATTCACCGCAAGCGTCATGCTCGGTTCTCCGTTAAGTCGGCGAGCGTCGCGGTCCAGCCCACGATGCCGCCTTGCGAACGAATCATGTCGATGGTCGCGTCCTTGAACGCGGGAATGTAGCTCGCGGTCGCGTCTTCGATAAGAAGACATTCATAGCCGCGGTCATTGGCCTCGCGCATGCTGGTCTGTACGCAGACTTCGGTCGTGACGCCCGCGAACACGAGATGCGTGACCGAACGCTCTGCGAGTTCTTCGGCGAGGCGCGTCGCGTAGAAGGCGCCCTTGCCCGGTTTGTCGATGACGAGTTCGCCTTCGACGGGCGCGAGTGCATCGATGATAGCGTTGCCCGGCTCGCCGCGCACGAGGATGCGTCCCATCGGTCCTTCATCGCCGATACGTGCCTGCGGCGCTCCGCGCAAGCGCTTCGCGGGCGGGCAATCCGACAGATCGGCGGCATGCGATTCGCGCGTATGCACCACAGACCAGCCTTGTTCGCGCGCATGTTCGATAAGACGCTGCACCGTCGGCACGATGGACGACAGCAGCGACACGTCGTTGCCCAACGCTTCCCCGAAGCCGCCCGGCTCGATGAAATCGCGTTGCATGTCGATGACGACGAGCGCGGTCGTGTTCGCTTCGAACGTGTAAGGGGACGGCTTTGCGCCGTTCAAGGTCGGCATGTGGTCAGCCCTTGTAATGGCGTGCGGGTGCGGGAAAACCGCACGATTGACCGTCCGTGATCTTCACTTCGTCTTCCCACGGCAGATGATATTCGCCGCGCACCATGTCCTGCATGAACGTGTAGGGACAATCGCGCGCACCGCCTTTCACGGCGACATAACCGCGATGGCCGAACTGGTAGATGTTGTTTTCCACGCCCCAATGCACGCGCGCTTCGCGAACGAGGTCCGGGCGCATTTCGCAAGTGATGATCTCATCCGGCCGATGACTGCCCTCGACCATGATGGTGCCGTCGAAGTCGCAGAACATGCCTTCGCCCATGGAATCGAACGAACCATCCGTACCGCAGAGGCAAACGCTTGCCGTTTGCGCGAGGTTCTGAAATGCGTTCGATTGATTCGTGATGCGCCATGCGTGGCGAATGGGCGCGGTGTAGCCCGCCGTGCGCAGAATGATTTCAGCGCCCTTATACGCGGCCTCGCGCGCCATCTCTGGAAACATGCCGTCATGGCAGATGATCAGGGAAAGCTTCGCACCATTCGGTCCGATGCAAACCGGCACGCCTAAATTGCCCGGTTCCCACGGTTCAACCGGAACCCACGGATGCAGCTTGCGGTAATAGAGCTTGATCTCGCCTTGTTCGTCGATAACGATACCGCTGTTATAAGGATTGCCTCCGCGATTGCGCTCCATGATCGAAAAGCAGCCCCAAATGCGATGTTCGATGCACGCGTCTTTGAACGCCCGCACTTCTGGACCATCGAGATCGCACATGATGTCGTCGTCGATACGCATCGAGAGGCCGTGCAGCGCGTACTCGGGGAACACGACGAGGTCCATCGCCGGATTGTTGCGCCGCGCCTTGCCAACCATCTCGACGATACGCCGCGTCTGCGCCGCAACATCCGCGGGCGTCGCAACGTCGGGATTCTGCAATTGCACGAGACCTATCACCATTCCTTGCGGCGATTTGTTGAGACCGCCCAGTCCGCTCGAACTCATTCGTTACGCTCCTTGTTGTTCACGCATGCGCGGTGACGGGTTCGGCCACACCGCTATCCGTGCTGTCACTGTGACCGGCCATGTGCCGCCCCAGCGTGACGCGATCCGCGGTGCTCGCGGCGCTTTCGTGCACGAGCCGCCCTTCGGCGATCACCGCGATGCGATCCGCGAGTTCCAGCAGTTCATCGAGGTCTTCGCTCACGAGCAGCACGGCGGCGCCCGTGTCGCGCGCGGCGAGAATGCGCGCATGGATATCCGCGACCGATGCGAAGTCCAGCCCGAACACGGGATTCGCGACGATCAGCACATCCACCGCTTGCCCCAGTTCACGTGCCAGCACCGCGCGTTGCACATTGCCGCCCGACAACGTGCCGATGGCGCGCGCGGGCACGGGCGGGCGCACGTTGAAGTCGGCAATCAAGCGTTCCGCGCGTTCACGCATAGCACGGCGGTCCAGACGCCAGCCGCCTTGCTTCATCGGCGCGCGATCGAAATCGCGCAGCGCAAGATTCTCCGCGATACTCATGCCCGCCACGCATGCATTGCGCAGCGGCTCTTCGGGTAACGCAAAAACCCGCAGACGGGTCATCTCGTCGCGTGTCGCCGTGTAGGGTTCGCCATGCATGCGCATCTCGCCTGCATGCACAGGGCGCTGGCCGACGAGCGCTTCGATCAGTTCCTTCTGTCCATTGCCCGACACGCCTGCAATGCCGAGTATCTCGCCCGACTTCACCGCAAGCGACACTTCACGCACGGCCATATGTCCGCGATCATCCACGACGCATAGGCCGGACAACGCGAGACGCACGGGTGCATTGGCAGCGAGCGGCTTGCGCGGCGGACGCTCGACATCCGTTGCGGCATGAGGCGCGTCGCCGCCCATCATCATCGCGGCAAGGCTGTCGCGATTCGTGTCCGCCACTCGGCTCGTTCCGACGAGTTTGCCTTTGCGCAGCACGGTTACGTCATCGGCATAAGACATCACCTCTCGGAACTTGTGCGTGATCATGAGGACCGTCAACGCGCCGCTCGAAGCAAGATCGCGCATCAACCCCAGCACTTCGTCGGCTTCTTGCGGCGTGAGCACCGAAGTGGGTTCGTCGAGAATCAGGAAGCGTTGCTGCAAATAGAGTTGCTTGAGAATCTCCAGCTTCTGCTTTTCACCAGCGGCAAGACTCGCGACGGGCGTATCGAGCGCAAGACGAAACGGCATGCCGCGCATGAAGGCGTCGAGCGCGGCGCGTTCCTTCGGCCAGTCGATCTTCCACGACAACCGGCCCCGCGCGAGCAGTAGATTCTCTTCAACGGAAAGCCCCGCTGCCAGCGTGAAATGCTGATACACCATGCCGATGCCAAGCGCCTGCGCGTCGCGGGGCGAAGCGATCTTCACTTGACGGCTATCCGCGACGATCTCGCCTTGATCGAGCACGCCGTATCCCACGAGTCCCTTCACGAGCGTGCTCTTGCCCGCGCCGTTCTCGCCGAGCAGCGCATGTACGGTGCCGGGTCGCACTTTTAGCGTGACATCGTCGAGCGCGGTAAACGCGCCGAAACGCTTGGTCGCGCCGACCACTTCGACTCCCAGCGCTTGGCGAGCGGGCGTCATGGCGTTAGCGTCCGAGCGTGGCGAGCATCGACGCCGAGTCCGATACCGTGCCGAACACGCCGCCCTGCATGAGCACCATGTTGAGCGCGGCGTCATGATTGCTCTTGTCGGTGGCGCCGCAGCAATCGGCGAGCAGCGTGCATTCGAAGCCGCGGTCGTTGGCCTCGCGCATCGTCGTATGCACGCACACGTCGGTGGTGATGCCCGTGAGCACGAGATTCACGATGCCGCGCGTGCGCAGGATGAGTTCGAGATCGGTGGCGCAGAACGAGCCCTTGCCCGGCTTGTCGATAACGATTTCGCCCGCCACTGGCGCGAGTTCATCGATAATCTCCCAGCCCGGTTCGCCGCGCACGAGGATCTTGCCGCAAGGACCGTCGTCGCCGATACCCACGCCACCCGTGCCTACTTGCCGGCTGCGCCAGCGCTTGTTGGCGGGCAGATCCGACAAATCCGGCCGATGCCCCTCGCGCGTATGAATGATCGTGAAGCCCTGTTCGCGCATGAGCTTGAGCACGTTCCCGATCGGCTCGATAGGCGCGCGCGTGAGCGACAGGTCGTAGCCCATCTTGTCGACATAGCCGCCGATGCCGCAAAAGTCCGTCTGCATGTCGATGATGATGAGCGCGGTGTTATCGGCGCGCAGGTTGCCGTCGTACGGCCACGGATAGGGACGAGCCTCGATGAAGCGGGTCATGAGCGTTTCTCCGGAAGATGACATCAGCGTGTGAGGCTCAGTTCGCCGGGCGCGCCGGCAAGGGTTCGGTCGGGACGGCAGTTGATGACCATGATCGCGAGCGTGAGGACATAGGGCGCTGCGTTGTAGAGGTAATAGCCGCTCGTCACGCCTATGGCCTGCAACGCGGGACCGAGCGCGCCTGCCGCGCCGAAGATGAGCGCGGCCCACAGGCAGCGCAGCGGCTGCCAGCGCGCGAAGATCACGAGCGCGACGGCCATGAGGCCCTGGCCGCTCGACAGGCCTTCGTTCCAGCTGCCGGGATAGACGAGCGACAGATACGCGCCGCCCACGCCCGCCAGCAAGCCGCCAACGGCCGTGGCAACGATACGCACACGCGTGATCGGATAGCCCATGGCGCGCGCACTTTCCGCGTTCTCGCCGACGAGCCGCAGGGCCATGCCCCAGCGCGTATGACGCAAGCCCCATTGCAACGCGAACGCGAGCACCACACCGATCACGAAGAGCGGATTGATATGCAGCGCGTTATGCAATTGCGCGGATGCGCTCCAGCCGCCGAGATCCATGGAAGGCAGCATCGGCGCTTGCGGTTCGATGAAGGGCTTGCCGAGATAGAACGCGAGGCCGGTGCCCGCAAGCATCAACGCAATGCCGAACGCGATATCCGACACGCGCGGCAACGAGCAGACGAGACCATGCAGGCAACCGAGCACGAAGCCCGTGGCCGCTGCCGCAAGCACGCCGATCCACGGCGAGCCCGACAGATAAGCCGCCGCGTAGCCCGTCATCGCGCCGGAGACGAGAATGCCTTCGAGCCCGAGATTGACGCGCCCGCCCTTCTCGGTCAGACATTCGCCGATGCTCACGAAAAGATAAGGCGTGCTCACGCGAATGGCGCCCGCGAACAGCGAGAGCAACAGCACGACAGCGGGCGATTGAGCATCAGGCATGAGTCCCCTCCAGTCGAACCGTGGAACGCGCGAGCGCCGCTGCCTGCAACTTCACGCGCCACGCGGTAATCCTGCCGCCGAGCGCTTCCCACGCGAGCAGGTTGGCGAACAACAGACCTTGTAGAACGAGCGTGGTGGCATCGGGCAGGCCGAGGCGCCGTTGCAGCAAACTGCCGCTTGCTTCAATCCCGCCGACGAGCACCGCGCACAGGATGATCGCGAGCGGATTCTGACGCGCGGCGAAGGCCACGAGAATGCCCGCATAGCCATAACCCGCGAGCAGCGACGCATTCGCGCTGCCCTGCACGGCTGCGACTTCGAACATGCCCGCGAGTCCCGCCGCCGCGCCGCCGAGCATGCAAGCGGTGAGCGCGAGCCTCGTCACCGGCAAGCCGACCAGACGCGCCGCGTGATGATTGCCGCCGGCAACGCGCATCGCGAAGCCCTTGGTGCTCTGGCGCACGAAGACCCACGCGGCCACACATGCCAGCGCGCCCCATAGCAGGCCCCAGTGGACGTCGAGGCCGGGCAGCGAGCCGATCATCAAGGCATCGGGAACGGGAGGCGTGGAGGGCTTGTTGAGGCTTGCCGGATCGCGCAACGGGCCTTCGACGAGATGCTTGAAGAGCGCGATGGCGATATACGACATCAAAAGGCTGCTGATGGTCTCGTTGACGCCGCGCCATTGCCGCATCGCGCCGATGGCACCGATCCAAAGCGCGCCCGCGAGCATTCCGGCGACCGCCATCAGCGGCGTGGCGACGAACCACGGCAACGATGCAGGAACGATGGACGGCACGATGGCCGCGCCGAGACCGCCGAGCGCCAGCGCGCCTTCGCCACCAATCACGATCAAACCGACTTGAGCCGGCAACGCGACACACAACGCGGTCAGCATGAGCGGCGCCGCGCGCAGCAACGTGCTCTGCCATGCAAACGACGAACCGAATGCGCCTTGCACGATGAGCCCGAGCGCATCCAGCGCAGGCTGTCCCTGCACCAGCAGAAAGAGCGAGAACAGCACCAGCGTGCCGACGAGCGCGCACAACGTGGGCAGCGCGGGCAAGACGCCGAGCAGGAGCCGTGGACCGAGCGCGCCTGAATTCGAACCGATCACAGTGGACATCCGCGGCTCCTATCGATTGCAGATAATCAGATTTGCCCCACCACACCCGCCACGAGATAGTTCATGCTCTCGAGCGCGATGTCCGTCTGCGGATGACTCGTGCCCGCCGCGATTGCCGTGCCGCCCTTGTTGTCCTTCATCGGCCCCTTGAAGATGGCGTAGTCGCCCGCGACCATCTTCGTCTTGATGGCGTCTGCGTTGGTCTTCGCATCGGCCGTGACCTTCGCGCCGTATGGCGACATCTTCACGAAGCCTTCCTTGAGGCCGCCGCGCAGAATGTTGGGCTGCGGCTTGCCGCTTTGCGCATCCGTGACGAGTTCCTTGTAGGGCGTCGCCCAGTCCCATTCCGCGCCCGTGAGATAACCCTTCGGCGCGAGCGCGGCCTGGCTCGCGTGATAGCCGCAACTCATCGCACCGCGCTTCTCCGCTGTTTCAATGACGACCTTGGGACCATCGACGTGACACGTAAGCACATCGCAGCCTTGATCGATGAGACTGTTGGTCGCTTCGGCTTCCTTGACGGGCATCGACCAGTCGCCGGTGAAGATCACGTTCGTCGTGATGGCCGGATCGACCGATTGCGCGCCCAGCGTGAACGCGTTGATGTTGCGCAGCACCTGCGGAATGGGCTTGGCCGCGACGAAGCCGAGCTTCTTGCTCTTGCTCATATGACCCGCGACGACGCCGTTCAGATACTGACATTCGTCGATATAACCGAAGTAGCTCGCGATATTCGATGGGTTGCCCTGCTTCCACAATCCGCCGCAATGCGCGAAGCGTACCTTCGGATACTTCGCGGCCATCTTCAGGACGTGCGGATCGAAATAACCGAACGAGGTCGCGAAGATGAGCGTGGCGCCGTCCTGCTCGATCATCGCTTCCATGGTCTTTTGCACGGCCACGGTCTCGGGCACGTTCTCTTCCTCGACCACTTTCACGTTGGGTAGCTTTTTGATGACTGCAGCGGCTTGCGCCTGCGCCTGGTTGTAGCCATAGTCGCCGCGCGCGCCGACGTAGATCACGCCGACCGTGAGATTGCTCGCGCCGAACGCCAGATCGAACGGCAATGCACTGCCGAGCGCGAGCGCGCCCGCGCCCTTGATGAACTCACGGCGGTTGATCATGGTCTCTATTCCTGTGTGGTTGGGTCGTTGGAGGTTTGACTGTCGAGCCAGGCGCGCCAGCCGCAAAAACGCGTGATGTCGCGCGCGCCGCTTTCGGCAGTGACGGCAAGCGGTTCGCAGATGAAGCCTTTGACGATGCGGCCATCCGCCGTCTCGATGCTGCCAATGCCAAGCGGCGCCGGAATCGCTTCGACGAACGCGCCGAAGGTGCGCACGGGCATGTCCCATAGTTCGATGGCAATGGCCTGCCCGGCTTGCCCCGCAGTATTCACGCGCACGAGGCCCGGCTTCGGCGGCTGCGTGTTCGCAAGCGCGAAGAGCTGATAGTTAGCCGAGGTCGTCGTCGCTTCGACGAAGCGCGCGCCGGCCTTGCGCATCTGCCATTCGAGCGGCATGCCGCGTAGATGCGCGCCAACCACCGCAAGCTGCACGGTCGGCTCGTTGAACGGCAATGGCTTCGCTGCAACGGCATCTTGCTTCTGCATGCCTTCGAACTGCGCACCGAGCATGGCGAGCCGCTGATCAGCGCCAGCGGGCGCGATCAGCGTGATGCCGGCGGGCAAGCCATCGGCGCGCGGGATGCCCGGCACCGCGAGCGCGCACAGATCGAGCAGGTTGACGAAGTTCGTGTAAAGCCCGAGACGGCTATTCACTTCGATAGGGTTCGTGCGCACTTCATCGATGGTTGGATGCGTCGGCGTGGTCGGCACGATCAACACGTCCACGCTTTCGAAGAGCGCTTCGGCGTGGCGCTTCAAGCGTGCAAGTTCATACTGGCCGTCGAAGGCATCGGCGGCGCTGAAGTTGTCGGCCTTGCCGATCACCTTTGCGACCACCGGGTCGATCTCGTCGTGATTCGTCTCGAAGAAGTCGCCTAACGCGGCGCGCCGTTCGGCGACCCACGGACCGTCGTAAAGCAGCGCAGCGACTTGCTGCATTGGCGCAAAGGCGAACGTCGACGGCTTGAGCGCGAGCTTTTCTAGTGTCGCGGCGAAGGCATCGGCGGCAACGGTATCGCCGAAGAATTGCAGCGTGTCGGGAATGGCGACGCGCAAGGCTTGCGGCGCAAGCGGCAAAACCGGCAAGGAAGGAATGCGGCGCGAATAGCCATCGGCTGCGTCGAACGCGGCCATCGTCGAGAGGACGTGCCAGGCGTCGGCTACGTCATGCGCGAAGATCGAGATCGTATCGAGGCTCTTGCATGCTGGCACCACACCGCGCTTGCTGACGAGACCCAGCGTCGGCTTGAGACCGACGAGACCGTTAAAGCCTGCTGGCACACGGCCGGAGCCCGCTGTATCGGTTCCAAGCGAGAACGCGACGATGCCCGCCGCGACCGCTATCGCCGAACCCGAGCTCGATCCGCCCGAGATGTATGCGTCGTGATCGACCTGACGTACCGCGCCGAAAGGCGAACGCGTACCGACGAGGCCCGTTGCAAACTGATCGAGATTGGTCTTGCCGATAAGCACCGCGCCCGCATCGAGCAAACGCTGCACGGCGAACGCCGTCTCTTGCGGCGTATAAGCAAATGCGGGGCACGCGGCGGTGGTGGTCAAGCCTGCCACGTCGATGTTGTCCTTCACCGCGAAGGGCACGCCAAGAAGCGGCTTGCGCTCGAAGATCGCGCCGCCCTCTTCGGCGAGTTCATGCGCAAGGCTCGCGGCGCGCGCACGAAGGTCGGCCTGAGGCACGCGCAGCAGCCAGACTTCGGGCCGGTTGCTTGCATCGAGCCTGCGCAGCACTTCTTCGATCATGGCGATCGGATCAGTGCTGCCTTGCCTATACGATTCGATAAGCGCGTACACGCCTGAAAGCGGGTCGTGGGACATGAGTTCAATCTTGAATACAAGTTGAACGTCACTTTGCAGCATCTGTGCCAGTCAAGGCCATGACGCTCAAAAGCCTTTATCCATGGGGCTTCGTGCGTGGTCTGGTGTATCATGCAAGAGGACTGATCACGTCCCAACATGGTTCGCGCAGCGTTCAAGTTGGTGCGCGGCTCCCGCTTGAAGTGCGCGAAAGACTTCAGTCGAACCCGCCTTCGGGCACGCCCTTCATGGACATGAACAGCATCCGCAACTCGCTGCCGATGCCATGAAAATGGCAGAGGAACGTATTCTGGTCTGCGTAATACCAAGGCGTATTCAGTTCACGGAAACTGACCAGTTCGGTCGATTCCCGCGCTGGCAAGACGCCGTTCGCTTCCAGTTCGAACATGAAGTGCGCCTGATCGCCATGATTGGAAAAGGTCCAGCTTAGATCGTCCAGCCCGCGAATACGGTCGAGCGTGCCCTGCAGCACGCGCGCGTTGACGTCGGTATTGCGAAAGCCCATGACGCCGGAGTTGAAAGGCCAGCCGGCGATATCCGCGCTTAGCACGCGCTCGCGTCCTTCCATGAAGTCTTCGAGCTTGACGGTGCGATTGGTCGCGAGAATATCGGCATTGATCCAGAAGACCCAGTCGTGATGCGGCAAGTACTTGCTGAGCAGAAATGGCTTGGCCCAATTGCCACACGCTTCGCGAGCGAAGTCGGCCGGCACCTCGCGATGCATGTACAAGGTGTAGCCGTGCTGTTCGCAGTAATCGCGCAGGCTCGCTTCGCCAAAACATGCGTAATTCGCTATGTTCGGTGTGTACAGCATGACCACGGCGATACGCTGGCCTGGCTGATAGATCGACAGCGGCTCAGACGACACCCCTTCGGGCGGCGCTATTTCGAAGAACCGCTGTGCGCTAGCGTGACACGCGTTCACATGCCGAGCGAGCGTCGTTCCCCAACGCGGCCCGTACTTGCTATAAAGGCGCGGGGTGAAGACAAGCGACAACGCCACGATCGGGGAAGCGTTCAACTCGGGAAACTGAGTCGAACACGCCGAGACGATCGGGAATCTTTCGTTGACGCTATCGGCTTCGCTCTGTACGGGCAGCGCTTCGAGCAACTGATCTTCCGTGACGAACTGGCCATAGTCGTAATACGCCCGAGCCTTCGCGGCCATGCTCCTTGCAATGACGCGATTGCCTTCGGTATTTCTCAGCACCACTATCTCGCTGTTGATGCCGAAATGGCCTATCGTCACGAGGGCATCGCGTCCAACCATCATCGATTCGAAATCGTCGAAGCGCAGGAAGAGCGCGTTCTCGGTAGCGAAGATCAAGAGCTCGTTATCGGCTGCACGGACCATGAGATCGCACAGCAACTGATACTTGAAAACGATCCTCAGTTCAAGCGATGCAGCTCCCGCCGCGACCGGCTCGAAGCGGTGACGAGCACCCGCGCGACGGCAATATTCCGCGTGATTGACGAGCGATTCGTGAGCGTTGCGATCGAAGAAACAACTGACCAGCGTGACCATGATTGCTAAACCAGCGTAAATGAAAATGAAGGCGTGAGCATAGCCAACCGTCGGGTCGGAATTGCAAATTATTACGCGAGCCGCGTGCTTCAAATAAAGTGTAGGACGCGTGCGAATACATGCCCTTCTTTCATGCGCCATAAATCACTAGCCGCGGCGACGCATGCACGGTTATCCTCGCAAAACGACCTCGGCTGAACGCTCAGGAGAACGCTCGCCATGCCCGATACCATCGACGTTCTTATCGCCGGCGCGGGACCTGTCGGTCTCCTCCTTGCAACCGAACTGCGCCGCGACGGCATCGAAGCACGAGTGATAGACGCGCGCGCCAACCGCGCGTTCTTCGTAAAGGCGTTGGGCGTGACCGCGCGCACGCTCGAAGTCTTCGACGATCTGGGCATCGCGCGTGAAGCCATCGATGCGGGCGTCTGGCTCACTGGCGCCGATACTTATAAAGACGGCACGCTGGCCTTCAGCGTCGAAGTGCCGCGCGAGGGCCTGCCTTATGGCGCACTCTCACTCGCGCAATATGAAACCGAGCGCATTCTGGAAGCGGCATTCGCGCGTATGGGCGGGCACGTGCACTACGGGACAACCCTCATCGATTTCGACGATACCGGCGACAGCGTCCTCGCTCGCATGCAAGACGCCGACGGCACCATGCGTGAAATCCGCTGCCGGTGGCTGGTCGGTTGCGACGGCGCACGCAGCACCGTGCGGCATCATCTGAACGTACCGTTCGAAGGCGGGCAGTATCCGCAGACGTTCATGCTCGCCGATCTCGATGTCGACTGGCACGTTCAGCACGGACCGATGCTGCGTTTCAACCTGTCCGCAGTGGAAGGCGTTCGTGGTGCGACGACGATTGCCGCGCTGCCGGTGCGCGGTTCGGCCCGCCGTTATCGCCTCTCCATGATCCTCGGCGACGACGATGCCGCGCGCCTCGTCAATGAAACCGCGCCCGCGTTCGCCGACGTAGAACGCATCATGCTGCCGTTACTTCCGCCGGGAACGAGGCTTTCGTCGATGCGGTGGTCGTCCGTGTACCGCGTGAGTCATCGCATTGCGCAAAAGTACACGAGCGGACGCGTGTTCCTTGCGGGCGATGCCGCGCACATTCATCCGCCCGTCGGGGGCCAGGGCATGAATACAGGCTTGCAGGATGCGCACAATCTCGCGTGGAAACTCGCGCTCGTGGCGCGCGGTATCGCGAACGAAGCACTGTTGTCGAGCTACGAAGCCGAACGTCGGCCGGTCGGACTGGATGTGGTCGAAGCAACGAGCCGCGCCTTGAACACCGTGCTCGTGCATGGCGAAGTGCGGCCCGCGATGCGCGAAACACAGTTGCTCGTCGGATATCGTGGCAGTGCAATCGTGGCGGATGCAAACGACGAGATCAACGCGCAGATTGCGCCCGGCCTACCCGCGCCTGGGGATCGCGTACCGGAATGCGGCGGGCTCGCTGAAGCGTTCGTCGGGCATGCCGTGCGGCTGCGCGACCATATCGGTCGCGGGCGGCATACGCTCATCGGGTATCTGGATCACGACATGAACGGCGACTCACGCGAATCGTTCGACGCAGCGTTTCAAACGTGGCGCGACATGCTGGGTGACGCAGGCAATGCGGTGCTGATTACTGCGGGAAAATCGCCTGAATGCAGCGAGACGTACGCCGTTCTCGCAGATGCGGCGGGTGAATTCGCGGCTTTGTTCGGCCCGCGCAGCGGCATGATCTGGGCCCTGCGTCCAGATGGTCATATCGGTTTCAGAGGCGCTAGCGCGACGACGCTTGAATCATGGCTCACCACAATGCTCGGAAGCCCGCGGCGCGCGTGAATTCGCCGCCGCAAACGTTTTACAGTGCCGAGGACAGCTTCCAAAGGCACCGCGTCGAGCCATCGACTCCATGCATGAACATTCGGTAAAGCGTCATCTGGGCAAAAGCCGCTTATAGCCGCTATGCTGCCAATGCAAACAATGCGCATTTAACTCCACCTGATGACTACTACTTCGATCAAAAGACGATCTCGCAAGTTAGCTGCCTGGACGATTGCTGGCGCTGCCCTTGCGAGCACGGTCACAAGCGCACAAGCTCAGGAATTCTCGGTGCTCGCCGGGCCGCTCAAGAGCAGCAGCCAGAACAGCTATTCATGGGAAGCGAACTATCGGGAAGGCCTTGGACGCTATGCGGCCTGGAGTTTTTCGTGGCTCAACGAAGGCCACATTCCCGATCATCATCGCGATGGTCAGGCCGTGCAATTGTGGGGCCGCTTGCCGCTCTGGAACAACCGGCTCGAACTTTCCGCGGGCGCCGGTCCCTACCGTTACTTCGATACGAGCCAAGCGGAAGCCGGCAGCGGCTATTCGAATTCGCACGGTTGGGGCGGCATGTTCACGTTGCGCGCCGCGTACTACTTCGATAACCGGTGGATCGCGGAGATGAAGCTCAACCGCGTGCAGGCGTTCGGCGGTCCGGACACGACCGCGCTTCTGTTCGGTATCGGCTACCAACTCGACGCGCCGGATGGTCGGGGTCCGCGCGCCTACGCGCCGTCGCGCAGCACGAACGTCACCAGCAACGAAGTTACGGTCATGCTCGGGCGCACGATCCTCAACAGTCTAGACTCGGAATCGAATCTCTCGGAGAGCGTCGAGTACAGGCGCGGACTGTGGCATTACGTCGACTTCACCGCGTCGTATCTGCACGAAGGCGGTCACGTGCAGTCGCGTCGCGATGGCATTGCGGCACAGCTTTGGGCCACGCGCGCATTCTTCAACGACAGGCTCACGCTCGGCGTGGGCGCGGGTCCTTATTTGTCGATCACGCAGAACGACGATTTGCCGCAAAACCGCACGGGCGATGGCCGTTTCGCGGGAGTGGTGTCGGCATCCGCGAGTTATCGGTTTACCGACCGATGGCTCGCGCGTCTGACATGGAATCGCATGGTCACGCGTTATGACCGCGATTCGGACATCATCGAAGCGGGTATCGGCATGCGCTTCTGACATGGCGCAAACGCAAGGCGGGCGGGTCCGGCGATTGCGGCGCAGCTGCCGTCATTCGCAAGTGGACCTGTCCCCATGCCTGAAATGCGCTCCCGTGTTCTCCTGGTCTCGCCACATCTCGACGACGCCGTCTTCGGTTGCGGCGCCCTGCTCGCTGCATCCAACGAGACTATCGTCTGCAATGTCTTCACCGGCAGCCCCGAAGAAGATTTGACGACGGACTGGGACCAGCATTGCGGTTTCAGTAGCGCTCACGAAGCGATGCACACACGCATCGACGAGGACGAGCGGGCGCTCGGATTGCTAAGCGCGCGTTCAGTCAATCTCGGCTTTCTCGATTCGCAATATGTGCCGCATGCGCCGGAGTCGGCAAAACCGACGCGCGCGGCGATTCGCGATGCACTGCTGCATGTCGTGCGCGAATATCGCCCTGATCTTCTGCTGATTCCACTCGGCCTGTTCCATTCGGACCATGCGCTTACGCACTTTGCCGCTTGCGATGCATGGCTCGAACATCCCGCGCTCGCCTGCATCGGCTATGAGGAAGGGTTATATCGGCGAATGCGCGGTCTGGTGCAGCGGCGTCTCGTCGATCTGCACGGCATCGGCATCGATGCAACGCCTTACGAAGCCGCCGCGACGAATCCCGCGGATGCCGAACGCGCGCATGCAGCCAAGAGAAACGCCGTGCAGGCTTATACGAGCCAACTGAAGGCCTTCGGCCCCGGCGGATATGACGACGTTTTTCTTCCTGAGCGCTACTGGACGCTCGAACGTAGCGAGGATGGCCGATGAGCGCGCACGACGTCTCGTCCGTACGCCTTAGCGTTGTCGTCCTTACCTATAATCGTGCCGATGTCGTACTGCGCACGATCGCAAAACTTGCCGCCCTGCCCGATCCCGTTCGTATCGTGGTGGTCGACAATGCCTCCTCCGATAATACGGCCCGCCGTATTGCAGAAAAATTTCCCTCGGTCGATCTCGTGATTGCGTCCAAAAACATGGGCGCGGCTGGACGCAATCTCGGCGTGGCGCGTGTACAGACCGAATACGTTGCCTTCTGCGATGACGACACCTGGTGGCAAGCTGGCTCGCTCTCACGCGCAGTACAGATACTAGACGCGTCGCCTCGCGTGGCTGTTTTAAGCGCTCGCGTGGTCGTCGGGGATGCCGAATCGACGGACGAAACCTGCGAGCGCATGCGCGTGAGTCCGCTCGGGTCGCATGGGCTGCCGGGGCCCGCGCTGATCGGCTTCATGGCGGGTGCGAGCGTATTCCGCACAAGCGTCTACCGCGAAATGGGCGGATATGAGCCGAAGCTTTTCATTGGCGGCGAAGAGTCGCTTCTAGCACTCGATATTCTGAGCAGCGGCCATGCGCTCGTCTATGCCGATGAGCTCGTGCTGCATCACCATCCATCGGAAATACGCGACAGTGCGCTGCGCAGGCGTCTTCTTGCGCGGAATGAGGCATGGGTCGCATGGTTGCGCCTGCCGCTTGCCGAAGCGCTGCGTTCAAGTCTGAATGCCTTCTTCATCATGCGACGTGAACGCACGCTCTTACGCGACTCGCTTGCAATGTTGCGCGGTTTGCCGTGGGCGTTGTCGAAACGGCGCGTGGTTGCACGCAGCGTCCTGCTGATGCGCGCAGTCGTCCGCGATGACGACCGGCGCCGCTCATCCACTGCCAGCGCGATATAGAAGCGCACCAGCACGGATTCGGCCGTGTGCGAACCCAAAACGAAATTGCTTTCGTCCGACAACGAACAAACGATTCTGCGTATTTCCATTTCAGTGGCACAACGAATGCTCTAACTCCACGACTCCGAAGGACTCGCACGATCAAGCGCGACGAGCCTACTTTGGACCTTCGTGATGGGGACGGGCACAGTGAAGATCGCACTAATCAGTGAACACGCTTCTCCACTTGCAGTGGCGGGCGGCGTCGATAGCGGCGGACAAAACATCTATGTCGCGCACGTAGCGCGGCAACTTGCACGCAGCGGTCATGAAGTCGATGTGTTCACGCGTCGCGATCGTTCTTTACTTCCGCTTGTCTCGCGCTTCGAAGGAATTCGCGTAATCAATGTTCCGGCAGGGCCGCCCGTGCAATTGCCCAAGGAGCAATTACTTCCGTTCATGGACGAATTCGCGCGCTTCGTGATCGGGTTCTTCGAGAAAGAGGAAACGCCCTATCACGTGGTCCATGCAAACTTCTTCATGTCGGGACTCGTCGGCATGCGAATCAAGGCTGCGCTCGGCACGCCGCTCGTCACCACGTTCCACGCGCTCGGTCGCGTGCGGCGCATTCATCAAGGCGCAGGCGATGGCTTTCCCGACGAGCGCTTCGACATAGAAGATGCGCTCGTTCGCGAGTCGGATTCCGTTATCGCCGAATGTCCGCAAGATGCTGCCGATCTCATCGCGCTATATCAGGCGGAGCGTCAGCGGATCGACCTCGTGCCATGCGGCTTCGACAGCGCGGAGTTTCATCCGATCAACAAGCATGAAGCGCGCGAGCGGCTCGGCTGGCCGCAGGACAAGTTCATTGCATTGCAACTCGGGCGCATGGTGCCGCGCAAGGGGATCGATAATGTCGTGCGCGGGATTGGCGTGTGCAATCGCGAGTTGAACGAAGACGCGCATCTCTACGTGATCGGCGGCAACTCGGATGAGGCCAACGAAATCGCGACACCGGAAATCGGCAGACTGCGCGGAATAGCCCGCGAATGCGGCGTGGAAGACCACGTCAATTTTCTCGGACGTCATGGACGCCAGCGTTTGAAGGAGTTTTATAACGCGGCGGATGTCTTCGTCACGACGCCCTGGTACGAGCCCTTCGGCATTACCCCGCTCGAGGCCATGGCCTGTGGCACGCCTGTAATTGGCGCGGATGTGGGCGGCATTCGCTACTCGGTCGCTCATCAAGAGACTGGCCTGCTCGTTCCGCCGAAAGACCCGCATGCACTGGCGGCCGCGCTTGCCATGCTCAAGCGCGATCCCGCGCTCGCCGAAAGCATGGGCGCGGCAGGGTTGGAACGGGCGCGCTCGATGTTCACATGGACCGGCGTCGCGCAAGCGCTAGAACGCGTCTACGCGCGCGTGGCGGAAGTGGAATTTTCGAACACCGTGCTCGATGAGCGCAGTGCTTACGGTGGCGCTTCCGCATGAAGCCGACACTCCTTCGCCCTGCCGTGTTTCTGGATAAGGACGGCACCTTGCTCGACGACGTGCCTTACAACGTCGACCCGCTGAAGATGCGTCTTGCACCTGGCGCCGTTAATGCGCTCGCGCTCTTCGCACGCATGGACGTACCGGTCGTCGTTATCAGCAATCAAAGCGGCGTGGCGCTTGGCAAGTTCGATGAAGCGGCGCTCGCCGATGTCGAACGCACGCTGCATGAACTTGCGGCGCGCGCAGGCGCACGACTCGCTGGCGTGTACTTCTGCCCGCATCATCCACAAGGAACGGTGGCGAAATACCGGAAAATATGCGAATGCCGCAAGCCAGCGTCCGGCATGATCGAACGCGCGGCGCGTGACCTCGGTCTTGATCTTGCACGTAGCTGGTTCGTCGGAGACATACTCGACGATGTCGAAGCGGGTCATCGTGCAGGTTGCCGCGCCGTGCTTATCGACAATGGCAACGAGACGTTATGGCAGCGTGGCCCACTGCGCGAGCCCGACGCCATTGCGAAAGACATGCACGAAGCAGCGCGCGTGATTGAGTCGGCATGGCATGGGGAGCTTGCAGCGTGAAGCGCGAGCGAATCCCTGTTGTCGCGATCGCGCCTCATGCGCGCGCACCGGAGTCGCGTCCGCAAGGCGTCTGGGGCGAAAACGTCAAGCGCATCCTCTGCGTACGTACCGACAATCTTGGCGACGTGCTGATGACGACGCCTGCTCTGCACGCTCTCAAACATGCGTATCCCGGACGGCATCTGAGCTTGCTTGCATCGCGTTCGGGTGCGATGGCCGCGCGCTTCATCGAAGATATCGATGACGTGATCGAGTATGACGCGCCGTGGGTCAAGCATGACACGCCCATCGACGCGAGTCGCGATCTTGCAATGCTCGAACGCATTCAAATGCTCGGCTTCGATGCCGCCGTGATCTTCACGGTCTATAGCCAGAATCCTTTGCCTGCCGCAATGTTTTGTCATCTTGCGGGTATCCCGCGAAGGTTGGCGCATTGCCGCGAGAATCCCTACGGTTTGCTCACCGACTGGGTCGCCGAAACCGAACCGCAGAACGGCACACGTCACGAGGTCGAGCGTCAGCTTGCGTTGGTCGCTCAAGTAGGCGCACGCGCCGATGACAGGCGCATGCGCTTCACGGTTCGAGACGGCGATGAGGCATCGCTTGCGCAGAAGCTCGTTGCACGCGGTATCGATCTTCATGAGCCATTTTTCATGATGCATCCAGGTGCGACGGCGGCATCGCGTCGTTATCCGCCCGAGCGCTTCGCGGAGGTCGCGCAAGCGCTCAACGCGCGCACGGGCTGGCCAGTCGTCGTCACGGGTTCGGCAAGCGAAGCGGAATTGTGTCGCGAGGTAAGCGGCGGTCACGGCGGCATCAGCGACCTGTCGGGCGCACTCGATCTCGGCGAACTGGCCGCTCTCGTGAAGCACGCACGCGTCCTTGTTTCAAACAATAGCGGTCCCGTTCATATTGCCTCTGCGCTCGGCACGCCTGTAGTCGATCTCTATGCACTCACCAATCCGCAACATACGCCATGGCAGACGCCGCATAGCGTGCTCAATCACGATGTGCCGTGCCGATGGTGCTATCGCAGCATCTGTCCCGAAGGACATCATTTGTGCCTCCTCGGCGTGAGCGTAGATGAAGTAATCGACGCTGTCATGTCGCTTTGCGATGCCCGCGCAGACGCTGCCGCCCCTCTCTCGATCCATCCATAAGGTTCGCTTTCCATGTACACCCTCGGAATCAATGCGGTCTATCACGACAGCGCGGCTGCGCTGATCAAGGACGGTGTCGTCGTTGCGGCAGCGGAAGACGAACGCTTCACGCACGTCAAGCATGCGAAGCGTCCGGTGCCGTTTTCGACATGGCAATTGCCCTTCGACGCCATCGACTATTGCCTCAAAGAGGCTGGTATCGAACTGGCGGATGTCGATCATGTCGCCTATTCATACGACCCGCATCTGCTTTCCGCCATGCCACGGCAGCCTAAAGCAAGCATTGCGTTGCCGTTCATGCCGTCCGAGCATTCGAGCGGCAACCCATCCGAATCGCCTTGGGACCCGCTTTTCTTAAGCTATATCGTCAATGCGCGCGGTCAATTGGTGGATGGCGCGCCGCATCATCTGAAGAAGCGCTTCGCAAGCGGCGGCCGCGCGCCGCGTTTCGACTGGCATTACGTCGATCATCATCTGTCGCATGAAGCAAGCGCGTTTCTCGCTGCGCCCTTCGAAGATACCGCCGTGCTTACCATGGACGGACGCGGTGAAGGCGTAACAACGAGTCTCGGGCAATTCGTCAACGGACAGTACGAGCGCGTCAAACAGGTGGAACTGCCGCATTCGCTCGGGCTGCTGTATGAAACCGTCACCGACTATCTGGGCTTTCTGCATTCTTCGGACGAGTACAAGGTCATGGCGCTGGCTTCGTTCGGCAAGCCGGCTTACGTGGACCAGTTTCGCGAGATCGTGAAATATCGGCATGACGGCACTTATACCGTCGATGCCCCGCGCCTGGAAGAACGCTTCGGTCGGCGTCGTGAGCGCGGCGGCCCGCTCGATCAGCATCATTACGATATCGCGCATTCGTTGCAAGTCGTGCTCGAAGACACGGCGCTCGAATTGGCAAAGTGGTTGCACGAGCGAACTGGTTTATCGAAGCTCGCGATGGCAGGCGGCGTGGCACTCAATTGCGTGATGAACGCGCGTCTGCGCGACCGTGGCCCGTTCGAAGAGATCTGGGTGCAACCTGCGGCTGGCGATGCCGGTACCGCGCTGGGCGCGGCGCTTTGGACGGACTATCGCGAACGAGAGAAGCAAGGCGATCGCAGCCGCAAATGGCGCATGGATCACGCATATCTCGGCCCGCGTTATGACGACAACGAAGTCGAACAGTTTCTCAAGTGGGCCAAGGCGCCGTATCGGAAGCTCGATAACGTCGCAGGCGAAACAGCCGATCTGCTCGCGCGAAATCGCGTGATCGGTTGGTATCAGGGCCGCACGGAATTCGGACCGCGCGCACTCGGCGCACGTTCGATACTTGCATCGCCGATCGATCCGTCCATGCAAGCGAAGCTCAACGAGATCAAGGATCGTGAAGACTTCCGTCCTGTTGCGCCGGTGGTCATGGAAGAACATGCGGTCGACTGGTTCGTCGATGCATGCGTGGCGCCTTTCATGCTCTTCGTTTTCGACGTGCGCGAAGAGATGAAGCCGAAAATTCCGGCCGTGACGCATATCGATGGCACGGCGCGCGTACAGACCGTGAACCGCTCGCAACATCCGCTCTATTACGATCTGCTCGCCGCATTCAAGGCACGCACGGGCGTACCGGTGCTCGTCAACACGTCGTTCAACACGCGTGGCGAACCGATGGTCAACTCGCCGCGCGATGCGCTCGAATCTTTCTGGACGTCGCCGCTGGATGCGCTCGTCATCGGTTCTTTCTTGATCGAAAAACCCGGAGCACATGCATGAGCACGGTTTCCGGCGGCTTTACCTTCGATGGCGCCGACGCTTTCGAAAGGAGCGAGAGCGCGGTAACACCATCATCGTTTGCGTACGACGTGAGCGTGGTCGTGCCGACTTATCGTCGTCCCGACATGCTCGAACGATGCTTGCGCGCGGTGATGGCGCAGGACATGCGCGCATCGCGTTACGAGATCATCGTCTGCGACGACGGTCCCGATGATGCCACGCGCGCCAAGGTCATGGCGCTTGCGCGCGAATGCGAGACAACCGAGCCGCGCGGTCCGCATATTCGCTATGTCCCCGTCACCGCGACGCAAGGGCCTGCGGGTGCGCGCAACGCGGGATGGCGTGCGGCGCAGTCACGTTTCATCGCATTCACCGATGACGACACCATCCCCGATGCGCAGTGGCTAAGTGCGGGCGTCGCCGCGCTCGATGCCGGCGCGGATGCGGTGTCGGGACGCATCGTCGTGCCGCTTCCCGCGCGGCCGACCGACTACGAGCAGGACGCGGCAGGTCTTTCGAGCGCAGAGTTCGCAACGGCCAATACCTTCGTCAAGCGCTCCGCGATGGACCGTATAGGCGGATTCGATGCGCGTTTTACATCTGCGTGGCGCGAAGATTCGGATCTGCAATTCCAGCTCCTGCGCAGCGGCGCGCATATCGTCCGTTCGCACGATGCGATGGTGTTGCACCCCGTGCGCCCCGCACGTTGGGGCGTGAGCTTGTCGCAACAGAAGAAGAGTCAGTTCGATGCGTTGCTTTACAAGAAGCACCCTGCGTTGTTCAGATCGCGCATACGCAGCACGCCGCCCGTGTTGTATTACATGATCCTCGCGGTGGTCGTGGCGGCCATCGTCGCTTACGCACTGCGTTTCGACTCGCTCGCCATTGCCTGCGTAATTGCATGGCTCGTGATGAGCGGTTGGTTCTGTGTAAAGCGCTTGATGAAGACAGCGCTTACGCCATCGCACGTGCTCGAAATGGCGTGGACGTCGCTGTGGATTCCGTTTCTCTCGATCTACTGGCGGCTATACGGCGCCTTCAAATTTCGCGTGGTGTTCGTATGATCGAACGCATCGCTATTTTCAGGGCTTTGCAGCTTGGCGACATGCTCTGCTGCGTCCCCGCGTTGCGCGCGTTACGGGCTGCCCATCCGCGTGCGCATATCGTGCTGATAGGGCTACCGTGGGCAAGCAGTTTCGTGACGCGCTATCGTCCGCTGATCGATGAACTCGTTCCCTTTCCCGGCGCTGTCGGTTTTCCCGAGCAGGAAGAAACCGATGCGGGTTTGCCGTCATTCTGGAGCGCGATGCAGGAGCGCCGCTTCGATCTTGCGATTCAACTGCATGGCAGCGGCGGTGTGGCGAACGATATCGTCGAACAAATGGGCGCGCGTTTGAACGCCGGCTATCTGAAGCCTGATGAAGCGATGCGCGAGGGCGTCTTCATTCCCTGGCCCGATACGCTACCCGAGATAGCACGCTATAACGCCCTGATGGATGCGCTCGGTATCGATGCAAGCCATACCGATCTCGACATCCCGTTGAGCGACGAAGACATCCGAGAGTGCGCCGGGTTGCTCGATGCTTATGAACTCGATTCCACGCGACTCGTGCTCGTGCATGCGGGTTCGCAACTGCCTTCACGCCGCTGGCCCGCCGAACGCTTTGCGCAAGTGGCTTTGTCGCTTGCCCATGCGGGTTGGCAGATTGCATTGACTGGCAGCGCGGGAGAAGCGCCGATCACGTCGCATATAGCGCGGGCATTGGAAGGCTGCGATGCAATCGACCTGACCGGGAAGACATCGCTAGGCGGCCTCGCCGCGCTCGTAGCGAAGGCGCAACTCGTTGTCTGCAACGACACCGGCATATCGCATATCGCGGCGGCAATGCGCACGAAAAGCGTCGTCATCGCGTCAGGTAGCGACACGCGCCGCTGGGCGCCGCTCGACCATGAACGTCATCGCGTGCTGGCGGATTATCCCTCCTGTCGTCCCTGCTCGTTTCGCGACTGTCCGTATGGGCATCCATGCGCGCTGAATATCAGTGTTGCACAGGTACTGGATGTCGCACATGCGCAGCTGCCCGAACCTCGATTTCATACGGCCCCGATCCATGCTCACTGCTGACAACCGACGCCTGCGTGTTCTGACATGGCACGTGCACGGCAACTACATGTACTACTTGAGTCAAGCGAAGCACGACTTCTATCTCGTCACGAAGCCCGGCCATCCTCCGGGCTACGCGGGCAAGGTCGGCGTCTTGCCGTGGGGCGGCAATGTCCACGAAGTGCCTTATGACGAAGTGGCTTCGCAAGATTTCGATGTCGTGCTCTTTCAGCATCGCACGCATTGGGACGACGACCGCTTGAACCTTTTGAGCAATGCACAACGCCGCTTGCCGCGCGTCTATATCGAGCATGATCCGCCGCAGGAAAATGCCTTCGAACAACGGCATTGGGTGCAAGACCGCGACACGCTGCTCGTGCATGTGACCCACTTCAACCGCCTCATGTGGGACAGCGGCGAGACGCCGACGCAGGTGATCGAACATGGTGTCGTGGTGCCCGACAGCGTGCGCTATAGCGGCGAGAAAGAACGCGGCATTGTCATCATCAATCATCTGAAGCAGCGTGGACGCAGGCTCGGTCACGATGTATTCACCGAAGCCGCGCGGCGTGTGCCGCTCGACCTAGTCGGCATGGATGCTCACGCAGCGGGAGGACTCGGCGAGATCGGCAATCTCGATCTCGCGTCTTTCAGCGCGCAATACCGTTTCTTTTTCAATCCGATTCGCTGGACGAGCCTCGGTCTCGCAATCGTCGAGGCGATGACGATAGGCATGCCTATTGTCGGCCTCGCGACGACCGAGCTTGCAACCGTCATTCGCAACGGCGAAAGCGGCTTCATCCATACCGATACGGACCGGTTGATCGATGCCATGCAACACCTTCTACGCGATCCCGCCGAGGCCCGCCGGCTCGGTGAAGGTGCACGCAAGGTGGCGTTGGAACGCTTTCATATCGATCGCTTCGCAGCCGAGTGGGAAGCCACGCTGCGTCACGTCTGCAGCTAAATATCATTTTAGAGAACATCCATGAAGGAAGCCTTTCGCAAGCGCATTCTGGTCACGGGAGGTGCGGGGTTTCTCGGCTCGCATCTATGCGAACGCCTGCTCGCTCAAGGACACGATGTCTTGTGCGTCGACAATTTTTATACCGGCACGAAGGACAACATCGCGCATCTGCTGGACAGCGCGAATTTCGAACTGATGCGCCACGACGTGACGTTTCCGCTCTATGTGGAAGTGGACCAGATCTATAACCTCGCGTGCCCCGCTTCGCCCATTCATTACCAGTACGATCCCGTTCAGACCACGAAGACGAGCGTGCATGGCGCGATCAACATGTTGGGTCTCGCCAAGCGTGTGAAGGCGCGCATCTTTCAGGCATCGACGAGTGAAGTGTACGGTGACGCACGCGTGCATCCGCAACAAGAAGCTTATTGGGGCAATGTAAATCCTATCGGTCCGCGTTCTTGCTATGACGAAGGCAAGCGTTGCGCCGAAACACTCTTCATGGATTATCGGCGGCAGCATGGCCTCAACATCAAGATCGCGAGAATCTTCAATACGTATGGGCCGCGCATGCATCCCACCGATGGCCGCGTGGTGTCCAACTTCATGATGCAGGCGCTCGCCAACGAGCCTATCACCGTTTATGGCGAAGGCACGCAGACGCGCTCCTTCTGTTATGTCGACGATATGGTCGACGCCTTCATCCGCCTCATGAACACGCCCGATGACGTCACGGGTCCAGTCAATCTAGGCAACCCGCACGAACTTTCGATGCTGGACATTGCTAAACGCATCATCGCGTTGACGGGTTCGAGTTCCGAGATCGTGTTTCATCCATTGCCGATGGATGATCCGTGGCATCGTCAACCGGATATCACGCAGGCGCGCACGCTGCTCGACTGGCAGCCCGTGACGGAACTTGATGAAGGCTTGCAGCGCACGGCGCGGTACTTCCGCCAGATCACCGAGGCGCAACGCACGATGGCGACGTTGGCCAGTTGAATGCGAGTAAGGACGAAGGCCGCTTTCAGAGAATCGAAGGCGGCCTTCGCTTTGAAGACAAGCGAAACGCAGGTCTTGCCTGCTTTACGGATGGGCTAATGCATCATCCCTTCTGGTTGCCATGTGGAACCGGTGCACTGATTACGATGCTCACGTTCGTCGACGCAGACGAACTACTCGACGCCTTCGCGCTGCCACCGGCCACCGACGCGTAAGCCAAGGCATCGCGCTTGATAGATTCCATTTTGAAACTCCCTTCGGTTAAACAAGTAAATGAACGTGGCCCGCAAGTGAGCCGATCTGCCCCTTCCGCGAGGTTGGGGAGCGCACATCTTCACGTCGATCGCATTACTACTGGTAGTACATGGTCATTGTCATTGTCGTGTTGGCCGGACCGGGGGATAACGGACCTGTCCGGTAATAACGTGCGGTCATTGCGACGGTGTAACTCGAAGCGACTGCTCCGTTGAAACCATTCAAGGTAAGGTTCGTTCCAAACGGAATTGCCGCGCCCGCACTGTCGAATAGCTGAATGCCGACGCCTCCTGCCGAAGGCGTGCCGCTTAGTGCCGCAACATTGCTGAAGCCCGACACCGTCCCATTCGCCGGATCGATCCGGTACTGAACACTATGGATCATGCCCGCCGTAGTGCCCTCCACGGGCGTGCCTGCGGGACAGTTGTCAAAGCTCATATTGAAAGATGCCGACTTGCGCGGTGCGAGTCCCATTGCCGGTAGGTCCGCGAGGGCTAGCGTGCCCATTGGCACCGTTACATCGGGTGTGCGGCATGTCAGAACGGTGATGATCACCGGCGTCATGTTGAAGTCGATCGAACCCGAAGCCGCGTTGTATCCAGGAGGACTTTTCCCGGCGGTCTCCCACGAGAACGCCCTCGCGATCAATCCGGAAACTGTACCCGGGGTAACGTCACCGATCTTCACGAGGGCCGCTATGAGCTGTCCGCCATTGTCCACCGGGCTACCGACATTGTTTCTCTCGTATCCTAAAACCGGAAAGTCCCACGGGCCGTATTGCGTTTTAGCGGCATAGACTGTTCCTCCAAGTGCGATCCCGATGCCAGGCACATTAGTCGCATAGACCGAAAATTCGACGCCATTGTAGGAGGCTTTATAGCGGGTTGGCGCACCGGCGACGATACCTGCCAGCTCGAAATCGGTGCCGGTGTACCAGCCATCGGACACAGTGCAGGTCCAATAGTTTGGAGTGGCGGCAGACACGGACCATGCACTCAGAAGCGATCCGTGGGGCAGGTCGCGCGCCACGGCTATCGTAGACGGAAAAGAAAGCGTGAATGCGCTGTAGTTGGAATGGCAAGACGCGCTGGCCCATGCGGCGGAAGGAATCATTCCGGCCAGCATAAGCCAGGCCGCTGCATGCCGTGCAACGGCACGGACGATTGTGTTTAAACGGTTCATCGAAGTTATGATCTCAAGTGATCTGTCGAGGATCATCGGCAGACTCCATCAGCTATGCTAAGTGAATTAGGCGTGCTGGCCAGCGGCAGTTTTGGCAACGCGTAGCGAACCACGCAACGCTGCTCGGGAGCGTCTCCCCATTTGACATTGAGCGTTCCCTCATCGCTCTTGAGTCCGGTGGCAATGATGCGGCTGCCCTGCGCCACGGTGCCCACGGTGTCGTCCTTGCCATCCGAAACTTGCGCGCCGAACGGAAGCGGCTTGCCGCTTGCCTGAAGAACATGCATCAGGGCGGGCTTGCCCATGTTCTCAGTGTCGAACTCGAGTTTCACCACGGCGCCCGCAGTCGGCGTAGCGCGTTGTACGGTCGACTTGAGTTGCACGTTGAGCGGTAGCCCTTTAGGATCGATCTCGACCTCGTTGTCGGAATAAGGCTGCACGCCGGAGACGATGGCGTGTCCCCATGGATCGACACGAAGACCTGCGCCATTCGCGAGCCTTGCGCCCGCCGCGTCTTTCGCTTCGATGACGGCGACGGTGTCGCTCATGTTTGGCGCGAATGCCGCGCCGCCTTGCCAGGCCACCACGCCACCGGAAATGCCCGCGCCGTATTGCGAGTAGTCGCGTCCCTTGCTTGCGTTGACCGACAGCGAGGAAAATGGCGATACATAGCCTAGATTTCCACCCACGCTGGCTGTATTGCCGCTCGTTCGATCGCCATCGCTGAACGACGCATTCATGCCATATGAAAGCGCGCTGTCCGAGCCAAGCGTGCCCGTCACCGATTCCTGAAGGCTGGAGTTGCCGTTGCCGGTGTCGTGCTGAAAGCTGGTCGACGACTGAGGAGCGTGCGAGCCCCAACCGAGCGGCACCATCGCCGTCAACATGAAGCGGTTATCCCATCGCTTGTTGTCCACCTGGTATTGACGGATGACCGACGCCCCGTAGGTCAGGCGCTTCCAGCTATTGTTGTAGCCGAGCTGAAACTGCGTATCGCGCGATGTCCGGTTCCAGTATGTCGTGAGCGAGCCCACCGCGTAGATGGCGCCAAAGCGTCCGCTATCGCCTAGTCCTTGATTCAGCGTGAACTGCAAGCGCGACTTTTGAGGAGCGGACATCGAACCGAGCTGATGATCGCTGATCAGTTGACGCGTCGTGGCCGCATCTGGCAGGCTCAGAAAACCGCCAGTCGAATATCGATAGGCCGCGATTGCAATGTTGGTGTTGGTCGGCTCGAACATTCGGGCATAGCTTAGGCGAGCGCTCGTCCCATTCCGTGTTCCGAAGCCCTTGAAGCTCGCGCTCGATTCCGTCACGTCGAACCCGAATGCGCCGAATTTCGTATTGAGCGCCACGCCGGCGAGCGCGGAGAAATACATGTCCGCACCGGTGATACCGCCATACAGCGTCACACGGTTACTCATGCCGCGCTGAACCGTGAACTGAGATACGAACGGATGAATTCTCACGGCCGGATCGCGATACTCGCCAACTGCCGCGCTATAGCGTGTTACCCCTGGGCGCAGCGCGTTGACAGCAGCGGCATATGGAATCGAGGAAACGTGGGTCGTACCGTCCGCCTCCGTGACGAGTACCTCCAGATTTCCACCATAGCCCGTGGGGTAGAGATCGTCGATTTCGAACGCACCGGGCGCGACCGTCGTCTCGTAGATCACATTGCCGTTCTGGCGAATCTGCACTTTCGCATTGCTGCTTGCAATGCCCCGAACGACTGGCGCATAGCCGCGCTGAGACTCGGGAACCATCCGGTCATCCGTGCCTAGCGTCACGCCTCGCACGCCGTAGCTGTCGAACAGCGCGCCGTCGGTGAAGGTGTCGCCTGCAATGAATTGGCTCTTGATGTCCTTGAACGCGCGCTGCACGTAAGTCTCCACGCTTTGATAATGCTGCCCGCCGAGATTCCCGCGCGTAAGGTTTCCCTGATAGCGAAAGCGCCACGGTCCGGCGTTGAGACCGGCGTTGACACCGAGGTATTGCGTATCGGTTCGGGCGCTTCCCGACTCGCTGTGATAAGCGTTTGCGGAATATTGAAGCAACGCGGCTGGCACACCATCATCCCAATACTTCGGATCGACATAGCCACGCGCACGTTTGAGCATGACGATCTGCGGCACGCTCACATCGAGCCGCTGTTCGCCGCTGTCGAACGTTGCAGTCGCGTTCTGTATCAAGTCGGGAAGTTCGAGGCATTCCCCGCTGTCGTTCTCTAGCCTTGCGGATGCCTCGGACGAGAGCTTCCTCAGGTCCACGCCGGACTTTTCGAGCCATCCGGTCGTGACGCACGGATGCACTGTCCCGTTCCCGGGCGTGGATTCGCGTAGCTCGATATCGAGCTTGCCTTTCCAGACATCGTTCACGTAGAGGTCAGAGCGATAGGTGCCAGGCACTACGCGCTGTCCCTGGTTGAAGCGAGAGATGTCGACTTTCCCGCCGTCGCCCGTGTCGAGAAATTGCTCGTTGAATTCGACCGCTGCAACTTGCGCGGATGCACCCCACGCATGAGCGCTTACACCAATCGCCGCCAATGCCTGTATCGTACAGACACTTATTGGCTTGAGCCTGGGTTGAGGCTCATTGCTTTTATGTTTTCTTGCTTTCATTACGGATTCCGAAATTCCATCTCAAAGGCAAGCCTTACGCATGAGACCTGGCCTGCATCAACGCGTCCTGTCTGTATGATTGGCGTTTGGTTCGCTACAAAACCGCATTGCCGTTTGTGTGTCAGCAGCTTCGATAGCTCCTGCTCACGGCTGCAAGTCGGCCTCACCCTCTTGTGGTCCGCCGTAATCGTTGATTGCTGTGTAGTGCAACTTCGCGCCTGGACCCAAAATGTCGCCGGTTAGCGCGAAGACTCGGGTCTCACCTGGACCAACCATCCCGCCCTCATCGAACACGGCGGTGCGCGCGCCGTCGGTTAGCGTGATTCGATCGAAAGAGACGAAGTACTGGCTGGGATTAAATGCCGCGATCTTGTTGGCGGCGTCGCTAGGATTAATGCTCCACACGACCTGTCCGGACGCGCTTTCAGGTTGCCCCTTCAGTGCGCTTGGACGATAAAAGAACTTGATACGTGAGCGGAACGCGAACTGTAGCTGATTCGCGTCCGCCTCATCGCCCGTTGGTTTGGGCGGAACCTCCAGCACGTTCAAGTAAAGGATCGATTCCCTATCCGCGGGCAAAGGCTCGCCTGATGACATGATCCGCAAAGTCTGGGACTTGTCCGGATCGATCCGCATGATGGACGGCGTGATGGCGAACGGAACCTCGATGGTGTCCGGCGCGGTGTCCGGATTGCCCTTGTCGATCCACACCTTCACCAGGCCAGGGAGCTTGCCATTGTTCGTCAACTTGACCGTGACCTCGGAGTCGCTTTGGTTATAGATGACGCGAGTTCCTGCAATAACCACCGATGCTTCAGCATCGTGCGTGCGCGCGAGCATCACCGTGCTCAGGGTTGCAATGGTGAGGATCTTTATCGCAAGTTTCATTGGCGTTGTGTCTCGTCGTCAAGACGTTGCAGTGAACGGCGGGCCGCGATGACATGACGATCTCCGTGGCCCGCGTGTCGCTTTACTGATAGTCGATGCTATAAACGACAGAAGAGTTAGCCGCACCGGCGGTTGTGACGCCAGTTGCGTAGTACTGAACGTCATAGCTAAGCGTTGCCGAACCGGACGAGATGTCGGCGGCCTTCGAGTTTTGGAGATCGGTCGAATAGCCCGCCTTGATTCGACTGCCATCCAGGTTCAACAACTGCATCTTGACGTTGCTGGCACCGCCAGCCGTGACGGTCAGTCGGCCGTCGGCGGGATCGACCGAGGTGCCCGCTTCGTAGAAGACCGCTGCCTTGCTGGAGCTCGTCACCGGGGTGCATCCCGTCAAAGCGATCTGATAGGACGTCGTTCCGGCTGTCTCGCCTGCGGCTTTCAGCGTACTGGTCGAGATCGTCGGCAGCTTGACCGTGAAGTCCTTGGCCGAAGTCCCATTGCCGTTGATGGCGCAGGTGGAGGCAGTCAGCGCGCCGTTGAACGTGATGGTTCCGTCAGATGCGAAAGCACTGCCGGTAAACACGGCAAAGACACCCGCGAAAAGCGTTGCGACAACAGATTTCTTCATTTGATAAATTCTCCACGTAACCTGAATTTCTTGCGATATTGGTAGTACTACATAAAGCCAGTTCGATTCCGAATGGATCGTTGGGTCATCTGGCCAACCCCGGCTCCTCCTCGATGTTGTAAAGATTCGCAGTTCCTCTTCGCTCACGCGCCTAGTACGATGCCCATACCGACGCGCACGATGGTGCTATTGCCGCCTGCTGTAGAAACGCCAAGGTTATAGTTCACCGTTCCTTTACGATTCCAGCTTGAAACGCCTATACCGAGCGCCGCCTGACCGCGATAGCTCGCCATGCCTGCATTGAACGTGGTCCGCCCCGGCAAATACGGCGTGGCAATGTTGAGTGCTGAAGCCGCTGCAATACCTCGTCGCGCGGCGCGGTCGACATCGTCGATACGACCGTTCACGCCGCCGATAACGTCGTTGAGTTGTCCAAGGTTGATTGCGTCGGTGCGCGTCGTCGCAGCCCCGACGTTCGTGATCTGGCGCTCGTGGCCCGTGCTGCCGACCGACACCGCGTTATCCCGGTCGGCTAGCGAATTCGCACCTATTGCCACGGCATTTTCGCCGCTTGCCATCGCGGAATCGCCGAAAGCGCTCGCATGTGCGCCAAGGGCGATTGCATCGCTGCCCACCGCTACGGTTGCCGTCTTTTTGGTCGAAGGAGAGCCAATCGATGCCCGCATTGCAACGTGTGGCCCTTCTGGCAGTTCGGGTCGTTGCGCGGCATGGCTTACGTCTACGGCATTCGGAGGCGTTGAGTCGGGCAGCGCGGCCAGACTCGTTGTGAGGCTTGTGGCCTCCTCCAAACGCATTGTTGGCTTTCGATCCGGAAAACGACTCACCACATCACCGACAACGATTTCCGGTTCATCCGCTCTCAACATGGTAGCGACGAGTCGACTCGTGGGATGGGTTGCGGCCGTGGTGACATTGCCGACGTCGGCCATCAAGGCTGGCGTCATCTGTGGCATTTGCGCAGCGCGCTGCTGTCCCAGTGCGTAAAGCGACGTTTCCGGCGCGTCGTGCCGCGTGTGTTCCAAGTGCGCGGCGATGTCATCAACCCGCGCGGTGACCATGCCACTGCCCGAAACGACTGCGTGGTGATGATGCTTCCATGCGCCCGCAGCGTGATGCGCGACTCGCGGCGCAACCCGCCTCGTTCGCTTGGAATGCATCGGTGTCCCAACGCCTTGATGAACTCGCGCGTGGGCGGCGTGCCGCTTAGTGAATCTTTGCACATGGCCCGCAAGCTTGTCCGGTGGCGCGCGGCGTTTTGATGCGTCGTGCGATAAAGGCGTAGACGAACGCACGGTCATGCGCGTGTCGAATACCTTGCCGTAATCGGGGGTTTTATCAAGCCCATTGCTCACGAATGGGGTGGCGAAGAACACGGCATGTTGAGGCCGCGTATGCATCGTATTAGCCAGCAGCTCGTTGCTCGCCGTTGCATCGGATCTAAGAGAGAAGCGTTGCGCGAACGATAAATCGTGCGGCCAGCCTCGCAAATGAAGCTTGGGAGAATCGAACGATCGAAGCGGCTCGGATGACTCGACTTGCAACGCGCCTGAGCCGATGGCACCTGCCTTCAACGATTTCGAATCGTCCATGCCCACCGACGAATAATCACCGCGCGTCCTGGCCGCTCTTGCGTTTTCGTGACCTGCGTCTCCACTGGCTTGCGCCGAAGCGTACGAAACCGTGCCGCCAAATCCCACGACGAGCAAAGCCTTCGCGGCACCGGTTAGCGCGCGCGGTTTGAAGAGCTTGACATTGCGCACTCTGCCCGTCTTGACGACACCCGCGGCATGCGCTGGTTCGACGTGGATCGATTCGCGGGATGACGTCACTCGTTTTCCTCATTAGATTTTGGTCGACTTCTCGAATGCACGCGGCATCCAACATGAAGGTGATTCGCATGACTGAAGCGTACGAAGCCCGGACGCGTAGAAGGTAATACTCCTTCATTACTTGTGCGTCTTTTTGGGCAAGACATGCGAGCGATGTCGTTCGACGGGAACCTCCGATGTCGTAATTTTTCGCGCGCGTTGAATATTTAGTGCATGGGCAGATCTACGAAACCTACACTGCCTCTGCAGGGCAATTTCAAGCCATCACGAAAATTGGTCGCCGATGCTCTGTGATAGTCAGTTATGCACATCCGCCTATTTACAAGGATATCTAACCATGCAAGCAAATTTCGACAGCCGTGCCTCGTTCTCGATGAACCTGCCGAGGTTTCCGTCCTCGACTACCGGTTTCGAACAGAACTCGTCTTTTTCGAGCAATCGGCCGCTTCAGATGATGTCCATGCCCTACGGTGGCATGTCGCTCAATCAGCCGTTCGACCAGTCTTTCAGTCAGCCCTTCAATCAGCCGGCCATGCCGCGTGCATTCGGTGGCAGCAGTATGTCCAGTTCGAACTTCAGTTATTCGACGCAGCAGATGTCGCGCGGCCCGGACGGATTCAGCCAGTCGGCGACTTCGGCCAGCTACTCGTCGTTCGAGCGTCAGGGTCCTGGCCGGGACATGCAGTACAACAGCATGCAATCGAGCGGCTTTTCGAACCAGATGCGCGGCGACTTTCGTGATTCTTCGCAGCAGATGTCACGCGGCCCGGACGGATTCAGCCAGTCGGCGAGTTCGGCCAATTACTCGTACTTCGAGCGTGAGAGTCCGAGACAGGACATGCAATACAGCAGCATGCAATCGAGCAGCTATCTGAACCGGATGCGTGGGGACGCCTGTGACGGCGCGGCGGGTCAACAAAGCCAATGGTCGGACACGGGCGTACACGACGGCAAATCGTCCATCGACCTTGGTGATTACAAGCTGGACTTCGACAAATCCAAGTCCTCGATCAACCTTACTGATGAGAAGACGGGTAATCAAACCAAGGTCTGGGGCGATCCGCATATCGATCTCAATTCGGGTACGCCGAACCAGACGAGCGGGATGTTCAATGGCTCGATCGACTTCAACCTGCCGGATCACACCCGCGTGAGTATCGGCACGACACCGGCTAACGGCAATTCGAACGTATCCTTCGCCGATAACGTGACGGTTACGCAGGGTAATCGGGCATATGTCGTCAAGGGGTTGAGCGAGCAAGACAGCGCCCCGCTCAGCGTGCAGCGCAGTCAGGACTGCTTTGCGCTGGCACAGCAGACTCCGCGCGATGGGATGAACCTCTTCGCGAGTTCGAGCGGCACGGGGTGGATCCGCTATCGATCCGATCACTCGCTGTATGTACGTCAGAGACGAAAGTCGGACTGGCGTTGATCAGCTTGAGCTGACTCTGCGAAGGCTGATAGTCGCCCCAAAGCGATTCCTTACCGGTAATGGGTTGCGTGTTCGTATCCATGATGACATCCATTGGTTGATCAAGGACATGCCTCCCCGCGTTGCAATGCTCTACTTCGCGGCGATTGATTTGCGGCATGACCGCGCTGGCGCACGGTGACTTCAATATGAATCGCCGGCGTCGCCGCGGGCAATGACTAGGTATAGAAAGCGATGGACACGCGCCGAGCACGACGCGTCGCTACGTGTGGTCGCTTGCTCCGTTTGTTAGGATGACGGAATTTACCCGTGAGAGGATTGAGCTCTATCGGATATCGAGGCGATAAATGGAGCTCGGCGGCACTGGAATTGATCAGGTTCGCGCTTGCATGTAGCTAATGCGCTGAACGCGTCGATCTTGTTTTCGTACAACGGGAGCCTTGCGTACAAGTCGACATGTTGGCGAATGTCGCAACGGTAGGGCTGTCGGCGATGTGGTGCTTAAGGCGCACTGCATCGCGATGCAGCGCGAGGCCGCCGAGCAGCGAACTCAAACCACCAAGCGCGGCTTGCGCTCCTTGCGTGTCCGGTTGCGGATTCGTCGGTGCGGCCTGGGTTGTCGGGGCTGCCTGAGTCGCGGAGTTTGCCTGCGCTGCCTGCACCGCCTCGGCCGCCTGAGTTGCCTGAGCCGCCGCCGCTTGCGCTGCCTGAGCCGCCTGAGCCGCCTCGGCTGCACTGCCCGCGTCTGCGCCGTCCGCCTGCTGTCCCAAAGGCATCGTGCCGTTGGCCGCCGAAGGGGAGTATGGCGCGGCCGCGTTGGCCGCATCGGCAACGACGGAAGGCCCGCTATCCGCGTCCGGATACGACCCGGCTGCAGACTCGGCGTTGCCCATGCCGAACGGCGCGATACCCTGAGCACCGAGATCGTTCGCCTGCGCTCCTTCCGGAATGTGGATCAGAGCGTAGCCTCCGCCTAGCGGCGTCGCTGCGTCGATGGTATTCGCGGCGCCTCCAATAGCCGCGTCATTCGCCGCGCCCGCGACGACTCCATCATCGAAAATTGGCGTCATCGCCAAAGCAGAACCATTATTGTTCACGAGCATCATCGAATCCCATTAATAGAGTTAAAACCAATTGCGCGTAAAGCGCGCGTTTGGTATGCGATTTAGATATCGAGTTTCCTTCAATTACATATCACCTCCCTTGTGCCTCGGATTTATTCATGGACACAGCGTTGCCTGAATGGCGTTGGACAGATCTTTCTTAATTCCCGGATCAAGCGTGCCCGCTTGCCTTACGAGTTGCACAACACAAACTACTCGGACATAACCGGTGAAATTCTTAACCGTGTCGAACCCGAGATCCATTTCCATCGCCCATCTCGAAAGTAGTCTTCCCACCGTCAAGCATTCCTGACGCGCCAGCAGCTCGATGATTGCCCAATAGACCTCCTCAAGGCGTATGCAGGTCGCGAAACCATTGATCCGAATAGACCGCTGACGCGGCGTGACAAGCTTCATACTGAAATCGCAATACCGGTTTGTAACCATGGGCGGCGCTTACCCGGGCACATGCCACGATCTGCTGCAAGATGATGTGCACTTGGCATTTAACAAAGGCTTCGATCTTCTGTCTCGATATTCATATTTTTCGTAGTTCATGTATTCCCAACCTCTTTTTAATTTCCTGAGAAACGCAAAGCACACACCTGCGATGGGAATACTGCCTCTTTTCCGAAGCCAATATGTAGTACATCTATAGGACCTTAATCGTTCGTCGCGCATTTAAAGTCTCGTCATAACGCAACCCGATATTCCGGCATAGGACTTTGAATGACCACGAACTGGCGCAAGACGCAAAACCGGCCGATGACTTGCGGCACCCGGACGGGCAAGGCCGCACGTCATCTCGTTTATTTATGTCTTGTGTTGCAAAACCCGCTCGCGAATGCGGCCCAGCCTGCATGGCAAGGCGCGCCCATGCGCTACGTCGCGCGCAATTCCAGGCTTGCGGATGTGCTCAACGACGTGGGGCGCGCGGGCGGTCTGCGTCTGGAGATTGCGCGCACGGTGCGCGGCAACGTGAACGGCGTGTTCGAGCAAGCGCCTTCCTCGGTTTTTCGCACGCTGGTCGAAGCGTGGGGGCTCGTCTGGTATTTCGACGGCCAGACGATCCACATCACCACCGCCGAAGACTTGCAAAGCCGCACGATCGGGTTCGCGCCGCTGTCGGGGGACGCGGTGGGCGCCCTGCTGCGCAACCTCGATCTCGATGATCCGCATCTTCCTCTGCATTTCTCGGGCGACAGCGTGAAAGTCACCGGCCCGTCCCGATACGTCGATGCCGTGGCCAATGCGATCGTCAAAGCCCAGGAGCAATTGCCGCCGCCGCAGCAGACGCTCGAACAGACACAGATACGCGTGTTTCCGCTGCGTTATACCCAGGCACAGGACATCACCTATACCTCGGGGAATCGTCAGCAGACCATCGCGGGCGTGGCTTCATTGCTCCGGACGCTGATGGGAAACACGAGCGTGGCGAGACCGGCGGCGACGAACACTCGCGGACGCCCGGATAGCCTGCACGGCACGGTCAAGGGGATTCCGCCTTTACCGAGCGTGCCCGGGTTCACGGAAACCGCACAAGATGCCTCGGTGGATGACAGTCCGGCGGAACTTCCCCAATCCGCCGTGACGCCGGCAAGGCGCAACATCGTCGCGGACCCGCGCACGAACTCGGTCGTGGTGTACGACGTACCGGCGATGATGCCCGCCTACGAGAAGGCCATCTCCATGCTCGACCGGCCGCAGGATCTCGTGGAAATCTCGGCTCTCGTGATGGATGTGTCTAGCGATGCCGCCAGGGAACTCGGCGTCCGCTGGGGCGCTGGGGCTTCATCCAGCCGCCAGTCAAACACGCTTGGTTCCGTAGCGCCTGCCCTGCCGGGAGCGTCGTCCGTCGCCCTCGGCGTGGATGCGGGACTCACGCTGACGACGTTGATCGGCAATTCCGCGCACTTCCTCTACGAGCAGATCCACGCGCTCGAGAAAACCGGTCGCGCGCGCATCCTGTCTCGTCCTCGCGTGCTGACGCTCAATAACGCCGAGGCAGTCCTGTCGTCGCACAATTCCATTTATGTTCGCGTGGCAGGTAATCAGGATGCCAATCTATTCAATGTCGACACGGGACTCACGCTCAAGGTTACGCCCACTGTCGAGCAAGGCGGCGGCGAGCACAGCAGGATTCTTCTCAGCGTGCAGATCGAGGATGGCTCCTTCGACGGCGACGCGTCGGTTGACGGCATACCGCGCGTCAACAGTAACTCGATCATCACTCAGGCTATAGTGGGCGATGGCGAGAGCCTGCTGATCGGCGGCTACGAATACGAGCATACGCAAACGAGCGGATCGAAAGTCCCTATCCTGGGCGACATTCCGATCATCGGGACGCTTTTCGGCGATGAGCAGACATCTTTCGATCGCACCGAGCGGCTCGTCCTCATCACACCGCGATTGAAGCGGCTGAAAGCGGACGCCGCGGCGCCGGCCGAACTCTCCGTCGACGATGTGCCCGCTCTCTCGGCGATCACCGGAAAGGACTATCCGCGGCCGCCCTTGCCCGATGCGGCGTTTCCTCCGTTGCCACCACTGCCGGCCAGTCAGCTTGCCGCTCCACGCAATGCCGCGCATGCATCGCAAGGGAGCAAGCAATGACCGACGCACGACTCTTCGTCGCCTCCGGGCTGCATGCGGGCGCGAGCATCGCCCTAACGGCGGACCGCGACTTGCAAATCGGCAGCGCGGCCGACGCCGACCTGATCCTTTTGGATACCGGCATCGCGCCACATCACGCGAGCGTTCGACTGCACGGCAACAGGCTCGAACTGCATGCCGCTCACGCCGACATCGCGGTATTCGGGCAAGCGCTCAAAGTCGGCGCACGAACGCAGTTGCGCCACGGTGCCACATTCCGGCTGGGAGAGACGGCCTTGCAGTTCAGCAACGGCGCCCCGCCGACAGAGCAGGCCATGAAAAGCGCGGAATCTGCATGGCTCCTTGCTCACGCGCCATTTACGTGGCTGCGAAGGAAGTGTGCGCGCATACCTCGCTATCAATGGCTTGCGATAGCGGTCGTGCCGCTCGGATGCGCGTTGCTGTACAGCCTGATTACCCTTGTTCCGAGACCTCCAGAAAAACGGTCGTCGCCTCTGGACGAGCCCGCCTTTCGCAACGTTCGCCAGCGCACGGATCAGACAACGGGCGCACGTGTTTACGAGGGATACGTACAGACCGCCGCCGACCTTGGCGCCGTTTCCCTCGTCGCGCGCGCACGCGGCGGCGCGGTGCGTGTGCGCGTCGCCGTGATCGACAGCATGCGGGAGCAACTGAGCGATTTTCTCGACAAGTACTACCGCGGCGTCCGTTTGCGTGCAGGCGAACGGCCCGGCGTGTTCGTCGCGACACTTCCCGCAGCGGACGCCTATCTGCAACCCGAGTCATGGGACTACGCGCGGGTCGACCGGCTCGCGCAAGGACAGGTGGATGGATTAGAGGCGTTGCGCTTCGACGGTCACGAGAACAACAGCGGCCCCGTGCGTGTTCCGCTCGAAGCGCTCGGATTGAATCTGCTGAATTCTCCGCACGCCGCGTGGCTCGCCGACCAGCAAGGAGCCCGATATTTCGCGGGAGCGCATCTGTCGATAGGACGGATCGAGCGAATCGACCCATGCGGCGCATCGGTGATTCGCGATGACGGAAGCATCTATGTCCTGATTGCACAACGCACGAGTTCCGGCAAGTCCTGCTAGCGGCTCACGCCGCCGGAGCCGCACCCGACAGCCCCTTACCGGTGCGCTGCCCTTCGCGCGTCGGCGCGCCGCACGAAGGTTCATGGAGTCTGCACGATCCTTTTAGCGCGCCATCACTTATATAGGAAAGCAGAATATGTCGATGCAAGCGGCAAATATCGGTTACACCCCTGCCATGTTCGGTTATGGCATGGGCGGCGCCCAAGGCGGCAGCATGATCGCACCCGACGGCACGCTGTCGCTCGGAAGCGTGGCGGACGCCGTCAAGCGAAACCTGCAACAGCAGGCCCAGTCGATCAATCAATCGGAGCAAGACGCTAGCGCGCAGAGCGCGCAAGGCGGCCAAAACGGACAAGGAGGGCAAGGCGGAGCCGGGGGCGTGGGCAGCGCCAGCATGCTCGACATGCAGAAAAAGGTCGGCGAGTACACGTCTTCATTGCAACAAGGGACGTCCATCTTGAGCAGCCTGGCGGAAACACACAAATCCGTCGCGCAGAACACGAAGTAAGCCAACGCACACACCGGCGGGGCCTCCAATGCGGGGGCTCCCGCGCGCCGGATTTTCCTGTCCAACCAAGAATATTCACGATGATGCTTTCGCAAGCAGTTGCCATCCAATCTTTTCAGGTCGACGCGACGCCGCCAGCGATCGCCGCCACACCGGCGCAACTGGATGCCGGCACGGGAGGCGAAGGGATCACGCGCCTTGCCGAGCAAGCTCAGTTCGCCTTGCAAGGAGCGGCCGCGCCCCTCGGCGCGTTGCTCGATCCCACCCGCCGACGGCCGCTTACAACAGGCGAGATTCTCACGCTGCAAGCCGCCGTCAGCGACTACTCGGTCACGCTGATTACGCTGTCGCATCTTGCCCAGAGCGTAGGCAGCGCCATCCAATCCATCACTCAGAGAACGTAATGCGTCGCGCGCTCATTCTTCTGCCGCTCGTCCTGCTCGGCGCATGCAAGACCTCGTTATACGAGGGGCTGGACGAGGACCAGGCCAACCGCATCGTCGCGGTCCTCAGTCAACACGGTGTCGAGAGCTCGAAGGAGCGCAACGCCGACAAGACGTGGACCGTATCCGTCGATGAAGACGAAGCCGTCACCGCGACCGAGCTGACCGGCGCGTATGCCTTGCCCCACGCCAGTCATGCCAATCTCGGCGAACTCTTCAACCGCCAGGGATTGATCTCGAGCCCCGAAGAAGACCACGTGCGCTACGTCTATGGTCTCACCGAAGAATTGGCCGCCACGCTCGAAACGATCGACGGCGTGCTGGTGGCGCGGGTGCATATCGTCGATCCGCAGCGAGATCCGCTACTCGGCCCCCCGATGCTGCCGAGCGCGTCTGTCATGGTGCGATATCGCAGCGACGCGAATCTCGAGCCCATGCGCGAGAAGATCCGCGCGCTCGTCGCCGGCGCGGTGCAGGGGCTCACGCAAGACAAGGTCTACGTGACGCTCGTTCCCGTCATGCCGGTCGTCACGCAAATCGATCTGTGCGCGCAGACGGGCCACTGTCCGCCACCGCTTGCCGATCAGCGCAAGGTCGAGCGTGTCCTCATCGTTCTGACCGTCATGGCGCTGCTGTTGATCCTGGCCGTCTGGGTGTGGGATTCAGGCATTCGCGCATTGCCGCGGATACGCATACCCGGTGTGACGTTTTTCAGGCGGCGGACCCGCCAGGCCGTGCCGGCGAAGCCGAAGCCGGGCGCAGCCGCCAACGACTCCTCCCATTCTCGCGAAGACCGCACATGAAATCCCTACCCATTCTCGACGTCGCAGGCTGGGCGCATCACAGCTGGTGCGGACGAGCCACGCCCGCACGCAGCGAGCGCGCCCGCGCCGCAGCCGCCTTGCATCTTTTCGCGCGCTTTCCGACGCTCGCCGAGGCCGGCGCCAAGCAATTGCCGTGGTTCGCCGCGCCGCTCGCGCGCCCGGCGTGCGGACGACTCTTGCGCCTGTGCGCCGCGCTGGCGTGCGCGCGCTCGCTGCGCCTTCTCGTGAGCGCCGCCGCGCACACGCAGTTCTCGGGCGCGGTGGGCTTGCCGCCGCTCGCGCGGCTCCAGTGCCATCGGCGCGGACAGCAGCCCGACCTGAGGCTCGACTCCCCTGTCGACTTCTTCAACCGGCGCAGCCTGTGCATAGCCGGGATCGCGCTCGCACTGCGGGCGACGAGCGGCCACGCACAACGGCTGTGGATGAAAGTGCGCCTGCCGTGCGAGTACGCCACGGCCGCGGCGCAATGGCGCCTGCCTTTCGTGTCGGCGCGAGCGGCGCTGGAATTGATCGGCGATGCACTGCAACTCCTCGACACAGAGAGGCGGCCATGCTGATCTGGCGAGTTTCCGACTGGCGGGTCGAATCGGACGGCTATATTTGCGCCAACGATCTCGCCTTGCTGCAAGACCTGCCCGCGCTGCAGCGCGTGAATGCCCAACGCGCGAGGCAAGAGGCAGCCGACCTCGCGCAACGCGCCCGGCGTGTCAGACGGCAGGCGCTCGCACGCGGTTTCATCACGGGCCGCGCAGCGGCGGTGCATGACCTCGCCATGCCGGCCGCCGCGGCCGCCTTTGCGCTTCGTGGCTTGAACGATCGCCTCGTGAAGATCGTCGTCGAGGCCGTACGCGACGTCGTCGGCGACATGCCTGCCGGCGCGATCTTTCCGAATCAACTTCGCCGCAGTCTGCAAGCGGCGCCTGGGCAACGGCCGCTCTCCGTGCGCGTCTCGGCATGTGATTACGAGGAAGCCAGGCAAGCAGTCAGCGCGATGGAAGACGAGCTGGGCCTGACGCTCATCACCGTTCTTGGCGACGCCGATCTGCCGCCGCGTTCGTGCGTGGTCGAAACCGATATCGGCGTAATCGATGGCAGCTTGCGGCAGCAGCTCGCCGCACTCGAACGCGGCATCCGCGATGCGATCGCCGCCGTGCTCGACGAATACACGCGCCTGGACGACCGTCTTCTCAGGCAATTCGAGGTCATCGAGCAAGGACTGCGCGACACGCTCGACGTCCTTTCCCGCGATGCCGCGCCGGCCGGCTGGATCGCGTGCAATGCCACGAACGGGGGCGCCGCGATATGAATCCGTTCGCCGGCCTCGAACGGCTCACACGTGAACAGGCGGAGCGGCAGAACATCGCTGCCTTGCATTTCGGCGCCGACATGCCAGTGAGCGTAGGCCATCGGCGCTACACGCTCGCGTTCGAGCCATGTCGCGCGCACTATCCGCTGCGGCTGCACGGCATGGCCTGCGGTCAGCCGCTGGTACTCGATCTGGATGCGCGGGCGCTTATCCCCGAACTTTCGCGCCAGAGTCTGGAAAAGACAGGGAAGCTCGCCTACAAGCTGATTGCCGACGCGTGCGAGGACTGGCTTTGCGCGCTGGAAGGCGCATTCGGCTTCGCGCTCGATGTAACCGGCGTTTCCTATGACGCGTCGCCCGCGCCGGGCGCCTATGGCCTCGCGCTTACGCACGTCCAAAGCGGACGCACGGCGAGCCTGTCATTTCACTGCGAGGCGGTGGATCGCTGGCTGCGACGCCAGCCTGATCCGCGGTGCAATCCGAGCGCGCTTGCGCGCCAGATCGTCGTCAGCATTCCGGTCTGCGTCGCCGGGCCAACGCTCACGCTCTTGCGTTTGCGGCGCATTCGCGCCGGTGACGCGCTGGTGCTCGACAAATCAGTTCAATACCTGCGCTTGCCTCTTCGCAACGGCACACAGCGCATTCTCTTGAAAACTCTTGGAGATCAGATCGTGCTAGATCGCCCCATTCTCAACGAAGACAATCAGCCATCCGAACTGACCAGCGAATTCATTCCGGTCGAAGCCCTCACTTTTCCGTTCGACGCCGTGATCGGCTCGATGCGCCTGTCCTTATACGAACTCAGCCGTTTGCGACAGGGTTCGCTGGTGTCGCTGCAGCTTTCGGTGCGCGAGCGCTCGGTCACGCTGTTGTGCCAGGGATTGCCCTTCGCCAAGGGAGAACTGGTGAACATAGACGATGTGCTGGCCGTGCGGATCACGAGCGTGCTGCAATCCGCCCATACGGATGTCGCGTCATGATCGGAGCGCAAACCGGGCAACTGCAGCTCGTCGGCGTCTTCTTTCTACTGAGCGTGGCGCCGCTCGTCGTCATCATGTGCACCTCGTTCACGAAGTTCAGCATCGTCCTTACGCTGTTGCGCTCCGCGCTCGGAGTGCAGCAAGCGCCCGGCAACCTGGCGATATCCGGTCTCGCGCTCGCGGCAACACTGGTCGTGATGGCGCCTACCCTGCACGCTATCGGCGACGCGCTCTCCCTCGACGAGCGCGTCGAAAGCGGGCAATTGCCGCCCCTCCCGCAGATGATCGACGCCGTTCGTGGACCGCTCGGGGAATTCATGCTGGCGCACTCGCGCCCGGCAGAACGTGCGTTCCTGCTCGACGCGGCAAAGCGCACCGATCCCGCTCGCGACGCGCAAGAAAGCGACTTCACGCTGCTCGTTCCGGCGTTTCTGATCAGCGAGATTTCGAGCGGCTTCGAAGCGGGCTTCCTGCTCTATATCGCCTTTCTCGTCATCGATCTGGTGGTCGCGAACGTGCTGACCGCCATGGGCATGATGATGCTCTCGCCGAGCACCGTCTCCATTCCACTCAAGCTCTTCGTGCTGGTGGCCGCCTCCGGCATTCCCAGACTCATGCATGCACTCATTCTCGGTTACGCCAAGTGAATTCGCTTCCTTCCCTTACCTCGCTCGCAACCGACGCGCTGTTGCTCGTGTTCTGGCTTTCGTTGCCAATGCTCGCCGTCGCGACCGCGGTCGGTCTTTTGCTCGGTCTGTTGCAATCGGTCACGCAGATCCAAGATCAGAGTCTGCCGTACGGTGCAAAGATCGTGTGCGTCGGACTCGTGCTGATCGTGACGGCGCCGTGGGCAAACCGGGAAGTCGCGCGTCTTTTGAGCCATATCTTCACGATGATCGCCTCGGGCCGCACGCATTGACCATGAACATCCTAGATCAATTGAGCGGCTTCGCCTTCTGCATGATTCGTCCAGCCGTGGCGCTCGCCCTGATTCCGTTTGGTAACGACGGAGCGCTCGGTGTGACACTGCGTGCTCCGCTCGTGCTGATCTTCGCGGTGCTGCCCGCGCAAGCGGGATTGCCGCACGAACCGCTTGCGGCAAGCGTCATGGAAGCTGGCATCGGTCTTTTGCTGGGACTCGGTTTCGGCGTCGTCTTTCATGCGGCCTCCACGGCGGGCGCCATCCTCGATCAACAAGGCGGCTATAGCGTGGGCGCGGTCTATGACCCGAACTTTGAGCAAGAATCCGCCGCGTTTCAAACGCTTTTCACTCAATTCGCGGCGTTCACGCTCTTTACGGGCCACGGTCTTGTCGCACTGTGCGGAGTCTTCGCCGACGCGTGGTCGATCTGGCCACCGGGCGGTCCGTATCCCGGTGGACTCGCGCGCCTTCTCGCCATGTTCTCGGAAACGCGTTTGCCGCAGTCTTTAGCGCAAGGCTTGCAGATTTCGGCCCCGTTACTCGCCTTGATGCTGCTCACCGACGTTTCGCTCGGACTCGCGTCGCGGCATGCAAAGCGTCTCAATCCGTTTTCCACTGCGCGTACGTTCAAGGCAATGGTGCTCTCCTTCGCACTGATGGCGTGCGTTCCAGCGATCCTCGATCGACTCGCGCGCATCTTCGCCGTCTCGCTGAATCTCGAATAGGAGGCACCGGTCGACATGAGCGACAAAACCGAGAAGCCCACGCCTCGCCGACTGCTGCGCGCCCGAACCGACGGCGACATTGCGAAAAGCGCCCATTTGAGCACCGCGATGAGCGCCGCGCTGTGGTGGCTGCTGCTGGCATTCGAAGCGCCACACACGTTCTCCGGCTTCGTCCAAATGATCGACGCCGTGTCGGGACTGGACGCCAGCCGGTCGTTCGCGTGGCAGTTCAAGGCCGTATTGAATGCGCTGCTCGAACCGGGCAAGGGAGCGCTGATCATGCTCGGTGCCGGCATGCTTGCCAACGTCATACCTGAACTCGTTCAAACGCGTGGACTCGTGTCGTTCAGGCGGATCGCGCCCGATCTCAAGCGTCTGAACCCGGTGGAAGGGCTGAAGAATCTGTTCGGCCTGAAGGTCGCGTTCGAGACCGTACTGATGCTGTTCCAGTTCGCCGTGCTCATCTTCGTGGCCTGGCGTGTGACGGCAGAATGGCTCGTGCAGATCGAGCCGGCGTATTCGCTCGATCCGCTATCCCAGCTTGCGCTCGCGTCTCTCAGCCATTCCCGTCTGCTCGCGCTGGTTGCGCTCTCGCAGGCCGCGCCCGCGGTAGCCGACTATGCCATGCAGCACGTGCTGAGGAAGCGCCGTTTGCGCATGGACAAGGAAGAACTCAAACGCGAATACCGCGACGAACACGGCGACCCCTACGTCAAAGGCCGGCGACGCGCGCTTCATCGCGATCTGAACCGTTAAACCCCGAATCCGGAATCATGAACCGCCCATCCGTTCCCCTCTTCGCCAGCTTGCCCCGACAGATTGCGCGCCACGCACACATCGCGGCAGCCGCGGGTTTCATCAGCGTGCTGGCGTTGCTGATTCTGCCCATCCCGCCGTTCCTGCTCGATTTGTTCATCGGCATGAGCTTTTGCGCGGGTTTCATCATGCTGTTCTCCACGATCTACGTGTCGCGCGCGGCGGATCTTCCGGGCTTTCCCGCGCTTCTGCTCATGACCACGCTGCTGCGTCTCGCGCTGGCCATCGCATCCACCAAGATGATCCTGCTCCAGGCGCACGCCGGGCGCATCATCCAGGCCTTCGGCGAGCTGGTCGCGGGCGGCAACGTCGCAGTCGGCATCGTCGTCTTCCTGGTGCTCTGTGCGATTCAGTTCATCGTGGTCGCGAAGGGTGCGGACCGCATCGCGGAAGTCGCGGCGCGCTTCACGCTGGATGGCATTCCAGGACGCCAGATGAGTATCGACGCCGATTCGCGAAGCGGGCTCATCACCGCCGAGCAGGCAGCGCTGCTGCGTGCGGGACTCGAACGCGAAACCTATTTCTACGGATCGCTCGACGGCGCCATGAAGTTCGTCAAGGGCGACACCATTGCAAGTTTCGTGATCGCGCTCGTGAATATCGTGGGCGGGCTCGCGGTTGGCATCGGGCAGCGCGGCATGCCGTTTGGCGACGCCTTGCAGGTCTATACGATCCTGACTATCGGGGATGGCCTCGTTTCGCAGATACCATCGCTCGTCGTGTCGATCGCGGCCGGCCTGCTCGTCACGAGAGTATCGCCCGCGAGCGGCGCCACCAATCTCGGCACGGACCTTTACGAGCAATTGACGCTTCGGCCTCACGCACTCGTCATGGCGGGCGCGTGCTGCGCGGCACTGGCGCTCATTCCCGGCTTTCCGCATGCGCAGTTTGCGCTGCTGGCCGCGCTGCTCGGAGGACTTGGCTTCGTGCTCATGCGCGCGGCGCAACGGGCGCGCGACGAGGCACGCGCTCCCATGCCCGCGCTTGCGCGCGACGGCAGCCGGTACATGCCCCATTTGCTCGACGAGGCCGAGGTTGGAACGAGCACCGTGCTGCGCCTTCGACTTGGCAACGATGCCTTCAAAGCCGTGCCGCGCGATGCGTTCAACCGCGTGCTCGGCACGCTGCGCCATCATCTCAACACGCGCTTCGGCCTGCCCTTTCCCGGCCTTGCCGTCGTGATCGACGAGCGGCTCGCCGCCGAGCGCTACATCATCGATGTCGACGATGTACCGTTCGCGAGCGGCACGCTCATGCCCCAGCACGTCCTGGCGAGCGGACGCCCGGCGGATGTGCCGGCCGAAGGCCCGTCGGGGTATCGACCGGGATTCGAGAAGTCAGTGTGGATCGCGGCCGGCGCCGCCGCGTCGCTCAATGCCTCCGTTCTGAATACCGCCACGCCCGACGACGTCCTTGCTCAACACCTCATCGAAATATTCGAGCGGTGCGCACCGCGCCTGATCGGCACGCAAGAGGTGCGCTTTCTGCTCAATCGTCTGAGCCCCGAGTTTCGCGAACTCGTCGCGCAGATCGAACAACGGATCACGACAGCCCGGCTCGCGGCCGTGCTGCGGCAGTTGCTGCAGCAACGCGTGTCGATCCGCAATCTGCGTGGCATCCTCGAAGCCATTCTGCGCGTGTCCGCAAACGAACAAACGCTCGAACGCATGGTGCGCGAAAGCCGTATCGAACTCGGCCATCAAATCGCGCGTACCCATGCGAACCTCGATACCTGGGAGATTCGCGGCGGCGTGCTCGAAGCCGAGTGGGAGAACGAGCTCGAAGCCAGCATTCGCCACGGCTCGGACGGCGAGCCATATTGCCCGCTCGATTTCATGCAGTTGGATACGTTGCGCCGCGTTTTGAGCGGTGCGGCCACGCCCGTGAGGCTGCTGCTCACCTCGGCAATTCTACGGCCGCATTTAGCGCAGGTGCTGGGAGCGATCGGCATCCGCATGGATGTGCTCGCCATAGACGAGATTCCGCGCGACGTCTACCGCATCAACGCTTCGGTTACCTTCACGAGGCCATAATGCGCAAGACGACTGATGAAGACGCAAAGCCGGTCGGCAGCTTGATGGCCAGACCGACGCTTCACGGCCGCGTGGTGGAGGCGCGTGGCGTGATCGTCCGCGTGGTGGGCGCGTCGCTGCGAATCGGCGAACGTGTGCGACTCGTGCGGCCCGACACACTCGAGGAGCAAACAGGCGAAGTAGTCGGTTTTGCTCCGGACGGCGCGCTCGTCATGCCGCTATCCGGACTCGCGGGGCTCTCCGACATCACGCGCGTGGAGGGATGCGGGCTCGACTGGAATCGGCTCGATGCGACTCGCCTGCAAGGGCGCATTCTCGATGGCCTCGGCAAGCCGCTCGATGGCGGGCCGCCCGCGCCGCTTGTCCATGCGAGCGCGCGCTTCGACGCAACGACCGCGATCAATCCGCTCGACCGCCCGTTGATCGCGCAACCCTTCGTTACCGGCGTCAGGGCGATAGACGGATTGCTCACTTGCGGGGTTGGACAGCGTGTCGGCATTTTCGCAACCGCGGGCGGCGGAAAGAGCACGCTGCTCGGCATGATCGCGAACGGCGCACAAGCCGATGCCATCGTGATCGCGCTCGTCGGGGAGCGTGGGCGTGAGGTCAATGAGTTCGTGCATGACCATCTGCATGAACGCGAGCGGATTGTCGTCGTCGCGTCGACATCGGATCGTCCAGCGGCCGAACGTATCCGCGCGTCGCGTCTAGCCTGCGAGATCGCGGCCGCGCTGCGTTCCCAAGGTCGCCACGTCCTGCTGCTCTTCGACTCGCTGACGCGCTACGCGCGCGCCCTGCGCGAAGTCGGCCTCGCCGTGGGCGAACCGCCCGTGCGGCGGGGCTATCCGCCACGCGTGTTCGCGGAACTGCCTAGAATCGTCGAAATGGGCGGCCTGCTCGGTCGCGGCAGCGTCACTGCGTTTTTTACCGTGCTTGCCGAGGACGAAGATCTCGCCGATCCCATCGTGGAAGAAGCGCGCTCGCTGCTCGACGGTCATATCCAGCTCTCGTCGCGTTTAGGCGCCGCGGGACACTATCCCGCCATCGATATCTTGCAGAGCAAGAGCCGGCTCATGACGCGGGTCGCCGGGGAGTCGCATCGCGCATGCGCCCAGCGCGTGCGTGAGTGGCTCGCGCGGTATCGGGACGTCGAGCTGCTGCTCCAGATAGGCGAATACCGGCGCGGCAGCGATGCCGCGAGCGACCGGGCCATCGACCGTCATCCGGCCATTACGGCCTTCCTTCGGCAGCGTCATGACAGCCACGTCGCTTTCGATAAGACAATCGCGGCATTGCAGGCGCTCGGCGAAGGCGCCGATACATCCACGTGACGGGCCGCGCCGGAGATCTGCGTCGCTGGGCGGTGCTTGCGCGCGTACGCGGGCTGCGGGTGCGGCGCGGCGAGGCAACGCTCGCGCAGGCGCGACAGGCCGCATGCGAGGCACGAGACGAAGTAGCCCGTCGCACGGAACTGCTGCGCAACCATGCCGCACAACTGCCGCGCCTACTCGCCTTGTGCTCGCACGAGCATGGCGGTGCTGCGGCATGGCGAGGCGCTTTACACGCGCATCGGCTTCAGGCAGCGGCGCTGAACGCGTCGGTCTTGCAGACGCAAGCCTTGTTGCTGCGCGCCGAGGCGAACGTCCGTTCCGCCATGTCCGCCTTGCAGCGTGACATAAAGAGGCACGACGACGCACGCGCCCGTGAAAGAGCGGCGCTAGCCAGCTTTAAGGACGACGACGACGATCCATGAACCGATCGGCGCGGCCAGCATGGCCGACGACCTCGTGCATCGCGTCTCATCGCCCAGGCACCGCGGGCTATGTCAGAGCGCTCGGGCTCACGACACCATCGAAGCGTGCCTGACGCGCGCCAACGCGCTCAACGCCCCGCGCGCTCCAGCCGCGCGGCGACTTGCAGAATCGCTTCAATAAGCTTTTCCGCAGGCACGGGCTTCGTCATGTGCAACTGGAAGCCCGCAAGCTGCGCGCGCAAGCGGTCATCCGTCTGCGTATGTCCCGTCAATGCGATTGCCGGCATGCGCCGATCCAGCGACACACGCCGCGACGCTTCGAGTTCGCGCACCTGACGCAGCACTTGATAACCGTCTTCCTCGCCAAGCACGATGTCGCATAGAAACGCATTCGGCCACGCCTCGGCAGGCGTCGCTTCAAGCCAGTCGAGCGCTTCCGTTCCCGACGCGGCCAACCGCACTTGTGCACCAGCCGTTTCCAGAACGGCTTCGAGCGCTTCGCGGGCATCTTCCTGATCGTCGAGCACCATGATCGAAAGGCCTTTGAGCGCTTCGGCAACGTTCGCTTTCGGCTCGGCCAATCTCGATGCATCGTCGGCCTCGACGACAGGCCGCAACGGCATGACGGCGACATACGCGAGATGGCCATCGACGTAATTCACCGTGAAACTGCCGCCCGTGCTAGTAAGCGCCTCTTCGAGCCGCGCCGCCTGTTCCTCGGTCAGCGGCGCGGGCTTATTGCCGGGGCCGAGCACGCACAAGCGCACCTGATTGTCTTCGCGCTCCACTCGCAGTTCGACACGCGCGCCGCGCGTTGCCGCGCGAACTTCCGTGCGGCACAGATCGGCGATCACGAACTGCAGCACGCCGGGATCGCCCGTCACGCGAAGATCCGGCTCTGTCATCACCGTGAAGAGATGCACGCCGTGCTCGATGATCTCTTCATGCAGTCCATCCACCACGCCGGCGATCAGCGAGCCGAGTCCTACCGGTTGCGACGATACCTTGCGTTGCGCGTGCGCGAGTTCGCCTTGCTGCGATTGCAGCGACCACATGCGTGCATAGACGCCCGCGCGTTCGATCAATTCAGCATGCTGCCCCTGCTCCACGATGCGCCCGTGCTCCATCACGAGAATCCAGTCTGCATTGACCACGGTCGAGAGCCGATGCGCGATCACAATCGAGGTGCGCCCTTGCGCGAGCCGGTCGAGTTCGCTTTGAATCGCGCGTTCCGAACGGGTATCGAGCGCGGACGTGGCTTCATCGAATACAATGATGCGCGGGTCCTTCAGAATGGCGCGCGCAATTGCAATGCGCTGCCGCTCGCCGCCCGACAGCCGTACACCGCGTTCGCCGACACGCGTCTCGTAGTGATCGGGCAAGCGTTCGATGAAGCCGTCGAGTTGCGCCGCGCGCGCCGCACGCACGACATCGGCACGCGTCGCCGATGGGCGGCCATACGCGATGTTGTAGGCGATCGTATCGTTGAAAAGCACCGTATCCTGCGGCACGATACCAATGGCTTCACGCAGACTCTTCTGCGTGATCTCGCCGAGATTCTGTCCGTCGATGGTGATCACACCGGCCGTCGGCTGATAAAGCCTGAAGAGTAGTTTCATCAACGTGGACTTGCCCGACCCGCTGCCGCCCACCACCGCGAGTTTCTTGCCCGGGTGCGCGCGAAAGTCGATATCGCGCAGTATCTGCCGCGCCGGATCGTAGCCGAAATCCACGTGCTGGAACTCGATCTCGCCCGCGCTCACCACGAGCGGCTTCGCGTCCTGTTCGTCGATATCCTCGCCACGCCGTCCGCGCGCAAGCAGAATCTCGAACATGCGTTCGACGTTCACGATTGCATCGTTGGTCTCGCGAAACACGAAACCGAGCGTGTTCAGCGGCGAGCACACCTGCACGATATACGCGTTCACCAGCACGAGATCGCCGACGCTCATCGTTCCCGCAACCACGTGTTGCGCGGCAAGCAGCATGACCGCCGCAATGCCCACCGCGATGATGGTGCTTTGCCCGACATGCAGAATGGTCAACGCGCGTTGATTCGCGGTGCGTGCATGCACCCATTGTTCGAGCACGCTCGAAAGCCGGCCGCGTTCGACCTCTTCGCTTGCGAAGAGCTTGACCGTTTCGTAGTTGAGCAGGCTATCGACGAGACGGCTGTCGGACTTTGCTTCGAGCCGATTGACCGCGCGCTGAAAGCGCATGCGATAGCGCGTGAAGATGAACGTATAGACCGCATAGCACACGAAGGTCACGCCAATCGCCAGCAAAAAAGTCGATGCATACTGGCTTACCATGATCGCCACGACGGTGCCGATTTCGATCAATGTCGGCACGATCATGAAGATCGCCACGCCCAGCAAAAAGCCGATACCGTCCGCGCCCTTCTGCACGTCGCGCACCACGCCACCGGTTTCGCGTTGCGCATGAAAACGCGCACCCATGTTATGCAGATGCGCGAACGTACGCTCCGTAAATGACGCCACCGTGCGTTGCGTGACGATGCTGAACACCACGTCGCGTGCTTCGTTCAGCACGTCGCCGAGATACCGCATCAGCACGTAAGTGAGGATCACGAACACCGGAAACACGAGGTTCGCCGTGGGCCGGCTGAACTCGTCGATGACGTGCTTCAGCATCAGCGGCACGGACACCACAGCGAGGCGCGACGCGATCATCAACGTCACCGCGACGAGCGTCTGTACGCGAAATTTCCAGATTGCCTGCCAGAGATCGCCAGCAATGCGGTTACGCAATTGCGAGCGGCTGATTTCGCTTGATGCAGTCGACATATGCAACCATCCCGGAAGTTGAGGGAGGAAGGCGCCTTGAGCGCGGTTAAACGCGGCGCGGTCCGTCGTTCTCTTGCCGGACTTCGGGGACATGCGGCAGCAAGGAACGCGCCCGCATGAACCGGCTAAAACAGCGCGCCTTGCCCCGACATCAGCGTATCGAAGTCTTCGCGCAGGAAGGGCAGGATGCCGTCGGCAATCGGCTGTAGCTGCTTCGTCACGTAGTGTTCATAGTCGATGGCCGCATGACGCGCTTCCACCGGCTCGGGACCGGCGAGCGTCATCACATAGCTGATCCAGCCGCCGTTCTGATATTGAAGCGGACGTCCGAGGCGCGTGTTGTGTTCGTCGGCACTGCGCGCGGCGCGTACATGCGGCGGAACGTTACGCTGATAATCGTCGAGGCTGCGGCGCAGGCGCTTGCGATAGACGAGCAGTTCGTCCTGCTCGCCGCGTCGCGTGCGTTCGACGTAATCGCGCACATAGTCCGCATAAGATTCGCCCTTGAAGATACGCATGTAAAGGTCTTGCTGGAAACGTTGCGCGAGCGGCGTCCAGTCCGTGCGCACCGTTTCGAGACCTTTGAACACGATCTCCTCGCTGCCGTCCGCGCGCGCCGTGAGACCGGCGTAACGCTTCTTGCTGCCTTCTTCCGTGCCGCGAATGGTCGGCATCAAAAAGCGCCGGTAATGCGTTTCGTACTGAAGCTCCAGCGCGCTTTCGAGTCCGAAGGTCTCGCGCAAATGACCTTGCCAGTATTCGTTGACATGCTCGACGAGAGCGCGGCCGATACGCGCAGCATCTGCTTCGTCGCGTGCACGGCGCAGCCACACGAAGGTGGAATCGGTGTCGCCGTAAATCACGCCATACCCGCGCGCTTCGATCAGTTCGCGTGTACGGTGCATGATTTCGTGTCCGCGCATGGTGATGGATGACGCAAGGCGCGGATCGAAGAAGCGGCAACCGCTCGAACCCAGCACGCCGTAGAACGAATTCATGATGATCTTGAGCGCTTGCGAAAGCGGCTTGTTACGTTGACGCTTCGCCGCCTCGCGACCTTCCCACACTTGCTCGACGATAGCGGGCAGACAATGCTTCTCGCGCGCGAAACGCGCACCGCGAAAACCGGGCACGGTGGCGGCTTCATCGGTCTCGTGCATGCCTTCCGCGAGCCCGACCGGATCGATCAGAAACGTACGGATGATCGACGGATACAGGCTCTTGTAGTCGAGCACAAGAACGGAATCGTAAAGACCGGGCCGCGAGTCCATGACGAATCCGCCGGGACTCGCTTCCTCGGGGACATCGCCGAGATTGGGTGCGACAAAGCCCAGCCGATGCATGCGCGGCATGTATAGATGCGTGAACGCCGCCACCGATCCACCACTGCGATCCGCGGCCAAACCCGTAACGGTTGCGCGTTCGAGCAGAAACGGCAGCAGGTCGGTCTTGTCGAAGACCTTGGTCACGAGTTCGCAATCGACGAGGTTGTAACGCGCGAGCGCCGGCTTGTCTTCCTGAAAGCGCCGCTCGATTTCGTCCATGCGTGCATAGGGAGTGTCGATCGCCTTGCCTTCGCCGAGCAGCGACTGCGCGACATATTCGAGACTGAACGACGGAAAGTTCCACGTCGCCGAACGCAAGGACTCGATGCCGTCGATCACGAGCCGCCCCGCAATCGAAACGAAGAAATGATTGCGCTTGATGCCGTGTTCGCGCCATTCCACCGTGCTGCCATCGCGGCCGAGACGTAACGGAACGCCGTAATCGTCCGCGTGTTTCTGCAGCACACGCAGATCGAACTGCACCACGTTCCAGCCGATGATCGCATCCGGATCGTGCCGCTCCATCCACTCGTTGAAGCGGCGCAGCATGTCGGCGCGGCTTGCGCAGTAGTCGAGGTCGAAGTCGACGGATGCATCGGCGCCATTCGCCGGGCCGAGCATATAGACCTGTCGCTCGCCGCAGCCTTCGAGCGCGATCGAATAGAGTTCGCCGCGAACGCTCGTTTCAATATCGAGCGAAACCAGCTTGAGGTTTGGCCGATACGAAGTTGCAGGCTTGAGTTCGCTGAAGATGTAACCGTCACGCGCTTCGCCTTCGAAGGTCACGGGCGCGGTGATGAAGCGCTCCATGAGATAGCGCTCGGGTGGCCGAATATCCGCCTCATAGACAACGATGCCCGCGTTTTTAAGGGTTTTTTCGAGCGCCAGCAGTTGCCGATACTGTGGGCAGTACAGCCCGATTACCGGTTTTTGGCGAAAGTCCTTGAGCTGCAAGTCGCGCAGTTCGGCATTGCGCACGCTCGCGACGAGCGGCTCCGCTTTCGCGCGATCTTCGGCGCGGATGAATGCAACAGGCGTCTGCGCGCCGATTCGGATTTTGCGTGGGCCGTCATCGGTGGCGAGCCAGAACTCGACCTCCATGCCGGCCGGCGTATCGCGCCAGTGGCGCGTCAGCAAAAATCCCTGTTGTGCGGATGACAAAGCCCGTCCCTTCGAAAAGCGCATGCGGCAAGGCATGCAATCGAAGTATTTTAATGGCGAGCTAAAAAAACGAACGGCGCGATGACCATGGAGTCAGCGCGCCGGCATCGAGATAAGAATGAATTACGAGAACCAAAAAAGTAAAAAGCGGTAGCGGCATGCTGATTGTCCACCGTCCTTCCGGACGGCCCCCGGAGGATCAGTTCAGCGCCGCTACCGCCTAAGCGGCCTGTGCGACCAGGCCAGCCCGTTGCGGCTGCAAAGCCGCTACGTTGTCGAGTACCAGTTCTTCAAGCTCGGCTGGCACTTCGTTCTTGACAGACACAGCCTCCAGCGCGGCTTCTTGAATGGCCTGTTTAGCGGCCGCCGCTTTCTTGGTCTTCCCCGCGCGTGACGGCGGCTGGCAGGCCCCGCACACCACGTTGTTCTGCAAATCATGCTTGTGTGCGACGAACTTCCCGGTGCAGCGGCAGCATTTGGTCATCTGCAGCATGCCCGCGTCGAAGAAGCGCACAAGGGTCCAGGCCCGGGTGAGATCGAGTACCGCTTCGGCGCCGCTATGGTTGCAGTGCTCGAGATACAGGCGATACCCCTTGGTCAGCGCGTCGAGATGCGAGCAGCCGGCCTCGTTCTTGAGGAACGTGTAGGTGTTGTAGAACAGCGATGCGTGGATGTTCGCGAGCCAGGTCATATACCAGTCGGCCGAGAACGGCAGCATGCCCTTGGGCGGCGACGCGCCCTTCACTTCGCGATACAAACGAATCATGCGATCCCGCGAGAGCGTCAGCTCGCTCTCGAGCACTTGCATGCGTGCACCGAGCTCGATCAGCGCGATGGCGCGGAACACTTCCTGGGCATCTTCAGTGAGGCTCTTCTTCAGCATGGCTCGCTCCGTCTTTACTTAAGCGAACTGTTCAGCCGGCTGGCCAGCCAGCAGGATTGCTGCGTGCGTCGGCGCAATTTCCGCGTTCTTGGCGGGCTGCGTCAAAGCCGACAGCATCGAGTGATCGTTGAAGCGAAATGCGCACAGCAGGTTGTCCGACTGGGCGAGCTTGACGACCTGAGCGAGCGTGAGGCCCGACAACAGATCGGCGAGTTCCGCCGAAAGACCGAGCCGGAACATGCCGATGGCGCGGTCCTCGCGCAACAGACGCTGCGCGAGCATGATGTACGACAAGTTGATTTCCCGGATCGATTCCAACGTTTCGCGACCGTTCATGGTTGCAACTTCCAGTAAATCCCCGATTTCCCGCCGGCTTTGTGCCGATATATTTTTTTGCCTCACCGAACTCAACTCTGCCCGGCTACGTACATCTGATTTTGTTTCAGTGCGTTACATCTTGTAACAGACACTGTGAAACGGATTCTAAGAAGACTCTGAAGCGAACGCAAGAGCATCTCAATAATATTTTGTTGCAAACAACACTTTGCATCGGTAACTTTTTCGCGCCTAAAAAAGCGGCAATATTGACCGCGCCGTTTTTGTCATTCTTTTGGATTGAGCGCTTAATACGGACGGCTGATTTTTTGTAGGATTAATCGCCGATGCCCGCAAGAACGGCGCTTCCGGCGGTTCGGTTGACACTGGTCACGAGTATTTTTGAGACGATGAGAAAGCGTTAAAAATCAGTAAAAATGCCGCGAAGCCGGTTTTTACCGAGTCGCGGCATAAGTGGCAATATTTACTTTTATGCAGTTACAGGTTTGCAACGCCGTTTGAGCAGCGCTCGCGACTAGTGTTGCGGCACGCCTTTACGCCAAGCGCCCCAATGTGTAACGACTTCTTGCACGAATGGGTTACCGGTCAGATACAAGTTCTGAATTGCGGGTACGAAACCGCCTTGCGCGGAATAGTTCAACAGGTTGTCGGAGGCGGTTTGTCCTTCGTACGGCCGGTCGAAGTCCGAACCGGCGCGCAAAACCGCAATGCGTGACAGATCGACCCGCTTGATGCTGGCCGCGCGCTTGAGCGCCTCGTATGTCGCGTTGTCTTCCTGCTGCGTCGTGCAGTAGATGCCTTTGCCATCGGTCAGCAGGCGCGTCCAGTAGCGTGCCCTCTCGCCGATGTATTTACCCGACCACCACGTATCGCCCGCGAGCGTGTCGCACTGGATCACGTGCGGCGGACGGTTGGCCGGCGCGTAGTTGAACTTGGCGCGCGCGACCTTGGCGTCGTCGCTGTCGGAGAGCGTGACGTTGCGCGAGATGGCATAGGCGGCATCCGTCAGCGATGCATTGAGGGCAAACACTTCGGTGCGGTAATCGAGCGGTGGCTTTTCGGTGGGCCCCTTCGTGTTGATACCGAGAAAACCGCTCGGCCAGTCGGCGGGTTTCTCGCGCGCGTCGAGCTCCCATTGAATGCCGAAATCGACCAGATACTTCGCCCACGCCGTCGAGCCGAGCGTGCCGCGCGCCGGATCGATCCCGGCAATGCCCGCGACCAGAAAGTACGTGCGGCGCAAATCGAAGCGCTCCGAGAACGCGAGCGCCATCATCGATGCGGCCGCGTTCGTGTGTCCCATGCCGGTTGTCATCACACAGACATCGTCGCGGTTGCAATGGACTTCGGGATAGTCCGGCGAGAGTCCCGGCACCTTGATGGCCTGCCATGGCCCGAGCTTGTCGAGCCACACCTGGCCTTCCGGACCGAACATGCTGACGATCATCACCTTGACCTGACGGCCACCGCCGCCACCGCCGCCGTAGCGGTCATCGCTGTCGTGATCGTCGAATTGTTGGGCGAAGGCGCATCCCGTTGCGGCCGTGAGGCTTGCGAGTCCTAAGGCAAACAGGCCCTTGCGGACAGTCTTGCTTAACGCGCGTGAAGAAGAACGTGAGGGGAAGCGTGAAGCGGATTTTGAACGTGACCGGGCGGCAATGTTCATGGGGGGCGTGCTCCTCGATAAGGTTCGAACTTCGAAGAAAGCCGCGCCCTGTTGCCATTCGTTTGAGGGGCGCGGCGGCCCGACCGATTATAAAAGCGTCAATAACAAAACAAGCCCCGCGCCAACCCTTAAAACGCTCAAGCCTGCGATGTCCGCGGCGGCGGCGCACTGGACGCCGTGCCCTGTCCGGCAGCCGCCTCGCCCGTCGGATGCTGCGCCGCCTTCGACGGTTCGCCGCGCTGATCGGCGGGGGCGTCACCATCGACGTCGGCTGGATGCGCCGGATCGTGCGCCGCGTCCTGCGTGCCGTTGACGATCACGAAGTTACGCTGCGGATTGGCGATCTCGATCCCACGCGCCGTGAACTCGTTGAGAATGCGCCGGTTGAACTCGCGTTGCACCGGCCAGCGCGTGCTGTCGCGGCACTGAATCTGACCGGCGAGCGTGACGGTGGAACCATCGACGGCATCGACGCCCCAGAAGCTGAAGTCGGAGAGAATCCCGTCCTTGAAGGCGTCGTCTTCACGTAGCGCGGTGCCGATTTCCTTGAGCGTCGAAATGGCCAGATCCACGTCCTGACCGAGCGCGACCGACACGCGCACCGCCGCGTTGCCAATGCCGCGATTCGTATTGTTGACCGTGGATACCGAACTGAACGGCACCGTGAACAGCGAGCCGTCGCCGCCTCGCAAACGCACCGTGCGAATCGACAGATATTCGACCGTGCCCGAGACGCCCGCGACCGTCACCCAGTCGCCCACTTGCATGGCGTTTTCCATCAAAAGGAAGATGCCGGTGATGAAATCCTGTACGAGCTTTTGCGAGCCGAAGCCGAGCGCCACGCCGAAAATGCTCGCGCTCGCCAGAAGCGGCGCGGTGTTGACGCCGATTTCCGAGAGACCGGTGAGCACGACGACCATGGCGATGACGATGAAAAGCGCGGAGCGCATCATCGGTAAGAGCGTGCGCAGGCGTGCAGCGCGTACGCGGTCGCCACTCGCGTTCCATTGATCGAGACGCTGCTCGACCATTACGTTGGCCGTCTCCCACACGATGACCGCGAACACCGCCGCGACCGCGATGGTCACGAGCGCGGATGCCAGCCGGTTGCCAATGCCGCCCGATGTGAAGAACTGCACGATATGCACGCCCCACACTTCGAGCAGCGCCACGACCGTCACCACGGCGATGATCGTCTGCACGGCGCGGCGCAAGAGCGGGTAATAGCGATAAGCATGACGATGCGCGATGGACTTCGCCGCGAAGTCGTCGTCATCGTTTTCGTGGAACACGCGGCCGAGCGCACCGAACGCGACGATTGCCGCGACGCGCGCGCCGACCAGCACGAGAATGGACACGCCGCCGAGATGGAACAGCGTGCGATAGCCGTTCTGCACGTCCAGCGCCCAGACGAACCACAGCGCGAGCACGAAGAAGATGGCGACGGCGGCCCAGATATCGGCGATCCAGCCACCGAACAGCGCGGTCGATTTATGACTGCGCATGCGTTCGCGGATACGCTCCGCCACGGGCTTGCGGCAGTCGAAAATGGTGTAGGCGAGCATCAGATGGATGTCGAGCGTGACGATCTTCAGAATGGCGATGCGCGCCGCTTCCGACAGTCCGAGCGGCTCCGCGCCGTTGGCCAGCGCGATGCCGATACCCGCGATGATCACCATGCTGCGCAGCTTGCGATACGTGTAGAGCGCGTACTGATCGCGCATCTGCAAAAGCCGCAAGCCGGTGGCATGCGGCGCCAGCAGAAAGCCGCTCACGAGCATGATGATGCGGCAGACGAGGTAGGCATCGATAAACTCGCTCGCGACGTGCGATTCGATCGAGTTGTCGTCGATAAAGATGGACACCAGAAGCGTCGCCACGCCGATGAACACGCCAAGCGGAATGAACTTGAACAGCAGATACAAAAGCGCATTGGGCAGACGCTGCAACAGGGTCCAGTGACGTGCCGCGTGCCGCTGGCCGCGCGCCGTTTCCACCTTGCGCTCGGCTGCGTGCTGCGCGGCTTCGTCGCCGGTGCGCTCGGCGAAGTGCTCGGCGCGTTCCGCCGCATGTTCGTTCTGCACGAGTTCGGGATCGGTGACCTCGGCATCGGCGACACCGCGCGCGGCGATCTTCGCACGCGATTTACGCAGCAGACGGCCGCCGACGATTTCAAGCAAAAACGCGGGCACGAGACACACGAGCACGATCCAGAGCACGTGACCGAACTGCGCGCGCGATTCCGGCGTCGCCATGCGCTGGCTCCACCAATGCACCACGGAACGAATGTTCAGCAACTCGGCCAGCGTATGCCGCATCTCGGTTGCGAACTGAACGACCCAGTTGCCCGCCTGATGCGATAGCTGCGAGGCAAGCCCGTTCGCCGTCAGCGATTTCGCAAGCACGCCCGACGCACCCGAAGCAGGCGCAGCCGTTTCCGCGCCGCTCGCCGCCGTGGCGCTCGCGGCCGTCGGTGCGGCAAGCGCGCCGGCCGCCGCCACTGCGCGCAAGGTATCGGCGACCTGTGCGCGGCGTTGCGGATCGTTGAGCACCGCAAGGGCATCGCGGGCCTGTTGCGGCGTGAGCGCGACCGCGGGTTGCGACGCGCCTTGCGCCGAACCGGCGGCAATGGCGGACGCCGAAAGAAGCGAGCCGAGACTCGTGAAGGCGAGCAGACAGACTAAGAGTATGAGTTTGCGCATGGGTCGAATGAAAATCACGAAATTGCTGGGACTCGATGCGGACGACGCGCACGCCCTATCCTAACGCGATGCCCCGGTCCAACGCAGTAACGGCATGGCCGGGTCTCGACGCGGGGCCGGAATGAAGTCTGCTTGTATGCAGACATTGAAACGACGCGAATTGAAATGAACGCGAGACTCAATGATTCTGGAGACAGGCTCCCGCAAGCTCGCCGCGACGATAATCCGGACCGTCGCTCCAACTGGCTCACGCGTCCTGCAATGAAATTGACCGTGCTCTGGGTAGCACTTGCCGCGCCTGCCCTGCCGTTTGCAGCGCAAAGTCCGCTCATGCGGGGTGGACGAGCGGCGTCGGCGGCTTCGGCGGAATTGCCGGACGATGCATCGTCCTTGCCGGAAATGGGCGTGACGCAAGTGCCCGCGCGCGGCAATACGCAAGTTCCGGACACGCCTGTCACACCGAGGCCGCACAACGCGCGACCGCCGGCTCACTTGCCGTGAGCCGGACGACGGACGACATGTTTCAAGCCGCGGCGGCGGGCTTGCTGGCTTCGCGCGGCACGTCCGGTTCGAAGAACACCCAGCGCACCTGCGGAAAGGCTTGCTGCAAATCTTCCTCGACGATGTTGATTGCATCGATCATCGCGCGGCCGCTGGCATAGTCGATCATCTCGGCTTGCACGGCGACAACGACATCCTTGCCCCACTGCAGTGTGATCAAGTTGATGATGCGCGTGATCTCGGGCCGCGCGCGCAAATGCGCGTCGATGGCCTTGCGCACTTCGGGACTGGCCGATTCACCGACGATCATCGACTTCACTTCGCGCGCGACGAGAAACGCAATCAGCATCAGCAACACGCCCACGCCGACCGAGCCCGCCGCGTCCCATGCGGGGTTGCCGGTGATCATCGTCATGAGCACGGCAGCGAACGCGATGGCGAGACCCGCGAGCGCGGCCACATCCTCGCCTGCGACAACCAGCAACTCCGACTCGCGCGTCTCGCGGAACCAGCGCCACATGGTCTTGTTGCCCGCCGTCTTGCGAATCTCGCGCACCGCGCCCGCCAGTGAAAACGCTTCGAGCACGACCGAGATGCCGAGAATGACAAGCGCGACGATCGGGTTCGTTAGCGGCTCATGATGCATCAGACGATGCGTGCCTTCGTACACCGAAAACGCGCCGCCGACGAAGAAGAGCAACAGCGCCACGATCAGCGCATAGAAGTAAATCTCGCGCCCCGAGCCGAGCGGATGCAGCGCGTTGGCGGGCGCCTGCGCGCGCTTGAGCCCGAGGAGCAGCAGCAACTGATTGCCGCAATCGGCCGTGGAGTGAATGGCTTCGGCGAACATGGAGCCTGAGCCAGTGAAAGCAGCCGCGCCGAACTTGCATACGGCGATGCCGAAGTTGGCGGCGAGCGCATAGAGAATCGCTTTCGGAGATTCTTCCTTCATGTGCGAGTGATGTCCCGGTGGATGGTAAGAGCTGGGTTACGCGGATGCGTCTCAGGCCACTTCGATACGGCCCGCGCCGTCCACCATCTCGCCGATCACGGCGGCGTCGGAGAAGCCATCCGCGCGGAAGATCGCGAGCACGTCGTTCACGGCTTCAGGCGCGCACGAAACGAGCAGGCCGCCCGAAGTCTGCGGATCGGTAAGCAAGTTGCGAGCCTCGTCCTGAGGCGCGTCGAGGGATGCGGCAAGCGATACATCGGCGCCATACGCGTTCCAGTTGCGTCCCGACGCGCCGGTGTAAATGCCCGCGCGCACGAACTCGCGCACCTGTGGCAACCACGGCAGCGTTGCATAGTCGATACGTGCGGTAAGTTGCGCGCCGCGTGCGAGTTCGAGCGCGTGGCCGAGCAGGCCGAAGCCCGTCACGTCGGTGAGTGCATGCACGCCATCGAGCAGAGCGAGTTCCGCGCCGGGGCGATTGAGCTTGGTCGTCGCGGCGATCATCGCGGCGTAGCCCGTGGCATCGAGTTGATCTTTCTTCAATGCGGCCGACAGTATGCCGACGCCGAGCGGCTTGCCGAGCACGAGCACGTCGCCCGCGCGCGCTGCCGCGTTGCGCTTGACGCGCGACGGATGCACGATACCGAGCGCGGCGAGCCCGTAGATAGGCTCGACCGAATCGATTGAATGCCCGCCCGCGACGGGAATGCCCGCCTCGGCGCACACCGACTCGCCGCCCTTGAGGACTTGCGCGATCACGTCATGCGGCAACACGTTGATCGGCATGCCGACGAGCGCGAGCGCAAGAATTGGCTTGCCGCCCATGGCGTAGACATCCGAGAGCGCATTGGTCGCGGCGATGCGGCCGAAGTCGAACGGATCGTCGACGATCGGCATGAAGAAGTCGGTCGTCGCAACGATAGCCTGTTCGTCGTTGAGCTTGTAGACGGCGGCATCGTCGGCGGTGTCGTTGCCGACGAGAAGATTGGGGAACGCGGGCAGTGGCGTGCTGCGCTTGAGCAGGTCGGCGAGCACGCCGGGCGCGATTTTGCAGCCGCAGCCGCCGCCGTGCGAGAGGCTGGTCAGGCGGGGTGATGCGCTGAAATGGGCGGTCATCTTGGTTTCATCCGGTAAGTGCGATCGATGCGGCATTATCGCCGCTCGGGAACAAACGCGCGCTCAGGCAGTACGTTTGAATAGCCCCGGATACGCTGTAACGAGCCCGTTCTCATCGACATCGATCTCGGCCGTAAAGCCCGTATCGAGCCCTTCGTAGCGATAGCGGCGCCCATCTTCCAGGCACGTATAAGCCTGCTCGACCGCGCTGACAGTCAACGTCGGCACGTTCACATAAGCGACGCGAATCACGCGCCGCTCACCGCGTTGCAGCTTCAACCGGCGAATGGGCAGCGTGTTCGTGAAAGGCGTCGCGCTCAGGTCGACGTCGATACAACCGCGGAGTTCATCGCGTGCGGAGCCGTTGGCGTTGGTCCATGCGTGTTCGTCTCCGTCGTCTCCATCTAACCGATGCAGATCGAGCGTCGCACCGCCCGCCAGCTTCGCGGCAAGCCGCGTGACCTGCCAGCGCGCATCGCACTCTATGCGATAGACGAGGCCGAACGCGCCCACCTCGCTTTCGCCAGCGACCACGCTCTCGATCACGATCGGCGACGCTTCGTCGTCCAGTACGAGATGTTCCAGTCCTGTGCCGTCCACTTGCGACCATCTCACTGTTTTCATCGCGCGCCTCGTTGTGAGTTCGAAAGCGCAGCATACAACGCAGCCCAAACGCCATCGATCCACCTTCGACACGCGCCGCACGCTCGACGCGCCGAAACATCACACGGTATACTTCGCGAAATCTCAAAAAGACGCGCCCGATCCGTGCCGACGTTGGCGATGTCGCCCGAGCCCACGTGACAGGCGCCAGCGTATTGCCGCTCATCGCGCAGGCTCGTCTTTGTCCGCCTCTTCGCTCTCGCCGCTCATGACTCATCGCATGAAAACTGCCTTCGTTCCCGCCTTGTTTGCATTGCTCTTGTCCGCGTCGATGGTTCAGATCGCGCAGGCCCAAGAGGCGCCCGATAACGTGACGGAAGACTATTCGTATCTGTCGCGGCTGCATGTGCCGGAGAGCGTCGCGCAATGCGTCGCGGCCTTCGACCGCTGGGTTGCGGACGCGCCGAAGTACGACGCGCTCATCGTGCCCGACCGCCGCGTGTTGTCAGCCAGAATCGACAGCGAAACGCCCGTGTTTAGCGTGGGCAATCCGATTCCAGTCGATCAGGTCATCGTGATGCGCGCGTTCGCCAAGGCGCGCGGCAAGACGAAATGGACGCGCGTGGACAGCCGATGCGGCGTGCGCGACGGGCACGTCGTGGGCGTATCGCTTACGCCGAACATAAAGCCGACCATCGTGCGTTGATTGGCGACGGTGCAGACTAGCCTCGCGCGGCGCGTTTGCCCACGTTCTTTCCGCCCAGCCATTTGACGACCTGCGGCCCGAAACTGCGCGGCGCCTTTGCATTCACCCGGCCTGCGAGATCGGACAGCTTGTCCGCGGCCAGCGCTTCGCGCATGCGCTTCTCCGCGTTCTTCATGACGGCGTGAACGGCGCACACGCCGCTCGTCGACCACGGCGGCGCTTCTTCGCCAAACACCGCGCAACGCGCGCGAATCTCGCGACATTCGAAGAGCGGCTTGTCGCCATCGATGGCATGCACGACATCCAGTACGCTGATCTCTCGCGATGGCCGCGCCAGCGAGAAACCACCGCGCGCGCCTTCGGTCGCGGTGACGAGCCCCGCCTTGTGCAGCTTCGTGAACAGCTTCGCCACGAACTCCGCCGGCACGCCTTGCAGTTCCGCCAGATCGCGCACGCTGGCGCCGCTCACACCGTGCGGCGGCTCCGCGAGATAGAGCATGCAGTGCAGCGCGTACTCCACGCCCGTGCTGATATGCGCCATGTGTCACTCCGATAAGCGTGATCGTAGTTCAGGATAGTGCCACGCTCGCGGGCCGACAGCGGCAATCTCAAATTAATAAGCGTGCTTCCAAATATTTCAAGCTTCACCTTTGCTTACAAACGAACACGGCTTGTCATTTTACGAACCGCTAAATTGCTCTTATGGACTCACCAAGGAGAAATCCATGAAGAAGCTGGCGATACTTGTAGCACTGGGCGTGGCGCTCGCGGGCTCACTCTCGGGCTGCATCATCCTGCCGGACGGTGGCGGTTACCACCATCATCACGATTACTACCGCTAGAACACGGCATGACAAAAATCCATAACTACTACCACCGCGCTCGTAGTTACGAAGCGAGCCAACGGAAGACCACGAATACCGAAGGAGCAAATCATGTTGAACAAGACTAAGAAGAGCCTCTTGATCGCGTCCCTTGCAGCGTCGCTTGGCATGGGCATGATGAACGTTGCATCGGCGGACGATCATCGTCCGCATCATGTGGTGAAGGTCGGCTGGCATGGCGAGCGCTACTGGGACGGTCATCGCTACTGGGCGCGTAACGAGTGGGAACGTCACCATCGTCCGCATCACGAAGAGCCGCATCGTTAATGATCGGCTTTAAAAGAAAAAGCCGCAGCGACTCGAAGCGCTGCGGCTTTTTTTGCCTGGTGAGCCTGAGCCTCACCAGTCCTTGGGGTTGCCGCCCAGTTCCTTGCAGGTGTCGTAGGCAATCGCTTGCAGCTTGGCCTCCCCGATCTGCCCCGAGAGTGCATAACCCACGCTGTCCGCGGCCCAGTAATAGGTCCTGCGCGGGCCATCGCGCAGCATCCGGATTTGAGCGTCGTTGCGTCGTACCGTCGCCATGTAAAGCGTGAGACGTTCGCCCGCTGCGTTCTGATACATGAACTGCGCGGCCGGCCCGTCTTCACCGGGCAAGAGCCTGCCCCCCACGAGCTGAAAGCCATACTCGACGAGCGATGGAATCGTCAACGTTCGATTCAACCGCTTCGACAGCCAATTGACGAGATGGTCCTGCTGCGACGCCGCCACTTCCACCGCGTGACGTTGCTCCGGCGCATACACCGCATAGGCAATGTCCGCGCGTTCCGCGAAGCGCGCACGCGGCTCGCCGAACGCAGGCAGCAGCATGTGCATCATGAATCCACACGCGACGCCCACCACGAGAAAGCACGCGGCCAGTAGAAAGCGCTCGCGCTTTCGCGCACGCATGACGACGATCTGCGGCTCGGCCTGCTCCGCCGCGAAGAGCGCGCGCAACGCATTGTCCTGCGCGCGATAGTCGGTCGCCGTCGCCTGCAGCGCGGGGTCATCGGCCAGGCGCGCTTCAACGGCCTTGCGCTCATCGCCGTGAAGCTCGTCGTCGAGCCAGGCAGAGAGCGCCTGAAGGTCGCGATCCGGCGGTCGTTCGTCGTGGGTCATGTCCGGCCCACCACTTTCAGCGACGACGCACGGCGCCCCGGTTCCTCGCCAAGCAGAACGCGCATGTGTTCGCGCGCCCGCGAGAGGCGCGACATCACGGTTCCGGCTGGCACGTTCAAGACCACGGAGGCCTCCTGGTAACTCATTTCCTCGACACACACGAGCAACATGACTTCGCGCTGTTCGACCGGCAGGCAGTAAAGCGCGCGTTGCACGTCGCGCAGCACGAGTCCGTCCACTTCGCCACGCGGCGCGGCCATCTGCCGCCACGGCGCGGTTTCATCGTCGACGGCAATGTCGCGCCGTCCGCGCAACTGGTCGATATACAGGTTGCGCATGATCGTGAACAGCCACGCGCGCAGATTGGTCCCCGCGCGAAACGACCGCATGCGATTCAACGCACGCTCGGTCGCGTCCTGCACGAGATCGTCGGCCCAGGCGCGGTCGCCCGTCAACGCGCGCGCATAGCGGCGCAATTGCGGAAGATGCGCGAGGAGATCGCTCTCGAAACTCACGGCCGTAGAACCGGACGATTCGGCATCAGTAGCTGCCCTTCATGACCGGATCGGCGGCGCCGGCTCCTGCATTACCCGAAGCACCCGCCGTGCCGCTCGCGCAGCCGCTCGACGCCAGCGCGCAGACGAGCGCAGCCAGGAGCAACGCTGCTCCGGACAGTCGTTTCATGTTCGTGTCCCGTCAGAAAGAAGACTCGCAGGCTCGCCGGTTTATTCCCGCGAGCCCGCTCGCAGAAACGCTTACGGCTTCACGACGTGCCAGACATCCTTGAAGTTGTCGCCGTTTTTATCGCCGGGCTTGGTGTCCTTGGCAAAGCGGTATACGCGCTTGCCGTCGTACGCCCATTGCTTGCCGCCGTCGGCGGTTTCGGTGGTCCACTTGCCGCTCGGCTGATCCGAGGCGCCCGCCATCGCGGCGGGCCACGCCTGCGCGCAGCCGCCGGAGCAGGCGCTCGCGCCGCCCTTGGTGTCTTTGTCGAAGGTGTAGAGCGTCATGCCGTTGTCATCGACGAACATGCCGTTCGATTCTTTCGGCGCCGCGGCGAACGCGGGCGATGCCAGACACGCCGCCGCAACCGCGGCCGTGACGATCGTGAGGATGCGCTTCTTCATTTCATCTTCCTTATTGGAGAAGTATCCGTAGAACGTTCGGCAGCGCTGCGCTATTCCGCGGACGATGAAATAAACCGATGCGGCAGCGCCGTCGCATCGCCATGCGGCAAGCTTTGTTCGACCGTGCGGCGCGCTTTGCTTCGTTCAGGCGCCGGTTGCGGCGGCATCGCGCCAGCGCCGCGTGTCGCGCAGCGGCGGCGCGCCGAAAAGGCGGCTGTACTCGCGGCTGAACTGCGACGCGCTTTCGTAACCGACGCGATGCGCGGCCGTCGCGGCATCGGCGATATCGAGCAGCATCAGACGCCGCGCTTCCTGCAGGCGCAACTGCTTCTGATACTGCAGCGGACTCATCGCCGTCACGGCCTTGAAATGATGATGCAGCGAAGACACGCTCATATGCACGTCCCGCGCGATATCTTCGACGCGCAAAGGTTGATCGAAGTTCTGACGCAGCAGAAGAATGGCCTTCGCGATGCGCTGCGTCTGGCTGTCCTGCAAGGCGATCTGGCGCAGCCGCGCGCCGGAACCGTTCATCAGCAGCCGATACAGAATCTCGCGCTTCACCAGCGGCGCGAGAATGGGCACGTCGTCCGGCGTGTCGATGAGGCGCAAAAGGCGCAGCACCGCGTCGAGCATGGAATTGCCGAGTCGATTCACATACACGCCGCGCGTGGCGTCCGACTGCGTGACGGGCGGCAGATGCTGGTCCTGAATCAGCGACGTGATCTCTTCGACATCGAGATCGAGCCGCATGCCGAGATAGGGCTCCGTTTCGCTTGCCACCGTCACTTGCCCGATCACTGGCAGATCCACCGACGAAACGAGGTAATGCATGGGGTCGTAGACGTAGACGTCGTCGCCGACCATGATGCGCTTCGTGCCTTGCGCGATCAGCGCGAGCGCGGGCGTTTGAATACCCGGCTTCGGCCCGCCCGGATTCATGATGCGGTGCACGAAGACGCCTGGCACGCAGGTTTCGATGGAACCCTCGCAGCCCGCCGTCAAGCGGTCGAGTAGCGAGACGAGTTCGAGACGCGCCTGATCCAGCGCGGGATCGAGCGTCTGATTGTTATTGCGCATCTCTCTGGGATGCTCGTGCGGATCTTTGTCGGCAAGCCCGGGTGTGTCGTTCAGCGCCATGATTTTCCGAGGAATTTAGCGTTCGAAGGAGTCTCGTTAGCTTACTCGCGCGGGCGCGGTTGTGCTTAGGGTCGCGCGCCCGCTTTGCAGGAATTGGCAAGGATTCGACAGGATCAGGCTATGACACGCAAGAGGCGCGGGAAGATACTGCATTGCCGGCGCGACGCGTCGACCGGTCGAAACATCGACACTTCGCGCCTTCCGATCACCGCATCGTTACTCTGGAGCCTTCCATGCGCTACAGGAAATTCGGCAATACCGGCCTATTCGTCTCCGAGCTGTGCCTCGGCACCATGACCTTCGGCGGAGGCGGCGGCGGCATCTGGGACAACATCGGTCAGCTTCAGCAGGCGGACGCCGACAAGCTCGTCGGCCGCTCGCTCGACGCGGGCATCAATTTCATCGATACCGCCGATGTCTATGCCGACGGCCAGTCCGAAATCATCACGGGCCAGGCGTTGAAGAATCTCAAGGTGCCGCGCGAGAACGTGGTCGTCGCGACCAAGATTCTGGGCGAGGCGGGAACCAAGAGCGTGAATTCGCGCGGCGCGTCGCGCTTTCATATCATCGATGGCGTGAAGGCGAGTCTCAAGCGGCTGCAACTCGATCACGTCGATCTGTATCAGATTCACGGGTTCGATCCCGCCACGCCAATCGAGGAAACACTGCGCGCGCTCGACAATCTGGCGCAGCACGGCCATGTGCGCTACATCGGCGTGTCGAACTGGGCCGCCTGGCAGATTGCCAAGGCGCTTGGCATTTCGGAGCGTCTGGGCCTGGCGCGTTTCGAGTCGTTGCAGGCGTATTACACGATCGCCGGGCGCGACCTGGAGCGCGAACTTGTCCCGTTGCTACAAAGCGAAAACGTCGGCTTGATGGTGTGGAGTCCGCTCGCGGGCGGCCTCTTGTCGGGCAAGTACACGCGCGAAGGCGGCAAGGAAGAAGGCGGCCGCCGCACGAAGTTCGATTTTCCGCCCGTGAACGTGGACCGCGCGTATGACTGTATCGACGTTATGCGTCGTGTCGCCGAAGCCAAGGGCGTTTCGGTGGCGCAGATCGCGCTTGCCTGGTTGTTGCACCAGAAGGTGGTGACGAGCGTGATCGTCGGGGCGAAACGTATCGAGCAACTCGATGACAACATCGCGGCGACCAAGGTAACGCTCAACGCCGACGAACTCGCCGCGCTCGACGAAGTGAGCCAGCTTCCCGCCGAATATCCCGGCTGGATGCTGACGCGGCAGGGCGAGTATCGTCGCAAGCAGTTGAGGGAGTGACGCGCGGCTTCAAATGATCGGCTTGCCGCCCGTCACCGCGACGGTGGCGCCCGAGATGTAGCTCGCCTCGTCCGAGGCGAGCAGCACGTAAGCGGCGGCCAGTTCGGCAGGCTGGCCGGCGCGCTTCAAGGGCACTTGCGAGCCGAAATTCTTGACCTTCTCGACGGGCATCGTCGAAGGAATCAATGGCGTCCAGATCGGTCCCGGCGCCACGCAATTTGCACGAATACCGCGCTCGGCCAGCAATTGCGCGAGGCCGCCCGTGAAGTTCTGGATCGCCCCCTTCGTACTCGCATACGCGATCAAACCGGGGTTCGGCGCGTCCGCATTCACCGACGTCGTGTTGATGATCGCCGCGCCCTCCTTCAGATGCGGTAGCGCCGCCTTGGTGATGCGAAACATCGCGCCGATGTTGGTCGAGTAGGTCTTGTCCCACTCGTCGTCGCTGATGTCTTCGAGGCCGTCGTAGGTCATCTGGTAAGCGGCGTTGTTTACCAGCACTTCGAGATGGCCGAACGTCTCTACCGTCTTCGCGACGAGTTCTCGGCAATGCGCGCGGTCGGTGATGTCGCCGGGCAATAGCAGCGCCTTTTGTCCCGCTTCTTCCACCCAGCGGGCCGTCTCCTTGGCGTCGTCGTGTTCGTCGAGATAAGAGATCGCCACGTCTGCGCCTTCGCGCGCGAATGCAATCGCCACCGCCCGCCCGATGCCGCTATCGCCGCCTGTGATGAGCGCAGTCTTGCCGGCAAGTTTGCCGCTACCTTTGTAACTCTCCTCGCCGTGGTCGGGCTGCGGATCGAGCGGCTTGGTCAATCCGGGACGGCGTTCTTGCTGCTGTTCAGGAAACGGCAGCTTGGGGTAATTCTTCGCGCTCATTTGTTCTCTCCATTCGATTGCGTGCTCGGGATTTACCCTGAGTCAGCAAGGGATGGACCCGTGATCGCGGCATTTTCGGGCCTTTATCTCGAAATGGGATAGGCGCTATGTCTCGTATCGCGTTGCGACATACCGAGGCTGCAACGAGACTGTACGCACAACATCTCGACGCAATCAAGGAGACATCATGCGTACTCAAGTCGGCATCGTCGGTGCGGGCCCGGCCGGGCTTCTGCTTTCCCATCTTCTGCATTTGCGCGGCATCGAGTCGGTCGTACTCGAAGCGCGCGGTCAGCAGGACATCGAATCGACCATTCGTGCGGGCGTCCTCGAACAAGGCACGATGGATTTGCTCAATCAGGCGGGAGTCGGCGCGCGCATGCAGGCCGAAGGCGCATTGCATCACGGTTTCGAACTGGCGTTCGAGGGACAACGGCGCCGTATCGCCTTGACAGAACTGACGGGCCATTCGATCACGGTCTACGCGCAGCATGAAGTCATCAAGGATCTGGTCGCGGCGCGCCTTGCGGCGAACGGCGCGCTCAAGTTCAACGTGTCGAACGTGAGCTTGCACGATTTCGCGGAGAACAGCGACGGCAAGCCGCGCATCGAGTACACGCATGAAGGGCGCGCCGAAACGCTGGAGTGCGATTTCATCATCGGCTGCGATGGCTCGCAGGGCGTCTCGCGCCCGTGCATTCCGGAAGCGGTGCGGCAGGACTATCAGCGGGTGTATCCGTTCGGCTGGTTCGGCATTCTGGTCGAAGCGCCGCCCTCGTCCGACGAACTCATCTACGCGCGCCACGACCGCGGCTTCGCGCTCATCAGCACGCGCTCGCCCGGCGTGCAGCGCATGTATTTCCAGTGCGATCCGAAAGAGTCCGTCGACGCCTGGTCCGACGACCGCATCTGGGCCGAACTACACGCACGCGTCGATACCCACGATGGCTGGCAGATCACGGAAGGGAATATTTTTCAGAAGAACATTGTCGGTATGCGCAGCTTCGTATCCACGCCGATGCAGTCAGGCAAGCTCTTCCTCGCCGGCGACGCGGCGCATATCGTGCCGCCGACGGGCGCGAAGGGCTTGAATCTCGCGGTGTCGGACGTGCGGGTGCTCAATGCCGCGCTCGTCGATTTCTATAAAGAAGGCAAAAGCGACAAGCTCGCGCAATATACCGAGACCGCGCTCAAGCGTGTGTGGCGCGCGGAGCATTTCTCGTGGTGGATGACGCGCATGCTGCACAAGCTCGACGATACGTCGCCCTTCGAGCAACGCCTGCAGGTCGCGGAACTGGAGCATGTGACGACTTCGCATGCGGCGGCGACGGCGCTGGCCGAGAACTACGTGGGCAGCGTTGCGGTTTGATTTCCGCGCGTTAAGTTCGAGCGGATGGACGGCGCAGCTTGCGAGGTCATTTCCGAAACCTCGCAAGCACGCGGCAATTCGGCTCACGCGCGCAACGCTTCCCACGCGTTGCGCGTTCCTTCACTCAAAGCACCGCGACGACCCGCGCATCCCCTTCCACCGATGGCACCACTTGGCCGCCCACGCGCCGGAACGTGATCGTCACGTTCTTGTCGCCGAGACGCAGATCGCCGATCTCCAGCCAGTCGATGCCCTCCGGCAACTGCGGCCGGTCGATGCGTATCTCGTCGTTGACCGCGTCCATCGTCACGCCGAGACACGCTTCGAGGACCATGAACGGCGCGCCCGCTGCCCACGCCTGCGGCAGACACGCCACCGGATAAGCGATCGGCCGTTCGCCGCGCTGACGCGTGAAGCCGCAAAACAGCTCGGGCAAACGCATGTCGAACGTGACGGCCGCCTCGAACAAAGCCTGCAGCAGACCAACCGCCGCGCCACGCTCGCCGTAACGCGCAAGGCCACGCGCGCATAACGCCGTATCGTGCGGCCAGACCGAGCCGTTGTGGTACGACATCGGATTGAAACGCGGCTGCCCGGCGGCGAGCGTACGCACGCCCCAGCCGGTGTGGAACAAGGTGGATTCGAGCTGACGCGCGACCTTCTCGCCGCGCTCGCGCTCGACCAGATCGAACGCGAGCAGATGCCCCGCATTCGATGACAACACCCTGCACAAGTCGCCACGCCCGTCGAGCGCTATGCCGTAGAAGTCCATCTCCGGCATCCAGTACATCGCTTCCACGCGCTCGCGGATATGGCGCGCGCGCCGCTCGAACTCGTCCGCACGTTCGTGTTCGCCGCGTTCGCGACCAAGCCGCGCCATCGTCGAGAATGCCGTCGATGCGTATGCCTGCACTTCCACCAGCGCAATCGGTCCGATGGGAAATTTACCGTCTGCATGGAACACGGAGTCCTGACTATCTTTCCAGCCCTGGTTGGCGAGTCCATGCTCGGACGCGCGCTGATAGTCGAGCAAGCCGTGCGGGTTCTTGTCGCAATGACGCGCGACCCAGTCCGCCGCGAGTTGCAACGCGGGCCAGATTTCGTCGATCAGCGCCTGATCGCCGGTGCGCTCCGCATACGCGCCCGCGAGCACGATGAAAAGCGGCGTGCTGTCGACGCCCCCGTAATAAAGCGCGAATGGCACCTCGCCGGTCGCGGCCATCTCGCTCTTGCGCGTCTCGTGCATGATCTTGCCGATTTCCGCGTCGCGGAACGCCGAGTCCTCGCGCGCCTGATGAGCCGCGAGAAAGCGCAGCACGCCGCGCGCGAGCGTGGGATGCAGCCACAGCATCTGCAACGACGTGATGATCGCGTCACGCCCGAACGCGGTGGAGAACCACGGGATGCCCGCATACGGATACGGACCGGTTTCTAGATCGGTGGTGAGAAGCCCGAGGTCGGCCAGCGACCGGTCGATCCATTCGCTGAAGAGCGGATTGCTCGAACGCACGCGCGCACTGGCGCGACGCCGGTCTCGCATACGCCGATGCGCCTCGACGAGCGCTTCGCGGATAGCCGGACGGCCCGATTCGGGCGCACACTCGGCGGCTTCGGCGGCGTTGCGCTTGCTCTCTTCGCTGGCGTCGCTGAGCGCGTGTGTCACGGCCGTGACGGAGAGATAGACCGAAATCGCCGTCTCCGATTCGATACGCAGCGCGTAATCGGCGCGCGTTGGCGAGAGCACGTCCGGCGCGGGCGTGAACTGGATGCGCGCGGTGCGTTCCACTTCGTCCAGGCCGATATAGCGCAACACCACCTCGCCATTTTCGACAATGGGCGGCCGCAACGTTCCGCGCTTCTGGCGCTTCGAGCCACGCACCTCGAACATATCGAGAAAGTCCGCGGCGAACGAAATGGAGATCGGCACCGTGGATGGCTCGGTGCCGTAGTTCGTCAGCACGATGCTTTCGTGCAATACGTGCCCGGAAAGCACACGTTTGCGCTCGACGTGGATCACGCCCTCCGGTGTTTGGGCTCCGCCGATGGGCGGCAGCGGCCGGTTGGTCAAGTGCGCGGTGAAGACAGCGTTATCGCTCGATACACTGCCTGAAAGCAGTGACGGCGCGCGTCCACCGAACGTGAGCACCAATTGCGAGAGCACACGCGTATCGTTGACGAACAGGCCGTCGTCGCCGCCGCGGATATCGCCGTTGGCGTCGTAGACGGCGAACGTGTTGCCCGATTTCAGGACGAACTGGCGCTCGCTCGGAATGTTGACGTTCTCGGTCGGAATGAAGGCATCGTCCGCGCCGGGCATAGTCGCTTGCGCCTGTTGCTGCTGCTGTTGCGTCTGGTCCTGCGTCTGATCCTTTGTGTCCATTGCGCCTTCCTGAACTGAAAGTAATGTGTAATCACGACGGCTGGCCAGCTCGACCAGACCGATGTTTTTGCAGGGTGCCCGCCGCTCATGCGCAGCAATCGGGCCGCTCACCGGATATCATCGACGGTTTTTCGACCGGACCGAGCCTGACGGGTTCTCCGCATCCATGGCATTTCCGCATATCGACTTACTTTATTCTGCTTCGGGCCTCGGCGTCGGCTTTCTGGTCGGCCTCACGGGCGTGGGCGGCGGTTCACTGATGACGCCGCTGCTGGTGCTGCTCTTCGGGATTCATCCGGCAACGGCAGTCGGCACCGACCTGCTGTACGCCGCCGCGACCAAGACCGCCGGCACGCTCGTACACGGCCTCAAGGGCTCGGTGGACTGGCGCATCACTGGCCGGCTCGCCGCAGGCAGCGTGCCGGCCGCCGCCATCACGCTGTATTTCCTGCACCGGCACGGCATGACTTCACCCGACACGGGCCGCCTGATCCAGTTGATTCTCGGCGTCGCGCTGCTCATCACGGCCGTGTCGCTCGTGTTTCGGCCGCAGCTCGCGCGACTGGCCTACCGCAAAGGCCAGGGACGAGCGGAACGCCCTGCCCGCACAACCGCTCTGACCGTGCTGACGGGCGCCATCCTCGGCGTGCTCGTTTCGATCACGTCGGTCGGCGCGGGCGCGATCGGCGTGACGGTTTTGCTGCTGCTTTATCCGCGTCTCGCGACGGTACGCATCGTCGGTTCCGATGTGGCGCATGCGGTGCCGCTCACGCTCATTGCCGGCGCCGGGCACTGGATGCTCGGCTCGGTGGACTGGGCGCTTCTGCTCTCGCTCCTGGTCGGCTCGATTCCCGGCATTGCCATTGGCAGCATGCTTTCCTCGAAAGCGCCTGAAACCGTGCTGCGTTACCTGCTTGCCGCGACGCTGATCCTGGTCGGAGCCAAACTCGTGTTCAGTTGATGTTAGTCACGCGGCCCGGCGGTTTCCAGTCGGCCAAATGACATAGGCGGATACGCAGCCGTTCGCAATCCGCCTTATGCCGTTTGGCCGGCTTTCGCCAAGCGCGCCGATACGGCATCATGCGCTCTCAGTTGGGCCCGCGTCACCGCATTCTTCAGCGGAGAGCGGAAAAGCGTGCGCGCCCTTGGTGCGTGCGGCGTGAAAAGGCGTCGATGCACGGCGCGCGGTGCGTGCGACAAGACCACGAGGAGTCAGGCGATGAACGAGAACGACCATCCGCATCACGAGTTGTCTTCCCTTCCTGAAGCATCGGCGAATGACGCGCCTGTCGATCCGGCGCGGCGCCGCTTGCTCGCGGCCGGCGTCGGACTCGCCGGTTTATCGCTGGGCGGCTGCAATCTTTTCGAACAGAAGCCTGCCACACCAAAAACAGCGGCTGATGTCGCGCTCGACCGCACGCTCACGGCGAACGTGCGGCAGATCGTCGTGATCTACGCGGAAAACCGCAGTTTCACGAATCTGTACGGGAATTTTCCGGGCGTGCAGTATCCGCTGTCGGCGGTGTCGGCGTCGCGCTTCACGCAGCTCGACCGTGATGGCGTCACGCCCATGCCCACACTGCCGAAAATCTGGGGCGGGCTCGTGCCGCAGGCGCAGGAAGTGGATGGCACGCGCTACGCCATCACCGAGCAGCAGATTGCTGGCCTCAAGAACTCGCCTTTCCGGATCATGGACGCGAACGGCGCGCCGCTTCCCAATTCGGTCATTACACGCGACCTCGTGCATCGTTTCTATCAGAACCAGATGCAGATCAACGCGGGCCGCAATAACCAGTTCGCCGCGTGGGGCGACTCGGGTGGTCTCGTCATGGGCCATTACCAGAATTCGCCCGATACGCTCAGGCTCTGGGGCCTCGCGCAGCAATACACGCTATGCGACAACTTCTTCATGTCGGCATTCGGCGGCTCGTGGCTGAACCACATTTTCCTGATCTCGGCGCAAGCACCCTTTTATCCCGATGTGCGCAACACCCCGGCGGCGCGATTGCTCGCCGTCGTGGATGGCGACGATCCGACCACGCCGCGCCTGAAACTGGCGCCGGATTCGCCGAAATCCGCGCTCGAAGGGCCGCCCAAATTCGTTCGCGATGGCGCCCTCACCGCGGACGGCTATGCGGTCAATACGATGTTCCCGCCGTACCAGCCGAGCAACGTGCGTCCCGCGCCCGGCGGCGATAGCTTCACCGCCGATCCTTCGAATCCGCTCGTGCTGCCGCCGCAGACTTACGCGACCATCGGCGACCGGCTTTCGGCCAAGGGCGTCAACTGGGCGTGGTACAGCGGCGCGTGGCAGTACGCCCTCGATCATCGGGACACGGGTTCGGTGCCGGACTTCCAGTACCACCATCAGCCGTTCAACTACTTTCGCAATTTCGCGCCGGGCACGGCTGCACGCGCCCGGCATTTGCGCGATGCGGGTCTCGGCGACGATCCATCCACGAACAAGCTGCTCGCGGATATCGATGCCGGACGCCTGCCTTCCGTCACGTTCTACAAGCCGCAGGGCAATCTCAACATGCACGCGGGCTATGCGGACGTCGCTTCGGGCGACCGGCATATCGCCAACGTCATCGAGCATATTCAGCGCGGACCGCAATGGGCGAACACGGTGATCGTCGTCACGGTCGATGAAAACGGCGGCTGGTGGGATCACGTCTCGCCGCCCAAGGGCGATCGCTGGGGGCCGGGTTCGCGCATTCCGGCACTGGTGATTTCGCCGTACGCGAAAAAGGGATATGTCGATCACACGGTCTACGATACCAACTCGATTCTTCGCTTCATCTCGCGCGTGCACGATCTCGAACCGCTCGATGGCGTGGCGTCGCGGGATCGCGCGTTTGCGGCGAACGGGGAGAAGCCGCTCGGCGACTTGACGGGGGCGCTGGATTTGGCCTGACAACACTCGCGTGCCGACGGCCGGACGGAACTTCGCATCACGCGAGGGACTACGCGTCCGGTCGAAGCCCTCTGGTATCCGACAAAATATCGGACTCGGCGTAAAGCGCGGGAGGCAGCGAGCGGCGGGAACTGCGTTGCGCGACGCAAACCATCACGCCCGGAGCCGTTCCGGATTCAACCAATGCCGTGACTCGCGCGGCGACGGCCGACTCGCATTTCAAAGATCACGCGCGAAACTCAACACCCGTGGAAAGCCGCGATGATCCCAAGCCCAAAGTCATCGTCCGTCTTCCACCCACGCCCGCGCCGATATCTCGACCAAATATCCATAATGCAACGCGCCAACCGGCACGACGGCGCGAGCCGGCTTCCAGTCGCCGAAGAAGCGCGTGTAAATTTCGTTGAACGTCTTCCAGTGATCGACGCCAACGAGATACACCGTCACCTCGATGCAATCCTCGATGCGCGCGCCCGCCGCTTCCAGCACGGTCCGCAGATTGGCAAGCGTCTGCTCTGCCTGCTCCTCGAACGGCCTGTCCCCGGTATGCGTGCCGTCGGGGCGCATTGGCAACTGGCCCGAAACGCAGACGAGATTGCCCACGCGCGTTGCGTGGCTGTAGTGGCCGGCGGGAACCGGAAGTTCGGGTGCGTTGATGGTCTTGATCGTAGGCATGGTCATGGTCGGATGATTATCAAAGCTTGATTTCAAAGCGTGAGCCTCGTCGCCAGAAAGTCGAGGAACGCACGCGAGCGCGCGGCCATCGACTCGGTCTGATAGAACACCGCGCTGATCGGTTGACGCACGTCTTCGAGCGCGTCGTCAAGTATCGGACGCAAACGGCCCGCGCGGATATCGGCGGCGGTCATGAATTCGGCGAGGCACGCGATGCCGCCGCCATCGAGCGCCAACTGCCGAATAGTCTCGCCGCTGGACGCCGATACCGCAGGCCGGATCGTCACGAACGGCGCGCCCGGAATATTGCCCGATGCGCGCAACGGCCAGTCATTGAGGCTTTCGGGCGCGGTGAAGCCGATCAGCCGCGCACGCATGAGTTCATCGACATCACGCGGCTCGCCGTGTTCGGCAAGATAATCCGGACTCGCCAGTACGCGCAGCCGGCTGCTGCCAAGCGAGCGCGCGTGCAAGGTCGAATCCTGCAGGACGCCGATGCGAATCGCGATATCGACGCGCTGCTCCATCAGATCGACGATGCGCTCGTTGCTCGTCAGTTCCAGCGTGATGTCCGGATAAAGCGCGGCGAACGCCTTCACATGCGGCACGATGCAGTGAAGCACGAACGGCGACGCCGCATCCACACGCAGGCGCCCGGCCGGACGCTCGTGCCGGCGCGAGATCGCTTCCTCGGCGTCATCCATCGCGGCGAGGATGGCGCGAGCACGCGTCAGAAACAGCTCGCCTTCCTCGGTGAGTTGAAGACGGCGCGTCGTGCGGCGCACGAGGGTCGTGTCGAGCTTCTTTTCGAGGCGCGTCAGCGTGCGGCTCACGCCGGATACGGTTTGCTGAAGCGTTTCGGCGGCGGCGGTCATCGAACCACTGTCAATGACGGTCACGAAAACCTGCAGTTCGTCGGTATTGGTCTTCATGCGGGCGCGATGCGGATCGATTGTTGATTTCAAGTCAAGTTTGATTTGAGACTAGCATCGTTTTTGCGAAAGTCGAAACGGGACATACTCTCTGCATCGGTTCAAACGAATTCCCGCAAATCGCATTGAATGGGACCACAGGAGCAAAACATGAAGATTTTCATCACAGGCGCAGGCGGCTTTATCGGCGGTTCGATCGCGGCGGGACTCGCGCGCGACGGTCACACGGTGCGCGGCCTGATCCGCCGCGCCGAGCAGAGCGACGCCTTGAAGCACGCGGGTATCGAGCCCGTCGTCGGCAGTCTCGACGACGCCGCGCTTCTCACCGCCGAAGCCCGTTCTGCCGATGCAGTCATCAACGCGGCCAGCAGCGATCATCGCGGCGCGGTCGAAACCCTGATCGCCGCGCTCGAAGGCTCCGACAAACCGTTCCTGCATACGAGCGGATCGAGCATTGTCGGCGATGCGTCGGGCGGCGAAGCATCGGACAACATCTACACCGAAGAGAATCTGCCGGAACCGACCGCCGACAAGGCGCCGCGCGTGGCCATCGACAAGCTCGTGCTGGGCGCCGCCAAGCGTGGCGTGCGCTCTGCCGTGCTGTGCAACACGCTGATCTACGGTCACGGCGCCATCCCGAACACCGCAAGCGTGCAGCTGCCGCGACTCGAACGTCAGGCGCAGAAGAGCGGCATCGTGCGTCATGTCGGACGCGGGCTGAACATCTGGTCGAACGTGCATATCGACGATGTCGTCGATGCTTATCGACGCGCACTCGACAAGACGCCGGCCGGCACGTTCTATTTCATCGAAAGCGGCGAGGCGCAATATCGCGACATGACCACCGCCATGGCGCGCGCGATGCAATTGCGCGGCCCCGAAGACTGGCCGCTCGAAGATGCCGTCAAGGAATGGGGTTATGAGATGGCCAACTACGGGCTTGGCTCGAACAGCCGCGTCAGAGGCAAGCGCGTGCGCTTCCTGCTGGGCTGGGAGCCGAAGCGGACCTCGGTCATTGACTGGATCGAGAAAGAAATGGTGCGGTGAACGGTGTCGCTTCGGCTCTGAAAGTCGCGCCGTTATTCCGCGACTGAGGCCAGAGGCAATCTGCCATCGAGCAAAACAAAGCGCGAAGGGCAAACTGGCTTGACCAATTTGCCCGTCGGTTTCACGTTACTTCAACGCGCCCGCGAACTTCTCGATTTCCGTCTCCGCCATCCCCGACTTCACAGCCGATTCGCGAATCTGCCGCCACGTAGTCGGGTCGACCGGCACGCCGTTCGAATTGCGCTCGGCGCGGCGCGCTTCCTCCGGTTCGCCAGGCGCGTGAATCGCATCGGTGCCAGCGGCTTTCGGCGAAGCCTTCATCCATTCGAGGAACGCTTCCGCTTCGGCCTCTGCGGCCGGGGCATCGAACGCGTTCGGGTCGAGAATCACTGAAGTCATGCAATTGATGATCGCGCTCGACTTCTCCAGCGTGCTCTCATGCGTGGTATATCCGCCCGACAACGCGCCGCCGAAAATCTCGCAGAGCGCGGCAAGCCCCGAGCCCTTGTGCAGACCGAATGCGGTTAGCGAGCCGAACGGCTCTTCATGCATCACTTTCGGTTCGAGCGTCGGCACGCCTGCGTGGTCGAGCAGCATGCCCGGCGCGACCTGTACGCCCTTGTTGTAGGCCACGCGCGTCTTGCCGTAAGCAATGCCTGCCGTCGCGAAATCCAGCACCAGCGGCTTCTTGCCTTTACGCGGATACGCCGCGCAGAAAGGGTTCGTGCCGAAGCGCCGGTCGATACCGCCGAACGGCGCCACCAGCGGATCGCCCGCTACGTTCACGAAGTGAAACGACACGAGCCCCGCTTTCGCGCATTGCTCCGCCCAGTGTCCGATCCGGCCGATGTGATGCGCGTTGCGCAAGCCGACCGCGCACACGCCGAACTTCTTCGCGCGCTCGATGCCGAATTCCATCGCCTCGTAGGCAACCACTTGACCGAAGCCCTTGCGACCATCGACGGTGATGACGGCGCCCGCATCGCGAACGATTTCAGCATGCGTGTTGAGCTTGAGTTGGCCATCCGCGAGCGAGGACGTATAGCGCGGAATCATGCCGACGCCATGCGAATCATGCCCCGAGAGATTCGACATCACGAGATGGTCCGCCACCAGTTCGGCCTCGCGCGGCGCGCTGCCGGCGCTTTCCCAGATGGCGCGCACATAGGCGTGAAGGGTATCGGCGGCGATGCGCAGTTCGGGGGATTTTTGGGTATCGTTCATCGCGATGTCTGTCTCCTGTATGTGAAGTGCATGGCCCGACCGCAATGCCGTACGGCGGGCGAGGGCCTACTACTTTACCCATGATCAACTGGCCTTACCAGTTCGTTTTGAAGAATTCGCTGAAAAGGCCCGAAAAAAAGCCCGCGCGAAGCGGGCGATTTCTGATTCCGGAAGACGCGTTGAATCAGGGCGCAGCAGCGATCACTTCCGCCACCGCCGCCGTCAGTTTCCTTGCGTAGGGCACGTGCAGGAATTCGTTCGGCCCGTGCGCGTTGGACTTCGGGCCGAGCACGCCGCACACCATGAACTGCGAGCGCGGAAAGCCTTCCTTCAACGTGTTCATGAGCGGAATGGTGCCGCCCTGCCCCATGTATGCGACATCCGCGCCAAAGTAGCGACGCGATGCATCGTTCAACGACGTCCCCAGCCAGGGCGCAAGCTCGGGCGCGCTCCAGCCAGTTGCCGCGCCGGCTTCAGCCTTGAACGTGACCTTGGCGTTGTAAGGCGGATCGAGTTCCAGCAGCGACTTCAACTGACCGACCGCTTCGGCGGCTTCGACAAGCGGCGGCAGGCGCAGCGACAGCTTGAACGCGGTGCGCGGTGCGAGCACGTTGCCGGCGTCGGCGAGTGACGGCAGGCCGGCGGCCCCCGTGACCGTCAGCGACGGACGCCACGTCGAATTGATGAGCGCTTCTTGCGGGTCGGTAGTGGTCGGCAACACACTGCCGCCGTCCTGGCCACAACTCCACGGCAGTTTCTTCCAGACATCGTCGCCGAGAATGCGGGCGGTCGCTTCAGCCTCACGCAGACGTTGCGCGGGAATCGAGCAATGAAAGTCCTTCGGGAGCAGGTTGCCGGTGGCCGCGTCTTCGAGCCGCTCGAACAGTTGCCGCATGATGCGAAAGGTCGATGGCGCGATGCCGCCGTAGCCGCCCGAATGCAGGCCTTCTTCGAGCACCTGAATTTCGAGGTCGCCCGAGACCAGGCCGCGCAGCGAAGTCGTGAGCCACAACTGGTCGTAGTTGCCAGCACCGGAGTCCAGGCAGATCACGAGGCCGACATCGCCCAGGCGTTCGCGGAGCGCGTCGATATACGGCAGCAAGTCGTAGCTGCCCGATTCCTCGCACGTCTCGATGATGCCGACGCAGCGCGGCCGCTCCACGCCTTGGGCGTCGAGCGCGGCGAGCGCCGTGATGCTGGCGTAGGTCGCGTAGCCGTCGTCCGCACCGCCCCGGCCGTAGAGCCGGCCGTCCTCGAACTTCGGCGTCCACGGGCCGAGATCATTGCGCCAGCCTTCGAATTCAGGCTGCTTGTCCAGGTGGCCATACAGCACGACGGTTTCGGTGCTGCCCGAACGCGTTGCGGGCGCTTCGAAGAAGATCACGGGCGTGCGTTCAGGCAGACGCACGATCTCGACTTTCAGGCCCGTGACGCGCTGCGCCTTCACCCAGTCCACCGCGTCCGTCACTACCCGTTCGATGAAACCGTTCCGCGCCCAGTCCGCGTCGAACATCGGGCTTTTCGCGGGCACCGCGATGTAGTCGGTCAGCGCGGGCACGATCTCATCGTTCCATTTCTGGTCGACGAAACGCTGCAGTTCCGTCGAATCGAGCCGTACCGCTTCTTCGTGTTGCGTATTGTCGCCGTTAGTCATGAGCGTGTGTCCAGGCGGGCAAAACCTTCATCATAGACGGGTTTCGCGGCCCTTTTGCGCCCATGCCTTTGATCGTGCGGCAATCATGCAATTTTTTTCAATATGTATGATCAATAACGCGTTCCCGTGATTACGGTGCGCGAAACGGCTGGATCGGCTTCGATCGCCTGATCGGTGAACGGAAAGCGCGCCCACTGTTTTGCCGAGAAAAGACGCGTGGCATCGGCCGAGTGCGGCGAAGCGGGATCGTCGGACTCGGAATGCGACAGCAGCGTGTCGGCTTCCACGCCGCCCGGGCCATCGGCCGCGAACGAGACGACTTGTACGTAGCTGTCGCCCTGACCGTTCGCGTCCATCGGATACCCCTTCGCGTCCAGCGGACGCCGCGCGCATACCACCGTAAAGTAGCCCGCTTCGTCGCAACCGCCGTAGAGCGGCACGCGTTCGCCCGCGCGCGTGGTATACAAAATGTCGCCCCGCCGCGAATCGAGCGCGAAACCGTTCAGCCGGAGCGCGAGCGCCGCGCCGCCGAGCGCCTGTCGCAGATCCTGCACGACGGCGGGATTGTCGATGTTGAAGCCGCTCGGCGTATCGAGCGGCTTGTCGGGGCTGAAGGGCGTCGCGTAGAGGCGCTCGGGCGCGAGGCGCGTCACGCGTTGCCAGAACTCGTCCCAGAGGTTCGCGCCGCGTGCATCGATATCCGATGAACCGTTCCAGCTGCGCAGCACTTCGCATGCATCATGCAAAGCGTATTGCGCGTCGTTGCCGTTGCACACGGCATCGAGCAGCGGTTGGCGATACAGTCTCTCCGACATCGAGCCGGTAGCCAGCACCGCGGTTTCCAGGGCGTCTCGCGTGATGCCGCCCGGCTCGCGCTGCAGCCGCGCCGCGAGCAGATGGCCGTAACGCGTGCGCAGCGACTGCTCGTAACGCGTCGCTCCGGCCACGCGCGCAAGGCCCGTGAGCGGCGCGTTCGCGTTGGTGAGCCAGTAGCTGTCGTTGAAGTTGCCGACGTAATCGCCGCGCACGACGCTCGCCATTTGCGCGACCGGCAGCGCGCCCTGCTGCACGCTCGATCCATCCGCACGCCACGCGCAGGCGCTCTTCGAACCGTCGAGGAACGGCACGCCCGGCATACGGCTCGCGAGCGCGCGGCCGGCGGGCGGCGTGCATGCATCGGCGAGCGCGTCGGGCACGTCCGGGATCGCGCCGATGTCGGCGAACCAGACGCGCGCGTCGTTGCGGCCGATCGCGAGCGTGTTGGCCCACGGCATCGCCGCATAGCGCTTCTGGATCGCCATGAAATCATCGAGCGAGCGCGCCTGGTTCCACGCGAAGAAGTTCTGGAAGGCGCGCGCGTTGTCGGCGTTGACATCGGCGAGCGCATAGGCCCGCTGCGTGTTCCATCCAAGTGCCGGCGAAAGAGCGGACAGGTCCATCACCGGACCGAAGCGCGTTCGATACAGCGTGCGCGTGACGGATTCGATCGTGCCATCGGCGCGAAGCGCGCGGACGGTGAGCGGCACGGGCGTCATCGGCTGGCTTCGACCATCGAACATGTAATGTGTGGAATCGGCGGGATCGAGCGTCAACTGGAAGATGCCGAAGCGGCGCGCGCTCGATACGGTATGCGTCCACGCGATGTTCTCGTTGAAGCCGAGCACGATGAGCGGCACGCCGAGAAACGACACGCCGGCCACATTCACGCGTCCGGGGATGGTCAGTTGCGCCTGATAGAAGCGGTCCGGGCCGCGCCAGAACCAGTGCGGATTGCCGAAGAGGATGCTGCGTTGGTCGCTCGTTACCGGCGCGCCGAATGCGAGTGCGTTGCTGCCGATGCCGGGGTTTTCGCCGATGGGATAGCGCAGGGCATCGAGCGGGTTGTCGGCGTGGAGCGGAGTGCCGAATGCGGGTGCTTGATTGCCGAGGCCGGGATTGTCACCGGCGGAATAGCCCGAAAAATCGTGCGATTTCATGGCATGAAGCGGAGTGCCGGATGCTGCGTCATTGCTCATGCCTGGATCTTCGCCGCTGAGATAGCGCGGCAATATTCGCGAACTGGCGGCAGCAAGCAGAGCGCCCTTGTTCACCGGAGATGGCGTTGGCGCGATTCGCCCGCCGCTTTCATCCAGCGGACCAGCCGATGTACTGCTTGTCGCCGGCGCCGCATCCGGCGTTGTCTCCCCGCGCGGCGTCGCTCCTGCTTTCGGGGGTTGCGCCGCCGCAATCGCCTGCACGAAGCGCGTCGATCCGCCCGCGAGATTCGCCGCGATCAGCCGACGGTAAATATCGTCCGACGTGATTTTGTCGACCCACGGCTTGCCTTTGCATGCAGCATGCAACTTCGGAAAATTGCCCGCGTTCAAATCTGCGAGATAGCGGTTGTAACCGGAGGCGAAGCCATCGATCAGATCGCGCAGGTCGACGGCTTGCGCCGCGCGATAGCGTTCGACGGCGGCCTGATCGATAACCATGCGGAAGAAGAAGTCGGCATCGAGGTTGCGCGGCTGACCGAACGTCGACATCGCTGGCGGACGTGCCTCCGCGCCGAACGAGGCCGAGCGCTCGCCGCGATAGGTGACGAAGGCATCGGCGAGCGTGCACAGGTTGTCTTCGGCTTGCGCGTAGCCGAAACCGAAGCCGAGACTGCCCCAATCCGCCGCGCGTACGTGCGGGATGCCCGACTCCGTGCGGCGGATCTCCGCGCTATACGCTGTGTTTCCGGCTTGCGTCGATTGCGCGGTTTGCGCTCGCCCCGTATCGGACTGAGGCGCGCTGCAGGCGGCCAGCAGCACGCTTAGGAGCGCACCAGAAATCGCATGCCTGACGGTCTGGTTCATCGGGAGAATCCTGTGTCCGATCGACGCGGTTTTTAGAATGCCTCGCGCGAAAGTATCGCATTCGGCGTTCGCAGGCCGCCGCCAAAATTTAGACGACCGTGCGCTCCTGGGTGACGAAGCGTTTCGCATGCGGCATGCGGCATGCGGCATGTTGCATGCAACATGCAATGCACAATGACCCGATGAGATTCCCCACAGCGAGAGATGCCCCCTACCAACGACCCGCGCCCCGCGCCGCCCGAACGTCCATTGCCGGAAGACTGCTGCCAAAGCGGCTGCCATCCTTGCGTGTTCGATCTTTATGAAGAAGCGCTGGAGCGTTATGAAGAACGACTTCGGGAGTGGAACGCGAGACATGGTGAGGCCTCTGGGTGAGAAGGCGGTTCTGGCGGCGTGGCAGGCCGAATCGCCGTTCATGGAAAGCGTCGCAACCAGCCGTTCGAGCTTTCATGTCCGCAACACGACGGACCAAGCCGGCTCGCCGATTCACTTCAGCAGCCCGCACCTCACAGCGCTATGCTTATGCCCCGCCGACATACTCGGCGCGGCGGCCATGATTGAGGCAACTCGAAAACGCCTGCTCTAGCCCCACCCGCATCAAAAACCAAAAAGGAGCGCTCTCCCATGTCACTCTCGATGTATCGCGCGTCGATTCCCGTGTTCATTCGCGGACTCGAAGTCTGCGCCAGCCTGCTGGAAAAAGGCGCCGCCTTCGCCGATGAAAAAGGCCTCACCCACGCCGATGTAATCAACGCGCGTCTCGCCCCCGACATGCTGCCGCTCGCCGCGCAGATTCAGCGTGCAAGCGATACGGCCAAGCTTTCCGCCGCGCGTCTTTCAGGCGCGGAAGCTCCGCGTTTCGAAGACAACGAAGACAGCTTTGCCGCTTTGCAAGAGCGCATCGCGAAGACCATCGTGTTTCTGAAGAGCATCCAGCAAGAGACACTGGCCGACAGCGAAGCGCGCACCGTCACGATGAAGTTTCCCAACTTCGAACCATCGTTTTCGGGCGTCGATTATCTGTTCGGCTTCGGTCTGCCGAATTTCTACTTCCATGTCGTGACGACGCACGACATCCTGCGTCACCTCGGCGCGCCTATCGGCAAGCTGGACTATCTCGGTCCGCTCAAATGAGTTCGGAAATCTCGATCAGGTTGTAGTCCGGATCGCGCACATAGACCGAGCGCAATCTTTGCATCGCGCCGGTTCGTTCGACCGGACCTTCGATGATCGGTACGTTCATCTGCGCGAGCCGTTCGATCACCCGGTCGAGCGGCACGGCGGCGATGAAGCACAGATCGAGCGCGCCCGGCACCGGCAGATGCGCCTTCGGTTCGAATTCGGAACCGCGCACGTGCAGATTGATTTTCTGATTGCCGAAGTGAAATGCGAGACGGTCCGCGCCGAAGCTTTCGAGCTTCATCTGCAGCACATCGACGTAAAAGCGTTTGGTCGCCTCCACGTCGACGCAGGTGAGGACGAGATGGTCGAGATGATCGATGAGAGACATGCCGGACTCCGCGTGTAGGGTCCGGTCATGGTAGACGATGACGCTGAATCGTGAACGACGACGCTCGGGAAACTGGCGCTCGCCTTGCGCCCTGACTCTCGAACCGCACCAACGAGCGAACTCGAACGAAGCGCCCGCATTAATCAAGAGCGCAGCCCGCAAACGCAAAAAAGCCGAAACGCGACCCATCGCGCTTCGGCTTTTCAAACCAAACTCGAACGACCCGCCTACCGCGAAGCCGTCTGCGCCTGCTCTCCTCGCGCCGCGATCTGCTTACGCCATCCCGCGAGAATGCGCCGCGCCAAGGCATCGTAGTCGCCGCCGAAATGATGATCGCCTGGCAGCTTCACCACCTCGATCCCCGTCTTCGTCAGCGACGGACACAGCGTATCTTCCTCCTTCTCGCCGTAGATACATTGCACGAGCGCCGGCGGCAGCTTGTTGAGTTCGGGCCGTACCTTGAGCGCCTTGTCGCTTGCCGGCATGCCGAGCCAACCCGTCACGCGAATCTGAAAATCCGCCGACGGCGAAAAACCCATCAGCGAGACATACGAAACCTGACCGCGTACGTCGTCCGGCAAACGGTTGTAGGCAAACGGCATGACGTCCGCGCCGAACGAATAGCCAACCAGCGCCACATGGCTCGTATGCCAGCGCGCGTTGTAAGTGCGAACCACGCGCGCGATATCCGCCGCCGTTTGCTGCGGCGACTTCTCGCTCCAGAAATAGCGCAGCGAATCGATGCCGATCACCGACACGCCATCGCGCTGTAGCGCAAGCGCCATCGTCTTGTCGAGATCGCGCCAGCCGCCATCGCCGGAAATGACGATGGCAAGCAGATCCGTCGGCTGCGCGGCGCGCAACTCGATGAGCGGCAGATCGGACACGTCATGCTCGCCCGCGACTTCCGCCTTCTTCAGATGCGGCGCCGCCATCGCGACGATCGCATCGGATTTGCTGCGGCCCGGCTGCACCGCATCGCGCGCCATGAAGCCCGGCAAACCCTTCGCGTGGATGATGGTCGGGTCGGGCGGACACGGATTGAAGCGCGCGTCGAGTTGAGTATCCGGCGCAAGCGATATCGCGCCCGCAACCGTATTGTCCGGCGCCTGCTTGAGCGCCTGCTCGGCGAGAATCGCGCCTTGGCCCGTGCCCGCGAAAATAGGCGAGTAATAGTGGCTCGCCTGCACCGTGCGTTCGAGCTGATGGCTCATGCTCTCGGCGTCGCCGACGAGGTTGTGGCACTTCTCTTTTTCCGCGGTCAGGCGGGCGGCGTAGCGCGGCGTATCGACGCCGACGACCATCGCGCCTTTCGCGGCGAGCGCATCGGCGGCTTGCTGATCGCTCGCATTCCAGCCGCTTTTCTCGGAGAACAAGACGACGAAGCCGGTCATGTCGCCCGAAGGCTTGGTGAGCGTGACCTGGCCATAAGTGCCACCCGAAATCGTGGATGCCGCGTGAGCCGCGCCCAGCATTGACATGCCGGCAAGCGCCGCCGCAATCAGTTTCTTGCTATTCAAAATCATGAACGCCAGCCTCCCGCCAGAAGCGAGAGGTCCGCCAAAGTGAAAAATACGCCAACCGAACCGGACGCCGCGAGGTAACGCGGTTCCCAGCGCGGCTGGAACTTGCTTTTGAATCCGCGCAGACCGCGGAAGTTGTAGAAGCGCCCGCCAAAACGCCACACGAGGCCCGCCAGCCGATGCCAATGCGATGCCAGCGGCGTCGGCTCCATCCCCGACAGCGGCGCGATACCGAGCGACAGCGACTTGAAGCCCGCTTCCTTCAGATGCAGCGCGAGCTTGGTGAAGAGATATTCCATCGCGTACGGCGAAGCCTCGGCGACATGGCGCATCACGCCGACGGTCGCTTCGGTGTTCATGTCCGTCGTCATGAAGGTGACGAAGGCGACCGGCGCGCCCTGCTGACGCACGAGCAACACGGACTGCGCCGCCAGATAATCCTCGTTGAACGCCGCCACCGAGAAGCTTTTTTCGCGCGCGGAACGGCTGTCGAGCCAGTCGTCGGAGATGGTGCGCAGCATCGGCATGCATTCGGCGACACGCGACGGATCGATCACTTCGATATCGAAGCCATCACGTTCGCCGCGCTTCAACGCATAGCGCAGATGCGACCGATGCGAGCCCTTCAGATCGAATTCCGACAACGCGACGTGCGCTTCCTCGCCGAGCTTCATCAGCGTGAGGCCGGCGTCGAGATAGAGCGGCAAGGCATCGGCGCGCACCTGGTAGAACGCCGCGCGGCCGTTGTGCGAATGCGCGAGCGCGACGAATTGACGGATCAACGCGGCCCACTCGTGGCGCGGCCCGACCGGGTCGTGCAGCGCGGCCCACGTGCGGCCGTGTTTCGCGTACATCAGAAAAGCCTGGCGCGACTCGGAGAAGAGGAAGCTCTTGTCGCCCATCATCGCGAGACCGGCGTCGCTGCGCTCCTGCGCGCGGAAGATGCGCGCGGCATCGGCGAGATCTTGCGGCGCGGGTTTCTCGAAACGGCCTGCCGCCGGACGCAGCAGTTGCCACACCGCGAACGCCGACGCGAACACGCCCGCTGCGAGCGTTGCACGCAAGGCGCGAGGCGCGCGGTCGTCGAAAGCGAACTGCCACCAGAGATCGGTGTTGTAGGCGACGTCGCGGAAAGCGAAGAACATGATCCACACGGCAACCGCGATCACCATGCCGATAGAAAACAGCCACGTCGCCGTAAAGCGCTCGGCGAACAGCGACGAGCGGCGGTTGAACCGCTCGCGCGTCGCGACGAGCAGGAGGATCAGGACCGCGAGCACGCCTGCCTCGACGAACGCGAGACCCTTTGCGAGCGACAGCGCCAGATTCGCCACCGCGAGCATGAGCGCGAGCCACCACGCCGCATCGAGACGGCGCATCAGGCCGCGCGCGACGAACAACAGGAGCACGCCGAGCACGCTGCCGAGCAGCTGCGAACTCTCCAGCACCCACAGCGGCAGCACGGTCTGCAAGAACGCAATGCGGATCTTGAAGGCGGGCGTGGCGCCGGAGATGACGAGCATGGAGCCAGCCGCGAAGGTCACGATCGACAGAAACAGCGGCGCGAGTTGCGAAACGCGGCTCGGACGCAGGAAGCCGAAGCGGCCCTTGAGCGCGCGGCCTTCGAACGCGGTCATCACACCGGCGGAGAGGATCAGCGGCAGGCCGAAGTAGATCGCACGATACGCGAGCAGCGCGGCGAGCACGTCCGGCGTCCGGGCGCTGCTGCCGAGCGCGAAGACCATCGCCGCTTCGAACACGCCCACGCCGCCCGGCGTATGACCGATCATGCCGAGCAACATGGCCGCCGAAAACACCGTCATAAATTCGCCGAAGCCGACCTGCGCGCCCGGCAACAGCGCCCACAGTGCGAGACCGGCGCCGAACACATCGACGACGGCAAGCGCCGTTTGCGCCAAGAAATCGCGGCGCGACGGCACCGTGAACGCGAGCCACTTCCAGCGCGACTGCAAGGTGCGCGGCGCGCGGCCGCAAAAGACGAGCATCGCGACGAACACGGCGAGCAGCGCGGCGCCGATGATCTGCAGGATCGTCGGCGAAAGATGCATCATGCCGGCGAGCGTGCCCGCCGAGAACAGCATGCCGGCCGCAGCCATGAAGGCGAGCGACAAAGCGAGCGTGACGCCCGTGAAGACCGAAAGGCGGCCAACCTGAGCCGGCGTGACATCGGCCGCGCCGTACACGCGGCAGCGCACGGCGCCACCCGTCAGCGCGCCGAAGCCGGTCACGTTGCCAAGCGCCGATCCCACCGTCGCGCCGACCCACAGAAGCGAACGCGGCACGCTCACGCCAATGTGCCGCAAACCAACGGCGTCGCGTCCCACGAGCGCGGCGAAACTGAGCGCGGTCGCGCAGAGCGCCGCAAGCCACGCCTGCGGCGTCGTCGCTCGCAGCGCGTGCATCACCGACTGATAATTGACCGCGCGCGAAAGATGCTCGAAGACCACGAGCAGCAACACGCCGACGATTACCGTGAGCGCAGGCGCGGCGAGCCGCTGGGGATCGGAAACGATGCCGCTGAAACGAGCGGGCATCGACGTGGCGCGAAGCCGGGAGAACAACTTTCTGCGAGACATGCGTTCTTTGGAACTTGCCCGCGCTCGCTTGGGCAGGGATACTGCCCGGCGCGAGCGCTGATCATCGTTATCGGGAACCGCGCAACCTTGCGCGGTCGCAGCGCTCGTTCGGCTCGTCTACACTTGCCGCCCGTGCTCGCGCCATACAAAAGGCTTCAGAGCGAGAAACGCCTGTATAACGGCGACGGTTGACCCAACTTGACTAATATTGGGACAACCACGGGTAAGAACGTGGAAATCGTGAGCTGGAGCGGTTTTGCAAGCGGCCGACCGTGCTCGAATAGCAAGAACTGGCGGGTTTACGGTTCGTCAGCCTTGCGGTTACGATCGACGGCCACCGCATCGGCACGCCAGTTTCGGCGCACGGGGCGCAGATTAAGCGGATACTGCAGAGAAAGTCATCGGAATTATGAGAAAAATTGTCACAACCTGTGCAGCAACGTGTTTTGCTCTCGTCCTTGCATCCTGCGCAAGCACGGACGACGCTCTCATCAAGACCGTGCCGATCGGTTCTGGCACCTCGCAGCGCGCGCCCTACGACTTCGTGGAATGCGCCAAGGCCAGGTGGATGCCGATTGGCGGGCGCGTACGCGAATACTCGCTGAGCGCGGATACCGAAGCGGTTTCGGTGGCGGGAAAAGGCGGTGTATCGACGGTGCTGGCCGTCGCGCAACAATCCGCGGGCGGCACCGGCTACACGATTTACGGGGATATCGCGGTCGCGAGCCGCTATGTGACTGCGGCCCACCTTTGCGACTAAGCAACTAGAAGGCGTTCAAGACGGCTTGCCGTCGCGCAGATTCAAGCCTGCGAGGTGCGTGCCGACGATGCGTCCAATCAGATAGCCATCCGACGCGCACGCGTTAGTGCGCTCCTTGCCGTCCCACTGGATCTTGTACTGGTCGTCCTGCGAGTGCACGGCGGATGCATCGAATTTGCGCTTGTCGACGCGGCCACCGCTGCGCGCCGCCTCAGCGATGAGCCGATTCCAGGTGAGCGCGTAGCCGTAGCGCACGCCGTCGGCGAAAGCGTCGGTATCGCAGACTTGCGAGGGCGGCGTGGTCTTCACGGTCGTGTGGAACCCGCTCGTGCCGCCGATCGCGATACGCTGCTCGCCCGGCGGGGACGGTGCCACGGGCTTGGCGGCAGCACGCGCCGCCTGTGCTGCCTGAGCCGCGGACGCGGCAGATGCCGCGGCGGCCGCATCGGCATCGGCCTGTTGCGGAAGGGGCGCGCAAGCGCCAAACGCCAAGGCCAGCGCCATCGCTACCGCATAAGCTGCGCCGCCGCGCCGGAGTGTGCTGAATCTCGAACCGCTATTCACCTGCAGATTCCCGTCTTGAAATAAACGGGCTCTACCTTAACACCGTCGTCGGATTCGTCCGAATTTTGAGAAATGGGGACGCGGCGCTTTTGCGACGGATTTTCCCAAACCCAAACGACGACGCGGACGCCCTCTCGGTGCGCCCGCGCAGCATTGGCAGAGAACCGCCTCAGGAAGCCGACGACGTATTGCTCATCGGCATCTCGATTCCTCGCCGCGCCATTTCCACGATGAGGAACGTGCGCCGCGTGACGTGAAAGCGCGCCAGCAAGTCGCTGGAATACTCTTTCGCCGTGTTTTCGCTGATATTCATCTTCCGCGCGATCGCCTTATTCGATAACCCCTGCAGCAGATACCGCAAGGTTTCGGTAAGCCGTGGCGGCAAGTCCAGCGATTCGACGGTAATCCCAGCGTGAGGCGTGACCGGACGCGGACTATGACCGCCCTTGCCGAGTACCGTGTTCGGCAGATAGACGCGGCCGTTCAGGATAGTCTTGAGCGCCTCGCGGAACACGCCCGCGCCCTGTTCGCTACCCTTGGAAATGAATCCGCACGCGCCGTTCTTGATGCACTCGAGCACCGTATCGCGGTCGTCCTGGGCTGAAAGCATGACCGTCTGAATTTCGCGATCTTCCTCGCGGATCCAGTTGAGCAAATCCATACCCGTGGTCTGACCGCGCAAGTGGTAGTCGAGAAACATCAGGTCATACGAGTTGGCCGACAACTTGGCCTTAGCCTGCTCGAAACCGTCCGCTTCGTCGATTTCAAGCAAAGGCTCGTTCGCCAGGATGAGACTTTTCATCGCGCTCCTGGTCAGCCCTTCGTCCTCTACCAGCAATACATTTTTGAAATAACCGTTTTCCATTGCAAAGCTCCGAGAACGGTTCCGATATTACGCGTTCGCTGATTGACTTCCACCCTCCCTTCGCAGGGATACATTCGGCAGTCTCCCAAAATCCCCTGAACCCCCTACCCGTGCCGGGTGTTGGACAAAGCACGGCCGGTCAAAAATGCTCGGCATCGAATCAACCAAGAGATCAACCAAGACCGGGAGGATGAGATGTCAAGCAGTCAAGCCAACAACGAACGGGAGTTCGCGTTGTGGCGAATGAAGCGGGCTCACACGGGCGATGCGCCTCGGCGCGTGCTGGTGGCTCATAAGGATAAATCGATCGGTGAATCGCTCGCCGTACAGCTTCGCCTGAAGGGCCTGCAGGTCATTCTGTCGCAGGATCTCAAGTCGGTGCGCGCGCTCGTGAATAGCTGGAAGCCGCAGGCGCTTATCGTCGATACGAGTCTGGACAGTGAGTCCGGCTACGTTTTTATCCGCACGCTGCGCATGGATGTCGATGTCACCGGGCGGCTGCTCGTCGCCCTCAGCAACGTTTTACCCGCCGATCCGGTGCAGACGCTGAAGGAAGCCGGCTTCGACGCGCATTGCCGCAGACCGTGTTCGACGTGGCGCATCGTCGAAATGGTCGAGGCATTTTTCTCCGCGCCGGCCACGCGCTGACGCTCGAACGGGAGGTGCCGCATTAACAGGGATGCTTGCCTTTTAGCCGGGGGCGTGTTGCCGGCCAATGCATCGCGCATGCGGCACGCCCTGGCGGCGCGCGTCAGGCGCCGGCGCCGGCCGGGCGTTCGTCCCGGCTCACGCCGGTTGCCATCACGAGCGACACCGCTTTTTCACTACCTGGCGCAATGACGGCGACGCCCGTCCCGCGCAAGCCCCGTGCGTCGAGATTGAAACCATCGCTCACGTGCGACACGGGTTCGACGCACAGATAGCCCGCACCGGCCGGGCAGTGCACGACGACGTGATCGAGCGTGTCGCCGGCGTCGAGTGAGAGCGTGCGGCCGTCGGCGAAATTTAGCGTCGCGCGGCCGCTCCATCCGCTCAGATAGCGCGTGTACCCTTCCTCTTCTCGTCGATGCCGGCGCGCCGGCGCTTCCCCCGATGGCTCGACCGCAATCTCGCCTTCATGCCGCCAGTCGATACTCGCATCCAGTTCGGCTTCCTGCGCCGCGAAATACGGATGAAAACCCATGCCGACCGGCATCGGCCGCGCGGAACGGTTCAACACGCGCATCGACAGCCGCGCACCCTCGGCGTTCGCCTGGATGACCTGCTCCGCTTCGAACGGCCACGGCCAGCCATGCTCGTCCTCGCGATGCACATAACGCATCACGATGCAATCGGCGTCATGGCGCTCGACCTGCCACGCCGCGTATTGCCCGAAGCCATGCAGCGCGTGCGCCATGCCCGGAAACGTCGACAACTCGACACGCTCGCCATCCGGTGCCGGAAAGCGCGCATCGCGCACGCGATTCGAAAACGGCACGAGCGGATAGCTGCCGCCTTTCGGCCAGGTATCGGCGGGCCAGCCTGAAAGCGTGATCGGCACGAGCCAGTCTTGCAGACCGCCGGCGAATCCGGTGGCGAAGCGCGTGATGCGCCCGCCCGCCGACGGCGCCACTTCGATGACATGCGGCCCACTCGCAATCGTCAGACGCGGCTCGGCCGCGAGCGCCACGACATCACGCGGTCCCATCACTGCCGCTGCTCCTTCACGCGCGAAACCAGTTGCGTCGGACTCACGAACTGCAGCGCAATCAGCACCCAGATCAGCGTGATCGCCATGTAGATCATCGCCATGGCGTCGATGGATTGCGGCGCTCGCACGCCTGTCGAAAACACCGCGTAGTAGAGCGCGACGACGAGCGTCTGCGTGGTCGGTCCCGCCGTGAAGAACGTCAGCTCGAACATGCCGATGGTGCGCACGAGCACGAGCAAACCGGCCGCGAGCATGCCCGGCACGAGCAGCGGCAGCAAAACATAGCGAAAGTAACGCGTCGTGTTCGCCCCGAAGATGCGCGCCGCCGATTCCAGATTCGGATCGATCTGCTCGATGAACGGCGTCATCACCAGAATCACGAACGGCAGCGCAGGCACCAGATTCGCGAGGATCACGCCCGTGAGCGTGCCGGCGAGATGGAACTTGTACATCACGGTGGCCATCGGAATGCCGTAGGTGACGGGCGGCACCATCAGCGGCAGCAGAAACACGAGCATGGCAAAGCGCTTGCCGGGAAACTGCACGCGCGCAAGCGCATACGCAGCGGGCACACCCAGCACGATGGACAGCAGCACGACCGCGCCCACCACTTCCATCGTGACGAGCAGCACACTCGACAATTGAAAGTCGCTCCACGCCTGCGCGTACCAGTGCAGCGTGAAACCTTGCGGCAAGAGCGTGCCGAACCAGCGCGTCGCGACCGAATTCACCGCGACGGTCGCAATCAGCAGCAGCACGTTCAAGAGGAAGAAACCCATCGTCGCCCAGACGAGAGCTTTCCACAACCGGTCGGGCAAGCTAGCGCGTTGTTTCATGTTCTTGCCTGGCTTCGATCCTTCGCCGAGGGTGGCGGCCGGCCAGTTCTGGGTCGCGCGATTGTCGGTAGCCATTATCCCTTCCCTCCGGTGACAGGACCGGTATAGAAGAAGCGCCGCGCGCCGAGCATGCCGCCCACCACGAGCAACTGCACGAAGCCCATGACGAGGGCGATGGTCGATGCCAGCGAGTAATCGTAAGTCTCGAACGCCGCTTCGGATGCGGCGATCGAGATCACGCGCGTGGGACCCGCGGGCGCGCCGAGCAGCACCGCCGACGGAAACACCGAGAACGCCTGCACGAACGAGAGGCACGCGGTCATCGTGAGACCGGGAAGCAACAGCGGAAAGTAGATCTGCCGGAACTGTTGCCACGGACTTGCGCCGAGCGTGGCGGCCGCGCGCGCAAGCGTCGGGTCGATGCCCGTCACATACGAAAGCGTCAGCAAAAACGCAAACGGAAAGCCCGACACGATGAGCGAAATCAGCACGCCCCAGTAGTTATGCGTGAGCCGGACTTCATCGCCATAAAGATGCAACGCCTGCACGGCTTGCGGGAACCAGCCGTTCGGGCTGAAGTACGTCAGCATGCCATCCGCGATCAGCACGGTGCCGAGCGTCACCGGAATGACGAGCAGCGTGGTCGCGAATTTCTGATACGGCGACGAGCGCCGCAACGCAAATGCGACCGGCACCGAGACGCCGACGTTGATGAGCGTCGCCGGCACCGCGAGCTTGAGCGTCACGATGATCGTCGGCCACATCGACGTATCGGTGAAAAACGTGATGTAGTTGGCCCACGCGCTGCCGCCGTTCATCGGATTGAACGACAGCATGAGACCGTAGGCGAACGGATAGATGAAGAGCGCGACGATAAAAATCAGCGCCGGCGCGACAAGCCAACCCTTCGGATCGCGCTGGACGGGAAGCGTGGCGATCATTTGTCTTCTCCGTACACGAGCGTCTTCGAAGGCGCAACGCGCAACGTGATGCGCTCGCCTTCGCTGTACTCGCCCGCAATGCGCGCCCACAGCTTGCCGAACGCCGTGTTTACGATGACGAGCGAATCGCGGCCGCCGTATTCGACGATCTCGACGAGCGCGTCGAACGCGTTCGGCTCGCCGGGCGCGGCGCGTTCCATGTCTTCGGGCCGCAGCGCGACGCTGACGTTCTTGCTGTCGAAGCCTTCCATCGGCATGCCGAGCAAGCGCACGCCGTTCGCGGTGACCGCGACGGATTCGCCCTGCGTGCCTTCGAGCGTGAACGGCACGACATTTCGAAAGCCCATGAAGCGCGCGACATGCAGGTTCTTCGGCCGCGAATACACTTCCTTCGGCGCGGCCACTTGCTGCACCGACCCCTCTTTCATCACGACGATGCGGTCGGCCATCGACAGCGCTTCGTCCTGATCGTGCGTCACGTAGATGGTGGCACGTTCGAGCTTGCCGTGAATGCGGCGGATTTCCGCGCGCATCTCGATCCGCAACTTGGTGTCGAGATTGGACAAGGGCTCGTCCATCAGGACGAGCGGCGGCTCGATCACGATTGCGCGCGCAATCGCCACGCGCTGCTGCTGGCCGCCTGACAACTGGCCGGGCAACTTTGCGTCGTGCCCGATCAGTTGCACGAGATTCAATGCGGCCTTGGCGCGCTTGGTGGCTTCCGCCTTCGCGACGCCGCGCATCTTCAGGCCGAAGCCGACGTTATCCAGCACCGACATATGCGGAAACAGCGCGTAGTTCTGAAACACCATGCCGAAGCCGCGCTTCTCGGGCGGCAACACGTCGATACGCTTGTCGTCCAGCCAGATGCCGCCGCCCGTCAAAGGCTGCAAACCGGCGATGCAGTTCAGCGCCGTCGACTTGCCGCAACCCGAAGGCCCGAGCAGCGCGATGAACTCGCCGCGCTGGATGTTCAGGTCGAGTCCTTTCAGCGCGGCGAGTTGCTGCCCTTCCGCATTGGTGAAACTGCGCGAGACCGAGTCGAGACGCAACTGCTCAAAATCATGCTTCATGGCGAAACCCTTGTGCGAAGCGGCGGCGTCCGATGAGGAGCGCCGCCGCTTTATCAATGACGCGGTATCGATGCCTGGCGTCGATGCTTACTTAGTCTTCGCCGCGCCGATTTCACGGTCCCATTTCTGGAACGCGGCGACCATCGCCTGCGCGTTGAGCGGCACGACGTGCGGACGGTCGGCAAGCAACTTCGCATATTCCGGCCGGCCAAACTTCTGAATCACTTCCTGGCTCTTGGCGGGCGCGGCCGACAGCGGCACGTCCTTCACGGCGGGGCCGGGATAGAAATAGCCGTCGTCGTATGTCAGTGCCTGCTGCGCGGGCTCGAGCATGAAGTTCATCAGCTTGTAGAGCACGTCGAGCTTTTCCTTGGGCACGCCCTTCGGGATCACCATGTAGTGGGCGTCGTTCACCCAGGTCATGTTGTCGAAGGCTTGCACCTTGAATTCCGCCGGCACGATGCCGAGCGCGCGCGGGTTGATGTCCCAGCCCGTCACGGTCACGGTCATGTCACGCGTGCCCTCGCCCAGTTCCTTCATCACCGCCGACGTGCCGCCCGGATAGTAGGGAATACAGTCGTTCAGTTGCTTGAGGAAGGCCCAGGTCTTGTCCCAGCCGTTGACCGGATCGGTCGGGTCCTTGTCGCCGAGCACATACGGCAGACCCATGAGGAAGGTACGGCCGGGACCGGAATTGGCCGGGCGCGCGTAGATCAGCTTGTTCGGATGCGCCTTGCACCACGCGAGCAGTTGATCCGGCGTCTTCGGCACGTCGGTGACCTTTGCGGGGTTGTATTCGAGCAGCGGACCCGCGGGCATGTAGGTGACTTCCAGGCCGTAACCTTGCGCGATGTCCTGCATCTTGCGCGGACCCGGTGCGTACTTGTCGAGCACACCGGGGAACGCCTTGGCGTTGTCGGGCAGCAGCTTTTCCCACAGACCTTGCTGGATGCCGGCCGCGAGCGCATCCGTGCCCGTCACGACGAGGTCGATGTCCGAGCGGCCCGCGCCCTGCATCGCCTTGATCTTGCCCGGCAACTGCGGCGCGGGCGCGTTCGTGAAGGTGATGCTGGAAACGAGATCGGGATACTTCGCCTTGAAGGCTTCGAACCCCTTCTGCGTCAGTTGAAGATTGCCCGCAACGTCGACGATGTTGATGGATACCGGATCGGCCGCATTCGCCCCGCCCGCCGCAAATATCGCGCTGACGGCGACGCATACCGCCGCCATTTTCACTGACAGTCCTGCCTTGAAAGCCATTTCGTCTCCTCACGTCTTTCGCAAGGCCGGTTGTTTTATTGGTGCCCGGCCTGGGTTTGCTTGCTCTGATTTTTCGATACTTCGCGATTCCGCACGTTGCAGCGCAGCCGCGCAATGCTTCCTTTTACTTCGGAAGTTGAAAAATAGCTAACGCGATCATCGTATGTCAAGCAAATCGACGGGAGCAGATCTTGTTTCCCAACCGGGTCAAACAGGCGTTGACGCTTTGTCTGCCGATGTTTGCTGCGCGCTCTCGGGATATACCCCGAGCGACTTGTTTAACCGCTTTTAACTGGCGTTTCCCGTGAAGGCGCCGCATTACGCACTCAAGCGATGGCGCGGTCCATTTCAACGAGGTCGCGCGCTTCCTTCGCGATGGCAGGCAACGCCGCTTCGGGCGAGCCGCTCAGGAGCGGCAGAAGCGGCCCCATATCCGCGATGCCCGAGAGCGTCACGGCGTCGTGCAGGACGCGGATGAGCGAGATTTCGTCGCGTAGGGTTTCGAGCGGGAGGAAGCGGTTATAGAGCTGTCGAGCCTCGTCCATGCGACCGGCTTTCACGGCGTGCAGCAACGCCGTCACCGCGTTAGGCGCGATGCAGCCCGAGCCCGTTGTCCACGCAGCGAGCCCGAATTCACGCACGTGGGCGATCGACGGGCGCTCGCCCATACCGGACACGACTTTCGCGGCCGGAACGCTTTGCAGCAGGTGGAGCAGATACGGATCGACGGCGGGATCGGCGCGCACAATCGCGTACTTGACGGCCAGCAACGTACCGTCATCGATGAGTGCGGCGAGCGTATCGACATCGACATAATCTTCGCTCTTGATATATAGCGTGAACGGCATGCCGGCTGCATCGACCAGGCGCTTGAGGCCCGTCGCCACGCCCTGTGGCGTCGTGAATCCGGCAAGCGGGAGCACCATCGCGGTACGGAAGTCCGTCTGCGAAAGAATGTGCGCCTGGTCGAGCATTTTTCCGTAGTCCGGACCGATGGCGGGAATTACGCGCGTCTCTTGCCCCGCAATCTCGGCAAGCATGTCAAGCAACTCGCGGTACTCGCTCACGGCAACGTGATAAAGATTCGCATTGCCGCCGTATAGGAGCGTGCGCACGCCGCCCGCTTCTATATGCTCGACCAACTTGCGGTTTGCATGAGGATTCAACGAGTAATCGACATTTCGTGCGAGCGGCGGCACGGCCATGACGGACTCAGAAAACTCGCTTACGGTAATCGGTTGGATGTTCACGGCGCCTCGCGGTAGTCGTCTGGAACGATCGAAAGTAGCAAGGCACCCCAAAGTTGTCAAACAACTTTTCTGTTAACTAGGGTTTCCCCTTTAACCTATCGATACGGTCGTATGACATCTACGCCTAACTGCCGAACATCCGATTCAGCGCATTTTCGAGATGCGACTTCATAGCTTCGCCGGCTCGTGACGAATCGCGAGCACGAATCGCATCGAGCACATCCAGATGCTCGCGCTGGACGAGACGCTGCCGCTCGACTGTTTTCACGAGCGACAGGTTTCGCGACAGGTTCATGCTGAAAACAATCTGCTCCTCGATAAACGAGAGCACCGTGATGAAGAACTGATTTTTCGATGCCTTTGCGACCGCAAGATGGAACGCGAAGTCGTCTTTCGCGCCAATGCCTTCTTGCGCCTCCACCACGCGTTCGAGTTGTTCCCAGGCGGCTTCGATGGCGCGGATGTCGTCGTCATCCGCCTTAAGCGCGGCAAGCTCGGCTGCGCCTGCTTCCGTGACTACGCGAAATTCGTAGCATCGGCGAATGTCTGACAGCGTTTCTAACGGAGCGAAGCGCCGCACATCCGGGTCTGGACGACGACCGACAGTAGTGCCCGATCCGCGCCGCGTGACGATGATGCCGTCCGCGCGTAGTCGCGCCAACGCCTCGCGCACGGTCGGGCGCGAGGTCGCAAAGCGTTCGGCAAGGGCGTGTTCTGTCAGAAGACGATCGCCTTCCTTGAACTCGCCTTCCATGATGCTATTGAGGATATCGCTGTAGATTCGGTCGGCGAGACCATGCGATTTACGCTCGTTCATGTGTACGCTGGACGTGCTTGTCAGAGTAGGGAACGATTGTAAGGCAAATTTTTGCGTTGTCGCGATAACGCGTGAAGGCCGACGCACGCCATGCTGCGTCGGCCTTCTTCACTTCACTTCACTTCACTTCACTTCACTTCACTTCACTTCACTTTACGCACTGGGCATTACCACTGATGCCCCGCTCCGATGGTGAAGCCGACATTTCCGGAACTGCTTGTATTGCCGGAAGCCTTGATTACCCAACTTTCGTCTTGCGTAACATGGGAGATGCCGAGTGCCGCGCCGGAGGCCCCAGCGTAACGCGCGCCGGCCAACGCGACCATGGTCTTGCCCGGAGCGGTAGGCTGCGGCAGTCCGGCGGAAGCCATCGCGGCTGCGATACCGCCATAAGCCGCTTTCGCCATGTTGTTGATCTGGCCTTGCACGCCCGCGATACGCGAGTCGGTATAGTTCTGCGCCTGTGTGGAAGCGAGATTCAACTGACTCACATTGACCGCATCGGTACTCTGCGTGCCCGCCGCGACGTTCGTGATCTGACGTTCGTTACCCGCAGACCCGACCGAAACCGTATTTACTCGATCCGCCACTGAGTTAGCCCCGAGCGCGACGGAATTGTCCGCAGTAGCGCTGGCATTCGCGCCCATGGCAACGGAATGCACGCCTGTCGCGCTAGCGACTTCAGTGTTGACATCGCCTTGCGCGGCGAACATTGGGTTGCCACCGCTCATGGCGATGTTCGTCACGCGATCGATTGCGGCATTCATCTGGTCGACGTTGACCGCGTCGTCGCTCGCAACGCCCGCAGCAACATTGTGGATTGTCGTGCCGCCTGCGACGTTATTGCCAAGCGTGATGCTCGAGTAGTTGGTCGACCCGTCCGCGTTGTGGTCATAGGTCACGGAAGTATTGGTCGTGCCGTCTCCATTAATGAGACCGGCGCCCTTCAACTGCGAGACGTTGACGGCATCGGTATCCTGCGTACCGGCTGCCACGTTGGTGATCTGACGTTCCGCGCCCTTCGATCCGACCGACACGGTGTTTGCACGATCCGCCAGCGAGTTCGAGCCGAGCGCCACCGAGTTGTTCGCGATAGCCTGAGCATTGCCGCCGATCGCCACTGATTCCGCGCCCGTGGCCTGGGAGTCCTCCAGCACCGAATTGGCGTGGAAGTACTTGATGCCGCCGCCCGTGTTGATGTTGTTGAGCGTCTCGTTGATCGTCGAGATGTCGGTCGTGTTCTGCGTGACGCGGCCGTCGAGATTGGTAAGGGCGTCGCCGACGTTGTTGAAGGTATTACCGTCCTGGAACGTGTACGTCGGCTTAGTAATGGTGCCGTCCTGATTTACGGTCGAACCGCCGCCGAGGGCGTCGGCCGTGCTCGATGCAGTTTTGTAGAGTTGGCTGCCATTCACCGCTTCAAGGCTGTCCGCGCTCACTTCACCTGCGTCCACGTTCTTGATTTTGACTGGCGTACCCACATTGCCCAGCGTGACCGTCTTGTGGTCGCCGTCGTCATATTGGACCGCGTTGGCAATGCCGGTCGAAAGCGACGTCATGCTCGTCGACACCGATGTCGAGAGCGTAAACAACTGCCCGCCGTTCACCGCTTCATTGCTGCCTGCAGCCACTTCGCCATCGGCAACGTTCGTCAGCTTGACCGGAGCGGCGCCGGTGTCGCCCAAGCGAACCGACGTGTGGTTTGCGTCGTCGTATTGAACAGAGTTGGCGACGCCGGTCGAGAGCGAGGTCATGCCCGTCGAGATTGAATCGACGCTCGTCGACAGCGACGTGACGCTGGTCGAAATGCCGTCGATGTTGGTCGAAAGCGAGGTCATGCCGGTCGACACGGATGACGACAAGTTGTACAGCTGACCACCGTTGACCGCGTCCTTGCTGTCTGCTGCTACAACGCCGTCCTCAACGTTGTGAAGCTTCACGGGCGTGCCGGCGTTGCCGAACGTGACCGAGTCGTGGGCCGCGTTGTCATACTGGACGGCGTTCGCGAGACCGGTGGAAAGCGACGCCACCGATGTCGACGTCGATCCCGACAGTGTGTCGATACCTGTTGAAAGCGACCCGACCGTCGTGGACATCGAAGTGGAAAGCGTATCGACACCGGTGGAGAGCGAGGCGACTGCCGTAGAGGTGGAGGTCGAGAGCGTGTCCACGCCCGTCGAGAGCGAGGCAACGCTCGTCGATGTCGACGTCGAAAGCGAATCCACGGACGTGGACAGCGTGCTGACACTCGTCGACACTGAATCGACAGCTGTGGACAGTGTGCTTACGCTTGTCGAAATCGAATCCACCGAGGTCGAAAGCGAGCCGACGCTCGTGGACACTGAAGCAATGCTCGTCGAGGCCGACGTCGAAAGCGAATCGACACTTGTCGACAGGGAACTAACGCTGGTCGCGGTTGCCGTTGAAAGCGAGTTGACTGCGGTCGAAGTGGATGTCGACAGCGTATCGACGCTGGTAGACAGCGAATTGACAGAGGTCGAAGTGGAAGCCGAAAGCGATTCGACGCTGGTCGAGATGGAGCCCGTGGTCGTCGATACCGAAGCCGACAGCGTGTCGAAGCTCGTGGACAGCGAATTGACGCCAGTCGACACAGAATCGACAGTTGTGGACAATGATCCAACACTTGTCGACACGGAATCGATGCTCGTCGAAAGCGAAGCGACGCTCGTCGAAGCGGAGGTCGAAAGCGAGTTAAGGCCGGTCGAAGCCGACGTCGAAAGCGAGTACAGTTGGCTGCCGTTGATGGCGTCCGTGCTCGACTCTGTTACATCGCCCTTGGCTACGTTGGTCAGCTTCACTTCAGAGGCGCCGACACCACCCAGCGTGACCGAGTCATGGCTTGCGTTGTCGTACTGAACCGAGTTCGCGAGACCCGTCGACAGCGATCCGACAGCGGTTGAGGTTGAGATGGACAGCGTGTCCACTCTCGTGGACAGTGAGCCGACGTTAGTCGACAGCGAGTTGACCGTGCTCGACACTGAAGTCAACCCGGTTGACAGCGAGGTCACGCCCGTGGAAACCGAAGTCGAAAGAGAGTCGACGCCCGTAGACAGGGAGTTCACGCTCGTCGACACTGAATCGACGGTTGTAGACAGTGAGGTTACCGCGGTCGACGCCGAGGTGGACAGCGAGCCTACAGTGGTCGAAGCCGACGTCGACAAGGAATCGATACTTGTCGATAACGAGGTAGTCGTGGTCGAAACGGAGGTCGACAAGGAGGCTACGCTCGACGAAGCCGAGGTCGAGAGCGAGTCGAGGCCCGTTGAAGCAGACGTCGAAAGCGAATACAACTGACTACCGTTGATGGCGTCCGTGCTTGAGTTTGTTACATCGCCTTTGGCGACGTTGGTCAGCTTCACTTCGGAAGGCGCGGCGACACCGCCCAGCGTGACGGAGTCATGGCTTGCGTTGTCGTACTGAACCGAGTTCGCGAGACCCGTCGACAGCGATCCTACGGCAGTCGATGTCGAACTCGACAACGTATTGAGACCGGTGGACAGCGAACCGACGTTTGTCGACAGTGAGTCGACGGTAGTCGACACCGAAGTCAACCCGGTCGACAGCGAGTTCATCCCCGTGGAAACCGTGGTCGAGAGCGAGTCGACACCCGTGGACAGGGAAGTCACGCTCGTGGATACCGAATCGACGGTCGTGGACAGTGAAGTCACCGCCGTCGATGAAGAGGTAGACAGCGAGTTCAAAGTACTTGAAGTCGACGTCGATAACGAGTCCACGCTCGTCGACAAGGAAGTGGCCGTCGTCGAAACCGTCGTGGATAACGAATTGAGACCAGTGGAAACCGAATCTACGGTGGTGGAAAGGGAAGCAACCGTTGTCGACACCGAACTGACTGTCGTCGATAAAGAGCCGACCTGCGTGTTCAGCCCGTTGATCGCCCCGGGGACTGTCAGATTTTTTGTGTTTGAGGCAGTTAAGGCAACCCGCTTTTCAGCGGGTAGCGGTTTGAGGATCTTTCAGTCGTAGGGATGCGTGAAGCGCGCCTCGTACAGTATCGCGAATTGGTTCATGGCGGCTTTCCAGTCGTGTGCGGCACGCGTCCAGCCTGCCGTGATGTTGCGTAATACCAGCCACAGCAGCTTGGTCGCGGCTTCGTCACTCGGGAAGTGGCCGCGCGTGCGAATGATCTTGCGCAAACCTGCATTCACGCTTTCAAGTGCGTTTGTCGTGTAGATCACCTTGCGTACTGCTGGCGGGAACGTAAAGAAGGGAATGACACGCTCCCACACCCGTCGCCATGCCGAAGCCACCGTCGGATAGCGACGACCCCATTCGCCTTGGTCGAACGCATCGAGTTCGGCAGCAGCGGCTTCGGCGCTGGGTGCGGTGTACACCGGCTTGAGCGCGGCGGCCAACGGCTTACGGTCCTTCCAGTTCGCGTAGTCCAGACTGCTGCGAATCAGGTGCACGATGCAAGTCTGCAACGTTGTCTTCGGGAACACGGCTCCAAGCGCTTGCTCCATGCCTTGCAGGCCGTCGGTGACGGCGATCAGGATGTCATGAACGCCGCGCGTCTTCAAGTCATTAAAGACCTTCATCCAGAACTTGGCGCCTTCGGTGTTCTCGATCCACAGGCCCAGAATATCGCGAGAACCGTCCGGCAGGACGCCAGGGCTAGATAGACCGCTTTGTTGCGCACCAAGCCGTCTGCACGGATTTTTACCCGTAAAGCGTCGAAGAAGACCACCGGATACATCGGCTCGAGCGGACGGCTCTGCCAGACAAGCACCTCGTCCATGACGGCGTCGGTGACCGAGCTAATGAACTCCGGCGACACCTCCGTGCCGTACTGCTCCTGCAAAAACGCCCGAATCTCGCGCACCGTCATGCCGCGCGCGTACAGGGCGATAATCTTGTCGTCGAAGCCCGTAAAACGGCGCTCGTGCTTCGGGATGAGGATCGGTTCGAAGGTGGAATCACGGTCTCGCGGAATCTGCAGGTGTAGCGGGCCATCGGATGTCAGCACCTTCTTGGCGCTGTGCCCGTTGCGCTGATTCGTGGCCGTAGCCGGCTTCTCAGCCCCGGGCTCGTAGCCCAGATGCTGACCGAGTTCAGCCCCCAGAGCGCGCTCGATGAGCGCCTTCTTCAAAGCGGCGGACAGATCCTCAATTGAAGCTGCCGTCATCGGGCCTGAGGCCAATTGGTCGAGCAGCTCTTTAGGGATTGACGGCAGTTCTCGTGGCGGTGTCTTGGGTTTGCGTGGCATAACGGCTCCATTTCCATAATGGTAGCCTCACACACAAAATTGCTGACAGTCCCTCGCCCCGCCTACGTCATGATAGGTCGTTCCGGCTACTGGATAAGACGGGGGAGAGATACTTGCGCCACTCATCGAAGCCCCACCGCCTAGACTCGACGCGGTCGTCGAAAGGGCCAGGTATAACTGAACACCCGTCACACCGTCACGACTGCCCGCCGTCAATGCGCCCGGCGCCATGTTCTGAACCTTGTTGTAGCCCATGTCGAACATTGTCCCGGCACCAATCGATACTGTGCCCGCAGTCATCGTCATGAGAGTCGCTCCTCCGGCCCCCATGACGAGCGTGTTGGGGTCCACGGCTACCGCGTAGGCTCCCATTCCCCCGCTTGTCGTGTACGCGACCAGCCCAGCTCCCGGATGGTTTGTGCCATCGCAAGCAACGGTAGATGTTTGCACCACGCCTGCGCCTTGGTCACTCAGGCAACTGGCCGGCGTGTATCCGTCCGATAACACACCGACGGAGTACCCACTCCCCGCCTGCGCGCTGCCCGCAGCGAGTGCGAACACCGCCAACACTGCTGCGTTCGTTCGGCCGCGCTTGCTTTTGGTCCGCGCATTTTCCGCTGCGGCAACCCAGCTTTCGGATGCCTGACTCCAAACCACGCGATACGTCTTATTCATCAAAACCTTCTTCGAGTTCAAGTTGAAATTCTTTTTCTTCGTGATTTCCGACACGGACTGATGTGCTCGTAATGAGCAACACGGCGCTTGACCAAACGCGACATAGACCGCTTGGCTCGGGGCCATCGGATAAACATGAAGAAGCAATAACCGTCAGAGCTTCGATTATTTAGGTTTCCAAAACCTAATCACGCATGTCAGAGTGTCACCAGGACATGGAGCCTCTGACATTCCTCAATCGCGCGGCAAGAAGTCTCTATCCACGCTTGGATTTTTGTCTTATCGAAGCGTTTTTTCCATTCAGAAAGTCTTAAAAATGCATCGAATATCTGAATGTACTGAACGATGTATTTGCCGAAAATCAGCAATGTATAAACACGAAGAAGATGTAGCAGGCGATGTGACTATTCAATTGCCATAAGGCTATATAAAAGCCGGCGGACAGGAAAATAAACAGAACTCGTGTGTATTGGAAAGCGTTACTAGTACGCAGGCCACGCGGTGAGCGACGCTGCACGCGCGGGACCGTTTAATCGTCAAACATATGCGATGACATCGCATATAAATTTGCGATGAGCGAGCAAGACAGCAAAAAAAAGCGCGTCGCGATTTCTCGTCGACGCGCCTTTTCAAGCAATTGAAACTTCAAAGAGACAACAACTGCCGCGCCTCCTTTGCGCTCGCCACCGGCCGGCCATACTCCGCGCACAGCGACGCCACGCGGCTCACCAGTTGCGCATTGCTCTTGGCGAGCGTGTCTTTGTCCCAACGCACGTTGTCCTCCAGACCCGTGCGGCAGTGGCCGCCGAGTTCCAGCGTCCAGTGATTCACTTCGAGTTGATGCCGGCCGATTCCTGCAGCCGTCCATGTCGCCTCGGGCAAGAGTTTGCCCAACTGCTCTACTTCGAACTGGAGGATCTCGCGACGCGCCGGTAATGCATTCTTTACACCAAGGACGAACTGCACGTGAACCGGCGACTTGAGCAAACCTTGGTTGACGAGGTCATAAGTGCTGTAGAGCATCGCCAGATCGAAGATCTCGATCTCGGGCTTTACATCGTGGTCGAGCATGGTTTGCGCGAGCGAACGCACGAAGTCTGGCGGATTTTCGTACACGATGGTCGGGAAATTCACCGAACCCGTCGCCAACGAAGCCATGTCGGGTTTCAGATCGAGCATCGCCCCACGCTGCTCGAAAGATCGGCCGCGTCCACCTGTCGAAAACTGAATGATGATGTCCGGACAGTGTTTGCGGATGCCGTCCTGCAATTCTTCGAAGCGGTGACGATCCGAACTCGATTTCTCGTCTTCATCGCGTACGTGCAGATGAACCAGCGTCGCACCGGCTTCATAGGCTTCGTGCGTGCTTTCGATCTGCTCGGGAATCGTGGTTGGCACAGCGGGATTATCTTTTTTCTTCGGTACCGAGCCCGTGATGGCGACCGAGATGATGCAAGGATCAGTTGTAGGCGATTGCGTCACGTTCGTGCTCCTGTGAGGCGCCGATCTAGTCGCCGGCGGTTCGGTTAATTTTAACTAACTAGTACGTTTAATATGTTGCTGGATCGTACGAAGCGTTGCAAGCCGCGCAAACCCTTATCTTATGGACCCAATCGATCTCACGTTCGTGCTTTTTCTGACTCCGACAGTGGAGCGATTGTCGCTTCTGGGCCAGCAACCGTCTTGTCAAACGACTAGTCGGTAATCGCCGGCCATAAATCGCCTGAAACAAGCGAGCCCGGTCTTGCGTTTTTTGCCTGAGCCACTGGAAACTGTCGCATTCGCAGATGGCGACACCCTTAACGAGCCAATTGCGTGCCAGCGCTCCGGCGATCGCACGCCTTGCGGCGGCGAACCGCGTGTTTATAGTAAGCGCTCGTTCGAGCTCATTTATTTCCAGCAAAATGCCGTGTTCACAATAGGTCGCGTATTCGCCCTAACTTCGAGACCACAGACAACGGCAAAAAAATCCGATAGCCGCCTCCGCCAGTAGACGCCCTGACGCTTACATACAGTATAGAAGGCGGCATTTGCTAGCTGTCGATGTGACGTTGCCTTTTGTTTGCCGCGACGCCGCATATGGCATGCAAAATCGCATTTGGCGCTCTCGCTTGGAATTTGCGAATTGTGTGTCACACAGTGCGAGACTGCAAAAAACGTCTAGTGCGGCTAATCAGTGCCGGTGCATAACCGCGCGCAGTGAATTTGCCCGTGACCTTCAAACGGTCGGTTCAATGCGTATGCTGCATTCAATCGACCAAATGCAGAATGCAAATTGACGCGGCGCACGAGCGGCTCAAGGGAACCAAACGCCACCAAAGCACTTGGCACAGACGAAGTGCAACGGCCCATTGGCATTCAAAATCCAATGCGCCTATCGAACGATGACGACAGGCGGGCGATAAACCGGCGGCGCATAGATCACGCGCGCGGCCGGCGCCACGACATAGGTCGGCGCGGGCGCCGCCACTACGACCGTACGCGGCGGCGGCACCGCGACGGGCGTCACAACCACCGCATGTCCTGGCACGTAATAAGTCGGAGCAGGCGGAGGCGCGTAGTAATAAACCGGGCGCGGCGGTGGCGCGTAAATCACCGCGGGCGCAGCATACGAAACGACGACTGAAGTTCCCGCCCATGCGCTCCCTGCGCAAGTGAGGGCAAGGGCGGCAAGAGCGGAGATACTGAGCAGACGAACTTTCATGGCGATGTCCTTGAGTCTTGAGAGGAAGGCGGCGACCAGCAATGCCGGCCAGCAGAACGATATCGAACGACCGCGAAAAACGTGAGCGCAAACATGTTTCACTGGATGTCGAGAAAGACTTGCCGGGCGATGCATGACACATGGCGACATGATTCGTCGTTTCCCCGAGATTGCCTTCGCTACGCGGCTCAATAAAATGTCGTCACTGTCTGGCTGCATCGAATTCACGGAGAACCGACATGCAAAAGATTCCACGAGCGTGCGTGGCCGGCATTCTCGGCTTCACAATCGCCACGGCGGTCTTCGCACAAACCGCCACGCAGCCAATGGGCGCAAGTCCGCATATCGAGCAGGTCATGCACGGTCTGCAGACGCGCTTCGCAAGCGCCAACACCACGCACGACGGCAAGCTCACGCGCGCGCAAGCATCGTCCAGCATGCCGATGGTGGCTCGACATTTCGACGAAATCGACACGCAAAAAGCCGGCTACGTGACGCTGCCGCAGATCGAAGCCTTCATGCATCAGCATGCCGCGCAACGCTAACGGAGATGGCCGATGGAAGCACTTCCGAAAATCATCGTGCTCGACGACGAAGCCGAACTGCGCAACATGCTGCAACGTTTCCTCACATCGCAAGGCTTCGAGGTGCGGGTCGTGGAAAACGGCAAGCGGCTCGACCGCTATCTGCAACGCGAACCATACGACCTGCTCGTGCTCGACTGGATGATGGAGCCGGAAGACGGATTGTCGGTATGCCGGCGTCTGCGCACCGAAGGACACACGCTGCCCATTCTCATGCTGACGGCCAAGGGCGATCCGGTGGACAAGGTCGTCGGCCTGGAGACCGGCGCCGACGACTATCTCGCCAAGCCCTTCCTGCCGCAGGAACTGGTGGCGCGCGTGCGAGCGCTGCTGCGCCGTCAGAAGATTGCAGCGGGCGATCCCACGCTCACCTCGCAAGTGCTGCGTTTCGGCGAGTTTCGGCTCGATCTCGGCAAGCAGCAGATTACGCGCAGCGGCAATGCATTCGAAATGCATTCCGCGCAGATGCAGTTATTGCATGCACTTGGCTCGTCACCGAACCGTGCCGTGAGTCGTGACAACCTCATCGCCCGCACGCGCGGACGCGATCACGATGCACTCGATCGCAGCATCGATGTCCAGGTGCTGCGTCTGCGCCAGCTCATTGAGGAAGATCCAGGCAAGCCGCGTTTCATCAAGACGGTATGGGGCGTCGGCTATATGTTGCTTGCGGACGTGGAAACGTGAGCCTCGCGCCGCGGTCCCTTTTTGCACGCAATATTCTTTTGCTCGTGGCGCTGGTGGCGGTGAGTCAGGTATGCGCGCTCGCCGTGCTGCTCCATTTCATTCAGACGCCGCGCATCGAACGGGCGGCGACCACATTCGCGGCCTACATCGAGACGCTCGATACCCTTCTGAAAGCAAGCCCGCCGCAAGCATCGAATTCCATCGCCGCTCGTCTCGAAGTGCGCGCCGCCCTGCCCGAGGACGCGCGCGAGACGCCCGAAGAGTCGCGCTTGCGCTTTTATCGCACGTATCAGCGTCAGACTTTCATCGATAGTTTGCGAGCGCATCTGCCGCCAGACATGCTAGTGCGCTGGGAAAGCGGCGCGACGGCGGCGGATGGCCAGCAGCGCCTCTGGATACGTGTGCATCTGTCCGGTGAGCCACGCTGGATCGCCCTGCCCGTGCCGGAAGCCGCGCACGACGACGGCCTCGCCACGGCCCTGCTGCTTTCGCTCGGCCTAGGGGCGCTCGCAATCGCGACCGCGTATTTGATCCAGCGGCATTTGAATCGCCCGCTCGAACACCTCGCCAATGCCGCGCGGCGCCTCTCTGCCGGCGATGAACCCGGCGTCTTGCCGATAGACGGCCCCACCGAGATTGCCCAGGTTAGTCGCGCGTTCAACCAAATGAGCGCTGCCCTGAGCGAAGCGGACGCCACGCGAGCACTGATGCTTGCTGGTATTTCGCATGACATCCGCACCCCGATGACGAAGCTGCGCCTTGCGATGGCGATGTCCTCGGCGAGTGCGGCGGACGCTCACTTCACGGCATCGGCGGAAGGTTATCTGGATCGGATCGACAGCATCCTTCAGCAGTTCATGGACTATGCTGGGAGCGGTGCCAAGGAAGCTCCGGTCGTGGGAGACATAAACGCATTGATCTCGAATCTGGCAGCGGATTTTGCGGGCCTTGGCCACGAGTTCGCGCTTACGCTCGGGCCCATAGAGCCGTTCGCCTTCCGTCCCATCGGCATGATGCGCGTACTGATGAATCTGATGCAGAACGCCATACTCTATGGCGTCGTCGGACTCGAAGTGCGTAGCTGGACCGATACGCGATTGCATGCTGCATGCATTGTGATCGCGGATCGCGGCAAGGGGCTTGGCGGTCAGGACCCGGAAGCGCTCAAACAGCCGTTCAAGCGCGGCGGCGGCGAAGCGCAGCCAAAAGGCACGGGATTGGGTCTGGCGATCGTAGAGCGCATCGCTCGGCAGCACGGCGGAACGCTAGTTTTGCGGGCGCGCGATGGTGGTGGCGCTGAGGCGTGCATTGTCTTGCCGCTTGGTATTTAAAATTCATGCGCGGCTTAACAGTATTTTGCATTCGTTCTCCGGTGAGCCCATACTGTTCTCGTAAGATGAAACGGTCGCGCAGCAGGACGAAATATCAAACTGCCTGCGGGTGCTGTTGGCTTACGCCTACATTGCCTTGAATTAAAAGACCGTCAGCCGATTGCCATCGACGCTCCAACTTGAAGACGCTATCAATCTGAATAGATGGACCGCGCATATCGTCGACCGAATACCCATAGCGAATCTGAGTTGCTGCAGTGCAATGAGCGTGTTCGGCGTGTAAGTCCGGTGTGGGGCATGCAGGCATGCTGTTGGGGCGCGGGCTGACGAGTTAGTGCATTCATCGACAACGCAAAAGTACCGCCATGCCTCCGAAGCGTCAGATTGGCGTACTAAGCTTCACCATCGTGCAGGAGCTGAGGTCGGCATCGCACTTGCTTTAAGTTGATCGCGTTGTTGTGCGCCGCAGCACTCATGGCGTGGAGCCATCACAGCACAGACCGATTTGCGATTTCTTTCGGCTTATCGAACCGATCGCCAGTATCGCGCTCGAACCAGACATTGCGTCTAAACCCGCGAGTGATTAAGTGCATACCGAATACAAAAATAACTAAAGACACGTATTACAGCTTGGCGCGCGACGCCACCATTCAAATCGAAGACGCTCATGGCCAGCGCGAATAAGCGCTCGAGCGTCCCGTCCGCCAAATCGATGTAATGGAGGAAGTCATGCGTATCACCGTCAAGCTGGATGGATTCGAAGGCGCTCAATCGGCCGCCTACGCCATTTTGTGGCTCGACAGAGAATCCAGCCGCTGGTCACGCGAAGGTCACCAATCGATGGACGTGCCCGATTGGGGCGGTCTAACCAAAGGCGCGGGCGACACCGTGATCTGCGGGCAGGATGCGCCGCAACCGATCTGCGTGCTCGAACAACTCGATTTCGACGTACCGGGCGGTCCGCCCGAAGGGCTCGCCGGACGCGCGCTCTGGTACACCGATCAATCCGGCGCACAGAGCGAGGGACGCTGGCACGTGCAATGTATCGACCGCGCGCAGATCAAGGCGGAGCACGGCGTATTCGCTGGCGAGGAGGTCAACTGGACCGCGCTCTGAAGCGGGCAGGCACGACATCTCGAAGATAATGGGTCGCCGTTCGATAGCGGCATGAGCGGCCTGACGAAGATTGTCGTGCAAATCTCAATCGCAATCGCTATCGCGCGGTAATTGGAAAACCGCGTGGCGGTCGAACACCATGCCCGTGCCGCGCTGGCCAACTAAACGAAGACCACGCGGACTGTCGGAACGACCCTCCCTCGCCTCCGATCCCGGCCGCCAGTCGCGCGGCCTGTCAACCGTTGCTCTATTGCGTGCTCGCTGCGGCGCGACGCGCCTTGATTTGCATTAAGCATCCCGACAGTTGGTCGATTGAATGCAATCGCTCTGGTGTTTTCCCTTGCCCCATTTGGCACGGTTAAATTGGTAGTATCAGGGGCCGGGCCGCGCGTCGAGAAGACGTGGCACACGGCGCACGTTGCCGCGCGATCGAATGGCTCCATGCATGAGAACGCGCTCCACCGAACGACCTGGGAGGCAAGATGAATCAGAAATTCAGCGATCCGTTCAGCCAGTTTGCCGCCATGTTTCAGCAGTATCAGCTTCCCGGTTTCGATGTCACCGCGATCATGGAATCGCGACGCAAAGACGTCGAGGCGCTCGCGGCCACCAATCGCGTTGCGTTCGGCGGCATCGAGGCCTTGCGCGACAAGCAACTTGAAATCTTGCGGCGCACGCTGGGCGATCTAGAGGATATCGCCAAGCAAATGGCATCGTCGGCCGCGAAACCGCCGTTCAACGCGAACGAAGTCGTGCAACGGGCATTGCACAATGCGCTCGCCGATATGCAGGACATCGCCCGCACCACGCAGCAGACGCAGGCCGAAGCCTATGCACTCGTTACGAAGCGCATGGAGGATGCGTTGCAGGAACTGAAGGCGTCGGTCAACAAACCACAAGCTTGATCGCGCGAGATCAGCTAACGGTCCGGTGAGCCGTCGCTTACGTGGCGACGCTCACTTCTTCGCCTGCGTCGTGATCTGGAACATGTCCACGACGACTTTATCGCGTCCGTATTTGCCGGTGAGCGCCGTAAGACGCTTGTCGAGTGCGCGCAGATATTCGCTCTTCGCTTCGCTGTCCGGGCGGATGGCATCGAAGAGCGGCGCGGGCGTCACGGTCAATACGATCATCTCCGAGCCGAACGGCTTGCCGACGACCCAATCGCCCATCGAGCCGAGTGTGGCCGCGTAGTTTGCAGGCGCCTGGTTGTCGCGGGATCTTTCGGTCGGCAGCAAATGCACCACGCTGCCGTCGAGCATGAAGTAATCGACTGTGACGTAGGACTCGAACGCGGGCGTCATCAGATCGACGATCAGCGGATCGCCTTCGGTCAGGCGCAACTGGTTCGACCGCGTATGGACCGATGCCGGATGTCCCAACTGCCGGTTCGCCGTCCAGTAAGGCGCGAAGACTTTGAGCAGATCGCATTTGTCGTCGACGACTTGCTGCACGCCGAAGTTGGTGGTCTTCACGCCGGGCACGCGTCCAAGCGTGTCCTTCAAACGCGCGAGCCCGTATTTCTCCGATATGAAACCCTGCACATCGACCGTCTGATCGTGAACCGATGCGACGAGCGCCGAACACGGCGCGCTCGCCAGCACCGGCGTGACCGCGGCCATCGTAAGCTGCGGCGCGGCGGCGACGGGAACGGCAGGCGTTATCGCGACCACCGACGCGCTCGCTTGCGGTTCAGCGCTCGACGGTCTTACTGGTTCGACCGGACTTGCGCTCGCGTTCGAGGGTGGCGCTTGTTCGCTGTTTTTTGACCGCTCGAAGAAGTAATAGCTCGCGCCCGCAGCAATGATCGCCGCAACCGCCACGGCTCCGATCGCAATCCTGGGGCCGACTTCGCGCTTCGGTTTATTGCTTGCGGGCGCAGCGGCAGGCGGTTCGCTAAGCTCATCCAGGAACTGCGTGACGCTCGGCGTTCGCGCCTCGCGTTCGAACGCCAGCGCGCCCTTGAGCGCCTTCCACTGCTTGTTGCCCAAATTCTCGGGCCGCTGCGGCTTCATGTTGGCGCTCTTTGCCTGCAGCGCGGGAACGCGCTCGAACGGATGCTTCCCCGCCAGCAATTCGTACGCTATACAGCCAAGCGCGTAGATATCGTCACGCGGATCGGGCTCGCGATGCTCGAGCATCTCCGGACTTGCATACGCAGGCGTGAGCGCGCCCAGGCTGCCGGGATCGAAGACCGTGGCCTCGCTTTCGTCCTCGGGGCGCGTGATTGCACGCGAAATGCCAAAGTCGATCACCTTCACTTCCGCCGTATCGGTGAGGAAAACGTTCGGCGGCTTGAAATCGCAATGGACGAAGCCTCGCTCGTGCGCGTATGCGAGTGCGTTCGCCATGCCCTTGAAGATCGGAAACATTTCGGCGAACGGCAGACCCTTGAAGTTCGGGTTCCGAAGCATTCTCGAAAGCGGCTGTCCGGAAAGATATTCCATCGTCAGATAGACGATCGAGCCATCGCGATCGAAATCGTACACGGTCACGATGTTGCGATGCGCGAGTTGCTGCGCCTTGCGCGCCTCGCGCTGCAGTGCGATCAGCGATTTCGGGTTGCCGCGAAATTGAAGATTGAGAACCTTGATCGCCACGTACGGCCGTCGATCCGACGCTTCCAGCTTGCGCAGATCGAGCGCTTTGTAGACCGTTCCCATCCCGCCGATACCGAGACATTCCTCCAGCACGAAGCGATTGTTAAGCGTGTCGCCGACACCCTTGACCTGAACGACTTCCGTGAGCACCTGCGTGGCGTGGCCGGACGTCGATGCGCTCGCGTCGCCCGATGCGCGCGGCGGCAAAGGCGCCGGGAAACCCGGCGTGGTCTGCATGCGTGTCTCGTCGCGGCCGGGCGCGAAGCCGGTGCCGAACTCTGTTTCGGGATGAGCGAGCGCCACATGTTCGATGCGGCGTCGAATGGCAACGTAGATATCGGGTGGTAGAGGCCGAGCCGCGTGCTCCTCGTCGAGCATCTCCATGAGCCGTTTGGCCGGAGTTCGCTCGATGGCGAGTGCGCCATCGACCCCGGCAAAGAACTCGTCGCGCGACCCGCCGTCGCCCCGATATGTACGAATCGCCTGCGCAAAGCTTGTCATCTGTGCGACGCGACGCGGCTCCAAATCGACCGACAATTCACTTGTCGTAACAAATACCCAGTAATCGCTTGATACTAGCCTTCGCATGCGCCTTACGCAAATGGCGTTTTCGATGATGCGCGGCATCGCGCACATGTCGTTCGGATACCGACATGTTTGGTTCGGGTGTTGGTTCGGTTAAGTCAGGTACGGGCTTTTGCGTCTTGTTGCGCGCGGTTGGTCAAGGGGCTCGTCGCCGCGTAAAGCACGTCACACATGGGTCCGTCGATTCGTTCATGCCAAGGCGTTCGACTGGCATACCTGATGCATGACATGACCGGAAAGGGTACGACGTTGCACTCTCGATCAGGCATGGTGCATTCAGTAAATCACGCATGCATCATACAAACGGCCAAGGGTTTCACCCCTCCGCCGTCTTGCCGCTTGGCACATCCGGTCAGAATGAAACGGTCGCGGCGGCACGAGTAGCCTTGCGTGGCAGCGTCAGACGAAATGCATATACTTAATGCGTTCTGCGTTCGTCGAATGTGCATGCTGCATGCAAGGTAAGTCGACGCGTCGCATCTGACCGGGATCGGCGCGGCTTCATGCTTCTCACTTTTTTGGAGGACACAGTCATGGCCATCGTCAAAATCAAGGATCTCGCGGACAGCATCGAGTTGGACCGTCAGGCAATGACCGCGATCACGGGCGGCGCACGCAGCGGTGCCCGTCCGCTCTTTCGTATCAGGCCGAAAGCGAACGCAAATCGCGTGGTCGATTATCCAGGCGTGCCGGTGAACGATGTGCCCGCTGAAAAGCCTGGGCCATTCACGACCAAGATCGTGTCGAAGAAGTAGCGTTTGAGGACACGGTGCTTACGTCCGTCGATGTTCGCGGGGTGAACGATTAGCGTGCTGCTTATGCATTGAAGCAAGCAGCAAACGCGAGGCACGGTGGTCGTAATACAAAATGCCACCGCGCTGCATCATGCATGCAAAATGCCAGCGAGCGGTGCGTCAACTACGCACCGTCATCCCGATCGTGCCCATTCCGCCCGTCAATGGCGTACCGATCGACCGTCCGCTCCGCTTCACAAGCGCAAGCCTGATACGTTCGCGTGTATCGCCATCGAAATCGCCGAGATATCGCGTCTTACCGGCCACGACCGCCCCAACCGGCAAGCCATCCAGAAACAACACGCGATTGCCCGCAATCGCCGGCACCTTCTCGCCCGGCAGCAACGTGCCCACGAGGTTCAGCGGATCGACCGCGCCAAGCGCGACGAGCGCGCCCTCTTTCGCCCGCCTGCGCACGTCGCGCAACAGCGGCACCGCATTTGGCAATGCAAACTGCTCACCCGCGAGGCCCGCAACAAAGCGCCCACCGCGAATCTCGCCACGCGCTTCGAGCCGATGATAGACACGCAGCAAATCGCGCCACGGCGGCAGCCACTGCGCTTCGCGTTCGAGCAGTCGCCAGAACACGACACCATACCGGCGCAACAGCGCAAGCGCGACATGCTCGATGTCCGCATCATCGTTGGAATTGGCTCGACGCAAGAGCGCCCAGCGGCCCGCATCGTCCATCCCGCCGATGAAAAGCCCGCCGCGACGCTGCCGCCGCGCGAACACATTGCGCTTGGCGGCCGGCGCCAGAAGCGCGCGCAAGCCCGCGAAACTGTCCGCGTTGACGAGGCCCAGCGCGACTAGTTCGCCGAGCCCGTCTTCGAGTCCCGTGCGCAGGAGTCGTACATCGGCGAGAAGTTCGTCGAAGAACATCGCGCCGTGCGTGCTCAGGGCCTCGAACACGCGTTGCGCGCGCGACGACAGCTGCGGCGCTTCGTCGGGGCGCATCAGCGTATTCCATGCCCCCAGATGGCGACGCGGCAGCAGCACGATCGGCGTGCCGCGCACCGGGCCACCCGTCGCGCGCGCACGGCCGGCCGGACGCGTCCACACGATCTTGCCCGCACGGCAAGCCTCGTCGAGCCACATGCCCGAGTAATCGGCGATGCGCGCCGGCAGGATGTCATCCTCCCACGCCACGGCGGGCGCCTCGAAACCTTCGAGCTGTTCGAGCACGCCGAGAAGCGCATCGCGGCCTTCGCCGTGAGAATCCGGCGCGACGCGTTGCCATTCGAACAGGAAACGCATGAAATCCTGCCGCTCCACGGGTTCGATTTCCCGACGCAAACGCCGCACCGTGTAGCGATGAATCCGCGCCAGCAGATGCCGCTCGCACCATTCCTCGTCTTTAGCCGTGGGCGTGAAGCGGCCACGCATCACATAGCCTTCGGCTTCCAGACGCGTCAACGCCGGAGCCACGCTCGACGCAGGCAACGCAAGCGGACGCGCAATTTCCGGCACCGTCAGCGGACCGAACCCCGAGAGCCGCGCGCGGACGATCTCGACGAGCGCGTCATCTTCAGTCCAGGCATGGTCGAAACCGGGCGGCGGCTGCAGTGCGGGATGCATCGGCGCATGCGTATAGACCGCGCGCAGGCAGGCAAGCCGCTCCACGGCGATCCACAGCGCGTCGTGCTCCGCAATCTGCAAGCGCGTCGCACGCCCGGCGCGTGCGAGCGCGTCGAGCCACGCTGGCCAGCCGTCGCAACGCGCCGCCTCGCCATGCGCGATGCACGCGAGACCGGTCAGCGCTTCGTGCATTTCATCGGCGCTCGTCACCGCGGGCCAGGCTTCCGCGCGCACGCTTTCGATAGCGTCGGCATCGAGCGCGCCAAGATCATCGGTCGATTGCGGATCGGTCCAGCGGCGCGCCAAGACAGCCTGCGTGCGGCGCTCTTCGAGCGGGGCGTCGTCGAGAAAAGCATACGGCCGCGCCGACAAATTCTCGGCGGCAAGCGGCGACGGCGCGGGCAACTCGCGCGTGACGAGCCGCACATCGCCCGTTTCGATACGACGCAAAAGTGCAAGCCAAGCCTCGCTGTCCATCGCTTCGTGCAGACAGTCGTCGAGAGTCTGCTCGACCAGCGGATGCCGCGGAACCTCACGCTCGCCCGCGATGTTTTCCGCGCACGCGACCTGATCCGGGAAAACGGCGGCGAGCAAGTCCTCGCTTCGCATGCGCTGCAACTGCGGTGCGACTTTGCGGCCGCCCGAATAGCGCGGCAAGGCGAGCGCGTTGGTCGCGTTCCAGCGCCAGCGCACGCCGAAAAGCGGTGCGTCGAGCAACGCCTGGATCAGCACATGTTCCGCGCTTGCCGATTTCAGATAACGCCAGACTTCATCGAGCGCGAAGCTGTGGCTGCCTGTGAGCGACAGGACGATGGCATCCTCCGTCGCCGCCGCCTGCAGTTCGAAATTGAAGGTGCGGCAGAAACGCTTGCGCAACGCGAGACCCCACGCGCGATTGACGCGGCTGCCGAACGGCGCGTGAATCACGAGTTGCATGCCGCCGGATTCGTCGAAGAAGCGCTCCATGACGAGCGTGTCCTGGGTCGGGAGCACGGTCAGCGCGGCGCGTGCGCGTGCGAGATATTCGACGATCTGACGCGCGGCATCGGCGCCGATGCCTTCGGTTTCATCGGCGAGCCATGCGATGGTGGGAGCTAGCGAGTCGCTAAGTGCGTCTTTCGCGCTGTCGGCGTTGCGCGCGTCCTTCGCCGCCTTCGCCGCGTTCGCGTCATTGGCGCCATGCGCGAGGCTTAAATCCTTCGCGCCCTTGGCCCCGACACCCGCCAACCGCGCATCCACCCCCGCCCGCAACCGCGCGATCGCGAAGGAAAGCTCACTGCTGCGCCCCGGCGCCTCTCCAAGCCAGAACGGAATGTTCGGCGGCTGACCATTCGCGTTCTCCACTCGCACCCGGCCACCTTCGATCCGCATGATCCTGTACGACGTATTACCCAACTGAAAGATGTCGCCAGCCAGACTCTCGACCGCGAAGTCCTCGTTCACCGTGCCGATCTGCAAGCCCTGCGGCTCCAGCAGCACGGCGAAGTCGGCGTTGTCGGGAATCGCGCCGCCGGAAGTCACGGCCGTCAGCTTGCCGCCGCGCCGTCCGCGCAACGTGCGGCTCACCGCATCGCGATGAACATACGACGCGCGCACGCCCTGCCGCCCCGTATAGCCCTCGGCGAGCGTGCGCACCACTTCGTCGAAGCGGGCGCGCTCGAGCGTCGCGTACGGATACGCACGCCCGATCAGCTCGAACAATTCATCCTCGCCCCATTCGCGACAGGCGACCTCCGCCGTGATCTGCTGTGCGAGCACGTCGAGCGGCGCGCGCGGAATGGAAAGCGCGTCGAGTTCGCCACGCCTCACGCAATCGAGCAAGGCCGCGCACTCGATCAGGTCGTCGCGCGAAGTCGGAAAGAGCCGCCCTTTCGGCACGCCGCCGACGTGATGCCCCGAGCGCCCGACGCGCTGCAAGAATGCGCCGATCGATCCTGGCGAGCCGAGTTGGCAGACGAGATCGACATCGCCGATATCGATACCCAATTCCAGCGATGCCGTCGCGATCAACACACGCAATTCGCCGCGCTTCAGGCGCTGTTCGGCGGAAAGCCGCTGCTCGCGCGCAAGGCTGCCGTGATGCGCCGCGACCGCGTCCCGGCCAAGGCGCTCGGTCAGATGCCGCGCCGCGCGCTCAGCCATGCGCCGCGTATTGACGAAGACGAGCGTCGTGCGATGCATGCCGGAAAGCTCGGCCAGCCGGTCATAGACGCGCTCCCACATGTCGTTCGACATGATCGCTTCGAGGGGCATCGGCGGCATTTCGAGGGCGAGATCGCGGGCACGGACGTGACCGACATCCACGATCTCGCACGGCTTTCCGACGCCCGCGAGAAATTTCGCGACGAGCTCGATCGGCTTTTGCGTCGCCGACAAACCGACGCGCACCGGCCGCGCCGCGCCGCGCGCCTCGCACAACGCATCCAGCCGTTCGAGGCTCAGACTCAGGTGCGAGCCGCGCTTGCTGCCCGCCACGGCATGGATTTCATCGACGATCACCGTGCGCGTGGTCGACAGCATCGCCCGGCCGGAATCGGACGAAAGCAGCACGTAAAGCGATTCAGGCGTCGTCACGAGAATATGCGGCGCGCGCTTTCGCATGGCGCCGCGTTCCTGCTGGGTCGTGTCGCCCGTGCGCACGGCGGCGCGTATCAGCGGCGCGTCGGGGCCAAGCTCGCGCGCAATGCCCGCAAGCGGCTCTTCCAGATTTACGCGAATGTCGTTGGACAAGGCCTTGAGCGGCGACACATACACCACGCGCGTCTCGTCGGGCAGCACTTTGCCGCTTGCCGCGCTTTCCACGCCTTCGCGCACGAGTTCGTCGAGCGCGGCGAGAAAGGCCGTCAGCGTCTTGCCCGAGCCAGTTGGCGCAGCCACGAGCGTGGAACGGCGCGCGTGGATGAGCGGCCACGCGCGCGCCTGCGCGGCGGTCGGCGTTTCGAAATGCGCGCGAAACCAGTTGACGACGGCGGGATGAAAGCCCTTCAGGGCGTCGGTGCGGGTCATGCGGTCATTGTATGAGGGGTTTTGAAACTGCGTTTATCAGGCTTTTTCGGACGAATCCCATGCGAGAAAGGTAGGCTGTCACTGATCCTTACGGCTCCGCGTTTCTGGCCATTTCTACGTCTTATGATCGTCATCAGCCTGCTTTTCGACCATGCGCCTGCCGCGCTTGCCAATCATCGGCGTTATGCGCGCGGGCATGGTTATCGGCACATCGAAATCGATATGTCCGAAATCAGCGGCTGCAGCGACGAAACACGCTGGATCATCAAATACGAAACGCTGCTGCATCAGCTCGGCTTGGCGAATGATGACGAACTCGTCTTGCTGTTGAACGAGAATGCCGCGATTCTCAGGCCGCTCGCTTTGCCGGAACTCATGCAGGGCCGCGACTGGCTTCTAACCTGCATCGAGTCCGATCTGCCGCAACTCGACATGCAAATTTGGCGCAAGACCGAGCACGTCATGCGTGAGTTGTTCGAGATAGTCACGCGATGCCGCAATGGCGTCGTGCTTCCGAAGGAAGAAGCACTCCTCTTGCAGGCATTTGCGTATTGTCCGTCGCGGTACCGCGTTGGTGATGTCATGGCTGTCGTGCCCGCCTCCACCAACGTCGAGAGCGTCTGGGCGCACTGGTCCGCTTTCTCGGTCAAGATTTGTGACCAGAAGCATCATCGGCGATTCCGCAATGCGCTCCTCGAACATATCAACGACTGCCAGACGCGCGGCCTGCCACTGCTTTCGCTAAACGACACCGGCATTACCGATACATCCGCCGTCAGTATTCGACAGCCGAATCGGTCCGTCGCGATAGTGACGCTATACACGCCGAACATTGCGATTTACGGCCGTATTGCCGAAGCCAATTTCACGCGATACTGCGAACGCCACGGCTATACACTTTACGTGCACCGCGAAATTCCCGCGCATCTGAACGACGGTAAAACTTCGGGCAATTGGCTCAAGGCGGCCTTACTGCGCGAAACCCTCCCGAATCACGAATGGATTTTCTGGGTCGACGCCGACGTGCTCATCAAGGACATGAACCGGCCGCTCGAATCCATCATGCACGACAAGGAAGCGGTGTTTGCACGCGATATCGGCTATTGGCGCTTCAATTCCGGCATCATGGGACTCAAGCGCACCCAACGTAATTACGATTCGCTTCATCGCATACTCGAAGCGTGCAATTGCATCGACGACAAATCCACTGTCTACGCAAATAAGGGCGATCAATATTATTTCAACGCCGAATTTTCCGCGCGCCCCGACTTCGACGCAACGCAGGTAGCCAGTCTTATCGACTTCAACACACCCTGGATTTATCAGCGGCCGACGAGCTTCATGGTGCATTACATCGGCATATGGGAAACCCATAAAGCGCTGCTGATGGACTACGATCTCAGGCAATCCGCCCGCGATTAACCTGCCTCTGCATGCTTGCGGACATCATCTGGCGAACCCAAGTATGATGTTCGCGGCATCGCGTCACACTCCCGCACGGCGCTGCAACTAAAGCGCAACAATAAAGCTCGAACATGGCAAGTACACGCGCCAGGCCGTATCCCGACGCTCGATTTCTCACTTCACCGCAAGGAGATGCAATTGAACGACGACGTCCAAGGCAGGACAGCAACCGAGACGCCTCTTTCCACCGACCTCCTGCGTAAGCTCGACGCATATTGGCGAGCCTGCAATTATCTTTCGGTCGGCATGATTTATTTGCGCGCGAATCCCTTGCTGCGCGAACCCCTCAAGCCCGAACACATCAAACGGCGTTTGCTCGGCCACTGGGGCTCGGACCCGGGGCAATCGTTCGTATGGGTGCATTTAAACCGTCTCATCAAGCGCGACGATCTCAACGTCATGTTCGTCTCGGGCCCTGGACACGGCGCGCCCGCCACGCTTTCCAACTCTTACCTCGAAGGCCATTACTCGGAAATCTATGCCGATCGCAGCGCCGATGAACACGGCATGCAGCGGCTTTTTCGCGCCTTCTCTTCGCCGGGCGGCATCGGCTCGCATTGCACGCCAGAAACACCAGGATCGATTCACGAAGGCGGCGAGCTCGGCTATAGCTTGTCGCATTCGTTCGGTGCAGCCTTCGACAATCCCGATCTGATCGTCGCCACGATGGTCGGCGACGGCGAAGCCGAAACCGGACCGCTCGCCACGTCCTGGCATTCGAACAAGTTCCTCAATCCGATAACCGACGGCGCCGTGCTGCCGGTCTTGCATCTGAACGGCTACAAGATCGCCAATCCGACCATCCTTGCGCGCATTCCACATGAGGAGCTCGAAGCGCTCTTCAAGGGCTACGGCTACACGCCCTATTTCGTCGAGGGCGACGACCCCGACACCATGCATCAGAAGATGGCGGCGACGCTGGAACATTGCATTGGCGAGATTCGCGCAATTCAAGAGCGTGCGCGCGCGAGCAAGGAAAAGGTGGAGCGTCCGCGCTGGCCGATGATCGTGCTGCGTTCGCCGAAAGGCTGGACCGGTCCGAAAGAAGTGGATGGTCACAAGGTCGAAAATTTCTGGCGCTCGCATCAGGTGCCAGTGGCCGATCCGGCGACCAATCGCAAAAATCTGCAGGTACTCGAAACCTGGATGCGCAGTTACAAGCCCGAGGAGTTGTTCGACGAGAACGGCCGGCTGATCGAGCCGCTGCGCGAACTCGCGCCGGAAGGCGCGCGCCGCATCAGCGCGAATCCGCATGCAAACGGCGGCGTGTTGCGGCAATCGCTCGATCTACCCGACATTCGTGATTTTGCATTCGAATTCAAAAGCGCGGCCGGGACGTATCAGTCGCCAACGGCCGTGCTCGCCATTTATCTGCGCGAAGTGATCCGTCGCAACATGACGCGCTTCCGTCTATTCGGTCCGGACGAAACCGCGAGCAATAAACTCGACGGCGTATATGAAGTTTCGGGCAAGCGCTGGCTTGCGGAAACGCTGCCCGAAGATGCAGACGGCGGCTTCCTTTCCGTCGATGGCCGCGTGATGGAGATGCTCTCCGAACACACGCTCGAAGGCTGGTTCGAAGGCTATGTGTTGACCGGTCGCCACGGTCTCTTCGCGACCTACGAAGCCTTCGTGCACGTGATCGACTCCATGTTCAATCAGCACGCAAAGTGGCTCGAAAAAGCAAAGAATGAAATTGCGTGGCGCGCGCCGGTGCCATCGATCAATTTGTTGATCACGTCGCTCGTATGGCGGCAGGACCATAACGGCTTCACGCATCAGGATCCTGGCTTTCTCGATGTCGTCACGAACAAGAGCCCTGGTGTCGTGCGCATTTATCTGCCGCCCGACGCGAATTGCCTGTTGAGCGTCGCGGATCATTGTCTGCGCTCGCACGATTACGTGAACGTGATCGTCGCGGACAAGCAGCCGCATCTGCAGTATCTGAACATGGAAGATGCCATCGTGCATTGCGCGAAGGGCATTGGCATCTGGGATTGGGCATCGACGGATAAGGGCCACGAGCCCGACGTGGTGATTGCCAGCGCGGGCGATATCGCGACCATGGAAGCGCTCGCCGCCGTCGAGATTTTGAAGGCGCAATGCCCCGATCTGAAAATACGCTTCGTCAATGTCGTCGATCTTTTCAGGCTGATGCCGGATACGGACCATCCGCATGGTCTTTCCGATCGCGACTTCGACTCCATTTTCACGCGTGATAAACCGGTCATCTTCAACTTCCATTCCTATGCGTCGCTCGTGCACAAACTCACGTACAACCGCACGAATCACGACAATCTGCACGTGCATGGTTACTGCGAGCGTGGCAACATCAACACGCCGTTCGAGCTTGCGATCATCAATGGCGTCGATCGCTTTTCGCTTGCCATCGACGTGATCGACCGCGTGGATCGAATTTCCGATACCGCCGCGCATACGAAGGAGTGGCTCAAGAATCAGATCATCGAGAGCGTGCAGTATGCCCATGCGGAAGGTATCGACCGCGACGAGATCCGCGAGTGGACATGGAAGGACTGACACCATGACACAGGGCATTCTTGTGTTGAACAGCGGCTCGTCTTCGCTCAAGTTCGGCGTGTTCATGGCGAACGACGGCGATGAAGAGGCGTGGCTCACGGGCAGCGCGAAGGGCATCGGCCGCGACAACGGTTCCTTGACGATGCGTTCTTCCGACAAGCAGATCGATGTCGCGCAGGACCATCTGATGGAGTCGCAGCACGACGCGTTGCAGCGTGTCGCCGATGCCCTGCGCGAGCATATGCGCGAACCGCTTGCAGCGGTCGGGCATCGCGTGGTGCATGGCGGGCCGGATGTGCGGGAGCATCGCGAGATTACTTCCGCGCTCAAGGACACGTTGCGCGACGCCGTGCCGTTTGCGCCGCTGCATCTACCGCAATCGCTTGCCCTCATCGACGAAGCGCAGGGCATCTTCACTGGCATACCGCATTTTGCATGCTTCGATACGGTATTCCATCGCACGATGCCGGAGCGCGCGACGCGTTATGCGTTACCGCGAGAGTTTGCCGAGCGTGGTGTCATGCGTTATGGATTCCACGGGCTGTCGTATGAATCCATCGTCAACGCGCTTGGCCCGAAGCTGAAGCCGCGCACGGTCATCGCGCATCTTGGCAGCGGCGCAAGCCTGTGCGCGTTGCAGAATGGCCATTCAATCGATACGTCGATGGGGATGACGCCCACCGGCGGCATTCCGATGGCGACGCGCAGCGGCGACCTCGATCCCGGTGTGCTGATTCATCTCTTGCGCCAGCAATCGCTCGACGCGGATGCGCTGGAGACGCTCGTGAATCGGCAAAGCGGTCTTAAGGCGTTATCGGAATCGGACGACGATATGCAAACGCTGATCGAACGCCGCGATCACGGCGATGCGAACGCAATGCTTGCCATCGACGTATTTTGCACGGCGATACGGAAGACTATCGGCGGGTATGCGGCTTTGCTCGGCGGGCTGGATGAGATCGTGTTCAGCGGAGGAATTGGCGAGCATAGCGAGGCGGTTCGTGCGCAGGTTCTCGATGGGCTTTCGTTTCTTGGGGCTTCGCATCGGGTTGTGGAGACCGAGGAGGAACGGCAGATTGCACGGCATTGTCGGCGGTTGCTTGATGCGTGACTGGTTGCATTTTGCATGCAGTGTGCCGTCGGATGGTCGGCGGCATTTTGCATGCAGAATGCAGCCGACAAGACGTAGATCTTCACGTTGCGTGCACTCGTACAAGCAACGCAACGCAACGCAACGCGCTAACCACGATCCGATTGCACGCCGAGTTTCTTTGACTTTTGCATGCAAAAGGCTGCGCAACGTGAAAGCACCAAGCGTGAAAAACGGCCACGTGTCGACAAATCCCGTTCTGCATTCAACGTACCGAATACAGCATGCAATAGGCAAAGCGCCCGGTGAACAACCATCGCCGGGCGCTTCTTCAACCTTCCTCGGACCACCTCGGTCCTATTTCTCCGAATGATCCCTTTGCCGCAACGACTGCGGCAGCCCATACAAGAGCAGCAGCGCGCAAATCAGGCTCATCGCACCGATGGCATACAGCGCAGGCGTCGTGCTGCCGGTGACATCACGAATACGTCCGACCATCACCGGGCTCACGATGCCTCCAAGCTGTCCAAGCGTATTGATAAGCGCGATCCCGCCCGCCGCGCCTGCTCCCGTCAATAGCTTGGGCGGCAACGCCCAGAACGCCGGAATCGATGCAATCACGCCCGCACCCATCACACCGAGCGCGGCGATCAACAACGCCGTCTGCTTATCGAACACGCCGGCGGCGAAGAAGCCTGCAGCCGCCATCAGAAGCAATACACAGACGAACTTGCGCCGCTCGCCGGAGCGATCCGACATGCGCCCTACCACGACCATGCAGATCGCCCCGCAGATATAAGGCACCGCCGTCAACAGACCGATGATCGTCGGATTCTCCGTCCCGGCGGCGCGAATCAAATGCGGCGCCCAGAAGTTGAGACCGTACGATCCGACTTGAATCAGAAAGTAGATCAGTCCGAGCATCAGAAAACCGGGTGTCTTGATCGCGCCGAAGAGCGAGTGCCCGGAGTCCGTGTGCTGGCTCTGCGTCGCAATTTGGCTTTTCAGGTAAGTCTTCTCGGCGCCCGTGAGCCACGCGGCATCGTCGATACGATCTTTCAGCACCTTCAGAACGAGGATGCCAAGCAGCACGCAAGGCAGGCCGCCAAGCAGAAAGAGCCAATGCCATCCGGCGATACCGAACACGCCGTTCATATGCCCCAGCACGAGCCCGGACAACGGGGCGCCAAACAAACCCGAGAACGCCGATGCAAGAAACAGCAGCGACGTGATACGTCCGCGATAGCTCGCCGGAAACCACAGCGTCAGGTAGTAAAGCACGCCTGGCGCAAAGCCCGCTTCCATCGCGCCGATGATGAAGCGCAAGCCATAGAACTGCCACTCGGTCTGCACGAAAACCATCAGCGCCGTTGCGATACCCCATGAAATCATGATGCGCGCTATCCATCGACGCGCACCGACTTTGTAGAGCAGCAAGTTGCTCGGCACTTCGAAAAGCACATAGCCGATCACGAAGAGACTCGCGCCGAGACCGTAGGCGGTATCGGAGAAACCCAACGTGCTTTGCAGTTGAAACTTCGCGAAGCTGATATTGATGCGGTCGAAGAACGCGAACAGATAACACAGCATGATGAGCGGCATGAGCCGCCATGCCACCTTGCGGATGATGTCCGCGGTATTGCCTAGCGCTTGCTCACGCGGCGCACCTACGCTCAAGTCACTCATGTTTGTCTCCTTGCTCGAAGCAAAGTGGCCGGATTGTTTTGTGATATCCGGTCGTATGGTTTGTCGTCGATGATTTCAGATTGCACGCACGTAATCGGGAACCGGATGCAGGTCGCAGTTGCGTCCTGCCTTCGCGACTTGTCCCGGCACGTCATGGCCGACGAGCGCAGGCAAAGTGCGTGACAACGTGATGAGCTTCTGCAAATCGACGCCTGTGGGTATGCCCATCTCGTCGCACATGTTCACGAGGTCTTCGCTACAGATGTTTCCCGATGCACCCGGCGCGAATGGACAACCACCCAGGCCGCCGAGCGCGGCATCGAACCGGCGTGCGCCTGCGTTGTATGCGGCGAGTACGTTGGCAAGGCCTAGCCCTCGCGTATTATGAAAATGCAACGTCAACGCAGCGGCCGGCACTTGCTCCAGCACGCGCGTAACGAGCCGCGCGACCTGTCGCGGATTCGCCATGCCCGTCGTATCGGCAAGCGTGATGCCATCGATACCCAACTCGCGATATGCCCGCACGATCGACACCACGCGGTCTTCATCGATATGCCCTTCGAACGGACAGCCGAACGCGGTGGCAACCGTTGCATTGAGCATGGCCTTCGTACCTTGCGCGAGCGCGACGATATCCCCGAAGCCCTCGAGCGATGCCTCGCAACTCATGCGCATGTTGGCGCGATTGTGCGTCTGGCTTGCAGACATCACGAGGTTCAGTTCGTCGGCGTTCGCATCGAGCGCACGCTGCGCGCCCTTCACGTTCGGCACCAGCGCGACATAGATCACGCCTTCTTGACGCTCGATGCCCTTGAACACGGCCTCGCCATCACGCAACGCAGGAATGGCTTTCGGCGATACAAACGAGCCCGCTTCGATGCGCGTGAAGCCGCACGCCGAGAGACCATCGATCAATGCAATCTTGTCGGCAGTCTCGACCCATTTCGATTCGATCTGCAAGCCGTCGCGCGGCGCGACTTCCTGAACGAGCAAACGATCATCGTTCATTGAACCGCTCCTTCGGCACGAAGCCTTTGCACTTCGCTTGCATCGAAGCCGAGCGATTCCAGCACCGATTGCGTATGTTCGCCAAGCGTCGGTCCTTGCCAGCGCACTTCGCCTGGCGTATCCGACAGTTTCGGCACGATTCCCGGCATCTTCACCGATGCACCGCCCGGCAAGTCGGCCTGCAGCAACATATCGCGCGCCTGGTAATGCGCGTCGTCGATGATGTCCGCAACGGAATAGATGCGTCCCGCAGGGACTTCCGCAACGGCGAGTGTGTCGAGCACATCCTCCATTGCATGATGCGTGGTCCACGCCGCGATGGCTTCGTCGAGCATCGCACTCTGCCGCACACGACCATCGTTGTGCGCGAGCGCGGGATCGTCGGCGAGATCGGGGCGGTCTATCACGTTCATCAGACGCTTGTAGATCGGGTCGCTGTTGCCTGCGATCACGACGAAGCCGCCGTCCTCGGTCCGATAGGTGTTCGATGGCGCGATTCCCGGCAGCGCGCCGCCGCTGCGCTCGCGTACATGCCCGAGCAAATCGTATTCGGGTACGAGGCTCTCCATCAGGTTGAAAACACTTTCCACGAGCGAGACATCGACCACCTGACCGTCGCCTTGTCCGGTCTTGACGCGCAACAGGGACATCAACGCGCCGATCACGCCATGCAGCGACGCCAGTGAGTCGCCAAGACTGACACCGACGCGCGCGGGCAGGCCATCGGCATCGCCGGTTGTATACCGAATGCCACCCATCGCTTCGCCGATTGCGCCGAAGCCCGGCCGGTCACGGTACGGGCCCGTCTGACCGTAGCCGGAAATGCGTACCATCGTGAGCTTGGGGTTGATTGCATGCAAAACGTCCCAGCCAAGGCCAAGCTTTTCGAGCGCGCCCGGCCGCATATTTTCGATGACGACGTCCGCATCCGCCGCAAGACGCTTGATGACGTCCGCGCCTTCCGGCGACTTGAGATTCACGCACACGGATTTCTTGTTGCGCGACTGCAGATACCACCAGAGTGACGTGCCTTCATGGAGCTTGCGCCATTTGCGCAAGGGATCGCCGCCGTTGGGGGTTTCTATCTTGATGACTTCGGCGCCGAATTCGGCCAGCATGCGCGCCGCGAAAGGCGCCGCGATGAGGGTACCGATCTCGATGACGCGAATGCCCTTGAGGGGTCCGCTCATGGTGCTTGTCTCCATTTATGATTTGCTTGAGACAAGCTTATTGGCGAACGCTCGACCGCGTCCAACCGCATTTTGGCAAGCATCGTTCGCGGATGACGAACGCTCGCTATGTGCCCGCTTCCACCGATCGCAAATGATCGAACAAAAGACGGCTCACTGGCGACAACGCGCCCGTATCGCGCACGACGATCACGAGGCTGCGCGCGGCCCACTCCTCGTCGAGCGCGACGGCAGCGAGTCCAAGCTGTCGCCCCATCGCCTCGAATACGCGATGCGGCAACACGCCCACGCCCATGCCCGCCTGAACCATGCGGCAAACGGCGTCGAAGCCCGGCACATGAATGCGCAGCCGCAACGCCTTGCCAGCTTGCCGCGCGGCCAGATGCGTGCGCATGTTGATGGAACTGGCCGAATGCAGGCCAATATGGTCGAAGTCGAGCGTATCGGCGAAAGTGACGTGCTCACGTTGGCTCAGCGGATGATCGCCCGGCGTCACGATCACGAGACGGTCATGGCGGTAATGCGTGGATTGAAGTCCGCGCGTGTCGGCATCGCCCGAGCAAATGCCGAGATCGACGAGACTATCCAGCACGCCTTCCACGATGCCGCCGCTCGGCCGCTCCTCCAGATCGATCTTGATCTGATCGTGCACGGTGATGAACGCGCGCAAATCTTCCGGAAGGAATTCGACGATGGCGGAAAGATTCGCCATCATCCGCACATAACCGCGCACGCCGCTCGCATGTTCCGCCAATTCGATGCCGATATTCTCGACATCGCGCAACACGCGGCGCGCATGGTGTAGAAGCGTTTCGCCCGCAGGCGTGAGCTCCATTCCACGCGCCTTGCGCTCGAACAACACGGCGCCGACCGCTTGCTCGAGTTCCAGCAACCGCTTGCTCGCCGCCGATACCGCGATGGCTTCACGTTCCGCCGCGCGTGTGAGCGTGCCTTCCTCGAAAACCGCGAGAAAGAGTTGCAGCGTGGTGAGGTCGAGGCGCCGGAGCAGGTTTCGAGAGGTCATGGCATGGTGCTTCAGCGCGCGTACTTGAACGTGCCTTGCGCGCTTGCGATCATCACGCGCTCGTCTATCCACGCTTCGCCGCGCGCAAAGTAAACCGAGCGTCCCTGTCGCTCAAGGAATCCTTTGGCGACCACCTTGTCGCCAATACCTCGATCCAGATAGTTGACCGTGAGCGAAAGCGTGAACCCGTGGATGGGCGTGGAACCGCTCGTGAAAAGACCCGCGTAACCGCAGGCGGCGTCGAGCAAGGTAGCGATCGCGCCGCCCTGAAGAATGCGTTGACGGTTCAAATGCCCCGCGTGAATTGGCATATTGAATTCTGCATACCCGGCGCGCCATGCCGTAAGGTTCGCGCCAAGCGCTTCGAGAAACGGATTGTCCAGATCCAGGTTCGCCACGTTTGCGGATCTCCTTGCATCGTCGATGCTTGCGGGTGCTGCGCGGGTTTGGAATATTGCATTCGATTGTGCCATCGAGGCGCGCAACGTGCCGCCACGTTGGGTTTCTCGCGCACATCAAAAAACCCGCGCGAGGCGGGTTCTGAGGAGGTTGTTCAAGTCTTAAGCCTTCATTTGGTCGGCGCAACTGCACGCAAAGCGTCGATCCGGCTGACGAGCTTGAGATACCACGCGAGCATGGCGAAAGTAGCGAGCTTTGCCAAAGACTCGACGCTCGATAAGAACGCCAGCCATGGCGCGTGAATGAATTCGGCGGGCAAGTCAGGTACGATGGCCAGCACGCTCGTCAAGCATACAAAGAGCAGCAGATAGCGCGCCGACTTGCGTCCGGCAAGCGCAAAGGCTGCGATAGCGCCGAGCATCGCCTTCGAAAAGATGACGCCGGCAATCTCCTCCGTGCTGCTGTTGGCGTCGATTTCCCAAGGCGCCTCGAATATCGACCATGCAACGACTACACACGCCGACGCTGCAACCGCACGGCGCAGACGATTCGCGTCCGCCACGAGATCTTGAAGCGAGCGCTTGCCTGACGGCGGTTCGAACGGTGGCGTGACAGGCAGCTCGAACGCGACCGGCGGCAAGTCGGCGGGTCTATCGCGCATGCGCGGGGCGGGCGGCGACATCAGTTCCAGTGGGCCGGGATCGTCACCGCCGCTCATGACACGCTCGCAAAACATGCGGTTGCCGAGCGGTCAAATCTTGCCGCTCCCCGATATCTTTCATTGGAATTCTCCATTCACAAGCGTCAGCGTAGGCGATCAAAAAAACTCGCTCCACGTTCTCACGCGACGCCACATTGCCAAAATGCGTCAACCGCGATTTTTTTAGCTTGCAATGGAAATAATTTTCCAGCGCCGATTGATGCGCGTGAATCGTGGAAGCTTAATGACCTGAAGCGATCATAAGCAAAATCCTTTTCTCGCGTGAATGGCTTTTTCTATCGGGCAGAGTTGCGCTACACGTGCCGTAAAGCGTGTCGCACGCGCAACGAATCGGAAAAGAAAATGATCAGTTATACCCGCGAATCACGCAGGATTTTTGTTCCTCTTCGGTTTTCTCGCCTGCAAAACGACCGCAGATTTCCGCAACATACTGTGGTGCGCCGCTGACCTGGCTGGACTTGTGACACACCGGGGCAGTTGTTGCCGACGCGGTGTCGGCTTCGTCTTCCAGCCATTGTGCGAGCCGGGCGCTCATATAGGCTTCCATGTCTTGTCTCCGTACTAAAAACGCAAGTTGCGTCTGACGGTTTAAGCATGCGCTTATCGGCGTCTATTGGCCCTAGTGGATTTCATTAATGGACGAACGGCATTTTTGTGACTTGCTCGAAAAAATTGTTATTTACCGCGTGCCCATGTCGTTGACAGCAATCTGCTAATTTCTCTGACGGCCATATTAGCGCCTGCTTTTGCAGACGGTAATGCAGCCATGCTGGTTTATGCAAGTCGACTGCATATAGCTTTTTCAAACCACGTTTTTTTCAATGATCGGCCGGCCGGTCAACACGCGCGCCCAATCGAGCGAAGATAAATCCAGCGTGATGTATTTTCCATGCAAGATAAGTTCGCTCAAGCCCCGTCCCGTTGCGGGTCCTTGTTGCAAGCCGTGTCCGCTAAACCCATTGGCAAAAAGGCAATTCTCGATGTGCGGGTGGGCCCCGATGATCGCATTCTGGTCAAACACGTTGTATTCATAATACCCAGACCAGCATCGTTCCACGCGCAGCGCTTCGAATCCCGGAACGCGGTGCGCAAGCGTCGGCCAAATGACATCGTCAAAAAGCGCGTGATCGACTTCATCGAGCGGCAGGTCGTCCGGATCGTTGTCCGCCGAAGGCGATGTGCCGCAGATAAACGTGCGTCCCTCAGGGCGAAAGTAGACGCCACTCGGATCAATCAACAACGGACAGCCTTCGAGCACCGCAGGCGACGATACGTTGAAAATGCTGCGCCGCCGCGCATACACCGGAATATCGATGTCGAGCATTGCCGCAATCCGGCGCGACCAAGCGCCCGCCGCGTTGACGACGACATCGCATGCGAACGCTTCGCCGTTCGAGGCAAGCACGCGCTTCGCCTGGCCGCCTTGGCATTCAATATCCGTCACTTCGGCCGCCACGTAACGCGCGCCCAGGGCCTGAGCCTTGCGTCGTAGCGCCTGGACGAGACCATAGCCGTCGAACCAGCCTTCGCCGGTCTCGCCGAACGCACCCGCCGCAAGGTCTTTTGTATTCAACCAAGGGAAGCGCGCGCGCAGGGAAGCGGGATCGAGCAAGGTGATATCCGCGCCGAGTTCGCATTGCAGCGCATGGTTCTCTTGCAGCGTGGACAGGCCCGGCGGCGTCGCTAGAAAGAGATAGCCGCCTTCGTGCAGATCGACCGAAGGCCGTTCGCCGTTCACTTCGAGGCGCTCGCCAATCGACCGCAAGAACTCGATACCGAACAACGACATACGCACGGAAAGCGGCGTCGAGAATTGCTGTCTGATCGACGCCGCAGACAACGCCGACGACGAGCGCGCGTAAGTCGGATCGCGCTCGATCACCGTGACTTGCACGCCTGGATCCATCAAGCGAAGAAAGTACGCGGTCGAACTGCCGATCACGCCGCCGCCAACGATCACAACCTTAGACACCACGCCGCCTCCGTTTAAGGACTAGCCGAGATTGAAGTCGATGCCCTGTGCAAGCGGCAATTCCGACGAATAGTTGATCGTGTTGGTCGCGCGCCGCATGTAGGCCTTCCACGCGTCCGAGCCGGATTCGCGTCCGCCGCCGGTTTCCTTTTCGCCGCCGAACGCGCCGCCGATCTCCGCGCCACTCGGCCCGATGTTGATATTGGCGATGCCGCAATCGCTGCCCGATGCCGACAGAAAGCGCTCCGCCTCGCGCAGATCCGTCGTGAAGGCGCATGAGGACAAGCCGTGCGCGGCGGCGTTGTTCGCGGCGATGGCGTCATCGAAATCGGTGTAGCGCATCACGTAAAGAATGGGCGCGAAGGTTTCCTTCAGCACGACTTCGCTTTGTGCGGGCATTTCGACGAGCGCGGGACGAACGTAATAGCCATTTTCGTTACCCGTCACGCTCACGCGTTCGCCGCCGAACACCTTGCCGCCCTCGCCCTTCGCCTGCTCCAGCGCGTCCTGCATGCGCGCGAAAGCCTGCACGTCGATGAGCGGTCCCATCAACACGCCGTCGTTCAACGGATTGCCGACCGGGACTTTTGCATACAAATCCTTGAGGCGAGCGACGGTTTCGTCATAGATGCTCTCATGGACGAAAAGACGCCGCAGCGACGTGCAGCGCTGCCCCGCGGTGCCGACCGCCGAAAACAGAATGCCGCGCAGCGCGAGGTCGCGATTTGCCGTCTGCGAGACGATGCCCGCGTTGTTGCCGCCGAGTTCGAGAATGGAGCGCCCGAAACGGCGCGCCACTTCCACGCCCACCGCGCGGCCCATTTCCGTGCTGCCGGTTGCGCTGACGATATCGGAGCGTTTGTCCGCGACGAGCTTCGCGCCCACTTCACGGTCGCCGATCAGAACCGATGCCAGGCCGGCCGGCGCGGTGCCGAACTCGTCGAGTACATCGCGCATGATGCGATCGACGGCGAGCGCGGTAAGCGGCGTCTTTTCCGACGGCTTCCAAACGACCGCATTGCCGCACACGAGCGCAAGCGCCGCGTTCCACGACCACACCGCGACCGGAAAATTGAATGCAGAAATGATCGTGCAGACGCCGAACGGATGCCACGTTTCCGCCATTCGATGACCGGGCCGCTCGGAGGCGATCGTCAGGCCATACAGTTGCCGCGACAGGCCGACGGCGAAGTCGCAAATGTCGATCATTTCCTGCACTTCGCCCAGGCCCTCTTGCAGGATCTTGCCCGCTTCGAGCGCGACGAGCCGGCCGAGCGCAGCCTTCTTTTCGCGCAGGCGATTGCCGAGCAAACGCACCAGTTCGCCACGTCGCGGCGCCGGAACGTTGCGCCACACGGCAAATGCGCTGCGGGCTTGCGCAAGCGCGGTATCGACATCGGCAGAAGTATGGCGTTTCACGCGTCCGATGATTTCGCCGCTGATGGGCGAAGTGACAGTCATGTCGCCCTCGTTCGCGATGCCTGCGATACCGAGGTCGGAGAGGATGGTCTTGGCGTCCACAGTGAATTCCCTTTGCATGCAAGATTAGCTTCGCTGTTTCCGATGCGAAACAACGGTCAAGTTCGGAAACTATACGCGCAGCGTCCCATGCTCACAACGCTGTCAATATTGGGGTTCTCACCAGTCTCGGTTTGCATACCGAATGCAAACCCCCGAAAAGTCGATGGTATTATCGGAAACAAACCACCTTCGACCTCTCATGTCTACTTTGCCCGCCAAAAATTCGACTGAGCAATCCGCAGCCGATCTCGGACGACGGGTAAAGCACGCTCGCACCGCTCAGAATCTCACGCTGGAAACCGCGAGCCGGCTATGCGGCGTGTCGCGCTCGGCGTTGTCGAAGATCGAGAACGGCTTGATGTCGCCGACTTTCGATGTCTTGCAGAAGATAGTACGCGGCCTGCAGATCGATCTCGCGGAACTGTTCGGCAGCGCGCCCGCTGCCAGCGCAAGCGGCCGGCGCGCACTCACGCGACGCGACGAAGGGCAAAGGCACGCGTATCGCGGTTATCAGATGGAATTGCTGGCGACCGAGCTCGCGCACAAGGCGATGCTGCCGTTTCGCATCCGCATCTCGGCGCATACACTGGATGCCTTCGACGACTGGGGCCGTCACGAAGGCGAAGAGTTTTTGTACGTGATCAGCGGCAGCGTGTGCCTCTACTCGGAACTTTATGCGCCGACGCATCTGAATGCGGGCGACAGCATCTATTTCGACAGCCGCACGGGCCACGCGGCGATATCGGCCAGCGCGGAAGATGCCGAAGTTCTGTGGATGGCAACCGGTGCCGCCGACGTTCAATGAACGATAACGCGGTTCAAGTGGGCCGCAAAGCGAGCCGCATCGGCATGCGATTCGGCACCACCGTGAAGTTGCAGACCTCGTGAATATCGGCGGCATCCTGAGCCAGGCGCGCCGTGAAATTCGCCGTGAGCATCGAAATGACTAGCCGCATTTCGACCGCTGCCAGATGCCGTCCCGGACACACGCGCGGCCCCGCGCCGAATTGCAGATAAGCACGTGGATCGTGCGTTCCCTGATTTGCGTGCTCGCCCGCCTGCAGCCGATGCTCGCGCAGCCAGCGATCCGGATCGTAGCGCGCGGGATCGCTGAAGTGGCTTTCGTCGAGCATCGCGGGACGATTCAGAAAAAAGAGCTTGGTGCCCGCGGGTAGCCGCACGCCCTGCAACTCCACTTCCGCAAGCGGTTCCAGCGACAAATACGGCGCCACCGGATGCAGTCGGCTCGCCTCCGTGCAGACGGCCTCGCATAAATCGAGTTCGCGCATTGTCTGATAACTCGGACAAACGCGCGCGTCGCCGAACGTGCATTTTGCATGCGTCGCGATGCGCGTCTGCAAGGCTTCATCGCCGCCGAGGAACAGGAGTCCCCATGCGAGCGATGCCACCGTCGTGTCTTCGCCCGCGACGAGCATCGTCATGACATTGGCGGCGACTTCGTCATCGGTGAGGCCGGACTCGGGCGCGTCACGCAGCGCGAGCATCGCTTCGAGCAAATTGCGCGGCTCGAGTGCAGATGCCTCGTCACGCATGCGCTCGCGCGATCTCGACATCAAGCCACGCACATAGCGATGCACTTCGGCCATTGCACGATCGAATCGGCGGTCGCGCGGCAGCCGCATATAGCGCCAGTAGGGAAACGGCGTGGAGAGGCGCGTCATGATCATCGGCAGAAGCTGCGAGAGATGCTCCTGGATGACGCCGCGTTCTTTTTCCAGCGTGTTCGGGTCTTCGCCGAATGCGAGCGCGCTCGTGACATCGACGGTATAGCGCTTCAAATCGTCGTTCATCTCGACGATACGTCCCTCGCGCGCGGCTGACTCCCAGCGCCGCCGCAAACGCTCGGTGATCGCGGCCAGCGTCGGATAAAACGCCTTGATATGCGGCACGGACAGCGCCTGCATCACGAGCCGACGCTGCGGCCCCCACGCTTCGCCTTCGATGGAAAAGAGACCGTTGCAGCCGACTTCATCGAACAAGGTTTCGAGCGGACCGTAACGCCGATAACGATGCGGACGTTCACGCAAAACCGCTTGCGACAGCTCGAAATCCGACCACACGACAATAGGCACGCGGCCGAGCTTGAAGCGATACGGCGTGCCCAGTTCCTTCGCCCATCGCTCGAGCGTCAGATGATGAGTCGACGGCGGCAATTGAAAGAGATTGCCCGCGAGCGGCAAGCCGCGCGGCGAAGGCAAGTCGTCGATTTCGCGCAAAGACGCTGTGACGGACGCGGCATTCATGATCGGCCTCGCAAGCGCTGATGTGCACAGCATAGTGCAAGCGCGACGCGCGCGACGGCCGTTGCGCTTATTGAACGAGAGCGCTTTTTGCCCGCTTCTTGCCAGCAGGCGCCGGTGCTTCGGCAACGACCGGAGCTTGAGTCAGCGGCCGCTTGAAATAAGGCGAGCTCAAGGTTGCCGCGCTCATATCGGATGCCGCTTCGAGCAGCGCGGGCGCGAGCTCTTTCAGACGCGTTTCCGGCAAACGGCTCGTCGGGCCCGCGAGACTGACGACACCCACGACCACGCCCGTCATAGGATGATGAATCGGCGCGGCCATCGACGTCATGCCGGCTTCGTAGGTTTCGCTCGCGATGCCGTAACCGCGTTCGCGCGCCGCGCGCAAGTCGGTCAGGAACTGCTGAATCGTCTTCGGCGCCTTCGGACCGCCTTGTCCGGGCTTGCCGAGTCCGCCTTGCTTCGACACGAGTTCGAGCGCTTCCTCATCGGTCAACGACGACAACCACGCCTGTCCGCTTGCCGTGCAATGCAAGGGCGGCTGGCTGCCCATGTCCGGGTCGTAGCGCAGCCCGGACTTCGCGCCCTGCGCCTTGCCGACGAAGGTGATGTGATCGTCCTCCACGACGCCAAGCCGCGCCAGTTCGCCCGACGCCGCCGCGAGGCGGTCGAGCACCGGTTGCGACACATCGAGCACGCCGCCCGTCGAGAGATAGATCAGCGCAAGCGACACGAGCTTCAGCGCGAGCATGTACTCGCCGTGATCCTCGTCCTGGCGCACGTAGCCTTCGTCGATCAACATCGCGAGCAGGCGATGCGTGCCGCTGCGGGGAATGCTCAAGGTATCCGCGATGGCGGCAAGCGGCATGCGTCCGCCGTTCTTCGCCAGCAGTTCGATGATGGACAACGCGCGCTCAAGATTTCCTGCCATGTTTCGTTACCTCGAAGTTCCGATTCGGAATTTGAACATGATTCCACCTCGGAATTCAACCGTCATCGTTCAATGCCCGGCATAAACCTCGTCAAGCAAGGCAAGCGTCGCTTCGCGCATGCGCTTCGCGCGCTCGAGCGCGCTGGCGGTCTTGGCCCACTGTTGCGTCGGTATTTCGAGTGAAAGCGGCAAGTCTTCCGGCAGTGCATGCAAAATGCCAGCCAAGTCGATACCGCCTTCACCCGGAATCATCCGCTCGCAGCGCGCCTGGAAAAGTAGTGTTTCGAGGTCGGTCGGGCGCTCGGCGGGCGCGTCGCAGAACTGCACATAGCCGAAATACTCGCGCGGCAACTCACTCAGCGTCTGGGTCGACGACCCCGCGCGGTCGAAGTGAAGCGGATCGATGATCAGCCCCGTGTTGTTGCGTTCCGCCGCCTTCACGATGCGCGCGGCTTGCACGATGTCCTTAGCGTCGGTCCACGGCATCGGTTCGAGCGATGGCGAGAGGCCATACGGACGCGCCAGATCGCACAACTGCGCGAGACGCTCGGCGGTGCGCGACTCGTCGGGATCGTTGCCCGCGACGAGCACATAGCGCGCGCCAAGTTCGGCGGCGGTCGCAAGCATCGGCTCGTACGCGGTTACATCGGTGTCGGGTTTGAGGCGGAGAATTTCCGTGTCGAGCACGCCAATGCCGGTGTCCTTCAACGCCGCGAGCGTCTCGCGCACGAGCGGTGTATCGCCGATGATGTCGTGCCGCACTTCGGTATCGGTCGCCGGAAGAAGGCGCAGGCCGACATAGTCATAGCCCGCCTTCGCCGCGCATTCGACCATCTGCGGCGGCGTCAATTCGAGCACGGTCAAAGCTGAGAGCGAAAGTTTTCGTGTGGACATATGGATTTCCTTAGCGTAGTGGCGAGAACGGTGCGGGCACATAGATGGTCGATTCCATCGTCGTCAGATGCGCGGGTCCGCCCTTCGGCGGCCATACGCCATCCTTCACCGATTCCGCGCGAATACGCGAGCGTTCATCCACGCTCTTGTACGGCCAGATGTTCAGAAAACGCGGCACGGTGCCATCGAGCGCGTACATTGCACCGATCAACGGCGAACGCTTCGTGCGTTCGGGCAAGGCGTTCTGCCACGCGTCGATGGTGTGCTGCAGGCTCGCGAGCTTCGTGCCGTAGACGCGCATTTCATAGATGCCGTTGTGTTCGGCAGGCTCGATTGGCGGCAGGAATGGAAAGAGCGCATAGCTATTTATTTCGACATCCGTAATGAATTCGCCGCAGCCGAACGGATTGCCTTCGAGCAGAAGGCGCCTGCGTTCATCGATCAGTGCCGCTTCGGAAGCGTAGCCGCGCAAGACCATCACCTTGCCCAAGGCACCGATATCGGAATACCAGCATCCGAGCAAGCGCGCGCCTGCTTGCTCGCCGCTCGACTTGATGTTTTCGAAGACCTGCGCATTCGTGCCGATCTTCACGGTGAGTGTGACTGTGTCGTACAGGGTCATTGAAATGTCCTTGCCTGATTGAATTGAGAGAGAGTGGTCATGGTTTCGATGCGATGCGCTTCGCGTTCACTGCTGTCATCGCTTTTATCTGCAAGTGCGTGGCCCGCGAGATAACCGAAGGTCATCGCCGGACCGAGCGTGATGCCGCCTGCGGGATAGTGGCCGCCCATCATGCTCGCGGCATCGTTGCCAACTGCGTAGAGGCCGGCAATCGGCATGTGCGCTTCGTCCAGCACGCGGGCGCTCGAATCGGTAGAGAGGCCGGCGAATGTACCGAGGCTGCCGGGCAGCACTTTTACTGCGTGATACGGGCCAATTGCAGTAGGTGCAACGCATGGATTCGGCTTATGCGATGCATCGCCCTGCATGCGGTTGTAGGGTGTCGAGCCTCGATGAAATTGCGGATCTAAGCCGTCGCGAGCGTAGTGGTTATAGGCCGCGATGGTTTCGATGAAGCCAGTTGCCTCGATGCCGCAAACTCGCGCGAGCGCTTCGAGCGTGGGCGCGCTTTTCAGATATCCCGAGCGTTCGTGCGCGCGCAACGGGAATGGAAACGGCTTCGCGGCACCAAGGCCATAGCGTCGCAGAAAACGATGATCGCAGACGAGCCACGCGCACACTTCATCGCCTGCGGGTGTGATGTCCATCAACGCGGACATGAAGTCGTAGTACGACGACGCCTCGTTCACAAAGCGCCTCCCCGCACGCGTCACCGCGATCAGACCAGGCTTGCCGCGTTCGATCAGATGCGCGAACGCGACATGCGGACCATCGCGCTTCGGAACGAGCGAAACGGGCGCCCAAGCCGCGGGGTTTTCGAGCGCTGCATTGAAGTGTGCGCCTGCGGCCTCGCCCATGCGAATGCCGTCGCCGGTGTTGGAACGCGGCGCCGCGGACCAATGTTCGCGGCCCGTTGGCGTATAAGCGAACGTAGCCGCGCGACGTGCTTCATCGTGCGGATATCCACCGCACGCGAGCACCACGCCGCGTCGCGCATGGACCTCATGCTTTACGCCTTCGATCTCGACATGAGCGCCGATCACACGATAGCCATCGCGCAAGAGACCGACCGCTTTAGCGCGCGTGCGCAGATCGACGCCACGATCCGCCGCCGACTTCAAGAGTCTTGCAATGAGCGCATTGCCGTTCAATAGATGCATCGATCTGCCGTAGCGAAGCTTGTCGTGCGCGAACTTGGCGAAGCGTTTGGTGACATGCCACGCGGAGCGCATCGAGCGCGTGGCGTTCAGAAAGTGCGTGAGCTCTTGTCCTGGAGAGATCGCCATGCCGTTGATCGTCGTCTCGAGAAGCGGTGGCCGCAGCTTGTCGATGAGCGCCCCGAGTTCGCGACCATCGAAAGGCATGGCGCACACGGAGCGGCCACCCGTTCCCGCGCCTTGCGAGGTATGAAAGTCCGGAATGCGGTTGCCATCGATGAAACGCATCGACGTATTTGTCTCGAAGAACTCGACCATGCGCGGACCGTGTTCGATGAGCGCGTCGACTTTAGCCGCGTCGTAATGCGCGCCGAGTTCGGCCTTCAGATAAGTTCGCGGCGCGTCTGCTTCCTCGATCATTCCTGCGCGCGTCGCAAGCGGACTGCGCGGAACCCACATCCAGCCGCCCGACCACGCGGTCGTGCCGCCGAAGACGTCTTCCTTCTCGCAGACCAAAACGGAGAGTCCGCGCGTGGCCGCTGTCACGGCCGTCGATAGTCCGCCCGCACCGGAACCGAGCACGAGGACATCGCATTCCAGTACCGGGTCAGGCTTCATCGCTAGGCCTGGGTTGATGCCTATTGCTTGCCGGCGCACGCGGCGACGAGTCCTCGTGCAGCAAACGCATGCTGTCTGGTGACGTTTGATGTCGCGTAGACAGCCGAGAAACAAGCTCGCGCATGCGACCGCTTGTATTCGATCTAACCAGCGTCTCCATCATTTTTGTCTCGCTCCCTCCGATTCGGATCGCAGTGATACGCGACTCGAAGCTGCCTTTAGCTGTAGAACTGTCTTTGATATTGGAATCCTATTCCATTTTCCGATCGCGCGCAAAGACCTTTTTAGATTGCTCGGCGTGAGTGATCAAGCCGCTTGGCATTGCGGCCGTCATGGGGCACGATGCGCTCTTCCCGCGACCGGTACAACGCATGCAAGATTCAACTCCGCGACCTCCCGTGCCGCCGCGTTTCCTGAAAGGCATCTTGCCGATCGACCGGCTCGCCGCGCGACGCGACATCCTTGCGGGGCTCTCGCTCGCATCGATGGATATCCCGCAAGTCTTGGGCTATGCGCGCATTGCCGGCATGCCTGCGGTTACAGGTTTGTATACCGCATTCATTCCGCTCACCGCGTTCGCGTTGTTCGGGGCATCGCGCCATCTCGTGGTGGCCGCCGATTCCGCCACCGCCACGATTTTCGCGAGCCGCGTATCGACCATCGCGCCGATGGCGAGCGCCGAATATGTCGAACTGGCAAGCATGGTCGCGCTGCTGACTGCCGCGTTGTTGCTGCTCGCACGGCTCTTCAGGCTCGGCTTTCTCGCCGACTTCCTTTCGCGCACGGTGCTGGCCGGTTTCCTGGCGGGCGTCGGCATACAGGTGTCGATCGCCATGCTCGGCGATATCCTCGGCATGACCGTGCCGGTGCCGTCGTCGCGCAGCCTTGCGCAGCTTTGGTATGTTGTCGACCATATCGTCGAAGCGAACTTGCCGACGCTCGCTCTCTCGTTACTCGTGATCGTCGCGATACTTGGCTTCAGACGTATCTGGCCGCGCGTGCCGATACCGCTCGTCGCGGTCATCGGCAGCATCCTCGCGAGCAAGACGTTCGGGTTCGCGGCCCACGGCATCGCGGTACTTGGCCCGGTCGCAGGCGGATTGCCGCCGCTGCGCGTGCCGCACGTCACGTGGCAGCAGTTTCTCGATCTCGTGCCCGTGGCGGCGTCGTGCTTCGTGATGATCGTGGCGCAAAGCGCGGCCGCGGCGCGCGTCTTCGCACAGCAGCATCACGAATCCGCCGATACCAACGGCGACTTGCTCGGCCTCGCCGCCGCGAATGCGGCTGCCGCGTTCAGCGGCGCCTTCGTGGTCAACGGCAGCCCGACGCAGACAGCGATGGCCGATCGCGCCGGCGCACGCAGCCAGATCGCGCAACTCACCTTCGCGGCGGTGGTGGTCGTCGTCTTGATGTTTTTGAGCGGCTTTTTGCAGTACCTGCCGCATTGCGTGCTTGCCGCGATCGTCTTCACTATCGCCGTCGGGCTCGTCAATGTGCAAAGCTTGCAGGCCATTCGGCGCGAGAGTCCGGGCGAATTCACGCTGGCGCTGATCACGGCGGCGGCGGTCGTTCTGATCGGGGTCGAGCATGGCATCTTGCTTGCCGTGGCGTTGTCGCTGATGCGGCATGTGCGGCACAGCTATCGTCCGCATACGATGGTACTCGCGCCCGTCGCGCCGGACCGCCGATGGCAGTTCGTACCGACGCGTCCCGGCGTCGTCACCGCGCCTGGCTTGATCGTGTATCGGTTCGGCGCCGATCTGTTTTATGCGAACGATCATCTCTTCGCGGCCGAAGTGAAGCAGTTGATCGATGCGGCGCCTCTTGAACTACGTCATTTTGTCGTCGATGCCGGCGCGATCACCGATCTGGACTACTCGGCCGCGCGCACGTTGAGCGATCTAGTCGCAAGCGTGCGGAATCGCGATATCGCGATGATCTTCGGACGAGTGAATCCGTTTCTTCGGCTCGACATGGATCGGCATGGACTAACGGAAGTGATCGGCAAGTCCAATGTATTCGCGACGCTGCACGAGGCGCTTGCGGCTGCGGGGGTGAGTGCCGAGGCGCATGAAGCAGGGGCGCTTTGAGGTGCGGCGGGTTCGGCACATAGGACTCGAAGCTCGGAGTTCGGCATTCGGCTTCGGCATTCGGCATTCGGCATTCGGCATTCGGCATTCGGCATTCGGCATTCGGCGTCCGGCGTCCGGCGTTCGGCGTTCGGCGTTCGGCATTCGGCACTCGGCGCTCGGCGCTCGGCGCTCGGCGCTCGGCGCTCGGCGCTCGGCTTCGGCTTCGGCTTCGGCTTCGGCTTCGGTTTCAGCACTTTCACACTCGTTTTGCATTGAATTTTGTATTTTAGGTACCCGCAAGTTGCATACTGCATGCACTTTGCCCACGCTAGCGCTGAGAGCCGTGAGGCACTTCCTCCGACCACTCACCTTGCGCATTTCAAGTAAGCCGAAATCAAAGACCGTTAGTTGCCAACGCAGACAGAAGATTGAATCCAATTCCAATTTAGACTACAGTTCATCAACGCTCTTGAGCTAAGACACCCATCCGCGCAACGTCCCCCGACCGAAGCGCACAAAGGAGACATTCAAAGCATGGCGCAGGACACATCCTTCTCCGCATCGCTCGATGCGGGCTTAAGCGGCGCAACTCGCCTCTACTTCATCGTCGGCGATCCCATTGCGCAAGTACGTTCGCCCTCCGGCGTGACCGCCGCCTTGCGCAAGGCAGGACACGATGCAATCGTGATCCCGGCTCACGTCGCACCTGCCGACCTCGCCGCTTTCTTCGCCGGCGTCACGCCGATGCAAAACGTCGATGGCGTCATCATCACCGTGCCGCACAAGTTCAGCGCCGCTGGCTTTTGCGCGTCGCTCGCGGAAGAATCCGCGTTCCTCGGAGCGGCCAACATGCTAAGACGCAACGCGGACGGCTCCTGGCACGGCGGCATGTCCGACGGCGCCGCGATGGTCGCGGCCCTTGGCGACGCAGGCTGCGATCCGCAAGGAAAACGCGCGCTTCTAATCGGCGCGGGCGGCGCGGGATCGGCAATCGGTCATGCGTTGGTTGATGCGGGCGTCGCATCGCTCGCTGTCCGCGATTTCGATGCCGCGCGCACCAAAGCCCTCGCCTCGCGTCTGGCGAGTCTGGGTCGCGGCGCCGTGAGCGTCGATAACGACTCGGGCGCGGAGAACTTCGACATCGTCGTGAATGCCTCGCCTGCCGGAATGCGCGAAGGCGATCCGCTGCCGATCGATGTATCGAAGCTCGATGCAAAAACTTTCGTTGGCGATGTCGTCACGAAGCCGCCGCTTACGCCGTTCATCGAAGCGGCGCGCGCGCAAGGTTGCCGCACCGTCACCGGCACACAAATGTTCGGGCGCGTGTGCGACAAAATCGTGGACTATCTGTTGAAGCGCTGAGGCCGCGTCAACCGAATAAAGGCTTCCGGTTTCAATTCCATGATCCTTACTGCACTTTGACGGCCGCGCATTCGCTTCCTTCCGAAGCGTGTGCCGATCTCAACGGCCTCTTCGTAGCAGCCCGGAGCGCACCGCGAGAGTCGCTACAGCATGAAGATGCACGACGGCGTCAAGCGCGATATCGACAGCGCGCTTGAACCGCAAGACGGTCAGTGCGTGACCACCATCCATTCCGCCCAGCGCGGCTATGCGCGGCCCATGCCTGCCAACGAGTGCTCATGAGCGGCAACGGCGGGTCGACTCATTTGCCCGCCGTCCTTTGATGCATGCGGACGCGTTGCGCCAGTTCATCCGCAACGCGTTCCACAACGGGCCGCCAGTCGCCTGCCGCATGCTGACGCAGCAGTTGCACCGAGTCGTACCACGGCTGCGTCTCGCCGGTTCCCCAACACCAGTGCGATGCAAGATCGATCATCGCCAGCACCGGCCGCCCAAGCGCGCCACCGAGATGCAAGGGCGAACTATCGACAGTCACCAATACGTCCAGCGCCGTGAGCAATGCAGCGGAGTCATGAAAATTGTCTCGATAGCGCTGCGCAACCTCGACGACACACGCACCTGCCGCGCGCATCTTTGCGATATCGTCATCGCGGCCGGGAGCAACCGGATAAAACGTCACGTTCGACAGACGCCAAAGCGGCGCAAGCGCATCGACGGGAATGCTGCGTTGACCATCGCGCCGATGCGTCGGACTGCCCGCCCAGACGATGCCGACACGCAAGTTATCGGCGCCTTCTTCTTCGAGCAAGCAGCGCCACGCCGCAACGCGTTCCGCATCGGCATGCAGATACGCGCGGCCCTCGATATCCGCCGGCATCAAGCCTAGCCAGAACGGCATGCTCATCATGGGTATGGAGTAATCGCAGCCGCTGAATGCATGTTCCGCGACCAGCACGCAATCAGGCACGACACGCTCGATGAGCGAGTGAAGGACATGGCGCACAGCCAGCATCGGCTCGCCGCCGTGCGCGCGCACCAACTCTGCGAATCGCGGATATAGACGCACGAACTGAATATCGTCGCCATGACCGATCTCGCTATACACAACCACGCGCCTTCCCGCGAGCGATTCACCGCGCCAGCGCGGCGCTTCACGTTCCACGCGGGTGACGACGCTCTTGTCGCCATGATGCGGGTTAGTCAAACGATGTTCGAAGCGCGTCCAGCCGTCACGCCACGCGCCGCGACGCAATTCGAGATCGGCTAGATCGATCGGGAGATGCGGCGCATTTGGACTCTGCACAATAGCCTGGCGGTAAAGCGCTTCCGCTTCCTCATAACGCGCCTCTTCGTTCAGATACATCGCGATCGCGCCCGTGACGAGACCGTTGTCCGGATGGAGCATTGCGGCATCGCGCATGACCGCTTCGGCCTTCATGCAGTCATGCCGCATCCAGTGGCTATGACTGAGTTGCCAGGACAGTTCGACATCGCCAGGAAAGCACTGCAGCGCGTTTGCACAGAAGTGCTCGAGCAACGCCCAATCGCCGGAATCACGTATTTCCAAAGCGTGCTTGAGTGCGTGGTTCGCGTCGGGATACTGCTTGAAATCGAATGAATCAACGAGCAGACAAGGCATGAATGAAGCGAGGAAACGAAGCGGATTATCAGTGTAGCCAACGCATGGCGTTGCGCGCGTTCAGAAACGCAAAGATATGTTTGAAAGCGCAACGATGATGCACATCGTTCCGAAGCGCTTACTCAAGCAATGAACCCTGCGACGACGAGGTTTCAGCTTGAACGGAATCACGGCGACCATGAAATGGTGTGCTTCCGAATCGAGGTTGAGCGCCGCCCGGGCGTTTGCCATACTCCTCAATGTTGTCTCCTCACGCGTTCACCCTAACGGGATTTCAACTGGACGCGCTCTCGCCGCCTACCCCGGGCGGCATTTTTTTATCCGTCTGTCTTGCTAACTAATCGACGGATTTTCCTCAGACACTTCAAGCGCTTTTCTATCAGCGCTTAGTGACAAAATAACGCCAAAACTAAGCACTCTTCCGCGCTTCGTAGCAGTGCCAATTGACAGCCACTTGCGAAGCATGAAAGCATCGCCGTCGATCTTCCTCAAAGCCACCGGAGACCTTCGCGATGATCTACCACGCATCCATTCCCGCCCGCGATCCACAACACGTCGCCAACGTGCTCGCCGAACTCTGGAACGGTTTCGCCGCGCCGTTTCCATCGTTTCCCGACTCGTGGATGGCCGTCGCCGGCGATGACCGCGGCAGCATCATCGAAGTCTATCCGGGCGATCGCGTCATCACGCCCGGCGGCGGCGCGGAAACCAGCGTGAGTTTTGGCGCGGGCAAGGTCGACCGTCCGCAATACAGCGCGTTTCATATGGCGATTGCCACGCAGATGGACGCGGCACAAGTGATCGCCATCGGCGAACGCGAAGGCTGGCGTGCGGTGCGCTGCACGCGCGGCCGCAATTTCTTCGACGTGATCGAACTATGGATCGAAAACTCGACGATGCTCGAATTCCTCACGCCCGACATGCAGGCGCAGTACCTCGCATTCGCCACGCCGGAGAACTTCAAGGCAATGGCCGCAGCCGCCGCGACCGCGTGATTGACGACCAAACGCGAACGGCCGCGCGCATCATTCCTGCAACGCGGTCCACATTTCCTTGTCGCGCTCGGCGGTCCAGATGCGCGGTTGCGTGATCCCGCTCGCTTCGTCGAAGGCGCGCGAGACATCGAAAGGCAGGCAATGCTCGTAGATGAAGACGTGGCCGAACTTCGGGTCCATCGACTTGCGTGCGAGCGCCATCGCGCCCTTGAGGTCGAGTCGTTGCGCAACGGCTTCGCGCCCGGCGGCAAGCAGTGTCGTGACGAAGTCCTTCGTGTAGTCGAGACCCTTGTGCACATCGTGAGGCGTGAGCAACGCGGGGCCACGGCCCGGCACGAGCTTCCGCGCATTCAGCGCGCGCAAGGCTTCGAGCGTCGTGGGCCATTGCGCGAGCTGGGCATCGCCGCAATAACACGCGGCGTCGTATTCGACCAGATCGCCCGAAAACAGCACGTCCTGCGATGGCAGCCATACGACCGTATCGCCCTTCGTGTGACCCGCGCCGAGATGCGCGATGCGCACTTCGAGCTTGCCTAGCCAGAGCGTGATCTCGCGATCGAACTCGAGCGTGGGCCATGTCAGGCCCGGCACCGTCTCGACGCCTGCGAAGAGGCGCGGAAAGCGCTCGATCTCCGACTTCATGTCTGCCTCGCCGCGCTCGACGATCATCTCGTACGTGCCACGGCTCGCGATGACCTGCTGCGCGCCTTCCGCGAAATAAGCCGATGCGCCCAGCACGCGCACCGCGTGATAGTGCGACAGCACGACGTACTTGATCGGCTTGTCGGTGACGCTGCGAATCTTCGCGATCAGATCCTGCGCCATTGCGGGCGTCGCGGTCGTATCGACGATCAGCACGGCGTCGTCGCCGACGATCACGCCCGAGTTCGGATCGCCTTCTGCCGTATAGGCATAGGCGTTCTCGGAGAGCTGCGTGAAAGTGATCTTCTTCTCTTCCAGGTCCGCCTGGGATGCGAATGCCTTTACCATGTCGCGCTTCCATGAGTGAGAGTCGATGAATCATCGACGCCCATCTGGCGGCTTGTCAAAAGCAACCGCGCGTCCTGTCAGCCAACCAAGGGTAAATACGGGGCGCGTGGCCGGACTATCGCCGCGCCATCTCGGTGCCCGACACGCGAATGGCCGGAAACCAGTCGGTGGGCTTTGCGATCTCGTCCTGCGAGGCGACGATCTCCAGCTCGTAACGCCCTGCATCGTAAGTCGTCTTCACCACCGCGTTGACGGCCGCGAGCGTGTGCTCGAGCGCGTGGCGCAAGGAATCGCCCTGCAAGGTGCGCGCGACGAACACACCGCTCGTCAGATCGCCGACGCCCACTGGCTGACGCGCGAACGGATACAGCGGACGCTGCGCGAACCACGCTTCGTGCGCGTTCACGGCCAGCATGTTGAAGGTATCGGCGCGACTGTTGCGGTCGAGCAGATGCTTGACGAGCAGCGTGCGCGGCCCGCGCGCGATTACTTCGCGGCAGGCATCGACGGCTTCTTCCACCGTCTCGATGGGCCGGCCCGCGAGCTTTTCGAGTTCGAGGTGATTGGGCATCATGGCATCGGCGACTTCGGGCATGGTCGTCACGAGGAAGTCTTCGATGCCCGGCGCCACCGTGCAGCCGCCCGTCACGCCCATGACCGGATCGCAAAAGAAGAGCGCGCGCGGATTCACCGCCTTCACCATCTTCACGATCTCGACCACCGCGCGGCCTTGCTCGGTCGCGCCGAGAAAGCCCGACAGCACGGCGTTGCAGCGGCCGAGCACGCCGATCGCGCCGATACCTTCGATCACGCTCTGAAGCTCGTCGGCGTCGACCACGCTACCGGTCCAGCGGCCATATTGCGTGTGATTGGAGAACTGCACCGTGTTGAGCGGCCAGACGTTGACGCCGAGACGGCGCATTGGGAAAACCGCCGCGCTATTGCCGGCGTGGCCGAACACCACATGCGACTGGATACTCAGGACGTTGTTCATGTTTTTGATTCCCGGGTGCGGCTTGTTCGGTCAGGAGAATGCCGCATGGCATGCGGCTTCTCTTCGTGCTCGCAAGCGTTTGCGTGTTGATCGCGAAGCTTGCATAGCCGTATTGTGCCGTGCCTTAACGCACCGCGGCATCGTCCACGTACGATAAATTGCGCAACTGCAACACCCGAGAAGGCCGCCGCACGGGCGTTCGGCACGCTGTTTGCTCGAAAATGCCGCCAGCATTCCGTGCACTGAGCGCGGCAGCGCGGATCGGTGGAACAAAAAAAGAGCGACATCGGTACACGAATGCCGACGCGCACCGGATAATGCTTCCACCCTGTTCGTGCGCGCGAACTCATGGACCTACCCCAAGCCAGCGAGCTCGCGCGCCGCCAGCATACGAGGACGAACAAGAGAGCAGCATCAATTCACTAGTCGCAGGTCAAATCAGGAGCTGACATGGAGACGTCGTCAAAGAATCGCACCGATTTGCAAAAGTCGACCCTGGCAATCGTCCTCGCCGGAGGGCGCGGCACTCGTCTCGGACCGCTTACCGACAGGCGCGTCAAACCTGCCGTGCATTTCGGCGGCAAGTACCGCATCGTCGATTTCGCTTTATCGAACTGCCTTAACTCGGGCATCCGCCGTATCGCCGTCGTCACGCAATACAAGGCTCACTCGCTGTTGCGCCATCTTCAGCGCGGCTGGGGTTTCCTTCGCGGCGAGTTCAACGAGTTTATCGATATCTGGCCGGCGCAGCAGCGCGTCGATTCAAGCTGGTATCGCGGCACGGCCGACGCCGTGTTCCAGAACCTCGACATCATCCGGTCGATTGCGCCGGAGTTCATCATCGTGCTGGCGGGCGATCACATCTACAAGATGGATTACACGCGCATGGTGCTCGACCACGTGGAGAGCGGCGCGGATTGCACGGTCGGCTGCATCGAAGTGCCGCGCATGGACGCGACCGCCTTCGGCGTGATGCATGTCGATGAAAATCGCCGCGTGACGGACTTCCTGGAGAAGCCCGCCGATCCGCCCGCCATGCCCGGCAAGCCCGACGTGGCGCTCGCGAGCATGGGCATCTACGTGTTCAGCGCGAAGTATCTCTACCACCTGCTCGAAGAGAACATCGCCGCGTCGAACACGGATCACGACTTCGGCAAGGACATCATTCCGCGCGTGGTGACGAGCGGCACGGCCATCGCGCATCCGTTCAGCATGTCGTGCGTGACCTCCAGCGCCGATCCCGAAGCGCCCGCTTACTGGCGCGATGTCGGCACCGTGGATGCCTACTGGGCCGCCAACCTCGACCTTGCATCGACCATCCCCGAGCTAGATTTGTACGACCGCAAATGGCCGATCTGGACCAATCAGGAACAGTTGCCACCAGGCAAGTTCGTACGCGATCTCAACGGCCAGCAAGGCGCGATCACCAATCTGCTCGTCTGCGGCGGCTGCGTGATCTCGGGTTCGCAAGTTTCGAAGTCGGTGTTCTCGTCGGCGGTGCGGGTGCACTCGTTCTGTAACATCAATGAGGCAGTCTTGTTGCCTCAGGTGACGATAGGACCGAGTTGCCGATTGCAGCGCGTGGTGATCGATCGCGGTTGCACGGTACCGGAAGGTCTCGTGATTGGCGAAGATCCGGACGACGATGCCGCGCGCTTTTTCCGCACGGAGTCCGGCGTCACGCTCGTCACGCGCGAAGCGTTGCAGCGGCTCGCGGATCGTTGAAGCCACGAAGTAGTCAACTCAACCTACGGGAGCGCCGATGACCGTGTGCGTGCTGCATGTCGCAGCAGAAATGTTTCCGCTGTTGAAAACCGGCGGCCTCGCCGACGTAGTCGGGGCGCTGCCGCCGGCGCAATCGCAACTGGGCACGAACGCGCGCGTGGTGCTGCCGGGCTTTCCCGCCGTGCTCGAAGGTCTCACCGGCATCGAGCCCGTCGCGGATCTGGGCGCTGCGTTCGGTGCCGGCAATGTGCGGCTCGAACGCGGTGTGTTGCAGCCGCATGGCGTGATCGTCTACGTCGTGCGGGCCGACCAGTTTTACGACCGTCCGGGCAATCCTTATCTCGATGCCGCGCATCGCCCGTATGCGGACAACGACCGGCGCTTCGCGTTGCTCGGCTGGAGCGCGGCACGTATCGCTGGCGGCGCCGATCCCGCTTGGCGGCCGCAGATCGTGCACGCGCACGACTGGCATGCGGGCCTCGCGCCCGCCTACATGCGCGCGTTCGAGCGTGAAGGCGCGCCGCGCGTCGCCACGGTGATGACGGTGCACAACCTTGCGTATCAGGGCGTGTTTCCCGCGTCCGAGTTCGGCGCGCTGCAATTGCCTGGCGACTTTTTCGCGGTCGATGGCGTCGAGTTTTACAGCCATGTCTCGTTTCTGAAGGCCGGGCTTTACTACGCGGACCGCATTACCACGGTGAGTCCGACTTACGCCCGCGAGATCCAGACGCAAGCCCACGGCGCGGGTCTGCATGGCCTGTTGCAGTCGCGTACTCACGACATCACCGGGATTCTGAACGGCGTCGATTATTCGATCTGGAGCCCTGCCGTCGATGACTCCATCGCGTCGCGCTACACGGCCGCGAAGCCATCGGCGAAAAGCAAATGCAAAGCCGCCTTGCAGGAGCGCATGGGCCTCACGCGCGATGACGACGCCCTGCTCTTCGGCGTCGTCAGCCGCCTGACCGAGCAGAAGGGTCTCGACCTGCTGCTTTCCGCCGTGCCGGATATCGTGCAGCGCGGCGGCCAGCTCGTCGTGCTCGGCACGGGCGACCCGGCGCTCGAAACCGGCATGAAGAACGCGGCGCTCGCGCATCCGGGCGCGGTGGCCGTCGAACTGGGTTTCGACGAAACGCTCTCGCATTCGATCATCGCGGGCAGCGATGTCGTCATGGTGCCGTCGCGCTTCGAGCCTTGCGGACTCACGCAGCTTTATGCGCTGTCGTATGGCGCGCCGCCGCTCGTGCATCGCGTGGGCGGGCTTGCGGATACGGTCGTCGATTGCTCGCTGGAAAATCTCGCGGATGAACTCGCGACCGGCTTTACCTTCGATGTCTTCGACCGCGCGGGAATCGTCGGCGCAATCCGGCGCGCGTTCGCGTTGAAAGCGCGTCGCACGGAGTGGAAGACCGTCGTCAAACGCGCAATGACGCAGAACTTCGGCTGGGAGACGGCGGCATTGCGCTACGCGGAGGTCTATCAGGGCGTGCTCGGCGCGTGAACGTGCCGGGCGCGCACCTTGCTTGCCGCCACGTGACGCAAATCACACGGAAACGCTCATGCAACGATCCCTCGAAGGCCAGATCGCGCTCGTCACGGGCGCGAGTTCCGGCATCGGCGCGGGTGTCGCGCAGTCGCTCGCCGATGCCGGCGCGAAAGTCGCCATCAACTATCACTCGCACGCGGAACCCGCCGAAAAGCTCGCCGCCGAGATTACGGCGAATGGCGGCGATGCCTTCGCCGTCGCCGCCGACGTCTCCGACGAACACGAGACCGACGCCATGTTCGATGCCGTCGTCAAGCGCTATGGCACGGTGGATATCGTGGTGGCGAACTCCGGCCTGCAAAAGGACGCGAGGTTCACCGAACTCACGCTCGACGACTGGCGCCGGGTTATCGACACGAACCTGACCGGGCAATTTCTCACCGCGCAGCGCGCGGTACGCGAGTTTCAGCGGCGCGGGCCGCGGCCGGTGTCGAAGGCGCTCGGCAAGATCATTTGCATGAGTTCGGTTCACGAGATCATTCCGTGGGCAGGGCACGTGAACTACGCATCGTCGAAAGGCGGCATTCAGATGATGATGAAGTCGCTCGCGCAGGAAGTCGCGCCGCTGCGCATCCGCGTCAATTCCATCGCGCCCGGGGCCATCCGCACGCCGATCAACAAGGACGCGTGGGACACGCAGGAAGCGCTCGACCGGCTGCTCACGCTCGTGCCTTATGGGCGCGTCGGCGAAGTGGAAGATATCGGGCGCGCGGCGGTCTGGCTCGCCTCCGACGACAGCGATTACGTCATCGGCACGACGCTCTTCGTCGACGGCGGCATGACGCTTTACCCCGGTTTCGCTGACAACGGATGATCTGTTCGTCCCGACAACAAACGAAGGCCAGCGGGCCGCAACCATATAACCAACGGGACATACGATGAAGACAATCACAGTAGACGTCGCCGTGATCGGGGCGGGCACGGCCGGTCTCGCCGCGTTTCGCGCGGCAAGCGAGGCTGGCGCGAAGGCCGTCGTGATCGAAAGCGGCGAACTGGGAACGACGTGCGCGCGCATCGGCTGCATGCCGTCGAAGCTCTTGCTCGCCGCCGCGAATGGCCTGCACGACGCGCACGCGCTGGCTCCGCGCGGTATCGAAGGCACGCATGCGCTCGATGCCAATTTCGCGCACGTGCTCGACTATGTGCGGCACGAGCGCGATCACTTCGTGAATAGCGTGATCGAGGAAACGAAGTCGTTTCCCGACGGGTCGATCCTGCGCGGCCACGCCCGCTTCGACGGGCCGACGACGCTGGTCGTCAGCGACGAGACGCGCATCGAGGCGAAAAGTATCGTGATCGCGACGGGCGCAGCGCCCGTGATTCCCGACGAGTTGAAGGTTTTTGAGGACAAACTCATCACGAGCGACGATCTGTTCGAACTGCACACGTTCCCAAAGCGCATGGCCATCTTCGGCGCGGGACCGATCGCGCTGGAACTCGGACAGGCGCTGTCGCGGCTGGGCGTCGAAATATTCGTGTTCGCGAAAGGCGGCGGCGTCGGCGCGATCAGCGACACGCCCGTGCGCGATGCGCTCGCCGCCGCGCTCGCCGACGAGTTCTATCTCGATGCGGATGCGAAGATCGACGAAATGTCGCTCATGGACGGGCAACCGACGCTGCGCTTCAAGACGCCCCAAGGCGACGAGCGCATCGAGCGCTTCGATCTCGTGCTCGCCGCGACCGGACGCGCGCCGAATCTAAAGCCGCTCGACCTCGGCAAAACGGGCATCGAGCTGAACGACAAGGGCGTCCCGCTCTTCGACGAAAACACCATGCAATGCGGCAAGAGCGCGATTTTCATTGCAGGCGATTGCGACGGCACCCGTCCCTGGCTACAGGATGCCGCCGACGAAGGCAAGCTCGCAGGCGACAATGCGGCGCGCTTCCCGGACGTGAAGCCGGTCAAGCGCAAGGTGCCCTTTTCCATCGTGTTCTGCGAGCCGCAGGTGGCGATCGTCGGCGCAGCCTACGACGATCTCGACAAGCAGATGACGGTGACGGGCGAAGTATCGTTCGAGACGCAAGGACGCAGTCGTGTGATGCGGCAGAATCGCGGCCTTCTCCATATCTACGCCGATGCCAAAACCGGCAAGCTGCGCGGCGCGCAAGGCTGCGGCCCGGCGATGGAACATCTCGGGCATTTACTCGCCTGGGCATTGCAACTCGACTTGACGCTGGACGAAACGCTGAAGCTGCCTTTCTATCACCCGGTTGTCGAAGAAGGATTGCGCACCGCGTTAAAAGATGCGAATAGAAAGTGCTATGAAGAACGCTCGGAGACGCCACCGGGATTGCCCAGCGCCGCAGGTTATTGAACGCCTAAACAAGAAAGGCCGGCTGCAAAAGCAGCCGGCCCCTTTTGACTCAGAGCAAGAACGCGTGATTTAGCTTTGGCTCAAACCATATTGCAGTGCAAGGTCAAATCCGAGGACGACGAGCGAACAAAACAGCCCCAGCGACAAATTCGCAAGGCGATGCCCCACGTCCTTATGCTTCGTCAACACCGCGCCCGCCAGGAAAGCAATTTCAACGATGACCTGCATGGCGAACACGGCGATCATCAACGCGAACTCATAACCCATCGCGTTGAAATTCATGAAATTAAAGCCATTGACCGCAACGTAAGACCCTACTCGCCAGATTTCGTATGCCAATAACAGCAACGGGAAAAAGTAGCTGGCTACATAAGTCGGCAGCGTGGCGTGCCGCAATTCCATATTTAAGTGTCGTGTTACTTGCATCGCGTACTCCTCGTCTGAGCGCCCGACAGGCCGGGCTAATCGCCTGCATCCAGTAACGCCATTACAGCCGTGTTTTAACAGCACAAGGGCGTCGTGCTTTCAGAATAGGACAATTTCCGAGAAATTGAATCATCGTTATCCCGATGATTCCACCCAGTAAGGGGTTTAAAGCGACATGGTGCAGTGCAGCTTAATAAAGCGATTATTACGTTAAGACGAATTAGGCACGCACGTGCGTGCCTAATTAACCTATTGCTTAATCTGCGTTACCGCTCCTGGGTTTTTCCGTATAACTTGATAATGCCCGAAAAGTCGAGTCCGCCTAATCCCTGCTGGCTCATCGACTGATACAACTGTTGTGCCAGGGCGCCCATGAAGACGGGCTGTTTCGCGCCGCGCGCGGCATCGACGGCAAGGCCGAGATCCTTGAGCATGAGATCCGCGCCGAAGCCACCGCTATATCCGCGCGAAGCCGGCGCGGTTTCGATAATCCCCGGATAGGGATTACACGTATCCGAACTCCAGCAACGCCCCGTCGATGTATTGACAATACTCGCCAGTTTCGAAGGATCGATACCGAGCGTTTCTCCGAGTTTCATTGCTTCGGCTACGCCGATCATCGAAATACCAAGCAGCAGGTTATTGCAGATCTTCGCAATCTGGCCCGTTCCCGTTTCGCCGCAACGCACCATGTTTTTACCCATGCCCGCCAACACGGGACGCAAGGTTTCGAAAAGCGCTTCTTCCGCGCCGACCATGAAGGTGAGCGTGCCAGCCTGCGCGCCGACCACGCCGCCGGACACCGGCGCGTCCGCGAACGGATTGCCGTGCTCCGCCGCCGCCGCGCCGATGAACTTCGCCGTCGCCGGGTCGATCGTGCTGCTGTCCACGAGCGGAACGCCTGCCTTGACGCCCGCGAGCACGCCGTCATCGCCGAGATAGACCGCCTTCACGTGCGCGGCGGCGGGCAGCATGGTGATGACCACTTCCGCGTCCCGCACCGCGTCGCTCGGGCGCGCGGCGAGCGTCGCGCCTGCCGCTTTCGCCGCATCGAGCGCGGGCGTGGAAAGATCGAACGCCGTCACCGCGTGACCGGCCTTGAGGAGATTCGCCGCCATCGGGCCACCCATGTGCCCGAGTCCGATAAAGCCGATATGCATCGCTGTCTCCTGTTTAACGCAACGCGATGGTCGTGTTGACGCCGTCGTTGACGGTGGCGTCGTCGAACCAGCGCGCGGTCACGGTTTTAGTCTGCGTATAGAACTGCACGACCTGCTTGCCGTACGGACCGAGATCGCCGAGCTTCGAGCCGCGCGATCCCGTGAAGCTGAACGCGGGCACCGGCACCGGAATCGGAATGTTGATGCCGACTTGACCGATATCGATCTCGCTCTGGAACTTGCGCGCCGCCGCGCCGCTTTGCGTGAAGAGGCCGACGCCGTTGCCCATCGGATTGCGGTTCACGAGTTCGATCGCGTCTTCGAGCGTCGCCGCTTCCAGCACGCACAGCACCGGCCCGAATATCTCCTGCTTATAGATGGTCATCTCGGTGGTGACGCCCGTGAAAATGGTCGGCGCGATGAAGTTACCGCTCTCGTAGCCTTCGATCGACACGTCGCGTCCGTCGAGCGCGAGCGTCGCGCCCTCTTCCACGCCTTGGCCGATCAGCCCGAGAATGCGTTCCTTCGCTGCCTTCGATACAACCGGCCCGACATCCGTATTCGGCTCCGTGCCGCCGTTGACTTTTAGCGAGCGCGCGCGTTCGACGAGTTCCGGCACCCAGTCCTTGGCCGCGCCCACGAACACCGCGACCGAGGTCGCCATGCAGCGTTGTCCCGCCGCGCCGAAGCCCGCGCCCGCGAGCGCGTTGAGCGTCTGCTCCTTGTTGGCGTCGGGCAGGACGACGGCGTGATTCTTGGCGCCCATCATCGACTGGACGCGCTTGCCGTGCTGGCTTGCGAGGTTGTACACGTGCGTGCCGACCGCCGTCGAGCCGACGAAGGAAATCGCGCGGATCAGCGGATGCGTGCAGATGGCATCCACCACTTCCTTGCCGCCGTGCACGACGTTGAGCACGCCCGGCGGAATGCCCGCTTCGACCGCGAGTTCGACCAGTTCCATGGTCGAAAGCGGATCTTGTTCCGATGGCTTCAGCACGAAAGTGTTGCCGCAGACGATCGCCATCGGGAACATCCAGAGCGGGATCATGGCCGGAAAGTTGAAAGGCGTGATGCCCGCGCAGACGCCAATCGGCTGGCGCAGCGTGTAGGTATCCACGCCGCCCGCGACGTTCTCCGAAAACTCGCCCTGTTGCAGCGTGCTGATGGAACACGCATGTTCGACGACTTCGAGGCCGCGGAAGATATCGCCTTCGGCATCGGCCAGCGTCTTGCCTTGCTCGGCGGTCAGCGTCTGCGCCACGCGTTTCAGGTTCTGCCGCACCAAATCCTGAAAGCGCAGCATGAGGCGCATGCGCACGCCGAGCGGTGTGGTGCGCCAGGTCTGAAACGCCTTGTGCGCGGCAGTGACGGCGGCATCGACTTCTTCCTTGGTCGCGAACGGCACGCGGCCGACGACTTCCTGCGTCGCCGGATTGACGATATCGCGCCAATCCGCAGTCTTCGAGTCGATGAATTTGCCGTCGATCAGCAATTTGGCCGTGCGAGTCGACGTGTCTGCGCGAGCCACGCCTTGAGCCGGATGTTCAGCAGCAATATTCACGAATGTCTCCTTGTTGGAATGTCATGCAGAAAGGACGAACGGAAGCGACGGGACGCGCCAGAAGGCCAGCGGCAAGGGAATCAGCATGTCGTCTCCGGAATCGTTATCGGCGCGCCGTCATGCAGCGCACTCGTACCCTTGAGTATAGTTATGCAAAAGTCCATCGACGCGCCATAAAAACACCCGATCGATATGCAAAAACACACGAACTTCGATCTAAGCAAACTCAACTGGGACGACCTGCGCTATTTCCTCGAAGTCGCCCGCACGCAGCGCGCGAGCCACGCCGCCAAGCGGCTGGGCGTGGATTACACGACGGTCGCGCGGCGCATTCGCGTGCTGGAAGACGCACTCGGCGCGCTGCTCTTCGATAAATCGCGCAGTGGCGGCTTCGTCCTTACGGCGGAAGGACAACATCTGCTCGGTTTCGTCGATTCGATCGAGACCACGGTACAGTCCGGCACCGAGCAAATTGCCAACACGGGCCACGCGCTGTCCGGCCACGTGCGTGTCGGCTCGACGGAAGGTTTCGGCTGCTTTTTCCTTGCGCCGCAACTCGCGCGCTTTCAAGATGCGCATCCGAACATTTCCATCGATCTGCTGCCCGTGCCGCATTTCGTGAGTCTCTCGAAACGCGAAGCGGATATCGCCGTCACGCTCGAACGCCCGGAGCAAGGCCAGTACGTCTACACGAAGCTCTGCGATTACCGACTCAAGCTCTACGCCACCGCCGAATATCTCGACGCGCATCCGCGCATCCAGACGAAGGACGATCTGCCGCGTCATCGTTTCGCGAGTTATATCGACGATCTCGCCTTCAGCTACGAGCTGCTTTACTTGGAGCGCGCGGTGCCGGGCGCGGTTTCGCGCTTTCGCAGCACGAGCGTGATCGGGCAGTACTTCGCCGCGTTGCAGGGCCGCGCGCTCGCCATCCTGCCGTGCTTCATGGCCGCGCCGGATGCGCGACTCGTGGCGGTGTTGCCGGAGCAAGTCGAAGTGACGCGGGCGTTTTATCTTTCTTGCCGCGAGGACTTGCGCAAGCTCAGACGCATCACGACAGTGTGGGATTACTTGCGCGAAGCAGCGGACGCCAACCGCGCGTTTCTCATGGGCAGCGACTCGAACATGACGTGGGTCGACGTCAAGGCATCCTGATTAATTCCGAGAAAAATAAAGCAAAAAACGGAATTCGTAGCATTTTGATTCGAGACCTCAAATACGCGCATTCGTGCGGCATAATCGCCGGCCGGTTTCCATGTTCGATCCGCGCCGCGATCCTCCTATCCTCATGCTTTCGCCTAGTTTCATCCTGCTTCAATCCGCACGGGCTCACGACGCCCGTTCTGCTCGCGCGTCTCGCTAATGGCTTTCGTCATCTGGTCACGGCGATCGGTATCGAGCAAGCGCATTCGCTTCGTCGAAGCGCGTACCGCGCGTGCAATCGCCGTCGTCGCGCTGATCGCGCTGCTCATCGCGGCGCTCGCGCTCGGCATTGCCATCGGCACGATCTTCGGGCGCAGTCATCTCGGCGAGGAACACGCGCTCGTCTCGCGCAATTCCTACGAGATCGAACAACTCGGCCGTCTCAATGCCTCGCTGATCGAACTCGCGCCGCGCGTGGAAAGTCTTGCCGCGCAAGTCGGCGAACTGCACGATTTCGACGCTCACCTCAAGGCCGCGAACGGCGGCGAGGGCGGAGCACCCGGTGTCCACGACGTCCCCCCGCTGCCCGATAGCGACGAAGGCGGCCCCGCACTCGATGGCGCGGGCGGCCCCGAACTGCCACCGCATCTTTGCGATACGAACAGCAGCGCGACCGGCTCGCCCCGGCAGCGCATGAAGCGCGCCGAGCAGATCATCGACTGTATCGGCGACAAACTCTCGCTGCTCCAGGACAAGACCTTTGCACACTACGCCGCCTACATGGCCTACCCCGGCCGCGATCCTGCGCCGGGCTCGCACTTCGGCTCGCCTTACGGCAATCGCTTCGACCCGTTCACCGGCAGGCTCAGTTTCCATCCCGGCATGGATCTGGTCGCGCCCACGGGCACACCCATTCTCGCGAGTGCGGGCGGTCGCGTGGTCCAGGCCGGCGAGCATTCCGGCTATGGCAATGCGGTGGATATCCGTCACAGCAACGGCGTCGTCACGCGTTACGGCCATGCATCGAAACTGCTCGTGCATCAGGGCGAGTACGTGATGCCGGGACAAGAGATCGCCGAAGTCGGTTCCACGGGGCGTTCGACCGGACCGCATCTGCACTTCGAGGTGATCCTCGATGGCGCGCAGATCAATCCGAAGCCCTATCTCATGCTTTTCAGGGGCATCGCTCATGCGCAAGGCTGATTCCAAACGGGCGTCGATGCAACTCGCGCGCCACACCTACTCGCTCACGCCCAAGCGCAGTCTCGCGTTCGTACCGGGCGTCATCGCCGCGGTCTGCGCCATCGCCGCGCTCGGCGCTGCCGGCTATTCGCTCAAGACTTCGCACGAACAGGCGCGCAAGCTCGACGTGCTGTGCGCGCCGCCCGCCCCCGAACAGACGTTGCGCGATCAACTTCAGCATGCGCAATTCGCGCTCGAACAGGAAGCCGCGACGCGCACGGCGCTCGAACAACGCGCGGCGCAGGCCACCGCGCAGATCGAGAAATTACAGACCGATCTCGCCTTCCTCAAGAAACAGCGTTGATGCGCTTCTCGCCGCGCCGCCGGCGTCGCTCGTCACATCCAAACAGCATTGCAAGGACTCGATATGTTTTCATCGAAGAAAGACACTCAAGGCGTGAAGCAAGCCAAGCTTGCCACGCTCATCGCGCATAACGTTCATATCTCGGGCGACCTCGAATTCAGCGAGGGCCTGCGCATGGACGGTCAGGTCACTGGCAACGTGACGGGCCGCATGGGCGACGAGTCGCTGCTCGTCGTGAGCGATCAGGGCGCGATTCACGGCAACGTCGTCGCGCACGATGTAATCATCAACGGACGCGTGGTCGGCGACGTGACCGTCGCGAATTTCGTCGAGCTTCAGTCCAACGCTCACGTGCACGGCAACATCTACTATCAAAAGTTGCGCATGGACGTCGGCGCGACCGTAGAAGGCAAGCTGACTCGGCTCGATTCGATGCAAGGCGGCCTCGTCGCCACGCTGCCCGCGCCCGAACCCATTCCCGTGCTCGATTACTCGGCGAAATAAGGCGTCGCGTTCTTGCAGCAAGGGAAACAGCGAGCATGCAAGGCGAGGCATTTCCGCTAAGATTCGAGAGATGAAGAGGCCACGCGCTCGCGCCCTCGCATGTCGCTCGTACATGACGCGGCCCGAGCGCCCATCGACGCGTGGCCCGTGACATCGACACAACAAGGGCGCCCCATGCTGGTCAATTGCGCGGCTTATCAAAACGGCCGGAAGCTCGCGGACGTGCATATCGACGATATCAACGCTTATCGCGATCTGCCCGATTCTTTCATCTGGGTTGCATTGAAGGAACCTGGTCCCGGCGAACTCGCCCACATGACGCATCAGTTCGGCTTGCACGAGCTCGCGGTTGAAGACGCGCAAAACGGCCATCAACGTCCGAAGATCGAGGAATACGGCGATTCGCTATTCGCCGTGTTCCACACTGTCGAGTTCGATGAAGAAGGCGAAGTGCTCGTTGGCGAGATGAACGTATTCGTCGGCAAGAACTATGTGCTCTCGGTGCGTAATCGGACAACGCAAGGCTTTCAGGAAGTCAGAAAGCGCTGCGAGCGCGAGCCGCATTTGCTCAAGCACGGTCCGGCGTTCGTGATGTACGCGCTGCTCGACGCGGTGGTCGATCGTTACTTTCCCGTGCTGGAATCGCTCGGCTCGGAACTCGATGAAGTCGAGGAGCGCATCTTCGAACAGAACGGCTCGACGGCTTCGCGCGAGATCATCGAAGATCTCTATTCGCTCAAGCGCCGCATGACGATCCTGCAACATCACACGGCGCCGTTGCTCGAAGCAGTCAGCAAACTGTATGGCGGACGCTCGCCGGGGGTGTGCGCGGGCATGCAGGAATATTTCCGCGATGTGTACGATCACTTGTTGCGAATCGTGAAGACCATCGAAGGACGTCGCGAAATGATCGTCACCGCGATACAGGTGAATCTCGGCCTGATCGCGCTCTCGGAAAGCGAAGTAACCAAGCGTCTCGGTTCGTTCGCCGCGCTCTTTGCCGTACCGACCATGATCGCCGGCATCTACGGGATGAACTTCCATCGCATACCCGAGCTGGACTGGGCTTACGGCTATCCTGCGTGTCTTGCTGTCATGCTAGCGGTGGATTTAGTACTATATTGGCGCTTCAAGAAGGCAGGTTGGCTATAATGCTGTCTTGCGGAGTTCGCGCTTGGCGCCAAAACGGAACCAAAACGCGATTTCATTTGTCTAACAGAACATGTCGGCGCGAGGCGCTTCAGGGTCTGTCGGCAGGCTCACCGGTTCTGAGCTGGTAGCTTGAATTGACGCGAAACGGCCTCATATCTCCTCCAGACTGTTGCCAGCGCGCATTCGACACATTCACTCTAAGCTTCACCTGTACCGCACCAACCGCACGTCGGCAAAAATTCAAGGTCCTGCACGGCCTTGGCCACGCCGATGTCGCCGTCCCGGTCATGCCGGCCAGGTGCTCACTTCCGAGCCGCCATGTCGTTCCGGCCTCTGTCCGTCAAGCTCTCGGGCCTGAATTGAGACGCGGCGCGCTCATCGTCAGGGGCGCGTCGGGCACCGCTTTCGCGCTTTGTTTGCGATGCACGCCGCCCTGCAGCGACCACGCCCGTGCAGCGCCGCCCGCCTTTTTGGCGACTTCCGCGGCGAGGCACTATGGCAACGGCGCGGCACCCATGATTACTACTTCAACAGGAGCTCCATATGGCGAAAGAAGAACTACTCGAACTCGACGGTATCGTTGATGAAGTGCTTCCCGACAGTCGCTACCGCGTGACGCTGGACAATGGCGTCGTCGTGGGCGCATACGCCTCGGGCCGCATGCGCAAGAACCACATTCGTATTCTCGCGGGCGACCGCGTGACGCTGGAATTGTCGGTGTACGACCTGACCAAGGGCCGCATCAACTTCCGGCACAAGGACGAACGCGCAGGCAGCGGTGGCCCGCGTGCGCCGATGCGCCGTCGTTAAGCGGCAACGTCGTACATGCTGTAACGGTTTGATCAGGAACGCGCCCGCCCGATCCGCGGCAAACGCGTGCATTACCTTGAGCGGATCTTCACAACTTCGACGCGGCCGCTAGCCAGCCCGGTTGGGCAAACCGTCACGGCTGCGCCACGCGTCGATGTCTGTACGTTTCGCTTAATCGAGCTATCGAGCGGCCCGCATCGCCAATATGGCGTCGAGGCCGATAGCGAAACCGTCTTCGTCATTGCTTGCCGAAACCAGGCTCGCGCGCCGTTGCACGGCCTCCGACGCTTGCCCCATGGCAATCGACACACCCGCAATTTCGAACATGGCGACATCGTTTCCCATGTCGCCGAGCACGGCCACACGATCCAGCGGCACATTCGCGCGCTTCGCCAGCTCGCGCACGGCGTCGCCCTTATTGGCTTCGAGGCTCGTGACATCGAGGTAATAGGTTTGCGAACGCGCCGCGTGTGCGCGATCCTTCAGTTGCTCCTCCAACTGTTTCTCGACCTTTTCGATCAGCGTTGCATTCGAAGTCGAACCGACGATCTTGTCCACCGCCGACAGATCGAGTTCGTCGAAGCGCTGTACGCGCACGCCTTCGTAGCCCACGGTGCGCGTTTCGAGCGGCACGTATTCGCCATCGGGATTGGTCAAGTACCAGTTATCGTCGATGAACACCCAGGCATCCACGCCGGTTTCGGCAAGCGTGTCCAGCGCGGTCTGCACGGCATCGCGCGGCAGTTTGTGCGCGGCGAACGTTTCCCACGTTCCCGGCTGAACCAGACTGCCGCCGTTGTAGGACCCAAACGGCAAATCCACGCCGAGCGTCTTCACGATATGACGCATGCCCTTGCCCGGCCGGCTGCTCGCCACCGTGAACTGCACGCCCGCTTCGCGCAGGCGCCGCACGGCGTCGACGGCTTTGTCGCCGAGCGTCTTGTCGGTGTAGAGCAGCGTGCCGTCGCAATCGGTGACGACGAGTTCGACCTTCGCGAGCGCCTCGAACGCGGCGGCGCCGTCGCCGGTTGCGCTATGGAGGCCGTAGCGGATATCGGCGGCGCTCATGCTTGCGCTCCCTTTTCCTTCTCCGCGTGCTGCGTATTGAAATGCGGCAACTGACGCGTTTCCCGCACGGAACGCGGATGCCAGAGCTTCGCGCCGCCTTCGATGCCCGCCGCGTTCGACACCACCGCCACGTTCGGCGGTAACTCGAACTTCAGATTCGCGGCATTGCCGCCGCCGATCCACAGCTTGTCGTAATTCACGAGCGACGACAGAATGCCGATGACCTTCTGTACGCGCTTGTTCCAGCGTTTATTGCCCGCCTTCTCGCGCGCCGCCGCGCCGATGTATTGGTCATACGCGTCGCCCTTCTTCGACACCGGATGATGCGCGAGTTCCAGATGCGGCATGAGTTCGCCGTCGCGAAAGAGCGCGGTGCCGGCGCCGGTGCCAAGCGTCAGCACGAACTCCAGGCCGCGCCCTTCGATAGCCGCGAGCCCCTGCATTTCGGCATCGTTGATCATGCGCACGGGCACGCCGCCGACGCGCTGCGAGATCAAATCCGCGAGCGGGATGCCGTTCCAGTATTCGTTGCCGAGATTGGGCGCGGTCAGGACGACGTTGTTGCGCACCACGCCCGGAAAGCCGATGGAAATATGCGTCGGCGGTTCGGCAACGAGCGGCTCGACCAGCTTGATGAGCGTATCGACGAGCACTTCGGGCGTCGCCGGATGCGGCGTTGCCACGCGCAGGCGATCGCTCTTCATTTCGCCTTCTTCCGAGATGATCGCGGCTTTCAAGCCCGTACCGCCCACGTCGATGGCGAGAATGCGCTCGGCGCGCGCGGCGCCTTTGTCGATGGTCGTGCGGCTCTTGGTTTTTTTCGCTACGGATGTCGTGCTCACGCTTTTCGTCCCCTTGATCAGTCGGTTTTCTTGATGGTGTCGGTAAGCGAGCGCCACGCGCGGCCATCGGCTGCGAGCAGCTTGTCGGATTCCTCGGGCCCCGCGCTACCGGCCGGATAGCCGTGCACCTCGACCTCGCCGTCATGCGGATGCAGTACGTCGTCCACCGCGGCCCATGCCGTCTCGATGCTGTCCGCGCGCTGAAACAGCGTCTCGTCGCCGAGCATGCAGTCGTAGAGCAGCGTCTCGTAACCGACGTTGGCGCGCTCCGCGAAGAAATCGCCGTAATTGAACGCCGAGCGCACCGCGCCGATCTGCATGATCGGTCCCGGCACCTTCACGTTGAAGTCGAAACTCGTGCCGTGCGCCGGATCGATACGTAGCGTGAAGACGTTGGGCGTGAGTTCATCGACGGGCGTGTCGCGGAACAGGCGAAACGGCACGGCCTTGAGATAGATCGAAATCTCCGTGCGGCGCTCGGTCAAACGCTTGCCAGTGCGCAAGTAAAACGGCACGCCCGCCCAGCGCCAGTTGTCCACATAGACGCGCGCCGCGGCATAGGTTTCGGTGCGGCTGTCTTTGGCGACGCCGTCTTCTTCCTTGTAACCTTTGCCCGCTGGACCGTCCTCGTACTGGCCGAATACGACGTCTTGAGGATGCAGCGGCACGATTGCATCGAACACCTCGGCTTTCTTGTCGCGCACGGTTTCGGCGTCGAAGGAATTGGGCGGCTCCATTGCCACCATGCCGAGCAACTGGAACAGATGGTTCGGCAGCATGTCGCGAAATGCGCCGGTCTGTTCGTAGAAGCTGCCGCGCCCTTCCACTCCGATGGTTTCCGCCGCCGTGATCTGCACGTGATCGATGTACTCGCGCCGCCACATCGGCTCGAACATGGCGTTGGCGAAGCGCACGGCGAGAATGCTCTGCACCGTGTCCTTGCCGAGAAAATGGTCGATGCGATAAACCTGCGACTCCGACGCATACGAAAGAATGCAGCGATTGAGCTCCTGCGCCGTGGCCAGGTCGGTACCGAACGGCTTCTCGATGACGAGGCGGCGGAAGCTGCCGTCCTTCTCTTCCAGCAGGCCCGCGCTGCCGAGATGCTCGACGATAGGTCCGAAGAACCGCGAGCTCACCGCCAGATAGAACACGACGTTGCCGCCCTTGGCCTTTGCGAGCCGGCTTTTGAGGCGCTCGAAGGTTTCGTCTTCGGTGAATTCGCCCGCGAAGTATTCGAGCCGCTCGGTGACCCAGCTCCACGCTTTTTCGTTGAGTTGCGACGTGTGGAACGTGCTCGCTTTGTCGGCGGCGAACTTGCGTAGCGACTGCGTCAGCTCATCGCGCCAGTCGGCGGTTTCGCGCTCGCCATGATTGACGCCGATGATCTGCATGCCGTCGTCGAGCAGGCCATCCGATGCGAGGTTGTAGAGCGCGGGCATCAGGAGCCGCTTGGTGAGATCGCCGCCCGCGCCGAAGATGACCAGCGTGCAAGGCGGCGCGGGATGCTTGCCGGCAAGCGGCGTGGCCTGTTCCGGCTTTTGCCCGCTCAATTGCGTTGGATTCGATTGCTGTGCTTCGTTGTTCTCGTTCGGCATGACTCGTTTGCCCCTTGATCGTTTTGTGCAGTACTCAGGACAGACCCCGAGCGACACGGCACAGTTCAAAAGCTTGCAGTGCTTTGCGGTAGAAGCAATAAAGACGTATGGTTTTTGTAATTCGCAACCTTACGTGTCGTAAAATATGCGCGCCAGCGGCGTGGGTACGGGCGGTGCGGGGCATGCGTCATCATCAACCATCAATGCGACACGGACCTCACATGAATGCCGACGATACCAAGATCGACCTGCCCGCCTATTACAAACGCATCGGCTACGAACAAACGCAGCATACGGGGGCCACGCTCGAAACACTGCGCGCCCTGCATGCGCTGCACCCGCAAGCCATCCCGTTCGAAAATCTCGATGTCCTGCTCGGCCGTCCCGTTCGCCTAGATCTTGCCTCGGTTCAGCGCAAGCTCGTGACCAATGCGCGCGGCGGCTATTGTTACGAACACAATCTGCTGTTCCGCAGGGTACTAGAAGCGCTCGGTTTTCGCGCGCGAGGTTACGCGGGACGTGTGCTGTGGGGCCGCGACGATCCCGCCATGCCGCCGCGTGCCCACATGCTGCTGATCGTCGATCTCGACGAAGGTCCCTTCCTCACGGATGTCGGTTTCGGCGGCATGACGCTCTCCGCGCCGCTCGCGCTCAAGTCCGGGCTTGAACAGATCACGCCGCATGGCGCGTTCCGGCTCGACGGCATCGAAACCGGAACCATGCTGCCGGGCTACATTCTGAACGCCTATATCGACGGCGACTGGAAGCCGGTCTATCGCTTCGACCTCGATCCGCAATATGACGTCGACTACGAGATGTCGAACCATTTCGTGTCGACTTACCCGAGTTCCGTCTTCGTGAACAACCTGCTCGCGGCACGTCTTGCGCCCGGCAAGCGTTACGGGCTTTTCAACCGGCGCCTGAGCGTGCACGACGACCGCGAAGGCACCAGTCATCGCGAACTGAAGACGATAGAAGAACTAAGGCGTGTGCTGTCGGAAGAGTTCGCCATTCGTCTGCCGGATGCCGCCGATCTCGATGGCGCGCTCGCGCGGCTTCCGTAACGCATCGAGCGCAACGCCGATCCCACTCCCAGCACACGCACGAGACCACGATGCTCAAGAAAAAGACGCGCGGCGGCAGCGATTTTCAGACTCATCATCGCAGTACGATGCTCGCGCGGCAGTTGCCCGCGTGGCGTTCGCAACTCGTGGTGATCGGCCTTGCCGCGGCTTTTTTCGCGCTCGCCGGACGAGCGGCGTGGGTGCAGGTGGTCGACCGCGAGTTCTATATCGGCGAAGGCCAGAAGCGCTATCAGCGCACGCTCTCCTTGCAGGCGACGCGCGGCAAGATAGTGGACCGTCACGGCGCCATGCTCGCCGTCAGCCTGTCGACGTATGAAGTCTGGGCAAGCCCGAAACTCTTCGACGGCACGCGCGGCGACGACATCGCCCAACTGCTCGGCATGCCCGCGCGCGATTTGCAAAGACGCGTCGAAACCGGCCGCAGCTTTGTATTGCTCAGGCGGCAAGTGGAGGCCGAGACAGCGGAGAAGATCGCGCAGATTGGGCGCGCGGGCATCACGCTCGTGCCGGACACCAAGCGCTTTTATCCGGAAGGCGAATCGGCGGCGCATATCGTCGGCTTCACCGACAACGAGGACAACGGTCAGGAAGGCGTCGAACTCGCGGCGAACGCGCGTCTGACAGGCGAAGCGGGTCAGCGCGAAGTAATTCGCGACCGGCTCGGGCGCGTGATATCGCAGATCGGCGAGCCCGACTTGCCGCAAAACGGCGAGACCATTGCGCTCACCATCGACCGGCGCATTCAGCAGCTTGCGCATACGCATCTGAAGGCGGCAATTGCGAAGCATCGGGCGCGCGCGGGCAGTGTCGTCGTGCTCGACGCCAAGACCGGCGAAGTGCTCGCGCTCGCCAACTATCCGACCTTCGATCCGAACGACCGCAGCCATTTGACCGGAGAGCAACTGCGCAATCGCGCGCTCACCGATACCTTCGAGCCCGGCTCCACCATCAAGCCGCTGGTCGCCGCGTTGTCCATCGACCTCGGCAAGGCGCGGCCGGAGACGCGCATCGATACGTCGCCCGGCACGCTCAAGATCGGCCCGAACGTGATCCACGATACGTCGAATCACGGCGTCATCACCGTGTCGGAGGCGGTGCAGATGTCGAGCAACGTCGCGCTCACGAAGCTCGCGCTGCAGATTCCCGCGCAGACCATCTGGGACAAGTACCGCGATTACGGCATCGGCCGCGCGCCGGAGCTGACTTTTCCGGGCGCGGCGGTCGGCAGGTTGCGCGCGCCCGAACGCTGGAAGCCGATCGAGCAGGCGACCATGGCTTATGGCTACGGCATGTCGCTGTCGCTCGTGCAGATTGCGCAGATTTATACGGCCTATGCCGGCGACGGGCGCTTTCGCGCGGCCACGCTTATTCAGGGCGAAACGCGCCGCGACCCGTTGCAGGTCACGAAGCCCGCCACCGCGAAGGCCGTGCGCAACATGCTGGAAATGGCGATGGGACCGAACGGCACCGGCCGCGCCGCCGCGGTCGAAGGCTATCGCGTGGGCGGCAAGACCGGCACGGCGAGGAAGCAGATCGGGCGGTCGTATGCGGCGAACAAGTATCGCGCGTCGTTCGTCGGCATCGCGCCGATGAGCGATCCACGCGTGATCGTCGCGGTAATGATCGACGAGCCGTCGGGCACGACGTATTACGGCGGGACAGTGGCGGGGCCGGTGTTCTCTGGCATCGTCGGCGCGACATTGCCATTGCTGGGCGTGCCGCCGGATGCTTGAGCGGGCGCGCACTTTGCTGCCCATTCATCGAGCGCGAACCTTGCCGCATGGCCGCCTTATCGAACTGTAAAGGCCCTGTGCTCTAATGCGGGTTCGCAGAGAACAACGGTCATTCGGGAGACTCATGAAGAAATATGTCGCGGCGCTAGCGCTGCCTTTGCTCATTACCGCGTGCGGCCGTTTTCATAATGCCGATGCCGGGCAACCCGAAGTCGAAGCCGCATCCACGGATAACCGGGTCGGCGAGATCGTCCAGTGCATCACCGACGAAGCAAGGAAGCACGACACCAAATACAAGTCGACGCCAATCCCGCAGGGCACCATGCTCGAATTCGGCGATTCGAACGTCGTCAAGGTCCGCTACGACAACGGCGAGACCACGTACCGCTTTTATCCCGGCGAGCGCCACGCATCGAATCTTTGGATCGAAGGCGCTGGCAAGAAGTGCGCGCCCTGAGTCCAAATGCGCTCGACCAAAGCCATCAACGCCGTCGAACGGCTTAAAACGCGTAGCGGCAACGCCCACTATGCGGCCGTCTCCATGCCCGGCGGCTACTTCTATCTAATCGAACGATCGGCGGAAGGCTCGCGCAAGATCTCCGAGCCAATGCCAATGGACGATTTCGTCGCCTTCGTCAACGCGCGCGAGCCCGGCAAGCCGCGCAAGGTCAGCAAGCTCGACGAGGCGCTCGAAGCGCAGATCAGCCGCAGCGGCAAGCGCGCGTCCGAGTAGCAGTTTCGTCTTCGCGGGTAGTCCCGCATCCTTCCGAATCTCATCAGCCCTTTGCGCGGCGCAGCGCACATAGCGCCGCACCGCGCCTGCTTGAATGTGCGATGCCAGACGGAGCGCCGCCTCGCCGTTTGCGACTATTTTTTCAACGATTCGCAAGGCGTTGACATGGGGATGTCGTCGCCGCACGAGTCGTGAAAACAAAGACGAGTAAGGGGCGCTCACGACGGTTCGACCAGAGCCGGCGTGGGTGATCGGGGTACGGGGTGAAGCGGCTACGGCGTAGCGCGACGATGAGCGAATTCATCGGGTGCTTGCCTGCCGAGAGGAAGACCACAAATGAAAAAAAAGAAAAGTGAGACCAAGGGCAGTCTCTTGCCCTCGGCCATGGCGGATCTCGAACTTCAGCATATCGAGCGCGCAGTCGCGCAGCTTCGCACGATGAACAACCAGTCTTCCGGCACGCTCAACGTCGACTATTGGCGCGAGCGGCTTGCGGCGGTATCGGCGGGATTCGCGCTCGTGCCGGCGCAGAAGCAGCGCATCGAAGCGCTTTCGACGGCGCTCGATTCCGTGAGCAGCAAAGGGCCGAGCGGCCCGGGAAGCCGCAAGAAATCCACGAACAGGCTGTGGGCGAAAGCGGCCTAAAAACCGCTTTCGCCACTCGCGCCGGGCGGCGCGAAATTCCGCGCTTCGGCGCGCGCTATTGTCATATCCGTTCGCGCGAAAGCTGCGCGAGGGGTTCCCGGTGCTCACTGCCGGGCATCGTTCCTGCTCGATGAAAGGTCATCGATTCGTACAGGGAACGCCATGTCCAACACATCACACCGCACCTCGAAGATGGTCGCTGCTATCGTTGCCATCGGCACGACGGTGTTCAGCACTTACGGCTTTGCGCAGATCGTCCAGGGCTCCGGCTCCGACTCGCAAGAAAGTCGCGCCTCGGATTCGACTTCGCGTGCGAATCCGGCGGGCGTGACGGTGCATGAGTCGCAAAAGCCGCAATCGAAGGATGCGGCGGGCGCGGCGCGAGGCCCCAGCGCCGGCAAGGATCACAAGACCGATGGCGCGGGCGGGTTCAACAACGGCCTATACGGCACGGGAGCTGGCAACAATAAATAAGGCGTGTGGTCGGATAGCGATCAGGGCGTTGCCGGTACCCGACGCCCTGCCCCGCCTATCCGTTACTTCTCGCCTTGCGGCGTTCCCTCGATTTCCGGCGCAATGGCCGCGTGATTCACGATCGCCACGAGCGATATCCCGCCGAGCATATTGCCGATCACGGTCGGAATCATAAAGACCAGAAAGTAATCGCCGATACTCGCCGCGCCGATCATCACCGCATAGGCCGCTTCCACCGATCCCGCGATCACGTGCGTCAGCTTGCTCACGGCAACCGTGTAAGTGACGATCAAAATAGTCAGCAGCCGCGCCGAGCGCGCGCTCGGCAGCAGCCAGACCATCAACGCGATCAGCCATCCCGAAAACACGCCGCGCACGAGCGTCACGCCGAAGTCGGCGGAAAACGGCATCTCGGCGACGTGGGCAAGCGCTTCGGTGACTTCCGGCGAAAAGACGCCCTTGATCTGCAGAATGCCCGCGAAAATTGCCGTGCCGACAAGGTTGAAGACGAGCACGATCGCCCAAAGCCGCAGTGTCTTGAACAGCGTCTTCATATCGCGGCGCGTGAGCACCGGCAACACAGCGGTCAGCGTGCTCTCGGTGAACAACTGCTGGCGTCCGAGCACGACGAACACGAAACCGATCGTATAGCCGAAGCTCGATACGAGCGAACGCCAACTCGTCTCCGGTAACGAGCTTTCGAGAATCGCCTGGACGAGAAACGAGAAACCCATCGAAAGGCCGGCGGCAAGCGCCGACCACATCAGCGCGCCGAAGGTCCGCTCCATCGCCGCCTCGCCTTCTTCGCGGACGATTTCATGGACGACGAGCGCATGCGGCGTCGAATGCTCGGCCGCCTGTTCACGCTCGGCGTTATCGAGGTTGGGCGACTGTGCGCCAGCGGAACTTTCCTTGGGAGACGCTTCGGTGGATGTTTCTTCTTGCTGCGCGCCGGGTTTCGGCTGTGACATGTTTTTCTCCCTGAAAGCCGCTCGATGCAGGGATCGGATGAGCGGCGGCGAAGCTTTCAAGCAGAAAGAATGCCCGACGAGTCAGTTTGATGACATTCCTAGCGGACGATGCCGCCATCCAGCGAATCGTAGCCGCGCCACTTATAGATCAGCGCTGAAATAAGCCAGCACGCGGCGAAGAGACCGACGATTGCATAACCGAGCGCGCCGAAGTGTTCGGAGAGCACGGCGACCGCGTCCCACAGTCCGCCCTTCAGTTGCAACCGGTCCGCGATCAACCCGAGCGCTTCGATGCCGCCTATCAGCACCGCGATCAGCACCGACACCAGCGTGACCGTGAGGTTGTAGTAGAGCTTGCGGATCGGCTTCATGAAAGCCCAGCCATAGGCGCCGACCATGAGCATGCTGTCGGCGGTATCGATGAGCGACATGCCCGCGGTGAAAAGCACCGGAAACACGAGGATCGACCACACCGGCATGCCGCGCGCGGCTTCCGCGGCGGCGATACCCATGAGGCCGATCTCGGTCGCCGTGTCGAAACCGAGTCCGAAGAGAAAGCCGAGCGGATACATATGCCAGCTTCGGCTGATGAGGCGGAAAAGCGGCCGGGCGACGCGCGCGATCGGTCCGCCGCCCGCCATCAGCAAATCGGCGTCGTCGTCGCGCCATGCTTCGCCGCGACGCACGCGCCTGAATGCGCGCCAGACGCCGCGCAGCACGAACAGATTCATCGCCGCGATGGCGAAGAGAAAAAGCGCGGAGACGGACGTCCCGATCACCGCGCCGATCTCACGATACTGCACAAAGCGGCCCTGCACGGCGAACGCGGTCGCGGCAATGAGCGCGCTCGCCACCACGACGACCGTCGAATGGCCGAGCGAAAAGAAGATGCCGACGCCAAGCGGACGCTTACCCTGCTGCATCATTTTGCGCGTGACGTTATCGATGGCGGCGATGTGATCGGCATCCACGGCATGGCGCAGTCCGAGCGAATACGCCAGCAGCGACGTGCCGAGCAGCACCGGATAGTGCCGGAACGCGACGAGCGCCCAGAGCCACGCGAGCACATTGAAGACGATGAGCCCGGCAAACATGCGCGTCGACTTGCGTCGCAGACTGAAAGCGCCCATTCGCCCGGCAGTCTCGATGCCCGCGCTGTGACTCGGGTTGGCGTCTCTGTCGTGAAATCGGGACATGTCGGTGGATTTGGGGCCACAAAGGGTCAAAGGATACCGCGCTTCGATGGGCGGCCAATAATCGGCGCGGCCACTCCCGCGCGTTCGGCGCGTTCACCGGGCAATCACGTGACCTGCCGCATATATGACTTTTTGCCTATTCCTATTCGCTGAGCGGGGAAAACATAGGCGGATTCATTGGTTGGGCGCATCGAAGCGCGCAGCTAGGATGGCACTTCGCTTATCCCGACTTTCGCCATGCCCCGCTATCTCGACGACGCGCAACGCGAGCAACTCCAGGAACAACGCGCGACGTGGCGCTGGCGCAGCGCGTGGCCGACGTGGCTCGTGATCGTCGCGGTGTACAGCGGCTGGTTCGGCGTGGCGCTCCATGCGCGCACGCTCGGCTTGCCGGTCACGCTCACGCTGCTCGCGGTGCTCTCGTGCTGGTACATGTCGCTGCAGCACGAACTGCTGCATGGACATCCCACGCGCTGGCCGCTCGTCAACATGCTTTTCGGCCTGGCGCCGCTCGCCGTGTGGTTTCCGTATGCGGTGTATCGCGACTCGCATCTGCGTCATCACGACGACGCGCATCTGACCGAGCCCGGCCGCGACCCGGAAAGCTATTACGTCACGCCGGAGCAGTGGGCCAATGCGGGCGTCGTATTGCGCGCGGCCCTCGCTGCCCGCAATACGTTCTTGGGCCGCGTGCTGATCGGTCCATGGTTCTCGATCGCCGCCTCGTGGCGCGAAGCCGCGCAGGCGGTCGCGCTGGGTCAATGGCGGATCGTCGCGAGCTGGCTCGTGCACGCAGCGTCGCTTGCCGCGCTTGCATGGTGGCTCGATGCCCGTTGCGGCATTCCGTGGCGCGCTTTTCTGTTCGGCGTCGGTTATGCATCGCTGGCGCTGGCTTCGGTGCGATCGTTTCAGGAGCATCGGGCGGAAGGCGATGCCCGCGAACGCACCGTTCTGAACGAGGCCGCGTGGCCCTGGCGACTGCTGTTTCTGAACAACAATTACCATTCGGTGCATCACGACTTGCCCGGCGTGCCGTGGTTTGTGCTGGGCGCGGTGTATCGGCAGCGGCGCGAAGCGTACGGCGCGAGCAATGGCGGATTTGTCGTGCGCGGGTACGGCGAGTGGATCAAAAAGCATGCGTTCGCGCGCGCGGTTTCACCAGTGCATCCGTTCGCGGGCGGGACGCGCGCGCCGGTGGAATGGATCGCCGATACCTCCGTCACGACGCGCAAAAATGCGATGCAACGCGGCGCGGCCAAGCGCTTCGGGCAGCCAGTGCTCGTCAGGGCTGCGGCGTCCACGCGTGATTCGCGCTCGGCGAAGGTTTCTTAGATCGGCCTGCGGTCGAGCCGCCCTGTACGATAGAGCGTTCTCGCTTCTCGCAAAGCTCGCCCATGCAATGGATCACCGCACTTCCGATGTACAACGTCACGCCCGCGCTGGCTGCCGACTGGCGCGCGCTGCTGACGGACGTGAAAGCGCGGGTGACAGACTGGCTGGACGAACGCGCTGATACGCTCGACATCGTCGATCCGGGCGCGGATCTCACCACTTTCTGGCAACGCGACGATCTGCTCCTGTCGCAAACCTGCGGTTATCCGCTCGTTCACGCGCTCGAAGGCCGCGTGCAACTCGTCGCCACGCCCAATTTCGATGTCCCCGGCTGCGCGAATGGCAGCTATCGCAGCGTGATCGTCGCCGGAAAGCACACGCAAGCGACGACGCTCGCCGACTGTCGCGGCCTTAGAGCCATCTACAACAGCGACGACTCCAACAGCGGCATGAACTTACTGCGTCACGCGGTCGCGCCGCTGGCCCGCGAAGGCCGCTTCTTCGCATCGGTCGAGCGAAGCGGCGGGCATCTGGCTTCGCTTCAAGCGCTCGCGACGGACCGAAGCGCGGATGTCGCCGCCATCGACTGCGTGACCTTTGCTTACGTGCGCGAACATGTGCCGGAACTAGCCGAAGGCGTCAGGGAAATCGGCGTGACGGCGAGTTCGCCCGCGCTGCCTTTCATCGCCTCGAAGCGGGTTCCGCAAGACGGCATCGAGCGGCTCGCCGCCGCGCTCGCGGATTCCGTACGCGACCATCCCGCGCTTGCGCAACGGCTGCGGCTCGACGGCTTCGTGCGCCCCACGCGCGCCGACTACGCGCCGATTCTCGACCTCGAACGCGATGCCATCGCGCAAGGCTATCCGCAGCTCGCCTGATCGCTTCGGCAAGAATCCCGCACATTCGGCACAATCGACTTTTAAACGCGAGGCATCGGCGCGGCTTGTCCGCCAGCCGGGCCTGAACGCTGACGGCCACGCTTCTCGCCGTCCCACGCATCCGGAACGTCGCAATGATCCCCTTCTCGCTTCTCGACCTCTCACCGATTCCGCTCGGCTCGACCGCCTCCGACGCCTTCGCGCATTCGCTCGATCTCGCCCGTCACGCGGAAAGCTGGGGCTATAACCGCTATTGGCTCGCCGAGCATCACAACATGACGGGCATCGCCAGCGCGGCGACGGCGGTCGTGATCGGCCATATCGCGGCGGGCACCAAGACCATTCGCGTCGGCTCGGGCGGCATCATGCTGCCGAATCACGCGCCGCTCGTCATCGCCGAACAGTTCGGCACGCTCGCGTCGCTGTTTCCGGGACGTATCGACTTGGGCCTCGGACGCGCGCCCGGCACCGACCAGACCACGGCTCGCGCGCTGCGTCGCGACTTGCAAGGCAGCGCTGACTCCTTCCCTGACGATGTCGTCGAACTGCAGCGTTTTTTCGCCGATCCCGTCGAGGGACAACGCGTGCGCGCAGTGCCCGGCGCCGGTCTTCATGTGCCCATCTGGCTGCTCGGCTCGTCGCTCTTCAGCGCGCAACTGGCGGCGGCGCTCGGGCTGCCGTTCGCGTTCGCGTCGCATTTCGCGCCGGATTATCTGCTGACCGCGCTGGAGGTGTATCGCACGCAATTCCGGCCATCGGCGACGCTCAAGAAGCCTCACGCGATGGTCGGCGTGAACGTCTTCGCCGCCGATACCGTCGGTGAAGCCCTCTTTCTATTTACCTCGCTGCAGCAGCAGTTCATCAATTTGCGGCGCGGCACGCCCGGCCAGTTGCCGCCGCCCGTCCACCAGATCGCGTGGAGCGAGGGCGAGCGCGCAGGCGTCGAGCGGTCGCTCGCGTGTTCGGTGGTCGGCGCGCGCGCGGATGTCGAAGCGGGTTTGCGCTCGGTGATCGAGCAGACTCAGGCCGACGAGTTGATCGTCACGGCGCAGATCTTCGATCATCGAGCGCGTCTGCGCTCGTTCGAGATCACGGCGGAAGTACGCGATTCGATTGCCGCCGGCGGTTGAATCGGCGCAACGACGAAGGCCGCACGACATTCGGGAAAGCCCCTACGCTTTACGCGCGCGCTTTTGACAGGCAATAATGAGACAGGCGGGGCGCGTGCGCGCTTTGCATCTGCTTATCCGCCGTGTCTGCCTTCGTCGTGCGCCCGAAATTCGTGCATGAGAGAGGAGGCGCGGCAAGACAACAACAAATACGTCGCAAGACGGGAGGAAGAATGTCGATGCCGAAAAGCGCCGCCACGGGCGCCATGACGCTCCTGACGGAATACGATGAATCGAGCGGCCAGGAAGTGCGTTCGCTGCGGCTCGAACCCGCATCCGACGGCAAGGCTGTTCTGCTGATCGAGATCGACGAGCGCAAGCCGGGAATTCATCGTGAAGTTCGTTATGAAATTACGCCCGCCGAACTGATTGCGGCAATTCGCGCGCACGGTGCGGAATTGCCGGGTGAACAACATAGTCGTTAAAACAATTTAATAGTTGGCGCAAGCAGCATACAATAGCGTTCAGGCGACGCATCAGCCGTTCGGGAAACCGGGCGGTTCGAGTGTCGCTTTCCCGCAGTTCGTAGCCTCCCGACGTGACCTCCCGCGCGCACTATAGTCGTGCGTCCGTCATGGCGATTCCCGCACGAGCCAATGTCCGAAGCCGGTATTACTGTTATATAGCCGACACAGCGGGGACATTAATCGGTGTGGGCGGCGCGTGTGATGGGATAAGCGCGGTCTGCGGTAAATACACTAATTGACGCACGTTTCACTGTGCGTCACGCTGGATAAAACATATCAAACCTAGTCATCGAGCCGCCCCGGTCCGCGCGGGGCATCGGTTCGTCTTTCGCAAATCAAAAAGCTGAATCAGGAAAGCCGTGGACGAAAGAAAGCGAGACAGCATCATCGCGTATTTACGCAGCCGAATGGTCGAGTTCGGCATTACGGAAGGCGCGCTGGCCGAAGCATTGGCCGACGCACCAGCGGCCGAACCGCCGCCTACCTTTACCAAGACGAACGGCGCCAACGGCACGGCGAAGCCAGCTCGGGCCATGCCGCAATTGCCGTCACTGCCGCAATCCGGAGACGGCGCAGCGCCGATTTTCCGTAACGCCAGCGGCGACACGTGGGACGGCCTGGGCGACATGCCCGAATGGCTGAAGCGCGCCGTGCATGCCGGTCAGGATATCGAGTTTTATCGCGTGTAACGCCCTTCCTCGTTTCCCCGCCTTTCGGATACGCATGCACGGTGGCCATTAAGCGCCATCATTATGCGTAGTCATTAAGCGCGATTCGTAAGGCATGGGCGTTTCGCCTTCGTCATTCTCACCTCAGGCCATGCAAGCGGAATGCTCCGCGTGCTTCTGCGCGCGCCGGTTTTTCGCAAAGACGGCGTAGTTAATCGCGCCCGCATTTGCCGACCGGCCGTGCACATTCGAAACGCACACGCATGCAATCGCGCGGCTCGGTGCGTGCGAAGCCTCGCGCATAGGCAATTCATCGCGAATAATCAAGCTTAAAAAATTTCGACGATGGTTCCCTTTCGCGGCGGAAACGTTTATTGGTGGTGACCAGTACCCGGCTTTCCTGAAAGCGCCGCCGTTTCGCGAACACTTCATCGTTACATCCAGCACACCGTTAGTACACCGCAAGTACGCCGAACAGGTCCCGCAGTCTTTGCTCGACAGAGGGAACGCATGAACGCTTACCAACGCCTCGCGCGCCACGATACCGATACCGAAACCGAAACTGATTGGCAGCTGCATCGACAGACGAGGAAGCGGAGCACGCGCTCAGGCCTCGCCTTGCATCGCGGCTGACTTATAGCGTCCGCGAAACGCGTATCGAACGAGGAGCGCCATGTTGCCCCGGCCCACTACCCTGCCGAGCGTCGAGCGGCGCATGACAGCCGGGCGCATGTTGCTCGAAGGGGCATCGGTGCAGGCCGTGGCGGAGCATCTGCATCTGTCCTTGCAGACGGTGAAGCGTTACAAGGCAATCGTGTCCGATGGCGGGCTCGACGAGCTCGCGAAAATGGGCGTGGGCGGACGGGTATCGGTGCTGGACCGCGAGGCGCTCGAATGGATCGCGGCCGCCTTGCAGGGCCCGGCGCGCGTGCATGGATTTGCGAGCGACGCGTGGACCAACTCGCGTCTGCGCGAACTGATCGAGCGGCGCTTCGGCGTGCGTTACTCGCGCGTCTATGTGTGGCAGATCGCGACCAATCTCGGGCTTGGGCATCTGCTGTCGAAGTCGCGACGCTGATGCCGGTGATGTTCACATATCAAAGGAGATGACCATGCTTCGAACTTCGCGTCGTGCAGGCAGTTCATGGATCGGATGCGCACTCGTCGCGCTTGCTTGTGGCTCGGCTTTGCCGGCTGCGGCGCAGGATGCCGCGTCGGAACCGCAAGCGCGAGCCGGGGCGGCGGTGGCGCAAGTGCAGGCGCATGTGGTTGGCATCGACCCGGTGACGAACAGCGTCGCGCTAAAGGGGCCGGCGGGGCGCGTCGTGGAAGTCGCCGTCAATCCGCAGGTCGCCGATGTCAAGAAGCTCAAGATAGGCGACACGGTGAACATCGAGTATCGCAACGCCGTGCTGATGCGCGCGGTCAAGGCGAAGCCGGGTGCGATTCGTGAGCGCGTCGACACGCAAGCGACCGTTCCGGCGACGAACGGCGTGACGGCGCAGGCGCGCACGGTGGAGATACTGGCGACGATTCAGCACATCGACAAGAAAAAGCGCGAGATCACGCTACGCGGCCCGACCCACACGGTGACGCTTGCGGTCGCGCCGGACTTATCGCTTGACGGCTTGAAGTCCGGAGATATGGTGCATGCGCAATTCGAATCGGCGACGGCCATTCAAGTGCTCAGGGACGGGCAGCCCTTACGCTGATCTTGACGCGCAATCGCCACGCTCCGGAAAGCCTTTGTGGATCAATGCGTTGGATGGGTCACGCAGCGGCTATCCACAGGGCTTTCAACAGAAACTGTGGATAGTTTCGTGGATGACCCATTTTGCATACGCGAATAAAAAAGCCCCGCGACCGCGGGGCCAACCTCTCAGATTCCCACTACCCTTTCGACCTCAGAAATTGAAGTTATCAATATTTGCCGAATCGAACGTCGTAGGCGGCCCGAGAATCACTTCCCCGCTCTTTCCCACGGTCCGCTTGCCCAGCTTGCCGGCTTCGAAGGAATCGCCTTCCTTGCCCGTGATCGTGCCCGACGCAAGACTGGCCGCCGCGTACGCCGCGAGATAACCCAACTGACCCGGGTCCCACAACTGGAACGCCTTGACCGTGCCGTTCTTCACGAACGCGCGCATCTGGTTCGGCGTGCCGAGACCCGTCACCGTGACCTTGCCCTTGGCTGGCGAACTCGAGATATAACGCGCCGCCGCCGCGATGCCCACCGATGTCGGCGCCACGATTCCCTTCAGGTTCGGATAAGCCTGCAGCAGGCCCTGCGTCTCCACGAATGATTTTTGATCGTCATCGTTGCCGTAGGCGATCTTCACGAGTTTGATCTTCGAATACTCCGGCTTCTTCAGTTCGTCCTGCATCCATTTGATCCAGGTGTTTTGATTGGTCGCGTTGGGCGTCGCGGAGAGAATCGCGAATTCGCCTTCACCGCCAATCAGCTTCGACAGCAACTGGATCTGTCCACGTCCGATCGCTTCCGATTCGGCCTGATTCACGAAAATTTGGCGACCGTCGGGCGCGGTGTCCGAGTCGAAAGTCACGACCTTGATGCCCTGCGACATCGCTTTTTTCAGGTACGGCACGACCGCGTTGGCGTCGTTGGCGGCGATCACGATGGCGTTCTGCCGCTGCGTGATCAACGTGTTGATATAGCTCACCTGTGACGACGCGCCCGCATCCGACGGGCCGACGACCTTGCCATCGCCCTTGAATTCCTTGATCGCGGCCATGCCGCCGTCATCGGCAATGACTTCGTACGGGTTGTTGATCTGCTTGGGCAGGAAAGCAATCTTCAGCCCGCTCTTCAGCTCGGCGGCGCTTGCGGCAAGCGCCACGGTGGCGGCCAGCAAAGCCGCCGCGAGCACCGGCCCGCGTGAGAATCGATACGGTTTTTTCATGTATGTCTCCTGTCATTGCGCGCGAGTTTTGCCCTTGGACAAACCGTTGCGCTGGTTATCAACGTTCTTCAATTCACCCTCGACCAGCCTTCAACACCTACGACGTCTGCGCCATGAAGCGTCTTTCACGCGCGGCCCTCCAGCGCGCGACCAGATTGGGAATCAGCACTGAGGACAGCAGCAGCGCCCCGGTCACGATAGTCAGTGTTTCGCTCGATACATCCGCGAGCGTCAGCGCATTGCGCAGCACGCCGATAATGACGAGCGACAGCAGCACGCCGATCATCGACCCGCGTCCGCCGAAGATGCTTACGCCGCCAAACAGCACCGCCGCGATCACGGACAACTCGAAGCCTTCGCCGTTGTCGCCGCGCGCACTGGTGAAACGCAGTGTATAGACGATGCCCGCGAGCGCCGCCATCGCGCCGGACAGCATGAAGAGCCTGATCTTGGTCTTCGTCACGTCGATACCCGAAAACTGCGCGGCCGTGGGGTTCGCGCCGATGGCAAAGAGGCTGCGGCCGAACGGCGTCGCCTGCAACAGCACCGTGAAGACGAGCGCGCCCGCGATCACGAGAACGAAGGGCATCGGCAGGAAGGTATCCGCGATGGTATCGATGCCGAACGACGTGTACGACGCCGGAAAGTCCGCGATGGCCTGGTCGCCGAGCAACACGTAAGCGAGACCCCGAAACAGCGCTAGCGTGCCGATGGTGACAGCAAGCGATGGCAGATTGAAGCGCACGATCACGAGCCCGTTGAGCAGCCCGGCCATTGTGCCCGCGACGAGCACGATGGCGATGACGAGCGGCATCGGCAAGCCCATGTGCCAAAGCACGCCCATCAACGCGCTCGACACGCCCAGCACGGACGCCACCGACAAATCGATTTCCGCCGCGACGATGATGAGCGTCATCGGCAAGGCGATCAGCGCGATCTCGGTGAAATCGGCGAGCATGTTCGAGAGGTTCGCGCCGGAAAGGAACATCGGCGAAAGCACGCGTCCGCCAATCAGCGAGACGACCAGCACGATGGCGAGCATCGCCTCCCATTGCAGATGACGGCGTTTTGCCGTGGAAAGAGCCGAGTCGGGTTTAGCCATGATCGCGTTTCCTCATCATGCGGCGCGCGACCGAGCGCGCGAGCAACGTATCCAGCGCGATCGCCGCGACGATCAGCGCGCCTTGAATGGCCTGCTGCCAGAACGGCGACACGCGCAACACCACGAGCGCGATGTTGATGACGCCCAGCACCAGCGCGCCGAGCGTCGCGCCCGCCACCGTGCCGACGCCGCCCGTGATCGCAACGCTGCCGACCACCGCCGCCGCGACCACCTGCAGCTCGATGCCCTTCGCCGTGCTGGCATCGACGGTGCCGAAACGCGCAAGCCACAGCACGCCCGCAAGGCCGGCGATCGCGCCGGACAGCAGGAAGCCGATCATCACGCGGCGGTCCACGCGAATGCCCGCGAGACGCGCGGCTTCGGGGTTCGAGCCGATAGCGTAATGCTCGCGGCCGCCGCGATACTGCTTCAGATACACCGACAACGCGATCAGCACGACGAGCGCGATCAACACGAGATTCGGCACGCCGAGCAGCGATCCGGTTGCAATCGTGGCAAAGCTATCCGGCAGACTCGTCGCGTTGATCTGGCCGCCGTGGACCCACGCGTAGTCCGCGCCGCGCACGATATACAGCGTCGAGAGCGTGGCGACGAGCGACGGCACGCGTCCGAAGGTGACGAGCGCGCCGTTCACCGCGCCGATCACGAGCCCGACGCCCATGCCCGCGCACATCGCGACGATCACCGGCATGTGCGGGTTCATCACGAAGAGGCTGCCGACCGCATAGGCGCTCACGCCGACGATCGACGCCACCGACAGATCGATATGCCGCATCAGCATGACGATCGTCATGCCGGCCGTCAGCAAGCCGATGATCGACACATTCAGCAGCACGTCACGCAGATTCTGCAGATTCAGGAAGTCCGGCTTCACCGCAGCGGTCGCGCCAATCAGCACGAGCAGCACGATGAAGAGCGTGAGCTCGCGACTCTTCGCGATCGAACCCGCGAGACTCTCGCGTCTCGTTTCGGCGGCAGGCAGCGCGGGCATGGTGGGAGAGTGTCGTGTCATCATGCGGCGCGTCCCAGGGTTTGCGGCGATGCGCCCAACGCGGCGCTCATCACTCGTTCTTCGTTTGCGTCGGCGCGAGCAATGTCGGCGCTGATACGGCCTTCGTGCATGACGAGCACGCGGTCCGCCATGCCGAGCACTTCGGGCAGCTCGCTTGAAATCATCAGCACGGCCATGCCCTCTTTCACGAGTTCGGCGAGCGTGCGATACACCTCGGCTTTCGCGCCCACGTCGATGCCGCGCGTCGGTTCATCGATGATGAGCACCTTCGGATTCGTCGCGAGCCACTTGCCGAGCACGACCTTCTGCTGATTGCCGCCCGACAGCGTGCCGACGGGCGCATCGAGATCGCCGGCCTTGAGGCGCAGGCGCTTGCCCCAGTCGGCGGCGAGCGTCGATTCGCTTTTCGCGGAGATGAGCCCGTGCCGCATCAAGCGGCCGAGCACGGTGAGCGATGCATTGCGCGCGATGCTCAGTTCCAGCGCGAGCCCTTGCGCGCGGCGATCCTCCGGCACGAGCGCGAGGCCCGCGCGCACGGCTGCCGCCGGATGGCCGAGGGCGAGCGCCTTCCCCGCGATCTTCACTTCACCGCCATCGACCGGATCGATGCCGAAGATGGCGCGCGCGACTTCGCTACGTCCCGCGCCGACGAGGCCCGCGAGCGCGACGATCTCGCCTGCGCGGACATCGAAGGATATGTTCTTGAATACGCCTTCGCGCGTCAGGTTGCGGACCGAGAGACGCACGTCGCCGGGCTGAACGTCCGCCTTCGGATAGAACGTGTCCAGATCGCGGCCGACCATCTTGCTCACGATGGCATCGATGGTCATGTCGCTGGTAAGCGCGTCGTAGACCTTCATGCCGTCGCGCATGATGGTCATGCGCTGCGTCAGCGCGAAGACTTCGTCGAGCCTGTGCGTGATGAAGAGGATCGCGACATCCCGCTCACGCAGCGCACGCACGATGGCAAAGAGCCGCTCCACTTCCGTCAGCGAGAGCGCGGCGGTGGGCTCGTCCATGATGAGCACGTTCGCGTCGAGCGAAAGCGCCTTGGCGATCTCGACCACTTGCTGGTCCGCGATCGACAAGCCGCGCACGAGCCGTTGCGCGCGCAGGTTCACGCCGAGCGACGCGAGCAACGCATCGACTTCGCGATGCATTTCGTCGTAGCGTATGCGTCCGAGCCGGTCGCGCGGCTGCCGGCCCATGTAGATGTTCTCCGCGATGGAAAGGTCCGCGAACAGCGTCGGCTCCTGATAGATGACGGCGAGACCGGCATCGCGTGCCTCGGCGGGATTGGCGAAGCGGCGCGGTTCGCCATCGACGAGAATCTCGCCTGCATCCGGCTGATACACGCCGGCGAGCAGTTTGACGAGCGTGGATTTACCCGCGCCGTTTTCGCCGAGCAACGCGTGGACTTCGCCCGCGAAGAGTTGCAGGCTGCCGTCGCCCAATGCGCGCACGCGGCCGAACGCCTTGCTCGCGTGCCGCAATTCGAGTCTTGGCGGCTTGTTGGTTGTCATGCGCTGTCTCCTGTTTGTCGGCCGAAGCTGGCGCTTGCTCCGGCCTGTGCAACGCCGTGGACCTTGGCGTTGCGCCTGAGCGCTTACGCGAGTTTCACGCGACGCCTTCGATCAAGTCCGACGCCAGTTCCGGTCTTCGAACGTTGCTATCAAATGCGGTAAATCCGCTCCGCATTACGCACGAATAGTGCTTGCTTTTCGCTGTCGCTCGCGTCGCTCACGATTTGCGCGTAGGCGTTCCACAGCTGTTTGTAAGTACCGAAAAGCCTGTCGACCGGGAAGTTCGATGCGAACATCGCGCGGCCGACGCCGAAGGTATCGATGGTTTCGAGCACATACGGCCGGAAGCTCTCCACTGTCCATTCGTGATCGAGCATGGCGAAGCCGCTCAGCTTCACCGCGACGTTCGGACAAGCCGCGAGCGCACGCATGCCGTCGCGCCACGCGCGATATCCTTCGACCGAAGACCGGTCCACGAACATCCCCGCATGATTGACGATGAACTGCGTGTTTGCATGTTCGCGCGCGAGTTGCGCGGCATCGTTCATCTGCGACGGATAAAGCTGCAAGTCGAACGACATGCCGAAGCGCTCGAGCAACGCGAAGTTCCGGCGCCACCGAGGCTCGTGCATGAAGTGCCGCCCGACGTAGTCATACAACGGATTTTCATGCACGTTGAGAATCTGCCGGATGCCGCGCGTGTTGGCGAAGGCCGCGTGCGCTTCGAGCACGGCGGACGCATCGTCGGCCGATAAATCCGCGCCCGCCACGATGCCGTTCGGCATGCCGCGGCCTGTGTCGTCGGCGAGTCCTTGCAGCCAGCGCGTTTCCTCGACGGGATCGGCGGGATCGTGGTTCGCATCGACGTGCACGATCTTCAGCACTTCGATGTCGCCGGCATCGCGCAACAGATCGGCGAGCAGATAGTCATGCTTCAAATCGCGCGCGTCGCCGACGAACGATGTCTGCGGATTCGCCAGCCACGGATAGTGATGCGTGGACAAATCCCACAAGTGGATATGCGGATCGACGACCTGCATGATGGTGTTCCTCACGAGCTTGGAAATGCGCGATTACGGAAGATGAAAGACGGGCGCAAGCGGCACGGCAACAGGCGCGTTGTCCGCATGCGTTTCCATCAGCTCGGCCATGTAGTCCCACCATTTGCGCATGATGGGCAAGTGCGGCAACGCGTCGGTCGAATGCGTGCCGGTGCGTTTGTAGGTGGCGAACAGATGTCCGGTTGCTTCGTCGAGAAAAATCCAGTAGTCGCGGATGCCCGCTGCAACGAGCGCATCGGCCAGTTCGGGCCATATCTCGCGATGGCGCCTCTCGTATTCCTCGCGCATGCCCGGCTTCAGGGTCATGCGAAATGCCATTGTCTCCATGGCGGACCGCCTGATTTTGTTTAGTGAGCCCGAATGTTCGCGGCTCGTTGTGCTGCGACTATAATTCGCCGACCGATAACACGACAATCCGAAAGAAGGATTGGCCGATCGCAAATGCGTATCGGTTTGAAGCTACTGCGTTGCATCACCGCGGACCGACAATGAATCAGAACGTCTCACAGGTGGCGCTCGTCAATCGCCTGAAATTCAAGCATCTGGCGCTGCTCGTCGCGCTCGACGACGCGCGCAATCTGCACCAGGCCGCCGACGCCATCAACGTCGCGCAGCCGAGCGCGAGCCGCATGCTGGCCGATATCGAGGAAGCGTTCGGCTTCCTGCTCTTCGAGCGCAACGCGCGCGGCATGCAGCCAACGCCGCTCGGCATGTCCGCGCTCGCCTACGCGCGCCGCTCGCTTGCCGACCTCACCCGCTTCGCCGACGACCTCGACAACAAACGCCGTGGCGGACATGGCCAACTCACGGTCGGCGCGATCATGGGCGCCGCGCCCGACGTGCTCGCCATGGCCGTCACCGAACTCAAGTCGGAGCGGCCGCTGCTCAACGTGCGCATCCTCGGCGAAACCAGCGACCAGGTCGTGCAACTGCTGCATCGCCGCGAAGTCGATCTCGCGCTCGGCCGTCTCACCACGCCTTTGCAGCACAACGACTTCGATTTCGAACCGCTTGCGCGCGAAGCTATGCGGCTCGTCGTGCGCGCCAGACATCCACTCGTTTCGAAGACGACGCTCGCGCTCGATACACTCGTCGGCTGGCCGTGGATCCTTCAGCCGATCACGAGTCCCGCGCGTCATCTCTTCGAGGAAGAACTCGCGCGTGCCGGGCTCACCACGCCTGCCGATATCGTGGAATGCGCGTCCATCTTCGCGACGCTGCAACTGCTGCAAAACAGCGACGCCGTCGCAATGCTGCCGGAATCCGTCGTGCGCGATTATCTGCGCGCGCAATTGCTGGTGGAACTGCCCATCGAAATCGGCAAGAGCCTGTCGGGCTTCGGCTTGCTGCGCCGCAAGTTCGAGACGCTCTCCGAACCCGCCGAATACTTCATCGCGCTGTTGCGCAAGTATTCGGCGTCGTCGCTCGCGGTCACTGCAGGTTGACGAAGAGACCGCCATCCACGAGCAGCGACGCGCCCGTCACGTAACGCGCGCGATCCGATGCCAGAAACACGACGCACTGCGCCACATCGTCCGGTTCACCGAGTCTTCCGAGCGGAATGCGCTTTTCCATATAGGCGCGCTTTTCCGTATCGGACAAGTCTTCGGCGTTGAGGTCGGTGGCGATGGTGCCCGGCATCACCGAATTGCAGCGGATGCCGTAAGGTCCGAGCGCGATGGCGCACGATTGCATCAGCGAATGCACACCCGCCTTGGTCGGTGTGTAATGCGTCTGCATGCCGCCGCCGACGAGCGCGCTGATCGAACTCGTCGCGATGATCGCGCCGCCCGTGCCTTGATCCTTCATCTGATTCGCCGCGGCCTGCGTCACGTAAAACGCGCCGTTCAGGTTCACCGCGACCGTGGTTTCATAAACCGATGGCGGCATGTCGAGAAACGCATGGAACGGACAGATGCCCGCGTTGCTCGACAGCACGTCGACGCGCCCGAAGGCGTCCACCGTGCGGCGCACGAGTTCGCGGCCGGTCTCGTGTTCGGCGACATTGCCTTCGACCGCAATCGCGCGACGGCCGAGCGCCTCGATCTCGCGCAGGATCGACTCGACCGCGTAGCCCTTGCCGTACGACTTGTCGTTGTCGCCCCAATAGTTGATCGCGACGTTCGCGCCTTCGCGCGCGCTCGCCAGCGCGATCGCCCGGCCGATGCCTCGCGAGCCGCCCGTCACGATCACCACTTTGTCTTTCAACAGCATGAACGTTTCCTTCAATGAGTGTACGGACGCGTCAACGCGCATTCGGGATTCAGCCGCACGCCGAAGCCCGGCGTCTCCGGCACCTTCATGCGGCCGTTCACCGGAACGGGTTCGTCGAGCAGCAAGGGCGTGAACATCGGCACGACCTGATCGGCTTTCTCGGCCATCATGAGGAACTCGGCGAACGGCGAGTTGTGACGCGTCACCACGAAGTGATAGCTATACACCGACGAACCGTGCGGCACCACGAGCACGTTATGCGCATCCGCGAGCGCCGAAATCTTGATGAGCTCCGTGATGCCGCCGCACCAGCCGACATCCGGCTGCACGAGGTCCGCGCAGCCCATCTCGAAGAGCATGCGAAAACCCCAGCGCGTGGCTTCGTGTTCGCCCGTCGTCACCATCATGCCGCCTGGCACCGCGCGGCGCAGTTCGGCATAGCCCCAGTAATCGTCGGGCGGCAGCGCCTCTTCGATCCATTTCAGGCCATACTCGCGCGCCGCGTTCGCGAGGCGCTTCGCGTAGTTGAGGTCGAGGCTCATCCAGCAGTCGAACATGAGCCAGAAGTCGTCACCGACTTTCGAGCGCATGTCGGCCAGTTTGGCGATGTTCTTCGCGAGCCCTTCCTCGCCTTCGGCCGGTCCATGCTGCAAAGGCATCTTGCCGCCGATGAAACCCATCTCCTTGGCGAGATCCGGCCGCGCGCCGGTTGCATAGAACTGGAGTTCATCCCGCACCGGGCCGCCGAGCAACTGGAACACGGGTTCCTGGCGCACCTTCGCGAGCAGATCCCACAACGCCAGATCGACACCCGATATCGCGTTGAGCACGATACCCTTGCGCCCGTAGTACAGCGTCGCGAAATACATCTGATCCCACATCTTTTCGATATCCGTCACGCGCTGCCCTTCGAGGAAGCGCGCCAGATGCTTCTCGACGATGAATGCGCCGATCTCGCCGCCCGTCGTCACCGCGAAGCCGACCGTGCCGTCGCTTGCCTCGATCTCCACGACGAGCGAGCCGAGCACGTTCAGTCCGAACGACTGACGGCTCTGGCGATACTCGGGATAACGCGCCATCGGCGTCGAGATGTGATCGTCGATCCAGTGGTTCGCGCCCTGATCGTGATAATCGGCGCCGCCGCCGCGAACGGTGAAAGCGCGCACTTGGCGAATGGTGGGCATGGACATGAGTTTCTGTCTCCGTTTGAAGGCGTTGTTGTTCAGGATGCGCTGGCGGGTTTGGCGCGGGCATCGCGCGAGGCGTCGCGCTGCGGCACGCGCACGAAGGCGACGATCACGAGCGCGGCCAGGACGCTCGCCGCGCCGAGCACCATGAGTCCGGCGCTGGTCGAATGAAATGCGGCTTCGGCGGCGGTGCGGGCCATCGGTGCAAAGAATCCGCCGAGCCCGCCCAACGAGTTGATGAGCGCGATGCCGGCCGCCGCGGCCGCGCCAGTGAGATAACGCGTCGGGAACGTCCAGAAGAGCGGCTGGGCGGCGATGAATCCGCTCGCGGCGCAACACAGCGCGATAAGCGATACCACCGGCGTTCCCGCGATGCCCGACACGACGATCGCGACGCCCGACATCACGAGCAACGCGATAGCGCACACGCGATGCTTGCCGGTGCGATCCGCATAACGCGGCATGATCCACGTGACGATGACGGCCGCCACCCAAGGCAACGCGGTCACGAGTCCGACACGAAAGCCGACCTTGGTTCCGAGCAGCGCGGACACTTGTTGCGGCAGATAGAACACCACGCCATAGACGGCTGCCTGGATCAGGAAATACGCGCAGCACAAGACCAGCACGCGCGGATCGATGAGCGCCGCCAGCACGCCACGCGGTCCGTGCGATGACGCGTTGCGGGCGTCGTCATCGAGACGCGCGACGAGCAGCGCGCGTTGATCCTGAGTGAGCCAGCGTGCGCGGGCGGGGTCGTCGTCGAGATACCAGAACGCCCAGACACCGACGATCGACGCGAGCAAGCCTTCGACCAGAAAGAGCCATTGCCAGCCCGAAAAGCCGAGCGCGCCGTGCAAGTCCAGCAGCAATCCGGACAAAGGCGCACCGAAGATGAACGCGAGCGGCGCGCCGAAGTAAAACACGCCGAGCGCACGCGCCCGAGCGCTTTGCGGGAACCAGCGCGTCAGGTAATAGACGATGCCGGGAAAGAATCCGGCTTCCGCCACGCCGAGCAGAAAGCGCAACGTGTAGAAGGTCGTGGCGTTGTGCGCGAAGGACATCGCCGCCGAAACAAGACCCCACGTCACCACGATGCGGCACATCCACAGCTTCGCGCCCACGCGATGCAAGAGCAGATTGCTCGGCACCTCGAAGATTGCGTAGCCGACGAAGAACACGCCCGCGCCGAACGCGAACGCGGCATTGGTGAGGCCGGTGTCCTGCTGCAGCGCCTTCTGCGCGAAACCGATGTTCGCGCGGTCCAGAAATGCGAGCACATACATGAGCAGCAGAAACGGCAGCAGCCGGCGCATCACGCGGGACGTGACGGCGCCTTCCGCGCTAACGGAGTCATTCATGTCTCTCTCCAGGTCGCCTTGCTTTTTTATGATGGCGATCGAGCAATCACGGCGATATCAATAAGTCGCGCGTCCGCCCGACAGATCGAACACCGAGCCCGTGCTGAACGCGCAGTCTTCCGACGAGAGCCAGAGGATCAGCGACGCGGCTTCCTGCGGCTGAAGAAAGCGGTTCATCGGGATTTTGGACAGCATGTAGTCGATGTGCTGCTGCGACATCGAATCGAAGATTTCGGTTTTGGCGGCGGCCGGCGTGACCGCGTTGACGAGAATGCCCTTGCCCGCGAGTTCCTTGCCGAGCGACTTGGTGAGCCCGATCAGCCCGGCCTTCGACGCGCTGTAGTGCGAGGCGTTCGGGTTGCCTTCCTTGCCCGCGATGGACGACACGTTGACAATGCGCCCGTAACCCGCCTTCAGCATGTGCGGAACGACGGCGCGGCAAGTGAGATACGGCCCGATCAGATTGACATCGACGACGCGGCGCCAGACATCGGGAGCGAGTTCCCAGGTCGTGCCGTTGCCGCCGGTGATGCCTGCGTTGTTCACGAGGACATCGATATGGCCGTGCGCGGCGAGCGCTTTCTGGACGGCCGCCTCGATGGAGGCTTCATCGGTGAGTTCGACGACTGCGTCGCTCACCTTGCGGTCTTCGTGCTTGGCGGAGAGTTCCGCAGTCGTGCGTTGCAGCCGTTCGCCATCGACGTCCCACAGCACGACATCCGCGCCCGATTCGAGCGCCCGTTCCGCCACCGCGAGGCCAATGCCGCGCGCGCCGCCTGTTACAACCACCGTGCGGCCCGCCAGATCGATCCGGTTCATCCTTTCGTCTCCTTGTTGTTGCGTCATTCATGCAAGAAATGAATGCCGTGAGACGCACTATAGTCCCACGGCAATAGCGCAACAATTCGAAAGGGCAATCGTTCGATAGCGAAAGCGGATCGGCTGGCTTATCGACGAGCAGGTTTTGCGTCGCGTGAGCGAAGTTTGAACATGCGCCGAGGTGTCTCGGGGTGGACTGCAGTCCCAGACCTTTCCAAGTGCTGGTCGTGAAAGGCGCGGTCGGCGAACATGGCAAAGGCAAATAAAGCGGCGATACCGATTGGGCTAAAGAGAAGAATGGCGACGAACACGAGAAACTCCTTAAACTGGCTACGTCGCAGTATAAAGCGATAATCTCGGCCAACTTATCCCCAACTTCGCAAAACGCCGTTTAACTATCGAAGCGACTTTTTAAGATGGAGCCGATTCCGAATGTTCAAGTAGCGTTCGCAACCGGCGTCGGGAACGCGCATTGCTCCCGCCCTTCACGGTCGCATTGACCAGACGATAAATCGGGCCGCGCCCGAACATTACTCACATAAGAAAGCATGTTCACACCGAAAGCCTGCACTGCCACTTGCGTACTCGACGGAATGCCCGTCACGCTCACGTACTTCCCTGACACCACACTACTGCGCATCACAGATGCAACCGGACATTGCGTCCGCGAGACGCGCTGGCCCGCGCCGTGGCGCACGCTGCTTGCCACCTTGCGCGAATTCAGTGGACGCGACGCCGAAAGCCAGCTTTCCACGCTGCTCGATGAAATGCCCGTCGCGCAAAAATCCGCGCGCCAAACCGCGCCCGCCTTCGCCTGAAACCGCCGCAACCGATGCCTGTTGCGCAATCGAGCGTCGCGGCTCGCGACGCCGATCCGACGCCCCTGGCGGGTCGATCGGCAACACTTACGCACGCTTCGTAAACCACGATCTTCAATGAGCGCCAACGAACGACGGCAGCAATCGCACGAAAGTAAAATGCAAGCTCATTGTCGATCGTCCGCCGGTCCGTTTTGAGTTCGCTTAGCCGCGCCCTTTACAATGTGGCACTCAGGCGTCTTGCCTCGCGCGAACCGCTTCCTTGTCGACACCCCTCTACGCATTTGGCTGTATGGTCACTGAAACGTCTTCATCGGAATCGCTCGCCGTCGCTGAGCGCGTGCGTGAGCTCATGGCCCGCCACGGTATTGGCAAGCGGCAGCAAACCGCGGAACTGTGCCGCATCCTCGACCTGAGTTTTTCGCAAGGGCACCGCAAACTGCGCGGTAATAGCCCGTGGACGCTCGCGCAAATTCGCAAGGTCGCGGACGCGTTCGACGAAGCCGCGCTCAAGCTCTTCGAACCCATCGACACGCGCGCCGACGAGAGTGAAGGCACGGCGCACGACGCGGTGCTCAAGATCGGCTCGCTGGAAATTCCCTGCATGACGTGGGTCGGAAATGCGCTGGACGCGGGCAGCCGGCCCGACTTCATCGCGCAGAAGCTGAATAACCGCTGGATCGTCTCGCGTCACGAAGGCGTGCTGCTTCACGAAGCGTTCGACGTCCACAAGATCGAGATCCTGCCGCGCCGCGCGGATATCGAGAAGCCGATCATCGCCGTGGTCGACGACGATCACGCTTCCGCCGACAATCTGCACGACTATCTGGAATTCAGCGGCTTCACGGCGATGGCTTACTACGGGCTCGACGCGTTCCACGAAGCGCTGCAAGTGCAGGTGTTCGATGCCGTGGTGATCGACTGGCTGTTCGGCGTACACACGTCAGCCGGCGCCATCCGCGACGTGCGCGAGTCGGACAATCCGGATGCGCCCATCTTCGTGCTGACAGGCGAATTAACCACCGGCAAGGCGAGCGAGTCCGAAATCAGCCAGGTGATTCGCGACTACAACGTGACGTGTTTCGAAAAACCGGCGCGGCTCGGCATTCTCGTCGCGGATCTTTCCAAGCGGCTTTTGCGTAGTTGAGTCCGCTCACGCCGCGCGCCGCCGCACCGTCACGGCGCGGTGCACGGCGCCTTTCAGCACGTCATAGCGCACGGGCTTCAGCAAATAATCGAAGAAGAGAATCGCCGCGCGCGGGTCGACGAGTTCCGGCGCGTAGGCGCTCACCGCGATGATCGGCACGCTCGCGCCCGGCGAAAGGCGCGCACGGTATTCGTTGGCGAACGAGTAGCCGTCCTTGCCCGGCATGTGCAGGTCGGCGAGGATCACATCGGCGTCGTTGGCGCGCAGCCATGCGAGCGCGCTGTCCACATCGGGCATTGCGACTGTCCAATAACCCAGGTGCGTGAGCATTTCCGTTAATGAATCGCGGATCGCTTCGTGGTCGTCGATCACGAGGACGCGCGATCTGCCGCTGGCGGGCGTTTCTATTGCTTCATCGCGCGGCTCCGGCAAGTAGTCCACCGATACCGCCGGCAGACTCACGCGAAACGCCGCGCCCTGCCCGACTTCGCTCGATACCTCGATCGTCCCGCCCAGCAAATTCACCAGGCCGCGCACGACCGCGAGACCCATGCCCGCGCCGTCGAAGCGCCGCGTGCTGGACGAATCCAGTTGCGTGAACTCCTGAAAGATGAGCGGCAATTGTTCGCGCGAGATGCCGGGTCCGGTATCCACCACGGAGATGTCGAGGCGCTTGTCGGCGCGCACGAAATGCACGTCGATGGAACCTGCCTCCGTGTATTTGACGGCGTTGGTCACGAGGTTGGTCACGATCTGCCGCACGCGATGCGGGTCCGATTCGAGCGGCCCGCGCGCGCCTTCGAATCCGCCGCGTAACGCAAGACCTTTCGCGTTGGCCGCGGGCGTGTTGGCATCGACGATCGAATCGAGCAGTTCCGCGGGATCGAACACGGCCATGCGCAGTTCGAGCTTGCCCGCGCCGAGACGCGCGTAGTCGGTGAGATCGCGCATCTGCGCTTCGAGATGGCGCGCGCCTGCTTCGAGCCGCTGAATGATCTTGCGATCCGCCTCGGCGCGCAGATTCAGCCCGAGAAGCTCGACCGACGAGACGATGGCGTGCAGCGGCGTGCGCAGTTCGTGGCTGATCATGCCGAGGAACGTGTCTTTCGCGACGCCCGCCTCGCGCGCGGCGCGGGTCGCCTGATGCTCGGCGCTGAGCGCGGCGCGTTGCTGCTCGATGAGACGCGTGCGCCGGTAGCCGTTGAACAGCAATAGCGCCGTGGCCGCCGCCGATAAAAGCCCAAGCAGAATGCCACCGTAGATCAGATACGTGCGCTTCTTTTCGAAGTCGCGCACCACGGAATCGCGCCCGACGATTTCCATCAGACGCCGGCCGCTCGCGAGTTCCGCGACGGCGGGCGCGTTCTGCCGCAACACGCCGATGGTGCGCAGCGTGCGTTGATGGTCGGCGCGCAATGCCTCGACATCGGTTTCGACGGAGCCGAGCGCGGTATCGATCTGCCGGAGAATTTCCTGCTGACGATTGCGCAGCGTGTCGTGTCCGGCGAGCAGATCGTTCGATTCCGCGACCTGCTTCAGCCGCGCGCGTAGCTGCCGGTAGCTTGCGCGCACGGCATCGGCGTCTTCATCGATTCCGCCACGGAACAGCAGCACCTGGCTCTCGAAACGCTCGTAGTCGATCTGAAATTGCGCCGCGTCCCAATAGAGACCGTCGTAAGGCAGCGCGAAGCGATGCGAATCGCGCGCCAACAGCCCCGAATACAGCATGTAGCCGACCGCGCCGATAGGCGGTGCCACCGCGAGCACGATCAGCGCCGCGTACCAGAAACGGCGAAACCACGGCCTTCCGGGCATGCCGGGCGCGGCAGGTTTGGCGGCTATGACGGACATTGCTTTATGGCAGCGTTTCGATGGCGGCTGCCGCCCGCTCCGACGCGACCACGATCAGCTTCATGGTCGCGCGCGTCGCGCCGACGAAGACTTTGCGCGCGGCTTGTTCATCGAGCACGTCGAAGTCGACTTCGGTGAGGATCACGCACGGCGCGGATTGTCCCTTGAAGCGATAGATCGATTCGAGCAGCACGTCGCCCTCGCGATATTCTGGATTGCCGAACAGATCGTACGTGCCGGTGAACGCGCGCAACCGATGCGGCCCGAGATGATCGACGGGCGTGAGCGCCGAACCCTCGCGCCCGCGAAACGACAGCACCGCGATGTCCTGCTTGCGAAAGCCGAGCGAGAGCGCCTGCGTGATGGCGCGCTTGGTCGCCTCGATCACTTCGTCGGAATGGCCGTTCTCGTAGGTGGCGATAGTCACGTCCGAGCCATCGAACGGACTGCCCGCATCCAGCCGCGCGCCCGGACCGACGATCTTGCGGATGAAGCCCAGAAGATCGCGCGGACTGCGGTAATTGGTCGTCTCGCGCAGAATGGTCCAGCCAGGCAGCGGCACGGGCTCGCGCAGATACAGGTTCTGCATCGGATCTTCGAGCCACCACCACGCGCCGTCCGGATTCAGCAACCGTTCCAGCGGTTCGACCCATCCCGGCTGAAAATCCTGCCCTTCGTCAACGATCAACACATCCGTCTTCCAGTGCTCGGGCACGGGCACGGCGGCGAAGCGTTCTTCGAGCGTCGCGAAGACATCGGGCTGGGAGAAGTCGGGCGGACTGCCGGCATCGCGCGCCACCGAGGCGCTCAGCTGATGATAATTCGCGATCCTCGCCTCTTTCGGCGCAATCGCGCGGATATGATCCGCGAGCGGCCGGTTGAAGCATACGTACAGCACGCTCTTGCCCGCCGCGAGCGAGTCACGCATGACGCGCACGGCGAGTTGCGTCTTGCCCGCGCCGGCGGTTGCGATCACGCGCAAGCGAAACGGCGAAAACTCCAGCCGGCGCGCCCATGTCGCCAAACCGCCTGAAAGGCGCGTGACGAGCGTGTTGGCTGCGCCGACGAGCGCGTTGGTATCGGGCGTGAGCGAGAGTTCATCGGCGAGAAAGTGATGGATGCGCGCGGCCGACTCGAAGCGCGGCTCGTCGGGCGGCAGAATCTCCAGCACGACTTTCGGCAGTTGCGCCTTGCGGCTTGCATCGACGATACGTCCGGGCGGCACGCCGGCAATGGCCGCGTCCTTCACCGTGTAGTCGGGGCAATACAGCAGTTCCTCGATGCGATACGTTCCCGCGCCGAACGCCGCCGTGAAGCGCCGGTGCAGATTTTCCAGCGTGCGCGCGAGTTGAATGGCGACGTTGCGTTCCTTCTGCAAGTAGACCTTCACGAGCCCCGCGCTGGTCTCGCGCAGGAAACCGGCTTTCTGCTCGATCATCAGCACGCGGCCCGATGGCGCGACCACCACGAAATCCGCTTCGCCGAAGACGGAGAAGCCTTCGTTGACGCGCGTCCAGTGCACGCCGTGATACACCGTGTAGTCCTCGGGCAGCTTTTCCAGCAGCGCGAGCGTTTCGAGCTCGCGGGCCGCTGCGCCGGTTGCTTCCAGGTTCTTCCAGTCGTCGGGAACGATTCGAGCCATGCTTGCCTTGGAGCTTGGTTGCATCTGCGATGAAGTCGCGCTTCATTGTACGCAACGGCGCGCGCCGAAGCGTCGGGCGCTATCCGACGCTATCCCGCGAGATCGTAACGGCCGCCGCGCTCGAGGGCACGCTGATATGCAGGCCGCGCGTGAATGCGTTCGAGAAACGCGCGCACATGCGGCAGGCTCTTCGCGCCCGCGCGCTGACTGCCGGCTTCGAGTGGAAAGCTCATTTGCACGTCGGCGGCGCTGAAGGTGTCGCCCGCGAACCATTCGGACTTCGCGAGTTCGCTTTCGATATAACCGAAGTGCAGCTTCAATTGCGGATCGATGAAACTGGTCTGCATGGTCTGCGCGATCCGGCGGCCGATCGGCTTCACGAAGAACGGCATCTTCGCGCTGCCGATGCGCAAGGCCACGAGCTTGAGCAGCAACGGCGGCATGGCCGAGCCTTCGGCGTAATGCATCCAGTAGTTGAAGCGCACGCGTTCCGGCGATGCGCCATGCGGCGGCGAAAAACGCCCTTCGCCGTAGCGATCGACGAGATACTCGAGAATGGCGCCCGATTCGGCAATGGTCTGCGCGCCATCCGTGATGACCGGCGACTTGCCGAGCGGATGCACGGCGCGTAGTTCGGGCGGCGCGAGCATGGTGTTGCGATCGCGCTCGTAACGCTTCAGCTCGTACGGGATGCCGAGTTCTTCGAGCATCCAGAGGACGCGTTGCGAGCGGGAATTATTGAGGTGATGGACGGTGAGCACGCTGTTGCCTCGTATTGTTATCGTGAGCGTTGGTATGCGACTTGCAAGCCGACACCACGCGAGCATACGTCGAAGGATAATGTCCGCGCGCCCGAGGGCGCATCTCTTTCACACGCACACAGGGACAACAGGAGAAACCGTGACGCTGATCATTTATCTGGTGGGCTGGCTGATTTTCATCGGCGGCGTAGCGTGGGGGCTCGTTGCCATGCACGTGTCGCAACATACGATCGCCATCGTAGCCGTCATCCTGCTCGGCATCGCCGTCATTACCGGCGCAACGCGCGCCCGCAATCGCGACCGCTCGTAGCCGCTTATCGCCTGCCTTTTCCCGCTGTCTTGCGCTTGCAGCCGACGCCGCTCGCGCAAGACAAACGCGAATTCAAGTCACCACACGTGCCGACAGCGCGTCTTGAATCAGCGCCACCAGTTCATCGGGATGCGCGGGCTTCGTCATGAAATGCTGGAATCCTTCGCCGATACTTCGTAATCGGTATTCGTCGCCGTCGTGTCCTGTCAGCGCGATGGCCACGGAAGGCGGGAGATTGCCCCGTATTTCGTGGTCGCGCAAACGTTGCACGAGGTAGAAACCGTCCATTCCGGGAAGGTCGAGATCGCATATCACCGCATCGGGAAGATTCCGGATCGCGGCTTCCGCGCCGTCTTCGGCGTCGGCTACGGCGATCACATCGGCGCCTTCTTCTTCCAGCAAAATTTGCAGTGATGCCCTGCTTTCGGGATCGTCTTCGACCAGCACGATCCGCGTGTGCCCCAGTCTTGCTACTTCGTTCATGATGTTCTTTTCGACTGCCTAAAACGGAATTCTCGCGCACGGTCTCCACGGCTCGCCGCTCCTGACTGCCTGGGCAACCTTGCGTCGACTGCGCGCACCAAGCATACGTTGACAAGAAAACGCGGCGGGAATTCCGAACGCACCGTGTTCTATGCTGCGCGTGCACCGGTGCGGAATGCCGCGCAGTATGTCTCGCGCCGGAACAACGGGGGTAATGCCGGTCTCGGCGCACCGAAATCGAGCAAGAACCGGACCGGTCTGCGGCGTCGCCCGCAGACCCTTGACTGGTGGCGGTTTCAGCGTTTTTCTAGTGGCGCACCGGCCGGTAAAGCCGCACGACCGTGTAATTAAAACCGCAGCCATGCCCCGATTTCTCGTCAGACATTTAGGTTCGCGGCGGAATCGGGGCGCGTGGAAGACGGCTGCGGCGCCTGCGACGTCTGCAACAGCGCGCGATATTCCGTCGGCGTAATTCCGACCGTCGCCTTGAACTGCCGCGTAAAGGCGCTGTGATCGGTGTAGCCGCATAACGCTGCCACGTCCGTCACCTTGTTGTCGTTCGAGACGAGCAGTGCGGTGGCGGCATCGAGCCGCGTCTTCAGCAATACCTGGCGCGGTGTCAGGTGAAAGACCTTGTGGAAATATCGTTCGAGCTGCGCGATCGACATGTTCGCCATCTGCGCGAGTTGCCGCATGTTGAGCGGCTGCACGAAATTTTCCTGGATGTGCTGCACGACCGCCGCGAGCCGGCTATAGGCCGGATGCGTGCCTTCGGCCGCTTGCAGATCGCGCGAAATACCCGCGAGACCCACGATTTTGCCCGTCGCATCGTGCAGCGGCTGTTTGCAGGTCATGCACCAGCCGGGCTCGCGGCCGGGATACAGATGCAATTCGAGTTGATCGATGAGCTGAGTGCCCTGCGCGATGATCGCCTGATCCTGCGCCGTATAGATGCGCCCGAAGCGGCTCGGAAAAACGTCCTCGGCGGTTCGGCCAAGCAGCGCGGACTTGTCGTCCTTGTGGCCGCAGCGGCGCGCGAGCGTGCGGTTGACCATCGCGTAGCGCGCGTGGCGATCTTTCACGAAGAACACGATGTCGGGCATCGCGTCGAACACCGGCGCGAGCAGCGCGAAGTGCGCGAGCATGGCGCCGAGCGTCGATGCAGGCGAGGCATCGGCTGCGGATTCTTCGTCGGGAAGGCCGGGCGAGGTTGGCATGCGTTTTCGGTTGGGCTGACTTTGAACGCGATGCGGGTGATTATAGGAGCGCGTGCATCGGGACAAAATTGAGCGTGGCGTCTGTCTCGCATGGCGGCTCATGCGTGAGCGGGCGTCGGTTCTTGAAGTTGGCGTTGGCGTTGGCGTTGGCGTTGGCGTTGGCGTTGGCGTTGGCGTGAAGCGTATCGCGGCACGGCTTCATCACGCTAGTACGCGGTTCATCGGCCGCCAAGACCTCAATCCACCGCGCCTTCGTCGAGTTCCGCCATCAATGTACCGATGCGAACCGGCGCGAACGGTGGACGCGTCATCGGGCGTTCCCAGCCGAAATACACCGACGCCGCCTCGCCGCAAATACGTCCCTGGCACGCGCCCATGCCGCAGCGCGTCTGCAGTTTCGCATCGCGCCAATTGGCATGCGCCGCGACGTCGCCAAAGCGCACGTCCTCGCAGCGGCATATGAGCGTATCGGCGGATGGCGGCGTGCGTGCGGCAACACCCAGCTCGAAAGCGCGCTCGACGCGCCCGGCAAACGCACGCCAGCGCCTGCACTCGCGCACGAGACGCATGTCGATGGCGAGCCCCAGCGCCGCGCGCGCCGCAATCAATCCTTCGACGCGCGCCAGTTCCATGCCGCCGATGCCCGTGCATTCTCCGGCGGCGAACACCGCATCGAGCGAAGTGCGCTGAGTGTCGTCGATGCAAAGGGCGGCGGTATCGGCGAATGCGCAGCCTAGCGCCTGCGCGAGCGTCGTATTCGGCACGAGCCCGTAACCGCACGCGATGCGATCGGCTTCGATGATTCGCTCCCGACTGCCAGTGCGGATCGTGACCGCTTCAACGCGCTCACGCCCGTGCGCCTTCACGACGACACCGCCCGTCCGATAGCCAGCCGTCCCAAGCGCCATGGCCTGCGCGAGCTTCGCGGGCGTCACCGCAAGTGACGCGACAAAACGCGCAATGCGCCCAAAACGCGCCTGCTCGATGACCGCGAGAACTTCGGCGCCGTGACGGCGCGCGGTATCGGCGGCGGCGAGCAGTAGCGGACCGCTTCCCGCCACCACGACGCGCTGCCCGCGCACCGGCATCCCGCTCTTGATGAGTGCCTGCAAGCCGCCCGCGCCCGTGACGCCGGGCAACGTCCAGCCCTCGAACGGCAACAGACGCTCGCGCGCGCCGGTCGCGAGAATCAGCTTCGACCAGGCGATTTCGAGCGATGCCGTCTGCTGCTCCAGCAGGAGCCGCTTGTCGCCGGAGACGGCGGCCACTTTGGTCGAGCTCAAGCGTGTGAGATTCGGACGCGTGGCGATATCGGCGAGCCAGTGACGAAGTGGATCGGCGAGCGCTGCCTGCGGACCCTGCCGCCAGATCTGACCGCCGGGACGCGGGTTATCGTCGATGAGCGCGACCCGCGCGCCCGCGCGCGCGGCCTCCTGCGCCGCCGCGAGCCCCGCCGGCCCCGCGCCGACGATCGCGATATCGAACATTTCGGGCGTCATCGCGGCGTCGCCATCGTCTGGATGACGAGGCCTTCGTCACACAACGTCTGACAGCCGAGCACATGCGCGCGGCCCGCCACGGCGACGCGGCACTCCTGGCAGACGCCCATTCCGCAGAGCGCGGCGCGCGGCTCGCCCGAAACGGAGCGGCGCGTGCCTCCGATCGAGCGCATCGCGAGCGCGGCGGCGATGGTGGTGAAAGCGGCGACGTCGAGCGCTTCACCGTCGATGAAGATGCGGACGGTTTCAGCCATCTGGACGATCTTGTAAGAGCGCGAGTGGACCCGGCGCTTCGCCGTCGATGGCGACACGCCCGGCAGCAATCGTCGAGGCATTCCTGCTTGCAAGCTTGCGAAGCCAAAGCGGCCACGCAAGCGGCAAGCGCGCGCTCTCAACCATCGACAGGCTCCCGCGCAAACCGCTGCGGCGAAAACGCAGCCGAGTAAGGCGCTTGCATCGCGCCGAGAATCTGATCCGCCAGCAACGCGGCCGTGCCGAGCGAAGTCGTGACGCCCAACCCTTCATGCCCGGCCGCAAGCCACAACCGATCGCCCGCATACCGCGCCGGGCCGATCAGCGGCATGCCGTCCGGCGTCGCCGCGCGCAAACCGGTCCACGCGCGAATCGCGTTGAGCGCGCCGATGCCCGGCAAAAACCGCGACGCGCGTCTGAGCATGAGCGCGAGCACGCGGGCATCGATGGCCGGATCGACATTGCCGAACTGCCGCGAAGAGCCGATCAAAATCTGTCCCGTCGGCCGCGGCTGCGCGTTGAACGCCACCGACACGCCGCGCGCGTGATGCGCGCTCTTGATATACCCGAGTTCCGCCACCTGATGCCTGATCGTGCCCGGATAACGATCCGTGATCAGCAGATGTCCCTTCTTGGCTTCGAGTGACACGCCATCGATCAACTCCGCCGCCGCAATCCCGTTGGCGACGACCACATGCGCCGCGTGACACCGCTCGCCGCCGCGAAGCGTGATGCTCGCGGCGCTGTCGGTCGCGGCGACGCCAGCGACCGCGCAGCCGGTGACGACGCGAATGCGCGCGGCGCCTTCGGAGCACGTCAGCAGCCATTGCGCGGCTGCGGGCGCATAGACGATGGCGTCGTCATCGACGAGAACGCCGCCTCGCAGCGCGTGACTCAGCGATGGCTCCGCCTCGCGCAAGCCGGTCGCATCGAGCAAATGCGCGCGCACGCCGCCTGCCGCGAAGGCATCGTGCATGGTTTGCGCCGCGTCGAGTTCCTCGTCGTCTTCGGCGGCCCAGACGGTGCCGCATCGCACGAAGGCGTCGCGTTCGCGCAAGTGCGGCGCGAGCGCCAGCCACAAGTCGCGCGACGCGCGGGTCAGCGCGAATTCGGCGGCGGAATCGTTCATCACGACGATATGCCCCATGCCCGCCGCCGTCGCGCCGCCGCCGATACCCCGCGCATCCACGACATCGACCACAAGCCCGCGCGCAGCCAGTTCCGCCGCGCACGCCGCGCCGACGATGCCCGCGCCGACGACGATCACATCCGCCGACATGTGCGTCACGCGGCAACGCTCGCCGGAATGCCGCGCGCGAACGGATCGCGCTCGTCGAACACGAGCCGCCCTTCGCCCATGACGTGCGCAAAGCCGGTGATCGTCGGCACGATCTCGCCTTGCGCGTGCTCGTAACTCGCCTCGAACACGCTGCCGATGATGCTTTCCTGCCGCCAGATTTCGCCCGGCGCGAGCAATCCGTCCGCCGCGAGACACGCGAGCTTCGCGCTCGTGCCGGTGCCGCACGGCGACCGGTCGTACGCGCTGCCTGGGCACAGCACGAAGCTGCGGCTGTCGATGCCCGTCGAAGGCGAATCCGCGAACAGTTCGATATGGTCGATGTACGCTCCCGCCGCGCCCGTTATGCCCTGCGCCTGCAGCGCTTCGCGAATCGCATCGGAAAATGCCGTCAACTCCGCGATACGCGCGCCGTCGAGCGTGCGTCCGTGGTCCGCGACGAGGAAGAACCAGTTGCCGCCCCACGCGACATCGCCCGTGAGCGGACCGTAGCCAGGCACATCCACCGTCACCGCGCGCCGATGCCGGTATGCCGGCACATTGCGCACGCTGACGCTGCCGTTCGGATTGAGCGTGGCATCGACGGGACCGACGGGCGTATCGATACGATGCCGCCCCGCCGCTATCCGTCCCGCATGCGCCAGCGACGCCACGAGCCCGATGGTCCCGTGCCCGCACATGCCGAGATAGCCGACGTTGTTGAAGAAGACGACGCCCGCAGTCGCGGTGGGGTCGTCGGGCGCGCAGAGAAGCGCGCCGACCATGACGTCGGAGCCGCGCGGCTCGGTGACGATGGCGCGGCGCCAGTCGTCGAAACGCGTGCGAAACGTCTCCAGCCGTTGCGCGAGTGTGCCGTCGCCCAAGTCCGGACCGCCCGCGGTGACGAGGCGGGTCGGCTCGCCGCCCGTATGCGAATCGATGATGTCGATGGTTTTCATGCCGCCTATCCTAAAAATGCGCGCGGCAGGCGTCTTGGAGCGGCTACGCGATTTCGATGACGATATCGGCATAACCCGTACTCGCCCGATGACGCTCGCCGGAGCCCGCGCGCGCTGTGCCGAAATCGGCACGCACCGCGCGCGAAACGCGCAAGACGCCCTGTTTTGCCGTGCTTAAACTGCACAGCGTTCAAACATTTTCGGAGAGCCGCCGTGTCGCATATCTGGGGAGGCGTGATGCCCGCCGTCACCACCAAGTTCAACGCCGATTTCAGCATAGACCGCGCGTGGACGAAGAAGAACATCGAAGCGCAGATCGAGGCTGGCGTGGACGGCATCATCGTGTGCGGCTCGCTCGGCGAAGCTTCGACGCTTTCGCTCGACGAAAAGCTCGACGTGCTCGATATCGCCGTGGACGCGGCGCGCGAACGCGTGCCGGTACTGCTGACCATCGCGGAAAACAGCACGCTCGACGGCTGCCGCCAGGCGGCGCGCGCGGCGAGCCGGGGCGCGAAAGGCTACATGGTGCTGCCGGGTCTGCGTTATATGTCGGATCGGCGCGAGACGCTCAACCATTTCCGCATGGTCGCGGATGCAAGTCCGCTGCCGATCATGGTCTACAACAATCCGCTCGCGTATGGCGTCGATGTCACGCCGCGCATGTTCGCGGAACTGGCCGAAGACAGCAAATTCGCGGCGATCAAGGAGTCCAGCGGCGACGTACGGCGTATTACCGACCTGATCAACGAAGTCGGCGACCGCTATGCGCTCTTTTGCGGCGTCGACAATCTGGCAATGGAAGCCATGCTGATGGGCGCGCACGGTTGGGTGGCTGGCCTCGTGTGCGCGTTTCCGCGCGAGACCGTGGCGATCTACAAGCTTTTGCAGGCGGGACGCATGGAGGAAGCGCGCGCGATTTACCGCTGGTTCGCGCCACTGCTCGCGCTCGACGTGTCGCACAAGCTCGTGCAGAACATCAAGCTCGCGGAAACGATCGTCGGCCTTGGCACGGAGCCGGTACGCCCGCCGCGACTTCCGCTTGCCGGCGACGAACGCAAGGAGATCGAAGCGCTGATCCGGCAAAGTATCGAAACGCGGCCTGAATTGCCGCGGTTCTGATTTCGCCCATCACAGCGATGCCGTCTCGCGACGGAATCCAATATGTGAAAGCGAGAGTCTTTCAAGGCAAACGCAAAAATGCCGTCTCGCGACGGCATTTTTACTTGGTGCTTTTAGGCAGCAATACGGGCATGCTCGGGTTCGACCCGCTCGTCGCCGGTTTCCTCGCCATCGCCATACAGATGCAACAGGCGATAACCGCTCTTGTACACCGGCTGCAGGCGGAAGTGATTGACCGGCTCGATTTCCAGCGCCAGACGCAGACGCGACACGTGACTGTCGATAGTGCGCGTGGTTTCGCGGAACTCGCGACCCCAGACCATCGCGAAAATATGATCGCGCGACAGCACGCGACCGATATTCGAGAAGAACAACTGGGCGAGGCGGAATTGCGTGCCGCTCAACTGCACCGGACGGCCGCGCACCGTGACGGCTTGCTGACGCGAGTCGAAGCGATACGGCCCGCGAATCGCCTTCAAACCCAATAACAGCAAGGACTTCAGGCCAAAATGCAGCCCCCAAAACAGGGCTGAAAACGGCCTGACTCGTCCTAATGGAATCAATCACTTACTGGCGGTTTTGAACAGCCGCTTAGATAGCGGGGATGACCGCTGCTAAAATTCGTCTGGGGAAAATAATGAACGGAAAAATTATGAAAGGTATCATCGCGTCCTTGGCCGGGATGACATTGATTGCATGCGCTGGATGTGGAGGCGGCGGAGGATCGGGAGTGGACAGCAAAACATCTGCGCAGGCCACTCAGGTCAGTAATTCTCCGTGCTTTATCAGTGACCCAACCGCCTCTCCTGCATGCATCGTTGATGGCAAAGTGCTTGCTCGGTCCATCGTCCAATATGGCGATGATTCTCGCCTGAAGGCTGTGCTTGCGAAAGCGCAATCTGGGCAGCCCATTGTGATTGGTGCTATCGGAGGATCAATCACGCAAGGAGCCTGGGCAACGACTGCCCAGAATACATACGTCGGCCGGGTATTCGGCTGGTGGCAAGCGTCCTTTCCGCAAAGCCAAGTGACGCTGATCAATGCAGGAATTGGCAAGACGAATTCTAAGTACGGAAACCAGCGAGTTCAGCGCGACCTGCTCCAATACAACCCCGATTTCGTGATAATCGAGTTTGCGAATAACGATGCGCCAACGCCCGACTTTCAAGAGAGCTACAGGCAACTTGCGCAGACAATCATGAACGCACCAAGCCATCCTGCTGTGATTATGCTGTTCACGATGGCGAGAGACGGGAGCAACTCGGAAGACAACCAGATCCCGATAGGTAAAGAGCTAAATCTTCCCATGGTTGCGTTGCGTGAGGCCGTGTACCCGGAAGAGCAATCTGGCCAGCTCAACCCCATCGATATAACTGCCGATGAAATCCATCCGAATGACTTAGGGCATCAGATCATTGCGCAGATAGTCGCTTATCGAATTCTATCGGCGCAGCACTCGACGAACTGATCAGCTTCCGCGATATAGGTCCTGAGCGGGCGCGACTGTGACGGTCTGCGTGCGCGGCGGAGGAACGCAAGTGACGGCGCGGCCCGAATATGGTTGTGCGTTCTGGGTGCGTGCGACAGGGCATGACGATAGCGTACAAGTTTCTCCGTTAAGAACAGATAACTTTTCAGAGCATGACGATGAAAGCTTCTGAGGTGGTCGGACAGATCAAGGCTGCTGTTGATGAATTTGCGCAAACCGGAAACTCAGCAATTCCGGTGCAGAATATGCAGATGTACCTCGACGGTTTGCTTAAAACGACTCAGGAACGAGAGTCTAGTAATGCTCCGATCTCGGAGGCCCAGGCGCAGCATCAGTTGGAGATTTGGAAAACCCAGCTAGTCGCTCGGTCAGGCATGACTGTAGAGATGTTCAAAGCGGTGGTTGAGGCAGGCCAAACAGCTCTTAAATCCGCTACCTTGCTAAACGGAGGCGCCGCTGTTGCGATGCTAGCTTTCGTTGGCAACGCGCTTACCAACTTACGCGAACCAGTGAGAACGACGCTGTTGACATCAGTCGGGGGCGCCCTTTTCATTTTCATGATTGGTGCAGGATTGTCTGGCGTGTCGACGGCTGCTAGATATTTATCCCAGGCTTGCTACGCAAATGCCGCCGAGCAAAACCCTGCGCCCTATTGGATGAAATGGGGAATGGCTCTTCAATGGGCGTCGATCGCGTTGGGAGTCGGTTCGTTCGCGTCCTTCTTCGCCGGCGGCTGGACTGCATATAGATCGATCGTGCGCCTTTGATCGAGCCAGTCTGTCTACCGCGAGGATGTACCGATCTGCCAGCCGCAATGGGCGATTCCCATTTTCAAGTTCGCGCTCACCTGGTCGAGAAAGCCTCTCGACATGGCCTGCACATCTGCATCGGTCGGCGTCTCGGGCTTGAAATACAGGCAGGAGTTATCCACGACCCGGGTCGGTCCCGGCACTTCCTTGACCTGCACCGGGGTTGTCTGCGCTGGAGCCGTGGAGCAGCTTGAGAAGATCAGCGCGAGCATCGGCATCGTCAAGACGACTCTGACTGTTTTCCACATCGGTTCTCTCCTGCGCGGCGGTGGCCGCAGTCTTCGACGCATCGGCGTCAGCTTGAGCGTCTGCCATTTCGCGGGCATCGAGGTTGTCTTCGGCAACTTGCTGCTGTGCCTTGGCGGCCGCCACGGCCGATTGCGCCTGCTGCTTCGTATCGGCGACCTTCACCTTGGCGTTCATGTGCGTGAAGAGTGCCCACGCGCCCATCAGGCCAGCGAAGATCCACGGCCCAAGTTTCATCACGAGTTCGATCATTTCCCGTCCCTCATCATGTTGGCGAGGCGCAGCGCGCGGCCCGGCTTGGCGGCAGTGCCGACTCCAACATCCGTCGCCCACTTCGAATCGAGCATCTCGAGCGCGGCCGTCGAATAGTTCGCCGTGCGCGTCGCCGCGAGCATGTTCGTGAATCCGAGCAGACGGCCGATACCCATGTTGAAACACATGTTCGCGATGACTCGCTGCCGCACGTCATCGAGCGCGCGCCACCACGACAGGTTACGGTCCAGGTCGACGTACACGTCGTCGAGATCGTCTTCGAGCAGCTGATCGACCTGTCTGTCCGATAGCGGATAAGTCCACCCGGCCGGCAGCGGCTTCGCTAGCAGGTTGTGCCCGACTCCAGTCGTCGGAATACCCTTCGAGTCGAGGTACCGCGTGTATCGCACGCCCTCGTCGCGCCGCAACTCGTCGACGAGAACCATCTCGTTCTGCGGCGTCATCGTCGGCAGCTTGGACGACAACGATGCCGCAGGCGCAGGTGGCAGAGGAAGCGGCTCAGGTGTTGGCGAAGGCTGATAGCCGCCGCCCTGCTGCTTAGGCTTGAATAGCGCGAGAACAGCGTCAAGCAAGCTCATCTTTGAGCCTCGCTGTCTGTCGGGACGCGGTGCAGCGACGTATAGCGGATCGCGATGAAGCTCAGACCGAAGAGCGTGTATGCAATCCACTGCTGGACGTTCTGCGGAATGACGTCGCGCAGCTCGTGCGGCATGCCGGACCACGCCTGAGCGATGAGCGGTCCGGCGCCGGCGAGCGCGGTGAACGCTGCGCCAGCGATGACGGTGCCGCGCTTATGCAACTTCTGCCACCCATCGGCGAGCGTGAGACGCACTTGAGTGAACGGGATTATCCGCACCGTCAACTTCTTGGGCTGCATCGTGTTCATGCTGCTTCGTCCTTTTTCATACCCAGCTTTGCGGCACGCACTGGATTCCAACGCTCGTATGCTCCATTCCAAAAACCGCGTTTGTGTTCGCGTTCGAAACGCTTTCCTTGGTCATATTCAAAATGGCACGCCGGGCACGCTGGGACGGTGTAGACATCGGGAGTCTTCAGACCCATGCCCTTGCCCTCGTTTCGATGCGCCGGGACCGTGGTGTCCGGATGGCTTTTGCATATGCCCGGCAGCCGCATGAAGCAGGGCTCACCGCGACACGCGTCGCGCATACGCTTGTCGTCGCCTGCCTTCGGTTTGCGCGAGCGCTTCTTAATCGCCGAGCGGCGCAGTGCGGTCGCCCGATCGGCAAGCGGCCACGCAGGGCGCTTCATCGGCGTCTTGCGCTGGATAGATGAGCGCTTCACTGTTTGCTCTCCAACAATTCCGCTCCGGCAAAGGCCTCGGCAATCGCATCCGAGCCATCTTTGCCTTCGCTGTCGCGCCAGTACCCGTCATAGAGGTAGCCGCCGTCGGGATGATTGACGCGGATGTACCATGCGCTCTCAGCGTCATCTCGCTGGACCCAAACGTGATGCCCGCGCCAGTAGCCGGATACGCTGTCGGGCTGCTCATCAAACTGAGCGCCAGCACGTAGGCGCTGAATCGGAGTGCGCTTCACAATTGCACCGCGACCGGCGCGTTGATAACGCCGAGCACTGACACGTCGAGAACCGGTATATCGCCCGACAGACCGACAAGACACCGTGCGGGATACACCGTCATGCGAAGCCCGCGAGCAATCGCGTGCTCAAGCGTGGCGCCAGGCGAGTTTTCCCAGCCCGGCAGCAGCGCGATGCCGTCGCAGTCGACGAGCTGCTTGATGTCCGCACGCATGCACGACAGCCAATCAGGATTCGGGCCAACATCGATTTCCGCAGGGCTGATTACGCGGAAGCCCAAGGCACGAAGACGCGCCGCTTCCGCGTGGAACGCGGGGAAATTCAGTTCCGGATAGCCCGACATCGGGCCGGCGATATAGAGCTTCATGAGGCCACCTGTTGGGCGATGGTTGAAAACGGGTTGTGGCCGTGCCGCTTCAGTTGCTGACGGAAGCGCCACTCACGGCAGGCTTGACTGGCCGATTTGCGCGGCGGCTTCACTGCGTCATCGGCTTTACCGACCATCCAACGCGCAGTCAGATTTCCGTACTGGCTCATGCGCTGATAGCCTGCAATGTGAAACGCTCTGCCGTGGCGGCGGCGAAGCACCGTCTCGATACCGTGAAACGAATGTCCGGTGCGCTCGACCATCTCCTTGATCGTCAACGGAATCCCTTCTTCGAGAATCGCAGCAACGACGCTTTCGAGATGCGAATAGCCGGTGCGCCCGAGCTTCTTCTTTCGGTAGGTCAGGCCAAGGCGTTGCGCTTCGGCGCGCGCGGAGTCGTACGAACGGCCAGGCAACTGCTTCAAGCCGACCTTGATGGACTGTTTGCCGCGCCAGATCTTGGCGAGAATGGCCTTTTCTTCTTCGCTCCAAAACCGCTCATTAGCGATAGCCATCCCGTACTTCGATGCCTTCGACTTGGCAGAGTGAAATGTGCGGCCTGGAAGCCGATGCATGTTTTCGGAAAGGCATGCTTCAGCGTCGTAGATCTCGCGCAGCACAGCCTTTTCCTCGTCGCTCCAACGCTTGCCGCCCATTACGCAGCCTCCAGCTCGAAGCGCTTTGTCAACGCGCCACGCTTCACGCGAACGACCTGACGCGACTCGACGCGGCGCAGCGATTCGCCGTTCGCACGGGTGTATTGCAGCTTCGTGACCGTCTCCAGCAGCTGCTCGAACAACTCGATGCCAGCGTTCACCGCAGGCAAGCCACCCGTGCCGAACACGAGCCGCGCGCGAGTGTTGAAGTTCTCAGCGCACTCGATCATGGCGTTCTGGGCGGCGAAGATCACGTTGATGCCGATCTCGCGATTGCCAGCGTCCTCGCAAAGGATCTGGGCAATGTTGAGAGCGTTCGTCACCGTATGCCAGGCGTCCTTCTCGTTCGTGCCGCGCGACAGCGAGAACGCGGCAGCATGCACCGCAGTTAGGATCGACGTGCGCGTATTGGCATCGAGTGGCTCAGATCCGTTCGAGATGAACGAGATGATGTCGGTCCGCTTCGACTTCGGCATATAGCGCTTGCGCGGTTTCTTGGTCGTGCCCATCAGATTTCCTTCACGGAGATGTTGTGCACCGCGAGCATCTGCTTACGCTTCTGGATGTAGGTGCGGTTCTTACGCGTCGCGACAGACTTCACGTCTTCGACGACTTCCTTGTCGGCATCGACGTCGAAATAGACGAAGTCGGCGACGTACTTCGATGCCCGTTCCCATGAACCGTCGTCGCGCTGCTTGCGAGCGGTGAGGACATACGGGACCTGCAAGCGCAGATCACGGATGCGGCCGGCGGCTTGCAATTGGATAAGGTGGAACCAGCGCGAACGCTCTTTCTCGCTGTCGAACTTGATGCCGTTGTGCTCGCACTTGGTGTTGCGGTACTTCGGGCGTTTCTTCGCCGGCGGCGGCATCAGCGGCGCATCCGCGAACGGGTCATATCCGGCGGCGATGTCGTCGAATTGGCTCGCGGGCTGGTTTCCAGTGCGGCGCATAAGTTCGCGCTGTGCGTAGCTCGCGCCAACCGTTCGGTCTTCGCGCACGCGCGCCGTGCCGACGTTCTTTGTTCCCTCGGGCACGTACATCGGCCAAGGAGCGGATCGCTTGGTCACGCAGCCTCCTGATTGCCGTTCTTGTCGCGCGGCACGTCGTTGAAATACGCGTAGAGCTGCTCGTAACGCTCTTCGCTCTCACGACCGACCGTGCGCAGCATGTCTTCCATCCATTCGCCAGGGCCGGCCGCCTTGAACACGCGCGCCTTAAAATGTGAGAAGTTTTCGGTGGCCTGCTGCACCACGGCCAATTGCTTGCCGCGCGTCTCGATGCCGGTCGACGTCTTCCACCAATCCGAAGCGATAGCCACGCCGCTATTGGCAGCCGCGCCGCCGCTTTCCGGCTTCAGAAGGAAAAGCCCCGTCCATCCGCGAAACGCGGATTCCTCGACCGTGACTTCAGGCGTCTGGCCGGCGGCAGCGAGCTTCACGAGCTTCTTGATCGACACAGCTGCGGCAACGTGCGTCCACGGAATGTCGGCTTGCTTTTCCTTTGCTTCGCGGTGCTCGCACCACATGCCCCAGACGTCTGCAGAGATGAGTTCTGGCAGTTCAAGCTTGCGAAGCTGTTCATGCAACGCAACTCGCGACGAAGGTCGCGCCAGTTTCTGATCTAGGTTCTTCTCTTTCTCTACTAATGCAATCTTGGTGTCGAAATTTGGAGGGGCTTCAGGTGAAATTTCACCCCCTTCAACGTGGGATTTGGAGGGGCTTGAGTTGGGATTTGTAGGGGCTTGAATATTGGAGGGGCTTGAAATTTCACCCCCCTTAGAACGTCGGGCTTTGGAGTGGGATGCTTTTTCACCCCTCTTCGCGACGTACTCTTCGAGCGTCGGCGGGCTCAACGAGATCGTCTTGCCATTGCGCGGATCCACGCTCTGCACGATCGTCGCGCCAATCGGAGCCAGCATCTGATAAATGATGATGCTCTGCGTGCGGCCTAAGCGCTTGTCCGTCTCGAGCAAATAGCCGAGCTCAATTAGCTTGCTACGCGCGCGGCGGATCGTCTGGATGTTCAGCTCGGTGTCCAGTTCGAGCTCGTCGTTCGTGACCCACGTCGAATAGTCTTCGGCAGCCCAATTCGCATAGGTCTTCAGGAGCGTCTTAGCCGACGAATCGCCAACGCGCTGACGCTTCGCCCATTGGTGTGCGTAGCCGCTCACGCTGTCACCTCAGCACTGTATTTGCGCTGCAGATAGACCTGACCACGGCCCGTCACGACAGTCTTGAACGTGGGATGCGGTTCCTTCGCCTCGTCGATCCATACGCTTTCGATCACGCGAAAGAGGCCGCGATCCTTGTAGATCTGATACGGGAGGTTGTCCGCCATCAGGATGTGATCGGCACGCAGGCGCGCGTAGAAGCGATTGCGGCCGATGCCGAGCACGGCAGCCATCTGGCTCATTGTGATCGTGTCGGACGTGTTGCGGACGGCCTTGGCGAACTCGACGGCAGGCGCTTGCTCTGCGACAGCGGCTTCGAGCGTCAGCACTCGCTCCGTGTATTGCAACAGGGCGCCGCGCAAGAAAGCTGGGTCGTTCAGATCAATCGCAGGTTGCGCTGCGCGCGCTTCGAGTTCCTGCCAGCGCTTATTCACGGCATGACGATGCGCCAGGCTGTATCCGGTGACCAGATCAAGCGTCGCTTGGCGGGTCAATGCGAAACAGGGAACAGTGCGACCACTCGCATCCTCGTAGCTGCTGCCACGAACAAGCTCAGCCGCTTTTTCGGCTGAGTAAGTTTGACCGTAGAAGTCGGCGAGCTTGCGGCAATCGACCATGACATGCGAATGACGTTTCTCGCAAAGATTGGCGATTTCAAGACTCGACATGGTCGGAACAGCATTGAGAGCGAGTGCGTTCATTGAAGACTCACAGGTCGTTGTCATGCCCGCACGGCAAAGAACCGTCGGCGTTTTGCTTTGCACCGCACGCGATGCAGATTTTCTTTGGCTGCTGCGCGCGATCGCGCTCTTGCCATTCGGCAGTGAGCGGACCGTCGAACATGCGGCCTGTCGTGATGAAGTCGGGGAATGCCATGGGGATGAAGTCAGGGCTGGTGCTCATGCTCATTCCGCCATGCCGCGCAGGCGCGCGCTGATGCCGAAGAGAACTGCGGCGTGTTTGAAGATGGTCTTGTCGACGCGCTCGACTTCCTTCTCTTCGACGCGGCCGTCGGCGAGCGTCTTGCAGATTTCCTTGCCAACGTCGCCGTGCGTGGCCCACGCCTCGCCCATCAATTCGACGATGGCAGCGTCATTGCAGTCTTCGACGCGCGGAGTCTGGACCAGCGTGAAGCCGAGTTCGTGAGCGATGGCTTCTGCAATACGCGAGTCGCCGGTGATCTGCGACATACGCACGGCCTCAGCAAGCGTGAGGTGATGCGTCGTGTTGTTCGGATTGACTTTGTTGCGGAGGATGTTCGCGGACATTCCGACGCGCGGCGCGAGCGACTCGGCACCACCGGGATAGTCATGTGCGACAGCGTACGCAGCATCAGCAATGTTCAAGGCATTCTCCAGACAGACGTATTTACTTGAAATTCAATCAGTTACAGTGGAGTCGTAGGTAAATAAAACAGACTCAACGGGGTAACAAAAATGACCACAAAAACTGGCGCGGCTGACCACGACGCCGTTAGCACTACGAACCACAGACTGGTGAGCTCCACACTCGAACCAGCAGTTACGGCGTTGCCTACCTCGTTGCTTTGGCTGGTCCTGCTGACTCCGCTTTCAGTTTGCGGATCTGCAGGACCGCTTTCTTACGCATCTCATCTAGAAACGGTTCCGGCAAGTTTTTCGAAACCAGATCAAGCAACATCGCACGGACCTCTTTCTGCTCAGCAGCGGTAAGCGGCGCTTCGTTCATGCTGTAGCCGCCATTTTTGCTTTGCCGGTGTTGCGGAGAAACGACCAACGCACCTTGGGACGAAGATCCTCGCAACGCACCGCGCCGCAGCTGTGCTCTTCGATGTTGATGCAGAGCTGCACATCGAACTTCTGAGCAACGCTGATCGCCTTGCGTAGATAGCCCAAGGACGTTCCGCAGGCGCGGGCAAACTCCTCCTGCTTCTCGGGAGTCATCGAATTGAGGTATGTGCGTAGCTTGTCCATGCCTCTATATTACTAGACGGTAATGGAAAGTCAATACCATTCGGAGATTTACCTTACGGTAATGTCCGCGAATAATATAGGCATGACAGTCATAGACAATCGCCGCGCGCGCCTGGCGCAACTGATAGAGCAGTACGGCTCGCAAGCCGAGTTCGTCCGCCAGACCAACGAGAATCAAGGTGAGATTTCGTCTCTTCTGAAGAACAAGTCCTTTGGAGAGAAAAAAGCAAGGAAGCTGGAGGAGAAATTAAAACTTCCTTCCGGATGGCTTGATGAAGCGCCTACTTCAGTGAAAAATGGTCTGACGGATGGGAGAGCATCCGTAAGCATCCGCCCCATCGTCGGGTGGGATAACGACCAAGAACTAGGCGAAGAGTACGTTTTGATCCCGAGGCTTGAAGTGAAAGCGTCCGCCGGCAATGGCCGGATCGTTTGGGAAATCGACGAGAAAGGACAGCGGCAGGCATTTCGCAAAGCTTGGCTTTTGCGTCTGGGTTTGGACGCAGAGAACGCCGCGACCATTGTCGCAGAAGGCTCCAGCATGGAACCGCGCATAATCGACGGCGACTCTTTAGTCTTGAATTACAAGGCGACAGAGCTGGTCGATGGCAAAGTCTACGTGCTTGCTTATCAGAATGAAGTATATGTAAAGCGCCTTTTTAAGAAACCAGGCGGCGGGCTGAGTATTCGCTCAGACAATGCTGATAAAACGCGCTATCCGGACGTCGACATTGCGGCTGACGAAGCGGCTCATGTGCAGATCATCGCGCGGGTCGTCGGCGTTAGCGGCGCAATGTAAATCGCCGAGCTTGAAAGAAGTACGCCAATAAGAGAGAAGAACCTTGATCCCGGACATCGGCCTCATGGTGGGCCTATACATCATCACGCGCATGATAGTGCTGGTCGTCGACAAAGGCCAGAAAAGCGTCTCCCGCTTGTTTGCTGCTGGCACCATTCTGGTCGCACTGATCTGCATCGTTGACCTGATGTCGAAAAGCGGCCCAACGCCGCATCTTTAGACGAGGAGATCATGCTCCGAAAAACGATGCTCATCGGTTTGATCGTAGCGTTAGGTGCGTGCGCCACCGCAGACGAGGTTAGAACGAAGCCGCCTGTTTTTACCGGAAAGACTGCTCTTCCGACTAGCGAATACGCCGGATGTGTTCAGCAAGGATGGCAAGACGCCGGCGCTGATGCCATCACTTCGATTCCGACGAAGGACGGCGTCACGCTTACACTGCGCGGCATTGCTGGGTACGACCTCCTGCTCGACAACCGATCGGGCGCCGTCAGTATGTATGCTCGCCTCCCTTACGGGTACGCAAAATTTGTCGACGTGGCACGACGCTGTCTATGACGTGTTTGGTGCAGTAGCGAACATTGCTGGGGCAAAGTTAAAGTTCGGGCTTGAACTACCGATAAATGAATTTATATACTGTGTGATATAGTGCCTGACCTTTACGACGGCAACCATCTGCACGCTGACCTACGCCTCATACGAGCCGAATGGGGCGAGAAGCAGGCAATAAAAATCGAGGCTTTCCTCGATGAGTTGGGCTCGAACGACGACGCCATGTGGGCATTGATGCAGCGCAAGCAGGTGCGACAATTCGAGCGACCGTTTTTCAACTCGTGTGCGATTGAGTGGATGCTCGAAGATGGCTATAACATGTACCGCCTTCGTCCGATTCGGCCAATGTCGGAATACAGGGTGTTATACGCATTTGACGCAGAGCACGAAGAGTTTCATGTATTAGCGATAGTCCGGAAAAAGCCACGCACCGCCCCCGACTATGACCAAAGGAAATTTTACGACTATGAGCGAGATCACCGTATTAGCATTCGCGTCCTCGACGAGTACGACGACCTCGGGTTTCCGCGTATTGGTCAGTAACTCCTCAAGTTCAGTCGGTGCCGTGTCCCCTAAGACGAATGAGCTCACGCCTGTTCGGAAAGGACCGGAGCGCCGATCTGCGCGCACTGGTAAGTTGCCGCGGACGACTTACAACGCCTTGCGAGAGCAGTCCAATCCTGACTTCGCAAGGCGTATTGCAGAGGCGCGCCGGGAGCTGGCGGATGACCTTTACCCTGATCAAAACTGCGTCGCAAAGATTCGCCTACAGTCGGGCCTGTCGCAAATGCAGCTCGCTAACCGGGCCGGCATAACACAGCCTCACTTGGCAAAGATTGAGGCAGGCAAGCTTTCCATCAAGCTTTCAACTGCGGTCTCCCTTGCAGATGCGTTGGGTGTGCGGCTTGACGCGTTGAGGCCACTTGTTTCTTCGGAAACGAAGTCGCACGCGCAGGTATCGATAAAGAAGCTATGAGATTCGATAAATTTGTTTTTGCGCAGTTCTGTGACGACATTCGCTTCGAGGTCGGCAACAAAACGACTCTTGCCGGTTTATATTCAGGCGAGATCGCGTTTCCTGCCTTCCCAGCATTGCTTCCGAAATTAGGATGCGCAACGACGATAGTCTGGCCCAGCAACGACCCTCCACTGAAAATTGAGGCGAAGTTGATGATCGGCGATGAGGTCGGCATGTCTGAGCGACTACCTGATGGGGCGCTCAGCCAGTTCATTGAAATGGCAAAGAAAAAGGAAAACAGTGAACCGCTAGAGAGGATCGCAGTGAACCTGAACTTCATCGTCTCCCCCGTAAACTTCGCGGCCGAGACTACGATAAAGATGCTCGTTTACATTGACGGAGAAGAAGTCGAGGCTGGAAGGATAAAGGCTGTTATTGCACCTGCGCCCCCATCTGTCTGAATTACATCTCACTTCGACCAGACCCGCTTCGGCGGGTTTTTTATTGCCATAAGCCCCGCGAACGTTGCCTAGATACAACGTCAATTACCTTTTCGCCGTCAACTTCTGGCGCCACACGACGCACCGCCCACAACAATCATTACCAAATGGCGAACAAATGCGTCGGCTGCACGAAATCGAGACGCTTAGCGCCTCGATAGACATAACGAGTGACGAAAAAGAGACATGTCAACCGTTGCAACGGAAGATTGAGAGAAAAATAGGCATACCTATATAGGCAAAACGATCGCCTCATTACCATCCTAACGAAGAAAATTACCATTTGGTATTGACATGTCGATTACTCGTTAGTAATATCTATTCCATGCACTCACCCACCGATCTCGGGAGACGAACATGGGAAAGCTCGCAGCATTAGTAAGCGCCGGTCTCGTCGTTGGCATCCTCGCGACGGCGGGTGGTCTTTGGCTCATGACCATCTGAACGGGGATAGACGATGGAACGCGCAATCAACGATAACGACCTGCTTCGCGATGTCGAGCGCTTGCAGGACGCCAACACCCTCATCAAAGCGGTAGGAATCGGAAGCCTGTATGCCATTGCCATCGCATGCGTCTGGTTCCTCTGTGTCGCTGCACCGGCAGGAGCGCTCTGGAAATGAGCATCCTCAAGATCTGGGGCGTCGTCCTCATCGTCGCGGCCGTGTTCCTGGCCATCGATTCTGAAACGTCTCAACGCAAGGCTGAAATGGAACGCTGCGCGCATACGCGCTGCATCTGATAACTGATCCCGGAAAAATTCACCATGCTCCATGCAATCTCGATAGGACTCCTAGTCGCTTGGCCGGTCGGCGCGGTGCTCGTAGTTTTGTTTGTTCGCGGCGCCGCGACGTTGGAAAAGCGGCAGAAATGGCTCGATTCGGTACAGATTCAGCAGCCCGCGTCGCACTGAATTTCAACCCCAGGGAGCGGCCCGGCGCTATATCCGGGACACATTCATAACCGCAGCGCGACGGTCTCGCGCATTACACGAGGAGTTTCACATGTTTCGCAAAGCAATCGTAGCAGCCGCAGTCGCATCGATCTTCAACGTCGCCCACGCAACCGACAGCTTCAACGTCGGCGCCGGCTTTAGCAGCTCGGTCACGCTCTCGGGCGGATCGATGGCTTCGTCCGGCTCGAACGGCAACGGATACAGCACGCAATCGTCGAACAGCGCGGCATCGGGTTACGCCGCTGGCGGCACGGCAATGGGAGTCGGCGCAGTCGGCTCGTATGCGTACAACGGCGTGGGCGCTATTGGTGCCGGCGGTTCGTTCTCGGGCGCGGTTGGCGGCAGCAACACGACGTCGGCGAGCAACGGCTACACGTCTGGCGACGGGTACGGCGCTACGAAGGGCGGCGCGGGTGTCGATTATTCGGCCGGCGGTTACAGCGGTCTGAGCGGTTCGTACGCGTACTAATCCCAAATGAAGAGGCCGTGAGTGCTAGGAACACCCACGGCCTGACTCCACACGAGGAAGGAGCCACCATGAAAACAAGTCTCACGGCCATTGCAATCGTAGCATTTCTCGGAACAGCCCATGCGCACGCGCAGAGCACTTCGACCGCGCAACAGACGAGCACGTCGCAGTCTGTTGCTCAGGGTTCCATCCAATTTAGTCAGACGCCGGAGCACACGACCGAGACGGTACGTAATGTTTCCTCGCCGGTTCTCGGTGCTTATGCGTCGAGTTTTTCGCAGTTCAACTGCGGGCAGACGACGCAAGGCGGCTTTGCAGTCGCTGGTTTCTCCGGCGTATTTGGGTCGAGCAAAGACCAGAAATCTTGTGTGCTCGAAGTAGCAGCCGCTGAGCAAGCTCGCCAGGCAACGATTGATCCGGACGCGCGCGATGCGCTGCTCGAATCGGCAGTCGGGATTCGTTGCCAGATAAACGAAGAGATCTACAACGCAATGCGCGACGCTGGCTTCGAGTGCAAGCGCAAGCCGAAGGAACTCATCTCGCGCACCGACTCGCAGCCGGAGTCGACGCGTATTGCAGGGAACTGAGTGCTATGACATTTAGACCTAAATCCGCCTCTCGTTTGACGCGATCAAGCGATCAATCTCTTCTTTTGCTGCTTGTTCCGCTTCGGCAATAGTCGTATCGCGGTCTGCGGTAGGCCTTGAGGCAACGTCATGCATTCCTCGCTTCTCTGTTCCCGGATCGGATTTGATAGGCACAAACGTGTAGATCCAATTCCATCGATTTTGCGGGTCGCGGAAGACTTGCACGCCGATCGAATATCCCTTGTATTGAAATTCCGAGTCAGACATCGCGTACCTCCGATTCAAAAAAGGAAAGCCTAGCATGAGCACGAAGCACACACCTGGACCATGGTCGATTTGGACCAGCAACTCGTATCGTCGTATCGGCAGCGACGCGCCGCGCGGCGGGGAAGTTCTCTGCGGATCAGTTCAGCGCGACGGTTGCGCCGATCTGTATTTCCCGAACGGCGGTTATGAAGGACCGGACGCGCGCCTCGTCACTGCCGCGCCCGATTTGCTTGCATCGCTGCGCACGACCGTTTCGATGCTTCAAGGCACCTTGCTGATCATCACGGACAAAGATGCGCGCGCAATGGCCAAGGAAGCCATTGCCGAAGCGCGCGCCGCCATCGCCAAGGCAACCGGAGAGAAAGCCTAAGACCACCGGGCGCGGTATCGCACCCGCGCCATAAAGGAGAAGAACGTGAAAACAAAACATACACCTGGACCGTGGAATCCAAGTGTTGAGACCGGATTTGTTTATTCCGTTCACCACTGTCTTATCGCCGAAGTCTATTCGGGCGACGGTCACGGGCAGCAATCTGCCAACGCTCGCTTGATAGCAGCAGCGCCTGAGTTGCTCGAAGTGCTGATCGCCATAAACGATTACGTCAGCAACCCGATCGCATTTTCCGGTTCGGCGGATAAAGGAGAAGAACGTGAGTGAGAAGAACAAAGATGGCCCGGCGTTTCGATCAGTTATCCCGCTTGTTACAGAAAATTCAAAGCGTGTACCGCTTGAGCCAACTCGCGAAATGATTGACGTAAATACAGGCGGCATTCTGGGCAGACCTGTTTCCCTTTCCCATCGGACTCATCCGAATTTGTCAACGCATGTGACGATTTCGACACCGTGTCGCACGCACAACCATCTCGAAAATAGATCGGCCGTTCTGCCGGAGGTGGCCTTTCATCCTGTAACATCGCGCGTCTGGCTTGAACGTCCCCGTTTGCGAGCTCTTACCGATGTCTCGCAAAGGAACGCTGCCGCGCGACTCCGAGTCGTTCGCGCAGCGCGGCCGCCGGGCGCGATACGACAATGCGTCCGTCGGGCTCATCATCCGGTCCTTGATTCGCGCTCACCCGGCGCGTCTTGAAAAGCCGCAGGACAACGCCTCTTCTTGCGCGGCACGTCCCGACACGTGCGCGGCTCTTTTCATTTACGGGTTCTTTTTTCGATGCACGCAACACCTCTGCCCGGCGCCTCGGACACCACGAGCGCCGCAGGCCGCCGTCTCACGCGCGGCGACTATAAAACGCTCACCCTCGCCGCACTTGGCGGCGCTCTCGAGTTCTACGACTTCATCATTTTCGTGTTCTTCGCGCCGGTGATCGGCCAGCTGTTCTTTCCCGCCACGATTCCTGACTGGCTGCGGCAACTGCAGACTTTCGGCATCTTCGCGGCGGGTTATCTTGCCCGGCCGCTGGGCGGTATCGTCATGGCGCATTTCGGCGATCTGCTCGGCCGCAAACGTATGTTCACGCTCTCCGTGCTGCTGATGTCGGTGCCGACGCTCCTGATGGGCCTGCTGCCCACTTACGCTTCGATTGGCATGATGGCGCCCGTTCTGCTGCTCCTCTTTCGCGTGATGCAAGGCGCGGCCGTCGGCGGCGAAGTGCCTGGCGCGTGGGTTTTCGTGTCGGAGCACGTGCCGAATCGTCATGTCGGCTACGCGTGCGGCACGCTCACGGCGGGACTGACGGCCGGCATTCTGCTCGGTTCGCTGGTCGCGACCGCGATCAACAAGAGCTTCGCGCCGGCGCAAGTCGCGGACTTCGCGTGGCGTCTGCCGTTCCTGCTCGGCGGATTATTCGGGCTGTGCTCGGTGTATCTGCGACGCTGGCTGCATGAAACGCCCGTGTTCGCCGAACTGCAAAAGCGCAAGTCGCTTGCCGCCGAGATTCCGCTCAAAGCCGTGCTGCGGGATCATGGCCGCGCCGTGATCGTGTCGATGCTGCTCACGTGGATGCTTTCCGCGGCTATCGTCGTGGTCATTCTGATGACGCCGACGCTCGTGCAGAAGCAATTCCACATCGCGCCGGCGACCGTGCTCGCGGCCAATTGCGTGGCGACGCTGTTCTTGACCATCGGTTGCGTGCTGGCGGGCGCGATTGCGGGGCGCATCGGCGCGGGCAGGACGATTTTCATCGGCGCGATTGCGCTCGGCGTGTCGTATTACCTGCTGTTCCGGCAAGTTTCGCTCGATACGTCCGTGCTCTTGCCGTGGTACGCGTGCGCGGGCTTCACGGTTGGCGTGATCGGCGCGATTCCGTTCGTCATGGTGAAAGCGTTTCCGCCCGCCATTCGCTTTTCGGGCATCTCGTTTTCGTACAACGTCGCCTATGCCGTTTTCGGCGGACTCACGCCGATCGTCGTTTCGCTGATGATGAAATCCAGTCCGATGGCGCCCGTGATCTACGTCTGCGCGCTGTGCGCGGTGGGCGCGGTGACTACGCTGTTTATCCGGGAAGCGGCGGTCGAGGCCTGAACGGCGGGCCTGATCCGATCACGCAACGCGCACTCCCCGTGAGTGCGCTTTTTTCGCCTTGAACCGCCACGTTTCACCCGTGCCTGAAACATCGAGCGTGCGCCGCGTCTAGCATTGAGGGCATGAACTCGAACCTCGATCTCGATCCCAAAACGTCGCGCCTGAGCGCGCGTCAGGTGCTCATCGTTGCCGCCACCAGCGTCGGCTTCGTCGTCTCGCAACTCGATGTATCCATCGTCAATGTGGCGCTGGCGAGTATCGGTCACGACCTGCACGCGAACGTCGCGAGTCTGCAATGGACCATCGATAGCTACGCGCTCGCCTTTTCCGCGCTGATGCTTTCCGCCGGCTCGCTCGGCGATCGCATCGGCGCGCGGCGGCTGTTTGCGGGCGGGCTCGCCTTGTTCGCGCTGGCGTCGCTCGCGTGCGCGTTCTCGCGCGATGCCCCGCAGTTGATCGCGGCCCGCGCGCTGCAAGGAATCGGCGCGGCGGCGATGCTGCCCAATTCGCTCGCGCTGCTCAACGCAGCCTGCGGTCACGATCCGCGTTTGCGCGCGCGCGCGGTGGGTCTGTGGACGGCTGCGGGCTCGATTTCGATCGCGGCCGGGCCGATCGTCGGCGGTGTGCTGATCGCGGCGTTCGGCTGGCGCAGCATCTTCTGGGTCAACGTGCCGATCTGTGCGGCGGGCATAGCGGCGACGCTCGCGTGGGTCCGCGAAACACCCGCGCAACCTGGAAGCGGTCGCGGCGCGCGCGGTATCGACCTGCCCGGTCAGGCGCTTGCCGTGATCGCGCTCACGGCGCTCGTCGGCGCGGTCATCGAGATGCGGCCGCTCGGACTCACGCATCCGCTCGTGCTCGGCGGGGTTGCGCTGGCGTTGCTGGCGGGCGCGTCGTTCGTCGTGATCGAAGGCCGCACACGCTCGCCGATGCTTCCGCTCGCGCTCTTCAAGGAGCGCACCTTCAGCGCGGCGGTGGTGTTCGGTATCGGCGTGAATCTTACCTACTATGGGATGGTGTTCGTGCTGAGTCTGTACTTGCAGCGCGTGCTCGGACATACGCCCTTGCAGACCGGTCTCGCTTTTCTGCCGCTGACGGGCGGCTTTCTGCTGTCGAATCTGGCGAGCGGACCGGTCGTCGCGCGTTTCGGCTCGCGTGCGCCGATGATCGCCGGCGCGCTTATCGACGCCGCCGGTTTCGCGGCGCTCGTTTTCGTCGATGCCCACACGCCCACGCTCGCGCTCATCGTGCCGTTCCTCCTGATTCCAACCGGCATGGGCGTCGCGGTTCCGGCAATGACCACCGCGCTTCTCGGCACGGTCGGTCAGGAGCGCGCGGGCACGGCGTCCGCAGTATTGAATACGGCGCGGCAGGCGGCGGGCGCAATCGGCGTGGCGGCATTCGGCGCGCTCGCGGGACATGGCGAAGGCGGCGCGGCAACGGCGCAGATCGTCGATGCGGTGCGCTGGTCGGCGGGCATATCCGTCGCGCTTCTAGTCTGCGCTTGCTTCAGCGGGTTTCTCGTGCGCGATGCGCGTGGCAATCGCCCGGTGAGCGCGGCTCGGCAGGCGACGGAGTAGTGCGACGAGACTCGGGAACGCGCGTTGCAGACGCATGAGGGACGCCCGGCATCGACGAAACCGTGCCGGTCACACACGAACTGCATACTCTGGAGAACACCCCATCATGTCGACGATGCCCCGCTCACCCGAAGAGCCGATGGAACCGGACCCGGACAAGCTGCTCGACCCCGACGCGGCGCCGAATCCCGATGATCCGGACATGCCCGATGGCCCGGATTCAGCGACGCCACTCGTTCCCGCCGATCCGAGGAATGGGCAGCCGCGCCTTTGAACACGCGCGTTGTTCGAGCGGCGCTGCTTTCGTGAAACGGACCGCGCGGCTCCGCTGAATTCCGGCGCCGGTCGAGGTCACGCCTAACTGACCGCAGAGACGGCAGACCGAGAGCCTAAGCAGCGCGCTGTCTGGCTCGCACTATCTTCCAAACACAGAAAGCACAACGCCCGCGCGACCGAACATCCCCGCGCGGGCGTTGTTTACTGTCTAAACCAAAATTACAAATTCGTAGTTTGCACGGCACCCGTCTGCAGGGCGCGCTCGATCAAGCCTTCCTCCTGCGCCCGCTTCACGGCATCCGCGACGAACGTATCCGGCGCCTCGACTTCCGCTTTGATGGCACCGATAATGCCGCCCGCCTCCACGATCACGAGCGATTCCGCCGAATCCGCCCGGCTGATGATGACGCGCCGGGGACCGCCGCCGTCCGCGATACTCGCGCAGAACTGCATGCTTTGCCCGCCGATTACTTGTTCGAATGTTTGAATCATCGCTGTCTTCCGCGTTGGTTGGACAAAAGCCATGGTTAGCCGCTTCGCTAAAACGCCGCGTGCTCATTCATTGATTCGCGCCGCGTCGTCAGGTTCAATTTTGTAAGCTGATGGCCGTGAGCGCAACGACATCTCCGCGAGCGCAGTAGCCGTAAATTCGTCGGCGGGAAAAAATGCCTCGATTGCCAACTCGGATAGCGTGATGTCTACCGGCGTGCCGAATACCGTCGTCGTGCTCAGAAACGACAGTGTGCCGTGCGGCGTCAAAAGGCGCAGCGGCACGACCACGGGATCGAGTTCGGCACTCCTCGCCTTACCGGCATGCGGCGGCGTTGGATACGCCTCGAGTTCCACGAGCAGCGCGGCGAGCGTGGCGTCTCCAGAAACCTCGATCTGCCGACGCACACGCGCCAGTAGATGCCCGCGCCATTCGTGCCAGTTCTCGATTGCGTGAGCCAAGCCCTGTGGATGCAGCGACAAGCGCAGCACGTTCACGGGCGGCGCGAGTAGCGACGCATCCGCCGCGAGCGCAACCAGCGCCGCCACGGCGGCGTTGCCAGCAATCATCGTCCAGTGACGATCGACGGCCAACGCCGGATACGGCTCGTGTCCCTTGAGCACGAGTTCGACGGCACGGCGCGCGGCATCGAGTTGCGGATCGGCGAACGGGCGTTCGCGATATAGCGGCGCATAACCCGCCGCCATCAGAAGCGTATTGCGCTCGCGCAGCGGCACATCGAGTTGCTCGGCCAGGCGCATGAGCATCTCGCGGCTCGGCAGCGATCGCCCTGATTCGATGAAACTCAGATGACGCGTCGATACCTCAGCGTCGCCAGCCAGGTCGAGCTGGCTCATGCGCCGTTTCTGGCGCCATTCACGCAACAGCGCGCCGACCGTCGCGCGCGGCGCGACACTCGATGCAACGAACGCAAGAGTCGAATTCATGCCGCCGATGTTAGTCGATTCGTCCATCCGCGATCCATTACCTCACGCGTAATGACCGGTCAAAGTTGCGTCGAATGCGCTCGTAACATTTACCTCGCAAACCATTGCGCAGAAATCTTTGCGCGCGTAACCCTAAATCTCGGGTGGTCCGCGCCGTTAAAAGCCATCAACAAGCCAATAAAGTTTCGCGTGCCGTGCGTGTCTCATGTCGAGCTCGCAGTGCTCGCGACGCCCTGACTTCTTGCGGAGAGATCATGTTTGTCATTATCGGTTGGGTAGTGGTCATCGGTTCGGTGATCGGGAGTTTTATCGGCGTCGGCGGGCATCTGGCGGCGCTGGTTCAGCCGTTCGAGTTGCTGTGTATTTTCGGGGCGGCAATCGGCGCGTTCGTCGTGTCGAATCCGACCGCAACGCTCAAGAAGACCTTGCAAGGTCTGCCGAAGGCCTTCAAGGGCGGCGCCTACACGAAAGAGAAATACCTTGCGCTGATCGCGCTGCTCTATGAGCTGCTGCAAAAGGCCCGCAAGGAAGGGATGATGGCGCTCGAAGCCGACGTCGATGCTCCCGAAGCCAGCCCCGTGTTCCAGAAGTACGAACACGTGATGAACGATCATCATCTGCTCGAATTCATCGTCGACTATCTGCGCATGATGTCCGCAGGCAACGTCAACGCGATGGAAATGCAGGACCTGATGGACGAAGAACTCGAAACGCATCACACCGAAAGCGCCATTGCCGGTAACGCAATTCAGAAGATGGCGGACGGCTTGCCGGCGTTCGGTATCGTCGCGGCGGTGATGGGCGTGGTGCACACCATGGGCTCGGTCGGCGCCGCGCCCGCCGTGCTCGGCGAGATGATCGCGGGTGCGCTCGTCGGAACCTTCCTCGGCATTCTGCTCGCATACGGTTTCTTCGGACCGCTCGCTGACTTGCTCAACGCAAAGGGCGCGGCCGAAGCCAAGCCGTTCCAGTGCGTGAAGTCCGTGTTGCTCGCGTCGATGAACGGCTACGCGCCGACCATCGCCGTCGAGTTCGGCCGCAAGGTGCTCTTCACGGCGGACCGTCCGAGTTTCAAGGAACTGGACGACGCCGTGCGCGCCACCAAGATGCCGAAGTCCGCTTAAAGCCGCTCGCGCTCATTACCGGAAAACACGTTCATGGCTGAGAAACCTTCACGCGATCCGCTGCAATCCGTGCTCGCGCCGACCATCATCGTGCGCCGCAAGAAGAAGGCGCACGGACACGGTCATCATGGCGGCGCATGGAAGATTGCCTACGCCGACTTCGTCACCGCGATGATGGCCTTCTTTCTCTTGATGTGGCTGCTGGGCTCCACGTCGAAGTACGACAAGGAAGGCATCGAGGACTACTTCAACACACCGCTCTCCGCGCTCTTCGGCAACGACGGCGGCGCATCCGCGCACACGAGCGTGATTCCAGGCGGCGGACGCGATTTGTCGAGCACGCGTCCCGGCGAAGGCAAGAAGAGCCAGACTCAGCCGGTGCCGCCGCAAATCGCGCGTGCCGCCGTCGCCGCGGACGACATGCAGCGCCTGCAGCAACTGAAGCAGAAGCTGCAAGCGCTGATCGAACAGACGCCTGCATTGAAAGCGTTCAAGGATCAGATTCGGATCGCGATCACGAGCGAAGGCTTGCGTATCGAGATTGTCGATTCGCTCAAGCGGCCCATGTTCGCGTCGGGCAGCTTCAAGCTCGAAAGCTACGTGACGACGATTCTCACGAATATCGGCGCGTCGTTGAATGACGTCGATAACCGCGTGTCTATCGCCGGTCACACGGACGCCGTGCCCTACTCCGGCAATCAGACGGGCTACTCGAACTGGGAGCTGTCGAGCGAGCGTGCCAACTCCGCGCGCCGGGCGCTGGTCAGCGGCGGCATGAAGGAAAGCAAGATTCTTCAGGTGCGCGGTCTCGCCGATGCACTGCCGCTCAATAAGGACGTTGCCGACGAACCGACCAACCGCCGTATCAGTATTCTCGTGCTGAACAAGGCTGCGGAACAGGCATTCTTCCGCGATGGCGGCCGCACGACGGTGGATCAGACCTTGCCTCCCGAAACCGCGATTCCGGCGGCCGTGGCGGCGAAATCGACCGCACCGGCAGCGGTGGTCAAGTAAGCTCCAGCCTTCATCGACAGATGCGCCATGCACGAATCACGCGTGCATGGCGCTTTCTTTTATGCGCTCAGGAAAGCCAGTCGCTCACGGTCTGCACGACGAGCCACACATTCGCCACGCTGATCACGACGAACAAGAGCCACGCCAGCAGCTTCGTGGTCATGGCATTGGCGAACTCGCCCATCAGCGTGCGATCGCTCGTCATGCGAATGAGCGGCCACAATGCAAACGGCAATTGCAGGCTCAGCACGACCTGACTCGCGACCAGCAGCTTGCCGACCGCGCCGTTGCCCATCGCATACACGCCGATCAGCGCGGGCACGAGCGCGAGCGCACGCGTGATGAAACGCCGCTGATAGCACGGAATCTTCAAGTGCAGGAAGCCTTCCATGATGACCTGGCCCGCGATGGTGCCGGTAAACGTCGAGCTTTGTCCCGAAGCGAATAGCGTCACCGCGAAGAGAACCGCGGCCAGCCCGGTGCCGACGATAGGCGCCAGCAGCTTGTAGGCATCTTCGATCTCGGTGACTTGCGTATGCCCTGTCGCATGAAACGCCGATGCCGCGAGAATCAGAATTGCCGCGTTGATGAGCAACGCAAGCACGAGCGCGACGATAGTGTCGATGCGTGACAAGCCGATGGCCGACGCCAGGCTCTTCTTATCGCGCTGAACCACGCGCGTTTGCACGATCGACGAATGCAGATAGAGGTTATGCGGCATCACGGTTGCGCCGAGAATGCCGATGGCGAGATACAGCGGCTCGCGCTGCGAGAAGAGGCTGATCGAAGGCACGAGACCTGCGGCGACCGAAGCCCAATGCGGCTTCACGAGCACGAGTTCGACAATATAACCAAGCCCGATGGTCGCAATCAAACCCAGCATGATGGCTTCGAGATCGCGAAAGTTCTTGCCCTTGAGACCGAGCACGATGAGCGTATCGAACGCGGTGAAGATCACGCCCCACATCAGCGAGCAGCCAAACAGCAAGTGAAACGCGAGCGCACCGCCGAGCACTTCGGCGAGATCGCACGCGATGATCGAGAGTTCGGCGAGCGCCCATTGCGCATGAGCGACGGGCTTTGCGTAGCGTTCGCGTGATAGCTGCGCGAGATCGCGTCCGGTGACAATGCCGAGGCGCATCGACAGACATTGCAGCACCATCGCCGCAAGGCTCGAAAGCACGACCACGAAAAGCAGGTCGTAGCCATAGCGCGATCCGGCTTCGATATCGGTGGCCCAATTGCCCGGGTCCATATAACCGATGGAGATGAGCAGCCCCGGCCCCGCGAACTGCAGCAGCTTTTTCCAGGACGACGCGCCAGGCGCGACGGCGACGGAGCCTTTGACTTCAGACGGACAGAATGGCGCGGTGGCCGTGGTCGGCAGCTTGAACGGCAATTGACGGTCCCGGTGTCGATGTTTAAACGAAAGATGTTTGAACGAAAGCGAGCGTCACTGAAACGAACCATGCCTTTGTCTTACAGGACGCTCGAAGCTCGCGAGTCTATCATCGGGCGCTCGCCGCCACAGGCGAAAACGTTTGTGACAGCGCATGCTTCAATCTGACCAAAGCGCCATTTGACCGCCAGCATCTCGTCACGGTGCGAGACATAGAATCGGTGCCGTGGCGGTGGTGGGTGTAACGAGCTTCATGTCGCTCGAAACCACGAAACCGCACGCCGCGAATCGTCCTTAACTTTTCAGGGAGTTCGCCATGAAACTACTCGCTCGCATCGCTATCGTTACGTTGGCCGCAGCGCCACTTGCCGCCTTTGCTCAAAGCGAAGGACTCACCCGTGCACAGGTCAGACAGGATCTCGTCAAGGTCGAACAAGCCGGCTACAACCCGTCGGAGCGCGATGCGTTTTACCCGAACGATATCCAGGCCGCCGAACAGAAGGTCTCGAACCCGTCGTATGGCGCATCGTCGGAAGGCTCGTCGGCGTCGGGACAACCGACCATGACGACCACGCCGCTCGGCCAGACTCCGCAATAACGTCATTCAACAGTCACGCCATTCCGAACGAGGCCAGCGCGGCTGCCGCTGAATTGAAGCGATCCCGCGCCGTCTCACTGCGGTACTCGCATTGCCCTTCGCGCAATGCATCGACGTACTTTCCGATTACGTTCACCTTCCAGTGCGCGCTGCCGGCTTTCCTTTCGAGCGCTTAGGATTACGCACGCCTTTCATTTCACGCAAGATGACGAAATAGCCATTTTCGCGTCATTATCTCGTTGGTACGCTGCCACTACCATAGGGCACCGAAGGCGGCTCACCGACCCGCCTTCGAGACTCGTCCCGCGCGTGAAAGCACCTGCGTCCCTCCCTCGCTCTTCCGAACGCCTCAATGTGGATTGTCAACGTAGCGCTGAAGCGGCCTTATACGTTCATCGTAATGGCCATCATGATCCTGCTGGCCACGCCATTCGTCATTCTGACGACGCCGGTGGACGTACTTCCGGAGATCAACATTCCGGTTGTCAGCATCATCTGGACGTACACGGGTCTCTCGTCCGAGGACATGGCCAACCGCATCACGTCCGTGAACGAACGCAGTCTCACGACCACCGTCAACAACATCGAGCATATCGAGTCGCAGTCGTTGCCGGGTATCGCCATCATCAAGCTGTTTTTGCAGCCGACCGCGAACATTCAGACGGCGATCGCGCAGACGGTGGCCGTCGAACAGGCGCAGCTCAAGCAGATGCCACCCGGCGCAACGCCGCCGCTCGTCATCAGTTATTCAGCGTCGAGCATTCCGGTGATCCAGCTTGGATTGTCGAGTCCCAAGGAGTCGGAGCAGTCGCTCAACGATACGGCGCTCAACTTCCTGCGCCCACAGCTCGTGACCATTCCGGGCGCATCGGTGCCGTATCCGTATGGCGGGAAGTCGCGTCTCATCTCCATCGACCTCGACACACGCGCACTGCTCGCCAAAGGCCTGACGCCAACCGATGTGGTCAGCGCCGTCAACGCGCAGAACCTGATTCTGCCGACCGGCACGGCGAAGATCGGGCCGAAGGAATTCACCATCAACATGAACGGTTCACCGACCACCGTGGAAGGTCTCAACGACCTGCCCGTGCGAACCGTGAACGGCGCGACGACTTATCTGCGTGAAGTGGCGCACGTGCGCGATGGCTTCTCGCCGCAGACTAACGTCGTGCGTCAGGATGGCCGGCGCGGCGTGCTGATCTCGGTGCTGAAGAACGGCGATTCATCGACGCTTTCCATCGTCAACACGTTGAAGGGTCTCTTGCCGCAAGCGCGTTCGTCGTTGTCGGAAGACATCAAGATCACCGCGCTCTTCGATCAATCGGTGTTCGTGAAAGCCGCCGTGCAGGGCGTGGTGCGCGAAGCGCTGATCGCCGCCGCGCTCACGGCCGCCATGATCCTGCTCTTCCTCGGCAACTGGCGCAGCACCTGCATCATCGCGATCTCGATTCCGTTGTCCATTCTCTCGTCGTTGATCGTGCTGCATGCGCTCGGGCAAACCATCAACATCATGACCTTGGGCGGGCTCGCGCTCGCGGTGGGCATTCTCGTCGACGACGCCACCGTCACCATCGAGAACATCGAACGCCATCTGCACATGGGCACCGATCTGCACGAAGCGATTCTCGAAGGCGCGGGCGAAATTGCCGTGCCCGCGCTCGTCTCGACGTTGTGTATTTGTATTGTGTTCGTGCCGATGTTCTTCCTGACCGGCGTGGCGAAGTTCCTGTTCGTGCCGCTCGCGGAAGCCGTGGTGTTCGCCATGATCGCGTCGTACATTCTTTCTCGGACGCTCGTGCCGACGCTCGCCATGCTGCTGATGGGCCACGCGCATGCACCCGATGCCAAGAAGAAGCCGAATCTCTTCATGCGGCTGCATCGCCGGTTCGATCACGGCTTCGAGCGCATGCGCGCCGCATACATCGTGATTCTGAGCAGCCTGCTCGTGAAGCGGCGGCTCTACGGTTCGCTCTTTCTCGGCTTCTGTCTCATCTCCACCGCGCTGGTGTTCGTGCTCGGCCAGGACTTCTTTCCCACGGTCGACGCCGGCGACATCCGCATGCACATGCGTGCGCCGACGGGCACGCGTATCGAGGAAACCGCGCGCCTCGCCGATGAAGTCGAGAAGGTCGTGCGTCAGGTCGTGCCCGCCGATGAGCTCGATACCATCCTCGACAATCTCGGCCTGCCCTATAGCGGTATCAATCTCTCGTACAGCAACTCGGGCACCATCGGTACGCTCGACGGCGAGATACAGGTGGCGTTGAAGGAAGATCACGCGCCGACCGAAAAATATATCGACGAACTGCGCGCGCTCTTGCCGCAGAAATTCCCCGGCGTGGAGTTCTTCTTTCAGCCCGCGGATATCGTCACGCAGATTCTGAACTTCGGCTTGCCCGCCGCCGTAGACGTGCAGATTCAAGGCCAGAATCAGCAAGCTAACTTTCAGGTCGCGGCCAAGCTGATGAAGCAGATCCGCATGATTCCCGGCAACGTGGATACGCACATCCAGCAGAAGCTCGACGAACCCGTCATCAACCTGACGATGGACCGCACGCGTCTGCAGCAGCTCAATCTCTCGGCAAGCAATGTCGCGCAGAACGTGCTCGTTTCACTATCGGGCAGCTCGCAAACGTCGCCGGGATTCTGGTTCAACCCGAAGAATGGCGTGGAATACAACCTCGCGGTACAGACGCCGCAGTATCAGGTTTCATCGGTCGACGAACTCTTGCGCACGCCTGTGTCTGCCTCGCTCACGGGACCGACGCAATTGCTCGGCAACCTCGTGCGTGTCTCGCCGCAGAATCAGTTCGCGGAAGTCTCGCACTACAACATCCGTCCCGTGATCGATCTCTTCGTGAGCGTGGAAGGAAACGATCTCGGCAGCGTGGCGCGTCAGGTGAATCATCTCGTCGATGAAGCGCGCCGCACGCTTCCGCGCGGCACGCAGATCAACGTGCGTGGTCAGGTCGAGACCATGCGTACATCGTTCTTCGGGCTGGGCGTTGGCGTGGCCATGGCGATCGTGCTGGTGTATTTGCTTATCGTCGTCAACTTCCAGTCGTGGGTCGATCCGCTCATCATCGTGAGCGCGTTGCCGGCGGCGCTCGCGGGTATCGTCTGGATGCTGTTTCTCACCGGCACGCATCTGTCCGTGCCCGCACTCACGGGCGCGATCATGACGATGGGCGTCGCCACCGCCAACAGTATCTTGATGGTGTCGTTCGCGCGGCAACGTCTGACAGCGGGCGTGCCGCCGCTCGCCTCCGCGCTCGAAGCAGGCGCAAGCCGTATTCGCCCGGTGCTGATGACGGCCTTCGCGATGATCATCGGCATGATTCCAATGGCGCTCGGTCTCGGCGAAGGCGCCGAACAGAACGCGCCGCTCGGCCGCGCGGTGATCGGCGGCTTGCTGTTTGCCACGGTTTCCACGCTGTTCTTCGTGCCGCTCGTCTTCGCGGGTATTCACGCGCGCCTTGCTAAACGCGCGGAACGCAAAGGCCATAAACCGCACGGCGAAGCGCAGTCCGACGACACGAACACGCAGCACTGAATTCAATCCAGGCACTCCGACGAACATGACTGAAAAGAACCACGCCTCGCTCGCGATTCCCGCGCGTGATCCGAATGAAGGACCCGCGCTGCCACCGCGCCATGTCGAATGGAAACGCGCGAAGATCGCGCTCGTGATCGTGCTTGCGCTGCTCGCGCTCGGCGCGGCGCGCACCGTGATCAGCGACATGATCCACAACCGCTCGGTCGTCACGCGCACGCAACAGAACGCCCAGCAATACGTCAACGTGGTCGCGCCGACGCAGACCGATGGCGGCGGCAACACGACCTTGCCGGGTACGCTGCGCGGCTTCGTCGAATCGCCGATTTATGCGCGCGCGACGGGTTATCTGCTGCACTGGTATGCGGATATCGGCACACGCGTGAAGCAAGGCCAGTTGCTCGCCGATCTCGATACCCCTGAAATCGATCAGGAGCTCGCGCAGGCGGTCGCGCAACGCGATCAGACAGCATCGAGCCTGGGCCTTGCGAAAAGCTCGCTGCAACGCTGGCAACAACTGCGTCAGCGCGATGCCGTCTCGCAGCAGGAACTCGACGAACGTCAGAGCACGTATAACCAGGACGTGGCCAATCTCGCCGCCGCGGACGCCAACGTGAAGCGTCTGCGTCAGCTCGAATCGTTCAAGCGCATCGTCGCGCCGTTTGCAGGCGTGGTCACGCAGCGCAACGTCGATGTCGGCGATCTCATCGACGCGGGCAGTGGCGCGAGCCGCGCGCTCTTTGCGCTCGCGCAGTCAGACCCGCTGCGCGTGTTCGTGCAGTTGCCGCAGGCGTATGCGCAGAACGTGTCGGTCGGTCAGTCGGTGATCGTGATGCAGGCCGAGCTTCCCGATCAGCAGTTCCACGGCAAGATCACGCATATCTCCGGCGCGATCGACGTGCCCACGCGTTCGCTGCAAGTCGAAGTCACGCTGCCCAACGCCGATCAGCGCCTGCGTCCCGGCGCCTATGTGCAGGTCGCGGTGCCAGCCGTCGTCCATGCACGCCTGCTCGTGCCGGGCAATGCGTTGCTCTTCCGTGCGGAAGGACCGCGCGTCGCGGTGGTCGACTCGAACGGCCATGTGCATCTGAACAAGATCGTGATCGCGCAGGATCTCGGGCAGTCGCTCGAACTCGAGAGCGGTATCGAGCCGACCGACAAGATCATCATCAATCCGAGCGATTCCATTGCGGACGGCGATCATGTCGTGGTCCAGCCGCAGAAGCAGCAGAATCAGCACGATCCGCAGACTCCGAATCAGAAGGCCGCGTCATGAGAGGCATCGTTGCCATCGGCATGTTGACGATGCTCGCGGCGTGCACCGTCGGCCCCGATTACAAGCGCCCCGTCGCCGAGACGCCGCCCGACTGGCAAACCGACTCGTACTGGCGAGTCGGCGAACCTTCGCACGCGCCGCTCGCGCTCGACTGGTGGACGAGCTATGACGACGCCACGCTGAACACGCTGGAGACGCAAGCACTCGCACAGAATCAGACGCTCGCGGCCGCCGTCGCGCATTACGAACAGGCCCGCGCAACGCTCGCGCAAACCTCATCGCTCGCGCTGCCCGAGGTGGATCTCGGCGCACAGGCCGACCGTCTGCGCGTTTCGAAGAATCGTCCGGTCACGAGCTACAACACGCCGGTCATGAGCACGGTTCAGAACGACATCAAGCTCGCGCCTTCCGTGAGCTATGACCTCGATCTGTTCGGACGCATTCGCCGCGAAGTGGAAGGCGCACAGGCAACGGCGGAACAATCGCGCGACGACCTCGCCAACGCGCGGCTCGTTCTCACCACGGAACTCGCGAGCAGCTATTTCTCGATGCGCGAACTCGATGCCGAGATCGACGTGCTGAATCGCTCCGTGGGGCTGCAAAAGAAAGCGCTCGATTACGTGACCTCGCAGCACGATCTGGGCGCGGTATCCGGTCTCGACGTGCTGCAACAGCAGTCGCAACTCGACTCGACACGCGTGCAGGCGCAACTGCTGCTGAACCAGCGCGCGCAATACGAACACGCCATTGCGGCGCTCGTCGGCACGCCCGCGCCGCAGTTCTCCATCGCGGCGGACATCAAGGATCGTCCGGTGCCGTCGATACCGCTCGGCCTGCCGAGTGACGTGCTGCAACGCCGGCCGGATGTGGCATCGGCGGAGCGTTCGATGGCGTCGGCGAATGCGCAGATCGGCGTCGCGAAGGCTGCATTCTTTCCGAGCCTGACCTTGAACGGTAACGTCGGCTGGGAGAGCACCGCGTTCTCGAGTCTCATCTCCGCGCCAAGCCTCTTGTGGACCATCGGCACCATGGCGAGCCAGGTCGTGTTCGATGGCGGCCGGCGTTCCGCTGCCGTCGACTTCGCGAGCGAAGGCTACGTGGCGGCTGAGGCGAATTATCGTCAGACCGTTCTCGGCGCGTTCCAGCAGGTACAGGACGGTATCGTCGGGTTATCGGTGCTGGATGGCGCGGCGAAGCAATCGCATGCAGCCGTGGTCGACTCGCAGCGTCTGCTTTCGCTTGCCAATGATCGATATTCCGGCGGCCTCGTCGCTTATCTCGACGTGATCACCGCACAGCAGCAATTGCTCACGAGCGAGCGCCAGGATGTGCAGATACGTGGCCAGCAACACACCACGTCTGTCGCGCTCGTCAAGGCGCTGGGCGGCGGATGGGACGTGCATGACGCGGCGCAGGAACAGGGTGCATCGAATCAGAGCGTCAAGGAATCATCGCGTTGAATGGCGGTTCGATGCAAGCATGTTAGACGTGAGGATCGTATAGTAATCACCTATAACAATAAGCAAGCGAGCGGTAAGCAAACCCCTTGAAGAGGCAGGCATGAAAGTCCTGATAGTGGAAGACGAACACAAGGTAGTCGATTACCTGCGCTCCGGACTGACCGAGCAAGGTTGGGTCGTCGATGTGGCGATGGACGGCGAGGAAGGCACGCATCTGGCCATCGAATACGATTACGACGTGGTCGTGCTCGATGTCATGCTGCCGCGCCGCGATGGCTTCGCGGTGCTGAAGGCGCTGCGTCTGCAGAAGTCGACGCCGGTCATCATGCTCACGGCGCGCGATCATATCAATGACCGTGTGCGCGGTCTGCGCGAGGGCGCGGACGACTATCTCACCAAGCCTTTTTCGTTTCTCGAACTCGTCGAGCGACTGCACGCGCTCGCACGGCGCACGCGCGCGCAGGAATCCACGCTCATTTCCGTGGGCGATCTTTACGTCGATCTGATCGGCAGACGCGCCACGCGTGACGGCGTGCGCCTCGATCTCACCGCGAAGGAATTTCAGCTGCTGAGCGTGCTCGCGCGCCGTCATGGAGATATCCTGTCGAAGACGGCCATCACCGAACTCGTCTGGGAAGTAGATTTCGAAAGTCATACCAACGTGGTGGAAACCGCCATCAAGCGGCTGCGTGCCAAGCTCGACGGGCCGTTTCGCACCAAACTCCTGCATACCGTGCGCGGCATGGGCTACGTGCTCGAAGTGCGCGAAGCACGCGACACGCGGGAAACCAGGGAAGACGCGAGAACATCATGAACGTGCAGTGGGCCAAATCCGGCGACGGCGAACCGCGCTCGCAGCGATCCATTGCGCGGCGGCTTGCGGTCATGTTCGCGGTCGTCGCGTTGTTCGTGTTCGCGCTCGTGGGCACCGGGCTTTTTCTCGTGCTGCGTGTGCAGCTCGAACAGCATCTGCGCGACTCGCTCGACAATCGCGCGGAGATCGCACGGCTGATCGTCTCGCACGTATCGAACCCCGACAAGTGGAAGATGGCCAAGGAGAAGCTCGCGGACATCACGCCGCGTGACGGCTCCACGATGTTCGCCGTGGCCAGCAACGACGGCCTTTATAACTACGGCGCACCGCCCTTGCGCGATCAGATCAAGCGCGTGCAGGACCATTACGGGCACTTCCAGCCCGAAGGCCGCGCGTATGAAATGCTCATGACCACGCTGACCATTCCGCCGTATATGGACCGTCCGCCGTTGCAGCTTTTCGTGGCCGTGGACTGTTCGCCGAACGTGCGGACCATGCGCGCCTTCGGGCTTGCGCTTGCCGCATTGACGGCGCTCGCCACGGTCGCCGTGTTGTTCCTAAGCTATTCGGTGGCGCGACTGGGCCTTGCGCCCTTGACGCGTCTGACACGCGACGCGCAGAACGTAAGCCCGAACAATCGCTCGCAGCGGCTCAACACGCGCTCGTTGCCCTTTGAACTCGAAGACCTCGCGAAGTCATTCAACGGCGCGCTAGAACGGCTCGATCACGCGTATGGACGGCTCGAATCGTTCAATGCGGATGTCGCGCACGAGTTGCGCACGCCCGTCACCATTCTCATCGGCCAGACGGAAGTGGCACTCACGCGCGACCGGCCGATCGAAGAATTGCGTCATACGTTGCAGTCGAATCTCGAAGAGTTCGAGCGCGTGCGCGCGATCATCAACGACATGCTGTTCCTCGCGCGTGCCGATCAGGGCGAACGCGCAACGGGACTCGTCGAAGTGTCGCTCGCGGCGGAAGTGAGCCGCACGCTGGAGTTTCTGGAGATACCGCTCGAAGAAGCGCAAGTGCGCGCGACGGCAAGCGGCGATGCACGCGCCTTCGTCAACACGTCGCTATTCGGCCGCGCGCTTTCCAATCTCGTGATGAACGCCATTCAGCATTGCGCGCCGGGCGCGACTATCTCGGTCAACATCGCGCGCGAGCATGGGCGCGTGCGGATCGCGGTGGCTAATCCCGGCGAGCAGATCGCGCCGCCTGTCATGGAGCATCTGTTCGATCGTTTCTATCGCGCCGAAAGCTCGCGCACCAACAGCCGGGAGAATCACGGGCTGGGACTGGCTATCGTGAAGGCCGTGGCGGAAATGCATCGCGGCACGGTATCGGCGACGAGTGCCAAGGGCATCAACACATTCGCGTTCTCGGTGGCGCGATTCGGCAATGAGCATCGGCCCATGAGCGAAGGCGGGGCATCGGCCGGGGCGCCGTTATCCGCCGAGCATGCGCAGCAGGCGCGCATTGCGATGGGCCTTTCGGAGCGGCATTCCACGGGCTGATTGTTCTCGCGGTGCTTTCCCGCGATGTCAAAAAAAAGGGTTGGCCCTTCCGATGTATCCACATCCGAGCCAACCCAAAAAGAAGAGACGGCTGTGAAGCACATCTCCATGCTCCAGAAACGCCACCTTGCCTGGTTGCCTCCGGAGTTCCAACGGTGTTACTGAGCGGTTTGCGACGTCGGTTTCGTCGCGGCAATGGCAATGGCAATGGCTATTGCAATGGCGGCAAGCTTCGCTTCGTGTGCCCTATAGCGTGGAAGCGTCCGCAAGAAATTTATTCGCCATCCGAAATAACCGCGCCTTCGTTTCAATCCCTATAGCCATTCGACGATGCCCGCTGACGCTCATTTTTGTCGATGCGCCTGTGGGAAAGGACTGTAAGGAGAATCGCGAAAGGAATTGGCGGGCGAACCAACATATGCGCTGAAATCGCGCTGATTCATCAGATGTTTGGTTCGACAGCGCTCACAGGGCGCTTATTGTAAGACGGCATGAAGTAAAAGCGGGCGCCGAGGCGCCCGCTTCTTGCCGCAGCCGTCAATGACAAATCAAACCGTGCTCAACCGAGCCATCTCCGTTTCGACGATCAGCTTCTTCAACTCCGGCACGCACGATCCGCAGTTGCCGCCGGCCTTCACGCAAGCGGTGACCTCCGCGGCCGTCTTCAGACCCTTGTCCTGAATCGCCTTGCAGATCGTATTGCGCCCGACGCCGAAGCACGAGCAGACTGTCGGTCCTGTGTCCTCGCCCTTGCCTATCGGCTGGCCGAGCAAAAGGCTCGCGCGGTCTTCATCGTCGAGACGCTCTTTATCGAAGAGACTCGCAAGCCAAGCGCGCGCAGGCAAGTCGGGGCGCTCGGAAACGAACACGCAACTCTCGATGCGATCGTTCACCACATGCGCCGCGCGATACACGCCCGCACTTTTGTCCTCGTATTCGATCCAGTCCGCATGCGGATCGTCAATGCGAAAGAGCGCGCGCGCCCAGTCGTGATGATCGTCATGCGCGGCATCGAAACGATTGCGTCCTGCCAGTTCATGGCGCACGAAACGCGCGCCGTGCACGCGCGTCCAGTGCGTGACGGAATCGAGCGCGGGCGCGCGTCGCGAAAGCGCGAAGCCGTGCCATGTCACGTGGAATTGCTCGATCGACACAGGCGTGTGCTTGAACTCGGGCTCGCCCGATACCGGATCGACGACCGGATTCACCACCGCGCCGACGCGCGCATCCGAGGCAACCTGATCGTTCCAGTGGATCGGCACGAATACGCTGCCGCGCGACATGCCGCCGCCGAATTGAACGCGCGCGATCATCGAACCCCAGCGGCTCGTCACGCGCGCGAGCTCTCCTTCGCGCACGCCGTATGCAAGCGCGTCCTGCGGATGCATGTCGATGAACGATTCGCTGATATGCCCGGCGAGCTTCGCCGAACGCCCGGTGCGCGTCATCGTGTGCCATTGATCGCGCACGCGGCCCGTGTTGAGAATGAGCGGATAGTCGGCATCGGGCGCGTTGACCGGATCGCGCGGCGGCGTCGCGATGAAACGCGCGCGCCCATCGGCATGACTGAAGCGTCGTTCCTCGAAGAGTCGCGCGCTGCCGGTGTCGTCTTTCGAGCGCAGCGGCCATTGCACGGGTTCAAGCAGGTCGTAGTCGTGCTCTCCGAGTTGCGTTAGTCCGCCGATATCGAATGCGCGATAAACGCCCGTCTCCGTGTCGTTGCGATATGCGCTCAAACGCGCGTGTTCATCGAAAATTTCATGCGGCGCCTGGAAGTCGAAGCCCGCAAAGCCCATGCGACGCGCGACATCGCACATGATCCGCCAGTCGGCGCGCGCTTCGCCCGGGGCCGGCAGAAATGCGCGCTGCCGCGAGATACGGCGCTCCGAGTTGGTCACGGTGCCGTCCTTCTCACCCCAGCCGAGCGCGGGCAGCAACACATCGGCGCAAGCGTTGGTATCCGTATGCTCGATGATGTCCGAGCTCACCACCAGTTCGCACTTTGCAAGCGCGCGCTTCACGCGGTCGCCGTCCGGCAGACTCACGACCGGATTCGTGCCCATGATCCACACTGCTTTCACGCGGCCGGCTTCGATGGCGTCGAACAGATCGACGGCCTTCAATCCGGCGCGTTCGGGAATCGCAGGCGACGCCCAGAACGTCTGCACGATCTCGCGATGCAACGGACTATCGAGTTCGAGATGCGCCGCCAGCGTGTTGGCAAGGCCGCCCACTTCGCGCCCGCCCATCGCGTTCGGTTGTCCCGTGAAGGAAAACGGTCCCATGCCTGGCTTGCCAATGCGTCCTGTCAACAGATGACAGTTGATGATGCTGTTGACTTTGTCCGTCCCCGCGCTCGATTGATTCACGCCTTGCGAATAAACCGTCACCACGCGTTCGGTGCGCGCAAAGAGCCGATAGAAGGTCATCAAGTCGTGCGCGTCGAGCTTGCAGTCCTTCGCGGTCTGCGCGAGATCGGACGGTCCTGCTGCCGCGAGCGCGGCATCGAAGCCGTTGGTGTGTGCATCGACGAAAGCGGAATCGGATGCGCCATGCTCCGCCAGAAACGCGAACAGGCCGTTGAACAGCCGCACATCGCTGCCGGGCTTGAGCGGCAGATGCAGATCGGCCATCTCGCACGTTGCCGTGTGGCGCGGGTCGATCACGACGATCTTCACGTCTGGCCGCGCTTCCTTCATCTTCACGATGCGCTGAAACAGGATTGGATGACACCATGCCGTATTCGATCCGACGAGCACGATGGTATCGGCGAGTTCGAGGTCTTCGTAATTCAGCGGCACGAGGTCTTCGCCGAACGCGCGCTTGTGTCCCGCCACCGACGACGACATGCAAAGCCGCGAGTTCGTATCGATGTTCGCGCTGCCGATATAGCCCTTCATCAGCTTGTTGGCGACGTAATAGTCTTCCGTGAGCAATTGCCCCGATACGTAGAAGGCGACCGCATCCGGACCGTGTCGGTCGATGATGCGAGCGAATCCGCTCGCCACCGTGCCGATGGCATCGCTCCAGGAGACATCGGCGAGCGCGCCGGTTTGACCGTCGCGCAGCTTCGGTTTGAGCAGACGTCCTTCGAGGCTCACCGTGTCGCCGAGTGCCGAGCCTTTCACGCACAAGCGGCCGAAGTTGGCCGGATGCGTTTCGTCGCCAGCAATCGCCACGTCGATAGCCGTGCGCGGTGTCGCCACTACGCCGCAACCCACGCCGCAATAAGGACAGGTCGTGCGAACGGCAGCGGCCTGAACCGGAATGATGGGGATTCTCGCGTTCATATCTATGCTTGCGCTTCGCAAAGCGTCTTGCCGAACAACAAACGTCCGCGCAGATGCGAGACATCCGTGCGGTTCTGAATCAGCTCGAAATACCATGCGCCGTCTTTCACGTCGCCATACAGCACCGCGCCGATCACACAGCCCGCCTGCAACACGAGACGCTTGTAGACGCCGCGACGCGGATCTCGCAACACGAGGTCTTCGGACGAATCGTCGCCGATGAAATCGCCCGCCGAGTAAAGGTCGACGCCCGTGACTTTCAGCTTGGTCGCGGTCGCGCGCTGCACATAGCGGCGATGTCCCGCGCCCGCGAGATGCGCGCCGGCCACACGCGCCTGATCCCAGATCGGCGCCACGAGACCGAACGTAGCCGAGCGATGCTGCACGCATTCGCCCACTGCATAGACGCGCGGATCGTAAGTCTGCAAGGTGTCGTCGACGACGATCGCGCGCTCGCAGTGCAGTCCCGCTTCCTTCGCGAGCGCGATGTTGGGACGCACGCCCGCGGTCATCACGACGAGATCGGCTTCGATCTCGCGGCCATCGGCAAAACGCACCGCCGTCACGCGTTCATCGCCCACGATCTCCGTCGTCTTCGCGGCCATCGCGAAACGCAGACCCTTGGCTTCCAGCGAACGCTTGAGCAACGTGGACGCGCTCGCATCGAGTTGACGGTCCATCAGGCTTTCGCTCGAATGCACGACCGTCACCGACATGCCCTGACGTTGCAAACCGTTGGCCGCTTCGAGACCGAGCAAGCCGCCGCCGATCACCACCGCGTGACGATGATCGCGCGATGCCGCCAGCATCTTTTCCACGTCTTGAATGTCGCGAAACGCGATCACGCCCGGAAGATCGCAACCCGGCACGGGAATGATGAAAGGCTTCGAACCCGTCGCTATCAGAAGTCGGTCGTAGCGCGCCTCGATACCGCTTGCCGAGCGCACGATGCGCCGCACGCGATCGATTCCGACCACGGCGTCGCCTGCATGCAGCGTGATGTCATTGGCTCGATACCATTCGCGCGTATTGAGGATGATGTCGTCCACGCTTTTCTCGCCTGCAAGCACGGGCGAAAGCAGAATGCGGTTGTAGTTGCCGTAAGGCTCGGCGCCGAACACGGTGATGTCGTACAGCTCGGGCGCGATCTTCAGCAATTCCTCGACCGTGCGCATGCCCGCCATGCCGTTGCCGATCACGACGAGACGCTGACGCGCCTGCACCATCGGTACATCGGCCGCGCCAGCCGCAACCGCATATTCCGTCTTCATGCGGCAATCCACACTTTGCCGCCCGCCACGCGTGCGCGATACGCGGTCACGGAGCGCTCCGGCGCTTCGAGGCATTCGCCGGTACGCAGATCGAAGTGCTGCTTGTAGATCGGCGATGCCACGACAATGCGCTCGCCCAAGCTGCCGACGATACCGCGCGAGAGCACCGCCGCCTGCGAATGCGGATCGAAGTTGTCGATGGCGAAGACGCTCTGCTCGTCGCCCGCCACATGAAACACGGCCACCTGCGCGCCCTTGAAAAGCGCACAGACGCCGGTGTCGGGCACGATGTCATCGAGTGCGCAGATCTCGGTCCAGTCCTGTTCAATGCGGTCATTCATGGTGGTCTCCAGCGCTCAAACGGTTTCGACGACGACAGGAATGTCGATCAGCTTCAGCTTGCGTTCCTCGGGCGTCGCGGGACGAATCTGGCCGCGCTCTTCCACGAAGGTCACGTTCTCGTCGCTCTTGTCGCTGTTGACGAAGTGACGGAAGCGCTTGCGCGTTTCGGGGTCGGTGACGGCCTTCTTCCATTCGTCTTCGTACGTATCGACGACGAGTTGCATCTCCGCTTCGAGTTCGGCGGCGAGTTCGAGCTTGTCGTTCACGACGATATCGACGAGATAATCGAGGCCGCCTTCGAGGTTGTCGCGCCACACGCTCGTGCGTTGCAGGCGGTCCGCCGTACGCACGTAGAACATCAGGAAGCGGTCGACGTAGCGAATGAGCGTGACTTCGTCGAGATCGGATGCGAGCAGTTCGGCATGACGCGGCTTCATGCCGCCGTTGCCGCAGACGTAGAGGTTCCAGCCCTTCTCCGTCGCGATGACGCCGATATCCTTGCCCTGCGCTTCCGCGCATTCGCGTGTGCAACCCGAGACGCCGAACTTGATCTTGTGCGGCGTGCGCAGCCCCTTGTAGCGGTTTTCCAGCGCGATGGCGAGACCGACCGAATCGCCGACACCATAGCGGCACCATGTCGAACCGACGCACGACTTCACCGTGCGCAGCGACTTGCCATAGGCATGTCCCGATTCGAAGCCCGCGGCGATCAGCTCTTCCCAGATGAAGGGCAACTGCTCCACGCGCGCCCCGAACATGTCGACGCGCTGGCCGCCCGTGATCTTCGTATAGAGCCCGTACTTCTTCGCTACTTGTCCGACCGCGATCAAACCATCGGGCGTGACTTCGCCGCCCGGCATGCGCGGAACGACGGAATACGTGCCATCGCGTTGAATGTTGGCGAGGTAGTAGTCGTTCGAATCCTGCAGGCCCGCATGCTCCTTTTTCAGCACGAACTCGTTCCAGCACGAAGCGAGAATGCTGGCCACGGCAGGCTTGCAGATATCGCAGCCCAGACCCTTGCCATGCTTCGCGAGCATCGAGCCGAACGTGCGATGTCCTTCCACGCGCGCCATGTGATAAAGCTCCTGGCGCGAATACGGGAAGTGTTCGCAGATATGGTTGTTGACCGCGAGCCCCTGGCGCTTCATCTCGCTCTTCAGCACCTGCGTGACGAGCGGCACGCAGCCGCCACACGATGCGCCCGCCTTGCATGCGCTCTTCAACGCGCCGATGCTCGTCGCGCCCGCGCACACCGCCGCGCAGATTTCCGCCTTGCTCACGTTGTTGCACGAACAGATTTGCGCGGCATCGGGCAAGGCTTCGACGCCGAGGCCGGGCTTCGCCTTGCCGTCGCTTTGCGGCAAGATCAGGAATTCGGGTGCTTCCGGCAGCTCGATCTTGTTGAGCATCATCTGCAAAAGCGTGCCGTATTCAGTGGCGTCGCCAACCATCACGCCGCCCAGCAGGAACTTGCCGCAATCCGACACGACCAGCTTCTTGTAGATCTGCTTGCGCTCGTCGCTGAACTGATACGAGCGGCTGCCCGGCGTCTTGCCATGTGCGTCGCCGATACTCGCCACGTCCACGCCCATCAGCTTGAGCTTGGTGCTCATGTCCGCGCCCGCGAACATGGCGTCGTCCGCGCCAATGACCTGCTTCGCGACGATGCGCGCCATGTCGTAACCCGGCGCGACGAGGCCGAACAACTGCCCTTGCCACAGCGCGCATTCGCCGATGGCGTAGATATCCGCATCGCTCGTGCGGCATGCGTCGTCGATCACGATGCCACCGCGCGGCCCGATCTCGAGACCGGCCGCACGCGCGATATCGTCACGCGGACGAATGCCCGCGGAGAACACGATCATGTCGGTATCGAGATGCGCGCCATCGGCAAAATTCATGCGATTCGCAGCACCCTCGCCGTCGACGATGGCAAGCGTGTTGCGGCCCGTGTGCACCGTCACGCCCAGTTCCTCGATCTTGCTGCGCAGCACGCGTCCGCCGCCGTCGTCCACTTGCACGGCCATCAGACGCGGCGCGAATTCGACGACATGCGTGATGAGCCCGAGATCGCGCAACGCCTTCGCCGCTTCGAGACCAAGCAAACCGCCGCCGACGACCGTACCGACTTTCGATTTCGCACCGAAGGCACGCATCGCTTCGAGATCTTCTATCGTGCGATACACGAAGCATCCCGCGCGCTCCTTGCCTTCGACGGGCGGCACGAACGGATACGAACCCGTTGCGAGCACCAGCTTGTCATAGGGCAGCACTTCGCCCGTGGATGCCGTCACGGTACGCGCCGCGCGATCGATCGCGACGGCTTTCGCATTGAGCTGAAGCGCATAGCCCGAGCGATCGAAGAAGCCTTCCTGCACGAGCGAAAGCTCATCGGCCGACTTACCCGAAAAGAATTCGGTCAGATGAACGCGATCATAGGCCGCGCGCGGTTCTTCGCAGAGCACGGTGACTTGCAGCGTGTCATGCCCGCTTTCGGCGAGACATTCGAGGAACTTGTGGCCGACCATGCCGTGGCCGATGACGACGATTTTCATGGGGACTCTGCCTGAGTGATGACTTAACCAGCTACACGGTTGTTGCCCGCGAGCGCGCTTTCACGCAACGCGGCTTCGCGTGCCTTGTGTTCCGGGGTAAAGCGCACGGCCAGCGCGCACAGTGCAGCGCCTCCGACCATCACGCCGAGCATCGAGAGCGTGGCTTGCGCATTGCCCACGCCTTTCATGAGGAAGCCCGCCGCGACCGCGCCGACGTTGCCGCCCGCGCCGATCACGCCAGCCACGCCGCCCAGCGCCTTGCGGTCGATGAACGGCACGAGCGCGTAGGTCGCGCCGCAAGCCATATGCGTGAAGAGACCGAAGATGAGCATCGATACGATGGCGAGCGCGACGCCTTCGGCATGCGCGAACGCATAAAGACCGATGCCTTCGCCCGCGATCAGTACGAACAGCAAGGTCGCGCGAATATCGAGGCTGCGGCGCGCGGCCGCTTTATCGGAAAGCCAGCCGCCGAGCGCGCGGGCAAAGAGCGCGAGCAGACCGAAGCTGCCTGCCGCCAGTCCTGCCGCGCCGAGCGAGAGCTTGAAGTGATCGACGTAATACACGGCCGCCATGTTGTGGATGAACACTTCCACGCCGAAGCACGCGCCGTAGGTCACGAAAAGCATCCACACGCGATAGTTCGAGCATGCGGTCACGAAACTCTGCCAGCCGCCCTTCTTGCCGCCGTCGATGGCAACGCCCAGTTCGCGCAGTTGCGTGAAGTTGCCTTGCGGACAGTCTTGCGTATAGCGCCAGTAAAAGTACGCCATCACAGGCATGGCGATACCCGGCACGATCAGCGCGATGCGCCACGACGATGCCGCGCCTGCGCCCAACGCGATCGCGGCGGCAACCAGCATCGGCACGAGAGCTTGCGCCGCGCCTGCGCCTGCGTTGCCCCAGCCCGCGGTCGTGGCGTTCGCGGTGCCGACGACGTTCGGCGCGAACATCACCGACGTGTGGTATTGCGTGATGACGAAGCTCGCACCGATTGCACCGATGGCAAGACGACACCACAGGAAGCTGTCGTAGCCCGTGGAAAGCGCCGCGCCGAACACCGGCACCGCGCCTGCGAGCAACAGCGCGCTATAGACCTTGCGCGGGCCGAAGCGGTCGCACATCGGGCCCACGATCAGACGCACGAGAATGGTCACGGCCACGGCCGCGATATTGAGGTTGGCGACCTGGTCGTTGGAGAGGCCGTATTCGCGCTTGATGAGCGGCATCAGCGGCGCGCAAGCGAACCATGCGAAGAAGCATACGAAGAACGCCATCCATGTGAGATGGAAGGCGCGCATCGGCGCCGTGCGCATGCTGAAGAGATCGATCCGGGTGGCTTTGTCCATCGTCTTTCCGCCAAAAAAGAAAGGCGTCCCGCGCATCAGCCGGAAAGCCGATGCGGGGGACGCCGTTGTCCGATGCCCGCATGGCTTTAACCTGCCGGGCGCTGTAATCAGGACGGATCGCCGTTGATCCGATGGCGGGACATAAGGCAAGGGATATGCCATGTTGAACGCATGCAGCTCACAACCATGAGGAATAAGCGTTCGAGCGATCCTGCACCGGCAACGCGCATTTGCTCTGCGTCGCGTTTTGATGCGCGCGGGCACATCGCTGGTGCGGCGCAGCACTGATGGCGTGCGAACGTCGCTTATTTTTGAACCGTCTGGTTAATCGTGCGAATGAACGTGGGACGCCATGCGTTTGGCAACGCATCGAGGCATGCGCGCGCTGTTCGGGTGCCGGCTGCACATCGACAGTGCCTCCTCGCGGTGCGACGTGATGCGCGCGTCGAGGCGCAAGCCCTTGCGACATCTACGCAAGCGCGTTCCCGGCGCAAATGGCCCGCTTATTGCATTGCTCGAAGCGCTGCCGGCAACGGCGCTGGCAGCAGCGCAAAGCATGCATACATCGACCGATGCGTGCATCGACCAAGGCCCAAGGACAACGGCGTCCCCTCGTGCAACGACACGGGCGGACGCTTTTTGCATTTCGTCCCGCCGCGCCGATGCGCCCCACCGATACAGGCGAGTCATCTCGCCCCGAGCCGAAAGAGAACACGATGAATCACGTTGAAGGCAAAGTCACCCTCCTGAGCGCGGGTCCCGGCGATCTCGACCTGCTGACCTTGCGCGCGGCCAAGGCGCTCGCCGCCGCCGACATCCTCATGCTCGACGACCTCGCCAATCCAGAGATCGCCACGCTTGCGCCCAGCGCGCGCGTGATTCGCGTCGGCAAGCGCGGCGGTTGCCGGTCGACACCGCAGGCGTTCATCGAACGTCTGATGCAGCGTTATGCGAGAAAGGGCCTGCACGTGGTGCGCGTAAAGGGCGGCGATGCGCTGCTGTTCGGCCGCGCGGGCGAGGAAATCTCGGCGCTACGCCATGCAGGCATTGCCGTGGATATCGTGAACGGCGTGTCGTCGGGATTCGCGGCGGCAGCGGGGCTCGGCATTTCGCTGACGCATCGGGATCATTGTCAGGGCGTGACCTTCGTCACGGCGCACATGCAGGATCACAGTCAACCGGACTGGGCCGCGCTCGCCGCCACCGGCACGACGCTCGCCATCTACATGGGCATGAGCCGCATTGCGAGCATCGCTCAGGCGTTGCTACTGGCGCTGCGTGCCGATACACCGGCCGCGGTCGTGCAGCACGCGGGATCGCCCGATGAGAAGCGCCTCGTCACCACGCTCGATCGGCTCGCCGCCGAAGCCACCGCCGCCGGACTCGGCAGCCCCGCCGTCATTCTGATTGGCGGCGCGATAGGCGAAGCCGTCGAATTCGCGTGCCATTCCAGGCAAGGTCTCGCGCATGCCGCTTGAACGAATAGCTCGCGATGCAACGTTGAATCCGCGCGTTCGTCGCAACGAAAGACGTTGGTCGCGCACATTCGCACGCCGTATTGCCTATGCCATTCGGCCAGGTTCTCAAGCGGCCTGGCGCACGTTAGAGTCGAAGGTATCGCGTATGCCTTCGTTCCGACCTTTTCCCGCATGACCCCTGCTCCATCCATGTTGCGCGTCTTGCTCGTCACCGACACCGCCAAGCCCATCGGCGACTTGCGCGAGCAGCTGGCGCGTCTCGGTTACGACATGCTCGCCGAGGTCGCCGCGCCTTCCGCGCTGCATGCGGCCGTGGAGAGCCAGAAGCCGGATGTCGTCATCATCGATACCGATTCGCCTTCGCGCGACACACTCGAACAGCTCGCGGTGATGAACAAGGCCGCGCCGCGTCCCGTGCTCATGTTCAGCAACGACGCCGATCAGCAGTTCATTCGCGCCGCCGTCGGCGCGGGCGTGACAGCGTATTCCGTGGAAGGGCTCGCGCCCGCGCGGCTCGCACCGATCATCGAAGTCGCGCTTGCTCGCTTCGCACACGAGGCGCAGTTGCGGCAGCGGCTCGCGCAAGTGGAGAACGAGCTTGCGGAGCGCAAGATCATCGACCGCGCGAAGCGGCTGCTGATGGATCGCCGCGGCCTGTCCGAGAACGACGCCTACGCCATGCTGCGCAAACGCGCGATGGACCAGGGCGTGAAAGTCGCGGAGATCGCGCGCCAGCTTCTCTCGGTCGCGGATTTGCTGCCCTGACCGAGCACATTGCACAGACCATGAACTTGCCCGAAACGAATACATCCCCGTCCGCGTTGCCCGAACGCACGCATTTGCGGCTCGGCTTCGTCGCGTTGAGCGACGCCGCGCCGCTTGCCGTCGCGGCCATCCACGAGATGGGGCGGCGCCATGGCATCCGTATCGAACTGTGCCGTCAGCCTTCGTGGGCCGCCGTGCGCGACAAGCTGCTTTCCGGCGAGATCGACGCCGCGCACGCGCTATATGGGCTCGTGTATGGCGTGCAACTGGGCATCGGCGGGCCGCAGGCGGACATGGGCGTCCTGATGGTCCTCAACCGCAACGGTCAGGCGATCACCTTTTCAAACCCGCTCGCCGATGCCATTCGGAATGGCGCGAGCGTGAAAGATGCGCTGGCGTCGCTCGACCGCCCGCCCGTGCTTGCGCAGACTTTCCCGACCGGCACGCATGCGATGTGGCTGTATTACTGGCTGGCGGCGAATGGCGTGCATCCGCTGCGTGACGTGCAAAGCGTCGTGATTCCGCCGCCGCGCATGGCCGATGCGATGGCCGAAGGCATGCTCGACGGCTTCTGCGCGGGCGAGCCGTGGCATGCGGTGGCCGAAGCGCGCGGCGTGGGACGCACGGTTGCGTACACGAGCGAAGTCTGGCCGGATCATCCGGAGAAGGTCCTTGCGTGCCGGCGCGATTTCGTCGCGCTGTATCCGAATAGCGCGCGGGCGCTGGTGCGTACGCTGCTCGACGCATGCGCGTGGCTCGACGCGCGCGAGCATCGCGTGGAGATTTCGCGGGCGCTGGCTTCGGCGGAGTTGCTTGGCGTCCCGGCGGCGCTCATCGAAAGCCGGCTGGCTGCTGCCGATGGCGGCGACGCGCGCGCGCTTCCCGTGCGCTTCTTCGACAATGGCGCGGTGAACTTTCCGCGCGTGTCGGATGGCTCGTGGTTTGTCACGCAGTATCGGCGCTGGGGCATGCTTTCCGATGAACACGACGATGCCGCCATCGCGTCGGCAGTGAACCAAACGGCGTTGTATCGCGAGGCGGCGCTGGCGGCAGGCGCAAGTGTGCCGGACGAGTATCGGAAAGCGACCTTGTGCGATGGACGCGTTTGGGATGGCGGCGATACGGCCGGTTATCTCGCGGGCTTCGATGTGAAGGCTTGAGCGCGGGCTGTTGTCTCGTCTCGCGAAACTGCATCGGCCGGCGCGAGGGCCAGGCGCAAACGTCGCAAGCGACCAAGACACGCCATACGCCAGCTTGCATGCACGTCGGTTCGACCCGGTCGTGAGCACGCCAGCCAACGCAAGGTTTAGCGGCGACTCGGCCTTCGCGCCACGATCAGGCCGTCTCGATCCCGCCAAGCCTTGACTTAAGCGCCTAAATCAAGAGAATGGGCGCCGCCGCGCGACCCTCGCGGGCGGGTTTTAGCGCCCCGGCGCCAACATCATGGACAATATCGGGATACGGATCGAAACGCGCTGACGTTCTCGTCGCGTGCTTCGGCTCACGCAACCGCGCTCAAACGGCCTGCCGTGCGCCGCTCGCGGCATCGGCTGCCGTTTTCCGCACACCAGAACCGCGCCGCCACCGGCCACCAGCGCCGCCGAGGATAGGTCATCCTCGCAAGCAGCCACAAGGAGCATCAAACACATGACCGACATGAATCCGTCCTTCTTCGGCAGGATAGGCATTGCCTTCGGAGCGTTCTTCGGCGTGCTCGGCAACGGCGCGTTCGCCGGCCGCGTGCAGCGCCTGCGCGAAGCCCCGCATGCGCCGGAAGCGCCCGTGCCCGCCGCCGCGCCGGTGGCAACCGCGCCGGTCGCGCCCAAGCCCGCGCCGTCGCCGCTGAAGGAATCGAGCCCCGTCGCCGCCTTGCAATTGCTCGGCCTTTTGCAGCGCGACGCCCGCTTCATCGATTTCGTCGAGGAAGACATCGCCAACTACAGCGACGCCGATATCGGCGCGGCCGCGCGTCTCGTGCACGACGGCTGCCGCTCGGTGCTGCGCGAACATTTCACGATCCAGCCTGTGCGCAACGAATCCGAAGGCAGCCGCATCACGCTGCCCGAAGGTTTCGACGCCAGCGCCGTGCGGGTGACCGGCAACGTCGTCGGCAAGCCGCCGTTCTCGGGCAATCTCAGCCATCGCGGCTGGAAGGTCGCTGAAACACGTCTGCCGAAGCTCGCGGACCAACACGACGCGAGCATCGTCGCACCGGCCGAGGTGGAGCTATGAGCGATCATCACGAAGAGAACGCGCCGCGCTATTCCATCGGCGTCGATCTCGGCACCACGCACTGCGCGCTGTCCTACGTCGACTTGTCCGCAAGCGACGGCGAGAAGACCGCGCAAGGCGTGCTGTCCATCGCGCAACTGACGGCTCCTGGCGCGGCCGAGGAGCGCGAGTTGCTGCCTTCGTTTCTGTATCTGCCGCATCCGAGCGAACTCGCGCCCGGCGATCTGACCTTGCCGTGGACGCAGGAACGGCCGTTTATCGTCGGTGAGCTGGCGCGCAGCCGGGGCGCTGGCACGCCCATTCGCCTCGTCTCCAGCGCGAAAAGCTGGCTCTGCCATCCGGGCGTGGATCGTCGCGCGGCCATCCTTCCCGCCGATGCCCCCGAGGAAGTCGAACGCGTCTCGCCGCTCGAAAGCTCGGTGCGCTATCTCACGCACTTGCGCGAGGCATGGAATCACGCGCATCCGGACGCGCCTTTCGATCAGCAGGACGTCACCGTGACGATTCCCGCCTCCTTCGACCCCGCCGCCCGCGAACTCACCGCCGAAGCTGCGGCGGCGGCCGGCTACGCGCGCATGACGCTGCTCGAAGAACCGCAAGCCGCGCTCTACAGCTGGATTCAGAAGTCGACGGGCGGCTGGCGCAAGCAAGTGAAAGTGGGCGATGTGATTCTCGTCGTCGATGTCGGCGGCGGCACCACCGATCTCTCGCTGATCGCCGTGGTTGAGCGTGAAGGCAATCTCGAACTGCATCGCGTCGCGGTCGGCGAACACATCCTGCTGGGCGGCGACAACATGGACCTGGCGCTCGCGCATATCGTCGCGCGCAAGCTCGCGGCCGCCGGCACGCAACCCGATCCGTGGCAACTGCGCGCGCTCACTTATGCGTGCCGTTCGGCCAAGGAAACGCTGCTCACCCATCCGGACACGGAAACCGTGCCGCTCGTCGTGCCGAGCCGTGGCTCGAAGCTGATCGGCGGATCGCTGCGCACCGAGCTCACGCGCGCCGAACTCACGCAGATCTTGCTCGAAGGCTTCTTCCCGCAAGTCGATGGCAGCGCGCGCCCGGTCAGCCGCGCACGCGCCGGTCTCACGCAACTCGGTCTGCCCTATGCGCAGGATGCCGCCGTGACGCGTCACCTCGCCGCGTTCCTCGGCCGTCAGGTGAACGCGCTCGCGCAAATCGAAGGCTTGCCGCACGAAGCCCCGCAAGGCGCGACGCTGCTGCATCCGACCGCGGTGCTCTTCAACGGCGGCGTGTTCAAGTCGCCGCTCCTGGTCGAGCGCGTCATGTCCACGCTCAATTCATGGCTCGCCGCCGAGAACGCGCCCGCCGCGCGTCTGCTCGAAGGCGCGGACCTCGATCTGGCGGTGGCGCGCGGCGCGGCCTATTACGGCTATGTTCGGCGCGGCAAGGGCGTGCGCATTCGTGGCGGCACGGCACGCGCATACTACGTCGCGGTCGAGTCGGCAATGCCTGCCGTGCCCGGACTCGAACCGCCCGTGCAGGCACTGTGCGTGGCGCCTTTCGGCATGGAGGAAGGCACGGAGGCCGCGCTGCCCGCGCAGGAGTTCGGGCTCGTGGTCGGAGAGCCGGTGCATTTCCGCTTCTTCGGCTCGTCGGTGCGCCGTCAGGACGAGGTGGGCACGCTGCTCGAATACTGGCAGCCGGACGAACTGCAGGAACTCGAGGAGATCGAGGCATCGCTGCCATCGGAAGGGCGCACGCCCGGCGAAGTCGTGCCGGTCAAGCTGCACGCGCGCATCACCGAGGCCGGCACGCTCGAACTCGAAGCCGTGCCGCGCGGATCGTCCGAGCGCTGGAAGGTCGAGTTCGACATGCGCGGCGGCGTGAGCGCCGACTCGGGCATGGGCCTGTAAGTGCCGGCGCGTAAGAAGGCGGCGGGCGCGCGCTATCGCGTCGGTATCGATCTGGGGACGAGCAATACCGTCGTCGCCTATGCCGAAGCGGGCTCGGACGAAATTCGCGTCTTCGAGATGGAACAGCTCGTGAGTCCGGGCGAAGTGGCGGCGCGCCCGCTCCTGCCGTCGTTGCGGTATCACGCGGCGGCGGGAGAACTGAACGCGAGCGACTTGCAGTTGCCGTGGCCCCGTGAAGCAAACGCCGGGGCACGGCCCGAAGTGGTCGGCCAGCTCGCACGCGTGCTCGGCGCGCAGGTTCCGGGCCGGCTCGTTTCGAGCGCGAAAAGCTGGCTCTCGCATGCTTCGGTGGATCGCGTCGCGCAAATTCTGCCGTGGGGCGCGGGCGACGACATCGAAAAGATCTCGCCCGTCGCCGCGAGCGCGAGTTATCTCGCGCATGTGCGCGCGGCGTGGAACCATCGCTTTCCGGGCTCGCCGCTCGAAGCGCAGGACCTCGTGCTCACCGTGCCCGCATCGTTCGATGAAGGCGCGCGCGCCCTCACGCTCGAAGCGGCGCGCATGGCCGGGCTTACGGCGCTGCGCCTGCTGGAAGAACCGCAGGCGGCGTTCTACGACTGGCTGTTTCACCATCGCGAAAAGCTCGCCGATGAACTCGCGGCCACGCGGCTCGTGCTCATCTGCGATGTCGGCGGCGGCACGACCGACCTCACGCTGATCCAGGTCGAGATGGACGGCTCGGAGCCGCGCCTGACGCGCATCGGCGTGGGCAACCACCTGATGCTCGGCGGCGACAACATGGACCTGGCGCTTGCGCATCTGGTGGAGCAACGCCTTGCCGGCAACGATCAGGAGCGCCTCTCCGCCGCGCGTCTTTCGCAACTCGTCGAACGTTGCCGCGCGGCCAAGGAGCAATTGCTCGGCGCCAACGCGCCGGACAAGGCCACGATCACGCTGCTCGGCGCGGGCTCGAAGCTGATCGGCGGCGCGCGTTCCACGGAAGTGACGCGCGAGGAGATCGCGCGGATCATCGTCGATGGCTTCTTTCCGATGGTCGCGCCCGACGAGCGTCCGCGTCGCGCGCGCGGGGGTATCGTCGAATTCGGGCTGCCTTATGCAAGCGATGCCGGCGTCACGCGGCACGTCGCGGCGTTTCTCGCGCAACACGCCACGCAGGCGCGCGAGGCGTTGGGCGAAGCGGCATCTGACCAAGCCAGCTTGCCCGTTCCCGACACGCTGCTCCTGAACGGCGGCGTGTTTCGCGCCGAACCGCTTGCGAGCCGTATCGCCGAGGCGCTCGGTTCATGGCGCGGCGCGCCGGTCCACGTGCTCGCCAATCACGATCCGGACGTTGCCGTGGCGCGCGGCGCAGTCGCCTATGCGCTCGCGCGCGCGGGCCGCGCACCGAAGATCGGCGGCGGCTCCGCGCGCAGCTACTTCCTGCTGCTCGACGAAGACAAGAGCGACGCTGGCGAGCGCGGCGTCTGCGTGCTGCCGCGCGGCACCGAGGAAGGTCAGGCCATCCATCTGGCGGACCGCACCTTCGCGTTGCGGCTCGGCGCGCCGGTGCGCTTTCACCTGGTGTCTTCGGTGGCGGATGCGACGTTCAAGGCAGGCGAGATCGCCGATGTCAGCGCCTCGGCCGGCGACTTCGTGCGCTTGCCGCCCATCGCCACGGTCGTCGATCCGCGCGGCCAGGAGGCGAATCACGCGCACAAGCCCAACGAGACGCCCGTGCAATTGACGACTTCGCTCACTGAAGTCGGCACGCTGGAGATGCACTGCATCGCCACCGACGATCCCGCCAAACGCTGGCTGCTCGAATTTCAATTGCGCCGGGAGAATGCGTCGAACGACGCGGCGGCAAGCGAAACGCATCCTGCGTTGCCGAAAGCCATCGATCTGATCGACCGCACTTTCGGCGCGCGTTCACAGGACGTCGGCCCGAAGGAGATCAAGCGCCTGCGCGCGCTGCTCGAACAGGCGCTCGGCCCGCGCGATAGCTGGGATCTCGCGCTCTTGCGCGAGCTTTACGGCGCGCTGTGGGACCGCGCGAAACGCCGCCGCCGTTCCGCCGATCACGAACGGCTGTGGCTCAACCTGACGGGCTATTGCTTGCGGCCGGGCTTCGGTCATCCGCTGGATGGCTGGCGCGTCGAGCAATTGTGGACGCTCTTCGACCAGGGCATCCAGTACGGCAACGAAAGCCAGATCTGGTCCGAATGGTGGACGCTATGGCGGCGCGCGGCAGGCGGTCTGCCCGAAGCCGCCCAACTGCGCCTGCTCGACGACATGGCCTTCGTGCTTCAGCCGCCCGGCACGAGCCGCTATCGGCGTGCGGCGGGCGCTGCGCGCGCGGGCTATGAAGACATGGTGCGGCTCGCGGCATCGCTCGAACGCGTGCCGGTCGCGCGCAAGATCGAAACCGGCGAATGGCTGCTCACGCGGCTGAAGAAGCCTTCGGAGAACGTGCAGAGCTGGTGGGCGGTCGGGCGGATCGGCGCGCGGCAGCCGTTCTACGGCAGCGCGCATGGCGTCGTGCCGCCCGAGACGGCGACCGCCTGGCTCGGCGCGATCCTCGCGCTCGACTGGAAGAAGGTCGATCCGGCGGCGTTCGCGGCCGTGCAGATCGCGCGCATGACGGGCGACCGTTCGCGCGACCTTCCCGACGACATCCGCGTCGCCGTCGTGCAGCGCCTGGAGACGATGGGCGCGGCGGAAGCGTGGATCGCCATGGTCCGCGAAGTCGTCACGCTCGATCGCGCCGACGAAGGCCGCGTGTTCGGCGAGGCGTTGCCGGCGGGGCTCAAGCTCATCGGCTGAACTGGCGTCGATGCGGCGCGTCGAGACCGCGAATTGCTTCGCTCTCAGAAGCTTTCTGCGAAAGACGGCGCGAAAGCCTTGCGCCGTCTTGATTCCCGGCTATGCGCGTCCTATGGTTATCAGTGTGTTCGTCCTGGACACACACTGAAGGAGGTCATCATGCCATCCCCACGCAAGGCTCAAGCGAGCAATCCCGCCGAAACCGAAATGTCGAGCCGCAAGAAAACGGCCGGTCCCAAGGCATCGCCGCCCAAGGCAGCGGGCGCCAAGGAAACGCAGGTCGCCAAACGCAGCACCAAGGCCAAACCGAAATCGTGAATGCGCGAGGCGCGGTATCGCGCACTCTCGCGCGGTACGGTTAGCCCTCGTCATCGCGCGGGGGGCATCTGTCGTGGCCGTCCTTCGATACGGCGAGCAGGCATGCCCGGCTCGCCGTTCGACTGATCCGGTTCCGAGATGCACCGGTTGCTTTGCGCGTCGACTCTCTCCTCCTTCCCCGCCGCTGCCGTCCAAAGCCATCTTTTTTCAGCGTCCGCCCGCCAAAAGCTCGCATTAATTTCCGTTTTTAACGGTTGATGCCTAAAAAAAGGCGTATTGGTAAGACCAAGTTGTCCTACAGTAGATATCCCCGAAACCGCGACTCAAACAAGTGATGGCCGTCCCTCAACGCGCCGAACGTGTGCGCACTCCCGAGATTTTCTCCGCCGCGCGAGAAGCGGGGCTCAGTCTCGTTCGCAATCTTTCCATTCCGGCCGCTTTCGCCGACCGCGCGCTGGAAGCGCAATTCCTCGAAGATCACGCGCAGCGCTTCTGCGCGTTCAGGCGCGCATCCGCGCTGCTCGCGCTCGTCATCTGGACCTGCTTCCTCTGGTGGGACTTCAGTTTCTCGCAAGGCAACAGCGCGCTGAACGGGCGCCTGTCCGACATTCTGGCAATCCGCTTTGCGGGCATCGTGTTGCTGATTCTCGAATGCTGTCTCGTCCTGCGGCCCTCGTTCCGCTCGCACGCGATGTCCGAGAAGGTCATCCTCACGGGCATCTACGGGCTCTTGTGTCTGATCCTCGCGCTCTTCGCGATCACGCCCTCGCCCTATAACTACACGCAGCATTTCACGGGGCTGTGCCTCGCGCTCTTCGTGCAGTTCAGCTTCTTCTATCTGCGCTCGCGGGTCGTGCTGACGGCGGGCATCGTCACCATGGCGTCGATCGTGGTGCTGCAGCTCACCGCGCATCTGCTCAATCCGGAGAATTTCTTTGCCGGACTGTTCTATATGTTCAACGTGATCGTGGTCGGCCACGGCGTCTGCGTGCACGCCGAACGCGTCTCGCGCGAACGCTTTTCCGCCGAGCGCGCGCTCGCCTCGCTCAACGACGAACTGCGCGCCGCGAACGGCTCGCTCGCGCGCAAGAACGACGAGTTGGAGATCTCCAGGAAGGACCAGGAGAACAAGACCACGGCATTGCTCGCGTTGCGCGAACAGCAGATGATCGCCGCGCAAACCGCGAGCCGCGAGAAGTCCAATTTCCTCGCCGCCGCGACCCACGATCTGCGCCAGCCAATGCACGCGCTCAACCTGTTCCTGCAAGCCGCCGCCGAGGCCATCCGCAACGGCGAGTTCGAGCAGGCGGAAAGGCTCATCGACGAATGCGGGCGCTCGTCGATCATTCTGGCGCGGCTCTTGAATGCCGTGCTCGATCTCTCGCGGCTCGAATCGGGCCGCGTGGTGCCGCGCTATCACGTGTTCGACGTGCGGCGAACCATCGAGGAAGCCGTCGAACAATTGCGTCCGTTCGCCATGAGCCGTGGCGTCGACTTGCGGCTGCGGCTGCCGAAGTCGGAAGTCGTCTGCGTGCGAAGCGACGCGCACTGGCTCGGACGCGCCATCGCCAATCTGATCTCGAACGGCATCAAGTACGCCGATCAAAGCAAGACCGCCAGCAAGACCGCCAAGCCCACCGTGATCGTCGGCGTGGTGCGCTCGCCGACGCGGGCGCGCATCGACGTGCTGGATAACGGCATCGGCATTCCGGCCGATTATTTCGACGCCATCTTCCAGCCCTTCTTCCAGGTCGACAACCCGGAGCAAGATCGCGACAAGGGGCTGGGACTCGGCCTGTCTATCGTCAATGCGGTCATTTCGATGCTGGACGAACACCGCATCGAGCTCAAGTCCACCGAAGGGCGCGGTTCGCGTTTCTCGCTGGAAATGCCGCAGTGCGGACCGACGCTCGACAAGCCGTCCACGCGCGCGCCTGCATTGTCCGAGGCGAACGAAGCGGCGGCGCTTAGCGGGCGCTACGTGCTGCTCGTGGAAGACGACGGCCTCGTGCGCGCATCCACCGAGGCGCTGCTTTCGCAATGGGGCGTGCTCTACGACTCCGCCGCGACCTTCGACGAGTTCGAAACCATTCTCGCGGACATCGAGCGCTTCCCGGATCTAATCATCACCGACTACCGCCTGCGCGACTCCAAGACCGCGCGCGAAGTAGCCATGCTGGGCACCGCAAGGCTCGGCCGTCCGTGTCCGTGTCTGGTCGTGACGGGCGAACCGTCGGCCACCATCGTGCCGCTCGCGTGCGAGCAGGATGTGCTGAGCAAGCCCGTGAGCCCGGCGGAATTGCGCCGCGGCATGGTCGCGTTGATGCCGAACGCAGCCGCCGGCCAGAGCGCTTGCGAGGCAGCCATTGCATGAGTGTGCACAAGGTCATCTACGACACCGACCCCGGTATCGACGACGCTATCGCGCTCGTGTTTCAGACGTTGCATCCGCGGATCGAACTCATCGGCATCACGAGCGTGTTCGGCAATGCCGATATCCATACGACGACTGCCAACGCGCTCTATCTTGCATCGCGTTTCGCGCCGAATGTGCCGGTCGTGCGCGGCGCGGCGGCGCCTTTGCAACGCGCCGCGCCCGAACCTATTCCGCATATCCACGGCGACGATGCGCTCGGCAACGTCGAGCGCACGGAAGCCGTCATGGTGAACGAGGACGGGCGCGCGGCCCATCGGTTCATCATCGAGAAGGTGCGCGCGGAGCCGGGCGAAATCACGCTGCTCGCGGTCGGGCCGCTCACGAATCTCGCGCTCGCGTTGCGAGACGATCCGGAGATTGCATCGCTCGTGCGCGAGGTCGTCGTCATGGGCGGCGCGTTCGGTTACAACGGCGCGCTCGGCAACGTGACGCCCGCCGCCGAGGCGAACATCCATGGCGACCCGGAAGCGGCCGATATCGTCTTCGGCGCGCCGTGGAAGGTGTCGATCGTCGGGCTCGATGTAACGCATGAAACCGTGATGACGAACGCGTTTCTCGCCGATGTGCGGGACAGCGCAGGCGATGCCGGCCGGTTCGTATGGAACGTCTCGCGCTTTTACGAGCGCTTTCACGCGAACGACGGCGAGACGCGCGGCATCTACGCACACGATTATTCGGCGGCCGCTTTCGTCGTCGCGCGCGAACTGTTCACGACGAGAAGCGGGCCGGTGCGCGTGCTGACCGAAGGTATCGCAGCGGGTTTGACTGTGCAAAAGCCCACGTCGATGCGTGCCAGCGCGCCGGATTGGGACACGCGGCCATCGTGCGACGCGTGTATCGGCGTCAATGCGGACGCGGTGCTCGAACTCTTTGCTCGGACATTGCGCGGCTGACGTGCTTGTCTAGTGCACCGCTTCTTTCATGCAACCGGCGCGCGCCGCGGCAATGCCGACACGCTGCGGCTTCCACCTTGCCGAAGCGGATCGGCGGGCATACCAACGCGGCGCTTCAACCCTCGCGCAAGCGCGCACCCAGCCACTCGCGCAGTGCTTCCACTTCCTCCATGCAGACCGAATGCGGCATCGGATACGTATTCCATTCCACCGTGCAGCCCTGCTCGCGCGCGAAGTCCACGGCTTCCTCGCCTAGCCGCACGTTGAGTACGTCGTCGAAGCTGCCGTGCGCGGCGAAGATCGGCGTGTCGCGGTTCGCATCGCTGAACGAGGCATCGATCAAGCCTTTCGACGGGATATAACCCGACAGCACGATCAGCCCCGCGAGCTTTTCCGGATGCGTGAGCCCCGCCTGATAGGTCATTGCGCCGCCCTGCGAAAAGCCGGCAAGAAAGATGCGCTCGGAGGCGATGCCGCGCGCGTTCTGCTGCGCAACGAGTTCGCGCACGAAGGCCACAGACGTCTCGATGCCCGCCTCGTCCACGCGCCGGTTGATACCTTCGAACGACAGGATGTCGTACCACGCGCGCATCACGTAGCCGTTGTTCGCGGTTACGGGAATCTCCGGCGCGTTCGGAAACACGAAGCGCATGGCGGGGGCATCGGCCAGACGCAGTTCGGGCACGAGCGGCACGAAGTCGTTGGCATCCGCGCCGAGTCCGTGCATGAGGATCACCGCGAACTCGGGGTCCGGCGCGGTTTCGACTTCCACTACCGATGGATCGTACGGTTGTGCGGACATGCAATCACTCCCTTGAGGTCGATCACGTTCAATCACGCGTCAGATGATGGGCACGAGCAATAACACGATACCCACGATGGAAATGAGCCACACCAGCGAGCGCACGAACGGCACACCGCCCGCATAAAGCGGCACGTAGCACAGGCGCGCGACGAAATACATGAGCGCGCCATAGTGCGTAAGCGCATTTTCGCGCCCGGCGACATGCACGATCAGCACCGCGACAGCGAAGATCGGCAAGGTCTCGAAAAGGTTCGATTGCGCTCGCATCAGACGCCCGGTGAGCTTGCGCGGCGGCGGCGCCGGGCCGTCGCGCGGACCGGCGTTGTATCTGAGGCCCGTCTCCTTGTTGCGCAAGAACGCGGGCAGCAGCACTTGCACGAGAGCGAGGATGAGCGTCCAGGCCAGCATCGTCAGTTCGAAACTCATGGCGTCTCCAATCGGTTTGTTGGCGATGCAAGCGACGGTCCATCATGCCATCGGGCCGTGCGAACGTGTACGCTTGTTGGCATTCCTTCGACTTACGCTCGTTCTCACGCTTACGCTTGCGGCGAAACTCCCATGCACACGCTTACCCTGCGTCTTTCTCCCGGCGATGACCTGCGCCTCGCGCTCGATCTCGCAGTTCGCTCGCAAAAAAGCGCGCAAGAAGCGGGCGCGGCGTTCGTCCTGCAAGGCATTGGCAGCTTGAGCGTGGCTGCCTTGCGCTATGCCGGGCGCGACGAGGCAACCGTTCTGCGCGGCGACCTCGAAATCTTGACGCTGGCGGGATCGCTATCGGCGGATGGGCCGCATCTGCACATGAGCATCTCCGATGCCGATGGCCGCGTCTTCGGCGGCCACGTCACGGCGGGATGCATCGTGCGCACGACGGCGGAAGTGCTGATCGCAAAGTTGCCGGACGAACGCTACACGCGTGAGCACGATCCCGCGACAGGTTTCGCGGAACTCGTCATCCGGCGTACATAGCTTCCTGAGTTGCAGCAGCACGAAGCGCTCCAAGAGCGTCGATCAGGCGGATGCGACTGTTGCCGGTTCGGCGGCGGCGCTATCCAGCGCGAGATCGTGACGCGCGATCAGCTCGAAGCGCTCGCTCGTTTCCACATAGTCCCAGCGCTCGACGGTCGTGCTGCGCGTACCCGAAGACCCGTCGTAGCGAATCACGTTCACCGAATTGTCGATGGTCCCGCGCGTGCGCCGGGACAGCGCCGTGCCCGCCTGCACCGCCCACAGCTTGCGCGGCAGGCCGGCGAAGGTATCGTGCAGCGGCAACACGTAGGGCAGATGAATATGGCCGCCGAGAATGAGATCGGCGCCCGCGCGCGCCCAGCGCTGCACGGCGCGCTCGTGTCCATGCAGAAGGTTGGCCTCGTCTTTCGCGCGCGTGACCGCAACCGGCTGATGCGTGACCACCACGCGCAATTGCTTCGCGCTTGCCGCTTCGAGCCGCGCGGAAACGCGTTTGACCTGTTGCATCGAAATTTCGCCGTCCTTGTGTCGGAACGGACGCGTGGTGTTCACGCCGAGCACGAGCAGCGTGTCCGATTCGAACGACGGCTCGAGCTCCGCGCCGAACACGCGCTGATGATTCGCATACGGACGAAAAAGCCGCGCGAGCGGATTGAAGAGCGGAATGTCGTGATTGCCGGGAATGACGAGCCGGGGCCGCGCGCCGAGGGCATCGAAGAAGGCGCCCGCCAGCGCGAACTGATACCGCCGCGCGCGCTGCGTGATGTCGCCCGAGACGACGACGAGATCGGGCGAGATGGCATCGGAGAGCCGCAAGAGCGCCGCCACCACCGTCGGGCGTTCGGTACCGAAATGCGGATCGGATATTTGCAGCAAAACGTTCATGAGCGATTGGCTTCGGCCACGGCCGGCTCGGGTTTGAGCAGCAGCAATGGCTTGTCGGAAACGCGGAATTCCAGCGGCATCTGCAGCCACGCCACTTCGCCATCGGTTGCGATCTTCACTCGACGGCGTCGTCCGGACGGATGCGTCACCGTAATGCGCTCGAATGTGAAACTCGTCACGTGATCGGAGTCGGATAGCCGCCCTGCCGCGCCGCGCAAGGACAGGAACAGATGTGCGAGCCGCCCGACCGGACGCGGCGCAATGGCGACGAGCAAGCCATGTTCCAGTGCGCCGGCTTCGGCCATGCCGATCTGTTCGAGTTGCAGCCGGTTGTTGCCGACGAAGAGCGTGGATGAACGGATGTCGCGCACTTGCCCTTCGTGCTCGATATGCAGCCGCAAATGCCGATGCCGCCGCAATAGCGTGTTGAGCGCGGACCACAGCGCGACCAAACGGCTGCGGCCAAATTGCTGCTTGTAGGTTTCGCGATCTTCCAGCAGCTTGGGATAAAGACCGAGACTCGCATTGACGATGAACATCTGGCCGTTCACGTAGCCCACCTGCGCGGGAAATACGCGCGCTTCGAGCAACAGGCGGGTGGAGAGCTCGAGATCGGCGGGAATACCGTGATCGCGACTGAAGTAATTGAACGTGCCGCGCGGCAGCACCGCGAATGGCACGCCGCGCGTAAGCGCCGCTTCGGCCACGGCGCATAGCGTGCCGTCGCCACCGGCACCGACCAGCACGCCGCCTTGATCGAACGCCAGTTGTGCCGCCTCGCGCGCGGCGGCGGGCAGACGGCCGGGGTCATCGACGACGCACATTTCGAAGCGCCGGCCCGCCGCGCCAAGTTCGCGGTCCAGCACGGCGCGAGTTTCATCGGCCTGCTTGCGGCCCGATCCCGCGTTCATCACGATAAAAAACGGCGCGTGCGGCGCAAGTGTCTGCCCTTGTTCCGCGCCTCGAGCAGGTTCGGCGGGTATGACGGGTGTGGCGGTCGGGGTCATCGGCAGCGCTCCTGGCATCGTGCGATTCGTCCCGCCTGGCCGCCGACGTGCCGTGGAAGCGCGCTTAAGACGCCACGTCCCGCCGACACGCACGCAACGAAGCCCGGCGAGTATCTGCCGAATCATAACAAAATGCTTACAGCTGTATGACGAGACGCACGCGCAAGCGTGCGCCATCGCTCAAGGCAGATCAGGTGTGTTCGCCGCCGCGAATGTAGTACTCGAGCTGCTGAATGGTGAACTGCTGCTCGGAGATGATGTTCTTCACCAAGTCCCCGATGGAAATCATGCCGGTCAGCTTGCCGTCTTCGATCACCGGCAAATGGCGCATGCGCTTTTCCGTCATGAGCGCCATGCAGTCGTCCGTGGTCTGGTCGGGGCGGACGTAACGCACGTGCGAGGTCATGATGTCGCGCACCGGCGTCTGCTTGGACGAACGGTCCATCAGCACGACCTTGCGCGCATAGTCGCGCTCGGTCACGATCCCGACGATCTCCTCGTTCTCCGTGACGATCACCGCGCCGATATGGCGGTCGGCCATCAATCTGATTGCATCGTAGACCGATGCAGTTGCCGCGATCGTGATGACCGTCTGATCGGGTTTGGAACTGAGTACCTGTGCGACTGTTGCCATCGAGCGCCTCCGTCTGGCTTCGCGCGGCTCACCGGCCGATGAACACGCGCTTTTGTTGTGCGGAACCGATGTTGCGCGTAACGGGCGAGGCAGTTCGTCGTGCGACATGTAGCGCGGGCTTAAAAGTGACCGGCTGCATCGGCGAAAGTCCGACCGTGGAAAAAGTATAGATCAACCCCGGCTCGCGGATATGCGCCCGTCCGCTCGCATGTTTGTGCAAGCCCGCTGGACTTGCGTTTGCGCGCGCAAGGCGCGTCGCCTTCAGTTTTGTCGATTCGTGCCGCTAATCAGACACGCGCGCCGCGATGCGCGCATCAAGCGGCGCAATGAGGCGCCGCTCATGGAGATGACAAAGGTGAGCAGTTCACAACAGGATATCGAGCAGCGCGTGCGGCTCGCGGGCAGCAACATGTTCGAGCTGCTTCTGTTCAGGCTCGGCGAGGCGCCGGGTTCGGAACAGCGCGAGCTCTACGGCATCAACGTGTTCAAGGTGCGCGAGATTCTCGCGATGCCGACGATCACCGCCGTCGCGGGATCGAGCGCGGAAATTCTCGGCGTCGCCGACATTCGCGGGCAGATCATTCCCGTGATCGATCTGGCGCGCATCACCGGATGCCGGCCGAAAAACGGTCCGAAGATCCTGCTCGTCACCGAGTTCGCGCGTACCACGCAGGGCTTCGCGGTCGAGGAAGTCGATGACATCGTGCGGCTGGAGTGGAATCAGGTGCTGTCGGCGGAATCGCATTCGGGCGGCAGCACGGTAACGAGCTTCGCGCGGCTGGACGGCAACGTCGACGGATCGCGTCTTGCGCAAGTGCTGGATGTCGAGCGCATCGTGCGGGAAGTGCTGCCGGGGCAGGAATCGGATATCACCGAGGAAAGCACGGGCCGCCTGCGGCTCAAGCCCGGCGCGCGCGTGCTCGCCGCGGACGACTCGGGCGTGGCGCGCTCGCTCATCGGACAGAGCCTCACCGCGATGGGCGTGCCCTTCGTCATGACCAAGACCGGTCAGGAAGCGTGGGACGTGCTGGAATCGGCGCTCAGAAAGGCGCAGAAGGACGGCACGGAAGTGTCGGATCAGATCGCGCTCGTGCTGACGGACCTGGAAATGCCGGAGATGGACGGCTTCACGCTCACGCGACGGATCAAGGCGGAATCCGGTTTGCAGCATATTCCGGTGGTGATCCACTCGTCGCTTTCGGGTTCCGCGAACGAGCAGCACGTTCGCAAAGTCGGAGCGAATGCGTATGTGTCGAAGTTCGAGGCTTCCGAACTCGCAACCGTCATGCGCGGCGCATTGGCCAACGCGGCCTGAAAACCGAGCGATCAAACGAAATCGGCGCCCGAGATAACAGACCTTGTGAGTCTGTTTCTCCGGGCGCCGTTTTCTTTGCTTATTGCGTACTGGTCAGTCCGTTTAGCCGAACCATAATCCGGCCGGACTGCTTCGATCAGTGACCGAAGAAAACCGAGTTTGCGTTGTTGTCGCCGTTGGCTTGCGCACGGTTGCCCGATTGAGCCAGCGAGTCACGCGAACCGCCGAAAGCGCGATTGTCGCCATGAGCCGCTTCTTCAGCAGCAATGGTTTGTGCGCTCGGGCCTTGTTGCGAGCTCGGCGCGCCGACTGCCGGACGGTAGAACGGAGCCGGGCCGTAGCCGCTTGCAAATGCGGGTGCTGCGAGCGTGGCGGAAGCGGCGATCAAAAGCGTAGCGATAAGATTGCGTTTCATGGTGAGCTCCAAAGACGGTTGACGTTCAATCAGAAAGCGCCGCAGCGGTCTTGCGAGAAACTGTCTGCTACGTCGATGAAATGCAGTGTATACCCCTACTATCGTTTTTTTATCTCGATATCTTTCAACACACTTTTCACGCTGAACCAACAATCGCTGGCAGCACGATTGTGCTTAAGTTCTGAGTAGCCTTTTCGGATAAGGGTTTGCGGACGATGCAGTCCGGCAGCGGCGCGAGCTTTGTTTAGCGGGGGCAAAACGATCATTTATCGCACGAGCGTGCAATAAGCGGGTAACTCGGGCTGATTTCCGGCGTTATCTCTCAATGCACCTGCACGAGCTTTTCGATGAGCCGCACGAGCGCGGCCGGCGAACTGCCCTTTTGGCAATAACCGTCGAAACCGGCGTGAAGCCCTTGCGTCCTGACGAGTTCTTCACCGAGCGCGGTAAACGCAATGATCCCGGCGTCGCGCGTCTGAGCCACGCGGCGCAAGACACGGGCGGTGGCGAAACCGTCGTGCTCGGGCATGGTGATATCGAGAATGACGATGTGCGGGCTCCAACGATCCACCGCGTGCAGCGCCTCCAGGCCGCCGAGCGCGACGCGCGTGTCGAAGCCATCGGCGAGAAAGGCGGCGGAGAGTGCCTCGGCGCTCGTGGCGTTGTCATCCACGATAAGAATGCGCCATTGCTTATGGTCGACGTCGACGCTGCGGTTGGTCCACAGCGAACACGGTTGAGAAGACGAGGTCAGCGAAGTCAGCGAAGTCAGAGGCATGGCAATCCGGCAAATTCATTTTGCCGAACAGCCAGCAGGTTTCGGACCAGAGACGCGCGCCGCCGCTTCTCGGCGTGCGCGGTCAGTCTTTTTTGCTTTTGCGACGCTTGCCCGCGACCACTTCTTCGCGGTCACGCAGGCGCGCGTTTGCTTCCACGAGCGATGCGGCGTCGTGCTGACGCAAGGCCAGATCGAGTTCGCCGAGCGCCGCGAAAACCGCGTCCCGCTCCGCTTCTTCGTTTTCCGCCACGCGCCGGGCTTCCTTGTCGATCCGCTTGAAAAGCTTGCCGCCAAAGCGCGTATCCACCGCGCCTTCGCGCACGAGAACAGCGATCACCGAAGCCAGCCGGACCACGCCTGCTGCCGTGGTTTGCGTATCGCCATCCAGTTCATCACGGTCGTCCACTCTTGCCTCTCCCCGGTTTGGGCAAATGATTCGCGTCGATATCGTCCGATGCGAGGGCGCGCCGCGCCCTTCTTGCGTTGCGCCATGATACGCCCGCTTTGTGACAGCCATATTTGCACGGGTATGAAGAACCTGGCTCGCGCGCCCCATTCGACAGACGCGCGAGCAATGGCACACTAACGCCTGCCGCCCTGTCACGCCAGTCGATATCGATGACACCGTTTAGCCACTGCCACCGACCGCCCGCATGAATCCCGCTACCCTGCATAGACCGTCCTACGGCTCCGACTTCTCCGGCCTCGTCTGCGGCTTCCGGTTTCATCTCGACCAGCCGGGCGTTGCCATCGACGCCGACACCGCGAGCGCCTGGCTCGCCCGCGACGATATGTCGAAGGAATTCATCTGGCTGCACTTCGATCTCGCCAATAGCGCGTGCGAACGCTGGATGCGCACGCGGCTAGGCCTTCCCGACACATTCTTCGAGACGCTCAGCGAAGGCTCGCACTCGACGCGCATCGAGCATAAGGAAGGCGCGCTGTTCGCCGTCATCAACGATGTGATCTTCAACTTCGAACTGACGCCGTCCGAGATCGCCACCTTGTGGGCGTATACGCATCACAAGATTCTCGTCACCGCGCGCATGAAGCCGCTGCGTTCCGTGGACTCCCTGCGCGAATCGGTGCGACGTGGCGAGCTGTTTCGTTCGCCCGCGGAATTACTCGCGCATCTGCTGCGCGATCAGGCGGAATTGCTCGTGCAGATCGTGCGGCGCACGAGCGTGGAAGTGGACGGCATAGAAGACCGCTTCCTGTCGCTGCATTCGCCCACGAGCCGTTCGGATCTCGGCGCGTTGCGACGCGTGCTCGTCAGGCTGCAACGCCTGCTCGCGCCGGAACCGGGCTCGGTGTTCCGGCTGCTTGCGCGTCCGCCGCGCTGGCTGCACGCGCAGGACATTCAGGAATTGCGCGACGCCACCGAGGAATTTTCGCTCGTGCTCAACGATCTCGCGGGACTCGTCGAGCGCATCAAGCTCCTGCAGGAAGAGATCGCGACGCGCATGGACGAGCAGAGCAATCGCACGCTGTTCACGCTGACGCTCGTGACCGTGCTCGCGTTGCCGATCAATATCGTCGCGGGTTTCTTCGGCATGAACGTGGGCGGCATTCCGCTCGCGGAAAATCATCACGGCTTCTGGCTGCTCGTGTTGATCGTCGCGAGCTTTACCGTGCTCGCGGGATGGTGGGCGTTTCGCCGCCGTCGCAACATGTGAGCGTACGCGCGTGTTAAAAGCCGAGATCGCTCAGGCCGGGATGGTCGTCCGGCCGGCGTCCGAGCGGCCAATGATATTTGCGATCCGCTTCCCGAATCGGCAAGTCGTTGATCGACGCATGGCGGTGCGTCATGAGACCCGCCTCGTTGAATTCCCAGTTCTCGTTGCCATAACTGCGATGCCAGTGGCCGGAATCGTCGTGCCATTCATAAGCGAAACGCACGGCAATGCGATTCCCCGCAAACGCCCACAGTTCCTTGATGAGTCGATAGTCCAGCTCGCGATCCCACTTGCGCTGCAGGAACGCTTCCACGGCAGCGCGGCCGTCGACGAATTCCGCGCGATTGCGCCAGCGGGTGTCTTGGCTATAAGCCAGTGCGACTTTCTTCGGGTCGCGCGTGTTCCAGCCATCTTCGGCGGCACGGACTTTCTGCACGGCGGTTTCGGCTGTGAACGGCGGGAACGGCGGTTTGCTTTCCATGGCCAACTCTCCTTTGCGCTCTGACATGTAGTCGATATAGGGAGACAGGTCTGTCTACCTGCGGCCTACTCTAGCGCAGGTAGACGAACCTGTCTACAATCGATTGCATGAATACGCATACCGAAGTCACGGAACTCACGCCCGACGCGCGCATCCTGCAAACGGCTCACGATCTCTTCTATCGCGACGGCATTCGCGCGACCGGCATCGACCGGGTGATTGCGGAATCGGGCGTCGCGAAGAAAACGTTCTACCGTTATTTTCCGAGCAAGGACGATCTGATCGTCGCGTTCCTGGCGTTCCGTCACGAGAACTGGATGACGTGGTTTCGCGACGCGCTCGCGCGTCACGGCGGCTCGCTCTCAGCGCTCGTGCCCGCGCTTGCCGAGTGGTTCGGCGGCGACACGTATCGCGGCTGCGCGTTCATCAATTCGGTGGTGGAAGTGGGCGGCACGTTGCCGCCGGCCGTGGATATCGCGCGGCGGCACAAGCGGGATATGACCGCGGCAATTCGCGCACTCATGCCGGCATCGCGCACAGCCAAGGCCGATGCACAAGCGCTGGCGCTCGCCGTGGATGGCGCGATTGTCGCCGCGCAATTCGCCGACTCCCCCGCCGATGCATTGAAGGCGCTCGCACGCGTGGTGCGAGCGGTGAAACGCGGAGCGAGCGCGGACTAGAACGACCCGCCGCGCGCTTTCGCCGATGCCGTGAGCGCCGTCTGCGCGCTGCAACACAACTTCGCGTTCATGGCCTCGATATCGTTCGTGCTTAAGGTCGCGACATCGGCCTTCAGTTTCAGGAACGCGACGATGGCATCGTAGCGAGAGCGCAGCAGATCGCGGCGCGCGGTGTAAAGCGCGTCGATGGATCGAAGCACATCCGTGCCCGAACGGCTGCCAACCTTGTAGCCGATCTGCGTGGCATCCAGCGTGTCTCGCGAGGATTGCACGAGATGCGTGAGCGAATCCACCCGAATCCGTTGACGTGTATAGCGAGCGAAGTTGTCGCGCGCGGACGCTTCTGCTTGCCTGGATGCCAGCAGATACGCCTGCTCCTCCTTGTCCGCGAGCGCGAGCGTCTGCTTCACGCGCGCCTGAACCTCGCCGCCCGAGAACAGCGGTATCTGCACCTGAAACATGGCCGTGGTGGTAGTCGTAGGCCGTGAGTAGCCAGATGCAGCGCCCGCAGGCTGATAAGTGCCCGTAATGCTTGCGACGGGATAATGCGCGGCGCGCGCCTTCGCGGTATCGAACTTCGCGATCTCCCAGCCGAGTTGCTTCGACTGTACCGAATAGTTGGACGCCTTCGCCTGCTCGGTCCACGACTCTTCGCCGTCGGAAAGGGCGGGCAAGGTCATGCCTGGGGGCAACGCAAGTAACGCCGAGAACGGCTGGCCAGTGACTTGCTCGACCGCGCGGCGTTTCGTCGACACATCTTCCTGCGCATCCGCCTGCTGCAATTGGGCTTGTTCGCGCGCGGTGTCGGCTTCTCGCTGGTCGATGAGCGTGGCCTCACCCGCCGCCCGCTTTCGACGCACCTGATCGAGCTGCAAGTCGATGGCCGCGAGATAGTCCGCCGTGCGCTTCTGCTCGTCTTCCGCGGCGAGTTCATCGAAATAAGCCTGCACCGCGCGAAGGATCGACGCCTGTTGCGCCCCCGCGAAGTCCACCGCGCCTTGCGCCACCGTGAAATCCGCCTGACGATACGCGGTCCACTTGCTCCAGTCGAAGAGCGGTTGCGAGACGGTCACCATCCAGCCGTTCTGCCAATAGTCCTGACGCGGAAAGCCGTCCATGACGATGCGGTTATACGCGCGTCCCCAGCCACCTCCAATTTGCGGCAGCAATGCGGCGCGCGCGATCGGCACCGCTTGCTTCGCGGCCTCGTAGCTTGCGCGCGCCTGCGCGAATTCGGCGTCGTGACCGAGCGTTTGTTGAACGACCGCCATGAGATCGTCGGCATGGGCGAACGACGCGTGTATCAACATACCGAGCAGCAAGCTGCGCTTCAACGATTTATGCATGAGCTTCTTCTTCCGGCGTCGCAACCACAGGCACTTGGCCTTCGCGCACGAGTCCACCATCCTCGAAGCGATAGCGCGTATCGAAAGCCGAAGCCAGCGACATATCGTGCGTAATCACGACGACGGTGCGATCGAGATTGCGCAACAACCCGGCGATATGCTTCACCGATGCCGGATCGAGATTCGAGGTCGGTTCGTCGAGCAGCAATAGCTCGCGATTTTGATAGAGCGCGCGCGCCAGCAACAGACGCTGCCGCTGCCCCGCTGATATATTCGCGATGGTGTCGCTGATGACAGTGCGCGTTCGCATTGGCAAACGCATGATGTCGGGTAACAAGCCGACGTCGTCGAGCAGCTTGTGGATGCGCTCCTCGTCCGCCTGGCCCGTGAAGAGCGTGATGTTGTCCGCGATCGATCCGTGCAGGATGATATCGCCCTGACGCATATGCGCCTGATGCCGGCGGATTTCATCGACGGCGAGATTCGGCCAGGCGATGTCGTTGAGCGCGATATGCCCTTCCTGCAACGGCTCGGCCGCCGACAGTAACTTGAAGAGCGTGGACTTGCCGCTACCCGACGGCCCCGTGATGACGATCTTGTCACCCTTGCGCACTTCGAAGCTCGCGTTCTTCAGAACCGGTTGGTCCGAAATGCCATAGCTGAACGTCACATCGCGCACGTCGATACGCTCGAAATGACGCACTTCGGTGGCACGCTGCGCATCCGCGAGCGGCGTATAGCGTTCGTTCTCGTTCTCGGCGATGTCGTCCACCCGCGCGGTCGGCACGCTCAGCATGAAGTATTGGAACATCGCGTTGATGGCGCTCGCAAAGCGCTCCGACATCAGCGACTTGTAGATCAGAAACGAATAGAACACGCCGACCGACACCTTGCCGCCCAGCATGAGACGCGCCGCCAGATACGTGATGATGATGGTATCGGCATAATTGACGAGCTTGAGCATGCCGTCGCGCGTGCAGGTCAGCCGGCTGCTCTTGAGAAGCGCCGCTGCATAAGCCTTGTAGACGGTCATATAGATGGCCGTGCGGCGGGTCTCGCCTTGCGCGAGCTTGAGCAGCGAAGCCGCGCGGATGGTCTCGATCAGCGAGTCGTCGCAACGGGCCGAGGTTTCGAGCACGAGCGCGTGATTGTCGCGCATGGCCGCGAACATGCTGAGCGCAACCGCCACATACACGGCGAAAACGACGAGCGCGACCACGGCAAGCTGGCGGCTCTGAATGAACATGAGCACGAGCGCGAGTGCGCCGACTGCCAGATCGATATGCAAGGAAATGGCGGAGCGCGTCGCGAACACGCTGATCTCGTCCTGCGCCTTCACGCGCGCGAAGACGTCGCCGACGTGACGCTTCTCGAACCATGACATGGGATTGCGCAGCAAATGGCCGATCAGCCCCTCGGTCATGTTGATCTGCGTGACGTTATAGAGCAGTTCGGTCAGATACTTCTGCACGAATTCGCTCAGCGCGCCAAGCACGAAGATGCTTGCGAACGTCATGATCAGCACGTTCAGCAAGTTGCGATTGTCCGCGGCGACCACGTAGTCGAGCACCAGATTGCCGAAGTACGGCGCGGCGAGAATGGCGAACTGACTGCCGAGCGCGACGAACAGCACCTTGGCGATGAGCGCCGTGAGGTCCGGATTCAGTGCGCGCACGCGCTTCAACGCTGCGGGCACGCGCGATTTCGCGCGGATGCGCGGCATTTGCGGCGTGGGCGCAAACTCCAGCAGAAAGCCGGAGACGGCGGAGCGGAACGTGTCCATCGAGATACGCCGGCGGCCGCTTGCCGGATCGAGCACGCGCACGTAGCCGTGACTCGCCTTTTCGAACACCACGAAGTGCGAGCCGCCGAAATGCATGAGCGAGCCCTTCTTGACCTGCGAGAGATCGTTGGGATCGAACCGGTATGCCTGCACCGCAAGGCCGAAATCGGTGGCGACATCGTACAGGTCCATCAAGCTCAGCCCGTTCGCCGAAATGGGCTTGTAGCTCGACAACTCGCGTACTTCGGTCGCCCGGCCGAGATGCGACAGCACCATGGCCAGACACGCATAGCCGCATTCGGCCACTTCATTCTGATAAATAACCCGCACCATCAACCTCTCAGCATTCGGAACAAGGGCGCCAGCACCCATTCGGCAATCGTCCTTCGCTCGACGACGATGCTCGCCGTCGCCCGCATCCCCGGCAAAATCTTGAAATGCTGTCCCTCGAAGTCGAAGGTATTGCCGCGCAGCGTGGCCCATGCGAGGTAATCGCCTTCGCCTTCTTTCGAGCTATCCGTCTGTTCGGTCGGATCGGGTGCGCCTGGTGTGCCGGGTGGACTGGGCGGGCTCGCCGGCAGCACGGTGGTGCCGGAGATGGAGTCGATGCGCGCCTCGTACGTGCCAAATTTGGCGTACGGGAATGCATCGAACTTGAGCCGCACGATCTGGCCTTCGCGCACGAAACCGCGACGCCGAGAAGGAATGCTCAACGCGGCGCGCAAGGGCCCGCTCTCGTCTGTCGCGATGACCATCGCCACGTCGGCCGTCGTCAACATGCGGCCCGCGACGAGGCCCGAAAACGTGACCGTGCCGCCCTTCGGCGCGGACACGGTCGCGTCTTGACGTTCGCGTTCGAAGCGCGTGCGCACGTCTTGCACGTCGCGCTCATGTTGCGCGTCGAGGCCGCGCAATTGCGCTTCGAGATCGGCTTGCGTGCTGCTCGACGCGCTGACTTCGCCCGCCAGTTGCTGCTGACGCGCGACGCTTTGCGCGGCCGTCGCCTTGCCCTGATGAACATCCGCGCGAGCCTGTTCGACCTTGTCGGCGGCAACGTAATCCGCCACCGAATCCAGACGCGCCAGCCGCTGCTGGAACTCGCCGACCAGTTGATTGTTCTGCGCGATCTGCGCGTTGAGCGCCCCAAGCTCGGCGCGGCGGCTCACTGCTGTCAGGCGCGCCGATTCGCGCTGCGCATTCAACTGGATGCGGCGCTCGTTGTACTGCGCGTCGATGGAGCGAATCTGGTCATCGCGCATTTGCTCGTCGAATACTTGTCGGCGACGTCCGTCTGTCGTCAGCGAGAAATCCCGCTGCAGCCGAAAGAGCGGCGTGCCGGGCTGCACCTTTTCGTCCGTGCGCGCGTAGATGCCCGACACCAGTCCACTCAAGCCTTGAATCTTGACCTCGGACGGAGACATGACTTCGCCACTGACATCCTGCTTCAGTTCGACCTGATGGAAGAACGCGAAAGCGACGGCGGCGACAGTAAAAATGGACGTCGCGTAGGCTATCCATCGCCACGGGACGTCTTTGAATTCGGGAAGATCGGTCGGCTGCATGAGAATGAAGGCTGGCTTCGCTGCGTGGTCTGGCCCGGTCTGCACCGGGTGCGTGACGCGCAGATTCGGTTGCGCTGATTAGCGATTGGGAGCGAACGAATACATGGCGGGATGACCGCCCGGGGTCCACTGCTGATAGTTATCGGTCAGCGCGCTTTCGATGTAATTTGCGAGCCGCTGGGGCGCGTCGGGCGCGGCGAGCGGAATGTGGTCGAAGATATGCGCCTCGAAATGTCCGCGCTCGAAGCGCAAATAAAACGGCAGCAACAGCGCATTGAAACTCTCGCCCATGCGGAACACGCCGTTATGAACACGCGCGCTGCGTCCGAACATTCTGACCTCGGCGGTCTCCATGGGATAACGATGCATGGTGAATGGCGGGACGTCGGAGAACAGCACGACGACGCCATCGCGTTTCAGCGAACGCGCCACGCGCACGCCAAGTCCATTGCGATTCGCATCACCATAGGTGTAAAGCACTTTAATGCCGGGAATGAGCTTTTGATCGTCGCCATATTGATTCCTTGGCACGCCCGAAACCACAGAAAGCGACTTCAGGTCGAGCAAGGCGACAAGCCGCTCGACGATATAAATATTCGCGTATTGCGAGACATAGTGAAAGGGCGAGACAAACACGGGCTGATTCGGCACATCGCGTTTGAGTTGCCTGATTCGCGCCGCCAACTTCTCCGCGATTGCGTCTAACTCGGGCAGGGCTTCGTGCTTGCGAATATCGCGACCGAAATAAATGCGCTGGTCGATCAACTTTTCCAGTTGCGCTGCCGCGCGTGAACGCTTTATTTGCACGGCTGGCAAATGCAGGATATCGCGCGCGATCTCTGCGCGAATGTTGCCGTGCGCGCGGCAGACGGCATTAAATAAACCGTTGACGCGCAGCATGATATTTGCGAGCTGTTCCGCTTTGGTCATCGGAATACGTCCGATCACCGCGCGCTTTACGCGATGTCGACACACCGCGAGCCACTTTCTCAGCATTGGGCGCAACGATGCCATGGTATTTTCTAGTTTGATAATGAGAAAGCGGATCTCGCACTCTTCGGCGAGATTGGATACAGCGAGGATTTTCCGTTCGTTTTACCCTTGCAATGACCTCTCGCGGAGAGCAAACCAGGAGAGGTCAAAAGCCAAGCAATCAACCGCCAGCACTGCCCTGTCGGCCACCACTTACCGCCGCCCGGGAAGCGCTAAGCGGATGTTGATTTAGCCCGTGATGTAGATGTTGATCACGGTTTGCGACTGAGCCGACGAACCCTTGTTGCAGCCGCCTGCGACATCGGCTTGTTGAAGTGCATTACGTTCGATTTTTTGCATGATTGCCTTGAAACTATTTTTAGATTGACGATACGCGCAAGAATCCATATATGGGATTTTTGCGAATTACATTGCCTTCGATATCCGAATCTTGCTGAATATCAAAGGAAGGCGAATGATACGGCATCCCGAAACGAATTCAAACTTCGATAATTCCGAAAAATAAACCAGTCAACGGTTTAGTTAAATGTCTATAGGCAATCAAATGTAGTTGTAATTGCCGAGAAGCCAGTGTTGATTGCTCCCGCTCAACTTTCATAGATATCGTGGAACGTTTTCAAGGGAGAACGACAACGGGGCCACTGGCCCCGTCGTTCAATCGCTTCTTTGGACAGACTGAAACCGTCAGCTGACCGCTACAGAGATTCTTGCCTTGTCGTTAAAGTTACCAGACGTAATGGAAATGGAAACGTTAGTATTTGAACTGGAATTGCTCGACGCCTTGGTTTCACCGCCGGCGATATAGCATTCGCCCAGCGCATCTCGATCGATTTTGTGCATAAATATGGTCCTGTTTGTTGCTAAGTAGAAAGGTTTGCTTGAGCCAGGTTTAACAGGCAATCAAAGACTACATACCGACTCCGTGGAATCAAATAAGTAGTTTTGCCAGCTATGTTTAACGATGCGATTGAAACCTTAGTTATATGTGAAGTTCACCGTAGCCGATGCCGTCACCGTGCCGCCGGTCATCGTGCCGAGCCTATAGTATTGGGCGACCATCGGAACGGTCATCGAACCCGAAGCGTCCGCTGCGCCCAGCGTGAGCGCGCTATTCAACGCGAGAGGCGAACCCGTACTGTCACCCACATTCGTGGCCTTGAGCAATTGCACGCCCACTTGCGCAGCAGTACCCGTGTTTTTCAGGACGCTTGCCACCGTGTCGATGGTTCCATTGACGGTCATTCCTATATTCGTGCCGGCCGCGCAACTGACCAGCTTGACGTTGAACGCCTGCGCAGAGTTGGTTGCGCCAACGGCCGCAAAGTCGGTCGTTTTAGCCTGTTGAAGCGTGATTGTCTGATTAACGGAATCCGTATCCACCGTGCATGTCGGCAAGATGATCGTTCCGGTGAAATTGAGCGTGGCATCGGCGGCAAATGACGAATGCGCGGCAACGAGTGCAAGCGCGGCCACGCCGGTTTTCAAAAGCTTCATTCGAGTTTCTCCTTCGTGTTGATGAGCGGTCAGACAATGCGCGGCGATATCTCAGGCAATTCGCCGCGCGTTGTCACAGATAAAGCACGGTCAAGGTCATCGTGGCGTTGGCGGGTCCCGCACTCAGCGCGCCGGTGCGGTAATAGCGGGCCGTCATGGGAAGCGAGTAACTGCTATTGCGCGTGCCGTCGAATCCGCTCAACGTGCGGTTGACGCCAAAGCCGAATACCGAGCCCGTGCTGTCATACAGCTGGATGCCCACGCCGCCCGCACTCGGACTGCCATTCAGCGCCGCCACGTCGGTGAAGCCGGCAATGGTTCCGTTAGTCGGATCGATCCGGTACTGCACGCTGTGGATCAATCCGGCCGACGTATTCGGCACCGCCGCACCGGCCGGGCAATTGTTGAAGCTCAGATTGAAGCCGATGACCTTGCTAGGCGCGGCTCCGACGGATGGCAGGTCGGCAGGTCCTTGCGTTCCCATCGGCACGGTCACGTCCGGTGTCTCGCAGGTCAGAACGGTGATCACGACCGGCGAAATGTTGAAGTCGATCACCCCGGCGGACAGCACGTTGCCAGCGGGCGGTGGTGTCAAGGTCTGCCAGGAGAAAGCCTGGGCGATCGTTCCCGAGAGTGTGCCGGGTGTCACGTCTCCGATCTTCACCAAAGCCACGATCAATTGCCCGCCGTTGTAGATCGTGCCGGGGTAGTTCCACTGCGAACCCATCTTTTCGAACGAGCGAAGGTTCGTCTGTCTGCCATCGGGGACGACGTAACCGCCCATCGCGATGCCTATACCCGGCACAGTGGTCGGGTACACAGCGAACGCGACGCCGTTGTAGGTCACGGTATATGTGGTTCGACTGTCCGTCGTCACTCCCGCGGTCTCGAAGTCGGTCCCCGTGTACACGGAGCCAACCACGGTGCACGTGTAATAGTCGCTCTTCAATGGCGACAGTGACCATGCGGTCAAGATCGACCCATTTGGCAGATCGCGCGCCACGGCCACGGCGGCGGGCATCGAAAGCGTGAATGCACTGTAGTTGGACCGGCAAGTAGCGGAATCCGCATATGCATTCGCCGGTAACAGCGCCCACGCGACGAGCCAGCACAGCAGAGCGCGCACCAGCGCCGAGGCGACCTTGTCGATCGTACCAATATGGTTTTCTTGATTAATCATCGCGTCTTCTCCTCACTGACACACGCCATCGCCGATGGAGATCGAATTGGGTTTGGTTGCGTCGACGGACTGCGGCAGCTGATAGCGCACCACGCAACGCTGGCTGGCTCCGTCGCCCCACTTCACGTTCAACGCGCCCGCGTCCGCCTTCAACCCGGTAGCGATGATGCGGCTGCCTTGCGCCACGGTGCCGACGGTGTGGGCCTCGCCGTCGAACACCTCGGCGCCGAATGGCAGCGGCGTGCCATCCGCCTGCGTCACGCGCATGACCGCTGGCTTGCCCAGGTTTTCGGTTTCGAACTTCAGGGCGACCACCGCACCGGCGGTCGGCGCCGTGCGCTGCACCGTCGACTTCAGCGCGATGTTGAGCGGCAGACCCTTGGGGTCGATTTCGACCTCGTTGTTCGAATAAGGCTGCATGCCCGAGATGACCGCATGCCCCCAACGGTCAACGCGCAAGCCCGCACCATTCGCGAGGCGCGCGCCTGCCGCGTCCTTGGCTTCGACCACGGCGACCGTATCGCCCATATTCGGGGTGAACGCCACGCCGTCGCGCCACGCGACCACTCCGCCGGAAATGCCCGCGCCGACCTGCGAATAGTGGCGTCCGGTACTGGCGTTTGCGGTCATCAACGCGAACGGCGACATGTAGCCGACGTTGCCGCCCGCGCTCGTCGAACTGCCCGAGCCATTTCCGCCGTCGCTGTAGTTGGCGTTGACGCCGTAGCTGAACGCGTTGTCCGCGCCGAGCGTTCCTGTCACCGATTCCTGCAACGTGGAGCTTCTATCGCTCGTATCGTGCTGGAAGGTCGTGGACGATTGCGGTGCGTGCGCGCCGAAGCCGAGCGGCACCATGAGGTTGAGCATGATGCGGTTATCCCAGCGATTCGTGTTCACTTGATACTGACGCACCGCCGATACGCCATACGTCAGGCGTCGCCAGCTATTGCTGTAGCCGATCTGAAATTGCGTGTCGTGATCGGACCGGTTCCAGTAGTTTTGAATCGATCCCACGGCATACACCGAGCCGTACTTGCCGCCCTCGCCCAGACTCTGATTCAGAACGAACTGAACGCGCGACTTCTGGCGAGCATCGAGAAAACCCGGTTGATGGTCTTCGTACAACTGGCGCAGCGCGACGGCATCCTGCAGCGTGTAAAAGCCATTAGTCGAATAGCGATAGGCCGCGACCGCGATATTCGTATTCGTCGGCTCGAACAGACGACTGAAGCTCAAGCGCACACTCGCGCCATTGTGCGTGCCGTATCCCTTGAAGCTCGCGGTGGCGTGGCTCACGTCGAGGCCGAATGCGCCGACGCTCGTATTCAGCGCGGCGCCGACCATGCCGGAGAAATACATATCTCCGCCGATCATGCCGCCGTAGAGCGTCACGAGATTGTTGACGCCGTGCTGCACCGTTGCCTGCGAGACGAACGGATGAATATCGATGCTCGGATCGCGGTACTGACCGATGGTCGCGCTATAGCGCGTGACGCCGGGTCGCAACGCGTTCACCGCCGCCGCGTAAGGCACGGTGGAAATGTGCTGCGAGCCGTCGGCTTCCGTGACGATGACATCGAGATTGCCGCCGTAACCCGTCGGATAAAGATCGTTGATCTCGAATGCGCCGGGCGCGACGGTCGTCTCGTAGATGATGTTGCCGTTCTGCCTGACCTGCACCCGCGCGTTGCTGTTTGCAATGCCGTGCACCACGGGCGCATAGCCGCGCTGCGACTCGGGATACATGCGGTCGTCGGTTCCGAGCGTGACGCCGCGCACGCCGTAGCTGTCGAACAGCGCGCCGTCCGTGAAGGTATCGCCGGCGGTAAGCTGGCTCTTAATGTCCCTGAACGAACGCTGCACGTAAGTCTGCACGCTCTGATAGTGCTGACCGCCGATGGTGTTGTGCGTCAGGTTGCCCTGATAGCGGAAGCGCCACGGTCCCGCATTGATGCCGCCGATCAGCCCGAGATACTGCGAGTCGTTGTTGTATCCGCCGGACGAGCTGTGATAAACGTTCGCGTTGTACTGCAGCGTGCCCGCGTTGATGCCGTCGTCCCAGTACTTCGGATCGACGTAGCCGCGTGCGCGCGAATTCATCGCGATTTGCGGAACGGAGACGTCGAGACGCTGCTCGCCGTTGTCGAACGACGCGGTTGCTCCAGCAATGAGATCGGGCAAGGTAAGGCAGGCATCGCCCGCGTTATCGAGCTTCGCCGACGCCTCCGGCGAGAGCTTGCGCAGATCGACACCCATGCGATCGAGCAGGTCCGCATTCACGCAAGGCTGCATGGCGACAACACCCGCGCCTGCGCCCGCCTCGCGGATATCGATATCGAACTTGCCTTTCCAGACGGCGTTCACGTAGGTATCCGCGCGATACGTGCCGGGCAGAATCTCTTGTCCCTTGTTGAAGCGCGATATGTCCAGCTTTTCGCCGCTGCCGTTTTCGAGGAATTGTTCGTTGAATTCGACGGCCGCGATCTGCTGGGTAGAATCGGCCCATGCGTGAGCGCTCACGCCCATTGCGGCCAATGCCTGAAGCGTGAACAGGCTGATGGGTCTCAGGCGCATGCCGGACACATGAGCGCTTCGGTATTGCATATTCATTTAGTCTTCCGAAATTACGGCAACAGCGTGACTCGGCACGCTATGCGGCATGCTCCGAGTTCATCCTTAACGAGTGATGGCGACGTTCAGCGCAACGCTGCGCTATCGCGGGGAATCGGCCTGCTGGGCAGGCCCGCCGAGAAGCCTGCGAATGACTCAGGGCGCCAGACTGGCATCGCCGTCCTGCGGGCCGCCGTAGTCGTTGATCGCGGTATAGCGAATCTTCGTGCTGTTCGCGGGCACCTCGCCCTTGAGCGGGAAAGCCCTGCTTTCGCCCGGGCCTACCATGCCGCCGTCAGTGAACTCCGATGCGCTCGCGCCGTTGCTAACCTGCACGCGGTCGAACGACACGTGATACTGCGTGGGGTTACTCGCCTCGATCGAGTTCTTGCCGCCATCGTGTTTGAGATGCCACACGATCTGTCCCGGCGCGTCAGTTGCCTGGCCTTTAAGGCCGCTCGGGCGATAGAAAAACTTGATGCGCGTGCGAAATGCAAGCTGCAACTGGTTCGCGCTCGCTTCGTCGCCCGTGGGTTTCGGCGGCACTTCGAGCACGTTCAAATAGAAGATGCTCTCCTTGTCCGCAGGCAAAGGCTCGCCCGTCGACATGATCCGCAAGGTCTGCGATTTACTCGGATCGATACGCATGATCGGCGGCGTGATGGTGAACGGCACGTCGATGGCGTCCGGCTTGATGTTCGGATCGCCCTTGTCCATCCACACCTTGGTCAGGCCGGGAAGCTTGCCGTTGTTGGTCAGCTTCACCGTGACTTCGGAATCGCTTTGATTGAAGACGACCCGCGTGCCGGCAATCACCACCGACGCATTCGCGGAAGGAATGAACCCTTGCATCGCGACGATAAATGCCGCGGTCGTTATGAGTCTCTTTGCCACTTTCATGTTGACGTAATGCCCGAAACGGAGCGCGAGTGTAAAGATAAAGCGGGCTCGCGCCCGCATATGTACGGGTCTTCAACCGATGATCGCGCCGAAGACCCCGTTCCACTACCGCAAGATCACATGTAGTCGATGCTGTAGATCACGGACGAGTTGGCTGCGCCAGCGGTCGTCGCGCCCGTCGCGTAATACTGAACTTGATAGCTGAGCGATGCCGCGCCGCTGGAGATGTCGGCCGACTTCACGTTCTGCAGCTCACGCGAGTAGCCTGCCTTGATCATCGAACCATCGGAGTTCAAGAGTTGCAGCTTGACGTTGCCCGCGCCGCCCGTGGCCACGATCAGGCGGCCATCGTTCGCATCGACCGTTGCACCGGCTTCATAGAACACGCCCGCTTCGCTCGTTGCCGTAACCGGCGCGCAACCCGTCAACGCGATGTTGTACGAAGTCGTGCCGGCCGTCTGGCCCGATGCCGTCAGGGTCGACGTGGAAACGGTCGGCAGCGTGACCGTGAAGTCCTTGCTGCTGGTGCCGTTGCCGTTGATCGTGCAGGTCGTGGCCGTCAGCGCGCCATTGAACGTGATGGTGCCGTCCGACGCGAACGCGGCGCTTGCTACGAGGCCCAGTGCTGCGGCGACCATCGCCGAGATCAAGGATTTTTTCATTTGGATATGCTTATAAAAATTGACAGGGATGGGTCGTCAGATCAAGCTAAATGTTCGGCCGCGAAAGGCGGTCGCCCACTCCTCGAACTTGACGCCCAAATGCCGCATCTCGGCTTCCAGGTTTGCTACAGATAAACATCCGCTTACGCGCTACGTTTATCTCGTCTGGTTGAAATGCGAAGCGCAACGATAATCGAGACCGTCGAGAAACGGCACTCGATTTTTCCTAATTTTTCAGGGAATAGTTAGTGATGCGATAAATGCTGCCTGACGCAAGCAGCAGCTATCTTCGACGTGACTTTGGTCAGCGAACATTCGACGCCATGCAAGGCGCTCGCCTGCTTCGATTGCGCTTCAGCAGTTATCTTGACCGCCCCGCCGCGGTAACGCGGCGCAATGGTGCCAACGAGCCGTCATCACAGCTGCATCGCCGGCGAGAGCGCCATCTCGATCGATTCGGCGAGCTTCGCAAACGCGGGCGCGATCTCATCGTTCGGCACGCACGCGTAGCCAAGCATGAGACCGGGACGCGCGGCATCCGCGTTCATGTAGTAGTTGGCGAGCGGCCGTGTCACCACGCCCGCCGTCATTGCGTGACGCGTGATTTCGCGGTCGTCGACGTGTTCCGGCATGCCCAGGACGAAGTGCAGTCCGGCCTGATCGCCGTGCACCGCGAGCGTATTGCCGAACCGCGCGCGAATGGCGTTGATGAGCAATTCCCTTCGTTCGCCGTATAGCCCGCGCATGCGCCGCACGTGCGAGGTGAGATGCCCGTCGAGAATGAATTCGGTGAGCACGGCCTGCTGCATCAGTTGCCCTTCGCGATACAGCTCCGCGACGCCCGTGCGAAACGTATCGACGAGATTTTCCGGCACCACCATATAGCCCATGCGCAAACCGGGGAACAGCATCTTGCCGAGACTGCCGACATAGATCACCTGTCCGGCGTCGTCGAGTCCCTGCAGCGACGAAAGCGGCCGGCTGCCATAGCGAAACTCGCTGTCGTAATCGTCCTCGATGATCCACGTGCCATGTTGCCGCGCGAACTCGAGCAAAGCGCGACGCCGCGCGAGACTCATGACCATGCCGAGCGGATACTGATGAGAAGGCGTAACCAGCGCGATACGCGGCGGCGTGGCCATGTCGCGCGCGTTCGGATTCAAGCCTTCGTCATCGACGGGCACGGGCACGAGCGACAGCCCGGACGACTGCAGGACGCTTCGCACGCCCCAGTAACACGGCTCTTCGACCCATGCGCGGTCGCCGAAATCGGTGAGCAGACGCACGGTCAGATCGATCGACTGATGGATGCCCGTCGTGATGATGATCTGATCGGGCGAGCACTTGACCGAGCGCGCGACACGCAAATAGTCCGACAACGCGCGCCGCAGCGGCCGGTAGCCGCCGCCGGGCGCATAGGTCAGCAAATCGGGATTCGCGCGCTTCCAGAGCCGCGCTTGCAAGCGGCTCCAAGTTTGCGCGGGAAACTCGCGTACATCGGGCACGCCGGGCATGAACGCGCCCCACTGCTTCGGCGATACCCCCGCCTGCGAGATCAAGCGCGCGCCGCGTTGCGAAATCGCGCAGGGCTTCTGAGCGGCGTCGGCGCTCGACTTGGCGCCCGGCTTCGCAGCGGCGCGTTCGCGCGGCGCCGTATCGGCCACATAGGTGCCGCTGCCGGTCGTCGACGTGACATAGCCTTCGGCCGTCAACTGGTCGTACACGTGCAGCACGGTATTGCGCGCGATGCCGAGATCGCTTGCCAGCATGCGCGAACTCGGCAGCTTGGTGCCGGGCGCAAGTTGACCGGTCAGGATGGCCTGCTGCATGAGCTCCAGCATCTGCCGGTACATCGGCTCCGCCTGCGAGCGTTCGACGAGTCGCGTACTCAGCCAGTCCGCGAGGATGATGGTATCCATGAATTTCCCCGAGCCCTCAGGAACCTCGCCAGCAGGCAAAGTGGTTCCAAGTTGAATATTGAAATGGCTCCACATTGTAGAACCGTCACGGGCTATAGTTATCGCAGGCAGTGGAAAAATTTCCGAGCGCCGCAAAGGCGCCGGTCAGGCGCCGTAGAGGCTTGATACAGGCCGCTCCCAGCTACAACGCATCGATTTCCGAAGGAGACACGGAAGATGAAATCCGATCAGGTGATCGTCAGTTTTCGCGGCGTTAGAAAGACTTATGACGGGGAAACCCTAGTCGTCAAATCGCTCGACCTCGACATCTATCAGGGCGAATTCCTCACGCTGCTCGGGCCGTCCGGTTCGGGCAAGACCACTTGCCTGATGATGCTCGCGGGCTTCGAATTCCCGACTGGCGGCGAGATCTGGCTAGACGGCAAGTTGCTCAACAAGGTGCCGCCGCATAAGCGCGACATCGGCATGGTGTTTCAGAACTACGCCTTGTTTCCACATCTTTCCGTGCAGCAGAACGTGGAATATCCGCTTACGGTTCGCAAGATCTCCGCCGAGGAACGCGCGCATCGCGTCGACAACGCACTCAGGATGGTGCGCATGGAGAGCTTCGCGAAACGTTACCCGGCGCAATTGTCGGGCGGTCAGCAGCAGCGCATCGCGCTCGCGCGCGCGCTCGTATTCGAGCCCAAGCTCGTGCTGATGGACGAGCCGCTCGGCGCGCTCGACAAGCAACTGCGCGAGCACATGCAGTACGAACTGAAGTCGTTGCACGAGAAGCTCGGCGTGACCTTCGTATATGTCACGCACGATCAGGGCGAAGCGCTCACCATGTCGGACCGCGTCGCGGTATTCGACAAAGGCATCGTGCAGCAACTCGATACCGTGGACCATCTCTACGAAGCGCCGTGCAACGAGTTCGTCGCCAACTTCATCGGCGATAGCAACCGCTTGCGCGGCACCATCGAGCAAACACAAGGCGAGTTCTGCGATATCCGCCTGGCCGACGGCACGCGGCTTTCCGGGCTGAATGTCGCGAAGGCGAAGGCGGGTGCGTCGGCTATTGCCTGCATCCGGCCCGAGCGCATGAAGCTCGCGGCCATCCGCGAACAGAACCATGCGACACATAACGCGCTCGCTGGCGAGGCCAAGAGCCTCATCTATTTCGGCGATCACGTACGCATGCGCTGCGGCGTACGCGAACAGGACGAATGCTTCGTGAAAGTGCCACTCGGCAATGCGTTGCTCGATACCTTCACGCCCGGCGCGCCCGTCGCGCTTGAATTCGCTCCCGAGCATTTGCGCGTGTTTGCCTAAAGCGGCGCGCTTCATCGCTTTTGCTTTGTCTACTCGCAAGTCCACTGCTAACACCAAGCCAAAAAGGAAGAGAGGAAACCACCATGAAGAAGTTCGCACTGTGCTCCATGGCGTCGGCGGCGCTCGTGTGCATGTCGGGCGCATCCGCATTCGCGGCGGAACTGACCGTCGTCAATTTCGGCGGCGCGAACGGCGATGCGCAAAAGGCCGCATTCAATCAGCCTTACGAAAAATCATCGAGTAACAAGGTCACGGCCGTCGAATACAACGGCGAGCAGGCCAAGGTCAAAGCGATGGTCGAAGCGAAGCACGTCAACTGGGATGTCGTCGAAGTCGAATCGGGCGATCTGGGACGCGGCTGCGACGAAGGTCTCTACGAAAAGCTGGACTGGTCGAAGATCGCGAAGAAGTCGGAACTCGTCACCGAATCGCCGCAAACTTGCGGAGCCGGCTTCTTCGTCTGGTCGACGGCGCTCGCCTATAACGCCGACAAGCTCAAGGGCGCGCCGGCCGGCTGGTCAGACTTCTGGGACACGAAGAAATTCCCCGGCAAACGCGGCATGCGCAAGGGCGCGCGCTACAACCTCGAATTCGCGCTGATGGCCGACGGCGTCCCGCCGAAGGATGTCTACAAGGTGCTCGGCACGAAAGCCGGCGCCGATCGTGCGTTCAAGAAGCTCGAAGAACTGAAGCCGAATATCCAGTGGTGGGAAGCGGGCGCGCAGCCGCCGCAATTCCTCGTCGCGGGCGATGTCGTGATGTCGACGGCCTATAACGGACGTATCGATGCCGCGCGCAAGGAAGGCAAGAATCTGAAGGTCGTCTGGAACGGCAGCATTTATGACCTCGATTACTGGGCCATTCCGAAGGGGTCGCCGAACAAGGATGTCGCGACGCAGTACATCGCATATTCGGTGTCGCAGCAGCCGCAGGAAACGTACGCGAAGAACATCGCCTATGGTCCGGTGAACAAGGCGGCCATCGCGGCGCTCGATCCGAAAATCCAGGCCGACATGCCGAATTCGCCCGCCAACGCGAAGAATGCCGTGCTGCAGGACATGGCGTTCTGGACCGATCACGGCGACGAGCTCGAACAGCGCTTCACGGCGTGGTCGTCGAAGTAAGCGTTTTTGGCGAAAGCACGGCTGCGTTTCGCGCAATGCGAACCGCAGCCAACGCCAAGCCTTTGCATGGATAGGAGACAGAAAGCGTGAACACCTTGACGATCGCCGCGGACGACACGCGCGAATCGAGCGCGCGACTCAAGCGCGAACTGAAGCTCGTCGATGCGAAAAAGCGCGCAATGGCGCTCGCGCTGATTGCGCCGCTCGCCATTTTTCTGTTCCTGATCTTCGTGGTGCCAATCGGTGCGCTGCTCACACGCGCCGTGCAGAACCCCGAAGTTGCGAACGCGCTGCCGCACACGGGCGCGGCGCTCGCAAGCTGGGATCGCAAAACCGCGCCGCCCGATGCCGCTTATGCCGCGCTCGCGCAAGATCTCACCGCGATACAGGACGGCGAATCGATGGGCGCGCTCGCTCGCCGGCTCAACACCGAGATTCCGGGCTATCGCTCGCTGGTTGCAAAAACTGCCCGCGCGATGCCGCTCGCCGCGGACGACGGCAAGCCGCTCGCCGCGCCGCAGATTCGCGCGAAGATCGTCGAACTCGACGAACGCTGGAACGATCCCGCGTATTGGCAGGCAATCGCGAAAAACGCCGGTCGATATTCGCCGTTTTATCTGCTCGCTTCGCTGGATCACCGGCAGGACGGTTTCGGTGACATCGAGCATGCAGGTCCGGATCAATCCATCTATTTGAACGTCTTTGGACGCACGTTCGTGATCGGCGTCGCGGTGACGTTTTTCGCGCTGCTGCTCGGTTATCCGCTCGCGTACTGGATTTCCACGCTGCCCGCGCGCCGTGCCAATCTCGTGATGGTGCTCGTGCTGATTCCGTTCTGGACCTCCGTGCTGGTGCGTGTCGCCGCGTGGATCGTGCTGTTGCAAAGCGAAGGGCTCGTCAACAAGGCGCTGCTCGCGAGCGGGCTGATTGGTTCGCCGCTCGCGCTGCTGTTCAATCGCGTGGGCGTTTATATCTCGATGACGCACATTCTTCTGCCCTTCATGATTTTGCCGCTCTATAGCGTGATGAAGTCCGTGCCGCCGACTTATCAGCGCGCGGCTGTTTCGCTTGGCAGTCATCCGTTCGCGGCGTTCTGGCGCGTGTATGTGCCGCAGACTTATCCGGGCATCGGGGCCGGCGTGCTGCTGGTGTTTATCTTGGCGATTGGTTACTACATCACGCCGGCGCTTCTCGGCGGGCCGAACGACCAGATGGTCAGCTACTACATCGCGTATTTCACGAACGTAACGATCAACTGGGGCATGGCTTGCGCGCTCGGTGCGCTGCTGCTTGCCGCGACGCTCGTGCTTTACGTCGTCTACGGTCGATTCACGCGCTCGAACGTAAGCCTGGGGTAAGACAATGAAACTCGCCAAACCGATGTTCGCGCCGCATACGTCCGCTATCGAGCGCGTCTGGTATTTCGCATTGCGCATCATTTGTGTGCTGACGTTGCTCTATTTGATTCTGCCGGTACTTGCCATCGTGCCGCTTTCGTTTTCGTCGAGCACGTTTCTCGTCTATCCCATTCCGGGCTATTCGATGCGCTGGTATCACAATCTCGTCATGTCGGACGAGTGGCGCATGGCGGCGAAGAACAGCTTTATCGTCGCGCCCTCGGCTACGCTCGTCGCGACTATTCTCGGCACGCTCGCGGCGGTTGGATTGACGAAGGCGAGTTTCGTCGGCAAGAGCGTGCTCATGGCCGTGCTCATTTCGCCGATGATCGTGCCGGTGATCGTCGTCGGCGTCGGCATGTATTTGTTCTTTGCGCCGCTCGGCATCGCCAATACATATTTCGGGTTGATTCTGGCGCACGCGGCGTTGGGCGTGCCGTTCGTCGTGACCACGGTTGCGGCGACCTTGCAGAACTTCAACATGAATCTCGTGCGGGCGAGTCAGTCGCTTGGCGCAAGTCCGCTGCGGACGTTTTTTCGCGTGACGCTGCCGGTCATTGCGCCGGGCGTGATTTCAGGTGCGCTGTTCGCGTTCGCGACCTCGTTCGATGAAGTGGTCGTCACGCTGTTTCTCGCGGGCGCCGATCAGACGACGCTACCGCGTCAGATGTTCACGGGCATCCGCGAGAACATCAGCCCGACGATCGCCGCGTTGGCCACGATTCTGATCGTGTTCTCGACGAGTCTATTGCTGGCGCTGGAGTGGTTGCGGGGCCGTGCGGCGGCGCGTGCAGTTGCGGAGTGATGATCTGCAAGCGGTCCGAGATGGCTCGCCAGATCGAGGCAAAGCATTACCGGCTGAGGCTTTGAGTGGGGCCTCGGCCGCGAAAAGCACTGCAATGCGATGTCGCCGAACTCATATTTTCAGGTTTCGGTCGGCGATAAGCGAGAGTTCGGCGTGCTCCTTTGAATGTCGACGCTTTATCCGCAATGTTTTCGCTAATACGCCAGTCCGCAAGCGTGCCCACGGTTGGCGTGTGGCGCTTGCTGGCTGCGCCTTCGATTGGGCCCGCGACCGCCGAACGACATGCAACTCGCTTACGCTGAAGTCGCCTTTCCACCGAGGCGCCGCTTGTAGATACTTCATTCATCGCGCGGCGACTGACTCACAGCGCGCGTGAAAATGTGACGCGATGGTCATAAGACAGCGACAACGGCAACGTGAGACGCGGCACGCGCTGCTTGCGTCCCACACCGGCTTCATTGCGCCACGCGACAGACCCAAGGATGGCCACTTCCGGCGTGTTGACGCTTCGCCGGCCGTCAGATAAAGCCGTCGCTTTCCGGCAGATTCGCATTCAGCGCAACGCGTGGAAGCGCGTGCCCGGCGCATCGGCGCTTCCGGGTCGAAGGACGCGTAAAGCGCCCGCTTGCCTCATTGCTATTTCGGCCAATTAAGCCGCCAAGGCCGCCACTTTGGAGAACGGTCGTACAATACAGGCGGTCCGCGATCACAAGCGTCCGGCGCTCAAACCCATATCCAGCAAGCCTTCGCTTCGCCAGCGCGCGATTATTCGCGGCAACGGGACAGTGTTTTCACCGATGCACTATTTATCGGAATATGCTTAATAGCGTACGTTCTAGGTCGAGTCAAAGCCTGGAACAATGCCATGACAGCTTTTTCGAAAATTGCAGACCCGTGGTCACAGACGGTTCACCTGCTCGAGGCCGCGCCGCATGACGCCGCCCACACCAGCCCCTCGCAAAAAACCGCGCGCATCGAAGATAGTTTCCTCGACCGCCTGACGCGCGACTGGAACCGCGCGCACCCGCATCCGCGCCCGTCGGATGACCGCCTGCCTTTCCCACAGGCAGTCGTGCGCGTGATCGAGCGGCCGTCCAGCGCGACGGCGCTCGTCTACTGGTCGGACCCAGGTACGTGCCACTACGGTTATCAAGGTTGGCGCGCGACGACGGCGAGCGCCGAAGGCATCTGCTCGCTCTCGGGGATGCCGATTCATCGCGGCGATCAGGTGTATCGCCCGTCACAGCGCGATCCGAAACCGCAGAATGCCTCCGCGATGATTCTCGCCGCAGCCATGCCGGCCAACAGCGAGGAAGTCGAATGCGACGTGCAAGACTAAGCTGACCGCTCGGTCGCGCAGCGACGACGGCGACGAGTTCCCGCATCCGGGGGTGTCGGGATCGTCGCCGCCTTGCGTTTATTGGTTGCTGTCAGTAACCGACGGTGAAACGCTGCTTGATATGCGCTCCGTTCTCGAATTCATCGAGAAACGCGATGGCGAAGTCAGCGAAAGAGATCCAGCTTCGGCCATTGTTGTCGACGAGCAATTCGTCCACGCCGATACGGAATTTGCGCGTGCGCGGACCGTCGACGAATTCCGCCGACGGCGAAACGAACGTCCATTCGAGTTCGCGCTCGCGACGCAGCGCGTCGAGAAATGCCGCGCCCGCGGTTGCCTCCGTGCGGTACATTTCCGGAAAATCGGGCAGATCCAACACGCGCTGGCCCGGCCCGACATAAAGACTCGCCGCGCCGCCCACCACGAGCAAGCGCCTGACGCCCGCGCGTCGAAGCGGCTCGGTGATCGCACTCTCCGATAACGTAGCGAAATGCGCGGCGCTAAAGACGGCATCGTGACCGGCGACGGCTTCGCTTAGCGCGGCCGCATCCGATGCGTCTACATTCTTCGCGGTGACTTCAGGACGCTGGGCGATCTCCGACGTGTTGCGTGCAAGCGCCGTCACCGTGTGTCCGCGCCGCAACGCTTCCTCCAGCAACTTGCTGCCGGCATGTCCGGTCGCGCCAATGATCGCTATTTTGCTCATGTGGGTTCTCCTTTGTGACACCGCTATCACCGGCGATCGAGCCTGCGTTTAACTTACCCCACTTCGCAATAAATCGCTCATTCGCAAGGCGTTTCGCAACGATTCTTCATCATAGTCGCGTCATACGGCGATCTTGTTTTTCGCCGCGTGTTTAGCTACATTTTTCTCGCTAAAAAGGACGCAAGTTTCGAGCCGAAAAACAGATTTGCAAGACAATTTAGAACATGCCTCGTCATAATCAGAACGCACATTCACACGAGCGCGTCGCCCTTACACTGTAGGGCCCCGTGCTCTTGCGAACATGCAACTGCAGCGGTCATCGGCGCACCGCGCGAAGCACGCTCATCGAGAGCTTCCATCGATTCGTCAATTTGTCATGTCATTGGTTTATATTGCATTTCCTCGCCGCTCCATTACCGGAAGGAGTTAATCGTGAAGAATCCGCAATTACAGGGTGCCATCGAAGGACGCGACAATCCGTCTGGCGAAACCGCCTACGAGTCGCTTCCGGTCAGTGCCGCGCCCGAAGAGTCCGCCGACGAAAACGGTTACTCCGATGCGCTAGACATTCCGCTCGACTACGGCATCGTCATGGATGCAGTCCGAGACGCAGTGCGCGCAAATCCGTGATCGTTGATTGGCCAAGAGAAAAACGCCCCGCTCGGGGCGTTTTTTTCGCCTGTTGCGCCTTAGAGGCTTGCGTTGAGTCGCGCCTGTTATCGGTCACATTGACCGATATCCGCTCAATCTACAGACATTTTTAAATGCCTCGAAACACTAATATCAGACAAAAAGATGCATTTTGTCTCAACGCAATTAATAAGAGGATTAACCCCTTCCTGTGATTGTCAATCCGTATGAATCAGGCCTGACTTTTGCCGTTTGATAATATTAACAAGATGGTACACTCTCGCGTCCGCAACCGCAGAGCCATAGCGGGCGGGCCTTCGCCCGAGCTTGTCTAAATTTTGTCGATAAGAGCAGGTTTATTCGAATGCTCGAACTGAGCCGCAATCGCATGCCTATTCGCTCAATGCGATAAAAAAATGCGCTGATAGTCTTTCCACTGGCGAAAAAAAACCCAGTGGGATACCTTCAGACGTGTTTTATCGACTGGACAAACCACCGGATCGGTGCTCTCTCGCGCAGTTAGGCAGTCGCAGCGTTCCAGGTAAAAAGAACCGACGACATTGCAAGAAGTCTTGCACTCCCTCAGGCCATTCTGAACGGCAACCATGTCAGCTACTTTCGATTACCTCTTCGACCACACGATTTCCAGGCAATGGCGTGGATTTCTTGGCGCGCTTGCCGAGGAGTTCGAAGCGCAGATCGGTCGTGCGGAACTTCGACAGCTGATGCATCGAGTCGGCAGCCGATTCGCCGACGCCCGGCCGCTTCCTCAATGCGATTCGACCGCCGACCTCGCACACGCGCTGAATGCTCTGTGGCGCGATTCGGAATGGGGCTTCGTCGAATTAGCCGACGAGCGCGAGTATCTGAGCATCGTTCACTACTGCGCGCCGCTGCCGGCGTTCGGAGCAAGCGCGCTTGCATGGACACCGACTTTTCTTGAAGGCGCTTATCAGCACTGGTTGAGCGGTTTGGGCGCGCAAGGGCTTGCTATTTCCCAGGCAAGCGAATTGAGCAGTGATGGTGCAGTCGAGTTCCGGCTCGCGCGCGCCGCAACGAGATAAGCGACGCAACTGGCGGCGCTGCAAGGATTCAATCAATTTCAACGACCGCCGTTATATATGAAGGCAACGGCGATATCGACTGTCCATGCAACGGACAGCGCCAAAAATATTGCATCAGGCCAGTTCGACGCAAGGCACGACGAGGATGCGGCAACATGAATACATCACGCGACATCGAAAAGCTGTTCGATCATTTCGGCGGCAATGCAGGCGACTATCAGGAAATCGGCCGCGAAAACGAGGCCAGGAATGCCCGCACGCGCTGGCCGCTGCTGGCCACGCTCGATTTCGCGCAACCGGCCATCTCGGAAATCGCGCCGCGTCGTGATGTGCAGGCGAGTCCAGTGCACAAGCGCGAGTTTGCGGCACAAGCGGATGCCGACCGTGCCACGGCCGCGCCCACGCCAATGCCGATCAATCGCGCCAAGCCGCCGCTTTTCGCGCGTGCGCATCGCCGCACGATTCCGCCCGTCACGCCGCCCGCCGCGCTCGATTCGCTGAGCGCCTCGCGCTTTTCGGCGCTCGCCGACGCCGCGCCGGTTGCCGTCGAGGCGAAGCCCGAAAGCGCGGCACCGATTCCCGATTCCGCTCCAGCGCCTGTCTTTGCACGTCCGAGCGCGCCGGCGCGGTTTTCGGCGTCGCCCTTCGCGTCTGAACAGGGGAACGCTGGTGCCGTGACACATCCGGCCATTCTTGCGGCGGAAGCGAGCGGCAGCATCAAAACCGCTTCGAACTCCCTCGCTCGGGAAGGCGCCTCGACCTTCCGCGCTCGCGAAATACCCGCCGCGCTCGACCCGGCTGTGCAAACCCGCACCGGCCCACGCGAACAGGAAAGCAACGCGCCTTCCATTCTCGGCAAGCTCTTCAAGCCACAAGAGCCACAAGCACCGCAAGCCCCCGAAGGCTCGCTCACCGCGATGTTCGACCGCCTGCGCCAACCGAGCCCGTCATCCGGCGCAACCGAATCCGCGCAGCCGAACCGCGCCCTCTTCGCTGCCCGCCTCACACGCTCATGAAAGTCATCACGGTAGTTTCCGCGAAAGGCGGCGTCGGCAAGACCACACTCGCCGCGAACCTCGCCTCGGTGCTCGCCGCGCGCCATCGCCGCGTGATCGTCGTCGATCTCGATCCGCAAAACGCGCTGCGCTTGCACTTCGGCATTCCGCTCGACAGCATCGACGGCATTTCGCGTGCAACGCTCGCGGGCGACCCGTGGCAGACCGTGATGTTCGATGGCGTCGACGGCGTCACCGTGCTGCCCTACGGCGCGGTGCTGGAAGACGATCGCCGCCGCTTCGAGGCGCTCGTCGACCAGGACCCCGCGTGGCTCGCGCGCTCGCTCGAATCGCTTGCGCTCGATCTCAACGACATCGTTATCGTCGATACGCCGCCGGGCTCGTCGGTCTATACGCGCACCGCGCTGTGCGCCGCGAACTTCGCGCTCAACGTCGTGCTCGCGGATGCCGCCTCCTACGCCGCGATTCCCGGCATGGAGCGCATGATCGACGCCTACGCCGCGCCGCGTCAGGACTTCGGCGGACAGGGCTACGTGGTGAATCAGGTTGACCAATCGCGCCAGTTGAGCAAGGACGTGCTCAAGGTTTTGCGCAACATGCTCGGCACGAAGCTCTTTCCGGGCGTGATCCATCAGGACGAAGGCGTCTCCGAGTCGCTTGCGTGCGACACGACACTCATCCACTACGACCCGCTCTCGCAAGCCGCCGCCGATTTGCGCGCGTGCGGCGACTGGCTTCTCGCCACCGCCGACTCCATGGCCGCTTCGAGGAACGTCGCATGAGCTCCGCCAAGATTCCCTCGCAGGAAACGGAAGTCAGCGTCGCCACGTCGCGGCTGGAACGTTTCGTCGATGCGCGCATCTGGGGCAGCCGCATCCTCACGGTGTTGCTCACGCTGTTCGCACTGTTCTCGCTCTACTTCGTGGTGACGGTGCCGCTCGCGTTCGGTCAGCAGCTCGCTTTCGCAACCGTTTGCTTTGCCTGCGCGCTCGGCTTCCGGCGTCTGCAAGGCCAGTACGCGACGCTCGTCATGATCATGTTGTCGGTCGTATCGTCGGGACGCTACATGTTCTGGCGTCTGACCGAGACGACCTACTGGGAGCGTCCGCTCGACGCCGCGTGGGGCCTGTTGCTCGTCGCAGCCGAGGTCTACGCCACGCTCGTGCTGCTGCTCGGCTACTTCCAGACCGCGTGGCCGCTCAAGCGCAAGCCGCTGCCGCTGCCCGCCGATCGCAACGACTGGCCGACCGTCGACGTCTTCATTCCGACTTATAACGAACCGCTTTCGGTGGTGAAGCCGACCATCTACGCGGCGCTCGCGCTCGACTATCCGACCGACAAGATCGCGATCCACGTGCTCGACGACGGCCGCCGTCCCGAGTTCAAGGCGTTCTGCGAGGAAGTGGGCGTCAACTGGACGATCCGCACGCATAACCGCCACGCGAAGGCCGGCAACATCAACGAAGCGCTCAAGATCACGAAGGGCGAATACCTCGCCATCTTCGATTGCGATCACATTCCGACGCGCTCGTTCCTGCAAATCTGCCTCGGCTGGTTTTTGCGCGACAAGCTCATGTCGATGCTGCAGACGCCGCACCATTTCTTCTCGCCCGATCCGTTCGAGCGCAATCTCGGCACGTTCCGCAAGGTGCCGAACGAAGGCGAACTGTTCTACGGTCTCGTGCAGGACGGCAACGATCTGTGGAACGCGACGTTCTTCTGCGGCTCGTGCGCCGTGCTGCGCCGCTCGATGGTCGAAGAGATCGGCGGCATTGCGGTCGAGACCGTGACGGAAGACGCGCATACCGCGCTCAAGCTGCATCGGCTGGGCTATACCACGGCGTATCTCGCGATTCCGCAGGCAGCCGGACTTGCTACGGAAAGTCTTTCGGGCCACATCGGTCAGCGCATTCGCTGGGCGCGCGGCATGACGCAGATTTTCCGGATCGACAATCCGCTCACCGGCAAGGGCCTGAAGCTCGGCCAGCGGCTGTGTTATCTCAATGGCATGCTGCACTTTTTCTATGGCGTGCCGCGTCTCGTGTTCCTTACCGCGCCGCTCTCGTATCTGTTCTTCGGCGCGCACGTGATCGAGGCGGCGGCGGGCACCATCGCCATCTTCGCGCTGCCGCACATGATGCACGCGAGCATCACCAATTCGCGCATGCAGCGTTCGTTCCGCCATTCGTTCTGGGCCGAAGTGTATGAGTCGGTGCTGGCGTCGTACATCACGGCGCCGACGCTGCTGGCCGTCATCAACCCGAAGCTCGGCAAGTTCAACGTCACGGCCAAGGGCGGCCAGATCGCGAAGGATTACTTCGACTGGGGCATCTCGCGTCCGTATCTGTTCTTGTTGCTGCTGAACCTGCTCGGCTTCATCGCGGGCGTGGTGCATATCGTCATCAACTGGCATATCCGCAGCGAAGTGCAGACCACCGTGCTGAATCTCTGCTGGACCGTCTACAACATGCTGATTCTCGGCGCGAGCGTGGCGGCGGCTAGCGAGCGGCGTCAGGTGCGCAGCACGCATCGCGTGACGATGAAGATGCCCGTCATGCTCAAGTTCTCGACGGGGCGCACGCTGGCTTGCGAGACCATCGACTATTCGGAAGGCGGCGTCGGCGTGAAGCTGCCGAACGACATCGAAGTGCCGATGCACGAACGCGTCACCGTCTCGCTGTTTCGAGGCGACGAGGAATACGCGTTCCCGGCCACGGTCGGCTTCACGGCGAAGGGCCGCGTCGGCCTGCGCTTCTCGCAGCTCACGCGCGAGCAGGAATACGACTTCGTCAAAACCACTTTTGCGCGCGCGGACGCGTGGACCGGCTGGTCCGAAGGACGCCGCCCCGATACGCCGCTGCGCGGCCTTTCGCACGTGCTGCTGGTAGGCACGCGCGGTATCGCGGGGCTTTTCGAGCATCTCTACAGCGACCTTCGGACCTGGACGAGCAAGCGTTCAGTCGACATGAAGAAGCTGAACACCAAAGACCAATAAAGGCACCGGCATGGCGAAGTTGCGTGTTGATCACGATGCGGGCGAGCGCGCGCCGCGTTTTTGCGAACGCCCGCTGGTGCGGGCGCTGGTGTTCCTCGCGGCACTGCAGACCGCGCTTGCCGGCCCGCTCGCGTCCATCGCGGCAGCGGCGGATGCCGTCGCGGCCAACGGTGCGCCGACGCAGCAGGCCACCGGCGTCGGCAGCGTGCCCGCGCCAAGCCCGGCGGTGATCTACAACTCCGCGACGATCGCCCAGCCCGCGCTCGCCATGCCGGTTCCCGCGTTCTCCGGCAAGCCGTCCTCGCCGCTCGCCGCGCGTCTTCCGACTACCGCCGATCCGGGCACGCTCGTTCCCGGCGGCCGTCGTCAGACGCTTACCTTCGTGGACCTCGGCGCGCAGGACCCGCTGCAAATGCGCGGCACCGATGGCCAGAACGGCGTGGCGTTTTCCGTGCGCGGCGACGAAGTCGTGACGGCCGCGGTCCTGCATCTGATCTATAGCTATTCGCCGTCGCTGTTGCCGTCCATCTCGCAATTGAAGGTGCTCGTCAACGGCGAAGTCGCGGCGACCCTGCCCGTGCCGCGCGATCAGGCCGGCACGCTCGTGGCGCGCGATATCGCCATCGATCCGCGCTTCATCACCGAGTTCAATCACCTCAACGTTCAGCTGATCGGCCATTACACGCAGCAGTGCGAGGACCCGTCGAATTCGACGCTCTGGGCGACGGTCAGCAACGCGAGTTCGCTCGATCTCACCTATGCGTCGCTTGCCAGCAAGCCCGATCTCGCCGCGCTGCCCGCGCCGTTCTTCGACCGGCGCGACGTGCGCCGCCTGGAACTGCCGTTTGTCTTCGCGGGCAAGCCGAGCCTGCCCGCGCTCGAAGCGGCGGGCACCGTGGCGTCGTACTTCGGCTCGCTCGCGGGGTATCGCGGCGCGATCTTCCCGGCACAATCCGATAACGTCCCGCTCGCGGGCAACGCCGTCGTGTTCGCCACCGGCGATGCGAAAATCGCGGGCGTCGATCTGCCGCCGGTTTCCGGCCCGACCATTGCGGTCGTCGAACGCGATGCCGCCGCGCGCGGGCGCTTGCTGCTCGTGATGGGCCGCGACGACAACGAGTTGAAGACCGCCGCGAAAGCGCTGGGTGTCGGTCGCAACGCGTTCTCCGGCACGAGCGCGACGATCACGCAATTCGCCGATCTGCAACCGCGCCGCCCCTACGATGCGCCGAACTGGCTGCCGTCCGACCGCGCCGTGCGTTTCGGTGAATTGGCCGAAGCGCAGGATCTGACCGCGCGCGGTTACGACGCCGACGCCGTGCGCGTGAACCTGCGTGTGCCGCCTGATCTCTTCATGTGGCAGACCAAGGGCGTGCCGGTCGATCTGAGCTATCGCTACACCGTGCGTCCGGCGCCGGACCGTTCGTCGCTCAATATCAGCGTGAACAATGGATTCGTGCAGTCGCTGCGCATCCCGGCGGTATCGACTTCGACCTTCGATCTCGGCCAGTACTTCAGCCGCGTGATGCCGGACAAGACCGTGGCCGCGCGCCGCGAGGTTTATCTGCCGCCGCTTCTGATCTCGCCGCGCGCGCAGTTGCGCATGCACTTTTACTACGACATTCCGAAGACCGGCGAATGCACCGGCCGTCTGCTCGATAACGTCGTCGGCGCCATCGACCCGAATTCGACCATCGATCTTTCGAGCTTCCCGCATTACATGGCGCTGCCCGATCTGGCCGCGTTCGCCAACGGCGGTTTCCCCTTCACGCGCATGGCCGACCTGTCGCAGACGGCGGTCGTGCTGCCGAACGATCCGAACTCGGCGGACTACAGTCTCTTTCTGCTGGAGATGGGCCGCATGGGGGCGTCGACGGGTTATCCGGTCACGGGCGTCACGGTGACGAGCGCGAACGATGTCGACCGCTTCGCCGACAAGGACTTGCTGGTCCTCGGCTCGCCGGGCCGCCAGCCGCTTCTGCAACGCTGGGCGAAGAACATGCCCTTTTCCGGCGACGGCGACGCGCGCACCTTCCAGCTGAGCGATGTCGCGTTCAAGCTGGTCGACTGGTGGCATGGCGAGCATGGCCCGGAACGTTCTCCGGCGCGCGCCGATCTGTCGCTCGTGAGCTCCAACGGCGACGCGCTTCTCACCGGCTTCGAGTCGCCGCTGAAGAGCGGGCGCAGCGCGGTGGCGCTCATCAGCGCGGCGGGACAGTCGGATGCGGATTTGTCCGCCGCCCTGCTCGACAACGACTTGTTGCCATCCATTCAAGGCGCGATGGCGGTGATCCACGGCCGCACGGTCGCGGTCACGTCCAACGGCGAAGCCTATTACGTCGGCCAGCTTTCGCCCATGCACTACATGCGCTGGGCCTTGTCCGCGCATCCGGTGCTGCTGGTGTTTTCCGCCGTGATCGCCGCGCTCATCATCGCTGCCGTGTTTTATCGTGCGCTGCGCTCGCTCGCCGCACGGCGTCTGAGGGACTGACATGCGGGGTTCAATTTCGAAGGCCGCCGTCGCGGGTGTTCTTGCCGGCGCGGCGTTGAGTTCACAAGCTGCACAGCAATGCGAATGGCCGGCGTATCGGTTGTTCGTCGAGCGCGTCGTGCAGGCCGATGGCAGAGTCGTCGACCATTCCACCGACGCGCAGCAGACCACCTCAGAAGGCCAGTCCTACGCTCTCTTCTTCGCGCTGGTCGCCAACGACCGCGCGACTTTCGACCGTCTGCTCGACTGGACGCGCGCCAATCTGGCCGGCAATCAGTTCGATGCGAACAACGTGCGTCTGCCTTCGTGGCAATGGGGCAAGAAGCCGGACGGCAGCTATGGCGTGATGGACCCGAACTCGGCATCGGATTCGGACTTGTGGATTGCATACGACTTGCTGCAAGCCGGACGGCTGTGGAAGGAGCCGGCTTATACGAAGCTCGGCCAGGCGCTCGCGGCGCAGATCGCCAAGCAGGAAGTGGTCGATCTGCCGGGCCTCGGGCCGATGCTGCTGCCCGGTCCGCAAGGCTTTCGCACGGGCGATGTCACGCGTTTGAACCCGAGCTATCTGCCGCTGCCGCTCCTGCGCGCATTGGCTCGCGACATGCCCGACGGCCCGTGGGCGAAGCTCGCGCAAAGCGCCGCGCGCATGATCAAGATCACCGCGCCGCGCGGCTATGCGCCCGACTGGGCGGCGTATCAAACGAGTCAGAACGGCCAGTTCGTGGTCGATCCGAAAAGCGGCGATACCGGCAGCTACGACGCGATCCGCGTCTATCTTTGGGCCGGCATGACGGCAGCGGGCGATCCGCTCGCGAAGCCCTGGCTCGACGCGCTCGGCGGCATGCGCCAGAGCGTGGCGCAGACGGGATTTCCGCCGGAGAAGGTTTCTTCGACGACCGGTACGGCCAGCGGCGAAGGCCCGCTCTCGTATTGGGGCGCGCTCGCGCCATACTTCAAGGCGCTGAACGACCAGCACGGCCTGGGCCTCGCGCGCACGCATCTCGAAGCACTCGTCGCGCCGCCGGGCGCGGGCCGCGAACCGGTGTATTACGACCGCGTGCTCGGTCTCTTCGGTGGCGGCTTTGTCGAAGGCCGCTATCGCTTCGACGAATCCGGCCGTCTCGTGCCGAACTGGAGAAGCGCATGCTGATGCGGGCCAGACAACGTACCTTGGCCATCCGCATCGCGGCATTGTTCGCGGCGGCGGCGCCGGCCATCGCCATCGCGCAGACGAGTGCCGATCCGCTCAACGTGTTGATCGACCAGGGCAAATACTGGCAGTCGCACAAGCGCGGCGACCTCGCGGAGCAGGCGTGGCAGAAGGTGCTGCGCCTCGACCCGAAGCAGCCCGATGCGCTCTTCGGCATGGGCATGGTGCTCGCCGATCGCAAGGACGGCAGCGGCGCGCAGCAGTATCTCGCGCAACTGCGTCAGGTCGCGCCGAACTATCCGAACATCGACGATCTGGGGCGGCGTCTCGGCGAAACCAGCGCGCGCGATCAGACCGTCAACGACGCGCGCCGTCTCGCGCAGAGCGGACAGAGCGCGTCGGCGGTGCAGGAATACAAGCGTGCCATCGGAGGCAAGCCCGCGACGCCCGAACTTCAGCTCGAGTATTACCAGGCGCTCGCCGCGACGCCGCAAGGCTGGGACGAAGCGCGACGCGGCCTCGAACAACTCGCGCGCCAGAACGCCGACGATCCGCGCTACACCCTCGCCTATGCGCAGCATCTGACGTATCGCGATTCGACTCGGCGCGATGGCATCGCCCGGCTGGCGGCGTTGTCGAACGACAGCACGGTCGGCGCGCAGGCGAAGAAGAGCTGGCGGCAGGCGCTGCTGTGGCTCGGCGCGCGCGCATCGGACGCACCGCTGTTTCAGGCGTATCTGCAAGGTTCGCCCGACGATGCCGCCGTCAAGGCGCGTTTCGATTCGATGGTGCTGCAGGACAAGGAAGCACGCGAACGCGCGCAGGCGGGCGCAGTCGTCGATGCGCGCGGTCGCACTGTCGCAGAAGGTTTCGCTGCCGTGGATCGCGGCGATCTGGTCGCGGCGCAGGCGCGCTTCTCGTCGGTGCTCGCAAGCGATCAGAACGATGCCGACGCGCTCGGCGGCCTCGGCGTCATCGCGCTGAAACAGGAGCGTTTCGCGGAAGCGCGCAGCTATCTCGAACGCGCGTCGCGGGCCGGCAATCCGGCGCGCTGGAAGGACGCGCTGACGAGCGCGACGTACTGGACCTATACGAGCGATGCCATCGGCGCACGCAGCAACGGCGAGATCGCGAAGGCCAAGGCGCTCTTCGAACGCGCCATCGCGACGAGTCCCGCCGATGTCACCGCGCAGACGCTGCTCGGCGAAATGCTGCTCGCGAATGGCGATCCGAAGGGCGCGGAAGCGGCGTATCGCATGGCGTTGCGGCGTCAGGCGGACAATCCCGATGCCATTCGCGGACTCGTCGGCGCGCTCGCGGCGCAGGGGCGCGGCGATGAAGCGCTCGAATTCGCCAACAAGCTGAACTCGGAGCAACAGGCGAAAGCCGGCGGCATCAACAAGCTGCGTGGCGATGCGCAAGCCGCGCAGGCACGCGCCGCCGAAGCACGCGGCGATCTGGGTACGGCGCGCAGTCTCTTCGAGGACGCGCTGCTCAATAGCCCCGACGATCCGTGGCTTAGGCTCGACCTCGCGCGCATTTACGTGCGTCAGGGCGGGGTCGGCAATGCGCGCAGCATGATGGACGGCTTGCTCGCGGCGCACCCCGACATGACCGACGCGCTCTACGCGAGCGCCCTTCTGTCCGCCGAAACACAGGACTGGTCGACGGGTCTATCGCAACTGGACCGGATTCCCGCCGCGCAGCGCACGCCGGCGATGGGCGCGTTGCAACATCGTCTTTGGGTGCATCAGCAGACCGAACTCGCGACGCGCGCCGCCGCGGCCGGTCAGCGCCAGCAGGCCTATGCGATTCTGCGTCGCGCCGAGCCGCTTGCTGCCGGCAACGCGGAACTGACGGGCGCGGTGGCGTCGGCGTATCTGAAAGCGGGCGATGCATCGCGCGCACTCTCGCTCACGCGCGGCGCGATCGCCAATTCGCCGAACGATCCCGGTCTCTTGCTGCAATACGCGGGCATTCTCTCGCAGACCCAGCAGGACGCCGAACTCGGTTCCGTGATGCGCCGACTGCAGTCGATGCCGCTCACCGCGCAGCAACGCGCCGACTTCAACAATCTGAACGTCGGAATCGTGATCGCGCGGGCGGACAACGTGCGCCAGAGCGGCAATCTCGCGGCGGCTTACGACGTGATCGCACCTTGGCTCGCCGCGATGCCCGACAACGCCGACTTGCAGGCCGCGCTCGGCCGCATGTACACCTCGGCGGGCGACGACCGCAGCGCGCTCAACTGCTATCGAACTGCGCTCGCGCGCCGTCCGGACGACGTGAATCTGCAAGCCGCCGCGATGTCGGCCGCCACCGGCGTGCGCGATTTCAAGCTGGCGGAGACGCTTGCCAAACAGGCGTACGACACCGCGCCGAACGATCCGGGCGTGCTTGCATCGATCGGGAGGATGTATCGGGCAGAAGGCAAGCTCGATCTCGCCGCGCAGTTCCTGCAGCGCTCGCTGCTTGCGGCCAATACGCCGCTCGCGCCTGCTCCCGGTCAGCCAGCGAGCAACCTGCCGCGCGACTGGCAGACCGCGATGAGCCGTATCGGCACGATGCCGTTGCCGGGCACCAATCCATTCGAAGGCAAGACCGCCGTCGATACGGCGCCGTCCGCGCTTGCCGCCGGATCGAATGCGTTTCGGGGGTATCGCCAGAACATCACACCGACTTATTCGCAGCCCGTGCCGAACTATTTGCCGCCTCCTCAGACCGTGCCTTATTCCGCGCCTTATGTGAGTCCTTATAACGGCGCGCCGGGGGCGCCTGCCAATGTGCCTCGTCCGGTTGCGGGCGGAGGGTATGGCGGTGCGGCGGATGGCTCGGGGGAGTCGGGTGGCGGGGTCGTGCCTGCCAGTGTGCCGCGTCCGGTCGAGGGCGGCTATGGTCCCGACAGTTATGGCTCGGGGCAATCCGGTGCGCCGTTGCAGCCGTACCCGGGACAGGATCAGGGCGTGGGTGGCGCGCAGCAGGCTTATCCGGGTCAGCAGACTCAGTATGCGCAGCCGGCTTCGTATCCTCAGCAAGCGCAGTACGCGCAACCCGCTTCATATCCGCAACAAGGTCAATACGCGCAGCCCGCGCCGTATCCGCAGCAAGCGCCGATGTATCAAGGCGCGCCGTCTGCCGCTCAGGACGCGTATAACAGTTCGCCCTGGCCGATGTCGCCCGCGGCGCAAGCCGCGCAGTCGGAAGCTTATGCGCCGCAAAGCGCGAGCACTCGGGCGGGTACATCGACGGCGAAGCGCTCGGCATCGCGTAAAGCCGCCAACGCGCCGCAGCAGCAGTACGCGCAGGCGTCGTATGGTCAGCAGGCTTATGCGCAGCAAGGCTATCCGCAGCAGCAATATCAGCAGCCGTATCAGCAAGCTTATGCGCAGCAGCAATATCAGCAGCCCTACCCGCAGCAACAGTATCCGCAACAGCAATATCAACAACCCTATCCACCGCAATACGCCCAGCAACAGTACGTGCCGCAACCACCCGCCGGTTACGCGCAGCCGTATTATCCGCAAGCCGCGCAAGCCGGGCAGCGCGCCGCGTCCGCCGCCACGATGAACACAGGCGGCATGCCCGCGCCCGTCGCGAATCCGCAAACTGCAGGCGTCGCCGATGAACTCGCGCAGATCGAGCGGGAACAGGCCAGCACGGTGTCGGGCGGGATCATCTTCCGCAATCGAAACGGCGAAGACGGTCTCTCGAACCTCACCGATATCGAAGCGCCCATCGAAGGCCGCATCAAGGCCGGCAACGGCCACGTGATCGTGCGCGCGACGCCCGTCACGCTCGACGCCGGCACCGCCAGCAGCGAGCAGAACACGCTCGCGCGCTTCGGCTCCGGCATCAACGCGATCGCTCCGGCCGCCGGCAACCAGTACGGCTCTCAGACGGCGACCGGCGTGGGACTCGCGGTCGGTTACGAGAACCGCAACTTCAAGGGCGACGTCGGCACGACGCCGCTCGGCTTTCGCGAGACCAACGTCGTCGGCGGTTTGCAGTATCAGAACGCCATCACCGATAAAGTCTCGTACTCGCTTGCCGTCGCACGACGCGCGGTCACGGACAGCCTGCTGTCCTATGCCGGCGCGCGCGATCAGCTTGCGGGCGCGACCTGGGGCGGCGTGACATCGAGCGGTGCGCGCGGCGACCTCGCCTGGGACGACGGCACGAGCGGTGTCTATGTCAACGCGATGTACCAGTTCCTCGACGGCAAGAACGTCGCCACGAACAACGCGGTCAAGGGCGGCGGCGGTGTGTACACGCGAATCATCAAGGACGCGGATCAGGCGCTGACCATTGGCGCGAACACCACCTTGATGCACTACGACAAGAACCTTTCGTACTTCACCTACGGACAAGGCGGCTACTTCAGTCCGCAGCAGTACGTCATTCTCAACTTTCCGGTCGAATACATGGGCCGCACCGGGCTTTTCACATACGACCTGAAGGGCTCGATCGGCGTGCAGCATTATCGGCAGGACGCGTCGAACTACTTCCCGACGGAGCCGAATTATCAGGCGGCGTTCGCGGCGGCCAACCTTGCACCGGATGCCGGCGCGGTCTATCCGAGTCAGAGCAAGACGGGCGTGTCCTACTCGCTCAACGCGACGGGCGAATACCAGCTTGCGCCGCAACTCGCCATCGGCGCGACGGCTTCGTTCGGCAACGCGTATCAGTATCGCGAATGGCTCGCTGCCGTGTACGTTCGATACAGCTTCACGCGGCAAACCAGCGTGCAGCCGCTCTTCCCGCCGCAGGCTTTCAGCTCGCCGTATTTGTCGTTCGCGAATTGATGCGGACTCGACGCCATGCGCCTACGTTGCGGTGCATGGCGCATCGAAATTGCATGACGCTGCCTCACATCGTTGCTCCTCCTGGAACCCGCCGCGCGCTTTGCTGCACTGCGTGACAGACATGTCTGACGACGCGCGAGAGAAAGCGCACAATGTCGGGACTTCGCGCTCAAGGCCGCGAGGAGGAGGAGCAACATGACCGCCATCACCTGGGTTCTGGCCGCCGATGACAGCCGTGCCCGGATCTTCGAAACCAGAGGGCTTAAGCTTGACCTCAGGCAAATCGAGGAGCTTCGTAACCCGGCGCCCCGCGCCCCGCAGTCCAATGAACGCGACCGGCAATTCGCCCGAACCGTTGCCGAAATGCTCGAACGCAGCCGTGTGAATCATCGCTTCGATCGCTTGCGGCTGGCAGTGGAGCCGCGTTTTCTCGGCACCTTGCGTGAGTATCTGAGCATCGAGATTCAAAAGCTCGTCCATGAAGATGCCAGCGAAGACTCAGCCGGCATGAGCGCGCGCCGCCCCTTCTGACGGCGCGCGCTCATGCCGACATCTGTGAACAAATGTTGAAAGTCCTTACAACGGCATACTAAGGGTCAACGAAAGACCCAAGCGCACGTTGATTCCGCATCGCGAGCCATCCGGCTTGCGGTCATGGAATCAGGAGCGCTTTAAATGAAGAAGATTTTCGCCGCGATCGTCATGGCTTCGCTGTCGCTGAGCGCGTTCGCCGCGCACGACAAGCACGACAAGCATGAAAAGCACGAGTACCGTCACGAAGAACGTCACGACGAACGCCGCGTCGATTCGCGTCGTCACGACGAGCGCCGTCCGGACGCACGCCGTCGGGACGAGCTTCACGCCGACAACCGCGGCATGGAGCAGAATCGCGACCACGAGCACGCGCCGATGCAAGCACCGGAACACGGCGCTTTCCCGCACTAAGCCGTAACGGCAAGAAGTCGCGCCTGAGTTTCCGGCGCGGCTCAATGAACCTCTGCATTGCCAGCGCCACGCTCGCCACGATCACGGCTCGCGTACCCCGCGCATGCGCCGACCGAAGCGAAGATGCCCGCCTTGTCGGACAGACGCACCAGTTCCGCGAGCGAATGCGCTTCCATCTTTTCCATCACACGTGCGCGATGCACCTTCACGGTCTTTTCGACGGTGCCAAGTTCACTCGCCACTTGCTTGTTGAGCCAGCCGTTCACCACGAGTATCAGCACTTCGCGTTCGCGCGGTGTGAGTCGTTCGATACGGCGTTGAATTCCAGCCATTTCATCGCGGCTGGCTAGCGCCGCGGCCGAACGAAGCAGCGCGGCATCGATTGCATTGAGCAAGGCCGTATCGCCAACGGGCTTTGACAGAAAATCCGTCGCGCCCGCTTTCATGGCGCTCACCGTCATCGGAATATCGCCGTGACCGGTGATGAAGATGATCGGCAAGGTCTCGCTCGTGTTGCATAACGCGCGCTGCAGGTCGAGTCCGCTCACGCCCGGCAACTGCACATCGAGCACGAGACACGCGGGGTCCGCGCGCTTGCGCGCATGATCGAGAAACGCTTGTGCCGATGCAAACGCCTCCACGCGATAACCCGCCGCGCCCACTAGACGCTCGAGCGCGCGGCGCACGGAAGCATCGTCGTCGACGATGAAGACTTCGCTCATGGCGCGGTCCTTACGTGATCCCGAATCGGCAACCTGAAATGAAACGCCGCCCCATGTCCGCTGTTGCTCTCCGCCCAGATGCGCCCGCCGTGCATCTCCACGATAGTGCGGCTGATGGAAAGCCCAAGCCCGAGACCATCGCGCTTCGACGTATGAAACGGCTTGAAGAGTTCGTCCGTGAAAGCAGCGGGCAAGCCCTCGCCTTCATCACGCACGGTGACTTGCAGCCACGCATCGCCATCACGCGCAGCCGATACGGTCACGACGCGCTTGCCGGTGCAATCGTTCATCGCGTCGAAGGCGTTCAGCAGCAGGTTCAGCACGACCTGTTGCAGCTGAATCTTATCGCCTTGGATCTGCGGCAAGTCGGGCGCCAAGTCGAGCACGACGCGAATGCCGCGCACGATCGCGTCGCTATGCACGAGCAACGCGACATCGCCGATCACGCCAGCCATCGACAAGGGCGCGACTTCCAGCTCGCCCTTTTTCACGAGCGCGCGAATGCGTCGCAAAATCTCGCTCGCACGATTGTTGTCGGCGACGAGATCGCGCAGAATCTCGCGCATTTCGTCGAGGTCGATCGGCTCGCGGCTCATGAAGCGCTGCGCCGCCTGCGCGTTGCTGAGTATGGCTGTGAGCGGCTGATTCAACTCATGCGCGAGCGATGCTGCAAGTTCGCCGAGCATCGACACGCGCGTCATATGCGCCAGTTCCTGGCGATTGCGCTGCAGCTCGTAACGGTCCGTGCGGTCGATGACCACCGCAAGCGTGAGGCAGGCGTCGCTGCCGTGCATCGCGTTGAGGGCGACATCGGCCAGAAACTGCGTGCCGTCCTTGCGGCGTGCGAAGAGTTGCGCGACGGTCGTGCCGATATCGCCAGGCTGCTGCAGGCTCGCCATCTGCAAGCCGGGCACGACGAGCTCCGCGAGTTCGCCGATCAGCTCGCAGCGCGCATAACCGAGCAGCTTTTCGGCGCTGCCGTTCACGAACTCGATACGGCCATCGGCTTGCAGAATCAGGATCGCGAGCGGAAGGCATTCGAGCGTATCGCGCAAGGACGAATTGGGTTCGATGCTCGCGGGCACTGCAATGGCTTGCGATGCGGCACCATGCGCATGCCGCTTGAACGGCGGCACGGAGAACAGCGAGCTGAAACGAAGCGAGAGCGACGCGCGCGCCACCCGGATGTCCCGCGCCGGCGCGCGCTTGCCGAAGGGCGCGAGCGTCAGTCCCATCAACGCGGCCGCGAAGGCCGCTGTGGCGTGCACGATAGCCATGACCCCGTGCTCCTGTCAGTCCGTCGCCCGTTACAAACGCGGCGGCGTGAAATGGCATGCAGGACGTAGGCGATGCCCCGGCATTTGCCAAGCGCGTCGCTACTTTCTTCTCTTGCCGATCAAGGTCGCAGCGCCAACCCGCCATCTGCAAGGCGCAGCGCGAATGTTGCGTTCACCGAAAACCTCGATCGTCAAGGCTTCGTCCAAGCAATACCACAACCGCACCGCGCGGGCACGTCCCGTGCGTTCGAGATGCGTTGAAAACGAATCAACGAACGCAACCATCAGACAAACGCCATGAAGAACCCTTTTCTGAGCATGTGGTTGTCCGGCGCCAATGCCGTGGCCGGATCGGTGCGCGGCCACGCAACGGCGGCCGCCAGGCGACAAACGAAAACGGCGACGCGCCGCAGCCAGAAGCAAGTAGCCGACTTCTGGACCGCCGCGCTCACGCCACCGAAAGCCACCAGGAAAAAGCGCCGCTGATTCAGGCGCGTTCGAGCACCGCCATTTCGCGCACCACGACGAGCAGCATCGACAGACTCGTGCCGCCGCTCGCTCGAAGCTCGGTGAGCAAGCGCGTGTAGCGGTCGAGCGCCGCCTCGCGTTTGGCGCGCCAACTCTCCACGATCACATCCGGATCGTCGATGCCTCTCGACTGTTCGAGCGCACTCACCGTCAGCGCACGCTTGAGCCGGCCGAGCTCTTCGAGCGCGGCGGCGCGGGCCAACAAGTCCCAGTGCGTGGTGATGGGCAAAGTCATCGCGCGCTCGGCGATACCGCGATAATCCAGCAACGTGCCGATGCCGAAGTAGACGCTCGCCACGATTTCGAGACCACGCTCCGAGCAGGCGGCCACTTCCGCGCTATCGAGCACCGCCGTGGCAATCTCGCCACTCGCGACACGTGCGGCGAGACTGCTTTCCACGCCGGCGTCTTCGAGTTCACGACGGCGCGCGTACCAGGCATCGAGTTGCGTGGCCGGCAAGAGCGCGGGCAGTTGCGGCGCGAGCCTATGCGCGGCTTCACGGCAACGCGCGAGCACGCCCGCCGTATCGTTCGGACTTTGTTCGAGCGTTCGCAGAAACCAGAGTGCGGTGTCGTCGAGCAGACGCACGACATCGACGAACATGCGTGCCTGCACTTCATCCGCGACGAGATTGTCCAGTCCGTCGATATTGCGCCACAAGTCATCGAGGCTGAAGACGTCGCGCGCCATCAATGCGGCGCGCACGATATCGCTCGGCCGCGCATCGGTTTCCTCCATCAGCCGATGCACGAACGTGCAACCCGTGCGATTCACGAGCACGTTGGTCAGATGCGTGGCGAGAATCTCGCGCTTGAGCGGATGATGCTGCATGGTCGCGCTAAAACGGCGCTGCAGCGGCTTCGGAAAATACGCGGGCAGCAGATCGGCGACGAGCGGATCTTCCGGCACGTCGGATTCGAGCAATTCGTCGTAGAGCCACATCTTGCCGTAGGCAAGCAGCACGGCGCGTTCGGGCGATGTCAGTCCGGACCTTGCAGCGGCGCGCTCGGCGATTTCGTCGTCGGATGGCAGGAACTCGATCTTGCGCTTGAGCCGGCCCGCGCGTTCGAGATAACGCATCATGCGCGCCTCGGCATCGAGCGTCTCAGCGACGTGCCGGTTCGCAATCGACAACGCCTGCGTCTGCGCGTAGTTGTCTTTCAACACGAGCAGGCCCACTTCGTCCGTCATTTCCGCGAGCAGCACGTTGCGCTGCTTCTCGGTCATCTCGCCGTCCGCGACCACGAGGCCGAGCAAAATCTTGATGTTGACTTCGTGATCCGAGCAGTCGACACCCGCCGAATTGTCGATGGCATCCGTATTGATGCGTCCGCCCCGCTGCGCGAACTCGATGCGCCCCAGTTGCGTGAAGCCCAAATTGCCGCCTTCGGCGACGACCTTGCAGCGCAGTTCCGCACCGTTCACGCGCACGGCGTCGTTGGTGCGATCGCCGACTTGCGCGTTGGTCTCGATACTCGATTTCACATACGTACCGACGCCGCCGTTATAGAGCAGATCGGCTTCGGCGAGCAGAATCGCGCGGATCAGCTCGACGGGCGCAAGACTCGATGCCGTGATGCCCAGCACCTTCTGCACTTGCGGTGACACGGGAATGGTCTTCGCCGTGCGCGCATGAATGCCGCCGCCCGCCGAAATCAACGCGGTGTCGTAATCGGCCCAGCTCGAACGCGGCAACGCAAAGAGACGCTGACGTTCCTCGAAGCTCGTGGCCGCATCCGGATTCGGATCGAGGAACACATGCCGATGATCGAACGCCGCGATCAGGCGGATATGCCGCGACAGCAACATGCCGTTGCCAAACACATCGCCCGACATGTCGCCGACGCCGACCACGGTGAAGTCGGTGGTCTGCGTATCGAAATTCATCTCGCGGAAATGCCGCTTGACCGACTCCCACGCGCCACGCGCCGTAATGCCCATCTTCTTGTGATCGTAGCCAACCGAGCCGCCCGAGGCGAAGGCATCGTCGAGCCAGAAGCCGTATTCATGCGCAATGGCGTTCGCATAATCGGAGAAGGTGGCCGTGCCTTTGTCCGCCGCGACGACGAGATACGGATCGTCGGGATCGTGGCGCACGACATCGGGCGGCGGCACGATGCCATCGGGCTTGCGGTTGTCGGTGACATCGAGCAGGCCGCGCAGGAACATCTGATAGCACGCGACGCCTTCCGCGAGAAACGCTTCGCGGTCGGTGAGCGGCGGCGGATTCTTCACGACGAAACCGCCCTTCGAACCGACCGGCACGATCACCACGTTCTTCACCATCTGCGCCTTCATGAGGCCAAGCACCTCGGTGCGGAAGTCTTCGCGCCGGTCCGACCAGCGTAAGCCGCCGCGCGCCACGCGGCCGCCGCGCAGATGCACGCCTTCCACGCGCGGCGCGTAGACCCATATCTCGAACATCGGCTTGGGTTCGGGCAGACCCGGCACTTTCGAAGGATCGAGCTTGAACGACAGATACGGACGCGGTTCTCCGTTCGGCTCGCGGCGGAAATGATTCGTGCGTACGGTCGCCGTGATGACGCCGAGGAACTGCCGCAGAATGCGGTCTTCATCGAGATTCGGCACCTTGTCGAGGGCCGCTTCGATATCGGCGAGCACGCGCTCGACGTGGGGTTCGCGCTCTTCGGCCGAACCGCCGCGTGCGGGATCGAAACGCACCATGAAAAGTTCGAGCAGCTTCGTCGCGATCTTCGGATTGCCGGTGAGCGCGCGTTCGATATACGCGTCGCTGAAATTCGAGCCGACCTGCCGCAGATACTTCGCATACGCGCGCATGATGGTCACGTCGCGTGCGCCGAACTGCGCGCGCAGCACGAGGCGATTGAAGTCGTCGCTCTCGGTTTCGCCCGTCCAGACGCTCGCGAACGCGTTTTCGAAGAGCGGCTTCACGCGGTCGATATCGAACTCCACGTCGTCCTGCAATTCGAGACCGAAATCGTGAATCCACGCGGTAGGCGCGCCGTTCGGCTCGATCAGATACGGCCGCTCCTCGTCCACGCGCACGCCGAGATGTTCGAGCATCGGCAAGCTTGCGGACAACGCGATCGGCTCGCCCACGCGATACACCTTGAAGCGAAACGCGCGCCGTCCCGGTTCTATGGCCGCTTCGATCGGCCGATAAAGACTCATTGCGAGACCGCCGGGGCGCGAATGCGTCGCCTCGATCAGTTCAATATCGCGCACCGCCGTGCGTGCCGGATAATCCTCGCGATAACCGGCGGGAAACGAATCCGCATAACGGCGCAACAGCCGGTTGCCCTCTTCCTCGCCGTGACTGTCGATGAGCGCATCGGCGAGATCGTCCTGCCAGCGGCGCGCGACTTGCACGACGCGCGCTTCGAGTTCGCGCGTATCGACTTCGGGCATTGCGCCACGATCCGTGCGCACGACGATATGAATTCGCGCCAGCGGCGACTCCGACAACAGCGGCGTGAACTCGATGCTCTTGCCGTTGAACGCCTCCATCAGTACTTTGGAAATGCGGCGGCGCAGGTCGGTGTTGAACTTGTCGCGCGGCACGAAGACGAGACACGACACGAAGCGGTCGAAGCGATCGCGCCGAACGAACAGACGCGTGCGCTGATGTTCCTGCAGACGCAGCACGCCGAGCGCGATGTCGAAGAGCACGTCTTCATCGGCCTGGAAAAGTTCGTCGCGCGGATATTGTTCGAGCACGGAGATGAGCGACTTCGCGAGATGCCCTTTTTCGAGGAAGCCCGCGCGCCGCACGATGTTCGCGCACTTGCGCCTCACAATAGGAATCTCGGAGGTCGGCACGAGATAAGCCGTCGATGTGTAAAGCCCGAGAAAGCGCCGTTCGCCCGTGACCTTGCCGTCGGGCGAGATGCGCTTCACGCCGACGTAATCCAGATAGCCCGGCCGATGCACCGTGGCACGCGAATTCGCCTTGGTCAGAAAGATCGGCGCCGCGCCTTCGACGATAGCAGCCGCGCCCGGCGGCAGCGGCGTGAGATCGCCGCCCGCCGGCTCGCGCAGAATGCCCGCTCCCGAACCCGGCACGCCGCGCAGCGCGAGACCGTCTTCGTGCTCGACGAGGTCGTAATCGCGGCAGCCGAGGAACGTGAAGTGATCGGCCACCATCCATTCGAGAAAGGCGCGCGCTTCGAGACCGTCGGGAGACGTATCGCGCGCTTTCAGATCGGCAATGGACGCGCGCGCCGCATCGACCACTTTCGGCCAGTCCTCGACCGCCTCGCGCACGTCGCCGAGCACGCGCGCAATGCTCTCGCGCACTTCTTCGAGCCGCTCGCCTTCGCTGCAGCGGTCCACTTCGAAATGAATGAACGATTCGAGCGACGAGCGGCCATCGCCTGCATCGGCGTGACCTTGTCCTATACGCACGATCTCGCCGGCGTGCGGCCCGGCATCCGCGCGCCACACGCGAAACACCGGATGAATGGCCGAATGCAGCGCAAGACCGAGACGGTTCAGCTCCATGGTCACGGAATCGACGAGGAAAGGCATGTCGTCGTTGACGATCTCGACCACCGTATGGTCGGAATGCCAGCCGTGCTGTTCGAGATTGGGGTTGTAGACGCGCAGGACCTCGCGCCCGCCCGCGAACTGCTGCGCCGTTTGCCAGTGCGCCATGGCCGCGCCGTAGAGATCGGCGATATCGCGGCTCGCGATATCCTCGATATCCACCTGGTCGTAGTAATGACGCAGGAAAGGCTCGATGAGCTGGAAGGCGGCGTCAGGCAGACGCCCGCGTGCGAATTCGAGCAGATCCTTGATGAGATGTTCGACCTGCGCTTCGTTCCTGACCAGCATGGTGCCCTCCTCAGTCTTTTCGAGTCTGTCGGATGCTCTGCAGGATTATGCGCCCCGTCGTGCGGAAGCCTTGGATGGACCATGTGCGGATGCACAATGCGCGAGCGCTCGTCAGGGCACCTTATTCCGTCACGATGACGAACGCGCGACAGCCCGAAGACGGGCTGCTCAGTAACCCAACGCGCCGTTGCCGCCGGGAAGGTCGACGGTGCCGGAGTCGGAGAAACGCGTGCCGCCGAATGGACCGCCCGCGAGCTTGCCGCGCGCGACGTAGGAGACCTTGCTGACCGAGTCGCCGGATGCGTAGCCGAGCGCCTGACGCGCCACCGATACCGCCGACACCGTCACCGGCACCGACACCACGACTTCGCCGAAGCGCGGCACCGTGCCGCTTTGCGGACTGACGCCGCTTGCGAAGGAACGGCCGTTGACGTCGAGATCGAGCGCGACGCCGTCGAAGTTCACGGCGGTATCGTTCGGATTCTGCACGCGCAGCTTCACGGCGAAGCGCATTTCGAGCCCCTGCCCTTCGAGCGGTTCGATGCCCGCGACGCTCACGCGCATGCTGTCGCGGTTGAGCAGACTCGCGCACCCGGAGAAGGCGAACAGCATCACGAGAGCGGTGATCAGGAAAAGGAAACGGCTTCGCGCGTGATTCGGTTGCATCGGCAAGGGCTCCTGTTGCGAGAGATTAGGCAACGGACATTCTAACGGGGTGATGCCTTTATGCCGGACCGGTCAGCACATGCACCGCGTTCAGCAGCATGCGAACATGCGCGTGATGGAACCAGAGATCGTCCACGACATAGAACGCGGCAACCCATGACAAGCCGACCACGATCAGGTCGCAGGTTCCGCTCGTCCAGAGATTGAGCGAATGACGCGGACCGATCCAGGGCACGCCGAGCGGGTTGGGCCAGTCCGCGAGCAAATGCATGATGCCGCCGCACGCGAACCCGAAGCCGACCGCCGCGGCGGGATGTTGTCTCAGCAGATGCCACGAAAGCGCGAGCAAGGCGCCCCAGCCGATGCCCCAATGCGTCAGCGTGCGATGCGTGATCCAGAGCTTGCGCCTCTTGCTCCACCAGGCGACTTCGAGCCAGTCCGGCGCGGTTGCACCGGCTACCCCAGCAAGTAACGCCAGCGCAAGGTAAAGGTAATACATGCCGCCGCTGGTCTTGTCGATGCCTTGCGCGCTGCCGATGTTGCCCATATGGCCAACGATTGCCGCCGCGATGATTCCCGCAGCCCACCCGGTCGCGTGATGGGCCTTGCTCGATGCCATGACTGCCTTGTCCTGCTCGCAATGAAGAGCGCAGATGTTCGCATGGCGCGCGTCTGCCGGAGCGGGCGGATACAGAAACTTACGTAAATGCGGGACCTGCAACACCGCTCATGGTTCTTTCGGCGGCGAGATGGCCCAGCGTTGACTAGAATGAATAAAACAACGCTGCGCGTGCGCGCCTTCGTGCATCTTTATCTATCGACTTTTATCGTCATGCAACAGCTGAAATACCTGAGCGCTTATCCGAATACGCTACAGGACAAAGTGCGCCGATTGATTGCCCAGCAACAGCTCGGCAGCTATCTCGAAGCGCGTTATCCGCAGAAGCACGCGGTGCAGTCCGACCGCGCGCTCTATCAATACTGTGCGGAGCTCAAGAGCGAGTTTCTGCGCGTGGCGCCTTCCATCGACAAGGTCATCTACGACAGCAAGCTCGATGTGCTGCGTCATGCGCTCGGACTCCATACGGCGATTTCACGTGTGCAGGGCGGCAAGCTCAAGGCGAAGAAAGAGATACGGATCGCATCGCTCTTCAAGGATACGGCTCCCGAGTTTCTTCGGATGATTGTCGTGCATGAACTCGCGCATCTGAAAGAGAACGATCACAACAAGGCGTTTTACCGGCTCTGCGAATTGATGCAGCCGGGGTATCACCAAATCGAGTTCGATCTACGGCTTTATTTGACGCATCGGGATTTGGTGCGGGGAGGATGATCAGGAAGAAGGCTAAGGGTGTGACGCCTGCTCGCTCAGTGCCCGAGCGAGGGGTCGTACTTTCAAGTACGCCCCTTCGCGATGACTTAGAGTTGGGCCGTCATCTGGAATCCAACCGTAACGCGTGAGGTTGGAAACCCTGACGGCTTGTAGATTGGCGTGCCGGCAAAAAGGTCGTAACTCAATCCAGCATATTTCGTTGGGACGCCGCCGCGAATGCCGATTACCGCGCCCACGAGCTGCGTTCCCGCGAGGAACGCCGTGTTCGGGCCAAACACGCGTCCATAGTCGATGCCTGCGTAGAGCGCTTGCCCCGTCTTTCCGATCGGCGCTTGCAGCTCGTTGCGCCAGTAGAAGCCGCGTTCGGCCGCGAGCATCTGTTCACCGTCGAAGCCACGCACCGTATAGCGGCTGCCGATGGTCAGATCGTCGATGTAGTTGAGCGTGTCGTTCGTGTACTGGCCGTGGATCGTCGTCACGTAGCGAAGCGCTTGATTTGCGATGGCTAACGGCACCGAGAGGTTCGCATCGAGCACGGCCATGTGGAAGCGGTAAGTCGGGCCGCTTGGCTTGGTCGCCGGCGTCGGTGCGATATTCGGGTCGGGCGGCAAGGATGGATCGGGCGTCGCGCCAAATGCGCCGATGCCCTGGCGAAACGCAAGCGTGCCGTCGAACTGCGCACCACCCAGGTAATGCCGATCCGTCAGACCAAGTTCCAGGAACGTGTTGTTGCGGTGCTGGAGTTCGATCTCGGTGTCGTCGATGAAGCTCGCGCCGAAGCGCTTCGACAGTTGCACGTAGGTGCCGAACACGTCGCTTTGTCCGCGATGTAAGACGCGCGCGAGTTTGACGCCGGCGGTCTGTGAGTTGCCACTCGACACGAAGGTCTGGTTGGCGCCCGCGATCTGTTGATAGTACGTGTTGGTGTTGCCGAAGACGGTCGCGGTCCAATAGCCCCATGGCATCGAATACGATCCGTTGAAGCCATGCGAGCCCAAGCCCTTGTCGCCGAACTCGAGGTCCTGATTTGCGCCGACAGTGAGGACGTCATTCAGGCCAAGGAGATTGTCGATGCCGAGACTGAGGTTGCCTTGGAGCTTACCCGTCGCGCGGCTGCCCGAGTTATCGACCGATGCGACGAACGAATAAGGCTTGCCGCGCTTGACCGTGAGCACGACATCGCTCTCGCCGGGGATGTCGGTCGGCTCGATCTTCATGTCCGCATCTTGACTGGCGACGCGCTTCATCTGTTCGATGCCTTGTTCAAGGTCGCGCAAGTCGAGGACGTCGCCGGGTCTTGTGGGGAAAGCGGTTTTCCACGAGCCCCGTGACATGGGTTCGGCGAACCGTATGTCACGAATGACGCCGGGGACCAGCGCGAACTTGAGCGTGCCATGCGACAGGTCTTGCTCGGGTAACAACACGCGTGTGGTGATGTAGCCGCGACTCAGGATCGCTTGCTGCAAGCCCTTGGTCAGCAGGTTCACGCCTTCTTTGCCGATGCATTGATCGGTGTAGTGGCCGAGCCACTCACGCGCGAACGCAAACGGATCGAGCGGTAAGGCCGATGCGCCTTTGGCGCGTATCGCGTCGGGCAGGCTTGGTGGAACGTCGAGCGTGAACGTGTTGATGCGAAAGCACGGCGATTCGGTTGGCAGGGTTGAAAAGTCCTGAGCACCGGGAACGGCTGAACGCACGGCGGGAGCTTGCACGGCGTCGTCGCGTTGCTGCGCTTCGCGTTGCTGCTGGACCTGTTGTTCTTGCTGGGCGTTGGCGCGTGTCGCTGCCGCTTCGTCTGCCATGCTCGGCGCTTGCTGCGCGTGGACTGCGAGTGGTATCAAGGCTATAAGCGGCAAAGCCGCCAGCCTTCTACAAATTTTCATGCTTAGTATGAATCCGTTTCTATGACTTCTGTGCGTTTCAGACTCACTGGAGCAAGCAGTCTTGCCGTCCAGTTAAACCCGAATCGAACTAAGTTTTTTCAATGAGTATGCTGGAACATTAAGTGAGCTTAGGAATCTCCTAAGCCGCGTCGGCTTTCAGAAAAGGTACATTCATCTCAAAGCCAACCACGTCAGAACAACGCAAGACTTCTCATTTCTGCCTCACGCACACATGCCAAATTCAAAGCTCTAGCTATTGCATCATCGATCGCCAAATCCGCGCCGTCTGCGACAATAGAATCATCCGCGTCTATCAAGCATATTCGGATGCTATCGCCGATACCGCGTTGGCTGAAGGAACATTCGTTTCACCGCCATTAATCAATGACTTACAGCGATCAAAATGAGCGTTTAAACCGTGTCTTTTAGCACCTCTCAGTCCCGATCCCAATCTTTCAAGGGGTTCCGCGAGGGACGCTCAAAAATCAGGCAAAAAATGTGTATAAGACGTAGGTTTAACTACCCCGTTATTGAGTCGGCTCCGATCTCCAAGCGTTGTCGAACATCACGCGAATGCCGCTTTTTCTGGTAGATATCAAAAGCGATTATCTTCAACGAGGGAGGGTCACTCTCCGCATACGCCCATCTGGGAATATCAATTTTCGCAATCTCTGTCGAATTGACCAGAATCCAATAAGTATCCTCACCCTGTTCGGGTATCCAATGCACTGCAAATGCCTTCTTCGGTTCCGGAAAGAAACTGCGCAAAGAAGTCTCAAAGCATCGTTACTAGCCAGCAAGCTAGTTGAACTTTGAAGTAGGCGCTGCCGAGCGGCTTCCACTGTTATCTTGCTTGCATCACTTGGCACTTACCCCGTAATTTCTAATAATTTTACTTATAAAGTCTCGATCAAACACTTCGTGAAAAACCGAGCAGGAATTATGCTGAGCTTTCGCGAAATCGTCTAGGGAAAGGAACCAATCTTTTTTAATCGCATCGAATACCGATACCATCTCCGTGTCGTTACTTCTGAAAGCAAGAATTCCCCAATTTACGGGTATATCTTGCGCCATCACCCATCGCCCTTCATCCGAAAAAACAATAAATCCAAATGGATTTCCAGCATCAACAAGCTCGTCATCCAATATTTTTATTTTCTCTGCCCGATTTTCCGCTTGCGAAATTTTCATTAGCGGTTTCAAGGTATTTGCGCAATAACCATCTATTCCTTGCCGATGTAAAACAGCGTTCTGCAACTCTATAAAAAAGGCGGGCTCCGCCCTCAAAAAAAAGTCATAAAATAAAAATCTATCATAGTCTTCTGATACAAATTTATTCGGCAACGTTGGCTTGCCGATAATAATTTTCGATATCGAATTCATATGCTTCATTTCGAGTTAAATCTCAATTTGGTTGCTTGCCCCATTACGGTGACGCCTGCCGCGCCTTGCGCCGCGCTACCAATGCCGCCGCCTCCAAGACCACCAATTAGCGCGCCACCCGCAATGTGAAGGGCGATGCAATTCGCCCACTTTCATCCCAAATGATTTAGTCATATCACAACATCATCCAAGCTGGGTCATTCAATTGGTCAGCTATTCATGAGTTTCACAATCCATAGCGTGGCAATGATGAAAACACCACTGCAACGGTACACCAATAAAATACCTTTCCTTTTTGGGTCAGTTTTTTGTGCCGCTCCTCTGTGGGACCAGGTAATCCAACCATAGGCAACCTCATTTTCTATTATCCAATAATGGAAAGGAATGACTCCAAGGCGTTATGCCCGCTGCGATTCCACTAGATGAACCAAGGCCTATTTTCCACAGCTGTTGCCCCTCCATATGCGTGTGTGATACCTCCTACTATACTCAGCGGTAAAGGCGTCGGTATTGACACTGCGAATTGATTCCCATCGCCGTTCATAAACTCGTTCGTTGCGTTCGCGCTGTAAGCCCCAAAAATCCAACCGATCGTTGCTGCAAAGCTTGGATTCCAAGCCGGAGCGGGAAAGGACTGCGAAACGCCAGCGGACGCATAAGCGGTCCCATCAGCCAAATTGACTGCACCGCCAACAGTACCGGAAAGAATAGAACCGCTCACGTTTGCATAATTCGGGGAGATCGAATCTAAGGCTGCTTGTGAATTAGCTGCATCTGCATGGACCGCAGTTACCACCAGCGAGGCATTGCATACCCACAGACCACTGCACACCTTTGAGAGGCCAGTTTTTTTCGGATCGAGTATTTGGTTGTACAACTCTACCGCCGAACCCGTCGCCGCACCCGCTGTACCACCAATAAGCGCGCCGCCCGTACTCGCCGCCACGTTTGCGGCAAGAGTGCCGAGCAAGTCCGATCCCGTTTCCGATGCCACGTTCCTCGAAAGGTTATCCAGTTGGTTTGCCAATTTCGAGACAAGTCCTGCGCCCGCGGCAGCGCCCACCGCTGTGACGACACTGCCTCCGCCTAATCCGCCAATCAGCGCACCACCCGCCACGTGCAAAGCAATCCGGTTCGCGCCTCCCTCATCCCAATCACCAGCACCCAACACGCCCACCGTTGTCAAACTCCGTTTTTCCTCGACGCGCCAAGCACTTACAACCCGGTTTCTCCGACGCACCTGACACCCAGCAATTTTTTTCCCCGACGCGGTTTTGAGCTTAGAGAGGCGAGTTTGCCAGATGACGCGCCGCGCTCATCCCAATAACATCGCATGACGAACCATTTATCCCGCCGGGGCTGACGGCTGCCGCAGGCAACACTCACGGCCCGCTGACCACAACCAGTTCACATGGAGAACTGACCATGGCTGACGCCAATCTTAAACCACGTCGCACACACGACGAACACCGACAGCGCCGCCCCGCTTTGCATCGTCCCCTGATTGTTCGCGATGATGCCGCCGCGCACCTGCATCGCGCCTTGCGATACGAGCGAGCCGCTCTGGTTGGCAATCTGACTCGCGCTCTGCACGATGAGCGGTCCTTGCGCCGAAACCTGGCCCCCTTGATTCGAGAGCCTGCCCGCGTCGAGCGTCACACTTCCGCCAGCCGTCAAGGCCCCGTGATCATTTACAAGCGCGCCTGCTGCACGGGCCACCACCGATGAACCCGCGCTCGTCGTCGCGCCCGACAGGTTTAGATCACCTGCGGTCGCGGACAATGAAACGTCGCCGTTTGCCGCGGTCTGGCTGCCCGCAAGATTGATGCTGCTGCCGGAGAGCGTCGCACTTGCGCCCGCCACGTTCTGACCGGTCGCGCTTACCGCACCCGAGGCCATGACGGTCAGAACGCCGCTCTGAGCGACCGCGCCATTGGTACTCACGCCCGCGCCGAGCGTCCCCGTCGATGCGACGCTGCCTGCGCTGACTGACGTGTTCTGCTGCGCGGCCAGTGTGCCGCTATTGTTCAGCGCACCACTCGTCGTGGCGATGACATTGCCTTGCGCGTAAGTCGTGCCACTGTTCGCAATGCCATCGCGCGCCGATGCGTTGATCGAGCCGCTGGCATTGGTTGTTCCGGCAAGCACGAGTTGACCATTCGACTGCAGCGTCAGATCGCCGGCTTGCGCGGCCAGCACACCCTTGGTCGATACCCCGACGCCGTACTCGTTGCTCGTGAGAAAGATCCGGTTGGCGTACATACCACCCAGGGCGCTCACGTCGATCGCAACTGCCGGTGCTGTACCATTGCCAGCGATGGGCGTCGCGGCAAGAGTGTCGTGATCAACCTGATTTGAACCTGCGATGGCGTTCAAATTGTTGGCGTACACCGCCGCATTGATTTGAATCGCGCGAGCCAGAAGATCAACTTGATCGACGTTGGTGGCGTTCAGCCCCGCGCCTTGCACGGTGATATTGCCGCCCGTGACATTGAAGCCCGCGAGACTGCCGTTCGGGCCATAATTCGGCGTGCCGGTGGTGAGAATGACGCGCGAGGTGTTGATGAAGCCCGCGCCGTCGACTACCAAGCCATTCGGATTGGCGACGACCACCTCTGCTTTAGACCCCGCAACTTCCAAATACCCGTGCAGTTGCGAAGGCGCATTGCTCATCACCTGATTGACGATGATCTTCGCTGAATTGCCGGGCGTCAGATTCCCATTACCCGAGATGTATCCCGCTAGCTGGCTTTGGATATTGACCGGCGAATTATTGAGAATCGCGCCCTTCGCAAGCACGTCGAATTGTGAAAAATTATTGACGGAAACACCGCTGCCGGACGGTCTTGCGATATTGACCTGATTCAAACCATTCTGAGTTTGAATGACCTGCGCGCCGGAGCTTGGCGCGCCAACGATCTGTGCAAGCGCCAGTCCGGACGCCGAACCGAGCAGCAGCATGGCGGCCCAGGCCGTTGCGCTAAAAGCTGATTGAAACATCGAGGCGACAGGCGCGCGCCGTGCAAGACCTTCTCCCCGTGCAGCACCATTACCGTGGGCCGATGCAAACTCAGCTACTACCACCAACATACGTCGCACGCGACTGAAAACCATCCGGTAGGAATGCTTATTCATTTTCTTATAGTTTTATAAAAATTTAAAACGCAGGTAACGCCCGAAGCGGAAGGTCGCTATTTACTCGCGGATTAACCGTTCGTAACAATCAGAATGTTCCCACTTTGATGGGACGCCGGACATTCGACAAAAGGACTTGTCGCGAACGAAAAGCAGAACAAAGTCACACGCTTGCAAGACGCGGATTGCAAACGCGGTATCGGGTCCGAAGCGTTCGGTAGCGTTCCGAAATCAGTCGAGCTAAGGGCATGCAGACATCGTCGACGAAGGTGTCGAAAACTGTCTACGTTTGTCGCGCGTGCCACGCATTACTTGCAATGGCGTTGCGTGGCTTATGGACGATCACGTTAGCAACTGGCGCGTGCACATAGCACCACCTGTCCGAATCATGCGATGTGGTCAGTCAGAAAACCCAGTGATGGAGAATCAACGGCGAATACCAATATCAACGATAAACCGGATGCCACAGCAAACAAGGCAGACCTGCAGCATCGACATAAACCACGGCGTTCTGCTCGAACTTTTGCATAAGCGCATCGGCAAATTGGCGTGTCGTGCCGAGGACGAAGAGACTTGCTTCGGCGGTCCACTTTCCCTTCGGATCGATGCCGGCTCCGGGCAGCGCATGCAAGCCCGCTCGTTCGATATGGTCGATCAGCAAGCACTGCCGCTTTGCGTTATGCGCCGGTTCAAGCACGTGTCCGAATGGATTGAAGGCCGTCACGAACACCGCGCTAAAGACATGATGCCTTGAAAGAAGTGAAGCAACATCGGCATTATGCTCGCCGATTTTCATCTCCACGACCGGCTCGATATCGATGCGATAAATCGCATCGCGGTAACTATCTCGCGTCGCGTCCGAAAGGCTCGGGCTGGGCTGAAACCGTTGATGCTCGTCGTGGTTCATGTAGGTAATCCGCGAATCGGCGGCTGAGAAAGCATGCGCTGAAGACGCACGTTGCATCTCGAACTTTACCGCGCTCGACTTAGCGGATCGATGAAACGCAGACTACCGCACGGCGAAGCGAATTCATGCAAGGCATCGCGAAGCGGAGTGCATCGAGAGAGAGAAGCAGAGAGACATCGACCCATGCGATTCGTGTCGATAACGACGCGCAGCGTGTCACGCATAACGCAGCCGAAAATAAAACGCAGAGAAGCTAGAAGACAGAGAAGCAACGAGGCCCGGCGATCGTCCGTTATGTGCAGCCCTGCTGCCGCTCACCGCGGCTGAAGATTTGACGCGAACGCCAGTCGTCGGAGCGAAGCACTTGCTCGCCGTCTTCGCGCGCTTCCTCTTCCGTATCGAAACCTTCGTCGCTATAAGCGGCGATTTTCATGCCGACACCCGCGGCACGTTCGACGGTGATGGCCCAATGCCAGCCGCCTTCCTGATAAAAAACATGCAGCGTCGGCAGAGACGATAAGGTCAAGTCCATGTTTGCGGCTCCTTCAAGCTGACGTTCGTAAGGCTAACCTGCCTCCTCGACGAACGCCCTCGAAAACGGGCGCTTTGTTATTGCGTCGATGTCTGTTGATATTCTTGAGCGGCTGTGAGCCGCCCCGCTCAGAACAGCATACGCAATGGGATGCTGCATTGCAACACGGGGTTTCCCGAGGCGTGGTACCGATCCGACGAGGCCGATCATTGCGGAACCTTTTACACGAGATAGACGGAAGATCGACAATGAAGCACCCGTATTGACTCAATGCTATCGCACCAAAAACACCTCTATTCGATGCGGATAAGTGGCGCTTCTAACGTGTCCGCCGTGTGTCCGTCGCCTAGAATGGAATAACCGCTCGACGCGATGCGAGGTGATCGCCATGGCATCTAAATTTCGTCTTTCCCATCTGATACTTTTTGCGACCGTCGCCTCATGTGCCGCGAGCGCGCTCGCCCAGCCGGTCACGCCGATCGGCGACCCTTCCGCGCCGAAGACACGCGCTCAGGTCAAGCAGGAGTTTCTCGCCTGGCGCGCGGCCGGCTACGATCCCAACGACTGGCTGAACTATCCCGACAATGCCATGCGCGCGGGACAGATCGTCTCCCAGCAACGGCAAGCGCAACGCGCGACCGGTGCGAACTAGGTCGCGTTTCTGCTGCCTGAGCACGGTCCTCGCGCGTTACTCCGCGCGCGGCCGCTGACCGCGCAAGATACGCCGCGCGATGCTCCAGCGATGCACTTCGGACGGACCGTCGTAAATGCGAAATGCGCGCATGTCGCTGAAAATGCGCGCGACGACCGTTTCGTGCGTGACGCCTTGTCCGCCGAGCACTTGCACCGAACGATCCACGACGCGCCATAACGCCTCGGACGACACCACTTTCGCGACGCTCGATTCGTGTTTGCCGAGCACGCCCTGGTCGAGCACCCACGCGCAATGCCAGATGGCGAGGCGCGTGATGTGCAGATCCATTTCGTTATCGGCGAGCATGAAGCCGACGCCCTCGTGTTCGCCGAGCGACTTGCCGAACGCCTGACGCTGACGCGCATACGCCGTGGCGACATCGTGCGCACGCCGGGCCGCGCCGAGCCAGCGCATGCAATGCGTGAGACGCGCGGGCGACAGGCGCACCTGCGCATATCGGAACCCCTCGCCCGCTTCGCCAAGGACGTTTTGCGCGGGCACGCGCAAGCCTTCGAAACGCACCACGCCGTGGCCGCCGGGAAAGCATGTATCGAGCGAATCCATTGCGCGCTCGATCACGATGCCGGGGCTCGTCATATCGGCGAGGAACATGGTCGCGGGGCCGTCCTCGAAACGCGCCATGATGATCGCGACCGCCGCGCCATGTGCGCCCGTGATGAACCACTTGCCGCCGTCGATCACGTAGCCGTCGCCATCGCGCACGGCAAGCGTTTGCAGCATGGAAGGATCGGCGCCCGCGCCCGGCGGCGGTTCGGTCATGCAAAAGCACGAACGAATCTCGCCTGCGGCGAGCGGACGCAGCCAGCGCTCCTTCTGCTCGGGCGTCGCGACGGCTTCGAGCAAATGCATGTTGCCTTCGTCCGGTGCGGCGATATTGAGCGCGACCGGACCGAGCGGCGAATAACCCGCTTCCTCGAAAAGGATCGCCTTGGCGACATGATTGAGCCCAAGGCCGCCGAATTCCGGCGATACGTGACTCGACAGAAGTCCCGCACGACGGCCCTTGGCGATCAGTTCCGCGCGCAGCGACTCGTCCGGGCCATGCGGCGTGCAGCGCGCATCGCTCTCCAGCGGCACGATCTCTTCGGCGATGAAGGCACGCACGCGCGCCTGCAATTCAGTCAACTCGGGCGTGAGGGAGAAGTCCATCGGCAAATCCTTTGAAGGCGGTGATCCACAAGCTTAACCGCGCCCGAAACGGCGCGTCATCAGGCTTTGTACCCGGCCGCTTTGTTTTCATCCGCTTTGTTTTTATCCGCTTTGTTATCTGCGGCTTTGTACTCGGAGTATTTGCGGGCATCGCCGCGAACCATGTCCGCCGGATACTTCGCGCGATTCAACGCCATCTTCTCGATGAGCGCGCGATGCAGATCCACGTCGAGCGAATCGGCGAGCATCACGAGATACGCGAGCACGTCGGCCATTTCGTGGCGAATCGCCACGAGCTTCGTCTCGTCCAGCTCGCTCTTGTCGCCGCTGGCCAGCCATGTGAACGGTTCGAGCAATTCGCTCGCTTCGACTGAAAGCGCGCTCGCCAGATTCTTCGGCGAGTGAAAGCGGCTCCAGTCCCGCTCGCGCACGAACTCGCGCAGCATGTCGCGCATTTCCGTGAGTTCGCTTCGGCCTTCTGGCGCGTTGTGCTGATCCATCGCCATCCTTTGACGTGTCGTCATGCCGTTATGCCGTTGTGTCGTTATGCGGGATAAAGGCCCAGCGTGCGCGCATGCACACGCGCGAGGCCGAGCAAGGCGTCGGTGAAAGGCGTGGCGACGCCGGTCATGGCGCCCAGTTCGCGTACCGACGCCACGAGCGCATCCAGTTCGACCGCCTTGCGCGCTTCCACGTCTTGCAGCATGGAGGTTTTCATTGCACCGAGCTTGAGTGTCACGGCATGGCGATCCGCTGGATTCTGCTCGATCGGAATGCCGAAGCGCGCGCCGATTTGCTTCGCTTCCAGCATGATGTTCGTGACGAAGCCGCGCACGAGATCGTCGCTCAGGATGCGGTCGGTGGTCGCGCCGGTGATCGCGCTGATCGGGTTCATCGTCATGTTGCCCCAGAGCTTGAACCACACGTCACGCTGAATCTGCGGCGAGAGCGTCGCGTCGAAACCGGCCTTCGTGAAGAGCGAAACGAGCGCTTCGGCACGCGTGCCCGACTGCCCCGCCGCCTCGCCGAGAATGAGACCCTTGCCTTGATGATGCCGGATCACGCCCGGCGCTTCAACCAAGCAACTCGCGTGGACCACGCAACCCACCGTTTGCGCGGCCGGAATGGCGGCGGCGATGGCGCCGTGCGGATCGATCGAACTCAGCCGCTTGCCCGCGAACTCGGCGCCCAGGCCTTCGCAGAACCACCACGGCACGCCGTTCATCGCGCTCAGAACCGTGGTCTTTTCGCTCAAAAGCGGCGCGATCTGCACGGCCACGGCTTCCATCGCGGGCGCTTTCACCGCCACCACGACGAGATCCTGCGCACCGAGTTCTTCGGGCGATGCGCTTGCCGCGACCTTCACGGCATGCGTCGCATCTTTCTCGACGAGTTGCAGACCGTGCGCGCGAATGGCGTTTAGTGTCGCGCCGCGTGCGACTACGCTGACATCGCAACCCGCCTGCGCGAGCTTCACGCCGATCCAGCCGCCGATCGCGCCTGCGCCATAAATGCACACCTTCATGTCTCGTCTCCTCGTCTGAACTGTCGGACTTCATTGTAAGAGCTTGGCGCATGCCGAAACGGTTCAATCTAGGCGCGCCGACGCTCATTTCAAGAGCACGAAAGCGAATAAATATTCCCGCCCAAAATACGCTTTTCGATATTGAAACGATAGCCGTCGCACCTACCTTGCATGCAGAGGCAGCGAACCAGCGCGCTGTCATGGTGACATATCTCAACTTCCTGCTGCCGGCTTGACGGCCGTAACATCGGAGACCGAATCATGAGTGACTTTTATTTTGGCGGCGACTTCCTGAGCGATCTGAACCGCGTGCAACGGCAGATGTCTTCGCTTCTCGGCAATCTGCCTTCCAGCATTCGTGCCAGCCGCGCGGATGCGTTTCCCTCGCTGAACGTCGGCAGCACCGACGAAGCCATCGAAGTCGTGGCATTCGTGCCGGGCGTCGAGCCGGCATCGCTCGACGTGACGGTCGACAAAGGCCTGCTCACCATCAGCGGCGAACGGCGCGCCGAAGCATTGACCGAAAGCTCGCGCACCTACGCGAGGGAACGCTTCACGGGCGCGTTTCGCCGCGTGATCGAACTGCCGCAAAACGCGGATGCCGACAAGGTCGAAGCGCGTTATGAAAACGGCACCTTGTTTATCGTCATCGGCAAGCGCGAGGCATCCAAGCCGCGCGCCATCACCATTCAGTAAGGCACAGGGAGAACATGATGAACGACACCACGCAAATCACCGAGCGTCAGGCAAACGAAGTTGCACGCAAGAAGGAAGACACCGTGCGCCGCACGACGGTCACGCCTGCGGTCGATATCGTCGAGGATAGTCAGGGCATCACGCTGTGGGCCGACCTGCCCGGCGTGCCCCGCGAGAAACTCGATGTGAAAGTGCATGACTCGCGTCTCACCATCGAAGCCGAGGCAATCGTCCCTGTCACGGCGTCGCTGCGTGTGCATCACGCCGAATTGCGCGTGCCGCGCTTTGCACGCGCATTCACGATAAGCGACGACTTCGACACCGCGAAGATCGATGCCAACCTGCAGAACGGCGTGCTGAAGCTGACCATTCCGCGTCGTGAAGAAGCGCGTCCGCGTCGCGTGGAAGTGCGCGCGAGTTGAGCGCTTCAATGTCTCAGCAATAACGAACGGCCGCTATCACGCGGCCGTTTTTTCGTCTGCACGAGCCTCTATAATCCCAGGGCGGTCACAAGCAATCAAACTCAAACAAGGGACTTAATCGTGAAGAGGCTGTTGACGGTGTTGCTGGGCTCCATGCTGACTGTAGCCGTCAGCGCGCATGCGAAAGACTGGTCGACCATTCGCTTCGGCACGGACGCGAGCTATCCGCCGTTCGAATCGAAAGCGCCCGATGGAACGCTCGTCGGCTTCGATATCGATGTCGGCAACGAACTCTGCCGGCGGCTCGAAGCAAAATGCGTGTGGGTCGAAAACGCCTTCGACGGCATGATTCCCGGCCTCAAGTCGCGCAAGTTCGACGGCGTGCTCTCCACCATGTCGATGACGCCCGCGCGCGTCAAGCAGATCGCCTTCTCCAGCAAGCTCTTCCACGTTCCCACGCGTCTCGTCTCGAAGCGCGATGCGAAGATCCAGCCTACGGCCGAATCGCTCGCGGGCAAGTCCGTGGGCGTCGAACAAGGGTCGATGCAAGAGACATACGCAAAAGCGCATTGGGGCGCGAAGGGCGTGACCATCGTGTCGTATGCGGATCAGGATCAGGTCTATGCGGATCTGCTCGCGGGCCGGCTCGACGCGTCGCTGCAAAACGCGGTGCAAGCGGAACGCGGCTTTCTCGATACCCCGCGCGGCAAGCCCTACGCATTCGCAGGCGGCGCGCTCGAAGACCCCGCGATCTTCGGACCGGGCACGGCTATCGGCTTGCGTCGCGAAGACACCGACTTGAAGGAGAAGCTCGATGGCGCCATCGCCGCGATGATCAAAGACGGCACGTACAAGCGCATCGAGCAAAAGTATTTCGATTTCGATATCTATGGCGAATGAAGGAGCTGCCATGACCAACGTTCATCAGGCCGCAAGCGTCGGCTATACGGCGAACGCGGATAGCTACGTGCGCGGACGGCCCGACTATCCGCCCGAACTCGCGGGCTGGCTCGCCGAGACGCTCGGCTTGCGGCCGGGCGCGAGCGTCGTCGATCTGGGCGCGGGCACGGGCAAGTTCACGCCGCGCCTCGTTGCAACCGGCGCGCGCGTGATTGCCGTCGAACCCGTCGCTTCGATGCGCGCGAAGCTCGCCGCCGCCCAGCCGAGTGTGGAAGTGCTCGAAGGCGCCGCGCAAGCCATTCCGCTTGACGATGCATCGGTGGATGCCGTCGTGTGCGCACAGTCGTTCCACTGGTTTGCGAACGGCGAAGCGTTGAGCGAGATTCATCGCGTGTTGAAGCCGGGCGGAAAGCTCGGCCTCGTCTGGAATCTGCGCGACTTTCGTGTGCCGTGGGTGGCAAAGCTCGACGCCATCGTGAACCGCTACGAGGGCGATGCGCCGCGCTTTTATACAGGCGAATGGCGCCACGCGTTTCCGCATAAAGGTTTCGACGCGCTCGCCGAAACCCATTTTTCGATCGGACACACCGGTTCCCCCGACGATGTGATCGTGCATCGCGTGCGCTCGACCAGTTTTATCGCGGCGTTGCCGGAAGCGGAACGCGTGCTCATCGACGATGAAGTACGCGCGTTGATCGAAGCCGAACCGGAGTTGCGCGGCAAGGATGTCGTCACCGTGCCCTACACGACTGCGGCCTTCGTTGCGGTCAGGAAATGACGCGTGCACGAAGACGGGGCGCGTAGTTTGAAGCGCGCGTTGTCCTTTTTGCACGCGGGCGAATGCGCCTGGAAACGCGCTCGACCATCCGACGTGCTTTGCGCATCTCGGCATGGTGCTTGCATTGCTCTCGCTCACCCAGCCGGCTAATGTCGAGGACACCATGCATCAGGCGATCGAACCGCATGAATTGACCAAGATCGATCTTGCACGTTTTCAGGTCGTGCAGGTTTCCGATGGCACGCACACCGTCGTGCTGTGGGAGGCGCCCGAGCCCGCCACCAATCGTCTCAAGCATATCGACGCTTGCACGCTCACCATTCGTCTGTGCGATCCGCTCAATCCCGTACGCAGAAAAGACGTGTGTGAGCGGCTACAGGCGCATCTGGCCGCGTCGCGCGAGACACGGCATGGTCTGCGCAATCCTTCCGACGTAAGCGCAGCGGTGACGCCGCCACGCAACGCGAACATCGCGAGGCAGCGCACGCATGAGTCCAGCGGAAGTGCTTGAGGCTGCATCGCGGTTGCTTACGTAATCGCGCCCTCCAGGAACGACCACAGCGAATCGTCCATCGAATACGGGACGTTGAAGCGGAACGACGCGCTCTCGGCGTCGCCCGGGCGAAAGTACGAGCCAGGCGCGAGCCAGATTCCATGCGATAACGCGCGCGTTGCGATGTCGCCTGCATCGGCGGGATCGATCGGCAATTCGCCCCATACGAACAGCCCCGCGCGCGGCCGGCGGAACAGCGCTATGCCGAGCGCGTCCATGCGCTCCTCCACGAGCGCGTGCGCGTCCTTCAGTTTTTCCACGACGAATTCGACATGCCGCGCGTAGCGGCCTTCGGTCAACACTTTCTCGACGATTCGTTCAGTCGTCTCCGACGATGTCAGTCCCACCGCCATCTTCGTGCGCGCCAGTTCGCGCAGCACTTCGCGCTCGGCGACGACATAACCGCATCGCAACGAAGGCGTGATGGTCTTCGCGAAACCGCCGACATACAGCACGCGATGCAACCCTTCCATCGCCGCGAGCAAGGGCGCGCCGGGCGGCGCAAGTTCACGATTGACATCGTCCTCGACGACCCACATGCCGTGGCGCTCCGCAATCTGCATCAGACGAAACGCCGACGCCATGCTGAACGTCGCGCCCGTCGGGTTCTGCAGAGTCGTATTGAGAAAAACCGCTTTCGGCCGATGCTCGATTGCAATCCGCTCGAACGCTTCCGTATCGATGCCCGCCACGGTGCGCGGCACGCCATGCACGTCGAGACCCGCGAGCCGCAGAATCTGCAGCAGATTGCAGTAGCCGGGATCTTCGACGACGACCGCGTCGCCCGGGCGCAGCAGCGTGCGCACGATAAGATCGAGCGCCTGCGTGGCGCCGGCCGTCAACAGTACGTTCGACGCGGCATCGACGGGCAGGCCGTGCCGGTCGAGCTGCTCCGCAATGCGTTCGCGCAGAGGCGCAAATCCATAAGGCCGCCCGTAATCGGCAATGCGCGCCGCCGGCACGCGGCTCACCGCGCGCAACGCGTGCTGCAAACCGCTTTCGTTGACCCATTCGTTGGGCAGCCAGCCGCAGCCGGATTTAATCGGCACGGAATGATCGGCGAAGACATCCGAGAGCAGCCAGGTCGCCGTGAGACTAGGCGGCTGCCATTCGACGGCCCGCACGCGCTCGCTTTTCTGGCGCACCGCCACGCGATACCCCGAACCGCGCCGCGCGATGACAAGACCCATCGACACGAGCCTGCCATACGCTTCGGTCACCGTGAACGTGCTGAGCGCGTGCGACTCGGCCAGCCGGCGCACCGAGGGCAAAAGCGCGCCCGCGCGCAGCGTCTCGGCCTCGATAGCGCCCGAAAAAGCCTGCACGAGTTGTTCGACGAGCGTCGGCGCATGACGCGAGCCGCGTTCGAGCCTGAGTTCTATCATGTATATGGATAGTCGAAACACGCGGGACTCGATGAATATGCGCCGCGCTCGCCACTACAGTTTGCATCATTTTGCCAGCACAGTTGGCAATGCAGTGAACCAACTGTCTATGCCTCGCCATTTTGTCGAGGAATAGAGTGACCGTTCCTTGAGGAGACTTGATATGAATGCCCGCCCCGTCATCGAAGACCTTTCGTCGTTCTGGATGCCCTTTACCGCCAACCGTCAGTTCAAGGCCGCACCGCGCCTGCTCGAAAGCGCGAAAGGCATGTACTACCGCTCGACGGACGGCCGCGAAATTCTCGATGGATGCGCGGGCCTTTGGTGCGTGAACGCAGGCCATTGCCGCGACGAGATCGTCGAAGCGGTGCAGAAGGCGCTCTCGACGCTCGACTTCGCGCCGACCTTCCAGATGGGCCATCCGCTTGCCTTCGAGGCGGCCACCAAGGTCGCGGGCCTGATGCCCGAAGGACTGGATCGCATCTTCTTCACGAACTCCGGTTCCGAATCCGTCGATACGGCGTTGAAGATCGCGATTGCCTACCATCGCGCGCGCGGCGAAGGTCAGCGCACGCGTCTCATCGGCCGCGAGCGCGGTTATCACGGCGTCGGCTTCGGCGGCATCTCGGTGGGCGGCATCGCGCCGAATCGCAAAACCTTCTCGGGCGCGCTGTTGCCGTCGATCGATCACTTGCCGCATACCCACGACCTCGCGCACAACGCGTTTTCCAAGGGTCAGCCCGCGTGGGGCGAGCATCTTGCGGAAGAACTGGAGCGTATCGTCGCGCTGCACGATGCATCGACGATTGCCGCGGTCATCGTCGAGCCGCTCGCGGGTTCGACTGGCGTTCTGGTGCCGCCGAAGGGCTACTTGCAGAAGCTGCGCGAAATCTGCACGAAGCACGGCATTCTTCTGATCTTCGACGAAGTCATCACCGGCTTCGGGCGTCTGGGCAAGGCCACGGCGAGCGAGTATTTCGGTGTGACGCCGGACCTCATCACCATGGCGAAAGCCATCAACAACGCCACCATTCCCATGGGCGCGGTCGCGGCGCATCGCAAGGTGCACGACGCAATCGTCGATGCAGGCGCGGCGAACGCGATCGAACTGTTCCACGGCTATACGTATTCGGCACACCCTGTCGCAACCGCGGCGGCTGTCGCGACACTCGATCTGTACGCGCGTGACAAGTTGTTCGAGCGCGCGGCGTCGAAGGCGGAGAAGTTCGAAAGCGCCGTGCACGCGTTGCGCGATGCGCCGTATGTGAAGGACATCCGCAATCTCGGACTCGTCGCGGGCGTGGAGTTGGAATCGCGTGAAAACGCGCCGGGTGCGCGTGCGTATGAAGTGTTCGTGAAGTGCTTCGAGGCAGGCGTGCTCGTGCGCTACACCGGCGATATCCTCGCGTTCTCGCCGCCGCTGATCGTCGAGGACGATCAGATCGATCATATCTTCGGCACGGTGCGCAAGGTGTTGCAGAGCGTGAAGTAAGCGCCATTGCCCGGCATCCCGATTCGAGGATGCCGGGCCTTCTCACCGCTCGATGACCAGCAGCGTCGATGTCGCCGAAGCCAACAACCTTCCGCTCGCGTCCTTGAGTGTCGCTTCGGCAAACGCCGCGCGCCGCCCCATCGTCAGCACGCGTCCTTCGGCGCGCACCACACCGGAATCGCGCGTCACGGCCTTGTGATAGGCCACTTTCAACTCGAGCGTCGTATAGGCCTGTGTCGCGGTCAGACACGAATGCACCGCGCATCCACATGCCGAATCGAGCAAGGTGGCCGCATAGCCCCCATGCACCGTGCCGATCGGGTTATACGCATGATCGCCCGGTATGCCTTCGAACACGGCCCTGCCCGCTTCCACTTCCACGAAGTCGAGCCTGAGCGACTCGAATATGCCGGGCTTGCGGCCGCTAGCGATCAGCCGGCGCAATTGAGCGAGGCCGTCGAGGCCGGGTGCGGTTTCGTCGATCAAGCTCATTTCGTGTTCTCCTTGAGACTCGCTGTCTTGATGGGATCGTCATCGTTAGTCACGCTCCAGCCGCCGCCGAGCGACCGATACAGCGCCACCGCCGCGAGCGCGTGCTCGCGCTTCGCCTGGTTCAGCGCATCGGCGTCGCGCAGATAGGACTGTTGGGCATCGAGCACATCCAGAAAGCTTGCCGCGCCTCCCTTGTAGAGCTGCGTCGAAAGCGTGAGCGACTGTCCCGATGCACCGAGCGCGTCGGTCAATCTCGCGCTCTGCTCGGTCGAGCTGACGAGGTCGCTGCGCGTATCTTCCACGTCCTTGAGCGCTTCGAGCAGGGTCTGCCGCAAATGCAGTTCCGACTCACGCATCCTGCTCTCGTTCTGTTCGATCTCGGCCGTGATACGCCCCGCGTTGAAGATCGGACTCGTGGCGTTGAGCGCGGCCGAAAACAGGTTGTCGGTGAGCGTCGGCAAGCCGAGATAAGACGATGCAAGCAAGCCATCCGACAAGCGCAGCGAGAACTTCGGATAGCGCTCCGCGCGCGCGACGCCCACTTCCGCCGCGCGTTGCTGAAGCGTCGCGTAGGCCACCAGCACATCGGGTCGACGCAGCAGCGCTTCGGAAGGCAGCAATTGCGGCGCGCCATCGGCAGGGACGGGAATTACGGGCGATGCGCCGGGATTGGCGAGCATCAGTTGGTCGATGGACTCCGGCGTGCGGCCCGAATACACGGCAATAAGGCTCAACTGATGCTGAATGGTCGACTGCGTGCGCGGCATGCGCGATTGCAGATCACTGAGCTGATTCTGCGCGCGCGCCACGTCGAGTTTCGTCGACAAGCCGAATTGCAGGCGGCGTTGCGTGAGCTTCAGCGCGCGTTCGCGGATCGCCTCGTTGTCTTGCAGAATCTTGAGTTCGGCCTGCGCCCAACGTAAATCGACGTAAGCAGCGGCCGTATCGGCAGCGAGTGCAAGACGCAGTTGATCCGACGCGTGTTCGCGGCCGACCAGTTGCGCCTGCGCCGCCAGCAATTCGAGCCGCTCGCCGCCGAACACATCCGGCGTCCAGCTCAGTGCGAGACCGACGCCCGCCTGACGCACATAGCCAAGCGGCGGCGGCGTGTTCTGGCGCGTATCGGACGCCGTGGCGTTCGCGTCGAGTTGCGGCAGCAAGGCAGCGCGGCGTTGCGTGGTGAGCGCCTCGGCCTGCTTCACGCGCTCCACTGCGGCCTGGAGGTCGAGATTGCCGTTCAGCACCGACGCGACGAGTTCATGCATCACCGGGTCGTTGAACTGATTCCACCATGCCGCTGGATCGGCGGTATTGGCGGGCACGTCCACGTTCCAATCGACAGGAGCCGTCGTCTGAACCGTCGCCGGAAGATCGGCGTGCGTCGCGGGTTGCACGGCGCAAGCACTCAACGCGCTGAACGCGCTCAAGGCCAGTAATTCGATGAGGAGCTTCTTCATGGTCGTATTCACTCAATGCGCATCGGACGAAGGCGGCGCGCTTGCAATCGGCTTCGAAAAAATCACGCTGACGATACCGACGAGAAAGCACAGCGCGAGCAGATAGAAGCAGTCGGCGAAAGTCAGAACGAGTGCTTCGCGAAACACGAGCGCATGCAGCGAAGCGAGCCCGGCTTGCGATGCATCGAGCGCATCGCCGGCGGCGGCGGCAAGATGCGCGGAACTGCGCGAGAGCATCTGCTCGATGACAGGCCGGCCAACGGTCACGCTCTCGCTCAGCCGCAGATAGTGCAGATTCAGCCTGTCGTTGAGCATGGTCGCACTCACTGCAATGCCGATCGCGCCGCCCAGATTACGCATCAGATTGAACAGTCCGCTCGCCGATTTGAGCCGCGACTGTGGCAACGACCCGAGCGCCATCGTCACGATGGGCGGCACCGCGAACTGTTGCCCGATGCCGCGCAACGCCTGCGGTAGAAGCAGTTCCTGCCAGCCCCAGTCATGCGTGAGCGGCGTATAGAGAAAGCATCCCGCGCCGAAGCAGATGAGCCCGAAAACCAGCAAGATGCGCATGTCGAAGAAGCGCGTGGCGAACGCGTAAGCCCCGAGCGCGATCAACTGAAAGCAGCCGACGGAAAGCAGCGCGAGACCCGTCTGCAACGAGTCGAAGCCGCGCACGCGGCTCAGGAACACGGGCGTCAGAAACACTGACACGAAGATGCCGATGCCCGTCACGAACGAGAGCAGACTGCCGATTGCGAAGTTGCGAACCGCGAGCGCGCGCAGATCGACGATCGGTTCTTTCGCGGTGAACGCATGCACGAGGAACAGGAAACCGCAGATCGCCGAAATCCAGGTGCAGGCCACGATTACGTTGTCGCCGAACCAGTTCTTGCGCGGCCCTTCTTCGAGCACGTATTCCAGACAGCCGAGGAAGCCGGACATCAGCGCGATGCCGACGTAATCGCCCTTCTTGAGCAGCGAAAGATCGGGTGAATCGATATGCACGTATTTCGGCACCAGCACCGCGACCACGATTCCCGGCACGACGTTCAGATAGAAGAGCCAGTGCCATGACCATTGATCGGTGATCCACCCGCCGATCACCGGTCCGATTGCAGGCGCGAGCGAGGCCAGCGCGCCGATAGTTGTCGATGCAATCAGTCGCTGTTTGCCGGGGAACAGCACGAAGGCGGTCGTGAACACGGTCGGGATCATCGCGGCGCCGAGCGCGCCCTGCATGCCGCGAAAGAGGATCATCGAATTGATGTCCCACGCCATGCCGCACAACATGCTCGTGATGGTGAAGCCCACCGCGGATGCCACGAACAGCCAGCGCGTGGAGAACACTTTCGAGAGCCAGCCCGACATCGGAATGACGAGAATCTCCGCGATCAGATACGACGTCTGCACCCACGAAAGCTCGTCCTGACTCGCCGATAAACCGCCGCCGATATCCTTGAGCGATGACGCGACTATCTGAATATCGAGCGTCGCCATGAAAAAGCCGAGGCACATCAGCGCGAACGCGAGCACGCGCTGACGCGTGGGCTGACTTGCCGGGTCCAAGGGAGCGGTCTGTGTCATCGTCTTATCCGCGCGATTTGTCGAGATGAACCTTCACCGTCGCGGAAAGGCCGGGCCGCAACACGTGCTCCATGCCTTTCGGTACGTCCAGACGAATGCGCACCGGCACACGCTGAACGATCTTGGTGAAGTTGCCGGTGGCGTTTTCGGCGGGAAGCACGCTGAAGGTCGCGCCCGTGGCCGGCGCGAGACTTTCGATGTGACCCGTCAGCGGCACGCTCGATGCGTCGAGGTCCACATCGGCTTCATCGCCGGCGCGCATTTTCTTGAGCTGGTCTTCCTTGAAGTTGGCGTCGACCCAGAGGCCCGTGGCGGGCACCACGGTCAACAACGATGTCCCGACGTTCGCGAGCACGCCGACGCGCGCCGTGCGATTTCCCACGTAGCCATCGACAGGCGAACGGATCGTCGTGTATTCGACGTTGAGTTCGGCCACGCGCCGCGCGGCTTCGGCGGTCTCCACGCGCGCTTGCGCGTCCGCAATCTGCGCTTCGATCACCGTCAACTGGCGTTTTGCCGCGACGAGCGATGCGCCGCTGCGATCCATCGCCGCTTGCGCCTTGAGATAGTCGGCATCGGCGCGTTCGACGATCTGGTTCGACACCGCGTCGTCCTTGACGAGTTCCCGATAACGCGAACGGTCGGACGTGCTGCGCGACAATTCCGCCGACGAAGCACGCACTTCCGCCTGCTGCTGGTTGATGACCGCCGCCTGCAACGCGTCCTTGGCGCGCAGTTCATCGACCGCGGCCCGCGCGCTCGACACTTCCGCGTTCGCTTGCGCCAGGCGGGCGTCGTAGTCGCGCGCATCGAGGCGAATCAGCACCTGGCCTGCCTTCACCGGCTGATTGTCCGTGACGAGCACATCCGTCACGAAGCCGTTGACCTTCGGGGCGAGCACGGTGACATCGCCGCCGACGTAAGCGTCGTCGGTGGTCTGCACGAAGCGCAGCACGAGCGCCCAATATGCCGCAGCCGCAATCACGATGATCGCGACAAGCCCTAGCGAGAGCAGCATCCACGGTATCCGGCGCGGCTTCGCGGCCGCTGCGGGCGAAGTGGCCGAAGGAAGATTGGTCGATGGAGTCGTCATTTGCGAGTCGTTGTGCATATGCACGAAAGTGAACGGAATAGCGCGCGTTTCGAGCCGCGCATGATGACTCGAAAGACTATATGTGCATATGCACCCGGTCAACCTGCGCGGCCGACATGAGTGAATAACGCGGAGAGAAAGAATCGGGGATCAGGCGTGCGGGCGGGCTGTTGCGCTTTGGTCCGAGCAGAAACGCACCGCATGTTCGACGAAGGCGCGCACCTTGGCGGGCAAGAGCGTACGCGTGCTGAAGGCAAGCTTGAATTCGATGGCGCCATCGACGAGTTCGTAGGCATCGAGTAACGTCACGAGCCGGCCGGCTTGCACTTCCTCGTGCACGAGGGCGACAGGCAACATGCCGATACCGAAGCCTTCCAGCACCATCGCGCGATTGAAGACGGCGCTGTTCGACGAGGTATCGTAACGCAGCGGCACGATCACGTCCTCGCCACCGATTCTAAACGTCAGCGCCGGTTTGCGGATGGACGCGGACATCGGCACGAAGTCGTGATCGATGAGTTCGGATGGATGACGCGGCGCCGGATGAGCCGCAAGATACGTGGGACTGGCGACGAGCGCAAGCGGAATGGTTTCGAGCAGACGCGTGACCACGGTATCGCTCGACAACATGAACGGCATGACGATACCCAGATCGTAGCCTTCGCCAACGAGATCGACGGGACGCTCGGTCAGCGTCACATCGAGCCGCACTTGCGGATGCTCGCGTCTGAAGCTCGCGATCAACGGGACATAGCGGCTCATCATCACCGTGGTGTGCGCGACGAGCCGCAAGAGGCCTGTCGCCTCGCTCGCGCGATTGGACGCGCGTTCCTCCATTGCCTGAAGTTCGTCGAGAAGCCGCGAGCAGTCGGTGAAGAAGCGCTCGGCGGTTTCGGTCAGCGATATCTGCCGCGTCGTGCGATTGAAAAGCCTGCTGCCCAGGCGCTGCTCCAGGCCCGCGATCGCGCGCGAAACGACCGGCGGCGACAAGCCGAGAATATCCGCCGCGCGCGCGAAGCTCCGCGCCTCCACTACCGTGCGAAAGATCTTCAGGCTTGTCAGGTAGTCCATTTTTAATGTCGATACGTCAGTCGGCGGTCCGCAGTTTCTTCACTTCGTCGTCGGATGGCTGCACGCTCGCGCCGTCGATATAACGATACGACGTCATCACGCCCTTGCCGTCCTTGAGCGCGGTGACGCCGACATACGCGCCCATCGTCGATTGATTGTCCTGCTTGCGGTACGTGATCGGTCCGAACGGCGAATCGACGCCAAGGCCCTTGAAAGCGGCCGCGAGCTTGTCGGGATCGGCGGAACCGGCTTTCTTCAGGCCGTTGGCAAGCGACATCATCGCGGTATAACCGACCACGGAACCGAGCCGCGGATAGTCGTGATACTTCGCCTCGTAGTCCGCGACGAACTTCTTGTTGGCGGGGGTATCGATGGAATACCACGGGTAGCCCGTCACCACCCAACCGACCGGCGCTTCAGCGCCCAACGGATCGAGATAATCAGGCTCGCCCGTCAGCAACGACACCACCGCGCGATCCTTGAACAAGCCACGCGTATTGCCTTCGCGCACGAACTTGCCGAGGTCGGCGCTAAAGAGCACGTTGAAGATGGCGTCGGGCCTGGCGTCGGCGAGCGCTTGCGTCACCGCGCCCGCATCCACCTTGCCGAGCGGCGTCGCTTGTTCGGCGACGAACTCCACATCCGGCTGCGCGGCCTTGAGCAGACGCTTGAAGGTCGCCACGGCCGATTGTCCGTACTCGTAATTCGGATACACCAGCGCCCAGCGCTTTTTCTTGAGCTTCGCGGCTTCGGGCACGAGCATCGCCACTTGCATATAGGTCGATGGCCGCAGCCGATACGTGTACTTGTTGCCATCTTGCCAGACGATCTTGTCCGTCAAGGGCTCGGCGGCGAGGAAGAAAATGCGCCGCTGCTTGGCGAAGTCCGAGAGCGCGAGGCCAGTGTTGGACAAGTAGCCGCCGAAGAGCAGTTGCACCTGTTCGCGCGCGATGAGTTCCTGCGCGACGCGCACCGTATCGCCCGGATTACCGTTGTCGTCGCGCGAGACGACTTCGAGCTTGTTGCCGTTGATGCCGCCCGCCGCGTTGATCTCGTCGAGCGCCAGATTCCAGCCGTTCTTGTACGGCATGAGAAACGCAGGCTGCGCCTTGTAGCTATTGATCTCGCCGATGCGAATGGTGTCGGCGTGCGCGCCGAGGGTCACGCTCATGGCGGCGGAAGTCAGGGTCAGGCGAATCAGCGTGCCTGCTCGGGTAATCATCAAGCGTTCTCCTTTGGTCGATTCGTTCCGTCAGACGCCGAGCAAGTCGCGTCGCGCGGTGCCGTCGCGCACGAAATCGCGCATCGCGCCCGCATAGCGCACTTGCCCTTTCTCCAGCACATACGCGCGGTCGCAGACGCGTTCCGCGAAGTTCAGATTCTGCTCGGACAGCAGGATCGACAAGCCCTCGCGCTTCAGTTCGAGGATCATGTCGGCCATTTGCCGCACGATCACCGGCGCAACGCCTTCCGATGGCTCGTCGAGCAACACGAGGCGCGGATTGCCCATCAGTGTGCGCGAAACCGTGAGCATCTGCTGCTCGCCGCCGCTCATGCGGCTGCCGCGCCGCTCGCGCATCTCGCCAAGGTTCGGAAATACGCGAAAGAGCTTGTCCGGCGTCCACTGCGGCGCACCTTCGCGCGGCGGCTGGCGTCCCGTGTCGAGATTTTCCATCACCGTGAGATCGCCGAACACGCGCCGGTCTTCCGGCACGTAACCAAGGCCCATGCGCGCGATACGATAAGGCGCCATGCCCGCAATGTCCTCGCCCATGAAGCGAATGGTGCCCGATGTCCGCGCGAGCATGCCCATGACCGCTTTCATCGTCGTGGATTTGCCCGCGCCGTTACGGCCCATCAACGCGACGACTTCGCCGCGCCCCACTTCGAAGCCGACATCGAACAGAATCTGCGCGCGGCCATAGTATGCGTTCAAGGCCTCGACCTTGAGGAGCGCGTTCGATCGACTCATTCGCTGCCCTCCCCGAGATAGACTTCGCGCACGCGCGGATCGTCGCGTACGGTGCGCGCGTCGCCTGCCGCGATCAGCTTGCCGCGCGCCAGCACGATCAACCGGTCCGCATATTCGAACACCACGTCCATGCTGTGCTCCGTGAACAGCACGCCGATATCGCGCTCCCTTGCAAGCCGCGCCGTCAACGCCATTAGCGCGTGACGCTCTTGCGGCGCCATGCCTGCGGTGGGCTCATCCATTAACAGCAGCTTCGGTCGATTCGCAAGCGCGATCGCCAGTTCGACGCGTTTCACATCGCCATACGCCAAGACCGCGCAACTACGGTTCGCGTGCGACGTCATGCCGACGAGTTCGAGCAGTGCGAGCGCTTCATCCTCGCGCCACGCGGCCACGCGCGCAAACGGATTGAACACGCGACGCTCGCGCGATAACAACGCCATTTGCACGTTTTCGAGCACCGTCATCGAATTGAACGTGGCGGCAATCTGAAACGTGCGCCCGACGCCCAGCCGCCAGATATCGCGCGGACGCTTGCCCGCGATCTCGTGACCGTCGAAACGGATCGATCCCGACGAAGGCTTCAACTGCCCGTTGATCATGTTGAAGCACGTCGACTTGCCCGCGCCATTCGGCCCGATGAGCGCAAGCAACTGGCCCGCCGCGAGATCGAACGACACGCTATCGACAGCCTTGACGCCGTCGAACGATTTCGAAAGATGCTCGATGCGCAAGAGCGTCATTGCGCCTTCCCAAAACGTTCGCGCGTAAAGCCCACGATGCCCTGCGGAAACGCGATCACGAACAGCAGGATCACGCCGCCGAGCAGCGCCTGCCAGTAGTCGGTCTGACGCGCGACGGTGTCCTGCAGCCACGTGAAGAGTGCGGCGCCGACGACAGGCCCGGATAGCGTCTGTATGCCGCCGAGCAGGACCATGACGAGACCATCGACGGATCGGGAGACGCTGATCGCATCCGGCGAGATATTGCCTTTGGAAAAGGCATAGAGCGATCCGGCGAGACCGCACACGAGCGCCGCGACGACGAACGCCATCCATTGAACGCGCATGACGTCGATGCCGATTGCTTCCGCACGCAACGGCGAATCGCGGCCGGCGCGCATGGCGAGGCCGAGCGGCGCGAACAGCATGCGCCTCAACAGCCATACGCCGAAGATCGCGAACACGAGCGTCAAATAGTAGAACGCAACCGGCGACGCCAGCCACGCCGCTGGCCAGATACCGAGCACACCATTGCTGCCGCCGGTGACTTCATCCCATTGGTACACGACGGACCATACGATCTGCGCGAACGCGAGCGTGAGCATGGCGAGATAGACGCCCGACAAGCGCACGCAGAACCAGCCGAACACGATCGCGCCGACGCCTGCCATGAGCGGGCCGAGCACGAGCGACACTTCCATCGGCCACGAAAAGAGCTTCAGGAAAAGGGCCGCGCCATAGGCGCCTAAGCCGAAATAAGCCGCGTGCCCGAACGAATGCATGCCGCCCGGTCCCATGATGAAATGCAGGCTCGCGGCGAACAACACGGCGATAAAGATTTCGACGAGCAACACGGGCATGTAGGGAAACGCGCCAGCGGCGAGCGGCGCAAGCGCCAGCAAGACGATGACGCCCGCTGCTGCGATTTTCAGGCGGCGCGTGGCGGGACGAAGCGGCGTATCGGCGGGCGCGGCAGTGCGCGCGATGGCTTGCGGACGGCCGAAGAGTCCCCACGGACGCAACACGAGCACCACAGCCATCACGACGAACTCCGCGACGAGCGTGAATTTCGACAGGGAAAAGTCGATACCGCCGAGCGACACATGCCCGATGCCAATGCATAGCGCCTTGATCTCCGCAATCAGCAAGGCAGCGACGAACGCGCCGGGTATCGAACCCATGCCGCCCACGACGACCACGACGAACGCGTTGCCGATAGTCTCCAGATCGAGCGAGAGATTCGCCGACATGCGCGGCACTTGCAGCGCGCCGCCCAGCCCCGCGAGAAACGCGCCCGCGAAAAAGACACCGGTGAAAAGCCACGCCTGATTCACGCCGAGCGCGCCGAGCATCTCGCGGTCGGCGCTTGCTGCGCGCACGAGCGTGCCCCAGCGCGTGCGCGTCAGCGCCCACCACAACACCGCGAGCACGAGCGGGCCGATGCACATCAGCGCGATGTCATACGAAGGCAACGCGTGACCGAGCAATTGCACGGCGCCCGCGAGATGCGGCGCGCGCGGACCGAACAGGTCTTCGGGGCCCCAGAGATAGAGCGCGGCATCGCGAAAGATCAAAACCAGCGCAAAGGTTGCGAGCAGGTGGAACAACTCGGGCGCGCGATAGATGCGCCTCAACACGCCGACTTCGATCAGCGCGCCAAGCACGCCGATGACGAGCGCCGCCGCCAGCACCGACATCCAGAAGCCCGCGACGCTCTGTCCGAAACGGCTCGTCAGGCTGTACGCGACGTACACGCCGAGCATGTAGAGCGAGCCGTGCGCGAAGTTGACGATGCGCGTCACCCCGAATATCAGCGATAAACCCGAGGCGACGAGAAAGAGCGCGGAGGCATCGGCGAAACCGTTGACGAGTTGGACGAGCAAGTTGGCGAGCATCGGGCGCGGTCGGGAGTCGGCTTGAATCGGCTTGAATCGGGCTGAGTCGTGCGTTGGGCGAGCGAGCCGTCATTATCGATGAAATGCACGCTTCGGCCTTATTGCATCAAAAAGCGGCGCGCGGGAAACCAATTCGAGCGCTGCTTTTGAAGCTCGCATGGGCGCTTGGGGCGCAAGCGTCGATCAATCCTGCACCCGGCTCGCGAAGTGATCCGCGGCCATGAGTCTGAAGGCCGTCACAGCGGGATTATCCTGATCCACGCGCCATGCCATGCTCATTTCCGCCTGCACGTGATTGTTGGCGATATGCCTGAACTCGACGTTGTCGTAATGAAAGCGCTGCGCCGACGCCGGCAGGATGCTAAGACCAAGCCCCGCGCGCACGAGCGAGAGAATGGTGGGCGTCTGGTCGATATATTGCGTGAAATGCGGGTTCACTTCTTCCCTCGCGAGCATGCCCATGATGCGGTCGCAGAAGTATTTGCCGTGAACCGGCGAGTGCATGATGAACGGCTCTTGATCGAGTTGCGGCAGGGCGATCTCGTCATAAGCGCATAGCTCGTGACCGGCGGGCAGCGCGACGATCAGCGGCTCTTTGTCGATGAGCAGAAATTCGAGCTGTTGCCGCGAAGGCAAGGGCCGCAGAAAGCCGAGGTCGATGGTATTGGCCGCGAAGGCCTCGATCTGCGCGACGGAAACGAGTTCGAGCAGGACGACATCGATATCGGGCAGCGCGTGCTTGGCCGCGACGAGCAGTTGCGGAATCAACTCGTAGCCGGCTGCGCCCGTGAAGCCGAGCCGCACGCGTCCCGTCTTGCCCTTGCTCGCGCGCCGCACCGTGCTTTCCGCTTGCTCAGAGAGATTCAGGAGGCGCGCGGCATCGGCAAGGAAGACACGCCCTTCCGGCGTCAGTTTGACCGTGCGGCCAACGCGTTCGAACAACATGACGCCGAGATTCTCTTCAAGCAGATGAATCTGCCTGGAAAGCGGCGGCTGCGTCATGTTGAGCAGCGCAGCCGCACGCCTGAAGTTCAGTTCCGTCGCGGCGGCGACGAAGCAACGCACTTGTCCGAGATCGAGCATGCGGAATCGACTTTGACGAAATAGCCGATCATTATAGGTCGAGGCTCGCGAGTGGCTCCTGCGTTGCTTTACGGCCGTGCATGCATCAGGTCGTCAGGCTGCCTTCGGGACGCTGCCCGGCAAGCGCCTGCGCGATGCTCGACAGGACCATCTCGCCCATGGCCGTGCGCGATTCCACCGTCGCGCTCGCGCGATGCGCCTGCAACACCACGCGGTCCATGCCGAAGAGTTCGGCGGGCACGTTGGGTTCATCGACGAATACGTCGAGACCCGCGCCCGCGATCACGCCGCCCTGCAACGCCTGCACGAGATCGCTTTCCACCACGAGCTTGCCGCGCGCGATGTTGATGAGATAGCCGTCGCGGCCCAGGGCGTCCAACACGGCTGCATCGACGATGCCTTGCGCTTTATCGGCGGCTGCGGCAAGCACGAGGATGTCGCTGTCGCGCGCGAGTTGCAGCAGGTCGGGCACAAAGCGATGCGCAATGTCGTCCATGGCGCGTACATCGGTATAGGCGACAGGACAGCCGAACGCCGCGGCGCGCACGGCGATGGCGCGCCCGACCTTGCCCATGCCTACAATACCCACGCGCTTGCCGCTGAAACGGCGTGACAGCGGAATCGCAGCGGGGCTCGGGTTTTCAGGCCACTTGCCGGCCTTCACGAAGTCGTTGCCCGGACAGATTTCACGCAACACCGTGAGAATCAGGCCAATGGCGAGATCCGCGACGTCCTCGGTCAAGGCGCCGAAGGTGGCTGTGACCGGAATGCCGCGCGAACGGGCGTACGCGAGATCGACGGCATCGGTGCCCACGCCATTGACCGCGATCACCTTGAGCGCGGGCAGTTTGTCGACGAGATCGTTGGAGATGCCCGTATGGCCGCCCGTGATGACGCCTTCGATCGCAGCGCCATGCTCGCGGATATACGCGTCCTTATCGTCCACCTGAAAGAGACGATGCATGATGTAGAGCGACTCCAGCGTCTCGTTGATCGCGGGAACGAGGATGGGGTTCAGTTGCAGAATGCTCGGCTTCGTCGGCTTCAATTGGGTGGCTCCTTTGGGTCGTGTCTCGCCTGCCATGCGCCAGGCCGCGATGTCGACGGATCATGTCGCCTTTTGCATGGCGCGTCCAATCCCAAAGCGCTATCAACTGATACCGTTATTGGCGTGCTCTCAAAGGTATCGCTCGATCGATTCAATCCGGGAATCAGGTAATAGCAATAAAAGATTGGACGCCCAAAATCACCACCCCGACAATGGGTTCACCGGCAGGAACACCATAAAAAAGCCTTGCATACAGATCGGAGACACAGCTTGAAAACACGCCGCTTCTTTTCCCCTTCTGCATCGCATTCCACCCAGTCGGTCTATCTCGGCGGCAACGCGCGCTGAAATTCATCTGTTGCAGCATCGCGCGGAAAAGGCGTCGAAGCGCTGAAGCCGTATGAACCGGAGGAAGACGAATGAACAATGCCGACAGCGTCGCGGGCGCGGCGAAAGCAGAACCGATCGCGGAGAAACGAACCAGCCATCGCTGGGTAGTGATGGGCCTGATCTTCTGCATCTGGGCCATAGCGTGCGCGGACCGCGCCAACTTCGGCTTCGCTTTGCCGTATCTCAAGAAGGAATATCACATCTCCAATTCGGAAGCGGGGATGATCGTCAGTCTCTTTTCCTTCGCTTACGGTTTCGTGCAGATTCCGGTTGGCCTGCTCTACAAACGGCTCAGTGAACGCACCACGGGCATTCTGTTTTCCGTCTTCATGCTGCTGACATCGGTCTTCACGGGCTTGATGGGAACGACGTCCTCGGTATTGCTTCTGATGACGTATCGCGTGGGTCTGGGGCTGTCGGAAGGGCCGCTCGGCATTGGCTGCACGAACGTCATCAACCGCTGGTTCCCGACGCGCGAAAAAGGCACGGCAGCAGGACTCTGGATCGCCGCATCGAAGCTCGGACCGTTGATCGTGCCTTCGGTGTGCATCATCGTGATCCAGCTTTGGGGCTGGCGCGAAATCTTTTATGTGTTCGCCATTCCGGGCATTCTCTTTGCCGTCGCATGGATGTTTCTCGTCACGAATTCGCCGAGCGAAAACCGCTTCTGCTCGCCCGCGGAACGCCGCTATATTCTCGATGAATCCGCCACCGATGGCTCGACCGGCAAGCTTGTGCGCCGTGGCGAAATGGAGCCCATGCCCTGGCTCGACGGCATCAATCGCACGAAGCGCGTGGCGCCGCTGGAAACGGTCGGGCAAGTGTTCCGCTCGTGGAATATCTTCGGCATTGCGCTGGGCTATGGCTGCATGATCGGCATCAGCAACATCTTCATCTCGTGGATCCCCACGTATCTCGTCACCGTGAAGGGCTTTGCCTCGGTAAAGATGGGTTTTCTGGCTTCGGCGCCGTTCATCGGCGCGGTGGCGGGCAACATGCTCGGCGGCCTGATCTCCGACCGTCTGCTCGGCGGCCGCCGCAAGCCGATGATGATGCTCGGCGCGCTCGGCACCATGCTCATGATGTTCGCGCTCATCGACGCGCCGGACAGCGTGGTCTATCTCGGCGCGGCGTTGATTCTCTCGGGCCTCATGCTCGGCATCGGCTTCGCGGGATACTCGGCGTATCCCATGGGACTTGCAAGCAAGGCGACGTATCCGACTGCATTCGGTATCGTCAATTCGCTCGGGCAGATAGGCGGCGCGTGCGCACCGCTCGCGGTGGGCTTCCTGCTCGACAGCTATAGCTGGACCAGTGTGTTCCTTTACATGCTCGGGACCTCGCTGCTTTGTCTGTTGCTGTTGTTCAGCGTGGTCGAGCCTGCGTCGGGAAAAATAGAACGAGTGTAACCAGCGTTCGCTTCTGCCAAGGGCCGCGATTCTCTCGCGGCCTTTTTTCATGGCGATTACAAACCGTTCTCCACCATCGTGAGCAAGCGCTCGGCAAGCGGTTCGATGGCTTTGCCGGGCAATCCCTGCAACGGCCCTTCGATCAGCAAGAGCGCGAAGCCATGCACCGCGCTCCACGCGAGATACTCGGCTTCTGGCCGGCTTGACGGATCGAGCGCGCCGGCATCCACCATCTCATCGAGGGCGCGGCTCAACAACTGAAAGGGATCGAGCCCGCCCGGCCCCACGCCATACGAGGCTTCATGCTCGCCCCACTCGGTTGGCGGCGCGGTGAACGCGGTGCGAAAGAGACCCGTCTCGGTCTGCGCGAAACGCAGATAACCCACGCCGACCGCGCGTAGCCCCGCCTTCGCGGCATCGGCACGCTTGCGCTTTTTCGGCCGCGCGGCGAGTTCTTCCTCCATTGCTTGCGCGACCGCCGATAACGCCGCGGAACGCACGGCCGTCAACAACTCCTGTCTACTTCCGAAGTGACGATACGCGGCGTTCGGCACCACGCCCGCGCGCCGCGTGACTTCGCGCAGCACGATGGCGTCCGGCCCGCCGTCGCGTGCGAGCGCAATGCCGGCATCGATCATTGCGCGGCGCAAATCGCCATGTCGATACGTGCTGCGCGGCTTGGCTTTTGTCATTTTTATAAGCGAGGCTTTACCTATGTGGACACTGTCCATTATCTCTGCTATTTTTTGTGGACGGTGTACACAAACAAAAATATCGCCTGAAACAAAGGCTGTGTCGTTGCATTGTCACGACTCAGGTTCAACGTCATCGAGGAGAAGGTCATGGTCGTCAAGAACGAACGTGCGCAAGATGAAGCACGCATCCGTGAACTCACGGAATCGTGGCGTCAGGCCGTGCTTGCAAAAGACGCGGCTGCGCTCGTGACTCATTACGCGACGGATGTCGTCGTGTTCGATGTCGTGCCGCCCGCATCCTTCAAAGGCGTCGAGCTGTATCGCGAGCATTGGCAGCCCTGGTTCGACAGCATCAGCGGCCCGCTCGTGTTCGAGGTGCGCGATCTGCACGTGGCGGTGAGCGGCGATCTCGCCTTCGCGCATGCGGTGAATCGCGTGGCCGCGGGCGGGCGCGACGACATCGTGCGTGCAACCGTGTGCTTCAGAAGAATCGACGGCGACTGGCGCGTTGTGCACGAACACGCGTCGGTGCCATTGACAATGGACATGGACCCCGACGAGTCCCAGTAATTCACCTGGCAACTCACGCATTACTCAAGGAGCAGACATGCAAGTGCAACCCTATTTGTTCTTCGAAGGCCGCTGCGAAGAAGCGATCACGTTTTATCGCGAGAGTCTCGGCGCACAAGTGCTGATGATGATGCGCTTTCGCGACAACCCTGACGCCGGCAAATCCGGCAGCGGCAACGAGGCCGCGAGCGGTTGCGGCATGCCGCCCGGATCGGAAGACAAGGTCATGCATGTGGCCTTCACCGTGGGCCAGTCCATGCTGATGGCGTCCGACGGCATGTGCAGCGGCAAGCCGAATTTCCAGGGCGTGTCGCTGTCCATTTCTACGGAAGACGAGCAGGAAGCCGAAAAGTTCTTCCACGCACTATCGGACGGCGGACAGGTGCAGATGCCGCTCACGCAGACGTTCTTCGCCAAGCGCTTCGGCATGGTGCAGGACAAGTTTGGCGTGTCGTGGATGGTGGTTGGCGGCGCGGAAAACAAACCCGCTTAGGTATAGCTCTTGCGCGCTTCTGGTCGTAACTTAATCGAGGAGAAGCGCCATGACTAATGCAGGCAGCAACAATTACGCGGGACGTTCGCAAGAGGAGCGCATCGAGCAGCGCAAGGGCGAGAAGCAGCCCGCGCAGGAGCAACCGGGCGGCCATCTGGCCGAACCGGGCACCGAGCCTGACAAAGACAACAGTAGCGGCACGCTCACCGAAGACGGCAAGCAAGTCTGGCGGACGGGCTCAGGCATCGACGGTGGAGGAAAGACCTGACCCCTGATAGGGTCCGAAAACATGGAACAATACAGGGGTGCTATCCGCACTTTCGATGTGAAAGGAGCTAATAATGAGCGCCCCGCGCAAAACCCATTTTTCCGATTCGGACATCCACGCTAAACCGGCCGATCGTCCGTCCCGCGAGGAAGCCGAAGCCGCCGTGCGCGTTCTCTTGCGCTGGGCGGGCGACGATCCGCGTCGCGAAGGCCTGCTCGACACCCCGGCGCGTGTCGTGCGGTCGTATGAAGAGTTCTTCGCCGGCTATCAGCAAGACCCGCATGAAATCCTTGCCCGCACTTTCTCCGAAGTGCAGGGCTACGACGAGATGATCGTCCTGAAGGACATCCGCTTCGAGAGCTATTGCGAGCATCACATGGTGCCGATCATCGGGCGGGCGCACGTCGCGTATCTGCCCCGAGAACGCGTGGTCGGCATTTCCAAGCTCGCGCGTCTGGTCGACGCCTTCGCCAAGCGCCTTCAGATTCAAGAGAAGATGACCGCGCAGATTGCCGATACGCTCAACGAAGTGCTGCAACCGCTCGGTGTCGGCGTGATTCTGGAAGCCGCGCATCAATGCATGTCGACGCGCGGCGTGCACAAGGCGGGTGTGTCGATGGTTACGTCGCGCATGCTCGGCTCGTTCCGCGACGACCCATCGACGCGGCGTGAGTTCTTGTCTATCGTCGGCACTCAAAGCGTGTTCAACGTCTCGAACACTTAGAGCTATCAAGCGCCGTAACCGTTGCTCGGTGAATCGGCGCCGCTGCCTTCGCGGATCTTGCCCTGCGAAACGCTGCTGCCCGGCGGCACGCTGTGCGTGAGCCAAACGTTGCCGCCGATTACCGAGCCCTTGCCGATGACCACGCGCCCGAGAATGGTCGCGCCCGCGTAGATCACGACATCGTCCTCGACAACCGGATGCCGCGCGTTGCCTTTCACGAGCACGCCGTCGCTGCTGGACGGAAAGCTCTTTGCGCCCAGCGTCACGGCCTGATACACGCGCACATGCCGGCCGATCACGGCCGTTTCGCCGATCACCACGCCTGTGCCGTGATCGATGAAGAAGCTCGGCCCGATGGTCGCGCCCGGATGAATGTCGATACCCGTCAGCGAATGCGCGATCTCATTGATAAAGCGCGCGAGCAGCGGCACGCCCAACCGATGCAACGCATGCGCGAGCCGGTGATGCGTCATCGCCCAGATGCCGGGATAGCACAGCAGAATCTCGGTGATGTGCTGCGCGGCGGGGTCGCCCGTGAAGGCAGCCTGAATGTCGCTGACGAGCAGCGCGCGAATCTCCGGCAACTGCGAGCCGAACTCGCGCGCAATGGCGAACGCTTGCGCCGTGACCTCCGCTTCGCCCGTCTCACGATGCTCGGGCAAGAAGCGCAGCGCGCGGCGAATCTGCTCATGCAAGAGACGCAGGGTAGTTTCCAGCGTCTGGCCGACATAGTAGTCGACGCTTTCATCGGTCAGATCGGGCGCGCCGTAGTGCGTGGGAAAGAGCGCGGAGCGCAGGCCGTTGACGATCCTCACGATCGCCTCGCGCGAAGGCAACTCACGTATGCCAAGCGGATGCCGCGTGCGATGCAGTTCCTCGCGCGATTGGCGTAAGTCGGCGACGATGCGCGACAAGCCCCATTCGTGGGGCGCGTGAGTGGAAGAATCGGATGGCGCTGCCTGCTCGGGTAAGGACTTGTTCTGCATGTCTTCTGGGCTGGCGTTCGGAGGCCGCGCAGTGGCGGCGGATGAACGCTAAGCGTAAACGGTTTTGCGCAAGCGTGCTGCGTGTACGGCCCGCGGATTAAACGGTAACGTGACTTGCGTCAATCCATCGGACGGCCCAATCGCGGCCGTGCGCGATGGCTTCCCCCTCGTTGCGAAATCGCAAGTCCGCAGGGAAGAATCGGTTCGCAACGAGCTCGCCGTCGCTGGATCGCGAAATCACGACGTACGGCTGATAATTGCCATCCCCCGTCCTGGCTGGCGCACAGTTGAGTAGATAGCCTCGATGTGAAAAGGCTGCATCTTGTTGCATGAGTCACCTGTGTGAAGTGCCCTGCTCGTTCGTATGACTTGCTCAACCAGCAGCCGTACTGGACACGCCCTCCTTGTTGCTCGCGTCCCGCATTCGCGCTTTGCTGCCAGCAGGTTCCAAATAATACTTGCAGGAAATCCGCTTGGCATTGAAAAAAAAGCCTTAAAAATTCGATGAGGATTGAGTGTCCCGCCTGCAAGGGCTGGAGTTCCGTCGCCAAATTTCCGGAACGAGTCTTGCGTGAAGAAAAACGGTTTAGCCAGTTCCCAAGGAGCAGGAAATGAATAACGCCGAATCCAACGAGTCCCAAGATAAGCAAGCCGATCGCGCCGCCGACAGCCCGATCAAGACGCCGAGCGCGGAGACTGCGCGCGTGAACATGAGCGATGCAAAGAAGGCCGAGTCCGGCCGCGAGGCGCATGCAGGCGCGGGCGCGGGCGCGGGCGCGAAGCAGGAAAGCGCGGGCCAGGCCGACCGCAATATCGGACCGCTCGGCACGCCGGAATCGCGGCCGCGCGGCATCGACGTCGCCAACGACGAGACCCTCGACGACACCGTCGATGCCGATGGCAAGAACATCCAGGCGAAGCGCTATGAGCAGATGCAGGCCACCGATCCGGATGCCGTCATCAATTCGAACGCGACGCATGCCAACCATGTCGCCGAGCAAGGCGACGGCTTTGGCGGATTCGACAGCCGGCCAGGTCGCAACGGAATATTGCTGGCGCTAGATCACGGTTATCGCGTGATCGACCGCGGGATGGTGCCGCCAAGCATTCGCGCCGTCGAGGAAAATCAGGTTTACGTGAGCCGCGATGCACATGGCAACACCTTGCGTGGCCGTAAGCATTACGCCCTGAATCACATGCGGCCTTCGCGGCTTTTCGAAATCGACAAGTCGTAACGTAGCGCGACGCCACGCTGGCGTGACGCCACTAAAAGCCACGCGCGAAGCGTGGCTTTTTTCATTTCTTCTGATCTTTCTCTTCATCCGGCTCGATACGCGTGACGCCGCCGGTTGCTGGCGGGTCGCTTGCCGGGAAAGTATCTTCCACGGCTTTGTCGACGTCTTCCTCGTCGCGCTCGGAGTGAGGATTCTGCTCTTTCTGGTTGCTCATGTTCGGCTCCTGTCGTGGTGAAAGCTGATGTTCAGCGAGCAACGCGTGTTCCTCCGACGAACGATGATCGCTCAGGCACACCGTATGCTAAGGTCATACAGCGAAAAAACGCCTGTGAACAGGTATGAGAACGACAGCGCGGATACCGCGTTAATCGACTAAAGCGCGACCAAGGGGAAGAACAAATGGCCACGATCGAAGCCTACGAAAGCTACGCGAGCAACACCGCCGCATCCGTCCCAACTGACCACACGCGTCCTCCTGAGCCGCGCACGGCGGCCGGACAGCGCTTCAGATCCGCGCTCGTGTGCCTTGGCGCGGCGTACGCGCTGTCATGGGCCGAGCTTGCGCTAGCTATCGCGATTGGATTTCCCGGCGATGCGGCGAGTCATCCGCTCGCTGCATCGATTGTCTCGCGCTTGCTTGTCGGCTTGCTTTATCTGTGCGTCGCCGCGCGGCTGCAGTGGGCGCGCTGGATGACTGTCGCGCTCGGCTTCGTGTCCGTCATGTTCGTGGCGCCGACCATCGCCCTGCAATGGCATGCGTTGCCGACCGGCGCGGTCATTTGCGGTGCGGCACTGGTATGCAAGCTCGCGGCATCGCTCTATCTCGTCTCGCGGATGCCGCCGCGCGCTACAGCCTGAATCGCGTAGGCCCTGCGCTCGGTGCCGGGACACGTTCAGATTTTAAGAAAGCATCGGCTTGAACGCGCCGCGCTTCCACACGGCGCATTCTGAATGGCTTAACCGCCTTTTGCGCCCTGCGTATTCACATAAAGCGCGTACAGGCCGTGACTTGCCGCCATGAACAGCCGGTTGCGATGCCTTCCCCCAAAACACACGTTCGCGCAACGCTCCGGCAAATCGATATGTCCGATCGCCTCGCCTTGCGGCGTGAAGACGCGCACGCCGTCTAGTTCCGCGTCGCCCATACCCCAGCCACACCAAAGATTGCCGTGGATATCCACGCGAAAGCCATCCGGCGTACCGCGTGCGGCGTCGATGACGAGGCGCGGTTCGCCTAGCTTCCGGCCGTCGTCGAGCACATCGAACGCGTGAATCGTGCGTGGCGACGAACGCGATTCGACGACATACAGCACCGACTCATCGGGCGAAAAAGCCAGCCCGTTCGGCCCGATGAAGCCATCGAACACGAGCGTGACCTCGCCGCTTTGGCCGTCGACGCGATACACCGCAGGCTTTAATTGCGCCGTCTGCTTTTCGCCTTCGTAATAGCCGTCGATGCCGAAAGGCGGATCGCTGAACCAGATCGAGCCGTCCGACTTCACGACCACATCGTTCGGCGAATTGAGCGGCTTGCCCTGGTATTGATTCGCGAGCACGGTGATCGAACCGTCGTACTCGGTGCGCGTCACGCGCCGGGTGAGATGCTCGCACGTGACGAGCCGCCCTTCGCGATCGCGCGTGTTGCCGTTCGCATTATTCGACGGCTTGCGGAATTCGCCGACCTGCCCGCTTTCTTCGTCCCAGCGCAGGATGCGGTTGTTCGGAATGTCGCTCCACAGCAGATAGCGGCCATCGCCGAACCAGACCGGGCCTTCCGACCATCGCGCGCCCTGATACAGACATTCCACCGACGCCGATGCCAGCCTCAACGCATTGAAGCGCGGGTCCAGCACGCGGACGGCAGGGTCGGGATAGCGGCGCTCGTTGCTTGTCATGCTTGGGGTCTCCTCGGTTTGGCTCAAGTGGATCAATTCGGTCCCAGCTCGCCATCGCGAAGGCGCCAGAGATTGAGCGGGTTGTCATCGGCAAGCGATTCGGGCAAGAGCGCTGCCGGCAAATCCTGATAGCACACCGGCCGCAGAAACCGTTCGATCGCCATCGCGCCGACCGAAGTCGCACGGCTGTCGGAAGTCGCCGGGTACGGGCCGCCGTGCACCATCGCGTACGACACCTCGACGCCGGTCGGAAAGCCGTTCGCCAAAATGCGGCCCACTTTGCGTTCGAGCACGGGCATGAGCCGGCGCGCGAGATCGATGTCGTCGTTGTCCATCAGCAAGGTCGCGGTCAACTGGCCTTCCAAACGACGCGCGACGTCGATCATCTCGTCCTCGCCCTGACACACGACGATGATCGACGTGGGCCCGAAAATTTCGTCGGCGAGCTGCGGCACGGTCAAGAACTGCTCCGCCGTCACGCGATACAGCGCCGGCAACGCGCCGCCCTTGCCACCTGCGCCACCTTCCTGCTTGCCCGTTGCAATGCGTTCCGCGCCCGTCGCGTCGCGTTCCTTCACGCCGTTCGCGTAGGCGTCGGCGATGCCCGCGGTCAGCATTGTCTGCGTGCCCTTCTTTTCGAGCGCGGCCGCTGCGTGATCGATGAAATCGTCGAGATCGGAATCCGCCAGCGCGATCACAAGGCCGGGATTCGTACAAAACTGGCCGACGCCCAATGTCACCGAATCGATATAGCCCGAAGCGAGCGTATCGCCGCGCTTGGCGAGCGCGCCCGGCAAAGCGAAGACCGGATTCACGCTGCTCATTTCGGCGAAAACGGGAATCGGCTCGGGGCGCTTCGCCGCGATGTTCACGAGCGCGAGGCCGCCGCGGCGCGAGCCCGTGAAACCAACCGATTTGATCGCGGGATGCGCCACCAGCGCCTCGCCGATGGCATTGCCCGCGCCGACCACCAGCGAGAACACGCCTTCGGGCAGGCCACTGTCGGCAACGGCTTTCTGGATCGCGCGTGCCACGAGTTCGGACGTGCCGAGATGAGCCGGATGCGACTTGACGACGACAGGACAGCCCGCCGCGAGCGCCGACGCCGTGTCGCCGCCCGCGACCGAGAACGCCAGCGGAAAATTGCTAGCGCCGAACACGGCAACCGGACCGACCGGAATCTTTTGCAAACGCAGATCGGAGCGCGGCAACGGCTTTCTGTCGGGTTGGGCGGAATCGAGCGTGGCGGCAAGCCATCGGCCTTCACGCACGAGCGACGCGAAGAGCCGCAGTTGTCCGACCGTGCGCGCGCGTTCGCCTTCGATTCGCGCCTTCGGCAACGCGGATTCCGCGTGCGCACGGTCGATCAGCGTATCGCCGAGCGCGATGATGTTGTCCGCGATCGCTTCGAGAAACTGCGCGCGGGTTTCCAGCGGCGCGAGACGATACGCGTCGAATGCGGCATCCGCGAGTTCGCAGGCACGCGCGACTTCGGCGTCGCCGCCACCGCCGAAGACGGGTTCGAGTTCGATGTCGCGTGCGGGATCGAAGGCGCGCAGCGTGGCGTCGGTGCCTCGTACGGCCGATGCGCCGATCAGCATTTCGCCGGTGATCTTCATGTCAGCTCCTTGTATCGATGAGGCCGGATGCGCCTTCTTTCATTAAATCCGAGGGCGCGCGGCAATGAACGTGTCGACGAACGGGCGCAGTAAGCGTGCCGCATGCGGCGCTGCGCGTCTTGATTCCAGTGACCGGCGACGCGAGGGAAGCGTTCCGCGAATGCATGAGCGACGCGTGTCGTAGCTGCGGTGATCGCGTCGAAAAGCTAGCACACTGGCGCCAGAAAGGTACCAAACCGTGGAAGGCGCAACCGATCGTACTTCGAGCGCGGCAGCCGTTCAGCCTGACCGCCGCGCCTTACGCCGCGTCTTTCGCCGAAGCCCCAGCCCGCCGAAAAGTGATATGCGAAATCCGCCGCACGAGCAACGCCGCCACCAGCGCGGCCACTGCGGTCAACATCACGCCAATGTGAATGGACTGCACGAGCGCGTCGCGGGCGGCATCGAAGAGCGCGGGAGCATCGAGCCCGGCCGTGCGCAGTTCGGACAGCAGTGTGTCGCGCAACGCTTCATCGACGAGAATGCGCGGGTCGATAAAACGCGGCCGCCACTGCGACGCCGCGCTCGTACCCAGAACGCTGATCGTGCGCGAAACCACGCTCGCGTAATGATGCGCGACGATCGTCCCGACGATACTCGTTCCGAGCATCCCGCCGACCATGCGTGTGGACTGCAAGAGCGCCGTCGTGATGCCGAAACGCTCGCGCCCCGCGATCTCCTGCCCGAAGATGTTCATGTTGTTGAGCACGAAGCCCAAACCAATGCCGACCGCGCCCATCGGCAGCTCGATATACAAATAGGGCGTCGTTTCCTGCGCGAAGGCAAGCGCCACCGACGCCAGCATCAGCAGCGTGAAGCCGATGGTGAGGATCATCGTCGGCTTGCGCAAATGAATGACGATACGCGTGTTGATGAAGCTGCCAAGCGCAATGCACGCGGCAATCGGCGTGGCGAGCAACCCCGCCTCCTGCGGCGAAAGGCCGAAGCCGCCCTGCAGCAAAAGCGGCGCGAAGAAGATCAGCGAGAACATGACGAAGCCGGCGAGGAACGACAGCGTGAACAACGTGACGAGTTGTGGCTCACGAAAAATATCGAGCGGGATGATCGGATGCGTCGCGCGCCGCTCGCAGATCAGAAGCGCCGCCGCGCCCACGATCACCGCGCCGCCGAGCGCGAGATTGCCAGCCGACAGTCCGCCTTTCGGCAGTGCCTCGATCAACGCCTGAAAACCGCCGAGCACGAGCGCGACGAGCACGGCGCCGGGCCAGTCGATCTTCACGCCGCCTTCACGCGGCCGATGCAGATTCGGCAAATGCGCCCAGATGAAGTACAGCGCCAGCGCGCCGACCGGCAAGTTCACGAGAAAGGTCGAGCGCCAGCCCCAGTGCTGACTCATCCAGCCGCCGAGCGACGGCCCCGCCGCCGTGCCTATGCCGTATGCCGCCGCCAGCACCACCTGCCAGCGCACGCGGGCACGCGGATCGGGGAAGAGATCGGGGATCGCGGCGAACGCGGTGCCGACCATCATGCCGCCGCCCACGCCCTGCAAGCCGCGCGCAAGCGCGAGAAACAGCATGTCCGGCGCAAGTCCGCACAGCACCGACGCCACGGTGAACGTGATCACCGCGGCGATCACGAAACGCTTGCGGCCGAAGTAATCGCCGAGACGTCCGAACACGGGCACCGTCACCACCGACGCCAGCAGATACGCGCTCGCGATCCACGCGTAATACTCGAAGCCGTGCAGTTCCGCGACGATAGACGGCAGCGCGGTGCTCACCACGGTCTGATCGAGCGCCACGAGCATGTTGACGAGTCCGATGCCGAGCATCGCGTAAAGCGCGGTTTTGAAGGCGAGTGCTGGCGGCTGTGTTTCGGTCATGCGGCGGGCTGGGGAAAACGAGTCGGAGGAACGCCCGTGGAATTTTTAAGCGGGCGCTGATGTCAGAAAGACGAATTGTACGGGTTAGCTTGCGGCAGATCGACTCAGCGCAAAATTAACCGCACGTCTTCGGACTACTCGCGCGCTATGCTGGAAGCGCCTTCTCGCCGTGCAATCCACGGTGAAACATCGACCGGGAAAGAGGAAAACGTCATGTTCAAACGCATTGTCGTCGCCATCGACGGAAGCCGGACTTCACAGCGCGCCTTCGAAATCGCGCTCGATCTCGCTGTCACGCATCAGGCCGTCGTGCAGCCGTATTACGTCGTCGAGAGCGGGGCCGTGTATTTCGACGTGCCCGGCTACGATCCGAGCCAGTTGCAGAAAACGCTGGCGGAGGAAGGCTCCGACCTTGCTCGACAGGCGGCGGACGCGCTCAGGCAACGCGGCATCGAAGGGCAGGTCGTGACCGTCGAGGCCACCGCGAGCGACGACATTGCGATGCTTATCACCAAGGCCGCCGTCGACTTCAACGCCGATGTGCTGATCATGGGCACGCACGGACGCAAAGGCTTTCAGCGCCTGCTTCTTGGCAGCGTTGCGGAGCGATGCCTGCGGCAAGCCACGCTGCCCGTTTTGCTAATTCCCTCGGCAGCCAGCGCGGAAGGCGACGAGAGCGCCTGACCACGGACTAGCGCAAACGGATGCGCGGCATTTTGTCGCCAGGGTTAACAATCCCGCGATGGGACAATGGTTTTTGTCATCCATCAACAAAAGCGGTCGCCATGTCCGACATTTTTCCCTCGCGGCGCAATCTGGCTCAGTGCTCGACCTGCGCCATGCGCCATCTCTGCATGCCCGAAGGCCTGAACGCTCGTGACATCGCCAAGCTCGAACATGTGATCTCGGTTACGCGTTCGGTGCGGCGTGGCGAAGCGCTCTACCGTGCGGGCACTCCGTTCGATTCGCTGTTCGCGTTGCGCTCGGGGTCGATCAAGACCGTGGTCATCCGCGAAGGCGGACGCGAACAGGTCACGGGCCTCTTGCTGGCGGGCGACGCGCTCGGGCTCGACGGTATCGGCGAAGGCGAGCATGCCTGCGACGCAATCGCGCTCGAAGACAGTTCCGTGTGTGTCATTCCGTATGCGCTTTTCGAGCGCATGTGCCGCGAAACCGACACCCTGCAAAAGCGGATGCTTCGCATGCTCGGACAGGCTATCAATCGCGAGGCGGATCATGTCCTGCAACTCGGCCTGCTGCGCGCCGAAGAGCGCGTTGCGCGCTTGCTGCTCGATCTGTCCATGCGGCTCGCCAAGCGGGGGTATGCCACGGCGGAGTTCACGTTGCGCATGACGCGGGACGATATCGGCAGCTATCTCGGCATGACGCTTGAAACCGTGAGCCGCACGCTCTCGCGTTTCGACAAGCTCGGCCTCATCGAAGCGAAGGGCAAATCTATTCGCATCAACGATTTCGAACGCCTGCGCAGCATCTGACGTCAAGCCTTGCGCGGCGCGCCTTGCGCCGCGATTGTTAGCCAAAACGCGCATAAACCGCGTGGATTTTTCAGTTGGCACGCGGTTCGCTACGCTTTAATCTTTCTGATTGGCCAAGCCACGGAGATTGGGCGACATGAATCGCGAACCTTCCCTGCGTCACCCGTTGCTCGACCGGCTCGCCGAGGCGCGTCGCGTGACCGACGAATTGTTCGATATCGTCAAGCCGGAGCATCTTTACGACCGGCCGATTGCCGAACGGCATCGCATCGTTTTCTACATCGGGCATCTCGAAGCCTTCGACCGTAATCTGCTCGACAAACGGCTCTTCGACCTGCCGGACTTCAATCCTGCCTACGACCAACTCTTTGCTTTCGGCATCGATCCGGTCGATGGCGGCTTGCCCACCGATCAGCCCGCCGACTGGCCCACGCTCGCCGAAGTGCGGGCGTATCGCGACCGCGTGCGCGCGGATATCGACGCGCAATTCGATCCGGTGACCATCGCCGCACGGCCGCTTTCCGCCGACGAATCACCCGCGCAGTTGCTGGAGGTCGCAATCGAACATCGGCTGATGCACGCCGAAACGCTTGCCTACATGCTGCATCAATTGCCAGTCGATAGAAAAATCGCGCCGGCGAATGCGATTTCGCAGCGAAACTCCGAACGTGAACTTTCCCACGAGACGGTGAGCGTGCCGGCCGGAACGGCGACACTCGGGCTGACGCGCCAAGGCGGCATGTTCGGTTGGGACAACGAGTTCGGCCAGGTTCGCGTGGACGTGCCTGCGTTCGAGATCGACCGTCACATGGTGACGAACGGCGACTATTTGCGCTTCATCGATGCCGGCGGCTATTGGAATCGTGCCTATTGGACCGATGCCGACTGGGCGTGGAAGGAGGAGCAACGCGTGGCGCATCCGGCCTTCTGGATTCCCGCCGAAAGCGACAGCTCCGATGGCTGGCGACTGCGCACGATGTTCGAGGAAATCGAGCTGCCGCTCGACTGGCCGGTGTACGTGAGTTATGCCGAGGCGAACGCCTATGCGCGCTGGGCCGGCAAGGCGCTGCCGAGCGAGGCGCAATGGCAGCGCGCGGCGGAGGGCGCGCCGCACGAAGTGGAAGGCAACTTCGACTTCCGGCGCTGGGACCCCTCACCCGTGCAGGCGTATCCGGAGAATCGCAGCGGCTTTGGCGTCGAAGGCCAGTTTGGCAATGGCTGGGAATGGACCTCGACGGTCTTCGGGCCGCTCGAAGGCTTCGAGCCCTTCCCGTTCTATCTCGGCTATTCGGCCAATTTCTTCGACGGCAAGCACTTCATCATGAAGGGCGGCTCACCGCGTACCGCGGCATGCATGTTGAGACCGAGTTTTCGCAACTGGTTTCAAGGGCATTACCAGTACGTCTACGCCGGGTTTCGCTGCATAAGTGCCTGAACGCCTGATTGCCTGACGTGCATCGCGCAGACGAAAACGCCGCCGGTCCCATTGCGAACCGGCGGCGTTTTTACGTGAACATCAGAAGTCCGTCGTCACCGACAACAGCACCGTGCGCGGCGCGCCTTGCAGCAAATACCCGCCGCTCGTCGACGACCAATAAGACTTGTTCGCCACATTGAGCACGCTTGCGCGGAAGGTCGTCGGACGGCCGAAAACCGCCGTCGAGTAGCGCGCGCCGAGGTCGAAGGTATCCCACGCCGGGATCGACAACGTGTTGTTCACGTTCAGATACTGCGACCCCGTGTGTATCCAGCGCGCCGTCAGCGTGAGGCCGTTCAGCATCGGCACATCGTATTCCGCGTTCAGGTTGAACATCATGGTCGGCACGCCGATCGGCTTGTTACCGTTGGTCACGGCCGTGCCCGTGTCCTGCTGCGTCGCGTTGATGTAAGTCGCGCCCGCGATCAGGCGCACGCCCTTTACCGGCTCGCCGTACACCGATGCCTCCACGCCGCGATGGCGCTCGTCACCGTCCGCGACGAAGAAGCCCGCGGTGTTGGTGTAGGTCATCGGCTTTTCGATCTGGAATAGCGCGAGCGACGCGCCGTACTTGCCGTTGTCGTACTTCGCGCCGACTTCATATTGCTTCGACTTCTCGGGCGCGAGTTGCTGCCCGAAGTTGAGCGCGGTGTTGGGCGCCGTGTCGCCGATGGTCAGCGCTTCGCTGCGATTCGCGAACAGCGCCACGTTTTCCCACGGCTTCACGACCAGGCCGAAGACCGGCGTCGTGATGGACTGGTTATAGTTCGCCGTCTGCGCTCCGGTGTACGAGTAAGAATTCGACAGCAATTCCTGGTGCCGCGCGCCGATGGTGAAGAGCACGCGATCGTTCAGGAAGCCGAGCGTATCCGACACGGAAATGCTGCGCAGCAGATTCAGCGCGGTGGTCTGCGGATCTTGCAGATTGCCGCCCGTGAACGCGTTAGCCGGATAGCCGACTTGCGGCGTGTCATACAGACTCGTCGGGAACGAACCGGAAAGCGTGTAGGCCGATTGGGAATCCGTCCGTACGATCGACGCGCCCGCCGCCACGAAATGCGACACCGGTCCCGTGTTGAAATGACCGTGCACACCCGCTTCCGCCGACGTGTTGTCCTCCTGGTGCGGCACGCCGAGACGCGTGGCCGTCACGCCAGTCGCGCTCACCGTGGGCGACGAATACTCGCCGTGCTCGTTGGTGTGACGCGTGCCGCCCGTCACGTAAGCCGTCCAGCCAGGCAGAAAATCGTATTCCGCGCGCAGGATGCCGACGGTATCTTCGAGCGATGAATAGCTCCACGTCTGCGCATAGTTATACGTGGCCGAGGGCGGCTCGGGGATGTAGTTCGCCGAGTCGTTGACCGTCGGCCGGCCGCCGTTCACGCGCTGGCGCTGATACAGAAAATCGCCGTAGAGACGCAGCTTTTCGCCGCGCCAGTCGAGCGACACGGCCGTCGTATTGTCGCGCCGATGTTCGCCGTCGATACTCGTCTCGCCGTCGTGATTCGCCTGGTTCACGCGAATACCGAACTGCCCTTCGCTGCCGAAACGGCGACCCACGTCGACATGCGCGCCGAAATCGCCCGAAGCGGTTTCCTCCACCGTCACGCGCGTAAGCGGCTTGTCGTCGGCGCGCTTCAATTGCAGATTCAAACCGCCGCCCACCGCCGAACCGCCCGGCGATGCGCCATTCAGAAACGCATTTGCGCCCTTGAAGACATCGACGCGTTCGAGCGCGTCGGTCGCGACGAGCTGGCGCGGCGTGATGCCATAGAGACCGTTGAGCGACACGTCGTCGCCCTGCAACTGGAAGCCGCGAATGACGTAGGTCTCGGCGAAGTTGCCGAAGCCGTAAGACGTGCGCACGGACGGGTCGTTCATCAGCACGTCGCCGATAGTGCGCGCTTGTTGATCTTCGATCAGCTTGGACGTGTAAGTCGTCATGCTGAACGGCACGTCGAGCATCTTCTGCTGGCCGAGCACGCCAAAACTTGCGCCGCGCGCGACTTGGCCGCCTGCATAAGTCGGTTCGAGCGAACCGGGCAACGCTTCTTTCGAAGCCTGAACCTTGACCGCAGGCAAAGTATTGGCGGAAGAAGCACTGTTATCGGTGCTGGATGGAGCGTCGGCAGTTTGAGCTTGGGCCGACACGGAAAACACGACGGCGATAGCGGCAACGATAGCGGCGCGATGAACAAGCGCCTTGGCAGGCAAGGCCTGCGCGGAATTCGAACGGAACACGGGCATGAATCGGAAGAACGTCGGTGATGGTCGGTTACCGTCCCAGGGCAAGGGGAATCCGGGCGGGATTATTTTGGCGAACGCCGAAAGGCTCATGCACGTTCGGTCTGTTCTATTGTCGCCGGCATTATAGGGTAAATGCGATTCGTTATCATTAACCGCATGGAAAATTTGTAGCGACGCAACATTCAGACGGCTGTCCAAAGGCAAGCGCATCTAAATTCGATTTTTCGGCAGGCCCGGTGCAGGTCGTTGACGTGACATCCCGCGAAATAACTTCTGCATGGTTTTCAACGAAGTCGATCGCTAAAGTGACTTCATTCGCAACCCACTGGAACCGAGTGAAATCATGGAATTGATCGGCAAAATCACGACGTACATGATGGCCATCGTGCTTGTTGCATCGATGACCGAAGCGTTCGTGCTGCATGGCAAGTACAAAGGCACCGACCGCGCGTTTGACTGGCACGAGTTCTGGATTTCGCTCGCCGATCTGATCGGCCGAAAGCTGCTCGCGTTTTTGCCGCTCTCGCTAGCAACGCCTGTGTTTCATTTCGCGTGGGAACACCGTATTCATACCGTCGCGACCAACGACTTGCTGACGATCTTCCTGCTCTTCATTGGCCAGGAGTTCTGCTACTACTGGTATCACCGCATCGCGCATACGGTGCGCTTCTTCTGGGCGAGCCACGCGGTTCATCACTCGCCGAACCAGTTGACGTTGTCATCCGCTTATCGGCTCGGCTGGACCACCAAGCTCACGGGCTCAGCCATCTTCTTCACGCCGCTATCGTGGCTCGGCGTGAAACCGGAAGTGGTGATAGCCGTCGTGTCCATCAATCTGCTCTATCAGTTCTGGTTGCACGCTACGTGGATACCCAAGCTCGGCTGGCTCGAATACGTGTTCAACACGCCTTCTTCACACCGAGTTCATCATGCTTCGAATGCCACTTACCTCGATGCCAACTTCGGCGGTGTGCTGATTATCTTCGACCGGCTGTTCGGCACTTACGTGGAGGAACGCGCCGATGAACCCTGCCGCTACGGCCTGACAACGCCGACCACTTCGCATAACCCGATCGTCGTGGAGACGGAGCACTGGGTGAGCCTTGCAAAAGACATGGCCGGTGCAAAGCGCGTTTCGGATGCTGTCTCCTTCGTGCTTCGCCCGCCGGGTTGGTTGCCGAACGGTCAAGGCGAGACGACGCAGGAACTGCAGCGCAGGCAGAAAGACAGCGTACAACCCGCGCAGGCAGGTTGAACGGCAGTTACACACTCGAAGGAAGGCGGATCGTGCGATCCGCCTTTGTCGACTGTCAGCCGCAGCGTTCGTTAAAACGTGACGCTTTGACTGATGACCGTCTGACCGTTGACGATGATGACGGAACTGGCAGTGCCCGTTTGCGTCGGAGAGGCGGGCGTGCTCGGCGAGCACGAGCCGGTGTCCTGCTTAACAGCGCCGCCAGCGATATTCGATTGTGCCAGTGCAATGCGATCGATCTTGATCATTTCAAACCTTTTTTGGTTATGTGGGGCGACAGTCCGCTTTCAGAAGATATGCTGTCGCCAGATACTCAAGCTATCGACAACCGAAGCCGGCAGGCTCGGGCTTCGAAAGCAAGCGGAACCTCAATCGTAACCAAGCTGCGTGCAAGATACTTTGTTAAACGTCCTAAATGCGTCTGTCATTTAGCAAGACGCATATTCGTTGCCCTGCCAATCGGCCGATAACAATTTCGATCAGTTGCAAATTCAGGCTATTCGGCGGTACACGGCAACGGACGACGCGGTTCGTGCTCTGCAGGCAAACGAGCCAGCGAACCCAAAGGCCGCTGCGAGTTGGAACGCATGCGACGAGCGAATTGCCAACGCGTGAATGCAGAGAACATCTGGAAACGGCGCACGTCCGTGATGCTGAAGCGAGCCGATGACGCGCTCTTACGCTAACGCGCCACGGCAACGCTACAGAGCACGCGCCTTAAATGCCGCGCTTTTCGAACGCAGCCCGATTGGCTTCTACAAACTCCTCGACGGTCTGCGGCGCCTTCCCGGTGACCCGGCCGATGATCTCGTTGCGCCCTTCGAACACGCCGTTCTGATAGTCCACCGCCACTTCGATGAAATGCTGGATCATGAATTCGGGCAACTTGTATTGGCTCAGATGCTCGCGATAAGCGTCGAGCGTCATCGGGTCGTAGACGACTTTGCGATCGAGCACCGCGCCGATCTTCTCGGCAATTTCCTTCTGACTCAGCTCGATGGGACCGCAAAGCTCGTACGTCTTGCCGATATGACCTGCGGGGTTCGCGAGCACTGTCGCGATGAAGCGCGCCTGATCTTCGGCGGCAATCGGCGCGTGACGTCCGTTGCCGAATGGCAGCGCAATCTTGCCGTCCTGCACGATCGTATCGCGCACCCACGGAAAAACCATCCACTCGGAGAAAAACGTCGGACGGATATGCACCGTCGGCACGCCCGACCAGTCGAGCACTCTCTCGGCAATCCAATGGTCGCGCGCGGCGTGGCTCTTCGAATCTTCTCGCGCGGAGATTTGCGACATGTTGACGACGACATCGAGTCCGTTGCGACGCGCTGCATCGGCGAAATACGCGGTCGCCTGGATGAAGCCCGGACGCACGGGAAAACAGAGATACGCGGCAGAGACGCCATCCGTCGCACGAATGGCGTCGTCGTGCGAGAGCAAGTCTCCGACGACGACTTCCGCCCCGGCCTGCCGAAGCGCCTCGCTGCGCGCATCCACTGTTCGCACGAGCGCGCGGACTGCATGTCCGCTGTCGAGGAGGTTCTGAACGGTATGCACGCCCGTCTTGCCCGCCGCTGCCGTAACCAAAATTCGTTGCTGTCCCATGATGCCTCTCCTGTTTCGTGGTTAAGCACGTCCGTTCCGGGTTGGCCGGTTAAAGTGCATATGCACTTTTAAGCGCGGACAAGAACTGCAGAAACCCGAAACGAACACACCAAGTGCTTGGATGTTAGCCAAAATCTATACAGAGGTCAAAGCAAGTCTGAATTGTGAATTCCACATGGCTCGAAGATTCGCGCTGAATCGGCTGTACTCGAAACCCACCGGACGCATCCGACGAGCGTCTTGTCATTGCCTTGCATTCCGCTTCGTTCCGACTATGCTAAGTCAGGTCATCGCCAGCGTCCCAGCGCGCGCCAGAAAGCAAGCGCGCATCCGACCGTTCGGTATATTTCAGACTCCAAACGAATTCATGCTGCTCGACGGACACGAGCACGCCTCTCCTTTTGTCCGCGCAATTCAGCAAGACCAGACGCCGCACGCGACGTCGATGAAAGCCACGGCCGTACACACATGTCGCGACACAGATGCGCGATCGGACCGTGGCGCATACGAGGAACACATCAAGTTCATCCATGGAGGCGGCAATGAAACCAGCTTTCCCGGTCTCAAGTGAGACGCGGCACGCAAGAGCGGTATTCGCGTCGAAGATTCTTCGTTCATTCCTTTTGGGTGCGGCCGTCGCGGGCGGCATGTTCACGACGCATTGGGCGCAAGCCGATGACTCGTTCTCGCGAGGAGGCGGCAACAGAAGCGAGAGCATCTTCGTCGGCGATATCGGCGACCCGAATGACACAAACGATGACACCATCAAGCAGGTCGACCTCCGTACCGGAGCCGTGCGCGTTTTCGCATCTTCTACCTTCGGTGCCGAGTTGAACGGCGTCATGGGCATCATCTTCAACGACGCCTCCTTGATCGCCAGCATTCAAAACTTCAGCGAAGATCCCGCGGCGAGCGGCGACGTCATCAAGCTTAATGGGCGCACAGGCATGTTCGAGCAGTACCTCGTGAATCCAAAATCGCGAAACGTACCTTATGCGCCGCAGGGCATCGTTTTCGGCGGCGGCACGCGCGACTGGCATTACGGTTATCAGCCGGACCATTACTACGTCGCGAACGTCATCAAGAGCGGGCAAACCTGCACGAAGGTGGACGAAGGCGATGTGCGGGAATACAGCGAATCGGGCGCGTTCGTTCGCACGCTGGACCGTGTCGGATTCTCGGCGGGTTTCTATCCGCGTGGCGTCGTGTTCGGGCCGGACGGCATGCTGTATGTCGCGGCGCGCGGCTGTCCTGCGGTAGCGCCGACGGACCCCTTATCGCTGCTCGCGTACATCCTTCGCTTCAATCCCTACACCCATAAACTGGACAAGGTGATTGCGACCAATGCATCGGTGCAAAGTCAGGGCTTGAAGTTCGGATTCCATCGGCCAGAAGGCTTGGTGTTCGACGACAAGGGCTACCTTTGGGTCACGAGTTTTCGCGATACCACCAGCAGCGCCGATCCGCTGGATAAGAACAACGTCGACCGCATTCTGAAGTTCGACGTGAGGAGCGGGAAAGTCGTCGACTCCTTGCCGCTATCCGACTTCGATAAACCGCGAGCATCCGCGCAGGCACTGATCTTCGGTCCCGAAGGAAAGCTGTACATTCCGATCTCTGGGAGCGCAGCGGAGACGACAGGCGAATTGCGCCGATGCGACACGCGCACGAAGAAATGCGACGTCGTCGTTCCGGTTGGCGGAGGCCTCGTCGATCCGTGGTTCGCGGTTTTCAGAAACAGCGATCCGGCGACGTTGTCGTACGAGCGTCGCTAACGGCACCCAAAGAGGCGCGAGGAAAGGCATTGGCGGAAGGCAGCCGGAGTCGAACCGACCTGGGAATGTCTGACATCCCCAACCGGGTTTGAAGCCCGGCCGTACCACCGGATACGAATGCCTTCCTGCGGAGAAACTCAGCACGCTGACAACACTTCGACCAGGCGCGCCGCGATTATAGCGGTGATGCGTAATTCGCATACGTGCCGGCGCACCGGCCATTAACCGCTCTTGTCGCTAGGCTGATGCGGCGGCTTGCGGCGTAACAGACGGTACGCGAAGAAGATCAGCGCGAGCACCACCAGCAGGTCGATCACCGTCGCGCCGTGCAGATGCAACTCCATCAGCGTCCATTGCAGTTGCCGCTGAAAGAGCGCGCCGCCCAGCAGCCAGAACGCAGCCCACGCGACGATCCCACCCGTATCCCAAAGAAAGAACGCGGGCACGGCGATTTGCGTCGTACCCATCAAGGGCGGCGTGACGAGTCCGAGTCCCGGTATGAACTTCGATACCGCGACGATAGGCGCGCCATGCCGCTCGAAAAGAGCGCCGGTCGTACGCATGCCGTTGTCGATCGCATAGGAGCGACGCGAAAGCGCGGCAATGAGCTTGCGCCCGTGGATGCGTCCCGCCGCAAACCACACACCGTCGCCGATGAGCGCGCCCGCCACGGCAGCCACCAGCACGGAGACGAACGAGAGCCGCCCGTTCGCGACAGCCGTTCCCGCGAACAGCAGCAACGGCGCGGAAGGCAGCGGCACACCGAGCCGCGTCAGCAGCACATTGGCGAACACCGCCGCCCCGCCCCACTGCGCAATCGCCGATGGCGGTATCTGAATCACGCGTCTTCCTCGGTTCGTTGTGGTCTGTGGTCTCGCGGCCGGACGCGCTCAATCGGCCCGCGATTCGACGAGCATCACGGGAATGCCGCCGCACCCCGCGCTATTCGCAATTTCAATGCCGCCCCACGGCGAACTCGCGCCACGGTCGAACGCCATCGGGTCGCCACGCAAGTCCGGGCGCAGCACGTTGAACGGCCAGGTCGGTCGCCTGATGCGCTCATGGACCACGGACCCGAGCCAGATCGGCATGGGCTGCGCGCGGGCGCCCATGCCTAGCGCGTAGTTCGTGGGCCAAAAACGCAGGACGTCGCGCTCCTGCGGGCCGAGATGGGATCGCGTGAACACGAGCTTCGACGGCTCGCCGTTGTTCAGACGCGGCAGCGCGGGCAAGGCGACCGCCGGTGCGTTGGGCGACACCACCGACATCACGCTCTTCACCGACACACCCGACACCTCGGTCCAGCCGCGGCTCGTCAGTTGCGCGCGAATCTGCGCGGGCGTGGCCGCCCATTGCACGGTGATCGGCTCGCGACGGTCGCCATCCATGGCCGACCGGTAGCACGAGAACGTGCGCCAGAAGGTATCGGTCCATTGAATCGGCGTGATGACGACCGTGACGGGCGGCGCGCTGTGCGCCTCGGATGAATCGCTCAACTGCAACGCCACGCTTGCGCAGATGACGGCCAGCACCGCGAACGGCATCCACGGACGCGGCTTCGGTTTTCCGGGATTACGCCACACCGCCGTGAGCGCGATCAGGAACACCCAGATGGCCGCGAGCGCGACGCTGCCGAGCACGGCGGAAATGGTGAAGCGGCCGAAGTACAACCCGGCGAGCGCGACGGCCGTGACGATCGCCGATGTCGCCGTCGCGATCAACACACCCGAAATGGTGCCGACGCGCCGCAGCAGCAAGAACGCGAGAAAGCCGTAGATCACGACCGTGGCCGAGACGTGACTGCTCAGAAAAGAATGGTCGGCGGGCGCGAGCGTGACGAGCATCGGATCGCGCGCGGTGAAGCGGATCGCGAGCACCAGCACTTGCGAAAACACGACGGCGACGAGCCAGTACGTGACCGTGCGCCAGCGCCGCTCGAACACCATCCACACGACGACCGTCACGGCGAGCGCGGCGAGCGTCGGCGTGCTGCCGAGCGTGGCGGCGGCATCGAGGATGGAATCGGCCCAGGTCGAACGGAACGACTGCAACAGCCGGAAGATGGAGGTATCCACCTGCACGAGCGAACTGCCGCGCGCCACGCCCGACAGCACGTAGAAGAACGCGACCGCCGAGACGAGCAGCAGCGCGGAAATCATCACGATGAGCCCGGTCGCAGGATTGCCCGGATCGAGCGCGCGTGCGAGCATCCGCGCGGCCAGACCACGGCGTTGCTGGCAGGTCGCAAGCAACATGTCGCGCGAGGCGAACGTCCATTCCTTCGCATGCGAAATCACCACGCGCGCGAGATTGAACACAAGCCACGCAAGCGCCGCGAGGATGACGAGGATCACCACGAGCCGGATCGATACCGCGCCCGCCAGTTCGATCGAAGCTCCGAAGACCACGCCCGGCAGGATGTGCAGCGGCGCCCAGATCAGCGCGGAAATGATGTTGACGGCCAGAAAGCGCGCGGGCGTCATGCCCGCGACGCCAGCGACGACCGGCACCACCGCGCGCATCGGTCCGACGAAACGCGCGAGCACCACGCTCTTCGCGCCGTGTTTGTCGAAATATCTTCGGCCGGCGACGAGTGCGCCGGGATGTGCCCGAAACGGCCACATCTGCGCGATGCTCGTTGCATAGCGCTTGCCGAACCAGAAGCTGACCGCGTCGCCCGCAATGGCGCCGACGACCGCGCAGACCATCACCCAGCCGAGATTGAGCGCGCCGGTTCCGACGAGCGCGCCCGCGATGAACATGGCCGTGCTGCCCGGAATGAAGGTGCCAATGAATGCGAGCGACTCCAGAAACGACGCAAGCAGCACTACCACGAGCGTCCATTCGGGATGGCTCGACAGAAGATGCAAGAGCTTGTAGTAGGAATGCTCCATCGGATTTCACGCGACAGCGTGCGCCGCGAAGGTCTCCACGTCGTAACTCGACGTTCGATAGTCAGACGGATTCGTGCCAGCGGCTGTCGGTTCGCAACAGATGAAGGTCGCGGTGAAACCGAGTGTACCCAACCCTGTCGAAGAACTCCAAAACCTGGATCGCGCGTTTGCGGCCGAGCGCGCTGGCATCGCGAAATGCGGCCGCGCCTATCGCACCGTTCGCGTTTGCATGTTCGGCAGCCAGCCGTGCAAGTGCTGCAATGGACGCGCGTCCGTAAAACAAGTCGCGCACCACCTGAAAGACATCGCCACGGCGCGAGAGCTTGCGCAACAGACGCCGCACCGCGTCTTCGGGCACGCCATGCGTGGTGGCCAAATCCCTGACCCACGGCGGGTCGAAGCGGCCTTCCTCGATCGATGAGAGCACGACGCGGGCCAGCGCGTCCTCGGCGGCATCGAGCGTAACCGTATGCGATGGCAGATGCAGCCACGGACCGCTTCGCGCAATCGTGCCTAGCGTCACGGCGTCGTCGATGAGCGCGCGCCACAGCGCTTCGGGCGCGAGCGGCGCGGCCATGCGGCGCAGGCGCGCGGTATCCGGGCCTTGCTCGTCCGCAAAGCGTTCGTGGAAGGCGGCGAGTGCATCCGTCAGACACGCGTGCAACGCGTCCCATCGCGCGACGCTGATCAAGAGCGCATCGTCGTGGATGGGTATGCTGCGCAGACCGTCGGGCTGGGTCATCGATCCAAGCGTTCGACCTGCAAGATGCTCGACGAGGGAGCGCGGCAAGCCATACGGCGACTGCGCGAAGAGTTCGTCGATGGCGCCGGTGTCGAGCATCGCGGTGAGCGCATCGAGCCACGCGTGGCGCTGCGGCGTGCGGCGCTTGCGTGCGGGCGCAAACGGGTCGAGCACACGCCCGCCGCCTACCGTTTTATCCGCCTGCGCGTTGCGAACGATGAAGCGGTCGCCCGGCAGCGCGCAAACCGGCCTATCGAATACGAGTTGCACGCGCGCCGTCTGCCCGGCCGCGAGCGTTTCGCCGTCGAGCAAGGCGATGTGCGCGACGCGGTGCATCGTGCCCAGATGTACATGCAGCGGGCTCCAGTGCGTGAGCGCCGGCGAGGCATCGGCGAGAAGCGTGAGTTCGACGTCGATTCGCTCGGACGCGCGCGCGAGACGCGCATCGAGAATCCAGTCGCCGCGCGACAGCGCGCCTTTCTCGATGCCCGCGAGATTGAGCGCGCAGCGCTCCCCCGCGCGCCCCGTCTCCGAAGCGCGATTCTGCGCGTGAATGCTGCGCACACGAACCGGCGCTTCGCCCTCGCGCGGCGCGAGCGCCAGCGTGTCGCCAACCTTCGTCTGCCCCGCGAACACCGTGCCGGTCGCCACCGTGCCCTGGCCCGCGAGCGTGAACACGCGGTCCACGGCCAAACGAAAGAAGCCGTCGTCGCGGCGCGCGCGCCAGTGCTTGGCGACATCGTGCAGATGCGCGTTCAGCGCGGCCACGCCGGAGTCGTCATCGCGCGTGGCGTTGGTGTTAAAGAGCGGTGCGTGTTGCAAAGCGGTGCCGGCTAGAAGCGCGGCGATTTCGGCATGGACTTCGTTCAGGCGCGCGGCATCGACACGATCGGACTTCGTCACCGCCACTGCGCCATCTTTCACGCCGAGCAACTGAAGAATCGCGAGATGTTCGCGCGTTTGCGGCATGACGCCATCGTCGGCGGCGATCACCACGAGCGCGAAGTCGATGCCGCATGCGCCCGCCGCCATCGTATGCACGAGCTTTTCGTGCCCCGGCACGTCGATGAAGCCGAGCACGCCGCCATCGCCGAGCGGCACGTATGCATAACCCAGTTCGATGGAAATGCCACGCGCCTTCTCTTCCTTCAGACGATCCGTATCCACGCCCGACAGCGCGCGCACGAGCGTCGTCTTGCCATGATCGATATGCCCCGCCGTGCCGACGATCATGCGTTGCGGCCCGTTGCCTGCATCTCCAACTGGGCGATGAACGCGGCTTCGTCCTGTGCTTCGAGACAGCGCAGATCGAGCCACAGCGCGTTATCCGCAATGCGCCCGATGACCGGGCGCGGCAGATCGCGCAGTCTGCGCTCGATGCGATTCAACTGGCCGCCTGCCTTCTTTCCGCTCGTGAGCCGCACGACGAGGCCGTAGCTCGGCAGGACATCGACCGGCAACGCGCCGCTGCCGATCTGACTGAACATCGGCTCAGTGGCGACCACGAAATCCGCACCGGTCATTGCCCGCAGCACGGGCCGGATGCGTTCGGCGGCAAGGCGCATGGCGTCCGCGGGACGCGTCAGCAGGCGCAAGGTGGTGAGACGTTCGGCGAGCGTCTCCGGCGTGCGATAAAGCCGCAACACCGCTTCGAGCGCCGCGAGCGTGAGCTTGCCGACCCGCAGCGCACGCTTGAGCGGATGCTTCTTGATCTTCACGATCAGTTCCTTCGTACCGACGATCAGGCCCGCCTGCGGACCGCCGAGCAGCTTGTCGCCGCTGAAGGTGACGAGTTGCGCGCCAGCCTCGACCGTCTCGCGAACCGTGGCCTCGCGCGGCAAGCCCCATTGCGCCAAATCGACGAGCGTGCCGCTGCCGAGATCCACGACAACCGGCAAGCCGCGCGCCCTCGCGAGCGGCGCGAGTTCCGCGAGCGTGACTTCCTTGGTGAAGCCCGTGACGGCGTAGTTGCTGCAATGCACTTTCATCAGGAGCGCGGTCCTGGCGTTGATCGCTTCGTCGTAATCCTTCAGATGCGTGCGGTTGGTCGTGCCGACTTCGCGCAGCTTCGCGCCCGCGCGGCTCATGATGTCGGGAATGCGAAACGCGCCGCCAATCTCGACCAGCTCGCCGCGCGACACGATCACTTCGCGACGCGTGGCCAGCGCGGACAGCGTCAGCAGCACGGCGGCCGCGTTGTTGTTGACGACCGTCGCGGCTTCGGCGCCCGTCAGTTCACAGATAAGTTCGTTGATGAGGTCATCGCGGTCGCCGCGCGCGCCGGTCGCCAGATCGAATTCGAGATTGGCCGGCCGCGTCAGGACTTCGGCGACGGCGCGCAGCGCTTCATCCGGCAATAGCGCCCGGCCGAGGTTCGTGTGCAGCACCGTGCCCGTGAGATTGAAGACGCTTTTCACGCTGCTTTCCGCGCGCTTGTCGAGCGTCGCGCCGACGCTTGCCGCGAGGCTCGCATCGGCCAGTGCCTCGACGGATGCGCGGCCCGCCTGCGCTTCGGCGCGCCATGCGTCGAGCGACGCGCGCAGCACGGCGAGCGTCTGCGTGCGTCCGTGCGCGGCCAAGACCGGCGCGAATGCCGCCGATGCCAGCACGCGCTCCACCGATGGCACTCGTGCCATCAGCGCGCGCAATTCGCTGTCGTTGTTGCCGGTGACATTACTCACGCTTCTATCCTCTTCCCTTCATGCTTCATCGACGTGTTCGGGCCACAGCCACGGATGCGGCGACGCACGGCGAAAACCGGCGTCGCCCATCAGAAGGTCGAGCGTGAGGCTTGCCAGATCGTCGGCGTAAGGCTCGAAGTCGTAGGCCTTGTCCTGATAGCCGATCTTTCTGTAGGTGCCGCATTCGTCGCACGACTCGGCCTTGAGCGCGGCCTGCTTCGCGCGGGCGGCGCGTTGTTCCTCGGTTTCGTCGTCCGTGGGCGTGCCCATGGCGTGATACGCAATGCCCTTGGTGGAATCGCAATTTGAGCATTTGGCGCGCACGACATGCCATTCGGTCGAGCACAAGCCGCACTGCACGTAGCGATAACCATCATGCGTGCCGCCGACGCGCACGATGCTCGCCACCGGCATCGAGCCGCAGAGCGGGCAGACGCCGGGCGCATCGAGATAAGGCACATCCGACACGGCGATGCGCGTGGCCAGATCGGTCCACACCACTTGCAGCGCGGCGACGATGAATGGCGCCGCCGCCGGATCGATCTCCGCGAAGCGCAGCGCGATGATCGCGTCGGCCTGCGTGTCGAGCGTGGCGGCGTCGGTCGTGCGCAGACGCGCGACGAGTTGCGCGAGCGGCGGCGTAAGCGCGCCCGCGGCCTCGATAATGTCGAGCAGCATGAACAGCACGTCGCGCCACGCGGGATCGCGCTCGTCGGTGAGCGCGGGGACGATAGGCATCGAATGCTGCTGATTGCGTTCGATCGACTCGCGCGCGGGCATCAAAGCGGTGGAGGTTGAAAGGATGCGTTGCTGCGCATCGGCGAGCGCGGCCATGAGGCGCAGATAGCCCGCGATCGGATTGCTCGCTTCGGCGAGTTGCAACAGACGCGCGGCGCGGGCGGCGAACACGGTGCCGCGTTCGGGCATGCGAAGACGGGGGATAGCCGAAGGATCGAGAGACTCGATCTTGGCGGCTTCGAGAATGCGTTGGACCACGGGATTCCTTGAGGAAGGTCGGGGCGGGATCAAGAATAACAGCTTATAACGGAGCGCTCAGGGATGCTCATGCTCCGCGCGGAGGTACGAAAATGAGTTCACGCAAACGGAAATTCAAAATGGAACTTTCAATACGGAAGCAGGGAAATGGCGCGGCAGTCCGGTTGCCCGCCGCGCTGCTGGAAGGCATGAAACTGAACCCTTGGCGACAAATTCAATGTCGAGGTGCGCCCGGACGGAATCATGCCGATGCCGGCTCGTCGCGAATTGTCGCTCGAGGAACTGCAGGCGCAGTGCGACCCGAAGGCGCCTATCTCCGATGAATTGGCTGACTGGAACAATCTAAAACCGGTAGGACGTGAGCTATGGTGAAACGCAACAAATTCGACACGGGATATTGCGCACGTCGGCCTGAGTCCGGCAATCGGCCATGAGCAACAAAGCGACTTCAGGCCCGGGCTCGTGCTGTCGGCTGCGTCATTCAATGCGCTGGAGACCGCACTGGTCGCGCCTGTCATGCAGAGCGGTGGCTTCCCGCGATACGCCGGTTTCGCAGTCCCGCTCGCCGGGCTTGGCACAAGGACGCAAGGCGTCGCGCTCGTCAACATGGTCCGCACGTTAGACCTCGAAGCGCGCGGTGCGAGTCGAATGGAACGCGCGCCAATCGAAGTGACGGACGACGCGCTAGCGCGCCCTCACGCCATTCTCGACTGACGCGCATTCGGCCTACTTGCCGATGATCTCCTTGAACCACCGCGGATGGTGCTTCCTGGCCCATCCATAAGTGACCGTGCCGCGTGTCATCGCGCCGACAGAACCCTTGATCCAGATCGCCGCGTAGATATGCACGATGATCCCGACGATCAGCACGAACGCCGCCGCCGCATGCACGACCGCCGCCACGCGAATGATCTCGATGGGAAAGTAGAACGAGAAGTAGCGCCGCCAAATCACGATGCCGCTCAACAGCAGAAGCGGCAGGCAAGCGGCCATCGTGAAGAACAGCAGCTTTTGCCCGGCGTTGTACTTGCCGATCTCCGGCAGCCGGTCTTCGCGATTGGCCAGCACGTCGTCGATCTGCTTCATCCACTGCACGTCGGCTTTGTCCAGATAGTTGTGATGCCAGAAACGCAGCGCAAGAATCATGAACGAGACGAACATCACGCAGCCGACGAACGGATGCAGAATGCGCGTCCACTGACCGCCGCCGAAGATTGCGTAGAGCCAGGCCATCGACGGATGAAACATCGCGAGACCGGAGAGCGCCAGCAAGACGAACGTGATCGCGGTGATCCAGTGATTGCTGCGCTCGTTCGGCGTGTAACGGACGATCAGGCGGTTGCCCTTCACGTCGCGCAGTTCGCTATCGTGTTTCATTCGAACGCTCCCTTTGCTGAAACGCCTCTTCGGCTTCATGCTGTGCTTCGGCTTCTTCTTCCGCGCTCACCTCGTTCGGACCGACACGCGTGTAGTGGAAGAACCCGGCGATCGCGGCCAGCGCGATACCCGCCATCGCAAGCGGCTTGGTCACGCCTTTCCAGATCGACACCAGCGGACTGATGTGCGGGTCTTTCGCGAGCCCGTGATAAAGCTGCGGCTGATCCGCGTGATGCAGCACGTACATCACATGCGTGCCGCCCACGCCCGCCGGGTTGTAAAGACCCGCGTTTTCGAAACCGCGCTCCTTCAGGTCTTCGATGCGATCCTCCGCTTGCGTGATCATGTCCACCTTGGTGCCGAACATGATCGCGCCCGTCGGACACGTCTTCACGCACGCTGGCTCCTGCCCGACCGCGACGCGGTCCGAACAGAGCGTGCACTTGTACGCGCGATGATCTTCCTTGGAGATACGCGGAATGTTGAACGGGCAGCCCGTGACGCAGTATCCGCAGCCGATGCAGTTTTCCTCGTGAAAATCCACGATGCCATTGGTGTACTGCACGATCGCGCCCGGCGACGGACACGCCTTGAGACACCCCGGGTCCTCGCAATGCATGCAACCGTCCTTGCGGATCAGCCACTCGAGGTCGCCCTTCGGGTTCTCGTACTCCGTGAAGCGCATCACCGTCCACGAATGTTCGGTGAGATCGCGCGGATTGTCGTAGACGCCGGTCGTATGACCGACGTCGTCGCGCAGGTCGTTCCACTCCATGCACGCCGTCTGACATGCCTTGCAGCCGATGCACTTCGATACGTCGATGAGCTTCGCGACCGTCCCCGTCACCGGCTCGCGGACTTGCGGCGGCGGCGTGGTGGTGGCCGAGAGGCGCTTGATGTCGAGCGATTGCAGAGCCATCTCGTCTCCTTTAAGCCTTCTCGGCTTTTTCGACCTTCACGAGGAACGACTTGAACTCCGGTGTCTGCGAGTTCCCGTCGCCCACGGAAGGCGTCAGTGTGTTGACGAGATAGCCCGGCTGCGTGAGGCCTTTGAAGCCCCAATGCAGCGGCAGGCCGACGGTATGCACCTTCTTGCCCTCCACGTTCAATGGCTTGATGCGCTTGGTGACGAGCGCCACCGCGACGATATGCCCGCGATTGCTCGATACCTTCACGCGCTCGCCCGCCACGACGCCCACTTCCTTTGCGTGTTCCTCGCCGATTTCCACGAACTGCTGCGGCTGCACGATGGCGTTGAGCCGCGCGTGCTTGGTCCAGTAGTGGAAGTGCTCGGTCAGGCGATAGGTCGTCGCCGTGTCCGGGAACTTGTCGGCGGTGCCGAGCGCCGCGCGGTCATCCGGGAAGATGCGCGCGGCTGGATTGCTCACCACGGCCTTGTTGTCCGGGAAGAACGGGTTATAGCCGAGCGGCGTCTCGAACGGTTCGTAATGCACCGGGAACGGTCCTTCGTTCATGCCGTCGCGCGCGAAGAAACGCGCCACGCCCTCCGGATTCATGATGAACGGATTCATGCCGTTCTCCGGGGGCTCGTCGGCCTTGAAGTCGGGAATGTCCGGTCCGGTCCACGCCTTGCCGTTCCATGCGATCAGCTTGCGCGTCGGGTCGAAAGGCTTGCCGCTCACATCGCATGACGCGCGGTTGTAAAGCACACGGCGATTCGCCGGCCACGCCCACGCCCAGCCGAGCGTCTGACCGATGCCGGTCGGGTCCGAGTTGTCGCGCCGGCCCATCTGATTGCCCGCTTGCGTCCACGATCCGCAGAAGATCCAGCAACCGCTCGCCGTGGAGCCATCGTCACGCAAAAGCGCGAAGCTCGACAACTGCTCGCCCTTCTTCGCCAGCACCTTCGTCTTGTCGGTGGGATCGGCGACATCCGCGAGCGCGCGGCCGTTGAACTCCATCGCGATCTCTTCGGGCGTCGGACTTTCCGGGTCCGCGTAAGGCCAGGTCATGTTGAGGATAGGATCAGGATACTTGCCGCCCTTCTCCTTATAGGCCTGCCGAATGCGCAGCCACAGCCCCGACATGATCTCCAGGTCGCTCTTCGCTTCGCCCGGAGCGACCGCGCCTTGCCAGTGCCATTGCAGCACGCGGCTCGAACTCACGAGCGAGCCGCGCTCTTCCGCGAAACACGTGGTCGGCAGACGGAAGACTTCAGTCTGAATCTTCGAGGCGTCGACATCGTTGAACTCGCCGTGGTTCTTCCAGAACTCGGAAGTCTCGGTGGCGAGCGGGTCCATGATGACGAGCCACTTCAGCTTCGACAGTCCGAGCCCGATCTTCGCCTTGTTCGGCGCGGCCGCGAGCGGATTGAAACCCTGCGCGATATAGCCGTTCATCTTGCCCTGCGCCATCAGCTCGAACACCTGGAGCATGTCGTAGGACTTGTCGAGTTTTGGCAGATAGTCGAAGCCGAAGTTGTTCTCGGCGGTCGCGTTGTCGCCCCACCATGACTTCATGAAGCTCACATGGAACGCGCGATAGTTCTTCCAGTAGCTCAACTGATTCGGCCGCAAAGGCTGCGTCGCGCGCTTCTTGATGAACTCGTCGAAGTCCTGCTCGCCTTCCATCGGCAAGGTCATATAGCCGGGCAGCAGATTCGACATCAGGCCGAGATCGGTCAGGCCTTGAATGTTCGAGTGCCCGCGCAGCGCGTTCATGCCGCCGCCCGCCATGCCGATGTTGCCAAGCAGAAGTTGCACCATCGCGCCGGTGCGGATCATCTGCGCGCCGACCGAGTGATGCGTCCAGCCGAGCGCATACAGAATGGTTCCCGCGCGATTCGGCGCGGCGGTCGTGGCAAGCATCTCGCAGACCTTGAGGAACTTGTCGGTCGGCGTACCGCAGACCTTCGTCACCATCTCGGGCGTATAGGTCGAGAAATGCTGCTTGAGCAAGTTGTAGACACAGCGCGGATGCTGCAAGGTCGGATCGACCTTGACGAAGCCATCGTCGCCGCGTTCATAGTCCCAGCTCGACTTGTCGTAGTTGCGCTTCTCGGCGTTATAGCCCGAGAACTCGCCGTCCTTGAACGCGAAGTCCTCGCGCACGATAAAGGACATGTCCGTGTAGTTGCGGACGTACTCGTGCTGAATCTTGTCGTTGGTGAGCAGGTAATTGATGATGCCGCCCAGGAACGCGATGTCGCTTCCCGTGCGAATCGGCGCATAGAAATCCGCCACCGATGCGGTGCGCGTAAAGCGCGGATCGACCACGATGAGACGCGTCTTGCGATGCGCCTTCGCCTCGGTCACCCACTTGAAACCGCACGGATGCGCCTCGGCTGCGTTGCCGCCCATTACCAGAATCACGTCCGCGTTCTTGATGTCGACCCAATGGTTCGTCATCGCTCCACGGCCAAACGTCGGGGCAAGACCTGCCACCGTCGGGCCATGTCAGACACGCGCCTGATTGTCGAATGCGAGCATGCCCAGGCTGCGGGCAGTTTTATGCGTCAGATAGCCGACTTCGTTGCTGCCCGCCGACGCCGCGAGCATGCCCGTGGTCAGCCAGCGATTCACCTTCTTGCCGTCCGCCGTGGTCTCGACGAAATTCGCGTCGCGATCTTCCTTCATCAGTTTGGCGATACGGTCGAGCGCGTCTTCCCACGAGATGCGCTTCCATTCGTCCGATCCCGGCGCGCGATACTCGGGATGCATGAGGCGGCTGGGGCTATGAATGAAGTCGATGAGCGATGCACCCTTCGGGCACAGCGTGCCGCGATTGACGGGATGGTCGGGGTCGCCTTCGATATGGATGATGCTGGCCTTCGCATTCTTGGCGTTGTCGCCGAGGCCGTACATGAGGATGCCGCATCCGACTGAGCAGTACGGGCAGGTATTACGCGTTTCCGTGGTACGCGACAGCTTGTACTGACGAACTTCGGCGAGCGCGGGTGCCGGAGAGAAGCCTAACGCCGCCAGGCTCGATCCGGCGAGCGTGCTCGCTGAGACCTTCAGGAACTGTCGCCGTGACATTTGCAGCATTTTAGTGCCTCGGCGTTTTGTAATGTGGGTGGCGAAATTATAGGGCGCGCTGTCTTATTTCGCTGGCGAACACGGCACTTTCGACTCGATGCGAAGCCTCGTTGTGGCGTTGCGCCGACGCGCGCTCAAGAGCCAAACGTTGCACCCAGTCCCGTCGACTTACGGTTGGACTGGAATAGTTCCTGCTCTCCTTCGTTCGAGTTTGGTCAGTCCGTTCATCGTATCCAGAGGTCCGCCATGAGTTCCGTATCCACACAGAAGATCGAAGCCGTCGTCAAAAAGGACGCCTCCTGGGTGCTCGGCGCGCTCAAGAAATTTTCGGAGGATCGCTGCGCCGCGATGGCCGCGAGTATCGCCTTCTATTCTGCGTTTTCGCTCGCGCCGACGCTCGTCATGGTGATCGCCGTGGCCGGCTGGGTGTTTGGCGCCGAAGCCGCGCGCGGCCAGCTCTTTCATCAGGTCAACGGGCTGCTCGGCGATCAGGGCGCGGCGGGCGTGCAGAGTATTGTCGAGAATGCGCATCGCAGCGGCGGGACGGGCATCGCGGCGGTCATCTCGTTCGCGCTGCTCGCGATCGGTGCGTCGGCGACGTTTTCATCCCTCAATACGGCGCTCAATCTTGTATGGCCGCTCACGGGCGATCAGCGCTCGAGCGTCTTTGCGATGGTGCGCGTGCGGCTCATCTCGTTTGGACTCGTGCTCGGCGTGGCGTTTCTCCTGATCGTCTCGCTGGTGCTGGACACCGCGATCCAGGCTGTCGGCATGTGGCTCTGGGGCGACTCGCCGTTCGTGATCATCGGCGATATCGTTCAGTTGGTCGCCGGTCTCGCCATTCTGACCGTCGCGTTCGGCGCGCTGCTCAAATTTCTCCCCGATGCCCCCGTGCAGTGGCGCGACGCGCTCGTCGGCGGGCTTGTCGCGGCGCTGCTGTTCTCGGCGGGCAAGAAACTGTTCGCGCTCTATTTGACGCACGCAGGCACGGCCAGCGCGTTCGGCGCGGCCGGATCGCTCGCGGTTCTGCTCATGTGGCTGTATTTTTCGGCGGCCGTGTTGTTGCTCGGCGCGGAGTTCTCGGCGGCGCGCGCGCGTCTGCACGATCCGCGCGGCGCGTGGGGCCAGCAAAACATGGGACGCGTGCCGCCGGGCAGCCGCGCCAAGATCGGTTCGATGCTCGCGGCTTCCACGCGCGCGGGCATGCCGGCGGCGGCATCCGCATCGGCGGCGGCGACGGAGGCATCCAACACAGCGCCAGTCGTATCGCCCGCCAGCGCTCGGATCGATGCGCCCGTGCCCGCGAGCGCCCGGCGTGCCATCGGCGCGCGCGCTCAACACGCGCAGTTGTTGACGGGACAGGCGCGCAAGAAGGTATCGGCGGTGGCGAAGGCGCTGGAGATATCGCGCAAGATCGCGCGCGTCGAGAGCACTGCGACGCGCGCCACGGCGATGGCCATGCTGGGCGCGGGCCGCAAGGCATCGACCGCCAATGCCGCAGTGAAGCGGCACCCGTGGCGCTCGGTGTTTTTCGCGGCAAGCGCGGGAATGGCAGTCGCGTTGCTCACACGCCGCGGCTCCGAGCATCGGGAAAACGACGACCTGCAAAGCTGATCCGCATTTCCTTTTCGCCTTCCACGAACGCCGCGCCTCTAGGGCGCGGCGTTTTTTGTTGCCTCGGTGAAAGGAAAATACCCGCTCGCGGCTGCGGTTTGTTAATCGGATTGATGGTAATCGCGCGCCATCGGAATATCCTAGAATTGAGCGCGGAACTTATTTCAAGTTAGCCTGTCACCCGCAACCCGTTCAAAACAAACAGAAATCCTCCTTTTTGAGACCACGTTAGCAACTGTGTCTTTTACGAGACAGTAAATTTTTTTCGTTTCTTAAGATTCGAAACGTTGCGTTATTCTCTGCGCCGGCAACAACGATATTTAACAATCGCGTGGAGAATTCGATGAAACGATTCGCACTGACGTCCCTCTCGCTGGCGCTGCTCGGCGCAGCTGGCGCGGCACAGGCACAAACGAGCGTGACGCTGTATGGCGTGATCGACGCTGGTCTCGGTTATGTGAGCAACGCCAACGCAAATGGCGACCACCTGTACGGCATGATCAACGGCAATCTGTCCGGCGATCGCTGGGGCCTGAAGGGTCAAGAAGATCTGGGCGGCGGTCTGAAGGCGATTTTCCAGTTGGAAAGCGGCTTTGACATCGGCACCGGCCGTCTCGGCCAAGGTGGCCGCGAGTTCGGTCGTCAAGCATTCGTCGGTTTGTCGGGCAATCAGTGGGGTACGGTCACCCTGGGTCGCCAATACGATCCGCTGGTTGACATGGTCCAAGGCATCACGGCCGACAACTACTGGGGCGCAATCTTCGCAACGCCGGGCGACGTCGACAACTACGACAACTCGCTGCGCGTGAGCAACGCCGTCAAGTACGTTTCGCCGAACTACGCGGGCTTCCAGGTCGAAGGCCTTTACGGCTTCTCGGGTCTGGCAGGCGCAACGGGCCAAGGTCAAACCTGGTCGGGCGCTGCAACGTATAACAACGGCCCCCTGGCAGTCGCCGGCGGCTACTTCTACGCTAACAACCCGAACGCCGGCCGCATTCCGCCGACGGGCGCAAGCACGTGGAACAGCACGACGTCGGACGCACTGTTCGACGGCCCGATCAACAACGCATACGCATCGGCGCACGCAATCGGCATCGCTCGCGGCGCGGTTCAGTACACGATCGGCGCGTTCACGGTCGGCGGTTCGTACAGCAATGCACAGTTCAAGGCAGACGGTGGTTCGCGCTTCGGCTCGGAACACTTCAACGTCGGCAACGGTTTCGTGAACTTCCAGGCAACCCCGGCGCTGCTGCTCGGCGTGGGCTACACCTACACGAAGTCGGGCGGCGACACGTCGGCCAAGTACCACCAGGCCAGCCTGGGTGCGGACTACTCGCTGTCGAAGCGCACGGACTTCTACGCAGTTGCGGCTTACCAGCACGCAAGCGGCGATCAGCGCGACGGCACGACGGGCGGCATCAACTCGGCGCAAGCCTCGATCGGTTCCTACGGCTACGACAGCGGCAGCAGCCATCAAGAAATCGTCATCATCGGCGTGCGTCACAAGTTCTAAGAACAAGCGGATGGCCCGGTACGCGAGTACCGCGTCACACGATAGTGCAGCACACCTCGACAGCCACCGGTTTTCCGGTGGCTGTTTTTTCTTGTGCGAAGCCTTTGCCCCACACTTCGAGCCAGCGTGAACCGCAACAAATTGTGCCGACGGGCTTCATCGACGCGCGCGCATAAAGCACAATCGTTCGGATAACCAAGCATCCGGGGGAGATTCGTTCATGCTGTCGCGCCAACTCGCCGCTGTCTCGTGTTTCGCTTGGCTTGTCTTGCTCGGGGCCTGCCGTTTCGCGCCTGTACCAGCCGCATCCCGCAACGCTTTGCCAACGATCGTCGCGCATCGCGGCGGCGCGGCGGACGCGCCTGAAAACACCCTGCTCGCCATTGAGACCGCGCTCGCGAATCACGCGGATGCGATCTGGCTCACCGTGCAACTCACGCGCGATGGCGTCCCGGTGCTCTATCGTCCGGCCGATCTCTCCGCGAACACAAATGGCACGGGCACGGTCGCCAGCCACGAATTCGCCGCGTTGCGAAGCCTGAACGCGGGCTGGAACTTCACGCAGACGGATGCGAACGGCGCGAAGCAGTATCCGTATCGCGCGCGGCCGTTGCCTATTCCCTCGCTCGCCGAGGCATTGCGGGCCATTCCATCGTCCACGACGGTCATACTCGACATGAAAGCGCTGCCGGCCGAAACGCAGGCAAGCGCCGTCGCCCGCGTGCTGAGCGAGGAAAGCGCGTGGCCGCGCGTGCTGATCTATTCGACGGATGCCGCCTACCAGGCGGCGTTTGCGCCTTATCGCGAAGCGCGTCTTTTCGAATCGCGCGATGCGACGCGTGAGCGCCTGGCGCAAGTCGCGCTGGAGCACGAGTGCCGAAAGCCGCCGCCCGAAGGCACATGGACGGCGTTCGAATACAGGAGAAAGATGGAACTGGTCGAGACGTTCACGCTTGGCGAAGCGCGCTCCGCCGTGGATGCGCGACTCTGGACGCCGCAGGCGGTCAGTTGCTTCAAGACGAACGGCAAGGTCCGGATTCTGGCGATCGGGGTCGACCAGGCGGAGGATTATCGCGCCGCCGCGTGTCTTGGAATGGACGCCGTGCTGGCCGATTCGCCGCGTCGGGCATACGCGAGCAAGACAAGCCTCGCCGAGCCGCTGCAGTGCCCTGCAAACGCGCCCTGAAGGATTCTTGAAGGTCTACTGCTGCGGCGCGTTGCCGTTTGAATCCACGTCCTCGGCGAGCGTCTGCGCCGGCGCTTCACCAGAACTTGGCAGATCGCCAATGACGAGCCGCGGCACGATCGTGCGCGACTCGCGCGGACGCAGCGGCACGTTGGCCAGATCGGTCCACGAAGGGTTCGGAATCTCGCCGAAAATCTGCCGCAGGCGCTCGCCCCACGTGCGGTGGATCATCTGGTAATACGCGCTGTCGTTGTCGAGCGAGGCGAAACGCGTCACGCGCAACGCGTCTTTCTCGTAGACCAGCAAGTCGAGCGGCAAGCCCACCGAGAGATTCGAACGCAGCGTCGAATCCATGGAGATAAGCGCGCATTTCGCGACTTCGTCGAGATCCGTGGACGGCGTAATGACGCGGTCGATGATCGGCTTGCCGTATTTCGACTCGCCAATCTGAAAATAAGGCGAAACGCGCGTCGATTCTATGAAGTTACCGGCTGCATAAACCATGAAGAGGCGCGGCGGCTGGCCGTGTATCTGACCGCCGAGAATGAAGCTGCAGTTGAAATCAACGCTGAATTCCGCGAGCGAAAGCGCATCGCGCCGATGCACTTCGCGCACCGCGTCGCCGACGATGCGCGCGGCTTCCGCCATGGTGGCGACGCTATAAAGCGTGGGCGCGTCCGGGTCCGCGGGTTCGGCGAGCATGTGCGTCACCGCTTGCGTGAGCGCGAGGTTACCGGCCGCGAGCAGCACGATCACCCGGTCTCCCGGCTGTTCGAAAACAGTCATTTTGCGGGCGGCGCTTACGTGGTCCACACCGGCATTCGTGCGCGTATCGGAAAGGAACACGAGGCCCTCGTCCACACACATACCCACGCAATAAGTCATGTCTATCAATCCTGAAGCCAAACAAAACGCTATTGTACTGACGCTGCCCGCGCATCGCATTCGCGCTGCGTTTTTTCGCTGAATCGCATAAATGCGGCAGTAAAGGCATTAAACTGATTAACGGCACTTATCCGCGCTGCTTGAGAGCGTCACCAGCGCGCACTTCCAGCACCTATATTCATGCACGATCTCACGGACGACCTCGATGAATTCGCAGCGGACACGCTGCTCGCAGGCCTCGCGCGTCCCATCGTGTTCGTCGACCTGGAAACCACCGGCAGCAATCCCACGGTGGATCGCATCACTGAAATCGGCGTCATAGAAGTGAGCAAAGCGGGCATCGAACGCTATAGCGTGCTCGTCGATCCGGGCATGCCGGTGCCCCCGTTCATCTCGCGTCTGACGGGCATCGAGGACAGCATGGTGCGCGGTCAGCCCACTTTCGAATCGCTCGCGCAGGCGCTTGCCGAGCGTCTCCAGGGCAAGCTTTTCGTCGCGCATAACGCGCGCTTCGACTACGGCTTCCTCAAGAACGAGTTCCGTCGCGCGGGCATTGCGTTTCGCGCCGATACGTTGTGCACGGTGCGCTTGTCGCGCTCGCTCTTTCCATCGGTCGAACGTCATGGGCTCGATGCGCTCATCGCGCGCTTCAATCTCGCGCCTGAAGGACGCCACCGCGCGCTCGCCGATGCCGACCTCCTCTGGCAGTTCTGGCAGAAGATTCACGCGCTCTATTCGCAAGAACTCGTCGATGCCGCCGTGAAAGCGCTCGTCAGGCGCGCGAGCCTGCCCGCCGCGTTGCCCGAGGGCGCGCTCGACGCGTTGCCTGCCACGCCCGGCGTCTATCTCTTCCACGGCGCGGACGACATTACGCTCTACGTCGGCAAGAGCGTGAATCTGAAGCAGCGAGTGAGCGCGCATTTCGCTGGGGACCATCGGTTGGCGAAGGATTTGTCGATATCGCAGGCCATCCGCAAAATCGAATACCGCGAGACCGTGGGCGAACTCGGCGCGCTGTTGCTCGAAGCGAAGCTCGTGAAGGACTTGCAGCCGCTGCATAACCGGCTGCTCAAGCGCGCGTCGGCGGCGTGCGCGTGGCAATGGCTGCCGGGCGCGCCTGCGCCCGTGCTGCTGCGCGCGAGCAAGCGCGATCTGTCGCGCGAGGCGCATCTCTTCGGCGTGTTCGAATCGCGCGCCAAGGCGCATGCGTATCTGCGCCATCTCGCCGATGAACATCGACTCTGCCACGCCACGCTCGGCCTGGAAAAAGCGGGACCCGCGCGCGGTTGCTTCGGCTATCAGGTGAAGCGCTGTCTCGGTTCGTGCGCCGGCGCGGAGCCGTTCGCGGACCATGCGGCGCGTGCGCTCGAAGCGCTCGGCAATGCGCGCCTCGTGCGCTGGCCGCATGAAGGCGCCATCGCGATCAGCGAACGCGATGCATCGACGAATCGCGAGGCGTGGCATGTCATCGATCGATGGTGCTATCTCGGCACATGCGCCGCGCGCGATGAAATTGCATCGTTGCTTGCCAGTGCGCCGGAGATACGTCCGTTCGACCCGGATGTGTACGCGCTGATCGCGAAACGCCTGTCGGCCGGTCAGTTCGAATGGATCGCGTGCGATGCGCGACCTGCGTTCAGTCTCGTCGCGCAGATCGCGCAAATCGTGGCGGCGCCGATGAAGACGCCGGCGCCGACCCAAACGAAGACGAAGCGCATGAAGACGCGTTACGTCGAAGATCAATTCGCATTGAGTTTCTGACGCGAAGACGGCGCCCTAACGACGCGGCGCGATCGAGCGCCCAACTCAAGCCAACCCGCCGTTCGCCCGCAATACCTGCGCGTTGACCCATCCCGCATCCTTGCCGACAAGAAACGCAACCACCGACGCGATATCTTCCGGCTGGCCGAGCCGCTCCAGCGGCGGCATCTTCGAAAAGTTCGCGATCTGTTCGTCGGTCTTGCCGTCGAAAAAGAGCGAAGTCGCAACCGGCCCCGGCGCCACCGCATTCACGGTAATGCTTCGTCCGCGCAACTCCTTCGCGAAGACATGCGTGAACGCTTCGACGGCCGCTTTCGTGGCGTTGTAAATGGCGTATCCCGGCATGTTGAGCACGAGCGTCGTGCTCGAAAAATTGACGATACGCCCGCCTTCGTTCAAACGCTTCGCCGCCTCGCGCAGCGTGTTGAACGTGCCGCGCACATTAATGTTGAAAGTCTGGTCGTAGAGCGCGTCGCTCGTGTCGGCGAGCGGCGTGGCCTTGAGCACGCCTGCGTTGTTGATGAGCGCATCGACGGGGCCGAGTTGCGCTTCGACCGCATCGAACATGCGTCGCACGTCGTCGGCGCTAGCCACGTCCGCCTTTACCGCGAGCGCGCGGCTTCCCGCGGCTTCCAGTTCCGCGACGAGCGCGTCCGCTTCCTTCGCGCTCGATGCATAGTTCACCGCTACCGCAAAACCTTCCTGCGCGAGACGTCTCGCAATCTGCGCGCCAATTCCGCGCGATGCGCCCGTGACGATGGCAACCTTGTTCGCGTGCGATTGATTCATGGTTCGCTCCTCATGTTCGTTAATCGATGAGCGCCATGATGGATCATTTCGTTTTCGCGATCATCGCTTGCGGATTAGTATCATCGTTCCAGTTGCCTCAACAATCTCAGACCTCGAACTTCAGCCGACATGGACCGCTTTCAGGAAATGCAGGTGTTCGTGCGCATTGCCGAGCGCCACAGCTTCACGCAAGCCGCCGACGACTTGCAGATGCCGCGCGCAACCGTCACCAATCTGATGAAGCGCCTGGAAGAACGGCTCGGTGCGCGCCTGCTCGAACGCACGACACGCACCGTGCGCCTCACGCCCGATGGCGACGCGCATTATCGCCGTTGCGTGCGGCTCATCGCGGACATGGAGGAAGCGGAAGGTTCGTTCAGGCATGCGGAGCCGAAGGGCTTGCTGCGCGTCAACCTGCAAGGAACGCTTGCACGCCATTTCATCGTGCCTGGGTTGCCGGCGTTTCTCGAACGCTATCCGCAGATCGAACTGCATGTAGGCGAAGACGACCGCTTCGTCGATCTCGTGCGTGAAGGCGTGGATTGCGTGTTGCGCGCGGGCACTCTGCAGGACTCGTCGATGATCGCAAAACGCGTCGCCACGCTCGAACAAGTGACGGTGGCGAGTCCCACTTATCTCGCGCGAATGGGCACGCCGGAAAATATCGATTCGCTTGCGGCGCATCGCGCGGTGAATTATGTATCGAGTGCGAGCGGGCGCAACGTTGCCCTCGAATTCGAAATGGCCGACGGCGTGCAAAGCATAGAACTGCCGGGCGCGATTTCCGTTACCGGCGTCGAGCTATATACGCAAGCTGCGCTCGCGGGACTCGGTATTGTGCAAGTGCCGCGTTATCGCATAGAAAGCGAACTCGCCGATGGCAGGCTGCAATGCGTGTTACCTGATTTGATTGTTCCGCCCATGCCGGTATCGCTGCTTTATCCGCATGCGCGGCAGCTTTCAGCGCGCGTACGGGTTTTCGTGGACTGGTTGAGCGATATCTTTGCGAAAGCCGACGTTTGAAATCAAAGCACGAGAGGCCAACGTCCTCGATTAAAAGGAACGCTGGCCTCTCGATTCCCGATCACCGAAAATCAGCCAATCAGTTCAGGCTTTAAACCTTACGCTGCGGCATCCTTCAGCTTCTTCAACGCGCGCGCCTTGATGCGAACGCTTGCGGGCTTGGCCGGGAACCAGCGCTCCGTGCCCGTGAACGGGTCCTTGCCGAAGCGCTTCTTCTTCGCGGCAACGGTTTGCGCCGTGATCTTCAGAAGACCGGAGAGCGTGAACTCGCCTGCGCCCTTCTTGTGGATGGACCCGAGAATGGTGTCTTCCAGCGCGACCAGCACGGCCTTGACCGCCTTCACATCCACGGCTGCACGCTCGGACAGATGCGTTGCAAGCGATGCCTTGGTGAAGGTGTCCTTGATCGGAGCCAGCGCGCCAGTGGTCTTCTTGGCGGCGACTGCCTTCTTGGCAACGACGGCCTTCTTGGCGGGTACTTTCTTCGCGGCAACCTTCGATGCTGCTTTCTTAGCCGGTGCGGCGGTCTTTACCGTGGCCTTTTTGGCCGTGGCTTTCTTGGCAGCGGTTTTTGCGGAAGTCGGCATGTTTCTCCTACCTGTGTTTTTGGTCAGTGATATCGGAATACGTTCGCGGTAATGCGTTCGTATCAGGCCGGATTCTACATACGCCAAGCGAGTTCGTGCGAGTCTTTTGCGTTTTTATATCGTTTTTCCAGGGCTTTTTCGTGGCGTCGCGCTGACATGCGAGTCGACGATCGAGTGATGAGCATCGAATCGATGCTTATGCGTCGAGTTGAAAGGCTCATGAAGAGCCAGTCATGAACGATGCGCGATATGCGCAATGAGCGGATAGTGATCCGATGCAACCCGCGACAAGCGCGTGCGATGCACGTTCACGCTCATCAGACGTTCACCGGGATGCACCCAGATGCGATCGAGCGCGAAGAGCGGATAGCGCGTCGGAAACGTGCGCAGCGCACTCGCGCGATGGAAGTGCGTAACGAGCCGGCGCAAGGTGCGGCCATGAACGAACCATTCGTTCAGGTCGCCGAGAAGGATCACGGGCAAGGCAGGTGTATCGAATTTTTGCAGCACTTGTTCGACCTGCATGCGACGTTCGCTCGATGCAAGCCCGAGATGCGTCGCGACCACGCGCCACACTTCACCGCCACAGTCGATGTCGGCATCGAGCGCGCCACGCGGTTCGCGGCTTCTGAACGAAAGATCGAGCGTGCGCACGGCCTGCACCGGATAGCGCGTAAGGACCGCGTTGCCATAACGGCGCGCAGGTGTATCGAGCGTCGGGCCCGCGACCGCGTGCAGACCCGTCATGCGCTGCAGCACTTCGAGTACATCGGACGATGCACTGCCGCCGAGCGGCACTTCCTGCAGCGCGAAGATATCGGCATCGATTTCGTTGAGCACTTCACCGATACGCTCCGGCGCGAAACGTCCGTCGATGCCAACCGCACCATGCAGGTTGTAAGTCGCGATACGCAACTCTCTCGCACGCGCCACGTGCTTCGATTGATTGCCGATATCCATTCCCGCTTCGTGCATCATCGTCATGGGTTGACCTCGTCATGGCGTGTAGGCGCGCCCTTGTTCGCGCCGTTGCTTGCGGCATGGCCGGTTTCGCGCGGCATCGCACCGCTTTCGCGCAGACGGCTCGCGCGTTGCGCCTCGTCGCTGGCGCGCGGTTTGTCGGCATCGCTCGGTGCGCCTTCGTGGACTTTTTCTTCTTCGCCACTTCCGAGGAAGCGTTGCAACAGCAGCGACACGCCGAGTAACGCCGCGCCGATGCCGATCAGCACCGCGAACGAGCCGACCGTCGGATGCCGGAACGACGCCACCAGTTGATGCGCGAACGCCACTGTCAGGACGATGCCCGGTCCCATGCCGAGCGCCGTGCCGATCATGAAGTCGCGCATGCGGATATGCGAGGCGCCCGCCACGAGATTGACGATGGCAAACGGCGCCACCGGCAGTAACCGCAACACGACGACCGCTACGATGCCGCGCTTCGCCACGCGTTCGGATAGCCGGTTGACGCGCGCGCCCGCGACCTTGCGCACGGCATCGCGCCCAAGCCAGTTGCCGAGCGAATAGGTGATCGCCGCCGCTGCCAGCGTGCCGGCGAACGCATAGACGCCGCCCCATAGACCGCCGAACACGATGCCCGTCGTCGCGATCAGTAACGTCACCGGCACCGAGAGCACGGCGGCCGCCACGTAGCACAGAATGATCAACAGCGGCGCGAACGGCAGTGCTTCGATGTGGCGTGTGGCGTTGGTCAACGACTTCAGATTGGCGTAGTCGCCAAGCGGCGTCCAGTGCCAAAGCGCGGCCACGCCGACCACCATCAGCACGAGCACGCCGAGAAGCGCGAAGCGGCCAATCAGCGGACGCGTCCTTTCCTTGGGCAGAAATTGTTCGACGAGCTGATCGGCGGCGATAGGCGTTTCAGGGTCGATCAGCGCATCGGGCGGAATGAGCTGATCCAGTTCCGCCGATACTTCCGGGTCGAGCGCAATCAACGTGCGATGTTCATCGCGATTGCGTTGCAACGCTTCGATCGCGGCATTGAGGCCGCCACGTGCATCGCGCTCGCGCACGACATCCGCGACTTCGCAACCGAGATGTTCCGCGAGCAGCGTATCGCGCATCTTCGCAATCGCGCGGCGAATGCGCTGATCGGCGCCAGCGTCGATGGATACGTTGCATTCGCTGTCGAGCACCATCGAGCGATTGTTCAGATTCGCGGAGCCAACGATCAACAATTCGTCATCGACGATCATCAGTTTGCTGTGCACGTTGACGATCTGCTCGCCGAGATTGGGCACATCCGGGCTCAGCAGACGATATCGCCCATGCCGGTCCGCGCCTTTCAAGAGCGTGTTGAGCCGCGCGCGCAACACGCCCATCGTCACCTCCTGCAGCCAGCCGCTCTGATTGCGCGGCACCACGATAGCCACGTCCGGCCCGTCCTCGCGCGCGAGCGTCTCCGAGAGCGCCGCGCCTATGGAACCCGACGTGAAGTACTGGTTCTCGATATAGATCGAGCGGCGCGCCCTCGCGATGGCATCGAGATATTGCGTGCGAATCTGCTGCACGGGCTGACGTCCGCCGTAAGCAGGTTCGGTGAGCGAGATGGCGATCCGCACATCGTCGATATCGACCGCGCGCGCGGGCGGCCACGGATCGCTGTCGGCGGCCGCGCGATGTGCGCGTATCGCAAGCCGTCTTCCGCACGCGCGCGCCCAGCGTTCGCGCGCCAGGATACCCATTTCGCGCGCGGCATCGCCATCGAACATGGTGTGGACATCGTGGAAAGGCTGATACGGCGCACCGTTCGCATCGCGGCGCAGCGCATCGTCGGGTGCATGCGCGGTCGTGTCCCAGCGCGAACGCGTGAGATCGAGACCGCCGACGAACGCGAGCTTATCGTCGATCACGACGACCTTCTGATGTTGCGATCCGCCCATCGGATGCTTGCCGTCCATCTGGAACGCGATACGCCGATGCGTGCGCCAGCCCATCTTGTAGACCGGCAGCCATTCGCGTTCGAACGCATACAGCATGGCGAAATCCCACGCGAGAATGTAGATGCGCAAACGGCGCTTGTTCGCCGCGATCTCATGCAGGAAGTCGCCGAGCGCAGCTGGGAAACCATCGTCCGCGCCTTCCGGCGTCAGCTGCATGCGGCTGTCGATATCCCAACCGAGAATGAACACGGTGCGCTCCGCGCGCGTGATCGCTTCGCGCAGCACGCGAAAATAATCCGCGCCGTCTATCAGCAGGCTGAAGCGATCCGCATGGCGCACGTTCGCGCAATTGCGGTCCGGCTCGAAGAAAGGGGCATCGACGTGCGTCATGCGTTATGCAGCTTCGTCAGACGTCGTGCGTTCGTGGGTGAGACTCATGCCGGTTTCTCCGTAATGGTTTCGCTCGCCGCGCCAAATTCAAGCGCGGCATTTGCATCGAATCCAAGTTTGCAAGTGCCGTGCCCGCGATGCCGCCGCGTTCGGTGCTACGCTTGGCGCGCATCCTTCAAACGAACGAGCGCCATGACCGACTACAAGCCCGAAGCCGAAGTCGAAGCAGACTCGCCACGCGGACTCATTCCGCTCGCCGTAGCCGCGGTCATCGTCGGGGCGGCGAGTGGCGCACTCGGTGCGTTATTCCGCTTTTCGCTCGAACGCGCCGATGCGCTGCGCTACGCGCTCGTTGCATGGGCGCATTCGGGGCATGGCGCGGCAAGCATTGTCGTGGTGCTTGCGGCGGCTTTCGCCGCTGCGTTGGCGGCATGGCTCGTCGCGCGCTTCTCGCCCGAAGCAAGCGGCAGCGGCATTCCCCATGTCGAGGCAGTCTTGCATGGCAAGGCGCCGCCCGCTTCGCTCATCCTCATCCCGGTCAAGTTCGTGGGCGGCGTGCTCGCCATCGGTGCAGGACTCGCGCTCGGACGCGAAGGACCGACGGTGCAGATGGGCGCGAGCATCGCGCATCGCATCGGCACCTTGCTTGGACGTAGCGCCAGCGATCGCGGCGTCTTGCTCGCGGCCGGCGCGGGCGCGGGGCTCGCCACCGCGTTCAATGCGCCCATCGCGGGCGCGGTGTTCGTGCTCGAAGAACTGATGCGCCGCTTCGATACGCGCACCGCCGTGGCCGCGCTCGGCGCATCGGCAAGTGCGATTGCCATGGCGCGTCTCATGCACGGCGATCTGCCCGACTTCCATCTGCCCGCGCAGCCGTTTCCAGGCTTCGGCATGACGGCCGCGCATCTCGTGCTCGGCGTGGCGCTCGGCCTGTTGGGCACCGCTTATTCACGCACGATTCTCTGGACGCTCGACGCATCCGACTGGCTCACGCGTCATCCGTTGATTGCATCGCCGACGCGCAGAGCCTTCGCGCGCGCGGCTGTCATTGGCGCGGCGGTCGGTTTGCTCGCGTGGTTCGCGCCCGATCTGGCGGGCGGCGGCGATGTCCTCACGCAACGTGCGCTGGTGGGCGCGGGCAGCATCGCGGGCGTCACGGCCATTCTTGCGCTGCGCTTCGTGCTCGGCTCGGTATCGTATGCGGCCGGCACGCCGGGCGGTCTCTTCGCGCCCATGCTCGTGCTCGGCGCGCAGACGGGTTTCGTGTTCGGCCGCATCTGCTTCGACTGGTTCCCCGGCATGTCCGCATCCACCGGCGATATCGGCACCTTCGCGGCGGTCGGCATGGCCGCGTTCTTCGCGGCAGTCGTGCGTTCGCCGATGACGGGTATCGTGCTCGTCACCGAAATGACCGCGAGCTTCACGCTGCTCCTGCCGATGCTCACCGCGTGCTTCACCGCCATGCTCGTGCCCATGCTGCTGCGCTGTCCGCCCATATACGATTCGCTCGGCGAGCGCGCGGCAAAGCGGCGTTAGCCTCGCGAAAGCGCACGGCGGCAGTCTCAGCGCATACGTGCGCATTGCGGTAGTCTCGACGATCCCCCTTCCGCGATGCATGCGGCAGGACAGACCGACAACCGAATGAGGACACGCAACAATGGAATATCGACATCTAGGCGCTTCGGGCTTCAAGGTTCCCGTGCTGAGTTTCGGCACGGGAACGTTCGGCGGCAAGGGCGAGTTCTTTCAGGCCTGGGGCGAAACCGACGTCAGCGAAGCGCAGCGGCTCGTCGACATTTGCCTCGACGCGGGCGTGACCATGTTCGACACCGCCGACATCTATTCGGGCGGCTCATCGGAAGCCATCCTCGGCGAAGCGCTCAAGGGCCGGCGCGACAAAGTCATCGTCTCGACCAAGGCGACCTTTCGCTTCGATAAAGACGAGCCGAACAACGTGGGCTCGTCGCGCTTCCATCTCATCCATGCCGTGAACGATGCATTGAAGCGCTTGCAGACGGACTACATCGACATCTTCCAGCTACATGGTTTCGATGCGAAAACGCCCGTCGAGGAAACGCTCTCCACGCTCGACGATCTCGTGCGCGCGGGCAAGATCCGCTATACCGGCGTGTCGAATTTCTCGGGCTGGCATCTGCAGAAGTCGCTGGATGTCGCGGACCGTTACGGCTATCCGCGCTATGTCGCCAATCAGACCTACTACTCGCTGATCGGGCGCGACTACGAATGGGAACTGATGCCGCTCGGTATCGATCAAGGCGTGGGCGCGGTGGTGTGGAGTCCGCTCGGCTGGGGGCGTCTCACGGGCAAGATCAGGCGCGGTCAGCCGCTGCCCGCGTCGAGCCGTCTGCATAAGACCGCCGACATGGGGCCGCCGGTGCCGGAAGAACATCTGTATCGCGTGATCGACGCGCTCGACGCCATCGCCGAGGAAACCGGCAAGACCATTCCGCAAATCGCGCTGAACTGGCTGCTGCAAAGACCGACGGTGGCGACCGTACTGGTCGGCGCGCGCAATGAAGAACAGTTGCGGCAGAACCTCGGTGCGGTCGGCTGGAACCTCACGGCGGAGCAGGTGAAGAAGCTCGACGAAGCGAGCACGGTGAAGCCGCCGTATCCGTACTGGCATCAGCAAGGATTTGCGGAGCGCAATCCGTTTCCTGTCTGATAGCTCTCATTGAAGGCGCTCGTACCGTACCGGAAAGCCTCTGACGTTTTGTACCGGTACTGTACTGCCGTCTTTCCCTACACTTGGTGCAATAGATTTTTTGTTTGCGGACTGCACCATGCCAATCGACTTCCTGAACGCCTTGCCCGCCGCTGCCCTCTTCGTGATGGTCACGAGCATCACGCCCGGTCCCAACAACACCATGCTGCTCGCGTCAGGCGTCAACTTCGGCCTGAAGCGCACGGTGCCGCATGTACTCGGCATCAGTGCGGGCGTCGCGCTCCTGATGCTTGCAGTGGGGCTCGGGCTTGCGCAAGCCTTCGAGCGGCTGCCGTGGCTCTATACGGTGCTCGAAACCGCAAGCGTGGTCTATCTGCTGTATCTGGCGTGGAAGATCGGAACGTCGTCGTACGTGCAGATGCGCGACGGCGAGCGCCGCCCCATGCGCTTTTACGAAGCCGTCGCGTTCCAATGGGTCAATCCCAAAGCGTGGATGATGGTCCTCACCGCCGCGACGACCATCCATCTGCATTCGAGTCTCTCGCTCAATGCCGGGCTGATGGCGCTCCTGTTCGTCGTGATCGGCATGCCGTGCATCGTGGCGTGGGCGGCTTTCGGCATGTCGCTGCGGCGCTTTCTTTCGAGACCGCGCTGGTTGCGCGCGTTCAATATCACCATGGCCGTGCTGCTCGTGTGCTCGCTGTATCCCATCGTCGCGCATTTCTTCGCCTAAGATTTGCTTTTCGAGCGCGGCGCTAAACATCCGATGATCTTTTAATTGCCTCTTTGCCGCGCCGCCGGACCGGTGCATACTGGTCCGACGCGCCGGCCGCGCAATTCTTGCCGTCCCCCTTGCAAGTTTGGGACTGCGTCTTTTCCCGGTGGTCGACATCGGTCGACATCGACCCATTGCCGTTTCGAGCGATCGCGCATTCACCCTTAAGCGATTCGTTAAGGCGGCTCTTGCCGGCGTGCACGTGCCTCGACTGGCACCGTTCACTCGCGCCAATTCCCGGCGCGGCTTCGAAATCCGTTCAAGGAGTCATGCCATGTCTGGAGCCAACCGCCCATCCGGTCCCGCCACGCGTAAATCTCTCGACCTGGCCGATCAGATCGAGCGCGACGAAATGGAGAACAACCTGCCGGATGCGCTAAACGAAGTCGACGACGAAGACGATCTCCAGGACGAAGCCGATTCCAATCGCGCGCCAGGCAGCTAGAGCGCATCGACATTTCACATATGGAAGCGCGTTACTCGACGCCGCGAGCAGTGCTCGCGGCGTTGTTGCATTTACACACAGTTATAGCCTTAGGCACATTGGTTGCTCAGGTCCTCGTGCCGCGTCGAACATTGAACAAAAGCGCGGCATGAACCGATGAGCGATGGCGGCGACGATGTCAGTCCGCATGCGAATCAAAAACCAACCAATCGTGTCCCCGTGGGAGGCTTCATGCTCCGTTACGCTGTCATTTTTTTCATCATTGCGCTCATCGCGGCTTTCTTCGGCTTCGGCGGGATCGCAACGGGCGCGGCGGAAATCGCCAAGATCCTGTTCTTCATCTTTATCGTGATCTTCCTCGCTACGCTCTTGCTCGGCGTGTTCAGGCGATGACGAAAGCGTGAGCCCAAACGAAAACGCGCGGATCTTCGGACCGCGCGTTTTTGTTTCCGGCTTTGCTTTTTGCACCAGTCAACCGATGATCACGCGATTGCGTCCATCGCGCTTCGCACGATAGAGCGCGAGATCGGCCGATTCGACCAGTTGTTTCGAAGCGTTTTCGTCGATCACGTCCTGCGTCGCGCCGCCGACACTCACGGTCACGAAGTCCGTGGCCGATCCCGCATGCGGCACTTGCAACGCCTCGACCGCGATGCGAATCTTCTCGCCGAGCAGCCGCAAACCCGGCGCCGATGTCGATGGCAACACCACCGCGAATTCCTCGCCGCCGAAGCGCGCGGCGAGATCCGCCGGACGATTCAGACTGGTTTCGATGGCATGCGCGATGAGCTTCAACACATCGTCGCCGGCGACGTGTCCGTAGGTATCGTTATACGACTTGAAGTTGTCGACATCGATCATGAGAAAGCCGACCGATGCGCGATCGCGCGCCGCACGACGCCATTCGGCATCGAGATAATCGTCGAGTCGTCGACGATTCGAGAGTCCCGTGAGACCGTCCGAATGCGTAAGGCGCTGCAATTCCAGATTCGTTTCCAGGAGCTTTTGCTGCGACTGTCGCAACGCGCGATACGCTTCGTCGCGCTGCAGCAGGTTCTGATACGAACGCGAGTGATATCGCACGCGCGCCACCAGTTCGATGGTATCGGGAAGCTTCACGAGATAGTCGTTCGCGCCCGCCGCGAACGCCGCGCTCTTGATACGCGGCTCTTCCTTCGTCGAAAGCACGATGATGGGAATGTCGCGCGTAGCCGGATGTTCGCGGTACTGGCGCACGAGCGTGAGTCCATCGACGCCGGGCATCACGAGATCCTGCAGAATCACCGTCGGCCGCGTTTCGCGCGCGACGGCAAGCGCGCTGGCGGGATCGGCGCAATAGTGCAGATCGACATTCGGTTCGTCGGCGAGCGCGCGGCGCAGTGCCTCGGCGATGATCGCCTGATCGTCCACGAGCAGCACCATCACCGGCAAGTCGGCGGCGGGCGGCGCATTGAGCGCCACCGCGAGCAGTTCGGATACGGCGCGTTCATGGGCCAGCGAGCGCGCGCTCGCCTGCTCGATGCTCTGAGCCGCGGCGGCCGTTGCGCGCTTCACGCGTTCGGCGAGCGGATCGGGATGAGGGAGCTTCATAAACGTGTCCTCGGAAATGTCGTTATACGCGCTTCTTTTTCTTTGTCGAAAGCATGCGCGAGTGCGCCCGCAATGCGCGGCAGCGGCAGGATCGCGACGGCGGCATCGAGCGCGGCGGCCGCTTTCGGCATGCCGTAGACGGCGGACGTTGCTTCGTCCTGCGCGATCGTGTGATAACCCTTGGCGCGCATCGCCTTGAGACCGATGGCGCCGTCGCGTCCCATGCCTGTCAAGAGTACGCCGACCGCGCGTCCGGTCCAGCGTTCGACCACGCTCTGAAAGAACACATCGACGGATGGCCGGTACGGCAACGCTTCGGGATGCGCGGTGTAGCCGAGATGCGTGGCATCCGTGAAATGCAGATGATCGTTGGTCGCCGCGAGCAGCACGACGCCGGGCGCGGGCACGTCGCCTTCGCGCGCAATGCGCACCGGCAGCGCGGATTGACCGCTTAACCAGTCCGCCATGCCTTCGGCGAAGGCGCGGTCCACATGCTGCACGATAACGGTCGCGGCGGAGAAGTCTTCAGGCAATGCGCCGAGCAATGTCGCGAGCGCCGCCGGGCCGCCCGCCGATGCGCCGATTGCAAGCAGCCGCGATTGGCTCTTGGGCGCGGCCGTCATGGTCATCGAAGGTGCGATCCGTGCGCCGATCTGATCGATCTTCGCGATGAGCGCCGCTGCACCGCGCCGCGCATCGGCACCGGCGAGCGCGGGGGTATCGACGGCATCGAGCGCGCCCGCGCCCATCGCCTCATACACGCGCCACGTGTTCGCGCCGATATCCACCGTGACAACGAGAATGGCGCACGGCGACTTCGCCATGATGTGACGCGTGGCCGCCACGCCATCCATGTTCGGCATGACGAGATCCATGAGCACGACATCCGGCGTCTGCGAGGCGCACAGGTCCACGGCCTGCCGGCCGTCGCTTGCAACCCACAGGATCTCGAAGTCGGGGCGAATGGCAAGCGCGCGCCGCAACGCTTCAACCGCGAGCTGCATGTCGTTGACGATACCGATCTTCATCGCGCGCGCTCCGTGGTCATGGCTTCGCCTCGCCGATGAGATCGCGCACCGCGTCGAGCAGCGCCTGATCGTGAAAACTGCCCTTGGCGAGATAGTAATCCGCGCCCGCATCGAGACCGCGCTGGCGATCTTCCGCGCGGTCCTTGTACGACACGATCATCACGGGCGTGCGCGCGAGCTGCACGTCGCGTTTGATGAGCGTCACGAGCTCGATGCCGTCGAGACGCGGCATGTCGATATCCGTGATGACGAGATCGAAGTGCTCGCCGCGCACCGCGTTCCAGCCGTCCATGCCGTCCACCGCGATGGCGACTTCGTAGCCGCGTGATGCAAGCAGCTTGCGTTCGAGCTCACGCACGGTGAGTGAATCGTCGACCACGAGCACACGTTTCGCGCTTGCTGTCGTCGTGCGTGACGCGCTTCTATCGACACGGCCGAGTTCGCCGCCCGCGACGAGCTTTTCGACGGAGCGCAGCCAGTCGTCGAGATCGGCGATGAGCAGCGGGTCGCCGTTTTCCATCAACGCGCCCGCCGCGATGTTGCGCACCTTGCCAAGCCGTTTGTCGAGCGGTTGCACGACGAGCATGCGTTCGCCGAGAAAGCGGTCCACGACGATGCCGTAACTCGACGCGCCCTGCCCGATCACGACGACATCGAGCGCGTCGTTCGCGGCTTCGAAGCTCGGCGTCTGCAAGATTTGATGCGCCGTCACAAGACCCAGCCGCTTGCCGTCGAAGGCGAAATGCTGCTGACCTTCGAGCGTATCGATAGCGTTCACCGGCAGCACGAGCGTGCGCACGACATGCGCAAGCGGCAAGCCATAGGGTTCGCCCGCGACTTCGACGATCAGGCTGCGAATGACCGACAGCGTGATCGGCAACTGCAGCACGAAGCGTGTGCCGGCGTGGGCGTCCTGCGTCACGCGCAGACTGCCGCGCACTTGCCTCACGACGTCTTGCACGGCGTCGAGCCCGACGCCGCGGCCGGATACATCGGTGACGGCGTCGCGCATGGTAAAGCCTGGCAGAAAGAGGAATTCGAGCAGTTCCGCCTCGGAAAGTCGCGCGGCAGTGTCTTCGCTTGCAAGGCGTTTCTGCACGACGGTGCGGCGCAATGCATCGAGGTCGATACCGCCGCCATCGTCGGATACGCTGATGAAAAGCGCGCCCGCGCTATGCCGTGCCTCGAGCGTGATAGTGCCGATTTCCGGCTTGCCGAGCGCGCGTCTCAGCGATGGCGCTTCGATGCCGTGATCGACCGCGTTGCGCAGCAAATGGCCGAGCGGCGCGTCGAGCAAATCGAGGATATCGCGGTCCACTTGCGTGGTTTCGCCGGCGATCACGAGGCGTACTTCCTTGCCGAGCGAGCGTGCCACGTCGCGGACCATGCGCGCAAAGCCGCCGGTTGCATCGACGAAGGGACGCATGCGGCAAGCGAGCGCTTCGTCGTAGATTTGTTGCGCGAGATGCGTCGAGCGGCGGTCGTAGTTTTCGAGTTCGGCGAGCCGCTCGCTCAGTTGCCGGTGCGCTTCGTTCGTCAGGCGCCGGGCTACGTCGAGCGCGGCCTGTGCGCGCGCGTCGAGTGGCGCGCTGTCGGCGAAGGTGTCGTGCAGGCGTTCGAGCGCGCGGCTCGCGTCGTGCTGAATGCGCTTCACGCGCAGCATCGATTGCGAGAAAGGCTTGAGCCAGCGCGATTCGACGAGCGTCTCGCCGGAGTGACTCAACAGGCGGTCGAGAGTTTCGGCGCGCACGCGAAGCATGCGGGCTTCGGTTGGGCGTGATGCTTCTTGCGACGCTCGTGAACGATGCGTTTCGGCGCTTGCGCGCAGCGTGTGGGCTTCGTCAGAACGCGATGTGAGATTCGATTCATCGCTTGCGTGAAGCGCGTGAGCTTCGTTCGAGCGCATTGCGGAATGCGTATGACGCGGTGTGTGCGAACGAGGCTCATCGTTTGCACGATGGCGCGACGAAACATCATACGTTGCGCCTAGGTGAAGCATGTCCGTCTCATCCGCCGTGGACGTTGCCAACGCCAACTCGCGCGATCCATCCGAATCACCCATCAAACGCGCATTCAACCCCTCGACAAACGCATTCACCTCGCATTCCAGCGTCGTCTGCGCGTCGATTTCTTCCGCCTGACCGATCCGCACGATCATATCCACGCCGCACAAGAGCATGTCGATATAGACCGCGTCGAGCGTCACGCGCGCTTCCTGCGCCGCGACGAAGCAGTCCTCCATCACATGCGCGAGCGTCACGCCGACCGGCACACCGACGATGCGCGCCGCGCCCTTAAGCGAATGCGCCGCGCGCATGCACGCTTCGAGCGTGACCGGATCGTTCGGCGCGCGTTCCAGCGCGATAAGGCCATCGGAAAGAATCTGCGCCTGCGCGCGCGCTTCCTCCTGAAACAGGTCGAGCAGCGAGCGGCGTCCGGGATCGGCACTCGTCATCCGAGACTCCCGTCGAGACTGTCGATGAGACGTTCGGCATCGAGCAAGCCGACGGTCGTATCCTTGAATGGCGCAAGCGCCTGCGTATGCGACGCATGACGTTGCGCGAGCGTCGCGGGTACCGGCTGCAAACGCGCGGCCGAAAAGCGATGCACGCCATCGACGGCATCGACGGGAAAAGCGAGCGGCCCTTCGCCATCCGCGTGCGCGTCATCCCGACGCCGCTGAACGACGAGCAGACGGCCGAGTTCGCGTGCATCGACAACTTGCGATTTCGAAACCGCTTTCGCCACGCTTTCCTCGATACCGAAGAGACGCGCCAGCGACACGCATACCAGCAAACGTCCACGCACGTTCACGACGCCGAGCACCGCGCGGTTACGCCGATGCGGCAACGTATGCACCGGCCGAAGTTGCGCGACCTGCGCACAACACGCGGTCGGCAAGCCGAGCCATTCGCCGCCGATGCGAAACACGAGATACGAAACGGCATCGGCTGCGTCGCGCGTTCGTTTTGCGTCGCCCTTGAAGCGCTCGACGACCGAAACCGCATCGACACGATCGAGCACGCGCGCCGCCGCCGACTCATGGACCGGGCAATTACGGCAATGCACGTACCGTTCGAGCTTCGGACACGAGCCGTCGCCGCGCACGCCGATGCGGTTCCAGCAGTCGTCGATGACATCGGGAATGAGCGGCGTGCGGGCGTTCATCGCGCGCTCTCGGCGCTGCGTTCGGCGCGAGCCAGCATGATGCGCGCGCGGTCCGTGTCGCCATCGAGTTGAAGCAGCGCGGCAAGATGCGTGAGCGCTTCGCGATGCGTCGGATCGAGATAAAGCGCGCGGCGATAATGCGCGCGCGATTCGTCGTGCGCGTTGCGGGCATCGGCGATCACGCCGAGCAGATAGTACGCATCCGCGCTTGCCGGGTGCTTGTGCAACCACCCGCGCGCGATGGATTCGGCTTCGATCAGCGAACCGGCATCGGCGAGAGCGTGGGCTTGCGCGAGCGTTGGCGTTGGCGTTGGCGTTGGCGTTGGCGTCGAGGCCGGCGCCGGATTGACGCTCACCGGTGTCGAGGTTCGATGCAACGCCATTGCAGGCGCTGCAAACGCCATCGGCTTCGACACGGAGATCTTCGACGAGTCCACACGCGTAGCGCCTCGCGCCCATGCAGGCATGACGAATTCGCCGGATGCCGCGGGCTTTAGCGGAGGAGCGGCATTCACGATCTCGCGCTCGGGCCTTCTGAACGCGAAAGCCAGCGGAATGTTCGCGGGACTCATGCCTTCGCGCATCAGGAGACCCGTTTCAGCAGGTCCGATGAAGAGCATGCCGCCGTCGGCCAGCAAGCTGTCGAGGACGCGCAACGCGGCGCTCTGCGTCTCGCGATCGAAGTAGATCAGCACGTTGCGGCACAGAATGAAGTCGAAGCGTTCGAACATGCGCGCATCGAGTTGAAACAGATTGGCTTGCGTGAAGCGCACACAGCGCGCCATGCGCTCGTCGAGCTGCCAGCCGTCTTCGGTCGCGCGAAAATGCCGGTCACGAAAACCCAGCGCGCGGCCACGAAACGCATTGCGTCCATAGTGCGCGCGGCGCGCATGCGACAACGCGCGTTCGCTTACGTCGATAGCCTCGATGACGAAGCGGTCCGCCGCGATGCCTGCATCGCTCAAGGCCATCGCCACCGAATAGGCTTCCTCGCCCGTCGAGCAGGGCAGGCTCAGCACGCGCACGGGGTTCGAAGGGCGCTCCGACAGACGAATGCGCGCTAGCCGCGCGAGCGCCGTATAGACCTCGGGATCGCGAAAGAACCACGTCTCCGGCACGACGACCGCTTCGATCAGTTCCTGCATCAGCGCGGGATCGTTCGATACGGCGTGGTAGTAGTCGTCGAGCGTCACCGCGCGCGATGCATCGAAGCGCTCGCGCACCGCGCGCATCACCGCGTTCGTGCCGATAGACTCGGCGTCGAGCCCGATCGTCCGATGCAGCAGCTCGGTAAAGCGGCGCGTGTTGTCTTCGTTCATGATGTGCTCTCGGCAAAGAGCAACGCCTGCACGTCGAGCGGCAACAAATGTTCCATGCGCACCCATTGCAGCAGGCCCGCTTCATCGCGCGCGACGGGACCGAGATAGCGTGCGTGCGGCGTGTCGATGCCCGCATCGGCGAACGCGGCGGTATCGAGCTTGACGGTGCGGGTTGCCTGTTCGAGCACGAGACCCAGTCGATGCGTCGTCGAATCGTGCGCGCCGTCGCGCTTGTATGCGACGAGCGCGAGCCGCGTCGACAAGCGTTCGCGCGACGCGCGCCCGAGCGCCAGCGCCGCGACATCGATCACGGGCACGGGTGCGTCTTCGTAATCGAACAGGCCCGCAACCCACTCCGGCGCGCCAGGCAGCGCCTTCAACGGCGCGAGCGGCAACATGCGCTCGATCTGCGCGCTGTCGAGCAGATAGCGATCGGAGCCGAGCGTGAACTGGACGAAGAGCATGGCGCGCGCCGCTTTACGCGGCCACCTTGAAGCGCGATACGCCGGTGCGCAGACCGTTGGCGACATGCGTCAGGTCGTCGATGGCCTGAGTCGATTGACGCAACGACTCCGCCGTCTGCTGCGCGGCTTCCGACAATTGCGAGAGCGCCTGAGAAATCTGGTCCGCGCCGGCTGCCTGCGTCTGCATGCCTTCGTTGACCATCGACACGCGCGGCGCAAGCGTCTGCACTTGATGGATGATCTGCGACAGTTGCCCGCCCACTTGCTGCACGTCGAGCATGCCCCGCCGCACTTCCTCCGAGAACTTGTCCATGCCCATCACGCCCGCCGCGACGGAAGACTGAATCTCCTTGACCATTTGTTCGATATCGAAGGTCGCGACCGCGGTTTGATCCGCAAGACGCCGAATCTCGGTGGCCACCACCGCGAAGCCGCGTCCGTACTCGCCGGCTTTTTCCGCTTCTATGGCCGCGTTCAGCGAAAGCAGGTTCGTCTGGTCCGCCACCTTCGTGATGGTCGCGACGACCTGATTGATGTTGCCCGCCTTCTCGTTGAGGATCGCGAGCTTGCCGTTCACCGAACCGGCCGCTTCCATCACGTGCCGCATGGTTTCCTCCATGCGCGTGAGTCCGGCGTGACCCGTGCCCGCGAGCGTCGCCGACTGCTCCGCGACGCCCGACACTTCGTTCATCGTGCGTACGAGATCGCGCGCCGTCGCGAAGATCTCGCGTGACGTCGCGCCGATTTCCGTCGTGGTTGCCGCAGTCTCGCTCGCGGTCGCTTGCTGCTCGCGTGCGGTGGCGGCGATTTCGGAGACCGATGTCGTCACTTGCAGCGCAGACTTCTGCGCCTGCCCGACGAGCCCCGTGAGTTCGTCCGTCATGCGGTTGAAACCTGCTTCGAGCGTGCCGAACTCATCGGCGCGCGCGAGGTCGAGCCGCTGCGTGAAATCGCCCGTACGCATCTTGTCGACGACATCGACGAGACGCAGCATCGGCACGGTCAGCGCGCGCATTAGCAGAAAGCCGAGCACGGCGGCCGTGGCCAACGCCACCAGCATGATGACGACGAGCGTCGTCTCCGACTTGCCCACCGAATGACGGATGCTCTTGACCGAACTCGCGTTGCTCGCCTCGTTGTAGTCGACGAGCGCGCGCGCCGCATTTTGCCCCGCTTCCCAGACTGGCGTCAGGCGCGTGTTGAACACCGTGGCGCCGGCTTGTTTCGAATCGATGAGACCGCGCAGCGCTTCGTCCTGCAGCGGCGCGTAGAGCGCGCGCTGATGCCTGAATTCGTCGAAGATGCGGCGCTCGTCTTCTTCGTGGACGGTCGGCGCGTAGTTCTCGATGAGCTTGTCGAGCGTCGCGCGCGTTTGCGTCAGACGGTCGCTATCGCGGCGAATGAGTGCCTCGTCGCTATCGGCGAAGACCAGGCGTTGCGTCACGGCGTAGCTTTCGAGCCAGGCCGCGCGCAGATCGTTGGACAGCGAAAGACCGACCATCGAATCTTCTTCGAGGCTTTTCGCCTCGCGGTCGATACCGCCGAGCAGCGTATAGGACAGCGCGGCCATGACCAGCATCAGGAAGAGAATGACGCCGAAACTCGCCAGTATGCGATGCCGGATGGACAGATGCTTCACGCGATGAACCCTCATGTGTAATCGATCGGCGCGGACCGTATGAAACCGCGTCGGAAGGCGTCACGAGCATTGAATCGTTTGCGGCGCGCGCGTTCTGACTGCGCGCGGCGTCCCACGCACCATGCACGGTATATGCCAGTGCAGTTGACTGGGTTAACGGCTGATTGCGGCGGCGCTTGAGGGGGAGGAATCGAGACGGATCATTTCGCCGTGTTTGAGCACGGTGAAGGAATCGGCGGGCAGGCCCGCGCGGCGCACGGCATCGGCGAGACGGCGCGGCGGCTCGTCGAGCGGCTCGTCGGTGAGTTCGAACGTGCCCCAGTGGATGCCAATCGCCTTCTTCGCATGCACGTCCTGGAAGATGCGCACGGCTTCCTCCGGGTCGACGTGCTGGCCGTGCATGAACCAGCGCGGGTCGTACGCGCCAATGGGAATGAGCGCGAGATCGAAGCCGCCGAAGCGCGCGCCGATATCGCGAAAGTCCGGCGAATAGCCCGTGTCGCCCGCGAAGTAAAGCGAATACGGATGCGCCGCGCCCGCCGGCGTTTTCACCACCCAGCCGCCCCACAGCGTTTCCGCGCGGTCGAAGGGCGTGCGCGCCGACCAGTGCTGGCTCGGCACGAACCAGATATCGAGGCCGGCAACATGGGTTTCGTCGCTCCAGTCGAGTTCTTCCGCGTTCTGGATGCCGTCGTCGTTCATCCACTTCTTCACGCCGAGCGGCACCAGAAAGCGCGGCGGGCCGCCCGCCTGCCGGTTGAGCGCTTCGACGCTCGCCTTATCCAGATGGTCGTAGTGATTATGCGAAATCAGCACGATATCGATGTGCGGCAACTCGTCGAGTGTGAGACCGGGCGGCGTCTTGCGCTTCGGACCCGCGAACGAGAACGGCGACGCGCGTTCGGAGAACACCGGATCGGCGAGGATGTTCACGCCGTTGATTTGCAGCAGCGCGCTCGCGTGGCCGATCCACGTGAGCGTGTTCTCCGTGCGATTGGCCTTGAGCCAGGCGATGTCGGGATGCGCCATCGGAAACCGATAGCCGTTCGCGGGCGGCTTGGGCAGACCCTGCCGCAAGCGCTCCCAGCGCCACTTCAGAAGCGACTCGTGCGGTAACTGGCCGTAGTCGTTCTCGAAACCGGACGCGGTGTGCTTCGCGTGATGCAACGGCTGCGGCTGGGTTTGCGCATCGGTCTTCGCGGTGCTCGCGCTCGCTGGCTCCTCACTCTGCGCGACCGTGTTGCCGGAGCAGCCGGCCAGCATGGCGAAGGCACATACGACGGCGCGCGGGCCGTGCTGTCCTGCATTGAACAGACTCGCAAGGATACGGCGCATGAGTTGACCGGTTGAGCGCATCGGGCTTTAGGCCAGGCCATGCGCGGTTGGCGGCTTCTTAGGCTTCGCTATGAATTAAGCACGCCGGGCAATTGATTCTACGGAATGTAGAAAAACTTGTCTTTTCGCTCAGGCAGGTGCTGTCTGGATAAAGCCGCATGTATTCGTCTGCCTTATCCCACAAGGCGGGACAACGAAATCGACAAAGTAGGCCCGCTTCTTGCGATAAACCGCTCCGAACGTCGGCACAGGCGTCACGAACAATCCAAATAGACCATCGGTGGCGCGCGCTCGTTTCTCATCTAGCCGTTCAGGACCGAGCGCGCCGTACACCGCACTTTCGAAACCGGGGGCCCGATGATGGGCAGTAAACAACGCAGTCACGCTGCACGCACGTTCAATCCGCAACTTTTCTCGATGCACGCCATGCTCGTGTCGCGCAGCGCCTCTCACGTGGCGAGCGCACTGCAGGAGCCCGGGCGCGATGCCGCGCTGGCCGAAGGCGTCGCGGATTTCATCGCCCATTGCGGCCATACGGGCCTCGGGCTCTTCCTCGCGGCAGTCTGGCATTGGCTCGATGAACGCGGCTACTACGACGCGGCCGAACGCGTGCAGCATTACATCGAAACCAGCAGCGTGCCGAAGGTGAAGGCGACGCCGCGTGCAATGCGTGGGCGCGACGCGCGGGTGTGAGGTGCCGTGTACGTTACGTTACGGGCAGACGACACATGGGACGTCCTTGCCGTAACGCTCAGGTTCCGAACCATCCCGCATCGACGAAATAATCGCGCCCCGTGCAGCGCGCCGCATCGTCGGATGCCAAAAAGAGCACCATCCGCGCGACGTGTTCCGGATCGATCCGCTCGTGCAGACACTGCTGCGCGAGAAGCGCGGCCTCGCTGTCGGGCGACTGCCACAGCTTCATCTGACGCGGCGTTCGCACGGCGCCCGGAATCACGGTATTCACGCGAATGCCGTGCGCGCCGAGATCGCGCGCCAATCCGCGCGTGAGGCCCTCGATAGCCGCCTTCGCCGTCATGTAGAGCGTGAGTTCCGGCAGCGCGAGATGCCACGAAATCGAACCCATGTTGATGATCGAGCCGCGCCGGTTCGCGCGCATGCTCTTGCCCGCCGCCTGCGCGCAAAAGAACTGATGCCGCAGATTCACGGCCATGCACTCGTCCCAATACGCGGCGCTCACGTCGTCCCAGCGATGGCGGTCGTCGTTGGCGGCGTTGTTGACGAGCGCATCGAGCGGTCCCGCCGCCGCGATCATGTCGTCGAATATGGCTTCGATGGCGGCCGTATCGCGCAGATCGCAACGGTAAAACTTCGGCGCGTGCTTCTCGTTGGCGAGCGCCTGTTCGAGTTCGCGCGCGTCGGTTTCGGCGACATCGATGAACGACACGCGCGCCCCTTGCTTCGCGAACGCCTCGACGATGGATGCGCCAATTCCGCTGCCGCCGCCCGTCACGACGACATGTCGGTCTACGAGGCTCGGATAGATTGCATAGGCCATGAGCGTCTCCTCTTCAGTGCGAATGACGCGGATTGCCGCGCGTCTCGATCACCTTCAAATACAAGGTCGCGGGCTCGAGACACCCGCCCGTCGACAACTGCCCCACCGTCTGCCGATACAACTCCTGCCACGGCGTTTGCGCGGGCGGCGTGGCGAACGCGGCATGCGTGCGGCGGCTTTCGAGTTCGCCTTCCTCGATCAGCACGTTCACCGAACGCGCATTCAGGTCCACGCGAATCCGGTCGCCCGTGCGCAAGAGCGCGAGACCGCCGCCGACGGCCGCTTCCGGCGACATGTTGAGAATGGACGGACTCGCCGACGTGCCGCTTTGCCTGCCGTCGCCGAGACAAGGCAAGGAATCGATGCCGCGCTTGATCATTTCCGCAGGCGGCGCCATGTTGACCACTTCCGCGCTGCCCGGATAACCCACCGTGCCGCAGCCGCGAATCACGAGAATGCAATGCTCGTCGATGTTCAACGCGGGATCGTTGATGCGCCGATGGTAATCCTCCGGTCCATCGAAAACGATGGCGCGCGCTTCGAACACGTTCTCTTCGCCCGGCTTGCTGAGATAGGTCTTCGTGAAGGCCTCGCCGACCACGGACATCTTCATGATCGCGCTGTCGAAGAAATTGCCCGACAGCACCATGAAGCCCGCGCCGTGCTTGAGCGGATCGTCGGCCGTGCGGATGACTTCGCGGTCGGCGGCGGGTGCGTCGTCCGCGATTTCGCCGATGCTGCGGCCCGATACCGTCCGACACGCGCGCTCGATGAGACCGGCCGCATCGAGTTGCCTGAGCACGGCCGGCACCCCGCCCGAGCGATGAAAACTCTCGCCGAGATACTCTCCAGCAGGCATGCAGTTCACGATCAGCGGCACGTCTTCGCCATAACGCTGCCAATCCTCCAGACTCAATTCGATACCGATATGACGCGCAATCGCGATCAGATGCGGCGGGCAATTGGTCGATGCACCCAGCGCCGACGCCACGACGATCGCGTTCTCGAAAGCCTCACGCGTCATAATCTGCGATGGCCGCAAGTCCTCGCGCACCATGTCGACGATGCGCTTGCCCGTCGCATACGCCATCTGACCGCGCTCGCGATATGCGGCAGGAATGCTCGCGCAAGTCGGCAGCGACATGCCGAGCGCTTCGGCGAGGCTGTTCATGGAGAGCGCGGTGCCCATGGTGTTGCAATGGCCGATGGACGGCGACGATGCGGTCGTGAGTTGCATGAAGCCTTCGTAATCGATCTCGCCTGCCGCAAGCAGATTGCGTGCATGCCAGATGACCGTGCCCGAGCCGACGCGCTTGCCTTCGTACCAGCCGTCGAGCATCGGCCCGCCTGACAGCACGATGGCCGGCAGATCGACGGTCGCCGCTGCCATCAGACATGCGGGCGTGGTCTTGTCACAGCCGGTCGTGAGAACGACGCCATCGAGCGGGAAGCCGTGCAGCACTTCGACGAGGCCCAGATAGGCCAGGTTGCGATCGAGCGCGGCGGTCGGACGGCGGCTTTGCTCCGCGAGCGGATGCACGGGGAACTCCATGGGAATGCCGCCCGCATCGCGAATACCGGCTTTCGTGCGCTCGGCAAGCTCGATATGGTGGCGATTGCATGGCGCGAGATCGCTACCCGTCTGAGCGATACCGATGATCGGCCTGCCCGATTGCAGTTCCTCGCGCGTAAGGCCGTAGTTCATGAAGCGCTCGACATAGAGCGCGGTCATGTCGGCGTGCGAGGGATCGTCGAACCATTCCTGGCTACGTAGACGGCGAGTTGGATGCTGGGGCATGGGGTTGTCTCCGTGGTTTTCGATTGCGTTATGTTACCGGTAACACGGGCGGGTTGTTTATCGCAGCGTTCGAGTTACTTCGATATGCGCCTAGGCACTCTCGCGCGCCAATACTGAATAACCGACGCGTACCTTCTTGCCCATCCCCTCCATCACTCCGCGATCGCGCGCTTCGATCGCTTCGAGCAGCGTCGCGCCCGTGCGCGAACCGATGCCGTAAGCATCGACGGAAACGGTTGTGATCGACGGCGTGCAGCACATGGCGACTTCGAAGTTGCCGAAGCCCGCAATGGCGATGTCCTGCGGCACGCGAAGCCCGCGCCTGTGGCATTCCATTATCGCGCCGAACGCGGACATGTCGCTCACGCACATCACGGCTTGCGTATCCGGCCATGCTTCGAGCAGCGCGGCCATTGCAGGGCCGCCGTGGCTCATCGTGATCGGCGAGTCGCCTAGCCGGATGACGCGGGTATCGTCGAGACCGAACGCCTTCATCTGCGAACGAAAGCCCTTGAGCCGGTCGAGGCCGCGCCTGTCCAGCTCACTCGCGCCACCCAGAAATCCGATGCGTTGATGGCCGCGTTCCGCGAGATGACGCACCATCGCGCGCGCGGCGCTGACGTTGGAGAAACCGACGGCGGAATCGATCGGCTCGGCGGGCGCATCCCACATTTCCACGACAGGTACGCCTGAGCGGCGCAACAAAACGCGGGCGGCGTCCGTGTGACGTGAGCCGGTCAGAGCGATGGCGCGTGGTTGGTGACGCAGCATCGAACGCACGATGCGTTCTTCGCGCTGCAAGTCGTAGTCGGTATCGCCGATCAGCAGTTGCAAGCCATGCGGTTCGAGCGACGCGGACAGACCGCGCACCGTATCGGAGAAGTTGGAGCTTGCGAGCGACGGCACGAGCACGGCAACGAATTCCGACCGCCCGGATGAAAGCGCACCGGCGGCGGCATCCGCTACATAGCCGAGTTCTTCGATGGCTTTCTGCACGCGCTCACGAGTCGCCAGGGCAACGCTGTGTCCCGCGAGCACGCGCGATACCGTCATTTTCGAGACGCCCGCGAGCGCCGCTACATCGGACATGCGGGGCGGACCCGATGGCGCGTCGTCGCTCGGCCTGGCTTGCGCGAAGTTCCTCAATCCACGCGCACCCAGCCATCGGTACGCTGTTCGAGCGTGACGTGCAGCTTGGTCTCGCCCGCTTCGCGATCGGCGGCGGTCGGGTCGGGGAAAGCGCGCTTGATGTCGCGGTCGTCGACCCACGACGCGGGATTATCGAGCTTATAGGTGTAGGTGACGTCCGAACGATGCGCGGTGGGATCAGGCTCTGTCCAACTGACGACCTTGTCGAGCTTGACGTGCGCGTAGCACAGCATCCAGACACGGGAATCGCTGGTGGCGTTCGGGTCGCCAGCCGGACGCGTGGTTTCAACCGCGTACTTTTGCCCTTCGCCCGTCAGGCTATATGCAATGCCGTTTTGCTTGGCATTGGCATTGGCGGGCGTCGCCGCGGAGCGCGCGATAAGTCCGCTTTTTTCGAGCGCCGCGAGTTGCTCACGCAGCGCGGCGCCGGAATATTCGTTGAGATCGCGACTCGTATAGGCCGATGGAAATGTGTACGGGCCACGTCCACTGCGATTCAGACACAGAAGCCCGCGATCTGTTTTCATATCGGCGGAAATGGCGTCGCCCAGACTGGACTCGCTCGCATCGTTCTTCTTGCCGCAGGCTGCGAATAGCAGCGAGACGCTCACGGCGGCGATCAATAGACTCGTTCTCATATGCGCTCCAGAGGTCAGCCTAATCGTTCGGCATGGACAACCTTGCGTTGCCATTCTACCGACAGAATCACAGCCTTCGAAGGTTATAACGTGCCTGACTCTGATGGATGCGTTGACGTCGTGTTTTCTCGCGCCCAATGCTGCAGAAATGCAAAAACCCCACCTGGTTGGGGGTGGGGTTTTTGTTGCTGCATGAGGAGCCTGACGATTACCTACTTTCACACGGGAGATCCGCACTATCATCGGCGTGGAGTCGTTTCACGGTCCTGTTCGGGATGGGAAGGGGTGGTACCAACTCGCTGTGGTCATCAGGCATGACTTGTTGTCGTGCGCCGGGTGGGCACACAACCAATCCGGGAAGAAGCAGTAAATGTTGGGTGGCGATTGTCGCACACGCATAACTCGCCAGTGGTTCAAACACACTGGTTATAGGATCAAGCCTTACGGGCAATTAGTATCAGTTAGCTCAATGCATTACTGCACTTACACACCTGACCTATCAACGTCCTGGTCTGGAACGACCCTTCAAGGGGCTCGAAGCCCCGGGGATATCTCATCTTAAGGCGAGTTTCCCGCTTAGATGCTTTCAGCGGTTATCTCTTCCGAACATAGCTACCCGGCGATGCCACTGGCGTGACAACCGGTACACCAGAGGTTCGTCCACTCCGGTCCTCTCGTACTAGGAGCAGCCCCCTTCAAATATCCAACGCCCACGGCAGATAGGGACCAAACTGTCTCACGACGTTTTAAACCCAGCTCACGTACCTCTTTAAATGGCGAACAGCCATACCCTTGGGACCGGCTACAGCCCCAGGATGAGATGAGCCGACATCGAGGTGCCAAACACCGCCGTCGATATGAACTCTTGGGCGGTATCAGCCTGTTATCCCCAGAGTACCTTTTATCCGTTGAGCGATGGCCCTTCCATACAGAACCACCGGATCACTATGACCTGCTTTCGCACCTGCTCGACTTGTCGGTCTCGCAGTTAAGCACGCTTATGCCATTGCACTATCAGCACGATTTCCGACCGTACCTAGCGTACCTTCGTACTCCTCCGTTACACTTTGGGAGGAGACCGCCCCAGTCAAACTGCCTACCATGCACTGTCCCCGATCCAGATCATGGACCAAGGTTAGAACCTCAAACAAACCAGGGTGGTATTTCAAGGACGGCTCCACCGAAACTAGCGTTCCGGTTTCATAGCCTCCCACCTATCCTACACAGATCGGTTCAAAGTCCAATGCAAAGCTACAGTAAAGGTTCATGGGGTCTTTCCGTCTAGCCGCGGGGAGATTGCATCATCACAAACACTTCAACTTCGCTGAGTCTCGGGAGGAGACAGTGTGGCCATCGTTACGCCATTCGTGCAGGTCGGAACTTACCCGACAAGGAATTTCGCTACCTTAGGACCGTTATAGTTACGGCCGCCGTTTACCGGGACTTCAATCAAGAGCTTGCACCCCATCATTTAATCTTCCGGCACCGGGCAGGCGTCACACCCTATACGTCCACTTTCGTGTTTGCAGAGTGCTGTGTTTTTATTAAACAGTCGCAGCCACCAGTTTATTGCAACCTCTTCACCCTTCCAGCGCAGGCTGGTTAAGCTACAGAGGCGTACCTTATCCCGAAGTTACGGTACCAATTTGCCGAGTTCCTTCTCCCGAGTTCTCTCAAGCGCCTTAGAATACTCATCTCGCCCACCTGTGTCGGTTTGCGGTACGGTCACTATTAGACTGAAGCTTAGAGGCTTTTCTTGGAACCACTTCCAATTGCTTCGCTTCCGAGGAAGCTCGCGCCACACCCTTGAATTATGTGCCCGGATTTGCCTGAGCACCTTCTCCAATGCAGCGACCGGGACGTCCAACACCCGGACAACCTTCCGCGATCCGTCCCCCCATCGCATCTAACAATGGTGCAGGAATATTGACCTGCTTCCCATCAGCTACGCATTTCTGCCTCGCCTTAGGGGCCGACTCACCCTACGCCGATGAACGTTGCGTAGGAAACCTTGGGCTTACGGCGAGGGGGCTTTTCACCCCCTTTATCGCTACTCATGTCAGCATTCGCACTTCCGATACCTCCAGCACGCTTTTCAACGCACCTTCGCAGGCTTACGGAACGCTCTCCTACCATGCATATAAATATGCATCCGCAGCTTCGGTGACTGGCTTGAGCCCCGTTACATCTTCCGCGCAGGACGACTCGATCAGTGAGCTATTACGCTTTCTTTAAAGGGTGGCTGCTTCTAAGCCAACCTCCTGACTGTTTTTGCCTTCCCACTTCGTTTCCCACTTAGCCAATCTTTGGGACCTTAGCTGGCGGTCTGGGTTGTTTCCCTCTTGACACCGGACGTTAGCACCCGATGTCTGTCTCCCGTGATTGCACTCTTCGGTATTCGGAGTTTGCTATGGCGTAGTAATCCGCAATGGACCCCACAACCATGACAGTGCTCTACCCCCGAAGGTGATACACGAGGCACTACCTAAATAGTTTTCGGAGAGAACCAGCTATTTCCAAGTTTGTTTAGCCTTTCACCCCTATCCACAGCTCATCCCCTAACTTTTCAACGTTAGTGGGTTCGGTCCTCCAGTACGTGTTACCGCACCTTCAACCTGGCCATGGATAGATCACTTGGTTTCGGGTCTACGCCCAGCAACTGATCGCCCTATTCGGACTCGCTTTCGCTACGCCTGCCTTAATCAGTTAAGCTCGCTACTGAACGTAAGTCGCTGACCCATTATACAAAAGGTACGCCGTCACCCCTTGCGAGGCTCCGACTGTTTGTATGCATGCGGTTTCAGGATCTATTTCACTCCCCTCCCGGGGTTCTTTTCGCCTTTCCCTCACGGTACTGGTTCACTATCGGTCGATCACGAGTATTTAGCCTTGGAGGATGGTCCCCCCATCTTCAGACAGGATTTCACGTGTCCCGCCCTACTTGTCGTACCCCTAGTTCTTCCACGCTGTTTTCGCTTACAGGGCTATCACCTGCTATGGCCGCACTTTCCAGAGCGTTCAGCTAACAACACAGATAAAGAGTACAGGCTGATCCCATTTCGCTCGCCACTACTCTGGGAATCTCGGTTGATTTCTTTTCCTGCGGTTACTTAGATGTTTCAGTTCACCGCGTTCGCTTCACTAAGCCTATGGATTCAGCTTAGGATGACCCATTCGGGCCGGGTTTCCCCATTCGGATATCGGTGGATCAAAGCTCGTTTGCCAGCTCCCCACCGCTTTTCGCAGGCTACCGCGTCCTTCATCGCCTGTGATCGCCAAGGCATCCACCACATGCACTTGTTCGCTTGACCCTATAACGAGTGTGTCTGCCAGCATTGCTGCCTTCAAGCCCACCGTCATAGGTTGAGTATTCGCGTTGTGCCGTATTCCAAAGCAATCTTTCGATCACCTTTTCATACTTGATACAATCACAACCCTGATTACCCTACTCACACCCATCTCTAAGTGCTTTCGAATAATCTCTTTACTACTTCTTCCAGATTGTTAAAGAACGACAGCCGATAGCGTGATCAATTCGATCACCTACCCGCGCTGACTGGCTCAATCGCCAATGCGCAACGTTGAACCCCGCGTTCAGCGCTGTGCATTGAGGATTGGTGGAGGATGACGGGATCGAACCGACGACCCCCTGCTTGCAAAGCAGGTGCTCTCCCAGCTGAGCTAATCCCCCCGTGTGTGCCTGACTCAGTCTGCTCGCTTGGTCGTTTTAAGCACCGCTTGCTCGGGTGGTGGGTCTGGTTGGATTCGAACCAACGACCCCCGCCTTATCAAGACGGTGCTCTAACCGACTGAGCTACAGACCCTTAGCCTGTCTTTCTGACAGCCGATAAGCGTGAACACTTGAGTGGGCGAGCGTTTAAGCTCGAGAAAGGAGGTGATCCAGCCGCACCTTCCGATACGGCTACCTTGTTACGACTTCACCCCAGTCATGAATCCTACCGTGGTGACCGTCCTCCTTGCGGTTAGACTAGCCACTTCTGGTAAAACCCACTCCCATGGTGTGACGGGCGGTGTGTACAAGACCCGGGAACGTATTCACCGCGGCATGCTGATCCGCGATTACTAGCGATTCCAGCTTCACGCAGTCGAGTTGCAGACTGCGATCCGGACTACGATCGGTTTTCTGGGATTGGCTCCACCTCGCGGCTTGGCAACCCTCTGTTCCGACCATTGTATGACGTGTGAAGCCCTACCCATAAGGGCCATGAGGACTTGACGTCATCCCCACCTTCCTCCGGTTTGTCACCGGCAGTCTCCCTAGAGTGCTCTTGCGTAGCAACTAAGGACAAGGGTTGCGCTCGTTGCGGGACTTAACCCAACATCTCACGACACGAGCTGACGACAGCCATGCAGCACCTGTGCGACGATTCTCTTTCGAGCACCCCAGGCTCTCACCCGGGTTTCGTCCATGTCAAGGGTAGGTAAGGTTTTTCGCGTTGCATCGAATTAATCCACATCATCCACCGCTTGTGCGGGTCCCCGTCAATTCCTTTGAGTTTTAATCTTGCGACCGTACTCCCCAGGCGGTCAACTTCACGCGTTAGCTACGTTACTAAGGAAATGAATCCCCAACAACTAGTTGACATCGTTTAGGGCGTGGACTACCAGGGTATCTAATCCTGTTTGCTCCCCACGCTTTCGTGCATGAGCGTCAGTATTGGCCCAGGGGGCTGCCTTCGCCATCGGTATTCCTCCACATCTCTACGCATTTCACTGCTACACGTGGAATTCTACCCCCCTCTGCCATACTCTAGCCTGCCAGTCACCAATGCAGTTCCCAGGTTAAGCCCGGGGATTTCACATCGGTCTTAACAGACCGCCTGCGCACGCTTTACGCCCAGTAATTCCGATTAACGCTCGCACCCTACGTATTACCGCGGCTGCTGGCACGTAGTTAGCCGGTGCTTATTCTTCCGGTACCGTCATCCCCACCCGGTATTAACAGGTAGGTTTTCTTTCCGGACAAAAGTGCTTTACAACCCTAAGGCCTTCTTCACACACGCGGCATTGCTGGATCAGGGTTGCCCCCATTGTCCAAAATTCCCCACTGCTGCCTCCCGTAGGAGTCTGGGCCGTGTCTCAGTCCCAGTGTGGCTGGTCGTCCTCTCAGACCAGCTACAGATCGTCGCCTTGGTAGGCCTTTACCCCACCAACTAGCTAATCTGCCATCGGCCGCCCCTATAGCGCGAGGTCCCGAAGGATCCCCCGCTTTCTTCCGTAGATCGTATGCGGTATTAATCCGGCTTTCGCCGGGCTATCCCCCACTACAGGACACGTTCCGATGTATTACTCACCCGTTCGCCACTCGCCACCAGGGTTGCCCCCGTGCTGCCGTTCGACTTGCATGTGTAAGGCATGCCGCCAGCGTTCAATCTGAGCCAGGATCAAACTCTTCAGTTCAATTCCTGTTACTGTTTTCGGTTGTTTTACCAACCGGTCGCTCACTCAACGTACTGACGATGATTAATCCGTCTTTCGACAGATAAACCTTCCTCTAATACTGTGTGAGACTTGATAACTTTCGCTAAACGTCCCAACCCCGAAAGGTCAGAACCGCTCGCGCCATCAAGCGCCCACACTTATCGGCTGTTAGTTTTTAAAGAGCATTGCGCTTTGATCGCTTCGCTTGTCTGCTTGCTTTCTTGCGCGCCGTCATTCAACGGGAGGCGAATTATGACTGGCGAAAGACAGCGTGGCAACCCCCTTTTCGAAAATAATTTTCGGGCAGCCACTAAGCGATGTTTGCAGCCTTTAGCAAGTTATTCGAAAGACGAAAGCAAAGTGCATGGCTGGTCGGCTTAGAAAGTTAACTTCCAAAGAACGGAACGCAAAAGTCCGCAGGGCCGACACAAGCATTCGACGATGACGATGACGAAGGCGACGCAGCCCCACGATGCACAGTCCCTGACGCCGCGCCGCTCTCATGCATGCCGCCGTATGCCTCATTCGTTTCATTGGTGTTCTGCTGCGCGGCGACCTTTGCTTCCGCAGCCTGAATGTCGGCCGGATAGTTCGTACTGTCGCCCGACCCGACTGAATAACCCGCTTGCTCGATCTGCACGAGCTCGGCTTTCACCTGCGCGCGCGTGAGCGGTTCGCTCGACCCTTGAGCAAAGGAAAGCGCAGGCGCAGCGACAACGACGAGCGACACGACAACCTTGGCGATAATGTTCATGATGCAAGACTCCGGCAAGAAAGGGTTTGGCTGGATCGATGACGACCCAGGAACCTCATCGAACACGCTCGACTCTCTTGAATCTTCGAGCGCTGAGGCTTCAATTCGTAAACCCGCCCATGCCGGAATCTATTCCCATCGTCCTGCTAAAAACTCAAGCGCGATCAACGCGTCTCTGGAACAAGGTGCACGCGCTTCTCGGTCGCGGCCTCGACGGCCTCACGCGAATAGAGCAGCGGGAAGTACTCGCCATCGAGCCACATCTGCGCGAGATCGCGGTAATGCGGGCTATCCGGATCGCCCGATTCGCCCGGCAGATTCACCGCGCGCGATGCATCCCAATTGCCGACATCGACGATCACGCGAAACGATGGTCCATTGGTCTCGCGGAAATCGCTTGCGCGATACGTCGATTGATTCGGCGTATAAGCACTGCCGCCCTTGCCCATGGGGCCGACGTTGAGCTTTGCGCGCGTGTCGGCATCGACGGCATCGGCCAGTGGATGCGCGTTGAGATTGGTTTGAAGCCCGCCCCACTGCCAGCGCGTGGCGTCGTTGCCTTGCAAGCGCGACATCTCCGCATAAGCGTCGCGCAGGCTCGACAGCAACACGGCATCGCGTTTCGCTTCAGCGTTGTCACCGAAACGCGCGGCCGGATGTTCGAGCGAGTCGAGCATCACGGCCGTGTCCGGCGCACCGAATGAAGCCGCCGCGTCCTTCGGCAAGACAGCTTGCTTGAATGCGCGGCCGAGATGTCGCGAGAGCCAGACCTCTTCGAGCGCGGCCTGTGCCGAATCGGCGCGCATATGCGCATCCCAGCCCTTGAGCATGCCGAGCGCCGCGCGCGTGTCGGCATCGTCGCTGGAAAGAGGCTGCAACAATGCGACGAGACGACGTGCGGGTATAGACACATCATCGTTTTGCAAGCGCTCGGAATCTTCGATCGAGACCTTGTCCAGCGACTTCAACACTTCGTCGATACGCTGATGCCGCGAGCCGTTGGTCCATTCGAATCCGAGCTTGCGTTCGGCATAGGGATAGCCCGCCGGCAGATTCATTTCATTCGACGTGGTGAAGTACCCTTGCGACGGGTTATAGACCGAAGGCATTGCGTCGCGCGGCCAGAACCCGGACCATTCATAGCGGCCATCGCCGGGAACGGGCATGAGGCCATCCCAGTTCGGACGAACAGGCGCAAGGCCGCTCGGCACCCAAGCAATGTTGCCTTGCGTGTCCGCATAGACCTGATTCACCGTGGGCGCGCCCCAGGTCGCAAGCGACGACTTGAACTGCGCATAGTTCTTCGCGCGCATGTAGCGCATGGAATCGAAGTAAGGCGACATACCCGGCGAGAGCCATGCGGTACGCACGGCGAATGCGCGATGCTTGCTGTCTTCCGTGTAGATGACGGGACCATGACGCGTGAACAGTAGGTCCGCTTTGACGGGCGCCGCGCCGCGTACGTTGATCGTCTCGTGCACGACATGCATCGGCTCCCATGCACCTTTGTAGCGGTACTGCCGCGCATCGGCGGGGTTCAACTCGTAGACGTAGAGATCTTCCTGATCGATGTTGAAGATCGTGAGACCGTACGCAATGAACCCGTTATGACCAATGGATATGCCCGGCGAGGAAGGCTCGCCGCCACCGATGATATCGAGCGTCGGCGTGCTGATTTGTTGGATATAGCGCAGGCTCGGCGCGGCATAAGCGCGATGCGGATCGTTCGCCATGATCGCGCGGCCCGTCGCCGATTTGCCCGGCGCGACCACCCAGTTGTTGCTGCCCTCGGTGATTTCCTCGGGATTGTCGGCAGCGGCCATCATCGAAGTCGATGCATCCGCGCTCTTGAGCGATTCCTTCGTCACGCGCACGCCTTGCGTCGCCAGCGTGAAGACCTTGAGAACATCGTCGGGCAGGCATGGATCGAGACCCGCGGGCATCTGCGGCTTCCACTGTGGCTGCAAACCGAAGCGCACCGAATCGGCATCGAGCGAACTCTTGCATGCGACGCGCGCACGCGCCACTTCGCTCGTCAAATTACGCGTCAGGCCATGACTGCGGATACGCACGACATCGTCCGCGCCCCACTTCGCGGGCCAGTAACCGACTTTGCGAAACTCATAAGGCATGCGGTCCGGATGTGCGGCAAGCCAGTCGATATACGCGTTGACGCCTGCTGCAAAGCGCGTCGCGGCCGGCTTGGCATCGGGTCCATAGCGCTTCCATTCGGTCTCCATGTCGCCGCGATAGAGAAAGAGCCGCGTGGCCTTGTCTTGCTCGACATACGCGGGCCCGAAGACTTCGGCGAGTTCGCCAAGCCCGCGACGACGCCATAGATCGATCTGGAACAGACGATCGCGCGCGGCGTTGAAGCCTTGCACGAAGAACGCGTCGCTGTCGTTGGCCGCGTAGATATGCGGCACGCCCCAGCGATCCACCAGGATGTCCGAAGGCTCGGAAAGTCCTGCCACGGTGATCGTTTCAGTGGGGGTATCGTCCGCGAGGGCGGATTGAATGGGAAGTGAGGCGAGCAATGCAGCGCTGAGCAGCGCGGAAATAAGGCGTCTTGCTGGCATGTAACCGTCTCCTGTCGACAAGAGCCGGAACACACGCCTCCGACTCAAGTCTCATGCGAAGCTATTGTTGGATTTTGCGCACGACGCGTGACCATACGTCGATTCCGCGATCGCTCGAACGTCGTATGAGACGTGACGATGAATCGCGCACGCAACCCGAAGCCTATCGCAAAGGAGAAACTCATGCCCGACGAAACTCTCGGCCCGGTTGAAGTCGCGCGACGTGTTTATGAAGCGTATGTGAGGAAGGATCGTGCCGCTATCGAAGCGCTCATCGCGAAAGACTTCCATTTCACGAGTCCTCGCGATAACCGTCTCGACCGCGCGACTTACTTCGCGCGTTGCTGGCCGAACGCGAACGCAATCGCCACCTTCGACTTCGTTCACATGAGGCAGGACGGTGAACATGTGTTCGTCACGTACGATGCGCGCATGCTCGACGGCAAGGCCTTTCGCAACACGGAGATTCTCTCGATACGAGCCGGCGAGCTGCACGACGCGCAGGTATTCTTCGGCTGGACGCTGCCGCACGAAGCGCCCGAAGGCGATTCAATTACGGCATGATTCCTCGTTCATTGCCGCATCTCGCCGAGCGCGGCCGCGATCTGCCGGCTCATCTGCGCGAGCGCGCGGCTATGCGCCGCGGCGATGGCGGCGAAACCATCGCCTTTCGTGTTTTCGTGCACGAGCGTGTGCCCGTCGAAATGCGATACACCATCGGGGGCGCGAAGGCTCCAGAGTGCATCGAGCGTGACGGATTCGTCGATGACGGATTCGAAATGCATCACATCGACGCGTAGCTGATAGGTCTTGATGTCCGCACTCGCCGGATAAATCGACACATTGTCCACGCCAAGCACGCGCGACAAATCCGCTGCCAACGTACGCGCGATATTCTCTTTCAACGGCTCGCCCCAGCGCGCGTACTCGTTCACGGTCACTTCGTTCGGCATGGTTCGCGTGATCATTTGCGGCTTGTCGACAAGGTCGGGAACCGTCACGGGCCCCACGGTCACGCGAACGGGCCTGACATTCGCGGCAGGTTGCAGTGTGGCTTCGGGACTTAACGTATAGAACGCGGCCTTGGGCGATGCACCACACGCGCCGACCATGACGATGAGCGCTGGAACGAAGAAACGGTATATCACCTTTTATCCTCCGGCTTGCCGCGCAGAATCGCTTCCGGATGCTGTTCGAGATACTCCGCGAGATTGCGGAATGCAGCGGCCGTGCGCGACAACTCACGCATGGTTTCGGCGGTGCTGGTCTGCAACGGCGAGTCGCTCTGCAACGCGCGGCTCGTCGCGCCGAGCGCATCGCGTGCAGCCGCGAGCGTTGCTTTCGCTTGTGGCGCGACGTCGGTGTCGAGCGTTTTGATAAGCACCTGCGCCTGTTTGAGCGTATCGCGCAGGTCATTGCTGATCCCTTCGATCGGAATCTTGTTGAACTTCGCCACGAGTGCCTGCACGGAGTCCTGCAATGACTGCAAGCCGCCCGGCACGGTCGGGATTTCCGGCGGATCGCCGCTTGTGTCCATCTTTTCTTTCGGCGTGTTCGGGAAGAAATCGACCGCGATATAGCGCTGTCCCGTCAGGATGCTACCGGTACGCAATTGCCCGCGAAAGCCGTGCTCGACCATGTATTGCAAGAGCTGATGCCGGTCGGGCACGAGACGTCCCGTCTTGTCGCCTGCCCGTATGCGCATGGTGAAGCGTTCTGGATAGAAGTTCACGCGTACGGGGATGCTGAATTCCCGCCGCACCGGATCGTATTGCGTATTGATCGCCGTCACTTCGCCGAGCACGATACCGCGAAAATCCACTTCCGCGCCGACCGACAGACCGCGCACCGATTCCTTGAAATTGAACACGTAGGTATCGACGATACGATCATGCCGCTTCATCGCTTCGGGGCGTGTTCCGAAGAGCTGGAACACGCTGCTCGCAGGCGCTTCCGCCAAATCCTGATGATCCGAGCTATCGGCGAGCTCTTTCAAGGGCGCCGGCGTTTCGAATGCGAGCCCGCCCACGAGTATCGCGACGAGCGATTCCGTGTCCATCTTCACACCGGTCGAGTCGAGCTTGACGTCCACGCCGCTCGCCTGCCAGAAGCGCGTATCGAGCTTGACGTACTTGTCGTAAGGGGCGTTGACGAAGATGTGGATGGTCACGCCCATGCCGTCCGCATCGAGCTCATAGGCGGTCACCTGTCCCACCTGGAGACGCCTGAAGTAGATCGGTGCACCGGCATCGAGCGAACCCATGGTCGGGCTCTTCAACACGAACTCGCGCCCCGGCACGTCCGCCGTGATGACAGGCGGCGATTCGAGCCCGGTATAGTCGTGACGCTTCGCGCTCTTCACGCCCACATCCACGCCGATGAACGCGCCTCCGATCAACGTGCCGAGGCCCGACACCGTGCCGCCTGAAATGCGCGGGCGCACGACCCAGAAGCGTGTGTCGTCGACGAGCATGTGTTCCGCATCCTTCGCCATTTCCGCCGATGCGATCACGCGCTTGTGATCCGGCGCGAGCACCACGCTCTTCACCGTGCCGATATCCACGTTCTTGTACTTGAGCTTGGTCTTGCCCGCTTCGAGCCCCTCGCCCGTGTTGAAAGTAATGGAGATCGTCGGACCTTTCTCGAGGATGGCCTGCACCGCGAGCCATCCGCCGATCAGCACCGCGATGAACGGCACGAGCCAGATCAGCGAAATGCCGAAGCGCGGGCGGCGGGCGGGCAAGGCTTCGGGAAATTCATCCGGAGGCGCTCGCTTGATGTCGGGAGGTTCAGCCATGTCCTTGGTCCGCGGCGTCCCAGATGAGACGCGGGTCGAATGCCATTGCCGCGAACATCGTCAGCACGACGACTCCACCGAAAGCAATGGCGGCGGCGCCCGCGCGTATCGTCGCCAGCGCATTGAACTGCACGAGCGCGACGAGCACGGTGATCACGTAAATATCGAGCATCGACCAGCGACCGACGAACTCGACGATGCGATAGATCTTCGTGCGCCGCGCGGGCAGCCAGCGCGAGCGCATCTGCGTGCTGACGACGAGCATGAGCAGCGCGAGTATCTTGAGCATGGGCACGGCAATGCTCGCGATGAACACCAGCACCGCGAGCGGCCATGAACCCGAAGTCCACAGATAGGCGACACCGCTCATGATGGTGTCCTTCTGCGCGCCGAAGAGCGAACTCGTATCCATCACGGGCAGCACGTTGGCGGGCACGTAGAGCACCATCGCGGCGATCAGCAGCGCCCACGTTCGCTCGATGCTGTCGGGCTTGCGAAAGTGCAGCCGTGCGTGACAACGCGGACAGTTTCCGTCGTGTGCATGCGGCGGCGCCTTGGAGACGAGCGCGCAATCGTGACAGACGAAGAAGCCCGCTTGTTTCGCGGTGCGCGCGTGGCCGCGATAAGCAGGGGCATCGGCGAGGCTGCTTTTGTAGATCAATGCCCATGCCTCGCGCGGATCGAACGATGCCGAAGCGCCCGAGATCAGCAGCATGACGCCGCCGAATGCAAAGAGCGCAAGGCCAGGCACGACACTCGCGATATGCGCAAGTTTCACGAGCGCCACGAGAAAGCCGAGGATCAGCACCTCGGTCATGCCCCACGGCCGCACCGTATGCAACGCACGAAAGGCGGCACGTCCGGCACGCGGCGCGTAGCCCCTGCTCAGTGGAACGAGCAGCCACGCCATGGCGCACATCTCGGCAAGCGGCATGATGAACGTGGTCGCGAGCACGAGCCCCGCGATGGGCCACATGCCATCGGCGTAAAGCACACGCACCGCGCCGAGCAGGGTGGTTTGAACCACCGTGCCGCTCACTTCGAGTCCCACGATAGGAAACGCATTGGCGATGCAGAACATCGTGAGGGCGGCGAGCGTGCAGGCAAGCGCGCGATTCAGTCCATCGGGACGATTGCGATACAGTGGCGCGCCGCAACGTGCGCAGCGCGCGACGCCGCCTCTTTGCAGCACGGTTTCATGTTGCAGGAGATCGCATTCGTGACAGGCGATCAAACGCATGTTGACGTGCGCGTTCATGGCGATGGCTCGTCCTTCGCATCGCGTTTGACCACCGCGCCGCGCGTGTCGTAAACCACTGCCGTGCGTTGCTCGGCTTCCGCGACCCAGCCGCCGCCCATCGCCTTGTAGAGCGAAACCATGGCATTGAGCGCGGCGGCCTGCGTCTGCGTATAGCTCAACTGCGACTGGAAGAGGCTGCGTTCCGCATCGAGCACTTCGATATAGCTCGTGTAGCCACCCTCGTAACGCAGCCGCGCGAGATTGGCGTAGGTGCGCAAGGCATCGACCTGACGGCCCTGCACATCGCGTGCTTCGCGGCTCTTGGTTAGCGTGATGAGACTGTCGTCGACATCCTGAAAGGCCACTTGAATCGCTTTTTCATAGGAGAAAAGCGCTTGTTGCTGCTGCGCTTCCGCCGCCTTGACTTGTCCGCTGATCGCTCCGCCCGTGAAGATGGGCTGCGTCACGGCACCCGCGAACGACCACGCGCGCGCCGCTCCCGTGAAGAGTTGCGAGAATTGCGTGCTTGCAGTGCCGAAGAGGCCCGTGAGCGATATCGACGGAAAATACAGCGCCCGCGCCGCGCCAATCTGCGCATTCGCCGCAATCAGGTTCTGCTCCACCTGACGCAGATCCGGCCGCCGCGTGAGCAACTCCGAGGGCAGACCTTCTGGGACTTGCGGCGTGGCCAGGTCGTCGAGTTCGCGGTCGCGTGCGATGCCTTGCGGATTACGGCCCAGCAGAATGGACAACGCGTTTTCTTGCGTGGCGATCTGCTGTTCGAGTTGCGGAATCGTCGCGAGCGCGGCCTGATACTCCGACTGCGACTGCGCCAGTTCCATCTGCGAGACTTCGCCGTATTGAAAGCGCAGGCCGAACACGATCACGGACTCCTGCCGGCTCTTGACCGTGGCTCGCGCAATATCGAGTTGCCGGTCGAGCGAAACGAGCGTGATGTAGGTCGATGCCACCGAAGCCACCAACGACAAAATAGTCGCTCGGCGGCCTTCCTCACTTGCAAGCAGACTAGCGCGTGCGCTTTCCGTCTGACGCCGCAAGCGCCCGAACACGTCTATTTCCCACGAAGCATTCAACGCGAGTTGATACTGATTGATGACCGTGCCTACGCCCGGCGGCAATTGCGCGGACCCGATGGGTAAGCGCTCGCGCTCGGCATTCGCGCCCAATCCCACTTGCGGAAACAGCTGCGAACGCGTGACTTGAAATTGCCCGAGGAATTCATCGACGCGCGCCGCCGCGATTTTCACATCCTTGTTCTCCTGCAACGCAATGGCGATCAACTGATTCAACGCGGGGTCCTGAAATTGCTCCCACCATGCCGTGTTGGCGATCTCGTTCGATTGCTGTGCGGCGAAGCGAAAGCTATCGGGCGTTTCGATGGCGGGACGCTCGTAATTCGGCCCGAGCAGACAACCGCCGAGCATCGACGACACGATCAGCACGATCACACGCGATGACGGTTTCATGGCTATGTTTGAGCGCATGTCATTCGCCTCCGTGCGTCGCGGGCCCGTCATGGTCCGCCGCGGGCGATGAACCCGCTTCGCCCTTGCCTTCGCCTTTCTTCTTCGACCCGAACCTGGCGCTCATGGTCTCGATGACGTAATAGAACATCGGGATGAAGAACACGGCGATGAGCGTGGCGCCCAGCATCCCGCCGATCACACCCGTGCCGATGGAATGCCGGCTATTCGCCGATGCCCCCGTCGCAATCGCGAGCGGCACGCAGCCGAGAATGAACGCGAGCGATGTCATCACGATCGGGCGCAGGCGCTCGGATGCGGCGGTCATCGCGGACTCGTAGATGGACTTGCCCGCTTCGCGGTTGAGCACCGCGAACTCGAAGATCAGAATGGCGTTCTTCGCCGCGAGCGCAACGAGCATGGTGAGGCCGATCTGAAAGTACACGTTGTTGTCGAGCCCGCGCAGCAGAATGGCGAGCAGTGCGCCGAACAAGGCGAAGGGCACGGCGAGCAAGACGCCCATCGGCAACGACCACTTCTCGTATTGCGCGGCGAGAATCAGGAACACCATGACGAGGCCGAAGACGAACACCATCGCCGATGAACTGCCCGAGCTCTGTTCCTCGTATGCCTGACCGCTCCACGCAATGCCGTAGTCCTGCGGCAACGTGCTCGTCGCAATGTCCTGCAGCGCGGCCATGGCCTGCCCCGTGCTGTAACCGGGCGCGGCGTTGGCCGTGATCTTCACTGCGGGAAAATTGTTGAAGCGCGTGATCAGATCGGGACCGGTCACGTACTTGTACGTGACCACGGATTTCAACGGCACCATTTCGCCTGAACTGCCGCGCACGAAGATGCGATTCAGGTCCTCGGGCGTGCGACGCTCCGACGATTCCGCCTGCAGGATCACCTGCCACAGACGGCTGTCCTTGTTGAACTGCGAGACGTAGAGCGAACCGAACATGGTCTGCATCGCGCTGTAGACATCCTGCACCGGAACGCCGAGCGTTTCGGACTTGGCACGATCCACTTCGACCTGAAGCTGTTGCGCGTTGGCGTTGAACGTGGATGTCACGCCCTGCAATTCGGGCCGTTGCTTCGCTTTCGCCAGATAATCCTGCACCCTGGCCGATATCTGCGCGCTGCCCGCATCGCCCTTACTTTGTATCCACATCTCCAAACCGCCTGTCGTGCCAAGGCCCGGAATGGAAGGCGGATTGACGGGCAGCACGATACCCTGACTCACCGTGGACAAATTCTTGTACGCGCCGAGCAGCACGGCGCGCGCATTTTGCGTGCGAATGTTCGCGGACGAATAGCGCTCATCGAAACTCTTGAAGCCGACGAAGAACGTACCCGCGTTGTTCTTCGTCTGACTGTCGAGCAGGCTGAAGCCATCCACCGTGGTGATACTGTCCACGCCTGGCTGCTTCATGAAGTAATCGGTTACGCGTTCCGAGACTTCTCCGGTGCGGTCGAGGCTCGCGGCATCGGGCATGATCACCGCACCGAGCAGATACCCCTGGTCCTCGGGCGGCAAGAAGCTCGTGGGTATCGACTTCACCATCCAGATCGAAAGGCCGATCATGCCCGCGAAGATCAGCAACATGAGGACCGAGCGCTTGATGACGAACGCCACCGAGCGCGAATAACCGCGCGTCATCTTCGCGAAGCCGTTGTCGAACCATACGAAAAAGCGCGCCTTTTTGCCATGCTCGGGCTTGAGCAACAGCGCCGCGAGCGCGGGCGACAAGGTCAACGCAACGATCCCGGAGAACACCACGGATATGGCGATCGTGATGGCGAACTGCTTGTACAACTGCCCGGTGATGCCACCGAGAAACGCCACGGGCACGAACACCGCGCACAGCACGAGCACGATAGCGACGACCGGTCCCGAGACTTCGTCCATTGCGCGCTTCGCGGCTTCTTTCGGCGGCAGCTTGAAGACCGTCATGTTGCGCTCGACGTTCTCGATCACGACGATGGCATCGTCCACCACGATCCCTATCGCCAGCACCATCCCGAACAACGTGAGCATGTTGATGGAAAAGCCGAGCAGCGACATGCCCACGAAAGTGCCGACGATCGACACCGGCACCGCCAGCACCGGAATGAGCGTCGCGCGTATGCTCTGCAGAAACAGATACACGACGATCACCACGAGCACGAGTGCTTCGAAGAAGGTGTGGATCACATCGGCGATCGAAGCGCGCGTGAACTCGGTGGTATCCATCGAAACGCGATAGTCGATCCCTTCCGGAAATGACTTCTTCATCTGTTCGAGCGTGGCGCGCACTTGCTTCGATACATCGAGCGCGTTCGCGCCCGGCTGCTGATACACGGCGATCACCGTTGCGGGCTTGCCCTGAAAGCGGCTGCGGATCGAATAATCCTTCTGTCCGAGTTCGACGCGCGCCACGTCTTTCAAGCGCACGATAGCGGCGCCTCCGTTCTGCGCGCGAATGATGATGTTCTCGAACTCGGCAGGCGTGGCGAGCCGTCCCGTGGTGGTGACGGCGAACGACTGCTGCACGGGCGTGCCCGTCGGCGATTGTCCGATACTGCCCACCGCAAACTGCTGGTTCTGATTGGACACCGCACTCTGCACTTGAGAAGGCGTCACGCCGAGCTGTGCCATGCGTTCGGGCTTGAGCCAGATGCGCATGGCGTAATCCGGAAAGCCGAAGATGCTCGCCTGATTCGCGCCGGGAATGCGCTTCAGTGCATCGAGCACGTAGATGTTCGCGTAGTTGGCGATATACGTCGCGTCGTAGCGGTTGCTCGACGAATAGATGGCGATCACCATCATGAACGCCGACGACTTCTTCTGTACCTGCACCCCTTGCGCCTGCACCGATTGCGGCAACTGCGGCAGTGCAAGGTTCACGCGATTCTGCACGTCCACTTGCGCGAGTTGCGGGTTGGTGCCGATATCGAAGAACACGTTGAGCGTCATTTGTCCCGTCGATGAGCTCGACGAGTTCATGTAGATCATGTTGTCCGCGCCGTTCACCTGTTGCTCGATCGGCGCGGCCACGTTGTTGGTGACGACATCCGCGCTTGCGCCGGGATACTGAGCCGTCACCGTGACCTGCGCAGGCGTGATGTCCGGATACTGCGCGATCGGCAACGCGAGCATGGCGATGACGCCCGCAAGCGTGATGACGATCGACACGACCATCGCGAAGATCGGCCGGTCGATGAAGAAGTGAGAGAATTTCATGGCGGCCTTCGCTCACTTCGCCTGTTGGGCTGGCTCGACCTTGATGGTCGCTTCGCCTGGCGGCGCAACGGGCGCGGCATCGCCCTTCACGTTGACGGGCGCGCCCGCGGACACGCGTATCGCGCCATCGACGATCACGCGGTCGCCCGCGCGCAGACCATCCGATATGAACCAGTTGTCGCCGAGCCAGTCGCCCACCTCCACCACTTGCTCGCGCGGCGTCTTGCCGTCCTTGTCGAGCAACCATACGTAGTGGCTTTTCGCGCCCTGCAACACGGCGCGTTGCGGCACGAGAATGGCGTTCGGCCGCGTGAGGCCATGCACCAGCGCGCGCACGAACTGGCCGGGGCGCAACTGCCCGGCCTTGTTCGGCAGCACCGCGCGCACGAGGAACGTGCCCGTGTCCTTGTTATACGAAGGCGCGAAGAAATCGACCGGGCCGGTATCCGGATAGCGCGAGCCATCGGCGAGAATGACTTCGACGATATAACGCTTGTCAGCGGGCGCGGTCAGGCGTCCTTTCGCGATCTGATCGCGATAGCTCAAGACCTCGTTTTCCGAAAGGCTGAAGTTGATCCACATGGGATCGAGTTGCGCGACCGAAGTCAGCAGGCTCGAATTGCCTGCCGAAAGATAGCTGCCTTCCTGCATGCGCGCATAGCTCGACAAGCCGGTGAGCGGACTCTTGATGGTGGTGTAGCCCAGATTGAGTTCGGCGTTCTGTACTTCGCCTTGCGCGGCGATCACCGAAGCCTGTGCGGATTTCTCGTTGCCGATGGCGTCGTCGAGATCCTTCTTGCTGACGGCGTTCAGCGCTTCGAGCGGACGCACCCGTGCGAGATTCGCCTTGGTCACGGTGAGCCGCGCCTGCTGTTGCGCGAGCTGGCCGCGCGCGGTTTGCAGCGAAGCCTCGAACGGCTTGCGATCCATCTGGAACATCACCTGCCCTGCTTTCACGAGCGCGCCTTCGGTGTAGAGGCGCTTTTCGAGGAAGCCTTCCACGCGTGCGCGGATCTCCACTTCGCGCGAGCTCTGCGTCTGCGCGACGAATTCGAACGTGACGGGCGTGTCGTGGCCTTCGACGGTCATCACGGTAACTTCGGGCGCGGCGGGCTTGGGCGCGCTCGCTTGCTTCTCGCATGCCGCGATGGCGAACATCAACGAGACGCCGACGAAGCGCATGCCCGCGCGCCGCCAGCGCACGAACGCCGACGAAGCCGGAGCGGGGGCTTTGAAGATCCGCAAAGGTGAAGTCGGCATAAGTGTCTCCGCTCGCGTGGCTCGCGTCTATTGCACGGTGTAGCCGCGTCCCGTCATGCAGGCGGACACGGCCCGGTTGAAGGTCGTCATCTCCTGCGAGACCTGTTGCTGATTGGCCTGCTGCTGCGACGCGGCCGCACGCCGCTGCTGCCGTTGATGCACCCCGCCCATCACTGCACCGCCCGCCGCACCCGCTGCCGCGCCCTTGCCCGCGTCGCCGGCTATCGCACCCATCGCGGCGCCCGCTGCCGCCCCGCCCGCCGCGCCACGCACGCGTCCGCCCTGTTGCTGCGTTGGCGGTGGCTGGTTAGCCTGCTGCGCGAGTGACATCGGATCGATACCGGTGTTCTGCTTCGCCCATTGCTGGCATTGCGATACGTCATTGCCCTGCTGGCTCTGGCTTTGACCGCGCGCGGGGTAATAGATCGCCTGCTGCGCGGCTGCTTCGAGCGTTACCGCGGTCGCAAGCATGAGCGCCAAGCTCGATGACAGGCGCACGCGCCGGCTCCGCGCGGTTTGAAACGTGCTGTTCATTTCGGTACTCCCTCTCAGTGTTTTCGTCGATGCCTGACCGTCTGCGTGACGCAACCGGCCCTCGTTCCATGTGTCGTCGTTTTATGCGGTGCCGGGAAGGACGTCATGGCGCCTCGCGCACGCGTGCAATGGCCGCGCGCACCGCGCCGATGAACACTTCGTCGTCGAATGGTTTATGCAGATAGGCCGCGGCTCCCGCAGCGAGCGCCGTATCGCGCACGGCGGGATCGTCGTGAGCCGTGACGAAGACGATCGGCATATCGCTGCCCGCCAGACGCCGTTGCACTTCCAGCCCGTTGATGCCGGGCATCTGCACGTCGAGCACGATGCAGTCGGGCCGCCATGCGGCGTCGTTTTCGTCGAGTGCGGCGAGCAACGCGTCGCCCGTGCCGAAGCTCGCCGACGCCATGCCGGCCGCACGCAGCAGCCGCTTGAGTGCCCGGCAGACCGATTCGTCGTCATCGACCACGGCCACGGTTGGCGTCGCATCGCTCATTGGATCAGGCGTGAAGTTCGGCAGCACCGCGAGGCGCTGTGTCCACGCCCCGGCTCTTGATTTCTCGCTGGAGAATAGGCGCGCGGCTCTTGAACCGGTATTGGACTTTAGTCCCATGAGCGCGGTGAGGAATAAAGCGGGGACCCGGTCCGGGAAGAAAACCGGGACCGACCGCTAAATTCGAGATACGAATTCCGCTATAGTCTGCGGCTTCACGCGCCGGAGGGGTCGGCGATGTGTCGTTGAAGGTAAGTCGTTGAAGAGGAGAATCCGATGAAAACCATCCATCACCTATGTCAGGGCGGCTCGGCCGCGGCCATGTTGCGCACGGCGTTGCGCGATCCCGTCATCGATATCCTCGACGATGGCTCGATCGGCCCGCTCGTCGATGTCGACACCGGCTCGCCCGATGCGCGCGTCGGCTTCATGAAGGCGCTCTACGCGTGCGGCGGCTTCGATCCGCAAGACGAAGCGTCGATGGACTGGTATGGCGAGTTACGCGACATGAACCGGCGCCTCGCCGACCTGACGACTCAGGCGTCCGAGGTAGTGATCTGGGCCGAGGCAGGCGATGTGGAGCAAGCGCTGCGTCGACGCGCGCACTGGTGGCTGCGCGACGCGGACGTGCCCGTGAGCGAAATCGATGCGAGCCTGCGCGCCGTGGCTCGCGCGATTCCCAAGGGACAAGCGCTGGCGCTGGATGTCGGCGCGGCCGCCGCGCTCGTCGCGGCACGCAAGCCCGCAAGCGCCGGCCTGCGCGCGCAACTCGCGAACGAATGGGCCGCGCTCAAGGAAGATGGCGAAGCCGTGCGTGTGTGGGAAGACGGCAAGCTCGCTTCGCATCCTATCGATCACTACGACGCGGACTTCATCGCGCTCGCGTCGGGCGCCCCGGCCAAGCTCGCAAGCAGCGAGATGCTTGGCGCGGCTATGCATCGTTCGGGACGCAGCGATCTCTTCTGCAAGTGGCGCTTTGCCCGCCTCATCGAAGCAGGCAAGTTGACGGTAACGGAAGGCGACGCCCACGATCTCAACTCGGTGTGGATCGTAAAGAGTTAAGCGTCGGGCGTTCGAATCTCACCCCGCAAAACGCGGCTCTGGAAGGCCTGTCACGCCGAGTCCCGTCACCGCGAAAAGACCACCCTTGTCGCGCTCTTTCTGCGGAATGCCCCACATCGGGCGGCCCATCGTCGTGACGTAAAGAATGTCGAGATTCGGGCCGCCGAACATCACGCTCGTCAGATTGCGAACCGGAAACGGCACGACACGGTCGAGTGAGCCATCGGGCGCGAAGCGCAGGATGCGCCCGCCGAACACCAGCGCGGACCATACGTAGCCTTCGGAATCGACCGTCGCGCCATCGAATGTGCCGGCCATATCGCGCGCGGAAGCAAACAGCCGCTTGTTCGATATCGCGCCCGTTTCGATGTCGTAGTCGTACGTGTACATCTCCTTGCTATACGTGTCGGTGAAGTAGAAAGTGCGGTTGTCCGGGCTCCAGCATGGACCGTTCGAACAACTGATGCCGCTGTCCAGATGCGCGATCTTGCCGTCCGTATCGAGCCGATAAAGTCCGCCGCTTTTGGTGGAACGCTGGCCGCGATCCGCAAAGTAGCGATCGAAGTCGTAAGACATGGTGCCCGCAATGAACCGCCCTTGCCGATCCACCTTGCCGTCGTTGAAGCGCGTTTCGGGATCGTCGCTTTCCGGGTCGCCGATAAACTGCACCGTCTGCGAGTCGAAGTCGTAGAAATGCAGCCCGTTCGCGAGCGCGACCACCGCGCCGCCTTGTTCACGCAGCGCCATGGAACCGATATGACGCGGCACGAAGTAGCGTTCGACCTCGTTGCCATCGGCGCGGCAGCTATAGATTTCGGCGGCGGTACTGTCGATCCAGTAGAGCTTCTCCTCCTTCACGTCCCAAAGCGGTCCTTCACCCAGATGATTGTTGGCATCGACCAGCAAGCGGGTTTCGGGCATCGTCGTCTCCTTCCTGGTTGTGGCGTGGCTACGCCTTGTCCTTGTCCGCGAGGCGGTGAGCGATCAGCGCCATCAGCCTGCGATCGCGCCAGCTACTGCGGTTTTCGATCTGATCGCGCGGCAGAACGGCGCGGCGTTCGGCGTCGAGCTTAGTCAATATCTCTTCGGGCCAGTCGAAAGGCACGCGCGTCGCCGTGATGTTGCGATACGTGCCGCCATAGCGCGCCGCGTAATCCGCGACGCCGCCTGGCGCGTTCAGATCGATCGTTTCGAACGGACCCATGAACGACCAGCGCATGGCGAGACCATCGCGCATGACCGTATCGAGGTCGGCCGCCGTGGCGTAACCCTGCGCATAGAGACTGAGCGCTTCGTCGAGCACCGCGCCTTGCAGGCGGTTGAGCAGAAAGCCCGAAATTTCACGATTCACGGTCACGGGCTTTTGTCCCGCCGCTTCGTAGATGGCGCGCGCTCGTTCGATCGCTTCGGGCGCGGTCCACGGCGCGCCGCATAGCTCGACGAGCGGCACAAGCGAAGGCGGATTCACCGGATGCGCGACGAGGCAGCGCGCGCCGCCCTTCAAGCCTTGCGTAAAGGTCGATGCAGGCAGGCCCGAGGTCGAACTGGCAAGCAGCGCATTGGGATGAGTCAGGCGGTCGAGTTGCGCGAATAGTTCGCGCTTGGGTTCGACCATCTCCGCGATGTTCTCCTGCACAAGACCCGCGTCGGACACGGCTTCTTCGAGCGACTCGCAACTCTTGATGCGCGCGACGATGGCATCGGTCGACTCGTCGGTCAGCTTGAACGACGCGAGGTCGTCCACGCTTTCCCGTATCGAAGCGATCGCGCCGTTCAGCATGTCCTTCGACGCATCATGCAGATTCACGCTGAAACCCGCGCGCGCAAACACGATGGCCCACGCCCTGCCGATGCGTCCGGTACCGATGATCGCTATTTGCCTTGGGTTCATTTCTTGTGTCTCCTCCGGTTTTTATGAGCGGCTCGTCAACCTCGCTTGTCGCGCAACGTGATCACCGCGGCGAGAACGACGAGGCCATTGATGATGTCGCGGACCGCTGGCGGCACCGTCGTGCCCGCGAGCAAAGTGCCGAGCGCGGTAAGCAGAAGCGCTCCGCCGAACACGCCGAGATAGTGACCGCGTCCGCCCGTGATGAGCGCGCCGCCGACCACGACCACGGCAATGGAAGGCAAGAGATAAGGATCGCCCATGCCGAGAAACGCCTGCGAACTGAAGCCCGCGAGCAGCAAGCCGACGAGCGCGGAACACAGACCCGAAAGACAATACACCGCGATCAACGTGGAGCCGACGCGCACGCCGGAAAGACGCGCGGCAATCGGCGAATTGCCGACCGCATAGACGCGCCTGCCGAACGGCGTCCGATGCAACAGCAACAAGGCAATCGCAAGAAACAGCGGCACGCTCCAGGCGGCTAGCGACAGCGGACCGAGACGAGCATTGACGAACTCGCTGATCACGGACGGCGTCCAGCCTTGCGGCGAGCCATTGCAATAGATGAGCGTGAGACCTTGCAGCAGGCCGTTCGCCGCCAGCGTCACGACAATCGGCGGCAAGCCGAGCATGACGACGCCCACGCCGTTGAAGATGCCCACGAGCAGGCCCACGCCGAGCACGACCGGCGCCGCCCAGACCGCGGCGCCGTTCAAGCCATGCGTGAGTCCCGTCAACAGTACGCCCGATAGCGTGATGAGCCACGGCATCGACAGATCGAGACCGCCGGTGAGAATGACCGCGCCTTGACCGAGACCGAGGACCGCGAGAAACAAGGTCAGCGTGAGCAGGCTGCTATAGAAGTTCGCGCTGATCAGCACGCCCGGACCATAGACGAAGCCCGTGATGACGACCACGCCGAAGAACAGCAGGTACGCGGGAATCACGTACTTGACCCATTCGCGATTGCGCTCGATCCAGTCCGGGATCGCGCGGCCCTTCAACTCCTTGTTCTCGATGGGACGATAATCGCCGACTTCGAACGCCACGTGCCGCGCATGGCCGTCATCGCGTGCACGCGTGCCCGTTCGCACGGCCTTGAGCCATTGCGAAGCCTGCCGCGCGCACTCGTGCGCCGCCGACTGCTTGCCGATGGAAGAACCGAGCACCGCGAGAATCAGGATCACGGCTTCGGCAATCGTCGTGAAGAACGCCGATACGTTCAAGACGAGCAGAATGTTCACCGTGATCATCAGCGTCATTGCGGCGAACACGCTTCCAACGCAACCGCCACGACCGCCACCAAGCAACGTGCCGCCGAGCACGACCGCCGTGAACATGGAAAGCAGGAGCGGGCGGCCGACGAGCGGATCGGCCGAGCCCGTCTGCGCCGACACGTATAGGCCCGCTGCCGCGTAGAACATGCCTGCGAGCGCATAGGTCGCGATGCGATAACGCGTGACCGGCATGCCGTTGGCATACGCGCCATCGGGGTCGCTGCCAAGCGCATAGAGACCGACGCCAAAGCGCGTGCGCTTGATGAACGACCACACGAGCAAAGCCACGATGAGCAGGACAGCCGACATCGGTATCTTGTCGGGAATCAGGTCGGCCGTGAGAAAGCCGCCGAATTGTTCGCCGATGCTGCCGCCCGGCTTGTTCTGGATGAGCAGCGTGACGCCTTGCACCATGAACATCGTCGCGAGCGTAACGACAATGGATTGCAAGCGGAACCACGCGATCAGCGCGCCGTTGACGAGGCCGATGCCGCCGCCTATGGCGATGATGAGCGCGACGCCCGCCCACTGCTCGACGGGCGAGCCTTGCACGAAGCGCACCGCGAGCACGTTGGCCAGCGACACGACCGCCGACGCCGACAAATCGAACCCGCCCGACAGCACGACGATGGTCTGCCCGATGGCCGCGAGCGCGAGCGTCGTGCTGCTCGATATGACCGAACCGATGTCGTACATGCCGACAGGCGTGGCAGATAGCGCGACCCACGCAATGAGCATGGCGAGCAACGCACCGATCGCGATGATGAGCCCGCGATGATGGTCGATGCGCGCGCCGATTCCCACGCGCGCGCCGGGCCTCACGATCTCGCTTTCTGGCGACGCTATGGCTATTTTCATATGCAACTCCTCAACTGGATAGCATCTTGCGCATCACGTTCTCTTCGGTAAGCGCCTCGCCTTCGAGCTCGCCCGCATTGCGGCCGCGATACATCACCGACACGCAGTCGCACACGTTGACGAGTTCGGGCACGTCCGTCGAATAGAACAGCACGGAGCCGCCCGCCGCCGCGAACGCACGCATCAAAACGAAGATCTGATGCTTGGTGCCTACGTCGATACCGCGCGTCGGGTCGAACATGAGCCACACGCGGCTTTGCGTGAGCAGCCATTTGGCCATCGCGATCTTTTGCTGATTGCCGCCCGAGAAAGAAAGACACGGCTTGTAGAGCGCACGCGGATTCACTTCCATCTGCGCAAGCGAGCGGCGTATGGCCGCCTGTTCGCGTTTGCGGTCGATCAAACCGAAACGCGAGTAGCGTCCGATCACCGGCAGCGATACGTTCTCGCCGCCCGGCAAGCGCAGGAACAAGCCTTCGGTCTTGCGGTCTTCGGGCAGGAAGCTCGTCGCGACGCCGGCCTTGAGCGAATCCGCCGTGGACGTCAACGTAACCGGCTTGCCGTCGATACGAATCTCGCCATCGTCGATGAAGCTCGCGCCGAAGAGCGCCTCGAACATCTCGCGCTGGCCCATGCCCTGCAACGCCGCGATGCCATGCACTTCGCCCACTTTCAGCTTGAGGACGAAGTCGCTCACGACGCCATCGACACGTATGCCGCGTGCTTCGATTGCAGGCGCGCCGTGGTTCTCCGTCAGCACCGGCGGCGTGACCTTCGGCGGATACTTCGCTTCCATCGAGCGGCCGATCACGAGACGAATGACTTCGTCATCGGAGATATCGGCGGTATCGAAAGCACCGACGTCCTTGCCATTCCGATACACCGTGAGGCTGTCGCAGAACTCGCGCACTTCCTGCATCCGGTGCGAGATGAACACGAAGGTCACGCCCTGCGTCTTCATCTCGTCGATACGGCGCGAAAGCCACGCCACGTCGCGGCCCGATAACGCGGACGTCGGTTCATCGAGCAGCAACACTTGCGGCGCGCGCACGATGGCCTTGGCGATCTCGATCTTCTGCCGCACCGGCAAGGAAAGGTCGCGTATATAAGCGCCAGGACGCACGTCCGACAGTTCCAGCTTGTCGAGCCATTCGGCCGCCTGGCGTTGCGCTTCGCGCTTCCTGATGCGCCCGAGAAAGCCGGTCGGCTCGTACGACATCAACAGATTCTGCGCGACGGTGAGATCGCGCACGAGTGTCATCTCCTGAAACGCGGTCTGCACGCCCGCCCGATGCGCGTCCTTCGGGCCTTTCATCGCCACGTCCCGACCCATCACGCGAATGCTGCCGGCGTCGGGCTGCATGAGACCCGACAGCAGCTTCACCGTGGTGGACTTGCCCGCGCCGTTCTCGCCGAGCAGCGCATGCACCGCGCCGCGTTTGACGGAGAACGACGCCCCGTCGAGCGCGACAGTGGCGCCGAAGCGCTTCGTCACGTTCGACAGGTCGATCGCAAGGGATGTCATCGCTTGCCTCCCTTAACCTTTAGATGTCGCTCAGTCCTGATTGCCGGTGAGCGCCGCGTTGAAGCCCACTTCCTTCGTGTCTTCCGAATAGATGTCGGCGAACCAGCCCGGCGGCACCTTGTCCGGCATGAAGGCCGTGCAGCCCGCCTTCAGTTCCTCGATACTGCCCGTCTTGCACAGCTTCGAATCCTGCGTGAGCACGAGCGGCAGCTTGAGCGTCACGCGCGGCGGAAAGTCCTTGCCGTCGAGCTTCTGCACGGCCATCTTGAGCGCCATGGCGCCCGAGTACGGCGGCGCGCCATACGAAATCGAGCGATACCCGATCGAGCGATACGTGCCCTCGCCCTTGACCGTTCCCGGCGGCAGCATCTGCACACGATGCCCGTTCGACGATTCGCCCGCGCACGGCTTGATCTTGTCATCGGCGATACCGGCTTCGAGCTGCATCGACGCCGCCGTGAAGCAGCCGACCTGCATCCACAGGCCGTCGATCTTGTCCCAGCTATTCGTCGCGAGAATCTTCGAGAGTTCCGTGCGCGCCGTCGCCTGGCTCCACATGCCGGTGCCTTCGGCGACTATCTTGATGCCGGGGAACTTCGCGAACACGGCCTTTGCCGCTTCGGTGCGCGCGCGGTCCACCGACGTGCCCGGCACGCCGTTGACGACCACGATATTGCCCTTGCCGTTGATGGTCTTCGCGAGCCATTCCGCGGTGACGGTGCCTGCTTGATGCTGATCGATGGTCACGTTATGCGCGCACGGCTCGGTCACTTCGCCGTCGTAGGCCGCGACCACCACGCCCTTGGAACACGCGTTCTTGATCGCGCGATTGAGCGCCGTCGGCGAGATCGGATAGATCACGATGGCTTTCGCGCCTGCCTGCACCATCGAGTTGATCTGCTGAATCTGCTTCTGTGCGTCGGTGCCCGCGACCTGCACTTCGAGATCGACTTTGTCCTTGAGCGCGGGCGTGTTGGCCATTGCCTTCACCATGTTCGCGGCTTCGGTCTGCCAGTCGTTGCCGACATAGCTCATCGACAGAAACACCTTGTACTTGTCCGCCGCTGCGGCCTGCCCTGTCATCGCGATACCGAGCGTCGTCGCGAGCGCCAAACCGAACGCCGTGCGTTTCGCACGACGAATTGTCTGCGTCAATGCTTTCATGTCTTCCTCCGGGTCTTCGTATGGTTTTTACCGCTTCTGCTATTGCGCGCTTTTACTTCGGAACATGCGGCAAGCGAGCGCTCGCCGGCAGTGCAATACCCGCGCTGCCGGGCACGACGTTGGGATCGTGTCCGGGTATGACGAAATCCGCGATCTGGCGAATCCGCGAAAGCGAGCTGAACTCCGCCAGCGTTTCATGCACGATGCCAACGGGCACCAGACCCACGATGTTCTCCATGCAGTTCGCACAGTCGCCCGCGATCAGCACGACGCCGTCTTCGGTGTCCACCGCGACGGACTGATGCCCCGGCGTATGTCCCGGCGTCGGCACCACGCGCACGCCCGGCACGATGTCGGCCACGCCATGCACGAACTGCCACCGAAAATACGCTAGCGGCTCGCGGCCGATCAGAAACTCCTGGTAATACGTGGCCTGCGTCGGCAATGGATGCCCCGCGTATTCCCATTCGCTTGCCTGCACGATGAAGCGTGCGTTGCGAAAGAGCGTGTTGCCGCCCGAGTGGTCGTAATGCAGATGCGTGTTGATGACGATATCGACGTCATCCGCGCTCCATCCCACGTACTCCTTGAGCGCGCGTTCGAGCTTCTCTTCGGGCGCCTGCTCGCACGGACACACGAAGTTCGAAACCCAGCCCGGATCATGAATGCCGGTATCGACGACGATCTTCTTGCCGGCCCCGACGATTGCCGTGGACCACACCGGCACCTTGATCTGCTGGCCGAAATAGCGGCCATACACTTGCGACGAGCGATCGACGGTCAGCCAGCCCGTCGGCATCGCGACTACTTTCAGCTTTGCCCTGTCGTTCACGATGCCCTCTGGCTCAGAAGTTGGTTTCGCTTGCGCCCTTCAGCTTCAGCATCTCACGCGCTTCGTCAGGCGTGGCGATGTCGAGCGACAGTCCTTCGATAACCTGACGAATCTTGCGCACTTGCGCCGCGCTCGATTCGGCGAGCTTGCCCGGTTCTATCCACAGCGAATCTTCCAGGCCCACGCGCACGTTCGAGCCTTGCGAGAGACCAATGGAGCCGAGTGTGATCTGGTTACGGCCCGCGCCGAGAATCGACCAGACATAGTCCTTGCCGAAGAGACGGTCGGCGGTACGGCGCATGTGCGCGAGGTCTTCCGGATGCGGCCCGATACCGCCGAGCAGACCGAACACGCTTTGCACGAAGAAAGGCGGCCTGGCGAGCCCGCGATCGACGAAATGCGCGAGGTTATAGAGATGCGAGATGTCGTAGCATTCGTATTCGAAGCGCGTGCCGTTCGCACCGCACGACGTGAGGATGTATTCGATATCCGCGAACGTGTTCTTGAACACGAGATCGCGGCTGTTCTCCAGATGCTTGCGCTCCCACTCGTGCTTCAGATCCTTGAAGCGGTCCAGCATCGGGTAGAGACCGAAGTTCATCGAACCCATGTTGAGCGACGCCACTTCGGGCTTGAAGTGATGCGCGGGCTTCAGACGCTCGGCCACCGTCATGTGCGGACTGCCGCCCGTCGTCAGATTGATGACGGCGTTCGTTTCGGCCTTGATGCGCGGCAGAAATTCCTGGAACACGGCGGGGTCTTGCGTGGGATGACCATCGTTCGGATCGCGTGCGTGCAGATGCAGAATCGCGGCGCCTTCCTTGGCGGCGGCGAGCGCCGCATCGCCGATCTCTTGCGGCGTGACCGGAAGATACGGCGACATCGACGGCGTATGAATTGCGCCCGTGGGCGCGCACGTGATGATGACCTTGCGTCTCGTTGCCATGTCGTCTCCTTGGTTTAGAGCACTTCGACGTTGCCGCACACCGAAATGGCCTGCCCCGAGATGCCGCTGCCGCCCGGCGAACACAGGAACAAGGCGGTGGCTGCGACTTCCTCGGGCGTCGTCATGCGGCGCAGCGAAATCTTCGCGAGATATTGCTTCTCCATCTCTTCGTAAGGCAAATTCAGTTGCTTCGCACGCGCCGCGATCACGCGCTCGATACGCGGCCCTTTCACGATGCCCGGCTGAATTGCATTGACGCGAATGTTCGACGGTCCGAGTTCGATGGCAAGACTCTTGGTCATGCCGACCACCGCCCACTTGGTTGCGGCATACGGCGTGCGAAAGGCGTAGCCGAGCCTGCCCGCAACCGACGACAGCGCGATGATCGCGCCGCCATCGCGCGCCTGCTTCAGAAGCGGCACCGCGCGACGCGCGAAATAGAACTGCGCGTTGAGGTTGATATCGACCGTGTCTTCCCAATCCTTCTCGTCGAGCTCGTCGATACCGCCTGTCGGTCCCGCGATTCCCGCGTTATTCAGAAGCACGTCGAGACCGCCGAGCTCGCGCTCGACATCGGCGAAGACGCGCTCCACGGCCGCTTTATCCGACACATCCGCGAGCGTCGAAGTGATCGCGTTGAGTTCCGTGCTGGCTTCGGCTTCGGCGAGTGCGTCGATGGCTTCCTGACTCGCATCGCACACGTGCACGCGCGCGCCGGCATCGACGAAGGCCCGCGCAATCACGAGCCCGATGCCCGATGCGCCGCCTGTCACGAGCACGCGCAAACCCGCGTGCGGTTTCAGCATCTGAAGAACCGTCATCATGTCTCCGTCATTGTTATCGTTGAATACAAACTCAGGCGCTTGCCTTTTGCTCGCCGTTGCCGCTTTCCGAATGAGAGGCCGGAAGCCGTTCCTGTAGATCGGCCGCCGCATCGCCGATATCTTCCTCGATGCCCGCGCGCGCGCCTTCGCCATCCCCGCGCCAAAGCGCATCGACGATATGCCGATGCGCAGCCATCGACTTGCGCATGTGCGGAATGTCCGGCGCGACGAGGTTCAGAAACGGGCCGATGCGCATCCACAAGTTTTGAATGGTCGCGAGCGTGAGATCGCTTGCGCCGTGCGTGTAGATCGCGATATGGAATTCGAAGTTGCTGCGCAGATAAGCGGATGCATCGCCGGCTTCGACGTAGGCATCCATCTCGTCGAACACTTCCTGCAATTGCGTGAGATGCGCGCGGCTCATGCGCGATGCCGCGCGTTTCGCGACCGCGCCTTCCAGCGCGATGCGCACGTCGCGCAATTCCTCCAGCAATTCGAGCGTCATGGGCGGGACCATCAGCGCGCGTCCGGCGCCGTCGATCAGCGCGCCTTCCGCTTGCAGGCGCGTGAGCGCGGCGCGTACCGGCATGGTGGATGACCCGACCGCTTCCGCGACGCTGCGCAGACTCAGCAACTGGCCGGGCGCGAAGCGGCCGGTCATGATTGCCTCGCGCAACTGCGCATAGACGCGCCCGGCCATGGTTTCGCGCGCCACGACTTCGAGCGCGGGAAGGTCTGTCGTCGTGCGAGTCGCCAACACAGCCTCCGGTTTGGTTTCGTATGGTTTGTGTGACCTGTGATCACACTTGCTTGGAATGAAGTGTGGGACGTGATGGGCGTGGAGTCAACGAGGGATTGATAGGTGAAAACGCTGAGGCAGCCTCTAAAAGGACTTATGCCCCAAACCGCCCCGCCACCGCCTTCTGAATTTCCTCGAACGCCACCGGCTTCACGAGATGATGATCGAACCCGGCTTCCTTCGACCGCTGCCGGTCATGCGCCTGTCCATAACCCGTCACCGCGATCAAGAGCGCATCCGCGGTCGCCGCACGCTTGCGCATCTCGCAGGCGAGGCGGAATCCATCCATCCCCGGCAAGCCGATATCCAGCAGCACGATCTGCGGCGCGAATGTCTCGCTGATCTCGAGCGCAGCCGTCGCATCGTGGACGACGCGCACATCGTAGCCATCGGCTTCGAGCAGAAGACCCATGGCGGTTGCCGCGTCCACGCTGTCATCCACGAGCAGCACGCGTCTGCCGCCGCTCGATCCCGGCGCGATCTCGACACGCGGAACCGGCACCGCCTGCGGTCCACACGCAAGCGGCAGCCACACGACGAACTCGCTGCCCTGTTGCAGTCCCGCCGAATACGCTTCGATACGTCCGCCCTGCAACTCGACGAGCGTCCTCGCAAGCGGCAAGCCGATGCCGAGCCCGCCTTCCGAACGCTCCAGCGATGTCTCCGACTGCACGAACAAATCGAAGATATGCGGCAGCATGTCGGCGGCAATTCCGATGCCCTTGTCGCGCACGCTGATGCGCGCCTGGTCGCCGACCCGCGCCGTCTCGATCTCGATCTCGCCTTCCTCGACGCTGTACTTCGATGCATTCGACAAGAGGTTGCCGAACACCTGGGCAATCCGCACGCTATCGCCCACGATGAATAACGGCAAATCGCCGAGCTTGGTCGTGAGCGTATGGCGTTTTCTCTGCAGTGCGGGCTGCGCGGTTTCGATGGCCGCTTCGATCGCCATTGCCACATCCACCGCTTCCTGACGCAGCGTGATCTTGCCTTGCGTGATGCGCGCGACATCGAGCAGATCGTCGACAAGACGGCTCAAATGCCGCACCTGACGGTCGATGATCGTACGCACCGTTTCAAAGTGCTGCGGCGAAGGCTTGCGCTTCGGATCGAGCAAATCGACGGCGTTTTGTATCGGCGCGAGCGGATTGCGCAACTCGTGCGCGAGCATCGCAAGGAATTCGTCCTTGCGGCGATCGGCGTCGCGCAGCAGCATTTCCGCGGCCTTGCGCTCGGAAATATCGTTGACGATGCCCGCGATGCGATCCGGCCGGCCGCCCACGCCGCGTATCGGGAACGCGCGCTCGGCCATCCAGCGCGGACCGCCCTCGGCACCCGTGACGCGAAACTCTTCCTGATAAGGCGTGCCGTGCGCCGCCAGTTCCCGGTACGCCGCGCCCACATGTTCGCGGTCGAGCGGATGCACTTCGTTGGACCAGTGATCCACGCCCGGCGTGGGCAGCGGCGCGCCCTGGCGCGTATCCCACAGGCGCGCGTAAGCGGGGCTCACGTAGAGCAACTGATTGGTCGCGGGATCGAGCATCCAGAAAATGTCGTCGATATTCTCGGCAAGCTGACGAAACCGCTCCTCGCTTTCGCGCAACGCGCTTTCCGCAAGCCGCACGCGCAACAACGCACGCACATGCGCGATCAGTTCGGCGGGCTCGACGGGTTCGGTGAGGTAACTGTCCGCGCCGCCTTCCAGACCGCGAATGCGATCGAGGCTATGCACGGCCGCCGCCGATGTCTGCAGCACGAGCGTGCCCGCCGTCTCCGGCGAAGCCTTGATGAGCCTGCACACTTCGAGCCCGTTGATATCGGGCAGTTTCACGTCGAGCAAAACGAGGTCGGGCGATTCGGCGCGCACGCGTTCGAGCGCCGTCGTGCCGGTAGCGGCTTCGATGACATTGAACCCCGCGCGCGACAGAATGCGCGTTTTCGCATAGCGCGCGCCGTCGTTGTCGTCGACGTTGAGGATCAGCACCTCGCTCCAGTCGCTCGTCATGACTCTGTTCCGTAAGCGCGGTGCGCGTCCGTCACCGCCGCGAGCACACTCGCGAGTTCACTGCCCGCCACCGGTTTGCCGATGAACGCCGCCGCGCCCAACGCTTCCGCCTCGCCACGGTCCTCGGCCTCGCCGAGCACGACGATCGGCAGGTTGCGCATGGCCGCCTGCGCGCGCAACGCGGCGAGCCACGTCCACGCTTCGACCGGCGCGGGCCGCACGGTCAACAAAAGCGCGGCGGGCGGTGTGCGAGTAAGCGCGCGGGTCGCTTCGTCGAGCGTCGCGGCCGTCATCGCGCGATACGGCGACTGCCGCAAGGCCGCTTCGCAATCGAGTCGCTCGATCGGATTGCTCGCGACGACGAGCACCATCGGACGAGGGTCGTCGGTGGCGGAATGTTCGGTATGCGCGATGTCGTGTTCGTCGCCGTAATAAGCGGGCATGGTCGCGCTGAAGGTCGAGCCGCGCCCCGGTTCGCTCGTGAGCGACACATCGCCGCCAAGCAGCTTGCAGAGCTTGCGGCACAGCGGCAAACCGAGCCCCGTGCCTTTGACGTATTGCTGCAGCCGGTTCTCGACCTGGCCGAATTCCTCGAACACCACGTGCTGATGTTCGGCCGCGATGCCGATGCCCGTGTCCGCGACCGCGAACGTAATCAGCCGCCGCGCTTCGTCGTAACTCGCGCTTACGCGCACTTCGCCGCGCTCGGTGAACTTGAGCGCGTTCGACACGAAGTTTCGCAGCACTTGCGCGACCTTCGCTTCGTCGGTGCGAATGGGCGGCAGGCCCACGCACGAATCGAAAATCAAGTCGACCGCGCCGCCCGGCGAAAGCGGCCGCAGCATGCCGCGCAGCGCGGAAAAAAGCGTATCGACTTCGAATTCGACGGGGCGCACGTCGATCTTGCCCGCTTCGATCTTGGCGAGGTCGAGCAGGTCATCGACCGTTTCGGACAAGTCTTCCGCCGCCCGGCGAATGAAGCGCACCTGCTTTTCCTGCTCCTCGGTCAGCTCGCCGTCGATACGTTCGAGCAAGAGCTTGGACAACGCACGGATCGACGAAAGCGGCGTGCGGAACTCGTGACTCATGTTCGACAAAAAGCGCGATTTGGACTCGTCCGCGCGACGCAGATGATCGGCGCGCGCATCCAGTTCGGCATAAAGCGCCACCACGCCGCGATTCGTATCTTCGAGTTCGCGCGTGAGATGCGTGAGTTCTTCCTGACGCTCGCGCAAGTCGGCCAGCGCGCCGATCAATTCGCGGTTCTGACGCTGCAATTCAGCGGTGGAATCGACGTCCGTGGAAGCGGAGAGCGTGTCGGCGACCGAGCGGGCCGACGTTGCATCGAAGGGCGCGTTGTCCGGCAGCGCCTTCGCGAGCGAGATGGACGTGCCGCCGTCGGCTTCCTCGGCGATGGCGCATTCGTCCATCAATCGCTGTGCCGCGAGCAGGCCGAGCGCGGCTTGCGAATCGTCGGTTCTGACCGCGCGCAGACGTTCGCCCGCACCGGCGCTTGCAAAAAAGCGCACGACGAAGCGGGCCGGCCGCGTGTCCGTATCGACGAGAAAATCGGCGCGTGCGGCCGTGCCCGCGAGCAGCACCGTGCGCGCCGCTTCCAGCACCGAAGTCGCGATGCGCGTCTGATCCTGCGACGAGAAACCGAGTCCCGCGCTCGCATCGCGCGACTTGCGCCGCGCCGCGACGATATCGTGCTCGCTTTCGAGCCGCATCGAATAGAGGCGCGTCGTCATGGCGCACGCACGCCCATGCGCGCGACAAAAACCGTGACGTCGTCGCGGCCGCGCGTGAAATCGCGATACAAAAGCGCCGCGACCAGCGAAGGATGGCGCAGATTCAAACCCGGATAACGCGCGAGATCCCAGCGCGAAGTGAGCCCGTCCGAATGCAGCACGATGAGCGCGTGCGCGGGATAAGGCGTCGCGAATTGCTGCGCACGCCGCGCCGCGTGCCCGACGATGCCGCTGTGCGAGACCAGATGCTTGTGCGTGTCGAGCGACCACACACTCGCCGAAATATTGCCGATGCCCGCAAACGCGACCGCCGCCGAGTCACTGGCAAACGGCACGCGCGCGATGCCCACTGCCGCGCCGCGAGTGGTGCGCAGCGCGCCGTTGGCCAGTTCCATGATGCGTTCGAGCGATGCGTCGCCGTCCGTGCCCAGAATTTTCGCCGCTTCGATTGCCGCGAGATTGGCAAGCGGACCGTGCCCGAGGCCATCGGCGACGAGCACGGTGAAGTCGTTCTCGCCCATGTGGCAGGACCAGGCATCGCCGGAAACGGTTTCGGTTTCGAGCGGCAGATTGACTACGCCATACGTCACGCGCGCCGGTGCCGCATGATTGGCTTCGCCGCTCCAGAACACCGTGCGCAGCACCGTGCCTTGTCCCGGCTGGCTCCAGATGTCGAGTTCGTCGGACAGACGTTTGATCGCGCCCATGCCGTTGCCCGGGCTGCCGGCGGTCGTGTAACCGTCCTCGAAGCACCGGTAAAGATCCGCGATTCCCGGTCCGCTGTCGATGCACAGCACTTCGATGCCGTAACGCCCGCTATCTTCGAGCGGCCGCACCAGCAACTCGCCGTGCTCGGCATGCTTCAGCAGATTGGTGCTGCATTCCGTCACGACGATCGCCAGTTTTCCCGCGACCGTCTCGTTGAAACCGAGGCCGCGCGCGAGTTCGCCGATAGCGCGCCGGGCAAAGGCGATCTGACTCGCCTCCGCGATTTCGAAGCGCTGCTGCGCGGCCATCGATTCCTTCAAAACGGTTTCCATTTGGTGATCGAAACGTAAGTGCCCTCGCCCGGCGCCGAGCGAATCTCAAACTCGTCGCACAGGCGCTTTGCGCCGCCCAGACCAAGCCCGAGACCATGACCCGAGGTGAAGCCGTCGGACAACGCGCGGGCGATATCCGGAATACCGGGCCCCTGATCGACGAATTCGAGTTTGAGGCCACGGCGCCCATTGCGCTCGACGAGTAAGCAATGCACGTCGCCGCCGCCACCGTAGATGAGCGTGTTGCGTGCCAGCTCGCTTGCGGCCGTCACGAACTTGGTCTGATCGATGAGCGACAAGCCCTGCGCGACGGCTTTTTCGCGCACGAGCTGACGCAAGCGCACGATCTGCTCGTCGGAGCGGATCGGCAGCGTGATGGGCGACGTCGAGGCGGCTTGCGCGGCTGATGAAGTGAAGGTCGTCATGGAAGGCGTCACATGCGGCCGTCAGTAGATGCTCTGATTGAGCAGCGCCATGCCCTTCTCGACGTTCAGCGCGGTGCGCACGCCCGGCAGCGCGAGCCCGAGTTCGACGAGCGTGATGGCAACCGATGGCTGCATGCCGACGACCACCGTCTGCGCATCGAGCACGCGCGCCATGGCCGCCGTGTTGCCGATCATGCGGCCGATGAACGAATCGACCACGTCGAGTGAAGAAATGTCGATCAGCACGCCGCGCGCGCCATCTTTCACGATACGGCTCGTCAGATCGTCCTGCAGCGTGAGCGCAAGACGGTCGTGCATGTCCACTTGAATGGTGACGAGCAGCAGCTTGCCCATCGTGAGAATCGGAATGCGTTCCATCGCTGGCCCCGTTCGGTCTTTCTAATCGCGTTGTGCGTGGCGGTTGTCGACGCGCGCCGTCATTCGGCTTGCAGCGCGTCGTACGAACCCGCCGGGCCTGCTGTGCCGGATGCGCCGCTCTTGCCCCCGCGCTGCGTGTTTTCGACGGAGAGCGACTTGCCGGTGCGCTGCAGCGCGACCACGAACGCCGCCGCGAGCGTCGCCTTCGTCGTGACGTTGGACAGGTTCACGCCCAAATGCACGATGGTCTGCGCAATCTGCGGCCGAATCCCGCTGATGATGCAGTCCGCGCCCATCAAACGCGCCGCCGCCACGGTCTTCAGCAGATGCTGCGCGACGAGCGTATCGACGGTCGGCACGCCCGTGATGTCGATGATCGAGATGGCGGCGCCGGTCTCGACGATCTTCTGCAGCAGGTTTTCCATGACCACCTGCGTGCGCGCCGAATCCAGCGTGCCGATGAGCGGCAACGCGAGGATGCCGTCCCACAGTTGCACGACAGGCGTGGACAGTTCGAGCAACTCTTGTTGCTGACGTACGATCACTTGCTCACGGCTCGCCTGGAACACTTCGGTGGTGTAGAGCCCAAGCGCGTCGAAGAGCGTGCTGATGGTCCAGGTGAGATCGGCAAGCGTCGCGGGCTCGCCTTCGAGCGATGCGCGCAGACGCGCGAACAGCGGCTGCTTCAGCGAGAACACGAACATCGCGGTCTCGACCGGCGAGAAACCCTGACGCGCGCGTTGGCCGGACATATCGGCGAGAAATGCGCGCACTTCCTGCCACGCGCTCGATTCGAAGTCGACCGTGTCGCTTGCGCCGAGCGCGGCCACCATGAGTTCGACGAACTGTCCGAACTGATTGCGCAACTCCGCTTCGCCGACCAGTCCGCGCCGCGATGCGATTGCATGCTGCTGCGTGATCCACTCGGCGAGCAGTCCCGCCTGGTTGCTGTTGAACAATTGGGCTAGCCGAGTTCCGCCGACCATATCCATGCCGAGATTCCTGTGCGAATGTTTTTATGCGCGCGTCCGTAGGATGACTGGCGAGCCGCGCCGGGCGAAAGCGCTTTTGCGCTGCAACGATCGGCCACGCAGAACTGCGAATGACCGAAAGCAACGCAAAGGCGCTCGGAATGTAGCACGTCGTCTCAAAAATCGACAGTCTGCGAAGCCTTTTGGCGCGTGCCTTCCGCGCATTTTCGATAGCTCGATAAAGCGATTCGCAAGCGATCGGCAATTGCTTCCGGTCGTTCGATCCGGGATGGACAGAAGCCGGTCAAAACTATCCCATGCAATCAAACCATGTCAGCGTGTCAGCAGGAACAGTTCCAGCGCCTGGAGGCTGATGGGCTTGAGGAGATAACCGTCGAATTCCGTTTCGCCGCTGCCATCGACGAAATCGGAGTGACCCGTCATTGCGATGATGCGGGCGTCGCGCGAAAGACCGGCGGCGCGAATCCGGCTGCAGATGTCGCGGCCGTCGGCGTCGGGCAGGGAAATGTCGAGAAAGATGCGGTCGAAACGTGTGTGACTCGTGAGCGCCAGACAACCGGCGCCGTCGTACGCAATGGCAGCGGTGTGCCCGAGACTCGTCGCGATATCGGCGAGAGTCTCGATGCAGGCTTCATTATCGTCGACGAGCAACAGGTTCATCGTGACTGGCTCCGGTACGACCGAAACGATGCGCCAGCGGCAAGCAAAAAAACTCCAAGCAACCCATGACGCCGCGCGCGAGAAAGAGTGTAGTCCATCCACTCTGGCGCCAGCACATTCGTACCGAAAGCGGCGAAGGTTTGGCCGTTCGCCGCTTGAGTCGGCGCGTCGATGCGCCATTGCATGCCATCTATAGCGGCGCGAATATTTTTCCAGGAGCGTGCCGGTGCAATACTCGCCCGGAGCAGGACAACCATGAAACTTGCGGAGCACACATGGCCCACACGATCCATCCCGTCGATGAAGTGCTGCCTTTGCCCGCCATGCTTGCAGTGGGCATACAGCACGTGCTCGTGATGTATGCGGGCGCGATTGCGGTGCCGCTCATCATTGGCGCGGCGCTCAAGCTGCCGAAGGATCAGGTCGCGTTTCTCATCAGCTCGGACCTCTTCGCGTGCGGGATCGTGACGTTGGTGCAGTGCATCGGCGTATGGAAATTCGGCATTCGCTTGCCGGTCATCATGGGCGTGAGTTTCGCGCCGGTCGGGCCGATGGTCGCCATGGCTTCGTCGGGCGCGGGGCTCACCGCCATCTTCGGCGCGACCATCGCGGCGGGCGTGTTCGCCATACTCATCGCGCCATTTTTCGGGCGGCTGATGCGCTTCTTTCCGCCTATCGTCACGGGCACGATCATCCTGACCATAGGCATGACGCTCTTTCCGGTGGCGATCAACTGGGCGGGCGGCGGGCGCGGCGCGCCTAATTTCGGCGATCCGAAGAACTTGATGATCGCGGGCATCGTGCTGCTGGCGATTCTCGTCATCAACAAGTATCTGCGCGGCTTTCTCGCGAATATCTCCGTGCTGCTCGGCATGGCGATTGGCTTCGCGGTCGCGTTGGCGCTCGGACTCGTCGATGTCTCGGGCACCGCTCAAGCGGCATGGTTTTCTCCGGTGCGGCCGTTCGCTTTCGGCTGGCCGACTTTCGATATCGCGGCGATTGCGTCGCTGTGTCTCGTGATGGTCGTCATCATGGTGGAGTCGCTCGGCATGTTTCTCGCGCTGGGCGATCTCGCGGGGCGGCCGGTATCGCGCGGCGACGCGACGCGTGGCTTACGCACCGATGGCCTCGGCACGGTGATCGGCGGCATCTTCAATACGTTTCCGCATAGCTCGTTTTCGCAGAACATCGGACTCGTCGGGATTACGGGCGTGAAGAGCCGCTGGGTGGTCGCGGTATCGGGCGTGATCCTGATATTGCTCGGGCTCTTGCCGAAGCTGTCGAATTTGATCGCATCGATTCCCGTGGTCGTGTTGGGCGGCGCGGGAATCGCGATGTTCGGCATGGTCGCGGCCACGGGCGTGAAGATACTCGGCAAGGTCGATTACGAGAGCAAGAACAACTTGCTGATCATCGCGATCAGTCTGGGCGTGGGCGTGATTCCGCTCGTCGCGCCGACGTTCTTTGCGCACATGCCGGCGTGGGCCGGGCCGCTGACGCACAGCGGCATCACGCTTGCTGCCGTGTTTGCGATTCTGCTCAATGCGTTCTTCAATCGCGGCAGAGCGGCGGCGGATGTCGAGCGCGAGATTGCGGGGGAAATGCCGTTGAGTTTGAGGCAGGGGGAGGAGTGACGGTTCAGCGACACTTCTTCGCGTTGTCGCATAAGCACGAGTGTCAGCAAAATTTCGCGCGGGATCGAGGGAACCGGCGCTACACCGTCACGTCTCATTGATCGCATGCGGCACGAGCGCCGCGAACATAACCAATCCTGCAAGGAGCGCCAAATGTTCCAATACCCCGGTCAATTCGCCTACCAGATGCCATCGCTTGCTCGCGCCAATCTACAGGCGTTTCTCACTATCAGCGGCCGATTCGCGAGCACCATGCAGGCGCTCGCCGAACTCAACGTGCAGACCGTCAATAAAATGGTCAAGGAAAGCAACGCGCTTCTGAAAGCGGGCGATGAAGCCAGCGCCGGCGATGTCTTCGGCTGGCAGTCGATCATGCTCGCGCAGTTCCCGCAGAAAGCGGCATCGTACGGACAGCATGTGTTGTCGATCATCACGTCGACGGAAGCTGACGTCGTCGGCGAAGTGCGCAGTCAGTATGAGCAAAATGGCATCAAACTGAAGGGTCTCTTCGATACCGCCACGACCGACGCCACCGAAGCCGCGCAGTCCACGGGCGCCGTCATCACCGATCTCGCCGACACCGCGACTACAACCGCGGAGCAAACCAGCGGCGTCATTCTCGATGCGAGCGGCGAGATCACACAGAGCGCGCAGACCGCTGTCACGAAGGCAACACGCGCGGCATCGAAAAGATCGAGCTGACGCGCCTCAAGCGTCCGCCGCCTTCTTCTTCGGGCGCGCGCCTCCGCGCCCTTCCTTCAGCACGATCCACGTTGGCGCATGATCGCTTGCATGCGGCTCGCCACGCACCCACGTGTCGACGCCCGCATCTTTCAGCTTCGGCGCGAGGTCCTTGCTCAGCAAGAGATGATCGATGCGCAAACCCGAGTTCGTCTGCCAATGCTGCCGAAAATAATCCCAGAACGTATAGATACGCTCATTCGGATAATGCTTGCGCAATGCATCGGTCCAGCCTTGCGCCAACAGCTTCTCGTAAGCCGCGCGACTCTCGGGCTGCAATAGCGCGTCCTTTTTCCATGAGCGGGTGTTGTAGATATCCTCGTCGGTGGGAATGACGTTGTAATCGCCCGCGAGCACGACAGGATGGCCACTCTTCAACAAAGCGGCCGCGTGCGCGTTGAGGCGCTCGAACCACGCGAGCTTGTAGTCGAACTTCGGGCCGGGCTGCGGGTTGCCGTTCGGAAGATAAAGACATCCGATCAGCAAACCATTGACTGCCGCCTCGATGTAGCGGCTATGTGTGTCGTCTTCGCCACCTGGCAATCCGCGCCGGCTGAGGATCGGTTCCGCGCCCTTGGCGAGAATGGCGACGCCGTTCCAAGATGCCTGACCGTGCCACAGCGCGCCGTAGCCCGCTTTCTCGATATCGGCGGCGGGAAACTGCGCATCGGTGGCTTTCAGCTCCTGCAGACAGACGATATCCGGCTCCTCGCGTTCGAGCCACCCGAGCAGGGCGGACAGGCGCGGGCGGATGCCGTTGATGTTGAAAGTCGCGATCTTCACTCGGCGTTCTCCATCGGTCGTGGACTCGTGGCGCGTTCATCGTAACGCGCCCAGGGCCGTTGCACGATGCATGCCGCGTCGTCGTGGCCAAGCGCATCGCCATGAAATCTGCGACATTCACGGGGATTCGACTTCACTCTCCTGTCCGCATCCACATGTCCGCTACTGTTCCGCCGCACGCCGATGGCTCGCTGCACTGGCAACGCAATCTCTATGTCTGCGTGTTCGGTTCGTTCACCACCATCATGGCGATGACGCTCCTCCTGCCCTTTTTGCCGCTTTACGTGCAGCAGTTAGGCGCGGCCTCCGTGGAGAGCGCGGTGCAATGGTCGGGCGTCGCGTTCGGCGCGACCTTTCTGGCGGCGGGTCTCGTCGCGCCTTTGTGGGGGCGTCTTGCCGACCGATATGGCCGCAAGCCGATTTTGATCCGCGCGAGTCTCGGCATGGCGATCACCATGTCGCTGCTCGGTGTCGTGCAGACGGTCTGGCAACTGGTGGCGATCCGCTTTCTCGCGGGACTCGTCGGCGGCTATGCGAGCGGCGCCATCGTGATGATCGCGACGCAGACGCCACGGCACCGCACCGCGTGGGCGCTCGGCACGCACGCGTCGGGGATGATGGCGGGCAATCTCGTCGGCCCGCTCGTGGGCGGGCTGCTGCCTGGGCTGATCGGCATCCGTTCGACCTTCTTTCTTGCAGGCGGCCTTATTTTCTGCTCGTTCATCATGACGACGCTCTTCGTGAAGGAAGAGCGCCGTGTGCCCGACGGCGCGAAGGGTTCGCCGGGCCGCGCGCGCAGCAGCGGCTGGCGCGACGTGCCGAAGCTTACGCCCGTCATCGCGATGCTCGCGAGCGCCATGCTGCTGATGTTCGCCAACATGTCGATCGAACCGATCATCACCGTGTATGTGTCGCAACTGGTGCAGGACCAGAAGAACGTGACGCTGGTCGCGGGCCTCGTGATGTCCGCCGCCGCGCTGGGTAGCGTGCTCGCCGCGCCTCGCGTCGGGCGGCTGGCGGACCGCATCGGCGCGACGAAGGTGATCGTCGCGTGTCTCGGGTTATGCGGCGTGCTGCTGATTCCGCAGATCTTCGTCACGACCGGCACGCAGCTCGTCGTGCTGCGCTTTCTAATGGGGCTTGCGCTCGGCGGTCTTTTGCCCGCCATCACTAGCGTGGTGCGTCATAGCGTGCCGGACAGCGCGGCGGGCTATATCCTCGGCTATGCGACTTCGGCCCAATACATCGGACAGGTGACGGGGCCGCTCGCGGGCGGCTTCATCGCGGCGCACGTGGGCATGCATTCGGTGTTCGCGATGACGAGCGTGTTGATGTTCATGGGGGCGGGGTTTAATGCGTGGGTGTTTTTGCGCAGCAACGGCGGCACGAGCTCGGATGCTGCGCCGTGATAGTCATGCGGCACCTCCTTTTACACCGCCTCTGACAAACGCTCCCATAACCCTTACCATGCAAGCCACGCCGCGCGTGTGCGCGAACCACTCTCCCCACATCATGGCCGATTCCAAACCCCACGACAGCATGCGTATCTGGCTGATCCGGCATGGCGAAACCGAATGGAGCAAGTCGGGCCAGCACACCGGTTCGACCGATATCCCCTTGACCGACGAAGGCCGCAAGCAGGCATCGGCGCTCGCACCCGTGCTCGCCGCCCAGTCGTTCGATCTCGTGCTCACGAGTCCAATGAGCCGCGCGCGGGAGACCTGCAAGCTCGCGGGTCTCGGCGATCAAGCCGAGGTCGAGCCGTCGCTGCACGAATGGGACTACGGCATCTACGAAGGCAGGAAGACCGTGGATATCCGCCAGGAGATTCCCGACTGGTCGGTCTGGACTTCCCCCATGCCCCAAGGCGAGATTGCCGCCGATATCGGACGCCGCGCGCAATCCGTGATCGACCGGCTGACTGGCTCCGGCAAGACGCATATCGCCATCTTTTCGCACGCGCACTTTCTGCGCGTGCTCGCGGCGCAGTGGGTCACCGGCACGGCCACGTTCGGCGCGCATCTCGTGCTCGATACCGCGTCGATGAGCGTGCTCGGCTTCGAGCGCGACACCCGCGCGATCATCAAGTGGAATCTGCGCGCCTGAACCGTCCGCTCAAGCGTCGAGCCAGCCGCTCGCCGTCTCCCGCGCAAAGTCGCGATACGACCGCGGCGACCTCTGCAACAGCGCGCTCAGGCGCTCGATCTGCGCGGCCGTTGCCACCGCGCCTTCCCGCTGATAGCGCCGCATCATGAGTTGCATGTCGTACGCGAGCCATTCGGGCGCCGCCTTGAGGCTTGCCTGCAAAGGAGCGAGGTCGTCGCCGGCGTAACGGATGGGGCGCTGCAAGGCTTCGGTCCAGATAGCCGCGACGCTCGTCCCAGTGATCGCCTCCGGTCCGACGAGGTCGTAGGTTTCGGCAGGCAGCGCGTCGGTTGCGTGTTCGCGTCTGAGCAATTCGCGCGCGGCCGCCTCGCCGATATCGCGCACATCGACCATCGAAATCCCTTTATCGCCGATAGGCATGCCGAAGATTCCCGCGTTCAGCAGCGGCTCTTTCTGGCGCACGTCGTTCTGCATGAAATACGCCGGACGCAGCACGGTGACGGGCAGCGCCTCACGCTCGATCATGCGCTCCACGGTGTGCTTGCTCGTGAAGTGCGGCACATCCGCATATTCGTCGCCCTTGAATACCGACAAATAGACGATGCCCTTCACGCCCGCCTCGCGCGCAAGGCTCAAAGCCTGCAGGGCCTGCGTGAGTTCGTCGGCAGCGTTCGGCGCGAGCAGGAACAGCGTGTCGATATCGGCGAGCGCCGCTGCAAACGAAGAGAGGCCGCTGAGATCGCCCTGCACCGGCTTGACGTGCGCCGGAAACTTCGCGTCCGCGGGCTTGCGCGTCAGCGCCCTCACCTCGACGCCGCCATCCAGCCGCGCGAGTTGTTCGATGACCTGCGTGCCGATCACGCCCGTGCTTCCTGTAACGAGAATAGCCATGTTGATTCTCCAGTTTTCGAGTTGATCGGGCCGTCAAGAGGCCCGGTGTTGATACGATAGGCGTTCCGCTTTCGAGTCGGAAGCCCTTAAAACAAGACGCCCCGTCTCACGGATGGAACGCCATGAACCTGATCGCTCTCGCCGATTTCAACGCCGTCGCCCAACATGGCGGTTTCGCGGCCGCCGCGCGCAAGCTCGACCGGCCGAAAGCCACGCTTTCGCGACGCGTCGCCGAACTCGAACAGGAGCTCGGCGTGCGGCTGATCGAGCGCGGCTCGGGCACGTTGCGGCTCACGGAGGACGGTCAGGCGCTGCATCAGGGAACGCACGGACTGCTCGCGGATATCGCCGATCTCGGCGAATCGATCGCCTCGCGTGCGCCCGTGCCACGCGGCAAGCTGCGCGTAAGCGGGCCCGTCGTGTTCACACATGCGGTGCTTGCGCGTGTGGCTGCCCGGTTCGCGCTTGCTTATCCCGAAGTCGAACTGGAGCTCGTCGCCGAGGACCGTCTGGTCGATCCCGTGCAGGACGCTTATGACCTCGTGATACGCGTGAATCCGGCGGCCGACGTACTACTCATGGGCCGTCAGATCGCGACCGACCGGCGCGTGCTGGTTGCTGCGCCTTCGCTTATCGACAGCGATGAACTTCCCGCGTCGCTGCCTGCGATCACGCTTTCCACCGCAAACGACACGCCTTGGCAAATTCGTACCGCCAATGGCAAGTCACGTACCATCGAAGCACGGACGGTGTTGCGTATGTCGTCGCTCTTATTGATACGCGAAGCCGTGCTGGATGGTGCGGGCGCCGCGCTTCTGCCTGGGTTGCTCGTTGCGCCGGATGTGGCTGCGGGCAGGCTGGTCGCGTTGGGGGAGGATGCAGGTCCGGCCGTCGCGATCTGGGCGCTGTATAGCTCACGTCGTTTGTTGAGTGCGAAGGTGCGGGCTTTTCTGGATGTGCTCGGAAAGCCGGAGTGCTGAACGTAGGCTGTTTGAGCGTCATGTGTTCAACCGACCGATGTATGTTTGCGGTCTTTCACTCCGTCACGCCGATGGCTGCGAGTGGGCGGGCGATCGAGATTGGCATCGACAACGACCATTGGAACCTATCTGTCCGATGGTTCGCTCACCATCACGTACGAGTCTGTCGGAAGCAGGCTTGCTTTATGCGTCCTCGTCCGACGGCCGGTGAAGAAATGACAGTCTTCATCGCAAAACACCAATGAAACCAACGGAGGAACCATGAGCATCTTTTCAAGCATCCTGAACAAGATTTTCCCGCAAGATCATCCAGCCGCGAGCGCATCCGGCGCCGCTACTCCGCCCGCTTCACCGGGCGCAGCGCCGGCGACACCGACGGCATCGGGCACGCCGACGAGCACGCCCGCAGGCACGGCAAGCGCCGAACCCGCGCGCCCGCCGGTCACGCCGATGCCCGAAGTGGATGTCGAAGCGATCCTCACGCAGAAACAGCAGCAGAGCGGTGCGACCCTGAACTGGCGCACTTCGATTGTCGACTTGCTTAAGTTGCTCGATCTCGACAGCAGCCTGGATGCGCGCAAGTCGCTAGCCGCCGAGTTGCACTACACCGGCAACACCGACGATTCCGCGTCCATGAACATCTGGCTTCATAAGCAAGTCATGAAGAAGCTGGCGGAAAACGGAGGCAAGGTGCCGGCGGATTTGCAAGACTGACCATGCTGTAAATTGTCGCGGCGCTGCCTTGGCGTCGCGACGCATTTGGTACGACGCATCACGACCCGCAACTCCCATCCTTTAGCGCGATCGCCCCATGCGCGCCAACGCCACCATGGCAAACCCCGCACCCAGTGCCACGTAAGTCGATGCCTAGGCACGCTTGCTCAAACGCGCCTCGTATCCCGGCGTGAAGCGTTTAGGGACGACATGGTAATCCACGACATAAGCAGTGACTGACGTTGCAATCGCGGCAGCAACGACATCACGCGGACGCGCACGCGAAGTGCACAGCGCTTCGAATGGCACGCCCCAAAAAACCGCGCTGCCCAGATGGATGCCAGAACCGACGGCGGTAAATTGAACGCTGGGCGCCTCCTCCTTTGGCGCCTGATCGGGCCAGACGCAATGCGCGACAGCGTTCATCGCCGAATAAGGACGATGCCCGGATTTCGACGCGCCCGCCGCTGCGACAAGCGCCGACGCCACACCCGCGCTTGCGCCGGAGAACATCGCGCGCGACAAGGTTTCAATTAATCTGGAATGCATACTTTTTCCTTTGAGAGTCTTTAGCCAAGAGCAAAGGCTATTCCGCGTGCCGTAAGTTCTGGTCGACAGCCCGGTCGCGGCACACCGATTGCGAAAATCCATGTACTTCTCGAGCGATCGGTCTTTCTCGCTGGACGCTGAAGGAAAAAGCTGCACAACGGATTCAATGGCACGGCGGTTGCTGTAGTACTTACAAGCCGACACCACGCCCGTCCACGCGGCTGCATGAACTTGGTTCCCCATTCAACGACTCAATTCGGCCCTGTCCCCGGCCGTTCAGCCAGCGCGAACCATGCGCTGAGGCTCGCAGCAAGATGACCGCAAGTGACGCAACAACGTCCTCTCGGTCGCCGCGAGATCAACAACTCATCTAAAACCGAATGCGTGCGCTCGTCCGCTGCAGGACGGCGCTCGCTGTTACAAAGGAGTGGCTGATATGTTCGTTCACAATAAGCGTCTGCAATACACCGTCCGCGTAGCTGCGCCGAATCCTGGTCTTGCCAATCTTCTGCTAGAGCAGTTCGGCGGGCCGCAAGGCGAACTGGCGGCGGCATGCCGTTACTTCACGCAAGCTGTATCGGAAGACGATCCGGGCCGCAAGGACCTGCTGTTCGATATCGCCACCGAAGAACTGAGCCATCTGGAAATCATCGGCTCGATCGTGGCCATGCTCAACAAGGGCGCAAAGGGCCAACTCGCCGAAGCGGTACAGACCGAAGCCGAGCTGTATCGCTCGATGACCGGTCACGGCAACGACTCGCACACGACCGCTCTGCTCTATGGCGGCGGACCGGCGCTTACGAACTCGGCCGGTGTGCCTTGGACCGCGGCTTATATCGATACGATCGGCGAACCGACTGCCGACCTGCGCTCGAATATCGCGGCGGAAGCACGTGCGAAGATCGTCTATGAACGCCTTATCAACGTGACCGACGATCCGGGCATCAAGGAAGCGCTCGGCTTTTTGATGACGCGTGAAATCGCGCATCAGAAGTCCTTCGAAAAGGCGCTGCATTCCATTCAGCCGAATTTCCCGCAAGGCAAGTTGCCCGGTCAGCCGGAATTCACGAGCGTGTACTTCAATATGTCGAAGGGCGATGACGCGCGCGGTTCGTGGAATGAAGGCGGCGACTGGAAGTTCGTCGAAGATCCGCAACCCGCAGTCGATGGCGGCGATGGCACGGCCACCGTCGGCGTATCGAAGGAAGAAGTGGATGCGTTGCAGGCAATGGCTACGCGTACTGCATCGGACCCGTCGAGCGACCCGACCACCGGCGCCGATCTCGGCTCCGGCATGGCAACGGCCGCAACCTCGAACTAAGCTTAATTAAGTAGTAACCGCCGGTTCTGCGGCTAATGCGGTGCGGAACCGGAACGAAAAGAGCCGCTCGATTGCGGCTCTTTTTTCCTCGTAATTCATTAGGATCACCAAAAATGTCTACTGTTTCATCGAAAGGAACCGTTCGCGTTCACCGTAGCCCGATCGATTGGGTCGCTGGCGCGCTTGTCATCATCGGTGCGTTGAATTGGGGGCTGGTTGGACTGCTGCAGCTCGATCTCGTGGCGGCGATCTTCGGCGTGGCCTCGCCGCTATCGCGGATCGTCTATGTGCTGGTTGGCATCGCCGGAATTTATATGCTGGTGCGCGCCTTCATGCCGGCACGCGAGCATGGATTGGCCAAGCTTTAAAGACAAATCGGCCCCGCTGGCTGCGCCATGCGGGGCCGACATTCAAATGCACGAATCCAATTAATTCTGCACGCCCCAGCGGCGCACGGTGACACGCTCGACCGTATCGAACACGAGATGCTCGACAGCAAGACCGATCACGATCACCGCTGCAAGTCCCGCGAAAACGCGATCCGTGTAAAGCTCGTTGCGGTTCTGAAAGATGTACCAGCCAAGCCCGCCCTTTCCTGAACTCGCGCCGAAGACAAGCTCCGCTGCAATCAAGGTCCGCCACGCGAATGCCCAGCCCACTCGCAAGCCGGCAAGAATCGACGGCAACGCGGCAGGCACGAGAATCAGCACCACGTGACGCAAGCCCGTCAGCCCGTAATTGCGCCCTGTCATGCGCAAGGTCGAAGGCACCGCCTGAAAACCCGAATAGGTGTTGAGCGCGAGCGGCCACAAGACCGAATGCACCAGCACGAACAACAAGCTGCCCGTGCCAAGGCCGAACCACAACAACGCCAGCGGTAACAGCGCGATGGACGGCAACGGATTGAACATTGCCGTGAGCATCGACAAGATATCCCGGCCAATGCGCGTCGAGACCGCAAGCGACGTCAAGACGAACGCGAGCGCCGCGCCGAGCAAATAACCGCGCAACAGCACCGACATTGAAATGGCAACCTTGTCGATGAGCTCGCCCGAGATGATCCCCTGCACGAACGCAACGGCCGTTGCGCTGAACGTCGGCAGTAAAAGATCGTTATCGACGAAGCGCGCGGCGATTTCCCAAATGCCGATGAGCACCAGCGCAATCAGCGTCTTGCGCAGCCACGACATGTCCGCGATCCGCCGCGCGAGCGGCAGTTTGACTTCGCTTTGATACTGAATGTCCGCGGGCGCGGCAGGCTCTACTTCATATTCCGGGCGTACCGGCGGCGCAGCGAGATGCGGCGTGCTCATTGCGCGGCCTCCTCTTCGAACAGCAAGCGATGAATGCGCGCGACGCTTTGCTGAAACTCCCCGCGACCCAGACTTTCCTGCGTGTATTGATGGCTATTCAGTTCGGCGCGCACGCGTCCCGGATGCGGCGTCAGTAACAAGATGCGATTGCCGACGATCAACGCCTCTTCGATCGAATGCGTGACGAACATGAGTGTGAAGCGCTCATCGCCCCACAGACGCAGCAACTCTTCCTGCATGCGGCGGCGCGTGAGTGCATCGAGTGCGGCGAAGGGCTCGTCCATCAGCAGAATGCGCGGCTGCATGGCAAGCGCGCGTGCAATCGCCACACGTTGCTTCATGCCGCCCGAGAGCGTATGGGGATAGGCATCCGCGAAACGCGCCAAACCTACCTTGTCGAGATAATGGAGCGCGCGTTCGCGTGCCTCGGCGCGACTGAGCTTGCGCGCGACGCGCAGCGGAAACGCGACGTTTTGCAGCACCGTCTTCCACGGCGGCAACTGATCGAATTCCTGGAACACGACGATACGATCCGCGCCCGGCCCCTTCACGCGCTCACCGGCTATTTCGATACTGCCCGACACCGGTTCGATAAAGCCCGCGACGGCCTTCAGCAAGGTGGATTTGCCGCAGCCCGAAGGGCCGAGCAGCACGAAGCGGTCGGCGCCATAGACGTCGAAGCTGACATCGTGCGTGGCCCGCACGAGCCTTTCGGGCGTGCGGTATTCGAGAGAAACGTTTCTGGCCGACAGCAGCTTGTCGCTCGTCCCGGCTTCGGGCTGGGGTTCGCGCGGATAAATGGCTTGGGGATTCGCCGCCATGATCTTATGCCTGAATGCAATCCTCAAGCATAGTCAGGGCGGCACGTTCGCCTAACCAATCTTTGCGAATATGGAAAGCAGTCAGCACGATATCAACTCGATATCAACTGCCGCCGCGCGTCACGGGATCGTCGAAAAAGTAGTCTTGCCACGATTTGGGATCGTTCTTGATCGCGCCCACGCGATGCATGAACTGCGCAAGCGGAAAGGTGTTCTGCGGCTGGACCTTGAACTGCACAGCAGGGTCCTTGATGACCTTGAGGAGCAGATCACGGTCGAGCTTCGCGTTGTTCACGCGCAAATAGATGTCGGCCGCCTTCTCGGGATTGGCGGTGACGAAGCGCGCCGCATCGTTGAGGCCATCGACGAAAGCGCGATACGTCTTCGGGTTCTCATTGCGGAACTTCTCCGTTGCATAGAGCACGGTGGCCGAACTCGGCCCACCCAGCACGTCATACGAGTTGAGCACGATATGCGCTTTCGGATTGCCCGCGAGTTCCTGCTGCTGGAACGGCGGATTGCCAAAGTGCGCGTTGATTTCCGTGCCGCCCGCGATGATGGCCGCCGCCGCGTCCGGATGCGGCACCGCTTGCGTGAGCTTGTCGAGGCGATCGTACTGCTTGTCGCCCCATTGCTTGGCCGACGCGAATTGCAGAATGCGCGACTGCACCGAGACGCCCACGGCCGGCACCGCTATTCGATCTTTATCGCTGAAATCGGCGATGGTCTTCACGCGCGGATCGTTCGATACGAGGTAATACGGCAGATTGCCAAGCGACGCCACGCCCTTCACGTTCTGCTTGCCGTGCGTGCGATCCCAGATCGTGAGCAACGGACCGACGCCTGCCGCCGCGATATCCACGGAGCCGGACAACAACGCGTCGTTGATGCTCGCGCCACCCGAGAGCTTGGCCCAATCGACCTTGATATCGACGCCTTGCTTCTTGCCTTCCTGCTCGATGAATTTCTGATCGCGCGCCACGTTGAGCAGCAGATAAACCACGCCGAATTGCTCGGCCACGCGCAACGTGCCTTCCGCCTGCGCGGTCGCCGAACAGCCCAACGAGACGACGAGCGCGGCGGCGAGCACGCGCAACGAACGCTTCCCGAAACGAGAATGCATGTGAGAAAACCCCGTGAAATAAGCGCTCAGAACGGCGCGTCGCCTTCAATGGTCGTGCGATACAGCTTGCGGCGTTCGTCGTCGGGCGTGCCGGCGGCCAAGTGCATGACCGAGCGGTTGTCCCAGAACACCATGTCGTGATTGCGCCACTCGTGGCGGTAAAGAAACTCCGGCTTCACGCTATGCGCGAAGATTTCGTCGAGGAGCGCGCGGCTCTCGTCTTCCGGCATGTCGATGATGCGCGTGGTGAAGTGCTCGCTCACGAAAAGCGCGCGACGCCCGTTCTCCGGATGCGTCCGCACAATGGGATGCACCACCGGTTTGACCTGCGCGATTTGCTCGGGCGTCAGGTTCGGGCGCCACGGACTGCGTTTCTGCAACTCGGCGTATTTGGCAAGATAGGTATGCTCCGCGCGGCGTCCTTCGACTGCGCGACGCAGATGCTCGGGCAACGTATCCCACGCAAGATGCTGATTCGAAAACAGCGTATCGCCGCCAACTTTCGGCAACTCCTGCGCATGCAGCAGTGAGCCGAGACTCGGCGTTTCCTTGTACGAGAGGTCCGAGTGCCAGAAGTGCCCGGCATCGCCGAGACCGATCGGCTTGCCGTTTTCGAGCACGTTGGAAACGATCAGCACTTCCGGATGCCCGGCGAGCGCGAACTGCTTGAGCACGTGAATTTGCAGCGGCCCGAAGCGCTTGCTGAACGTGACCTGCTGTTCCGGCGTGATGCGCTGGTCGCGAAACACGAGCACGTGATGATCGAGATGCGCGCGATGAATGCGCGCGAAATCGGCTTGCGAGAGCGGCTTGCTCAGATCGAGCCCGATGACCTCGGCGCCGAGCGGCGCGTCGAAGGCGCGAATTTGAATGGATTCGTCGATGGATCGATCGGCGGCTTGGGTCGAACTTTCGAGGGTCGGTGCGAGGGTCGTCACGATGTTCTTGAACGGCGCAAAGACAGCCAATCTACTTCGTCGCGGCCGTGCCGCCAACGAACGATCCGCGATTTGCTTATTCCCTTTGGCGCTTAACGCCTCAGTCGAACGGCAGTTCCACTTGAATCGGTTCGATGAAGCCGCCGTCCTCTCCGCGCACGCTCAACGCGCTCACGCGCACGCCGAGTAACCGCAGCCGTCGATCCAGCGTAATGCGCTTCACGCATTCGGTAGCGGCGCGGCGAATCTCGACGGGGTCGTCGGTGGAAACGGGAATGGTCAGATCACGCGTGAGCGTGCGGAAGTCGTCGAAACGCAGCTTGATGCCGACCGTGCGGCCTACGTAACCTTTGCGCTGTAGGTCGTCGGCGACTTTCTTGCACAGCCCCGTGAACGCCTCGGAGAGCTTCGCGCGGTCGTTCTTCGGATGCAGATCGCGCTCGAACGTGGTCTCACGGCTCATCGACTTCGGCTGCGAACTCACGACCACGGGCCGATCGTCCTGTCCCTGCGCGATACGCGCGAGCCATGCGGCGTAAGTGCCGCCAAAATGCGTCTGCAGAAATCCCAGGTCGGCGGCGGCAATGTCACCCACCGTCGCGATACCGAGCGCCGCCAGCCTTTCGCTCGCCTTGGGCCCGATGCCATTCACCTTGCGCGCCGCGAGCGGCCAGATGCGTGTGGGGAGATCGTCCATCGTCAGGATGGTCAGGCCGTCGGGCTTGTCGAGCTCCGAGCCGATCTTCGCCAGCAGCTTGTTCGGCGCGATGCAGATCGAGCACGTAAGCCCGGTGGCTTCGTGCACCGCGTCCTTCATGCGCCGGCCGATGCTTGCGGAATCGCCCGGCATGTCGGTCACGTCGATATAAATCTCGTCGATGCCGCGATTCTCTATCTGCGACGTGAACGCCGCGACGGCTGTCTTGAAGAGCCGCGAGTAATGGCGATACGACTCGAAATCCGTGGGCAGAAGAATGGCGTCGGGCGCGAGTTGCGCGGCCTTCATCATGCCCATGGCCGAGAACACGCCGAACTTGCGCGCTTCGTAAGTGGAGGTGGTGACGACACCGCGCCCCGCGTAATCACGCAGTTTTCTGAAGCGGCGTGTGCCATCGGCCAGCGTCTCGGGAATGGCATTGCGTCCGCCGCCGACCACCACCGGCTGACCGCGCAGTTCGGGATAGCGCAGCAATTCGACGGAGGCGAAGAACGCATCCATGTCCAGATGCGCGATACGGCGAGTCGTGGGCGTGGCGGGCGTGTCCATTGCCTAGAACGGACGCGTGCCGACAAGGCCGGAAGACGACGACGTGCGAAGGACGTGGCTAAACATGCGCGGGCGCGAAGAACGCGGAAAATGCGCATACTGTACATTCATACAGTGATTCGCGCTAGTCTGCCTTATGTCCCTAGCGGCGCTCGGCGCAAATCCGCAGCCCGGTCAGCCAAGAATGCTTAAATTGCGAATCAGGTAGTCATTGAACATCGGCACGGTGAACGCGATATCACCATGGGACGGACTGTAGATCATGCCTTTGTTAATGATCTGCGCGCGGCGAGGACCGAGACTCTGCGGGGTTTCGCCGAGCGCGTCCGCAACGTCGGACGAACGATAAGGGCCACTGCCTAATTTCGCCATGGCAATGACGTATTCGCGTTCCTTGGGCGTCAGGCGATCGAAGCGAACTTTGAAGAACCCTTCGTCCAGACGCTTGAGCGTTGTCGACTCGGCGCGCCTTGCGTCGCTTACGGTAATCGTGTCGCCGACGGCGAGATTCCAGGACTGATGGCCCCACTCCTGCAGAAAGTAGGGATAGCCTCTCGTCTTGAGGAAAATCTCTTTCAGAGCAGCATCGTCGATAACGGCGCCTTCGTCGTTCACTGGTTGACGGATCGCGGCCTTGGCATCGTCCTCAGGCAGAGCACCGACTTCCGGGTAGTGAAATAGCCGCTCCGCATACGATTTGGCTTGTCCCGACAGGGCCGCGACCTGTGGCAAGCCGGCGCCGAAAAACAGCACGGGCAAGCGCGCCTGGTTGATCTTGTGCAATGACACGATGAGAGCGGCTAAGTCTTTTTCGCTTAGGTACTGGACTTCATCGATCAGGAGCGTCCAGGCTTTACCGGCAGCTTTAGCGGCCTCGCCGATACGCACGAACAGTTCTGGAAGATCATTCTCGAGGTCGCCGCTGTCCGCGACTCCTACTTCGGGATCCACCGCGATTGAGACATCGCCATATTCCAACTTGAATGCGGAGGCAAACGACCTCAACGCTCGCAGCGCGTCGTATGTCTTCGCCTTGGCATTCGCGGCGACTGACAGTTTTCGAAGCACTTGATGCATGCGTGGCAGCAGTTGCTCACCCAACGATTTGTTCTCGGGCGCCTCGATCATGGAAGTGACGTGGCCACGCTGATTAGCGAGCGCTTCGACTGCGTTGAGCAGCACGGTCTTGCCTACGCCGCGTAAGCCCAGAAACATTTGCGAACGGCTGGGCTTACAGAGCACCGCGCGTTCAATGGCGATACGTGCGTCCTCGATGATTGCTTCGCGCCCAGCGAGTGCGGGCGGCTGGCTACCGGCGCCGGGCGCAAATGGGTTCCGAACCGGATCCATGACTATGACTCTATAACAATATATAGCGTAGTATATCTCGACTACCTTATACTTTCCTATATTTCGCTAGATAGAGCACGTGGCGCTAGCGGCCTGCGGTTGGCGGCGCGACCGCCCTCACGACTCGCGTACGTTAATCGTCTACTCCGAAACCCGCTTCTCCGCCAACGCCCGGCGGCAATCCTCCAGAATGGGCCGCACCACGCCCGAATTGAAGTTGAGGTCTTCGCTGTCCAAAATCTCTTCGACCGCTTCGCGCGCCCAGTCGGATTCGAGGATAGCGCAATGTCGCGCGGCAAGATCGCGTGCAATGGCAGAGAGTTTGGCGATAGCAAGCCAGTCGGCTTCGCGTTGATGCCGATCGAGCCACTTGCGCGCGGCTTCGACATGAAATGACGGCGCGGGCCAGTCGCCGTTGAGATAGTACGCACCGAGGCTGCCGCACGTCAGCCAGCAAAGCAGTTCGACGCGGTCGCGGGCACTGAGAGTACGAGGCACTTCGTTCATGGCGGCGTTCACGAGAGACGTTCGACGGAAAGGGCAAACGCGCTGCTGTACATCCATCCTTGTGTGAAACCTGTGTGAAAGAAGATACCACGCGATGGTGCGACGCGGCAGCCCATTCGCGTGCGCTGGCGTACATGTTTCGCAGGCTCAACTCTGTGCTGGCGACTGCATGTGCGAGCCATCATTCAACGCTAATTCGCGCGCCTTATTCTGGTTTCCATCGACGAGCCATACTGTATTCCGAGCGCAGGCCGTCGCCAACCGTCCGCCTAAGGAGCGCATCATGTTCGAACGTCTTTCCAGATTCTTTTCCGCCACCGACGACCATTCGCACGACGACTACTTTGCCTCGTCGGGCGATCACGCCGAACTCGAGCGCCGCATGCGTCAGGTCGAGGAAAGCGACCACGCGTACAGCATGACCTTCTGCGGATCGATCCCCCGTCGCCCCGACGACCCTTACGCGTGACACGCCCTCACTTCGCTTCGTCGCGTCCCGCCTGTCCCAGCATCACGGTCCAGCCGAGGCCGCGTACGTTGCGGATCACCGCTGCGCCGAACTTTTTGCGCACCGAATGGATGATCACGTCGACAGCGTTGCTTTCGACTTCCTTGCCCCAGCCGTAAAGCCGGTCTTCGAGTTGATCGCGCGAAAAGATGGTGCCGGGCCGCTCCATGAGTGCGTGCATCAGCGCGAACTCCTTCGCCGACAGCACGCCGGATGTCTCGCCGCACGTAAGCGTGCGCTGGTCGAGGTTGAGATTGATCGATTCGTCGCCGAGACGCGAGGTGGCATAACCCGCCTTTCTGCGCAGCACCGCGCGGATGCGGGCCAGCAGTTCGGGCGTGTCGAAGGGCTTGAGGAGGTAGTCGTCCGCGCCGAGGTCGAGCCCTTGCACGCGCGTGTCGAGGTCGTCGCGAGCCGTGAGGATCAGCACGGGCGTCGCGTTGCCCGCCGTGCGCGCACCACGCAACACTTCGAGGCCGGACATGCCGGGCAAGCCGAGATCGAGCAGTACTACCGTGTATTCGGCGGCGTCCATGGCCTCGCGGCCCGCCTGGCCGTCGCGCACCCAGTCCACGGCGTAATCGACGTCCTTGAGGGCGCGCATCAGGCTGGTGCCGATCTGTACGTCGTCTTCGATTAGTAGGATTCGCATGTTGAGTCCGCACACCGCGTTGACGCGACCAAGCTGACGCGGTCATCACCCACGCGCAGCACGCGATCCCATTGTAATAGGCACAAAACAGCGCGGCCATTCCTTTTAAGCGGTGGCTGTCGCGGCGTTTGCCTCGGTAGCCACGCCGCTTTCCTCGACCGGAAAGCCAATCGAAGCGACGATGCCCGACCGCCCGTCATCGCGATTCCGAAGTGACACATCGCCACCGTAGCGCTGCGCGATCGCCTTCACGATAGACAAGCCGAGCCCGCTACCCTCGATATCAGGGTTAGCCCTGAAGAAGCGGTCGAATACGCGCGGCAATAGCGTTTCCGCGATGCCCGGCCCCGTATCGACGACATCGACCCATACCATGTCGCGCTCGCGCCGCATACGCAAGTCGATGGTGCCGCCATCCGGCGTATAGCGCACCGCGTTCGAAACGAGATTCTTCACCGCCATGCCGATATCCGTTTCCACCGCGCGCACGTGGGCCTCGACCATCTCTTCGGCGCCGATATCGAGGCCGCGTTGCAGCGCAATCGGCAGGACATCGGCCACGGCGCTCGTTACGACCGTGGCGATATTCACCCGCGTGAGCGGCGTCGCGCCCATCGGGGCATCGGCGCGCGCCATGCGCAGAAGCTGCGTGATGAGGCTGCCCGCGCGTCCAATGCCGCGTCGCAACTCGCGAAAACGCTCCTGATTGCCCGGCGCGATGTGCGGCGCGAGATTATCGGCCTGCAATTGCAGGGCCGTGAGCGGCGTGCGCAGTTCATGCGCGGCATCGGCGATGAACTTGCGTTCCGACTCGATGGATTGCGCGAGGCGCTCGATCATCGTGTTGATCGAATGGATGAAGGGCGCGATTTCGGCGGGCACGCCGGACGTGGGCAACGGTTCGAGATTGGCGGTATCGATGCCTTGTACTTTCGCGCCAAGGCGTTTGAGCCTGCGCAGCGAGCGGCTCACGACGAGCGCGACCGCGATCCACACGAGCGGCAACAGCACGACGATGGGCCAGAGCGTCTGCGTCGCGGCCTCCCGCGTGAGTTCGCGGCGCACGGCGTTGCGCTGCGCCACTTGAATGGTCATGGTCGGATCCTGACGCGTGAAGACGCGCCACGATTCGTCGTTGACTTGATAGCTGCCGAAGCCCGCGGTTGCATCGCGCGGAAAGCGCAGAGAAGGATCGGTCGTGCGAAACGGCGTGGCTTCGTCCGGCTTCCACACGACGACCACGACATCGCGATCGTCCTGCGTGCCGCGCGCGGGATTCTGCGGAATGCCTTCGGCGAAACCGTCGCGCATGCGGGTCGCCACTTGTTCGAGGCGCATGTCGAGCAGTGCGTCCATGCCGGTCCGGCAAAGATGATACGAGCTGATGCCCTGCAGCAAGCCCACCGCGCTGACGAGCAGCCCGAGCGCGACGACCAGTTGATTTCTCAGCGATTTGATCATGTGAAGACGCATCGAGATGAAAAGACGCGGACCGGCTGGCGTCTCGATTCTACTAGCGGCTTTCGGCGGCTTCGGACTTTTCGATCTTTCGGCGCGGGGTTCTGGCATCGACGTGCTAAAAAAGAAGCGCCGGTCCGGGTCGGAGCCGACGCTCGAAGCTGAGGAGAACGAGGATGTGAACCAACCTTCTGTCCACGAACCCAGCGTATACCCCGATAGTTAGAGAAAAATGAGGACGAAGAGTCGGGCGAAGCGAGCAGGCTTTTTCAGCAGACGCTACCATTGCAGTCGACCGCTTCATCATCGACTTCATCGGCGATGCCGCCCCGCCGCACAACGGCTGATGCAGCTTCGCCTTGGCCGTATCGCCTTCTTCGTGCAAGCCCGCCTGTTGCCGCGCGCCGTATCCGCCTCGCGTGGCGGCGCCATTCCTTTCATGGAAACGCATGCCACAAGCCAGACAAACCGTTCGTCCGCTCGTCATTGCCGCCGTGATGGCGTCGATGGCAATGGTCGCGATCGAGGCCACCATCGTCTCCACCGCGATGCCGCAAATCGCCACGCAACTCGGCGGTCTCGATCTCTACAGCTGGGTTTTCTCGTCGTTTCTGCTCACGCAGACTGCGCTTACCGTGGTGTTCGGCAAGCTCGCCGACCTTTATGGACGCAAGCCCGCGGTGCTCGTGGGCATCGCCATCTTCTTGATCGGCTCGGTGCTCGCGGGCTTTGCCTGGTCGATGCCCGCAATGATCGTGTTCCGCTTGCTGCAAGGCGTGGGCGCGGGCGCCATTTTGCCGGTGGTGCTGACTATCGTCGGCGACCTTTACCCGGCGCATGAACGCGGCAAGGTGCAGGGCTATTTGGCAAGCGTGTGGGCGGTATCGGCCGTGCTCGGACCCATGGTCGGCGGTCTGCTCATCCGGCAGTTCTCGTGGGCGTGGATCTTCTGGATCAACGTGCCGATCGGCTTTCTCGCCGCGCTGCTGTTCGTCATGTTTCTGCACGAAGAGAAACGCCACGGCCGCCCGTCGATCGACTTCGCTGGCGCGTTCTTTTTCACCGCCGCCGTCGCCGCGCTGATGATGGCCCTGACCGATGCCGGCCACGCCAGCAACACGCGTGTGGCCGTGGAAGTGGCGGTGCTGATTGCGAGCGCGTTCCTCTTCGTTTGGCAGGAACGCCGTGCCGCCGACCCGATGATCAACTTCGGCCTCTGGGCACATCGCCCGATTGCAGCGGGCAACGCGGCGACCCTGCTCGCCGGCATGGCGATGATGGGCCTCACCACTTTCCTGCCGATGTACGTGCAGGGCGTGATGCATCGCTCACCGGTCGAAGCCGGCTTCACGCTCACCATGATGATGGTCGGCTGGCCAAGCGGCGCCACGTTCACCTCGCGGACGTTCGCGCGCATCGGCCTGAGGCGGCTTCTGATCGGCGGCGCGTTCTTCATTCCGCTTGGCTCGCTGCCGTTCGTGTTCCTCAACCCGGACATGAGCCCGGTGTGGGCGGGAATCGGCTCGGCGGTCGTCGGCTTCGGCATGGGCGTGACGAGCGTCTCGTGCCTCATCCTGATTCAGGAGATCGTGAAGCCGCACGAACGCGGCAGCGCGACGGCATCCAATCTCTTTGCGCGCAATCTCGGCAACACGCTCGGCGCGGCGGTGTTCGGCGCGGTGCAGAACTACGGTCTAACGCATGTGACCGGCATGCCCGCCGTCCACGCGGATCAGTTGAAGCGTTTGTTGACGAGCGTGCCGGGCGACTTCGCAAGCAATAACGAGATCCGTCTTGCACTGCACCATGCGCTGCATCTGACTTTCACCGCGATGTTCTTCGTCGCGCTCGGCGCGGTCGTCTCCATGCTCTTCATGCCCGCCGTGAAGATCAGCCCACGGCGCGAAACCGTCCTCAGTCCTGTGCACGAGTGAGCGGACTGTCCTCCTTGTCCTTGGGCGATGTACCCGCGCTATTGCCGTTGTCCGCGGGTGCGTCGTCCGATGCGATCATCTGCACGGTGACGCATTGCCGCGATGCCGTGCCAAATCCCCTGGCGAGCGCATAAGAAGCGGCAAGCGACGCCGCGATGAGAAAGATGATGCCGAGTTTGCGAGTCATGTGAATGCTCCATGAAGGGTTACCGAAATCACTTCACGGGCCTTCTCTCACTGCCTGACGGTCGCGCGGCCTCCTGAAATGTGCCTGCAGTCTAAGCGCGCACGCCCGTGCTGAAATCCCCTCTAAAGCGCGGATAATATTGGGTGGACGAAATCCCGACAAGAAGCGGAAGCAGCACACGAAGGGTTAAACTGCTGGCGCGCACGCGGCGTTTTCATGTGTCGAAAACACCGCTGCATGACGAACGCGGATTTTCGAACACATCGCGGTCGTTGCGTTTGCAACTTCTCAACCTGAGCGCCGCCCATCAGAACCATGACTACCTTGCGCACTGCCAGGCCAGCAGGACCGGCGTCCGACAAGCCGAATGACTCGACTATCGAAGACGAGCGCTATCACACGCTTGTCGATGCCATCGAAGATTGCGCGATCTTCATGCTCGACCTCAATGGCTGCATCACGACCTGGAACACGGGCGCGCGCAAGATCAAAGGCTACGAGGCGCACGAGATCATCGGTCAGCATCTGTCGCGTTTCTATACGGCGGATTCCGTGGCGCGGGGCTGGCCCGAATACGAGCTGAAGGAGGCGTATGCCACCGGCCGTTTCGAGGACGAAGGCTGGCGTGTTCGCAAGGACGGCACGCGTTTCTGGGCCAATGTCGTCATCACGGCGGCGCGCGACACGCGTGGCGAGATCATCGGCTATGCAAAGTACACGCGCGATCTCACCGCGAAGCGCGCCGAGGAAACCAAGCTGCGGCTTTCCGAAGAACGCTTCCGCCTGCTCGTCGAAAGCGTGAGCGACTACGCCATTTGCATGCTGAGCCCGGAAGGCGAGATCGAAAGCTGGAACATGGGCGCGGTGCGTATCAAGGGATATCTGCCGGCGGAGATTCTCGGCAAGCACTTCTCCCTCTTCTATTCGCCCGAGGACATCGCCGCGAACGTGCCCGCATTGCAATTGCAGACCACCATTCGCATGGGGCGCATCGAGACCGAGGGCTGGCGCGTGCGCAAGGACGGGTCGCTGTTTTGGGCGAACGTGGTGATCACGGCGGTGTATGACGAGCACCGGACGCTGCGTGGCTTCTCCCAGGTCACGCGAGACATGAGCGAAAGAAAGCGACTGGAGCAACTCGAAGTATCGTCGCGACGCATCAGCGAGTTTCTCGCCACGCTCGCGCATGAGTTGCGCAATCCGCTCGCGCCCGTGCGCAATGCCGTCGGCGTGATGCAGATGGAAGCGGATATCTCGCCGAGACTCGCTTCGTGCCGCGACATCATCGACAGACAGACTTCGCATCTCGGCCGACTGGTCGACGATCTGCTGGACATGGGCCGTATCACCACCGGCAAGATCGAACTGCGCATGGCGCGCGTGGGCGTGACCGAGATCGTCGAACGCAGCATGGAACTCGTGCGCCCTTTCACCGACGACCGCGCGCAGAGCATCACCACCGAATTGCCGCAAGAGCCTATCTTCGTCTTGGGCGATGGCACGCGGCTCGTTCAGGTCGTGCAGAATCTGCTCAACAACGCATCGAAGTTTTCGCCGCACGGCAGCAGCATCCACATCTGCGTGGAACGCGAGCGCAACGCCTTGCTGCTGAAAGTGTCCGACCGCGGCCGTGGCATTTCGCAGAAGGGTTTGACGGCTATCTTCGATCTCTTCGTACAGGAAGATCATTACCTGAATCCGGGCGAAGCCGGGCTCGGCATTGGTCTCACGTTGTGCCGTTCCATCGTCGAAATGCACGGCGGCACCATCTCCGCCGCGAGCGACGGCACCGGTCGCGGCAGCACGTTCACCGTGCGATTGCCCTACGCGCCCGCCGACGATGTGCCCATTGCCGGTTTGCTGGCAGCGCCGGCCGCATCGGGGACATTGCGTATCGTTGTGATCGATGACAACGTCGATTCCGCCGACAGCCTCGCCATGCTGCTGCAGATGAAGGGGCACGAAGTGCGCATTGCATATCACGGCACGGAAGGTATCGACGTCATCCGGCATTTTCCGCCCGCGCTGATCCTGCTCGATCTGGCGTTGCCGGATATCGACGGCTTCGCGGTGCTGCGCTCGCTACGCTCGCAACGGCTCGTCGGCCGCGCGATGATCGTCGCAATGACGGGCTTCGGTCAGGAAGGCGACAAGGAACGTTCGGCGCAGGCGGGCTTCGACGGGCATCTGGTGAAGCCCGTGGACCTGCAATTGCTCGACGAGGTGGTGGCGAAGGCGAGTAAGCGCTGACGGGTTCATGCTTTGCCGTGCTTTACCGCTTTGCCGTGCTTTACCGCTTTGCCGTGCGAGGCCCGTGCCATGCCGCTTCGTCGCTGTGTTCTGCCACTGCGCATGGTTAGCCGACCTCGCGCAACGGGAAGATCAACTTCGCCGCAATGAGCCCAAGAGCGCCGCCCAGCAACGTCTCCCACGCGCGCGCGGCGAGCAGCGGTATCGAGTGAATGCCGCTCGCGGCCATCGTCACGATGAGCGTAAAGGCGAAAGCGCCGCACGCAATGTCATAGCGCTCGGGCAGCGCCATGGCGTAGACGATCATCGCGAGGGCGGCCATCGCCCAGATGAAGAGCGGCGCGTGTTCCGCAAGCGGCAGGCAAATGAGGCCGACAGGCACGCCCACGAGCGTGCCGTAGATGCGCCGCCGCACGCGCTGTGCCGTGCCGACAGCCGAAGTCGCAACCACGTAGACGCAGGCCGTGATCGCCCACGCCGATTCCGCCATACCGAACGCCGCGTTCAACAACGCCACGACGAGCGCGCCGCTCGCCGCCTGCAGACCCATGGCAAGCGCGGGAGAAACCTGCTGCCGCCAGTAAGCCGGCTCGGACGCGAGCGCGGGCAACACCACCGGATGCTCCGCCGGCCCGCTCAGCACACGCGGCACGATTGCCGCGATCATGCCGATGACGAGCGCGAGCGTAATCGCCCATGAATCGCCCGGTGTCAGCTTCATCGAGTAAGCGACCAGTTGACCGATGTAGAACTGTGAGCCGACGCCCGCGCCGAGCAGGCCGAAACGCTTGAGATAGCCCGCGAGGAACGCGCCCGTGACGAGCACGAACTCCGCGCCGCCGCGCCCCATTTCGTGCAGCCACGGCCCGAAGAGCGCAAAGCTGAGTGCGCCAAGCGCGGCCGCGATGCACAACACGGCGAGATCGCGGCTCGAATCGGCGCGCGCGCTGCGCGCTTCTGACACGCTTGCCCAAAGCGCGAAGGCGGCGGCCAGCATGCCGACGGAGACGCTGGCAGGCACGTCGCGCGTCACGTCGTGCAAGCCGCCGAGCGCGGCCGCGAGCCCATACGCGGTCACGAGCCGCAATCCCTTGATACGCCGATGCGTGCCCGGGTCCACGCGATCCAGCCAGGCAAGCCCCGCGCGCAAGAGGCCGAGGGGTGCAGCGTCAGTGGTGTCAGTGTGTTGCTCGTCGCTCATGGACATCCGCCACGAAAGGACAAAGGAAAAGCGTGCGCGGACAACGAAGGAGACGACTCGAGGGCCGCGCCTGCAACGCATTTTAGGCGCTGTTTTTTACACGCGCGCGCTTGCGAGCCGGAAGCGGCGTTTCCGGCTTGCGACTGGCCGCATCGGCGATGCAATCCGCGAGTTGTGCCGCCGCGTCCTGCCGTCCCTTGCGCGAACGCTCGACCAGCCCGATCTCGCGATGGAACGTGTCGTCGCCCAGACCGAGCGCGACGACGCCGGCAGGCCACGGGCCGATGCCATCGGATACGGGCAAGAGCGCAACGCCCAAGCCGCGCGCGACCATTTGCGCGATGCCTTGCAACTCGTCCACTTCGATGGCGTCGCGCACCGCGATGCGTTGCTTGCGCAAGAACGTTTCCACTTGCCGTCCGCCGAACGAACGCCGGTCGTAACGGATGAACGGCGCCGTCTCGATTACTTCGCGCCAGGCGGCGCGCTTCATGGCGGCGGGCGCAAGCAACACGAACGGTTCGGCGACGAGCGTGCGCCAGCGCAATTCGGAAGGTATCGCGAACGGCGGACGAATGATGACGGCCATGTCCGTTTCGCCGGCATCGACCTGTGCGAGCAGCGACAGCGACACGCCCGGCACGAGCCGGATGCGCCACGCGGGCAGCACGCGTCTGAACGCGCCGATGGCATCGGGCAACAGCGCCGCATGCGCCGATGCGATCGCGCCGACCGACAACGCGCCGCCACGCCCGTCGACGCCCTCGGGTTCGGCGAGGCGCGTATAAAGCGCCATGAGTTCATCGGCAAGTTCTAGCGTGCGGCGGCCCGCCTTGTTGAGCGTGGCGGAGCGTCCGGTGCGGTCGAACAAGGCGAAGCCCAAATGCGCTTCGAGACGCTGCATCTGCGCGCTCACCGCCGACTGCGTAAGCCCGATGTGCGCACCCGCGCCGGCAAAGGTGCCGTGGCGCGCGACCGCAATGAAAGTAGTGAGTTCGCGCAGCATATTCATTCATCGATAAATTTGGGGCTGACTCCCGCAATATATCGTTTTTCAGCACTTTTATTTGTGAATAGAATTTGGGTCAAACGCCGTCGAACCCCACAACAAGGAGTTGCACCATGAGCACGACTCAGGCCGCCATGCCGCCTTTCCATCTGGCTTTCCCCGTTCACAGCCTTGCGTCCGCGCGCGAGTTTTATGGTGATCTACTCGGTTGTCCCGAAGGCCGCAGTTCACCGGACTGGGTCGATTTCGACTTTTACGGACATCAGATCGTCGCGCATTTGGCGCCCGAGGAAGTGGGTCATCGCACGACGAGCGCCGTAGATGGCGATGCCGTGCCGGTGCGTCACTTCGGCGTCGTGCTGTCGATCCCGCAGTGGGAAGCGTTGGCCGAGAAGCTGCGTGCGGCGAACACGCGTTTCATCATCGAACCGCATGTCCGTTTCAAGGGCGAAGTGGGCGAGCAGGCGACCATGTTTTTCCTCGACCCTTCGGGCAATGCGGTCGAGATCAAGGCGTTTGCCAATATGGCGTCGTTGTTTGCAAAGTAAGGTACGGCTTTGATTTGCGTGAGCTGAAGCGCGCAACATGATGGCCAGTTTTGCATTTGTCATAGCGCGTTCATACGCGCGCTTCTCGATGGCGGATTCCTCTTCGAATTGAATCACCATGTAAAACGGGACGCCCTTGAGCGTCCCGTTCATGTTTCCAGCGGCTGTTCCGCCGATTATTTCAGACCTCAGTTACCCGAGCCGCTCGCGCTGACCGGTGCGCCTGCGGTGCCCGGCGTGGCCGTGCCGCCAGGCGTGGTCGACGGACCGGGCTTCATCGACGACTGGCTGCTGTGCGTGGCCTTCGAATGAGTCTTGTGCGCGTGCGTCGTGGTCGTTTGGGCGTTGTCGCCTGCTTGCAGGCCCGTATTCGAACTGGGAGGATTGTCCTGTGCGAATGCGGATGCGCAAACCAGGGCGAGTGCGCCAGCGGCGCATGAAATGGCGATACGCTTCATATCGAAAAACTCCTTTTTGCGGTTGCAAGATGCGATGTCGTGCGGCTTGTGGTGCCTCCTTGCTGCTGCGGTGTTGACACGCAGCGGCAAGTCGCATGTTCTTCATCAGCACACGACATGCCACGGTCTGACGATTGGCAAACAGGAGTGCGATGAGTGAAAGACTGGTGGTGAGAATACGAGGTCGGTTGAAATCCGCGAAGGTGCGCGCGACCGAAAAATGTAGATGCGGCCGTGCTCAATACCCGCCAAGCGTTTCTGGTAACTTCTCCCCCGGAAACGAAGATACAAGGAGCACGCAGCGATGCATTACGACATCATCGGGGACATTCACGGGCAAGCGCGCAAGCTCGAAGCGCTCCTGACACGTTTGGGTTATATCGAGCGTGATGGCGCCTTACGACACCCCGAGCGAACGGCCATATTCGTTGGCGATTTCATCGATCGTGGCCCGCATCAGTTGGAAACAATCGACATCGTTCGCTCCATGGTCGAGACCGGCAGCGCACTTGCCGTCATGGGAAACCACGAGTTCAACGCCATCGCCTGGTATCTGCGTGACCCGGATCAAAGTGACGAGTATCTGCGTCCGCGCAAGGGCGAGATTGGCGAGAAGAATCGGCATCAGCATGCCGCGTTTCTGGCTGAGGTGGAGCACAAGCCAAGGCTCCATGCGGAGATAATCGAATGGTTCTTCTCTTTGCCGCTATGGTTGGACCTGTCTGAGTTGCGCGTGATTCATGCTTGCTGGCACCCCGAGTTCATGTCGACGCTCGAGCCGCAACTGAAACCAGGACGCCTGCTCAATGATGTCACGATCATCTCGGCCAGCCGCAAAGGCACTGAGCAATATCGTTCGGTCGAAGGCTTGCTCAAAGGCGTCGAAGTTCGCCTTCCGTCCGGTTGCGCGTTTCACGACAAGTCGGGCGTTACTCGACACGAAGCTCGCATTCGATGGTGGGATCGAACGGCAACCACCTATCATCAAGCGGCGCTCGTGCCTCCTCAAACGCGAAAACAACTCCCTGATAGCGATATTCCTGCTGAAGCGAGGATCGACTATCCGACCGAGAAGCCGATCTTTGTCGGTCATTACTGGATGACGGGGAAGCCGGAAGTCTTGTCTCCGAATGTGGCATGCGTCGACTACAGCGCGGGTAAAGATGGGCCGCTCGTGGCTTATCGTTGGAGCGGGGAGTCGGTGTTGTCGTCCGAGAACTTCGTGCTGTCGAGTTGATAAGGCTACCATCCAAACAAATCGCCCCGCGCGACCAACGTCCACGCAGGGCGATTCGACATCATCCAGGCACAACCCATCCTCAATGCCCGACCGGCTCCGTAGCCTTCAAATCGCTCGGCAACGCGGCCTGCGGATGCGCGGCCTGCTTGATCAGCAACGCCACCGCCGAGATCAATCCCGCGACGCCGATCACCGCGAAGATGCCGCCGAAGCTGAAGTGCAATCGCGTCAGTTCAGCCACGAGAAACGATCCCGCGATACCGCCGAAGCGCCCGATGCCCAGCATCCACGCCACGCCGGTGCCGCGTCCCTGAGTCGGATAAAACGATGCCGCGAGCGCGGGCATCGACGATTGCGCCGTGTTCATCAACACGCCAGCAAGGAACACGATCAGCACGAGCAGTCCCACGTTGCCCACCGCCTGCCCGATGAAGTACACGCTCACCGCGGTCAACGCATAGCACGCGGCAATGATGCGGTTCGGGTTGAAGCGGTCCATCAACACGCCGCACAAGACAGCGCCCACGCCGCCGAGCGGGAACAACGCGGAGATCAGCGTCGCGCGCTGCGGACTCAGGCCAGATTCCTTGAGGAGAATCGGCATCCAGTTGATCGATGCATAGAAGATCACGAGGCCCATGAAGTATGCGAGCCACAACATGATCGAACCGACGATATACGAGCGCGACAACACCACGCTCACGCCGCCCTGCCCCTGCACCGCGGGCGCCGTCTCCGTCATGAAGAACGATCCTGCGTTGGCCGCCGCCGATGAAATGCGTGCAAGCGTCGCACGAATCTTCTCGGCCGGCTTGTTCTTCGCGACCATGTAGCGCACCGATTCCGGTAGGCTGATGAAGAGCAGCACGACGAGCACGAGCGGCGCCACGCCACCGAGCAGCAGCACGCTGCGCCAGCCGAAATGCGGAATCATCCATGCCGCGAGAAAGCCGCCGAATGCCGCGCCCAGCGGAAAGCCGCAGAACATCAGGTTGATGAGCGTCGCGCGGCGCTTGTCCGGGCAGAACTCGCTCATCATGGTGACGGCATTGGGCATGGCGGCGCCGAGGCCGAGGCCCGTAACGAAGCGCAACGCCGTGAGTTGCGTGAGGCTTGCCGAATACGCCGATGCAAAGCACGCCACGCCGAACAGCAGTACCGAGGACAACAGCATCAGCCGTCGTCCGAGCCGGTCCGACAACGGCCCGGAAAGCAGCGCGCCCGCCGCGAGCCCGAACAACGCAGCGCTCAGAACAGGCGCGAGCGCGGGCCGGCTGATCTGCCATTCGGATACGAGCGATGGCGCGATGAATCCGATGGCCGCCGTATCGAAACCATCCAGCAGCACGATGACGAAGCACATCACGAAGATCAGCCACTGGAAGGGCGAAAACGGGTGCTCGTTGATGAACGTCTGCACGTTCACAGCAGGACTTCGGCTCACTTCATTCCCTCGTCGATGATTGGCAATCGTCGTTCGACTATTGTTCGTCAGGCGAACAGCGATTCACATAGCGAACTAATTCATGCGCGAGAGTACTGAAGTCTGCATGCCTTCGCAACGCGGGCTTACCCGTGTATGTCGGTTGCCTTGCGCGGGGCTGTCGGCGTTTCAAGAAACGCGCTGCCCGTTGCGATAAGTCTCGCGCGGCACAGGCAGACCGTCCGCCAGCGCGACGCGCACGAAGTCGGCGCGCAAGCCCGTCACGATGGCCCCACGGTCGGCGAGTCCGGCCGCGTGCGCGGGTGCCCAAGAAACCGTGGCCACCGCGCGCGGCAAGGTCCATCCCGCCTTCTCGACGAGATCGAACACCGCGATGAGCAGGCTCGAAGGCACGTAATCGGACGAGAGGATGTCGAGCAACCCTTCGCGAGCGAGTTCGAGCGCCGACACGTTGCCCGAGTGCGAGCCGCCACGCACGACGTTCGGCGCGCCCATGATCGTGGCGATGCCATGTTCGCGCGCGGCACGGGCTGCATCGAGCGTGGTCGGGAATTCCGCGAGCGCAATGCCGTCGCGCGCAGCTTCTTCCACATGCTCGATGAGCGTGTCGTCGTGGCTTGCAAGCGAGATGCCCAAGCGCTGACAACGCGCGACGATGTCCGCACGATGCGCCGCCGCGTAACGCGCCTGATGCTCGGCCAATTGCGCGAGCACGTCATTCGCGTGTTCGTCGCTCCACTTGCCGTGACGTTCCTGATACTTGCGCCACTTTTCATGGTCCTGCCACTGGCGCTGACCCGGCGTATGGTCCATCACCGATGCGAGCCTGAAGAGCGGATGCGCGCTCAGTGAATCGAATACCTCGACCACGTCCGTCGTGCCGACTTCGCAACGCAAGTGCAGGAAGTGATCGGCGCGCAAGAGTCCGCGTTCGACGAACTTGCCGATGGACTGCGCGCAACGCACTTGAAGTTCGCGGCCACGCACGCCGTCTTCGGGACGCGAGCCCACACCGAGCGCATCGAACACGGTCGTGATGCCGGCCGAAGCCACTTGCGCGTCATGCACGATGATCGCCGCTTCGTGATTCCACAGCACGCCGGGACGCGGCGCGAGATGCTTTTCAATGTTGTCCGTATGCAGTTCGACGAAGCCCGGCAGCAGATAGTCGCCGTCCCAGTTCAACGCATCGCGCGTCGCCGTATTTCCCGGCGATACATCCGCGATACAGCCCTCCTCGATGCGCACCGTGCCCGTGAATTCCTCGTTGCGCGTGACGATGCGCGCATTCGTAATCAGCATGTCTGCAATGCTCCGTCTTCGGATGAGTTGACCACTACCGGTGTTGCAAGGCGCACGATGCGGGTTGCCACGCGCTCACGCGTATCTTCGTCGTGAAAGATACCGACGATGGCCGCGCCCCGCTCGCGCGCCTCGACGATGAGATCGGCCACGACATCGCGGTTCTGTGCATCGAGCGACGCCGTGGGCTCATCGAGCAATAAGACAGGATGCGCCGCGATCAGCCCGCGCGCAATGTTCACACGCTGTTGCTCGCCGCCGGAAAACGTCGCGGGCGCGAGCGACCATAAGCGTCGCGGTACGTTCAGCCTTGCAAGCAGGACGCACGCGCGCTCACGTGCTTCGTCTTCATCGACACCGCGCGAGACCAGCGGTTCCGCGACGAGATCGAGCGAAGAGACACGCGGGATGGCGCGGAGAAACTGGCTCACGTAACTGAGCGTGCTTTTGCGCAAGCGGATGATGTCGTGCGGCTCGGCGTCGGTCAGCACGAGATGTCGCGAAGCGCGGCTTTCGTCGCGAATGGCGATACTGCCGCGCGTCGCGAGATAATTGCCGTACATGCAACGCAGAAACGTGCTTTTGCCGGCGCCTGAAGCGCCCGCGAGCACCACGCATTCGCCGCGTTCCACATCGAGCGATACACCCGCGAGCGCCACGATGCGCACACCGCCCTGCTGATGCAGCGTGAAGGTCTTTTCTATGTCGCGTGCGCGCAGCATTAGCTCCGTGCGCGTGGCGAACGCTTCTTCGTCTGTCATAGTCATCTGTTGCACCTCAAACCGGCAGCACGGACGCCACCAGCGTCTGCGTATATGGATGTTGCGGATCATCCAATACCTGATCCGTGAGACCGCTCTCCACCACGCGCCCGTCCTTCATCACCATCAACCGATGCGCGAGCAAGCGTGCCACGCCGATATCGTGCGTGACGATTACAGCGGCGAGATGCAGCTGGTTCGTCAAGGTACGCAGCAAGTCGAGCAGACGCGCCTGCACGGATACGTCGAGACCGGCGGTAGGTTCGTCCATGAAGACGAGTCGCGGCCCGGTCACGAGATTGCGCGCGATCTGCAAGCGCTGCTGCATCCCGCCCGAAAAAGCCGAAGGCAATTCGTCGATGCGCGTCGCATCGAGCTCGACACGGCCCATCCAGTCCGAAGCCGTCTCGCGCAAACGGCCATAGTGGCGCGCGCCGATGGCCATTAACGGCTCGCCGATGTTCGCGCCCGCCGACACGTTGCGCCGCAATCCATCGCGTGCATTCTGATGCACGAAGCCCCATTCCGTGCGTGACAAAAGTCGCTTGCGTGGCTCGCTGAGCGTGAGCAGATCCAGCGTTTCGCCTTCACGCGTGGTGTAGTCGAGCGCACCTTCATCGATGCTGCTTCTGAGCGCAAGCGCGTTCAATAGAGTCGACTTGCCCGAACCCGACTCGCCCACGATGCACAGCACCTCGCCCGGATAGACCGCAAGGTCCACATCGACGCAACCGCCGCGTCCATCGTAGCGTTTGGTGAGTCCGCGCGCATTCAAGAGCGTCTTCATTGCGCCGCCTCCTTTGCCTCTTGCTCGTCGCGGCGGCTGTGACAATAGTCGCTATCGGAGCATACGAACATGCGCGCGCCTTCGTCGTCGACGATCATTTCATCGAGAAAGCTCTCACGCGACCCGCACAGCGCGCACGCATGGTCCCACTTCTGCACGCTGAATGGATGATCTTCGAAATCCAAACTCTTCACCTTCGTATAAGGCGGAATGGCGTAGATGCGCCGCTCGCGTCCCGCGCCGAAGAGTTGCAGCGCCGCGTTCATGTGCATCTTCGGATTGTCGAACTTCGGAATAGGCGAAGGCGCCGCGAGGTAGCGATCGTTCACCAGCACTGGATAATCGTAGGTCGTCGCAATGCTGCCGTGCTGCACGATATCCTCGTAATATTTCACGTTGATGAGACCGTAGTCCGCGAGCGCATGCAGTTTCCTGCACTCCGTCACGCGCGGCTCCAGCCTGTAGAGCGGTTCGGGCATCGGCACCTGGTACACGAGAATCTGCGCTTCCGTGAGCGGCGTTTCAGGAATGCGGTGACGTGTTTGCACGATGGTGGCGTCCGCGGTGCGCGTGGTCGTGGCCACGCCCGCCGTGCGCGCGAAGAAGCGGCGAATGTTGACCGCGTTGGTGGTTTCGTCGGAGCCCTGATCGATCACCTTGAGCGTATCGTCCGCGCCGATGATCGCCGACGTCACCTGCAAACCGCCCGTGCCCCAACCATACGGCAGCGGCATTTCACGCGAGGCGAACGGCACCTGATGCCCCGGCACCGCAACGGCCTTGAGCAAGGCGCGACGAATCATGCGCTTGGTCTGCTCGTCCAGATAAGCGAAGTTATAACCTTCGGTCAGCGCGTTATTCATGCCGTCTTCTCCTTGCCGTGCGATGCACGAAGTCGCCGCAGCAATTCCAGTTCCGACTGAAAGTCCACGTAATGCGGCAGTTTCAAGTGCTGCACGAAGCCCGATGCCTCGACGTTGTCGCTATGCGAGAGCACGAACTCGACATCCTGCGTGGGTGAGCCGATGCTCTCGCCCAACTCTTCCGCTCGCAAGGCACGATCGACGAGCGCCATGGCCATGGCCTTGCGCTCCGAATGCCCAAACGCGAGACCATAGCCTTGCGTGAACTTCGGCGGCACTTCGCCGCTGCCCGCGAACTGGTTGATCATCTGGCATTCGGAGATGTCGATATCGCCGATCTCCACGGCAAAACCGAGTTCATCGATATGCATTTCCACGGCCACTTCACCGTGACGAATCTCGCCTGCGAATGGATGGCTGTGCGCGTAGCCGCGCTGCGTGGCGTATCCCATTGCCAGCAGAAAGCCTTCGTCGCCGCGTGCAAGGTTTTGCAGACGCGTTGCACGATCAGCGGGAAACGCAAGCGGTTCGCGCGAGAGGTCGCCCGGCTCCGGTGAATCTTCCTGCGCGCGTTCCTGCTCGATTAGCCCTTCCTTGTTGAGCATCGACAACACGCGCGGCATATCGTTCGTGGCTTCGGCGTGGTCGCTGGAAGTCGTTGCATCGCTAATCACTTCCCCTTCGGCCAGCAAGCTGAAGTCGATCAGACGCTGGGTGTAATCGTAGGTGCCGCCCAGCATCTGCCCGCCCGGAATATCCTTGAACGCAGCGGAGATGCGCCGTTCCACGCACATCGCTGCCGTGTCCACGGGCAAGGTGTAGCCGAAGCGCGGCAACGTCGTGCGATACGCACGCAGCAGAAAAATCGCCTCGACCAGATCGCCTGCCGCCTGCTTGATGGCGAGCGCCGCGAGTTCTTCGTCGTAGACCGAGCCTTCGGTCATCACGCGCGCCACCGCGAGACGCAACTGCTCGCGAATCTGCGCGACGCTCAGCTCGGGCACCTGCAAGTCACCGCGCCGATGCTTGGCGAGCACATCCCATGAACGTTCGATGGCTCTTTCGCCACCCTTCACCGCGACGTACATCAGTTCACCTCCACTTGCGTCGTGCGCGGCAAGCCGACGAGCGCGCCGCCCGCCACGAAATAACAATCCATGCCGCATGGAGACTGCGCGGTTAGCGCCGCGCGCTGTTGCCAGAAATCGCGCGTAAGTCCCGCAATGGCGACACTGCGCGTGTCTTCGATCCCCGGACCGCGCCACACGAGCGGCTCGCCTTCGGTCAACGAAGGCACGCGAATGAAAAGCGTCGCCGCATCTTCCGGCGTTTCCGGTTCGCCCGACGAGAAGGCATCGAGCGCGGGCAACGCGGCTGCATCGCCGAGATAGGCGAACGCGGCTTCGCTGTGATTCGGCGTGAGCGGCGCGCTGGCATGAAAGCGCAGGGCATCGCCGAATGCGGCGTTCCCGCCGTCGATGAATACAGGCGTCGAATAATCGGCGAGCGCGAGCAGCGAGGCGAAAGCTGCAAGCGGCACGCGATGTGCAAGCGCATCGCGCATGGCGTGATTGTTCGGCAACGCGGCATCGATCGCGACGATGCTGCCCGGACGCGACAACGCTTCCAGCAAAGCGCGAAAGACGCGTTGGGCATCGTGCACCGGGTCGTTGAAGCCGGGCACGAGAGCGGCCATGTCGATCTGCATCATTCCCCTCTCACCATCGTAAAGAATTCGACCTTGGTCGTAGCCGCTTCCGCTTCCTTGCGGCGCCGTTCGTCGGCGAGACGCGCGGCCAACGGTGCGATCACTTCCGTCTGCAAGCGCTGCGCATGCGCGGGCGTCTGCAGCAACGCGTCGATCAGCGCTGCGAGCTTCGCGCGCTCCTTGTCGCGGCCCATATGCACCGCGACACCGACCGGCGCGCTGCCGTCTTCCATATGCAAACGCAGCGTGGCGCGCGTGACGGTAGTCTCGCCGAGATTGAAGGCATCTCCCGAGCCGCCGATGCGCGCCCGCACCATTGCCAAGCCGATATCCGGCGCGCGCAACCAGTCGAAGCGCGGCACACTCATGCCTTCGAGCGCCGCCTGCAAACTCTCGCGCGGCGTGCGCGCCAGCACCGCCATCCATTCGCGGCGGTCGAACGAACGAGCCTCGTCGCGCGGCTCCTCTCTCTGACTCATGGCTTTCCCTGATGATTTGAACGTTGCGGGCATCTTAAGCTACGCGGCTTTCGTCTGGTCGTCTAGACGTCTGGATAAGTGGGCTTTCACATTTCCATCACCGTTTGCGCACTACAATGCCCAACAGCGATATTCAAACCGACGGGAATGACACCTACATGACATCGAACGAAAACGCGGCGCCGGGACACGCCGTCGAACGCGGCGCGGGGGTCGCGGTCTGGCGGCAGATCGAGCAGATACTCTCGGCGGAGATCGCCTCGAAGAGCTTCGGCGAGGAAGGCCGCCTGCCGAGCGAAGCGGAACTGGCGCGGCGCTTCGACGTGAATCGTCATACCGTGCGCCGCGCCATGCTGCGTCTTGCCGCAACGGGTCTCGTGAGCGTCGAACAGGGACGCGGCACGTTCGTGCAGCCTGGAGCGATCGACTATCAAATCGGCAGGCGCACGCGCTTCACGGAAAACATTCGCCGTCAGAAGCAGACGTCCACGGGCGTCGTGCTCTCTTCCGAACGCGTGAAGGCCGACCCTACCGTCGCGAAGGCGCTCACTCTGCGTGCGGGCACGCTCGTCTATCAGCTCGAAACGCGTCACGACTCCGACGCCGTGCCGCTGACCTACGCACGCAACTGGTATCCCGCCGCGCGTTTTCCCGAGCTCCTCACGGTAATCGAAGCGACAGGCGGCATCACTGCGGCGCTCGCGGAGTTCGGCGTCAAGGACTATATGCGCAAGTGGAGCCGTATCGGCAGCGTGTTGCCTTCGTCGGATGTCGCGCGGCGCTTGCAGATCAACCGGCAGCAGCCGGTGCTGTGGGTCGAGAATGTGGATGTCGATGAACGCGGCGTGCCCGTCAAGTACGGCGTGACTCACTTCGCGGCAGACCGCGTGCAGTTGATGGTCGAGCACGATCTATGAGCGCTGCATGGAGTGACGAAGCGCGCATCGCACTGTATTACGCGCCGCCCGCCGCATCCGCATGGTGGCGTGCTGGTTGCGAATGGCTCGGGCGCGACGCGGAAAGCGGCCTCTCGATGGAAACGGCAGCGCACGACATCACACGCGCGCCGCGCCGCTATGGTTGGCATGCGACCATCGTGCCGCCGTTCCATTGCGCGAGCGGCGTGCAACCCGCCGATGTGCTTGCGGCCGCGCGAGCCTGGGCGTCGTCGGTCACGCGCTTTGAGATGCCGGTGCGCGTAGCGGAAATGGGCCGCTTCGTGGCGTTGCGCGCATCGGAGGAAAGCGACGACGAACGCTTGCGCGCAATGGCCGCAAGCGCGCTGCAAGCGCTCGCAGCTGTGCGCGCAATGCCATCGGCAGGGGACATCGAGCGGCGCATTGTCGATGGCATGAGCGAGCGGCAAACCGCACTCGTACGTGAATGGGGCTATCCCTATGTCTTCGATGAATACCGCTTCCACATGACCCTCTGCGATTCGCTCGATGACACCCACGCGCGCGGTTCGGTCGTATCGGCATGGACACGCAAGATCGACACGCTCGGCGCGCTGCCTGTGCGTGGCGCGGCGCTTTTCGTGGAAAGCGCACCGGGCGCGCCGTTCACCTTGTGGCAGCGGGTGCCGTTCAACAACGTACGGGAAGGGGCATGAGCCAGAACGACACACTCGATAGCGCACGACTCATCTATGTCATGGGCCCGTCGGGCGCGGGCAAGGACTCGCTGCTCGGCTTCGCGCGCGAACGCGTCGGCGCACGCGTGATGTTCGCGCATCGGTACATCACGCGTGCGGTCGGCGACGGCGAGAACCACATTGCGTTGACGCATGAAGAATTCAAGGCGCGTCTTTCGTATGGACTTTTCTCGATGCATTGGGAAAGTCACGGCCTGTGCTATGGCATTGGCATCGAAGTAGATGCATGGCTCGAACGCGGCAGACCGGTGGTCGTGAACGGTTCGCGTCAACACGCGGATGCCGCCCTCGCCCGCTATCCGCATGCATGCTTTGTTTATATCGATGCCGCGCCCGCCGTGCTGGCCGCGCGGCTAGCAAGGCGCGGACGTGAAGACGCCCGGCAGATCGAAGCGCGTCTTGCGCGCCGTCCTTCCCTCGAACTGCCCAGGCATGCGCGCGTGGTGAACATCGACAACTCTGGGCTTCTGGCCGACGCGGGCACGCAATTTCTCCGCGCCATAGACGAGACCGGCTCATAATCGCCGGAACGTTTCTTGCGAACGCCCACGACATTCCTTCGATAAAAGATTACCTATGAAATCCGGACGATCGAAAGACACGTTGTCAGGCGTCACCGCCGAATCGCAGTTTCGCACCTATGCCTCACCGCTCGTTGAAGAAGCGCTGCAGCACGCGCATGAACTGGAACAGAGCGATGATGCCGAAACACTGCACAAGCTCAGGATAGTGCTACGGCGTCTGCGCAGTCTCTTTTGGGCGTATCGCCCGATCCTCGACGATGCCTTCGACGACAAGCAGCGCGCCCTCTTGCGTTATCTCGCGCAGGCAGCCGGCAGCACGCGCGATTGGGACATCCTGATCGAATTGATGAGCGAGCATGAAGACACGGATCTCGCGCAGGCATTGCGCGGCCATCGCGATGCAGCATTGAGGACCAGCAAAGCGACACTCAATAACGCGGATATCAAGGGCGTCTTGCGCGAAGCCGTGGCGGAAGCCAACCGCGAACTCAACACTGCAAAAAAGCGCGTGGCTATCGAGCGATTCGCTTCGGACAGAGTTCGAAACGCGCGAAGACAATTGAAGAAACGCATCAAGCGCGTGCGGCAAGTGAAGCGCCCGGAATATGCCGCGCTGCACGAAGTGCGCAAAGCGGGCAAGAAAGTGCGCTACCTGATCGAGTTCTTCATGCCCCTGCTTGCCGAAAGAGAACGCGGTGGACTAAAACAGCTGAAGCGTCTGCAGAAGCATCTGGGCGCATTGAACGATGTCGTTGCAAGCCGCGATCTCCTCGACAAGAGCGACGCCTTGCCCAATGCCGCCGCCGCGAAGCCAGCCTTGCGTACTTTGAAGAAGCAACAAAAGCGCCGCATGAAGCAGGCGCTCAAGTCGCTTCGATAACGCCTTCTAGATCACGCGCTCGCGCACCCATCCCGACGCCAGATCGATCAGCGATACGATCACCACGACGATCAGCATGACCGCTGCGGTCTGCGCATAGTTGAACGAGCGGATAGCTTCGTAAAGCACTACACCGATACCGCCCGCGCCAACCATGCCGACGACCATCGCCGAGCGCACGTTCGACTCGAATCGATACAGCGCGAACGAAATCCACAGCGGCAGCACTTGAGGCAACACGCCATACACGATCTCGTCGAGACTGCTCGCCCCCGTGGCGCGCACGCCCTCGGCGGGACGCGCATCCACCGCTTCGACCGCTTCGGCGAAGAGCTTTGCCAGCACGCCCGTGGTATGCACCCACAGCGCGAGCACGCCTGCAAACGGCCCGAGCCCGACCGCGACGATGAACAGCATCGCGAAGACCATCTCGTTGATCGCGCGGCACGCGTCCATGAGCCGCCGCACTGGTTGCGCGATCCACACCGGCGCGATGTTCTGCGCCGACAGCAAGCCGCAAGGCACCGCGCAAATGAGCGCGAGCGCCGTGCCCCAGACAGCGACGGCGAGCGTCACGATCATCTCGTGCGCGTACGTGCGCCATTCCGTGAAGTCGGGCGGAAAGAAGTCGCGCGCGAACTGACTCATGTTGCCGGATGCGCCGAGCAGATCGAGCGGACGCATGTCCGCGCTTTGCCACGACGCGCCGAGTACGGCGATAAGCACGATCCAGCCGAGCATCGACACCCAGCTACGCTTGCCGCGCGGCGCTTGCACAGGCGCTTCCTCGGGCTTGCTCACACCCGCGGCAAAGGTCGAGATATCGAGCGGCTTCATCACTTCGCCGCCGAGCCATCGAGCGCGGACAACTGCTGATCGAGCGATGCGATTTGCGCTTTCTTGTCGGCGTCATCCAGATGAGCGTTGTTCTGCACCTGTTCCTTCTTCTGAAAGAGCGCCATCTGACGAATGGGCACGAGCTGCGCGTTGGACGATGCCGCGAAGCCCGAATAGCCGGAGATAGCCGTCATCACGGACTGTTCGCGCGGGTCCTTTTCGCCGTAGTGAACGAAGAAGTTCAGCAGCTTGTCCTTCGTTGTCTGCGGCAGATCGCGACGCCACACGAGCGGGTCTGAAGCGATGAGCGGCGACTTCCACAGCACACGCACCTTCGGATATAGCTCGGGATGCTGCGTCTTGATGGTGTCGAGCATGTCGGTGTTGTTGGTCGCGACATCGATCTTGTCGTTGACGACCGCGAGCATGTTGGCTTCATGGCTCGAAGGCAACACGCTCTTGAACGAGGTCTTCGCCGAAAGCCCGTTCTTCGCGAAGAGGTAATACGAAGGCACTAGCGTGCCAGAAGTGGAGTTCGGATCGCCGAAGCCCAAATTGATATCGTGGCTGTTCTTCAGCACCTGATCGACGCTCTTCCACTTGCTGTTGGCGTTCGTGATAAGCACGGAGTAGTAGCCCGCCTCGCCGCTCTTGTACTTGACCTTCGCAAAGACTTCGCCGTTGGAGCGGTCCACCGCTTCGATGGCGGACGCATTGCCGAAGAAGCCGATCTGCACCTTGTTGAAGCGCATTGCTTCGATGATGCCCGCATAGTCCGTGGCGAAATACGCCTTCACATCAAGACCGGTCTGTTTGTTCAGATCGTCGATGAGCGGTTGCCAGCGTTGCTTGAGCGCCGACGAAGAATCCGTCGAGATGATGCCGAAGCTGAGCGCATCGGCAAAGGCCACCGAGTTCAGGAGGCATGACGCGAGTGCCGCGCCGGCCAGGAAGGTACGGGCTGATTTCATGGAGATGCGGTCCGTAGTTTGATTGCGATTCAGGATGTGGCGACAGAGGCAAAAGTCGCGGAGGGATGTTCACGCTCGTCGTGATCGGCCAGCAATTCGGCGGCGGCCGCGCCGTACAGTTCGCGCAACAGCATGGGCGTAAGCTTCGCGGATGCGCCGTCGTAGACCACGCGGCCATCGCGCAAGGCAACCGTGCGCGTGCAGTACTTCATCGCTATGTCGATCTGATGCAGCGACACGATCACCGTGAGTTTGTGATCGCGATTTAGCGACTGCATGAGCTCCATCACGCGCCGCGCAGATTCAGGATCTAGCGAGGCAATTGGTTCATCCGCGAGCACTATGCGCGCACGCTGCACGAGTGCACGCGCGAGCGCCGCACGTTGCTGCTGTCCGCCCGACAGGTTGCTCGCGCGTTCGAGCGCATGTTCGCCAATACCCATCGCGGTAAGCGAGTCCATCGCCAGCGCGCGTTCGTCGCGCGGAAAACGCCTTGAGAGACGCCGCCATAGCGACACACGCGTAAGCGCGCCGATGAGGACGTTGGTGATTACCGAAAGACGTCCCACCAGATTGAACTGCTGAAACACGAAGGCGACATCGCGACGAATGGCGCGCACTTCACGCACGATCTTGCCGTTCTGCTGAATCGGCCTGCCGAGCAGCGTCACATGCGAGGGCGCCGCATCCGATGCGATAAAGCCCGCGATATGGCGCAAGAGCGTCGATTTGCCCGAGCCCGACGCACCGATGAGCGCGACCATTTCGTCCTCTTCCACGCGCAGATCGACGGCATCAAGCGCCTTGCGGCCATTGCGAAACGTCTTGGTGAGACGCTCGATACGAATTGCGTCCATGGCTTTCCTCGTCTGCCGCTGTAACGTTGGGCAAATTCTAGAAAGGCAACATGACGAGAAAGTGACGCTGATGAGACGTCTAGATGAATACATCACCTGGCGCGTGCGGCCGGGCGTTTATTCTTCGAGAAACCACGTGCCTTGGCACTCGGTGCGAATGAAATCCGCAAGCAGTTTGACGCGTGCGACATCGCGCGTTTCGGCAAGCGTCACGAGCCAGTAAGAGCGACTCAGCGCAATCTGACCCGCAAAAAGCCGCACCAGATTCGGTTCCCTGCGCGCCATGAAACACGGCAGCACGCCGAGACCCACGCCGCCCGCGACGGCGGCCGTCTGACTGATCACGTTGGAGATGCGAATGGTCGGCGTGAGCGTGCTCGATACCTGCGGCAGATAGTTCAGTTCAGCGGACCACATCTGATCCTCGACATAGCCGACCCACGGATGCGTGAGCAGATCGCGACGCGTGACGATTGCCGCATGTGTCGCGAGATATTCGCGCGCGGCATAGACGCCCAACGCATAGTCCGTGAGCTTGTGCGCATAGACGCGCCCTTGCGCCGGCCGCGTCATGCTGACAGCGAGATCGGCTTCGCGCTTCGAAAGACTGAACATGCGCGGATTCGCGATCAATTCGATCTCGAGTTGCGGATGCATGGCCGAGAGCTTGGAAATACGCGGCGCGAGAAAGTAAGTACCGAAGCCTTCCGGCGTGCCGATGCGTACGCTTCCCGTCAGACCAATGGACGCATCTTCGAGACGATGCCGCATGTGCAATGCAAGACTCTCCATGCCTTCCGCATCGCTTAGTACGCGTTCGCCTTCGGGGGTCAGCACAAACCCTAAGGAACTGCGGTCGAACAGTCGCACACCGAGTGCGGCTTCAAGCGCGGCCACACGCCGGCTCAGGGTCGAATGATCCACGCCCATTTGCTGCGCGGCCACGGTGAGCCTGCCCGCGCGCGAAATGGCGAGAAATGCCTGAATGTCGTCCCAGTCGAAACCACGCATGAGAATTTCTGCACAGAGCGATTGCCGATTTGCCCATTCTATTGCAAGAAACACGCTGCTATCTTTTCTTCAACTCTGCGAACGTGGAGCAGACGATGCGGCTCGATCGTCACGACACTAAAGCCTGAATGGAGACAAACAGCATGTCGCTCATTGCGAAACTCAAGGCGCGCGCGCAGGAAGGCAAGCCGGTCAAGGTCGGCCTGATCGGTGCGGGCAAATTCGGTTCGATGTATCTCTCGCAAGCGCCGCGCACGCCCGGCATTCATCTCACCGGCGTGGCCGATCTCTCGCCCGAGCGCGCGCGTGCCGCGCTCAAACGTGTGGGCTGGGATGAGGCGCGTTATTCGGCGGCATCGTGGAACGAAGCCATCGGCAACGGCTCGACCTATATCACCGACGACGCCGATGCCATGATCGCAAGCGACCATGTCGATATCGTGATCGATGCAACGGGCAGCCCCGCCGCGGGCATTCATCACGCGCTGCTGTGCTGCAAGCATCGCAAGCACATCGTCATGGTGAACGTGGAAGCCGATGTGCTCGCAGGCCCGCTGCTCGCACGCCGCGCACAAGAGGCGGGCATCATCTATTCGATGGCTTCGGGCGATCAGCCCGCGCTCATCGCGGAACTCGTGGACTGGGCACGCACCATCGGCTTCGATGTGATTTGCGCGGGCAAGGGCACGAAGTATCTGCCAATCTACCATCAGTCGACGCCCGATACCGTGTGGGGCCATTACGGCTTCACCGAGGAACAGGTCGGCTCCGGCGACTTCAACGCGCAGATGTTCAACTCGTTTCTCGACGGCACCAAGTCCGCACTCGAGATGGCCGCTGTTTCCAACGGATGCGATCTGCGTCCGCCCGCCGACGGCCTCGCGTTCCCCGCGTGCGGCGTGGACAATCTGCCAAGCGTGCTGCGTCCCGCATCGGAAGGCGGGATCCTGCCGCATCGCGGTAGCGTGGAAGTAGTGTCGTCGCTGGAACGCGATGGGCGGCCCGTGTTCCGCGATCTGCGCTGGGGCGTGTACGTCGTCATCGAAGCCCCCACCGACTACGTGCGCGACTGCTTCTCGCAGTACGGTCTCAAGACCGACAGCACGGGGCGCTTCGCCGCCATGTACAAGCCGTATCACCTGATCGGCCTGGAACTGGGCCAGTCGATCGCGAGCATCGCCGTGCGTGGCGAAGCAACCGGCGCGACAACTGGCTTTCATGGCGATGTCGCCGCCACCGCGAAGCGCGATCTGCGCGCGGGCGAGCGGCTCGACGGCGAAGGCGGCCACACCGTGTACGGCAAGCTGATGCCCGCTGCGGACTCGTTGCTGCTGGGTGCGTTGCCTATCGGCCTTGCGCACAACATGGTGCTGCAACGCGCCGTGCCTGCGGGACAACCCGTGCGCTGGAGCGATGTGGCATTCGACGCAAGCAAGGAAGCCGTGCGGGTACGACGCGAGATGGAAGAATTCTTTCGCGCCGAGATGAAGCTTGAACTACCGGTGCAAAAGCTCGCGAGCTAGTTCATCGATGAAGACATTTTGATCCGCGGCACGCCCGGTCCATCTCATGGTCCGGGCGTTCGCCATCTCTAAACGCCCGGCAAAGGGCGACGGAGGAGACATGAGCCAAATCAGCGAAACTCTCGGCGTTACGCAAGCAGGCAGTGCGGACGTCTACCGCAAGATCACGTGGCGCATCATGCCGTTCATCGTGCTCTGCTATCTCTGCAACTATCTGGACCGCGTCAACGTGGGCTTCGCGAAGCTGCAGATGCTTTCCGATCTCGGCTTTTCGGATGCGGTGTATGGCCTCGGTGCCGGTATCTTCTTTATCGGCTACTTTATCTTCGAGGTGCCCAGCAATCTCATCCTGCATCGCGTGGGCGCGCGGCGCTGGATTGCGCGCATCATGATCACGTGGGCGATCGTTTCGGCGCTCACGCTCGTGGTCAAGACGCCGTTTCAGTTCTATCTCGTGCGCTTCTTTCTCGGCATCGCGGAAGCGGGTTTCTCACCGGGCATCATGCTGTATCTGACGTACTGGTTCCCGGCGAGAAAACGCGGCTTCGCCTATGGTGTGTACTACATCGCCATTCCGCTTGCCGGCATCGTGGGGGGTCCGTTGTCGGGCTGGATACTGACCGCGTTCAAGCATTCGGCCGTGATGTCGGCGTGGCAATGGCTCTTCCTCATCGAAGCAATTCCAGCGTTTATCGTGGGTTTCGCCGTGCTCTTCATGATGGTCGACAAGCCAAGCAAGGCACGCTGGCTCACCGACGACGAGAAGCGTCTCGTGACGCAAGCAGTCGAGCGCGAGGAAGGCGACAAGACCGCGCACCACGACGCCCGCGCGTTCCTTTCCGACCGCAACATTTGGAAGCTTGCCGGCGTGTACTTCTGCCAGATCATCGGCCTCTATGGCATCAGCTTCTGGCTGCCGTCAATCATCAAGGACACAGGGCTCAAGAACGTCGAAGTGATCGGCTGGCTCTCGGCGATTCCGTATATCGTCGCGATTCCCGCGATCATTCTCACGGGCATCAGCGCCGACAAGTTCCGCTCCCGGCGCATGCACTTCTCCATTGCGCTCGTGATCGGTGCAATAGGCTTTGCGGCAAGCGGATACGTGGGACAGCAACCCGTGCTTGCGGTCATTGCGTTGAGTGTGGCGGCCGCTGGAATCTTGTCGGCGCTGTCGCTGTTCTGGGGCATTCCGGCTGCGTTTCTTGCGGGAACCTCGGCGGCGGCGGGCATTGCAGGAATCAATTGCGTAGGCAATCTCGCGGGTTTCGTGTCGCCGTATATGGTCGGGTGGCTCAATGTCACGACGCATAACAACAGCATCGGACTTTATGCGGTTGCGGTGTTCATGGTGATCGGCGCATTCGCGGTGCGTTCGATTTCCGGGAAGCTAGCGGATCATTGAAATCGAGCGACGAACGAGCCGCCTGCCGTTTTCAACGAACACGGCAGGCGGCCGCGCTTTTTGCAACGCTGCAAGGGCCGACGCGCGTCGATAAAATGGGTGCATGACCGACTCGTCTTCACAATCCTCGAGCACGCCGTCGCGCGCACCCGAACACGACCTGCCGCTGCACACGCCCAGCACCGCATCGCTCGGCGTGGCGGCGGCCATCGCCATGATTGCGTGGCTCGCGCTGGCGGCGCAGACGGATATCACCATCGCGCGCATGGTCGGACGCGGCTTTACCGTGATCGACGGCATTGCGCGTACCACCAGTTATCTCACCAACCTCACGGTGTTCTTGACGGCGTTATGCTTCACCTGCGTGGCCATACGCGCGAGCGCGCCCATTGCGCGCTTCTTTCGTCAACCGACGGTGGTAACGGCGGTGGTCGTGTATATCGTGTTCGTGGGCATTGCCTATAACGCGTTGTTGCGATGGCTATGGACGCCATCGGGTTATCGTGCGCTCGTCAATGAATCGCTGCATACGGTCGTGCCCGCGCTCGCTGCGCTTTACTGGGTGCTCTTCGTGCCGCGCTTTCATCTGTCATTGCGGCGCTGCGCCTTATGGCTCGTCTATCCGCTCTGCTATCTCTTCATTACGTTATGGCGCGGCAGTGCATCCGACTTCTATCCCTACTGGTTCATCAACGTGGCGGAACTCGGTTACGAGCGCGTGTTCTTCAACTCGGCCATGCTAGTCGCGAGCTTTCTGATTCTGATGAGCGTATTCATCGTCATCAATCACAGACGCCAGGACTTGCGCATATCCGACCCCGACATGGAATCGGACGACACGGGCCCATCGCGTTAGTCACGATTCACGAACAGATCGGCGACGAATGCGGCAGTCAATGCCAGCGCGCCGCATGCGAAGATCAGCGCGTAGTTGTTATGCGTATGCGAGAAAAGAAACGAGTAGCCATAGCCGCCGACCGCCTGAAAGAGCGCGAACGCCGAAGTCGCGCGACTCCATGAGGCGCGCTGCTCCGCGTGATCGTGCGGCAGCAATTCATGCACTCGGCCCAGTGCAAGCGGCACGATACCGGGCGTGAAGAGCCCGAGAATCACGGTCGCAAGGCCGATCACATAGGCATGGCCCGACATCGCGAGCAGCGCGGCTGCAGCCGCCTGCACGATCAACGCGTAGCGGTACGCGCGGCCAAAGCCGATCCGGTCGCCCAGATTTCCGCAGATGAGCGGCCCGAAGATAGCCGCCACGCCATACAGCACCCAATAGCTCGCACCGACGCCGGCGCCGCGTCCGATCCCTCGCGCGATATAGTCGACGAGCAGAATCATCGCGGGCACGAGACCCAGTGCGTTCGCCGCGTATTGCGCGTAAAGCAGGCGCAGACGCGTGCCGTCATGACGCGCGCCATGCGCCTCCTTGGTCACGGCAGGCACGGGAGGATTCGTCGATGGCCAGCCGAACCAAGCGACAGCCGTCAACACGAGCGAGAACACGCCGAGTCCGATCCACGTCGCCTGCAAGCCGTAATGCAGCAGCCGCGGAATGAGCGTGCCCGATGCCGCGATGCCGAAGCCCAGCCCGAAGAAGATCATGCCGCTTGCAAAGCCGCGCCGTGCGGGCGCGATATGCGGAAGGATCGTGGTTGCGACGAGCACCATGATCGCGCCGCCCGAAAGTCCCGAAAGAAAGCGCCAGCCGAAGAACCAGGCAATCGACAACGGAAACGCGCATGCGAAAAACGCGGCCGTGGCAATGGCCATCAACAGGCGCAACGCGAGCCGGTTGCCGAGCGTCGATGCCATGGACCTGCCGAACAACGCGCCCGCGAGATAGCCCGCGAAATTGGCTGCACCCAACGTCACGGCTTGCGACGACGTGAACCAATGCGCTTCGATAAGCGGTGGAATGAGCGGCGTATAAGCGAAGCGTGCGAGACCTATTGCGACGAGACTCGCGCAGAAGCCCGCGAGCATGGCGTAGATGGAACGCATGTCGAGTGAATCCGATTGACCGGCGCGTAAGGCCGACGCTTGATCCTGCATGATGTTGACTCCCGGAGCGAATGGCGTGACGTGTGTTCTAACGCGTGGCGAACTTCGCACGCATTGGCGGAAGTTTCAGCAGCATGAGCGTGGGAGCGACAGCCGCCACGAGCAGCTTCGGCTGAGGATCGATACGCGCCAGCACGCGCACGCCGAGAAGCACGGCGAGCAGACTCGTGGCGGCATCGGTTGCGGACATCATGCGTTCGATCTCGCCGCTTTTGAACGCGGCGGAAAGACAGCGCTCGAAGAAGCCGCGTAACAACTCGACTTCCTTTGCGATGAGTTTGTGAAACGCCTCGTCCTCCAACGGCGCCGCGAGCGCGGCATTGACCAGCATGCAGCCGCGCCGGTGTTCATCCGATACCGAGCGCTCGACGATCTCGCGAAAGAAGCCTGCAACGGCGTGCGCAGGCGTGCAAGTGGCTTCGAGACGCTCGATACGCTCGCGCAACGTATGTTCGAGATAGTGATCGAGCGCGCGCAAAAAGAGCGCGCGCTTGTCGCCGAACGCGTTGTAAAGGCTCGGTTGCGTGAGACCCGTCAGTTGCACGAGGTCACGTGTGGACGTACCCTCATAGCCGTGCGTCCAGAACGCTTCGGCTATGGTGTTCAGCACATCGTCTTCGTCGAAATTGCGCGGTCGCGCCATGATGCAGGCTCCATTCCATGGTTGCGTCACTTTTTATATCGGGCGCCACAGAACGAATTATATATCGATGGATACAAAACCTGCTTGAGCCGTCGTCCAACGAAAAAGCCGGCGAAGCGCCGGCTTTTTCGTATGCGGAAAAACAACCGTGCTGTCAGGCGTCTTTCGTATCGAACATCAGCAGCTCGACGCCCGCCTGCGCGAAATTCGCCAAGTCGCCGGCGGTCTTCTGGCCTTCAGGCGACCCGAGCGCGGACTCGATCGCTTCGAGCGATTCGAATTCGAGCAGCGCGACGAGGTAATACGGCGACTCGCCTTGCGCGGTAGCAACCGGCCCCGTGCTGATCTGGTAACTCTTTAGGCCCGGCAACGTCTTCGCCAGCGGCGCGTGCGTGGAGGCGTAGTAGTCGTCGAATGCCTTCGTATCGGACGGATTCTTGTAAAGCGCAACGAGCTGGGCCATCGTCTTGTCTCCTGAGTGTTTGTCATGAACAACAATGCGTTACTGCTTCTCCAACTGTAGGTAGATACGTTGCACGTTCTGCGGCTGCGCTATGCCATAGAGCTTGTAGCCGCGAAAGGCGGGCAAGTCGACGGTATGCATGGCCTCGGTCAGTCCCATGCCGCTCCGATATGCGCGTCTGACCGCGCTGTCGAGTTCGCGCAGATAAAGGCCTGTCTGCATGATGTCGTCGTTGCTCAACGGCGGTCCGAACGCCGGAACGATAGTCTTCGATTCGAGTCCGCGCAGATTCTCCAGCGCCGCGAGCCAGCCATGAATATCCTCGTTGCGCAGTTCGGGGATGCGCCCGTTCGAGATCAGACTACCCGCGAACAACACGCCGCTTTGCGTATCGAGCACGGCCAGATCGCCTGGCGTGCTTGCCGGTCCGAAGTGCAGCAATTGCAGCTTGCGATCGCCATTCACGACTTCCGTGGTGCCTTCCACCGTTCGGTCGGGAACCGTGACGCGCGAGCCCGCCATCTCGTCTTCACCGAGGGTCTTGCGCAGGTTCGCGAGACAGATCGGGCAACGTTCCCGGATCAACTGAGCCGTGCGGTAATGCGCGAGAATCGGCACGCCCTGATCGCGGAACGCCGCCGCGCCAAAAACGAACTCCGGTCCTTGATGCGTGATGATCACGAGCGTGACGGGTAGCGGCGTGACTTTGCGAATGGCTTCGATCATCGCGCGTCCGTAGCGGTACGAAGCTCCCGTATCGATTACCGTCACGCCGCTCGGTCCCACGATAAAGCCGTTGTTCGCGACCATGCCGTGATTCGCCGGCGCGACAGCATCGCCGTCGCCAATAAACGCATACACGCCCGGCGCCACTGCGACGGGCGCGGGCATGCCGCTCATCGCCGCATGAACGACGGCGCAAAATGCGAGGAACAACGCACCGATGAGCGCACGCAAGCCGCGCCCCATCATTTCATGGCCGAGGTTTGCGTGCCCGATTGCGTCGTGATCGCAACCTCGCCGTCGAACCGCTTGTTCTTCGTGTCTTCAATAGCGACCTTCAATTCACCGTTTTCCGTCGGCAGAAAATAGAAGCGGAAGTTGGGGTTCTCGCTGATCGAGAAATTCACATTGGCGGTCATCACGGGCTTGCCGCCATAAGTCACGGCAACCTTGCGCACGAAGTACGCGGTCGCATAGTTGCGCGTGACCTGATCCATCGCCATGCCGGTGCGATTAGGGTGGCGCACCATCAATTGCGCGAGTTCGGGCTTGCCCGCAATAGAGGCGCCTTCCGCCTGCAAACGTACCTGACCCGCCGCGCGTTCGGCCGCGTCTTCGTCCTTGCCCGCAGGCGCGGAGCAACCACCCGATGCCTTGATGAAACGCACCGCGCTATACAGATGTCCGTCGTTCGTTTCAGCGATGGCACGCATGAACGTGTAATCCTCTACCCGCACCCGTGTCTCGATGCTGGCAAGTCCGGAGTCTGGCGTGAACTCGAAAGAACCGGCGTAGGGCTCGGGATTTTCGTCGATGAAGAGATAAATCTTCTTGATGTAATGCGTGCTCGTCTGCGGAAACTGCGCGCTGATCGCAATGGGTACGACGGCGGCATCGGCGGCGCGTTTGGGTGCATCGAATTTGATGACGGCATCGCCTTTCGTGTCGATCGGCCGCCCTTTGAACGCGCCTTCCTTGAAGTCGAGCCAGCGCGCCACCTTGTCTGGATCGTCGTCGGGTTGCGCCGCATGCGAAGCGTAAGGCGCAAGCAATGCGAGCGCCGCGACAAACCCTGAGCCTGCGCGTGCGCCAAGCCTGATCGTCTTCATGGTGTCCTCCTTTGCTGCAACGCGGCGTGCGCCGCTACTGCTCCCACTCCAGTTCAGCATAGACAGCGGTGACGTTGCGCGCGTGATAGGCATCGTAGAGCCGCCACTTGTCGCGCTCGCCGAGACCGATGGTATCCACGGCCTGCTGAATCGTTTCGCCGCGCTTGATGGCCGCACGCACATCGCGCGCCAAATTCGCGAGGTACTGTTGCTCGTCGTCGAGCGAGCGCGGATACGGCGCGTCCAGGTCGCCATGACCGGGTACGACATGCCGCGGATTCATCTGCTTAATGCGGGCGATATTGTCAAGCCAACCGGTCACGCTGCCATCCACCACGGGAATGCAATGCACGAAAAGCAGGTCGCCTAGCCACAGCGTGCCGCTCTTCTCATCGTATACCGTCATGTCGTTGTTGGTGTGCGCTGTTTTCCAAGTTTGCAGCGTGAGCGTGCGCCCGCCGAGATCGAGCGTGGACGTGCCGTCTATCGTCATCGTCGGTGCAATGATTTCGCTGCCGGTCGCTTCATCGCCCAGTTCGCGTTTCAGCGCACGCAGGTAGTTCTCCGCGCGCGATGCCTCCGCCTGCGCAAGCTTGGCGCTGCCCACGTATTGCGGATAGTCGTCCTTGAAGGCCGCATTCCCGAAGATATGATCCGGGTGCATGTGCGTATTGATCACGTAGCAGACGGGCAAGGGCGTCACCCTGCGCACCGCCGCGCGCAATGCGCGCCCTTCCGCGAGCGTGCCGCCGGTATCGACCACAGCCACACAACGCTCGCCGACGATGAAGCCGACGTTCGCAATATCGCCGCCGTTCGCAGGCGTGGCAAGCTCGTCGTGTCCGCGATGCACGTAGTTCCCCGGCGCGAGTTCCTTCACCGTGAACGAGGCCTCTGCAAACGCATGTGCCGATGCCGCGCACAGCACCAGGAACGCGGCGAAGCGTGAAGCAGCGCTCATCGGACCTTGTCCGCATCGGCGAGACGTTTTGTTCGGCGCAGGCCGAACTGTTCGTACTCGCGCTCGAGGAAAGGCTCGGCGTGTTCGAGAAGAAAGCGCCGAAACGCAAGGCACGTCGGCGAGAGTTGCTTCGAGCGCGAATGCACGAGTTGCCATGTACGTTCGACGGGCGTGCCGTTCACGTCGAGCACGGCGATCTCACCCGTGCGCAATTCGAGCCCCAAGGTATGCAACGAAATGAGGCTCACGCCCATGCCCGCCATCACGGCCTGCTTGATGGTCTCGTTGCTGCCGAGCGTGACGCTGCGCGATGGCGTGAAGAGGTTCTGCCTAAACACGTGCTCGGCGACGGCGCGTGTGCCGGAACCAGGTTCGCGCAGGAGGAAAGTATCGTTGGCAAGCTCCTGCAGATCGAAGCGTCGCGCAGTTTTCAGCGGATGCGAAAGCGGCGCGATGATCACATGCGGATGGTAAGCAAGCGGCTCTGCAGTCGTGCCGAGTTCGGGCGGCGGGCGGCCCATGATGGCAAGGTCGGTCGCGTTGTCCTGCAGGAGCCTCAACAAGGTCTCGCGATTACCGACCGAAAAACGCACATCGACCTTGGGAAACTGCTGCGAATACAGCGCGAGCAACTTGGGCGCGAAGTAAGTCGCGGAACTCACGATACTCACCGCAATCGATCCGCTGTCGGCTTGCGTAAGCGACATCATCGCGTCTTCGGCGTCCTTGATCTCACCGAGAATTCTGCTTGCATGATGCGAGAGGCGTTCGCCCGCTTCCGTCAGCGAAAGACGCCGCGCCACGCGTTCGAAGAGCGGCAAGCCGACCGCCTCTTCCAGTTGCCTGATCTGCATGGATACCGCGGGCTGCGTCAGATGCAGTTCCTCCGCTGCACGTGCGAAGCTCGGACAGCGCGTCGCTATCACGAAGATCTGCAACTGGCGCAAGGTGAGAGAGCGGATGAAGTTCACAGCGGCGTATCCGTGAGGCGTTCCTGAACGATTTAGCGGCTTGCCTCGGCGCTCGTGCAATCCACCTCAACGACTGGCCCGTGGCGCGTTGCCGACCTTTCCTCCCGGTGTGGCCATGTTCTTGAGCGCGCCCGAATAAGCGACCGTTTCCTTCTGCAGCGGATGCGCGAAGTCGTTCCCCGCGCCCGGCACTTCGGTGCGAATCAAGATGACGTGTCCGGGAACATCATCGGCAACGACGAAGGTGTAGCGCTTGTTCGTGTATTGCTGCAGACGTTCTGCATTGGGATCGTTGAGGAAGGGCTGAATGACGATCTGCTTCGCTTTCACATTCCTGGCCAGCCCGAGCGCCTCGCCGGAAACAGGCGTAATTGCCGGGTTTGCCGCAAGCGCCAGTCTCACGCGCTGCTGAAAGTAGCGACGCTGGCCGCCCGTCAGCTCCTGCATCTCCGTGATGTCATGCTCCAGGAAATAGATGATCACCGGATTGCACGGCAGCCCCCCTGGCACGTCCACATTGCCCGTGCGATCGGACACACGCGCATCGTTCTTCGTGTTGCCCTTGCTTACCACGAGCACGCGGACCGTGTCCTTGACCTTCGTTGGCGGCCCGGAAAAATCCACCGCGTAGTCGAGCTCGGTTTGCTGATCCACGCCATCCAGATGCGGCTCCATGAACAGCAAGCGTTCGGCTGGTGCAATCTCGGTGGCAGGCGCGGAAGCAGGCGGTGTATCCGCCGCGAAAGAGGCCGGCGGCATCAGAGAGATGAAGCCGCCAAGCGCGCAGGCGAGGACAATACCTCGAATGGCGAGCCTCATTGCGTGGAGGCCGGCTGCAGCGGCTGCAGCGGCAGCAACGGAACCTGATAGCTCGTCAGTATCTGATCGATCTTCGGCTGGTTCGACGCAATCCAGTTATCCACCTTGTCGCGCCATGCTTTTTCGCCGTAACGCACGCCCATCGAAATTTCATAATCGAAGCGAATGCCGGGTTGCGGTGCGAACGGCACGAGGCGCGCCTTGTTATCCGAGAGCTTCACGAAATAGCCTGCAATCGGGCCCCAGACGAAGGCGGCATCGACATTGCCTTGCGACAGATCATGCTCGATCATCTCGCCGGGAAAGGCGTCGGGATCGCCGCTTTGCCCCTGATACGACACCGCCTGTTCGATCAGATTGTGTTGCAACAGCCAGTCAGTCGCGGGACTCTTCACGAAGATGCCGAGCTTCATCTTCTTCAACTGATCCGGCGGCAGATTCATGAGATCGGCCGGCGACTTGATGCTCGCGTACTCCGGCCGGTTCGGGAACACCATGGCATAGGTCGAGTGCAGATAAGGGCGCGTGGTCGCGGTGAGTTCATAACCTTTGGGCACGCCGATAATCAGATCGCACTTGAACTGATCCGTGCTCGGTGCCTTGTCGCGCAGCGTATTGCGCACGAATCCCATGCGTTGCGGATAAAACGTGTATTCGAGCTTGTAGCCGAAGTCGTTTGCCATCTGGCTTGCGATCTTGTTCTCGAAGCCTTCGCCCTTCTGATTCGACAAAGGCATGTTGTTCGGATCCGCGCACACGCGCAGCACGCCGTCCGCGCCGTCGTTGTTAGGCAAGTTCGGCGGCGGTGTACCCGCGCCCTGCGCGAAGACCGTTTGCGCCGTGAACGCGAGCAACGCCGCGCATACCGTGTTCGATACGGCCGGGAATCGGAACGAAGCGGCGCGGCTTCCATTACGATCTGACATCGATACCTCCGGGTTCAAATGCAACTTCATGCAACATCGGACAAGCAACGAACGCAATCACTTCGCATCGAGCGCTTGTAAATCGCCCGGATTGATCTTGCCGTCTGAGCGTCCCTTCAGATACGCAAAGAGATTCTCCCAGTTTTTCTGCATCATCTGGCTCGCGCTGAAATCGGGCATACCCTTATCCACGCGTCCGCCAAACACGGTGCGATGAAACTCGTTCTTGTCCAGCGTCTTGAAAGCATCGACGAGCGACGGGCCGACGAGACCCTCCTGCTTCGCCCCGTGACAACGTTCGCACGCGAGCGCACGCCAGGTACGCCATCCTTGCAGCGTATCGGCATCGACCTTGTTGCCATCGACGACCTTGTACGCCACGGGCTTCATTTGTCCCGGGCTCGTCTGGGCAAACGAAGCGCTGGACGCCGCGAGCGCAATCGACAGCAGCAAGAGTGATCGGCCTTTCATTCGCTTGTCTCCTTGAATATCTCGTATGTGGGGTTTTCACGCGCGGCGGACTCCCTGACCGCCGCGCGTCATTACCCTTCGAATCGAACTAGTTGCAGGCTAACGAAACGGCTGATACGTAATCAGCCCGCGCTGCCCGGAATGGCAAACACGAAGAGCGTGCCGCCGAGTGCCGTGTACTTTGCAAGCTCACGATAGCCGCCCACCGCGCCCAGGCCTTCCGCCGACTTTTCGAGTCCCGCTGCCATGCCGATGCCAGCCCAGCCGCCGATGCCCGAATACACGCCGATGAACTGCTTGCCTTGGTACTGATAGGTGAACACGTTGCCGATGATCCCGGACGGCGTCTTGAACTTCCACAGTTCCTTGCCGTCCTTGATACGCACGGCCTTGATGTAGCCTTCGAGCGTGCCGTAGAACGCCACGCCGCCTGCGGTTGCGAGCGCGCCGGACCACACCGAGAACTTCTCCGTCTTGGACCATGCGATCTTGCCCTTCGACGCATCCCACGCGATGAAGTTACCCATCGCGCCGTTCTCGTTCGGACCGGGGAACATCGAGAGCGTGGCGCCGACGAACGGCTGACCCGACACGTAGTCGACCTGGAACGGCTCGTAGTCCATGCAGACGTGGTTCGTCGGCACGAGGAACAGGCTCGAATTCGGATCGAATGCGGCGGGTTGCTGGTCTTTCGAGCCCAACGCCGCCGGGCAGATGCCCTTGACGTTGTGATCGGGACCGGCTGCCTGCGTGGAGTAGCTGGCGTTACGAATCGGCAGGCCGCTCTTCAGATCGACGCTATTGGCCCAGTTCACCGCCGGGTCGTACTTCTGCGCCACGAGCAGTTCGCCGCTTTCGCGATTGAGCGTATAGCCGAAACCGTTACGGTCGAAGTGAACGATCGCCGGCGTCTTCTTGCCGTTGATGTTCAGGTCCGACAGGATCATTTCGTTGACGCCGTCATAGTCCCACTCGTCGTGAGGCGTCATCTGATAGACCCACTTCGCCTTGCCGGTATTCAGGTCGCGCGCGAAGATCGACATCGACCATTTGTTGTCGCCGGGTCGTTGCGTCGGGTTCCACGTACCGGGGTTGCCTGTACCGTAGTAGACAAGGTTGAGCTTCGGGTCCCATGCATACCAGCCCCATGTGGTCCCGCCGCCATACTTCCACTGATCGCCCTGCCAGCTCTTGAGCGACGAGTCCGCACCGATGGGCGCCATCTTGCCGTCGGTCCAGGTCATCGTTTGCTGCGGGTCCATCAGCATTTCATTGTCGGGCCCAGTGCTGTAGGCCTTCCAGACTTCCTTGCCGTCCTTGATGTTGTAGGCAATGAGCCGGCCGCGAACACCGAACTCGCCGCCGGAGATGCCCGTCAACACCTTGTCGCCGAAGACGTGCGGCGCGTTGGTGTTGGTTTCGCCTTTCTTCGCATCGCCGTTTTGCGCGGTCCATACGACGTCGCCGGTCTTGGCGTCGAGCGCGACGAGCTTCGTGTCGGCTTGCTGCAGGAAGATCTTGCCGTCGCCATATGCGAGACCACGGTTGACCGTATCGCAGCACATCACCGAGATGACCTGATTGTCTTGCTTCGGCTGGTATTGCCAGATGAACGTCTGGTCCTTCAGACTGATGGCGATAACCTTGTTGGGAAACGGCGAATGGATATACATCGTGTCGCCGATGACGAGCGGCGAGCCTTCATGGCCTCGCAGCACACCGGTGGACATGGTCCAGGCAACCTGTAGCTTGCCGACGTTGTTCTCGTTGATTTGCTTGAGCGTGCTATAGCGGTGATTGGAATAATCGCCCGCTTGCGCCGCCCAGTTCGAAGGATTCTTGATTGCGGTGTCGAGTTGCGAATCAGCCTGCGCCACGTACGAATTGAGGCCTGCCGTTGCGACCACCGCCAGTCCAAGAACCAGGGTGCGTAAGTTCATGTCTCCTCCAGAATGATGATGCCTCCGACCCGGGAATGACCACGCTACCGTTTGCATCGTGCGCGCCTTCTGAATGCAGGTAACGAGATTCGCTTGTGCCCCGGTACATTGCCGGGATCTTGCGTGACCGGGCATTTGCATATTCCATGCCGGTTTGCGAACGCTTGTTTTGTGGCGTGCGAATGGCGGCGTGCGACACATACTGTGTCAAATACGCGAAAGGCTTCATGTGATGGAACAGCAACGCTTGCTCAGGTGTCACATGACGCGTCGCAGCATTGCGCAGCGCCGCTTCACGATCAACGCACGGGGCGCATACTCGGTGTTTTACATAAGGAGGCAACGTCATGGCTCAAGCAGAGAAGGTCTACTCGGATGAAGAGGTGCGGGAACGGCTTACGGGTCCGCTCGCGCATTGGTATCTCGAGGACGGATGGCTCAGGCGCAAGTTCAAGACCGAGAGCTGGAAGGGCACGCTCATGGTCGTCAATACGGTCGGGCATCTTGCCGAAGCGGCCTGGCATCATCCCGACCTGACCGTCTCTTATGCGTTCGTCGTGGTTAAGCTCAAGACGCATTCGGCGAAGGGCATTACCGACAAGGACTTCGCGCTCGCCACGCGTATTGAAGACGTGGTGCAGTGGCAGCCAGGCAAGGAAGACGGTCCGCTCGACGGCACGCCATCCGACGATCAACGCTTCCGCTATATCAAGTACGACTAGCCCGGCCACGCGGCGCGCGCAGTCTTGGTATAACTTTTGCCTAACACGGAAGCCCAACACCCCTGAAGGAACACGAGCCGCGATGCCAACCTCACCCCGACGCTTATCGCCTTTACCGGCGATCACGGTCGAAGCACCCGCGCGCCTGCATCTCGGCTTCCTCGATCCGAACGGCTCCTCAGGCCGCGCCTTCGGCAGCCTCGGGCTCGCGATAGAAGGACACGGCACGCGTCTCACCGCGCGCATCGCTCATGGCACGCGGCAGCAGACGGCGCAGATAGAAGGCCATGTCACGGAAGCGCAGAAAGAGCGTATCGCTCATTACCTTCAGCAATTGCAGGCGGCGCTCAATGAACCGCGTGCCGTCGATATAGACGTACACGAAGCACCGCGCTCGCATACGGGCCTCGGCTCGGGCACGCAGCTCGCCCTGACGCTCGGCACCGCCTTCGCACGAGCAACCGGTCACAACGGCATAAACACCACGGACATCGCGCGCATACTCAAACGGGGCGCGCGCTCCGGCATCGGCATTCATGGCTTCGATCACGGCGGCCTCATTCTCGACGGCGGCCGCGACGTGCGCCACGCATCCGCGAATACGTTGCCGCCGCTGATCTCGCGCCAGGCCTTCCCCGATGACTGGCGCGTGCTTCTTATCGACGACACCTCGCGCGAAGGTCTGCACGGCGACGAAGAAAGGCGCGGACTTGCCGCACTCGATCCCTTCCCTGAAACACTCGCCGCGCATCTCAGTCATCTCGCGCTGATGCGTATCCTGCCCGCCGCCGCCGAAAGCGACTTCGACACCTTCGCCGACGCCATCAGCGACTTGCAGCAGACCATCGGCGAATACTTCGCGCCCGTGCAAGGCGGCGTGTTCGCGAGCCCCGCCGTGGCGCGCGCGCTCGAAGCCGTCGCCGCCGAGCAGAAGGCCGGCATCGGGCAGACGTCATGGGGACCGGTTGGCTTCGCGTTCGTCGCAAGCGCGCAGGACGCCGAACGCGCACTCGCCACCGCGCAACGCGTGACGCCTCGCGCACCCCTCACCTTTTCCATCGCTACCGGCCGCAATCGCGGCGCGACATGGCGTGCCGCCGACCGCCGCGAGCAAGGCGCGGATGCTGCCTGAACCTGCGTTCATCAATTCCAAATCGACCACGAGTCCATCGCCATGTCCGAAGCTTTCGAAAGACCTTATGTGCTCCACATGTTCACGAGCACGCCGCAGATGAGTCCGTTCGATGTCAACATGGCGGCCGATGCCGGCTATCAGATCGTCGTGCCTTACTGCAATGTCGATGAAGATATCGTCGTGCAACTCACGCAGGATGCGATCTTTTCACGCGGACCGAAGGGCGTATCGCGCACGGGCATCTTCATTGGCGGACGCGATGTCATGCTCGCCGCCGACATGCTCGAAAAGGCGCGTCAGGCGATGGTCCCGCCCTTCGAGGTCTCTGTCTTCACCGACCCATCGGGCGCCTACACTACGGCCGCCGCGCTCGTCGCGCTCGCGGAAAAACATCTGAAGGCCGTGCATGGCGTCGATCTCGGCGGCAAGCGCGTCTTGATACTCGGCGGCACGGGCGCGGTGGGACGCGTCGCGGCCGCGATGGCCGCATCGCTCGGCGCGGATGTCGTCGTCGCGAGCCATTCGAGCCAGTCCCGCGCGACCCAGGTGAGCGACGAGATCAACCGGCGCTTCGACATTGCCACGTCCGGCGTTGCGACCGGCACGCCCGAGCAATTGCATCGCGAACTGGGGCGTGCGGAAGTCGTCTTCGCCACCGCAGTTGCAGGCGTGCAGGTGATGAGTGCCGCCGATCTCGCGCATGCCAAGAACCTGCTGATCGCGGCCGACGTCAACGCGGTGCCGCCCGAAGGCATCGCGGGCGTCAACGTGATGGACAACGGCAAGCCGCTCGCGGGCGCGGCACGCGCGGACGCCATCGGCATCGGCGCGCTCGCCATTGGCAATGTGAAGTATCAGGCGGAGCATCGGCTCTTCTTGCGCATGCGTACCGGCGGCAAGCCCGTGTATCTCGGCTATCCCGAAGCATTCGACGAAGCGCGCGCGGTCGTCGCGGGGCTCGGCTCATGATCCATTCCGTTGCAGCGCGTGCGCCACGCGTCGCCGTGGCGGGGCTTTCAGCCCGGCTGCTCGCGCAATCCGCCGCGCGTGCCGGGCTCAACGTCGTGGCGCTCGATATCTTCGGCGACCGTGACACGCGCGAGAACTCGGGCATGTGGTTCGATATCGGAGGGGATGGCTTGTCGATAGACCGCACCCGTCTTTTCGATGCGCTCGAATGCGCCGCGCGTCTGCCGCGCATGCTGGGGCTCATCGTGACGAGCGGGCTCGAACCGCTCGCGAATGAACTGAGCCGCATGCCGCATATGCCGCGCTTCATCGGCAATGGCGTGGAAGCCGCCGCGGTGCGCGACCCGCGCCGCTTCTTCGCGCTGCTCGACGACGCGCAGATCGCGCATCCGGCAGTGCGCTTCGACAGGCCCGCCGATGCGCGCGGCTGGCTCATGAAGCGTTCGGACGGCTGCGGCGGCACGCATATCGAATGGGCGGAACACGCTGACAACGCTCCCGCCGATGCCTATTTTCAGCGTCTCGCGCAAGGCCGTTCGATGTCCGCGCTGTTCGTCGCGGCGCGTCGCGAAGCGGCGGTCATCGGCTTCGCGGAACAGTTGAGTATCGAAACGGGGCGTCTGCCTTTCGTGCACGCGGGTTCGCTCGGGCCGATCGCATTGCCGCCAGGGATAACCGAGCGCATCGTTGCCGCCATCGAAACCATCGTGTGGAAGACCGGCTTGACGGGACTCAACAGCATCGACTTTCTGCTCGATGACGACACGTTTCAAGTCCTCGAAGTGAACACACGCCCCTCCTCGACGATGGCGCTCTACGAAGCCGCATGGCCCGATGAATGGCCGCGCGGATTAATCGGCGCGCATCTCGACGCATGCCTGCACGGCGCGTTGCCGCGTTCGGCGCTTGCATCGTCGCGAACGCCGGCGTCGATAGCGGGCCAGCGCGTGGTCTTTGCGCCCGCGTCGTTCACCGTGTCGCGCCTCTTCAGCGATGCGTGTTTCGAAGACCCCGCGTGTCACGACGTGCCGCTCACCGGCGCGCGCATCGAAGCGGGCATGCCGGTCTGCACGGTCACCGCGGCCGCGCCCACGCTCGACGCCTTGCGCAATGCACTGACAAATGAAAGCGCTCGGCTTCTGCAACGCATCGACTCATACTGCCCATGACTTCATCGAATCAACTCAGCGTCAACGCATCGAGCGCGAGGCTCGTGGATCGCCTGATCGACGACGCCGCGCGCTTGCGGGTGGAAGTCACGCGCACGCCGGCTGGCACCGTTATCGTCGATGCTGGCGTGAACGCCGCAGGCAGCGCCGAAGCGGGCCTCTTGATCGCGCGTATCTGCATGGGCGGGCTCGGGCGTGTCGAGTTGCGCAGCGCTTTCGATGCCGCGCCTTCCTGGCCGAGCTATATCGAAGTGCAGACCTCGAACCCCGTGCTCGCCTGTCTCGGCAGTCAGTACGCGGGCTGGAGTCTTTCGGCGACGAAGGAACAAACCGGCGGCAAGAAGTTCTTCTCGCTTGGCTCGGGGCCAGCGCGCGCGCTTGCAGGCAAGGAGCCGCTCTTCGACGAACTCGCGTATCGCGACCATCACGAACGCGGCGCGCTCGTCATGGAAGTGGACCGCTTGCCACCGCAGATCGTCATCGACAAAGTACTCGCGGATTGCGGGCTCGCGGCGGACAAGCTCGTCATCGCGGTCACGCCGACGCAGTCTGTGGCAGGCACGGTGCAAGTCGTTGCACGCGTGGTGGAAGTGGCGCTCCATAAGACGCATGTGCTGGGCGTGGACCTGAGCGAGATCGTGGAAGGCAGCGGCACCGCGCCCTTGCCGCCGCCCTCGCCCGACGCCATTCAGGCGATGGGCCGCACCAACGACGCCATTCTCTACGGAGGCCGCGTGCATCTCACCGTCAAGAGCGATGCCGTGGCGAAGCGCCTTGCCGCCGAGTTGCCTTCGGCGAATGCGCGCGATTACGGGCGTCCCTTCGCGGAAATCTTCACGTCGTTCAACTACGACTTTTATCAGATCGATGGCGCGCTCTTCGCGCCCGCCGAAGCGTGGGTATCGAGCCTAGAAAGCGGCGCGACCTATCGCGGCGGCAAGCTCGATCAGGCGCTGCTCGATGCGCAATGGCGCGGCAAGAAGGACGCGGCATGACGATGGTATCGCGCGTCGCCATCATGACCGACGAAACCGGCTGGCACACGGGCCGGCTGAAGAAGGCGTTCCGCGCGCGCGGCGTGGAGGCGCGTTGCGTCGATCTCGCGGATTGCCGTATCGACACCACCTGGCCACCGTTCGGCCTCGCGATTCCCGGCTTCGGCCACGCCCTGCCCGATGCGGTATTCGTGCGCGGCATCGCGGGCGGAACCTTCGAGCAGGTCACGTTGCGGCTCGGCATTCTGCATGCGCTGCGCGAATGCGGCGTGCCGGTCTATAACGACGCCCGCGCGATCGAGCGCAGCGTGGATAAGTCGATGACGAGCTTTCTGCTCAACCGCTACGGCGTGCCGACCCCGGCCACATGGGCCGGCGAATCCACGGCGCATGCGCAACGCGTGTTGATGCGCGAGGCGGCTGCGGGCAGGCAGGTCGTCATCAAGCCGCTGTTCGGCTCGCAAGGCAAGGGCCTGAAGCGGCTCGGCGCGCGCTCGCGCGGGCAGGCGTGCGCGCCGTTGCCATCGCTCAAGCCTTTTAGTCAGGTCGCATATCTTCAGCGTTATGTCGATACCGGCGAGCCCGGTTTCGACTGGCGCGTGCTCGTGATCGGCACACAGGCCGTGGCCGCGATGAAGCGCGTGGGCGGCGAGGACTGGATTCATAACTTCGCGCGCGGTGCACGCTGCGAGCCCGCCGAACTCACGCCCGCGCTCGGGGAAACGGCGGTGCGCGCAACCGCTGCGCTCGGCCTGGATTACGCGGGCGTCGATCTCATCGCGCCGGAAGGCGGCCGGCCGCTCGTGCTCGAAGTGAACGGCGTGGCGGCGTGGCGCGGGCTGCAATCGGTGACATCGCTCGATATCGCCGCGCTGCTCGTCGACGATCTGCTCGACCGCAAGCTCGCGGCATCGAAAGGAAACCTCGCGCGGGCGAGCGGCGATGCCTGAGCTTCATCACATCAAAGCGGCTTTTCTGCGCGCATGCCGGCTCGATGTGGAAACGCGCAAACCGGGCAACGTGAGCACGGCGAGCGCCGGACACGGAATGAGCGCGAGCCAGTTCGTCGAAAGCGCTCAAGCGGCTGCAATCGGCTTGTTCGAGCCGAATGCAAGCGTCGGCACGCGCATTCTCGAAGCGGTGCGCCGCAGTTTCGACGTTGCAGGCTGCAATACGAACCTCGGCATCGTGCTCTTGTGCGCGCCGCTGTGCGTGGCTTTCGAAGAAGCCGCTCCACGCGATATCGCCGCTTGGCGCACTGCAACGCAAAGCGCGCTGCATGCGCTTGACATGGAAGACGCGCGCCTCGCTTACCGCGCGATTGCGCTGGCCAATCCGGGCGGCCTCGGCGACGCGCCGGAACAAACCGTCCACGCCGCGCCAACTATCGACCTGCGCGCGGCGATGACGCTTGCCGCCGACCGCGACAGCATCGCGCGGCAATACGCCAATGGCTTCGCCGATATCTTCGATACCGTCCGACTGATCGATGCATCGACGGCACAGGAAGCCATGCTCGACGCATTCCTCATCTTCCTGCGTTCATGGCCCGATTCGCACATAGTGCGCAAGCTCGGCGCGGCGATGGCGCAAAGTGTCACGCGCGATGCAGCTTTACATCACGACCGATGGCGCGCCGAAGGAAGTTTTCACGACTGCCCCGAATTCGACTCGTGGGACGCCGAACTGAAGGCGCGCGGCATCAATCCCGGCACGAGCGCGGACCTCGCGGTTGCAACCTTGTTCGTGGCGCTCGCGATGGGCGCGTTTGCCGAATGATTTGCACGAAGCGCGCCGGGCGCGGACAAAAATTGGCACGGAACATGTTAGGAACTTCGCGTTTATGCAGTCCGCTTTGCGCGGTGCGAACGCCTTGAGACGAGTTTGAGGATCGTGCTTCGGGAGCGAGTCAGACGTCCCTAGAAACAAATCCATTGGAGGAAGAGCATGGCCAAGATCAACCGCGTTCTGGTAGGAGAGTCGCTCGTCGGCGATGGCAACGAAGTCGCTCACATCGACTTGATCATCGGACCGCGAGGTTCCGCTGCCGAGACCGCGTTCTGCAACGCGCTGACCAACAACAAGGACGGCTTCACATCGCTACTCGCCGTGGTCGCACCGAATCTGCTGACCAAGCCGAACACCATTCTCTTCAACAAGGTCACGATCAAGGGCGCGAAGCAAGCCGTGCAGATGTTCGGCCCGGCGCAGCATGCGGTGGCGCTCGCGGTCGCCGACAGCGTGGAGGACGGCACCATTCCCGCCGACGAAGCCGACGACCTTTTCATCTGCGTCGGGGTTTTCATCCACTGGGAAGCGGATGACGACAAGAAGATTCAGGAGTACAACTACAAGGCAACCAAGGAAGCTCTCCAGCGTGCGGTGGCGGGCGAGCCCAAGGCTTCGGAAGTCGTTTCGAAGAAGGGATCGGCGGCGCATCCGTTCGCAGCGAACTGATCGTCTGTCGTGGCCGGCGCGGGGCTTACATCCGCGCCGGCTGCTTTCGAATCAAACATGAATCACGGATGAATACGAGGCTTATCGCATGACCCCACGTTGCTGCGCGTTGACGGTGCTCACTTGCCTCTCGCTCGCTTCGCCGCTTTCGTTCGGCGCGACGGCTGCGGCCAAGGACGGCGCTTCCGCTTCGCGACATGATTATCCGACCGAGGGACGCGTCGAATACGTGCTCGGCTGCATGGACGACAACGGCCACGACTTCGCCAACGTCTACAAGTGCTCCTGCGCCATCGACAAGATCTCCCAGAGCCTTACCTACGACGATTTCGTCGAGCAGATGACGTTCTCCAAGTACGCCTCGCTCGGTGGCGAAGGCGGCGGCGAGTTTCGCGTGGATCGCGCCAAGGCACAGACGAAGAAGTACCGCGAGCTTCAGAAGGACGCATTCAAGGCTTGCGGAATCGTGCAGAAGGCGGCGGCTCGATAAGCCGGTTCAGCCGTTTCATGCAGATGCTGCCGGTGTCGTCAGTGACGCACCGGCAAGACTCGACGCTCATTCCGGCATATAGCCGCGTCCGATCCACGCGAGACTCACGCCGCCACGCGGCGATGCCGTCGCCGTGCTCCGCCGCCTTTCGATGACGACGCCCACCGCTTCGACATCCTCGAACTTGGCCGGCTTTTCGAGCGATACCTTCACCCAATGCGCGCCGAAGTCCGCGATCACGCGCTGCGCGATCTGTTCGGCGAGCGCTTCGAGCAACTGCACATGGTGCGCTGCCAGGAGCCCGAGAATCGCCTCCCGCACCGCAGCATAATTGACGGTATCTTCGATACGATCCGTGACGCACGCGCGCAGCGAGGGCACGCCGATCGCGAGATTCATGCGCACCGGCTGCGGGTCGTGCAGTTCGCTCTTGTCGATGCCGATCACCGTCTGGCCCGTGAGTCCCTCGATATAGACGATATCCATGTGAGCCCCACGGGATGCATCGGCGTCCGCCTGAATGGCGTCGCGAATCGGTTCGAATCTGCCCATATCGTCGTCTCCGGAACGGCATCGAAAAATCCGTAAGCTCCAAGCAAGAAGCGGGCAAGAACGCTTAAACCAATGCGACTACTTATTGAACCAATGCGTCAGAGCATGTAAAGTTTTTGAGAACCGTGCTGGCCGACTGAGGGTGATCGGGCACTACGGCCACGAGGCGCGCGCATGCGGTGATCGGCAAATACAAGTACCAATAGAGTAGCGAGACCCGCAGCGCCAGCGGAAAACACAACAGATTCGACTTTCGACGGCTGTGCCGTACGCGTAAACACGTACGAGCGCAGCCGGAACGGACGTCACGGAGACACGGCCCCATGTCGTTGCTAGCAGACGTAGATACGCATGTCAGGGAAGTGCTGAATATCGTGAACAATCCGCTGGCGTCACGCCGCACCAGCGCTTCGGTCGCGCAGTCGTGGACGCGCTGCCTGACGGAGTTCAGGCTCGACCCCGGCCATTTCGTCATGCCGCCCGTGCTCACGCAGCGTGAACTCACCGAGCGCCGCGAGGCCGCGAGCGACCTCATCGCGTGCTCGAAGCTGGAGATGACGACGCTTTATCAGCAACTGGCCGATCCCGAACTCGCTGTCGTACTCGTCGATGCGGACGGCGTGATCGTTCATCAGGTGTCCTCGGTGCCGTTCGGCGAGGCCGTCGCCGCCGATGGCCTGCGCGTGGGCGCCGTGTGGAGCGAGCGCGAAGCGGGCACCAACGGCATGGGTACGTGCCTGATCGAACGCGACTGCATTGCCGTGTGCCAGCACGAGCATTTCTATCCGCGCTATACGTCGCTCACGTGTTCGGCCGCGCCGATCTTCGACGATCGCGGCACGGTGGTCGGCGTGCTCGATGTCACGAGCCGCTCGAAGCTCTTGCAACAGCATTCGCTGGTGCTCGTCGGCATGTCGCGGCAGATGATCGAAAATCGTTTGATCGATGCGCGCTACCGTCACGCGAACATGATCCATTTTCATAGCCGGCCGGAATTCGTCGGCACGCTGCACGCGGGCAAGCTCGCTGTCAGCGACGACGGCGTGGTGCTCGCCGCGAGCCGCAGCGCGCTCTTTCAGCTCGACCTGCGTTCGCCCGCGGAGTTGTACGGCAAGCGCATCGAGGAAGCGTTCAACGCATCGCTCGAAGACATGATCGCGCGCAGCATTCGCGGCTCGTTTCATCCGGTGACCGTGTATAGCGCGAAGGCCAACACGCGCTTTTTCCTGACCGCGCAGACGCCGCGCGAAGGCATGCGCGACACGAGCCGCATTCTCCTGAACGATCCCGTCACGCGCGATTCTTCCGCGCCGGGATCGCGCGTAAGAGCGCCAAAACGCGATGCCCAGGACGTCCGCGACGTTCGTGATGGCGCGAGCACCGGCGCGGGCCGCCTCGACAAACTCTCGCATCTGGAATTCGGCGATCCGCGCATGGCTTCGCAGATTCAGCTTGCGGCGCGCGTGATCCAGCGCAAGATTCCGATCATCTTGCGCGGCCAGACCGGCACCGGCAAGGAAGTGTTCGCCAATGCGCTGCACAGCATCAGCCCGAACGGGTCGGGTGCGTTCGTCGCGGTGAACTGTGCATCGTTGCCGGAGAATCTCATCGAGAGCGAGTTGTTCGGGTATCGCGCGGGCGCTTTCACCGGCGCGCAGCGCGAAGGCCGGCGCGGCAAGATCGTGCAGGCCAATGGCGGCACGCTGTTTCTGGATGAAATCGGCGACATGCCGCTCGCTCTGCAAGCGCGTCTCTTACGCGTACTGGAAGAGCACGAGGTGACGCCGCTCGGTGCTGAAACCACCGTGAAGGTGGACTTTCAGCTCATCAGCGCGAGCCATAGAAACCTGATCGAACTCGTGCAGACCGGCCTCTTTCGCGAGGACTTGTACTATCGGCTGAACGGGATCGAGATCAATCTGCCGCCGTTGCGCGAACGGGCCGATGCGCTCGCGCTCATCTGCCATATCCTCGAAACGGAAACGTCCGAGCCGCCTTCATTGAGCGTCGAAGCGCGGCAGGCGCTGCTGTCTTATGCGTGGCCCGGCAACATCCGGCAGTTGCGGCATGTGCTGCAAATGGCGATTGCGTTGTGCGACGGTCCCGAGATTCGCTGCGCGCATCTGCCGCCGGAAATCGTCAACGGCGTGTCGGCGCAGACCGCGACGCAAAGCGCGCCGCGCACGCCGAATGTTGCCGCTACGTTCGCGCATCTCACCGAAGATGCCGATACGTCCACGCTTAACGCCATTCAGTTGCGTGAGCGCGAGACCGTCCTGCAATTGCTCGACGAACATCGCTGGAACGTGAGCAACGTGGCGAAGGTGCTCGGCATCAGCCGCAACACGTTGTACCGGAAGATGCATCGTCTGCATATCAGGTTGTCGCACGACTCGCCCAACGCAGCGGATCAAGCCGACGCATGACGGAACGGTCCAGCGAACCCACGCCCGCGCGCCGGCTCGACGAATTCAAAGCCGACGCGCGCTTTGCGTGGTGCGTCACGGGCTCCGGTCATATGCTCGAGGAATCCATCGAGCTTGCGCTGCGCTTGCCGGGCGTCGACATGTTCTTGTCGTCCGCGGGCGAGGAAGTGCTGCCGCTCTACGGCTGGACCCTCGCGAAACTGCGCGAACGCTTTCGCGTGTTTCGCGATAACAGCGCGAGCAGCGTGCCCGTCGGCATGCTATATCAGGGCGACTATCACACCGTCGTGATCGCGCCCGCAACGAGCAACACCGTCGCCAAGTGCGCGTTCGGCATCTCCGATACGCTCCCGACCAATCTCTTCGCGCAGGCCGGTAAGCAGTGTGTACCGGGCATCGTGTATGCATGCGATACGGAACCGAGCGTCATCACGCATGCGCCGCGTCAATGGGTCGAACTGCGGCCGCGCGCCATCGAATTCGACAACGTCGAACGGCTCTCGCGCTTCGAACTCACGACGGTCGCGCGCACGCTCGACGACTTGCGCCACGCTCTCGATCAACGGTTATCCGAACTGAAGCTCGCATGGAACACATCGTCTTCCTGACCGGGCGGCTCGCCGAGCGCAGTCTTCATCAGGTGCTGGAAGGCATCGCACCGACTTCGAATCAGGACTCGCCATTTTCGTGGGAAGTGCGCGAAATCGGCTTGCAGGTCGCGGGGCTGATGACGGCCGACATGATCCGCCGGCGCGTGGTGCCACCGCTCACCGAAGGCACGCACCGCGTGATCGTGCCCGGCCGATGCCGTGGCGACCTCGACATGCTCTCCGCGCATTTCGGCGTGAAGGTCGAGCGCGGTCCCGAGGAAGTCAAGGACTTGCCGCAGTTCTTTGGCCGCGAGGCGCGAAAGGTGGATCTCTCGCGTTACGAGACGGAAATTTTCGCGGAGATCGTCGATGCGCCGCGTCTCGATCTCGATGGCATCGCGGCACGCGCGCTTGACTATCAGGCTCAGGGCGCAAATGTAATCGATATCGGTTGCCTGCCCGCGACGCCGTTTCCGCATCTGGAAGATGCGGTGACGATGCTCAAGGAACGCGGTTTTCGCGTAAGTGTCGATTCCATGCTCACCGATGAACTCGTGCGCGGCGGACACGCGGGCGCCGATTACGTGATGAGTCTAAATGTGGATACGTTGTGGGTCGCCGACGAAGTGGCATCGACGCCGATACTCGTGCCGCGCGAACCGCTCGACGTGGCATCGCTCGATGCGGCCATCGACATCATGCAGCAACGCGGCCGTCCGTTTCTCGCCGATCCGATTCTCGATCCGATCCCGTTCGGGCTCGCGGCATCCATTGCGCGCTATGTAGGCCTGCGAGAACGCTACGCCGATGTGCCGATCATGATGGGCGTCGGCAACGTGACCGAGTTGACCGAGGCGGACACGAGCGGCATCAACGCCGTGCTGTTCGGCATGGCGGCGGAGTTGCGCGTCGCGGCCGTGCTGACCACTTCCGTGAGTCTGCATGCCCGCCGCGCCGTGCGTGAAGCCGATGTCGCGCGGCGCGTGATGCATGCGGCGCGTGAGACACAGACCTTGCCGAAGGGCATATCGAGCGACTTGTCGGCGTTGCATTCGAAGCGGCCGTTTCCTTATAACGCCGAGGAGATCGGGGCGCTCGCGGCGGCGGTGCGCGACCCCAACTTTCGCGTGCAGGTTTCCGCCGATGGCATTCACGTCTACAACCGCGACGGGCATCGCCTTGCAATCGATCCGTTCGCGCTTTATCCCGATCTCAAGCTCGAAGCCGATGGCGGACACGCGTTCTACATGGGCGTGCAACTCGCGCGGGCCGAGATCGCGTGGCAACTCGGCAAGCGCTTCGATCAGGATCAGCCGCTCGATTGGGGATGCGAGGTAGATCGGCCCGAAGAGGACTTGAGCGCGTGGCATACGCCCGGGCCCACCAGAAAACGCTGAGTCACGACGCTTTCCATTTGATCGAGCAGCCGAGCGCGGGGAGTTGCAGAGCCTGTGTGGTGCCATGGACCGCGATGTCGCGCATGGCTTCGTAGAGATCGCGGCGCGCATCGGGCAACGGTTCCTTGCGCGATGCATCGATTCTGCCGCGATAGCGCAGCTTCAGCTCATGGTCGAAACCGAAGCATTCCGGCGTGCAGACGGCGCCGTATGCATGCGCGACTTGCTGCGTTTCATCGAAGAGATACGGGAACGGCAGGCGTTGATCTTCGGCGAGGCGCACCATGGCGTCGAAATCGTCGTCGGTGTAGACGCTTGCATCGTTCGAGTTGATGCCGACGACGTTCACGCCTGTTTCACGTAGCTGGATGGCGTCGCGGATGAGGCCTGGCAACGCAGCTTTCACATACGGGCAGTGATTGCACATGAACACGATGACGAGGCCGCGCTCGCCCTTGAGACTGTCGAGCGTGCGGGTCGTGCCGTCGGTAGCGATGAGCGCGAAAGTCGCGGCATCCGCGCCCGGTTCGCCCGGCGGAGATTCGGTCGGCATGAGGTTGCTCCCAATTGGCTGTTCGGCATATCGACGAGGCGTTTCAAACCGTCTAGCATGTTGAAACGCTAACTTAGTTATCCGGAGCACAACATGATGCACACCGTCAGCATTGAATATGCTAAAGCTAACTTTTCGCAACTTATTGACTAGTCATCGGAGCATTCATGCAAGTCTATAGCGTTGCGGAAGCGCAAATTAACCTGCCTAAAATCCTGCAGGCCGTGGCAGACGGCGAAGGCGTTGTCATCGAAGGCACGCACTCCGCCCTTCTGTTGCCGGTCAAATCCATCAAACGTACTTCGGAACCGCGCCCGCTTTCGAGCATCATTGTCGGAACACCCGAAGAGGGAGAGCCCCAGCCGTACGATGCTCTTTTCGCTCCGCTTCCCGACGACGTCCTCGCCGAGTTTTCCAAACCGCTTCCTGATCACATTCTCGACACGTCAGAGGGCGGCTAATGCGCGTATTGCTCGATACCCATATCTACATCTGGACCGTTCTCAACGACCGGCGACTTCCAGAAAAATTCCGCAGGATGATCGCCGATGCAACGGAAGTCTTTGTGAGCACCGCAAGCATCTGGGAAATGTCGATCAAGGCGGCGCTAGGGAAACTAGGGCCGCGCGAGGAAGCCACCATCGACGCACTTGAGGAGCAACGCATCATCCCGCTTCCTGTTTTGCTTGCTCACGCTCGTGCGGTGAGAGACATGCCACATTTGCATGGCGATCCGTTCGACCGCGTAATCGTCGCGCAAGCTCGCTGCGAACTACTCGAACTGCTTACAGTGGACGCGGAGCTTGCCGCATACTCGGCGAACGCGTTTGAAATCTGAGCGAGATGTTGCTGGTCCGCGTGCGGACCAGCAACGCTCAGTGATACCGCCTCGCCATAGCCTCCAACGCCATCGGCTTGATCCTCGCCGCTTGCCCCGCGCACCCGAACGCCTCGAACCGTTCGATACATAAGTCCCTCGCCGCCGCCGTCGCCGCCTTCAAAGCGTGACGCGGATCGAACTCCGAGCGCGCCGATGCCATCGCGCGACGCATCGCGCCCGTCATCGCAAGGCGAATGTCCGTGTCGATATTGACCTTGCGCACGCCATTCGCAATCCCGCGCCGTATCTCCTCGACCGGCACGCCGAACGTCGAACCAATCTCGCCGCCGTGCTCGCGTATCACCGTCAGCCACTCCTGCGGCACCGAAGACGAGCCATGCATCACGAGATGCGTATCCGGAATGCGCGCGTGTATCTCGGCGATGCGGTCTATCGCGAGAATATCGCCCGTCGGCTGACGGCTGAACTTGTAAGCGCCGTGCGACGTGCCAATGGCAATCGCCAGCGCATCGATGCCCGTCGCTTCGACGAAGGCGCGCGCTTCATCGGGATCGGTGAGCAAGCGGTCGTGACTGAGCGCGCCCTTTGCGCCCACGCCGTCCTCTTCGCCCGCAAGGCCGGTTTCGAGCGAACCCAGGCAGCCCAGTTCTCCTTCCACCGATACGCCGACCGAATGCGCCGCATCCACCACGCGGCGGCTGACTTCGACGTTGTAGTCGTAGTCCGCAGGCGTCTTCTGGTCCGGCATGAGCGAGCCGTCCATCATCACGGACGTGAAGCCGGAACGGATCGCCTGCTGACACACCGAAGGGCTCGCGCCGTGATCCTGGTGCAGCACCACCGGAAGCTCCGGATGCGCCTCGATGGCCGCCAGCACCAGATGCCGCAGATACGTCTCGCCCGCATACTTGCGCGCGCCCGCCGACGCCTGCAGGATCACCGGGCTTTGCGTCGCCTCGGCGGCCTGCATGATCGCGTGCACCTGCTCCATGTTGTTGACGTTGAACGCAGGCACGCCGTAATCGTGCTCGGCCGCGTGGTCGAGCAATTGTCTCAATGCGATAAAAGCCATCGTCATGTCTCCGTTGGCGGGAAAAGGAATCAGGCAGCGACGCGCTTCGCTTCGTCGACTAGCGCTTCCGTCGTTACACCGAAATGCGCGAACAGTTCGCGCGCAGGTGCGGACTCGCCGAACCGGTCGATGCCGATCACGCCGCCCTGCAAACCGACGTACTGCCGCCAGAATCCGGTCACGCCCGCTTCTATTGCCACGCGCGGCACGCCCTCGGGCAGCACGCGCTCGCGCCACACCTGACACTGCCGGTCGAACACGGTGGTGGACGGCATCGACACCACACGCGCCAAGATGCCTTGCGCCTTCAGCGGCTCGACCGCCGCGAGCGCCAGCGACACCTCCGAACCGGTCGCCATCAACACGACGCGGCGCGCATCGCGTTCGCTCGTCGGTGGCCAGTCAACGAGCACATAACCGCCGCGCTCTATGCCATCGATCTGCGCTTCATCGCGCGGCACGAAAGGCAGGTTCTGCCGCGACAGCAAGAGACACGAAGGCCGGTCGCGCTCGACCGCGCTGATCCACGCCTGCGCCGTCTCGACCGTATCGCACGGGCGCCAGACATCGAGACCGGGAATCATGCGCAACGTGGCGGCGTGCTCGATAGGCTGATGCGTCGGGCCGTCCTCGCCAAGGCCGATCGAATCGTGCGTAAAGACGAACACCGCGCGCGTCTTCATCAACGCGGCCATGCGCAAGGCGTTACGCGAGTAGTCGGAGAACGTGAGGAACGTGCCACCGAACGGCAGATAGCCTTTATGCAGCGCCACGCCGTTCAGCACCGCGCTCATGCCGAATTCACGCACCCCGAAATGGATATAGTTGCCCGCAATGCCATCTTCACCGTTCGATACGACGTCTTTCGCGTCCTTCCATCGCGTGAGATTGGAACCCGTCAGATCCGCCGATCCGCCGAGCAGTTCAGGCAGCGCGCGCGCGAGTCCTTCGATGGCCATCTGCGATGCCTTGCGCGTCGCGACCGTCTGACCGGCGCGGTCGGCATCGCGCACGAGTGCATGCGCCGAATCGCGCCAATTCGCGGGCAACGCGCCGCGCGCACGGCGTTCGAACTCCGCCGCTTCATCCGGATACACGCGGCGATAAGCCTGCAGACGCGCGTTCCAATTCTCTTGCGCCGCCGCGCCCGCTTCGCGCGCATTCCAGCGTTCGCGTATCGAAGCGGGAATTTCGAATGGCGCATGCGGCCAGTCGAGCGCGCGCCGCGTCGCTTCGGCTTCTTGCGTGCCGAGCGGCGCGCCGTGGACATCGTGCGTGCCGGACATCGCCGGGGAGCCCTTGCCGATCACCGTCTTGCAACAGATGAGCGTCGGCTTCGTCGATACGCGCGCCTGCTGCAGCGCATGCGAGACCGCATCGGCGTCGTGGCCATCGACTGCGCGCAGCACGTTCCATCCGTAAGCGGCGAAGCGTTGCGGGGTGTCGTCGGTGAACCAGCCCTGCACATGACCGTCGATGGAGATGCCGTTGTCGTCGTACAGCACGACGAGCTTGTTCAGACCCAATGTGCCCGCAAGCGATGCCGCTTCGTGCGAAATGCCTTCCATGAGACAGCCATCGCCCGCGAAAACATACGTGCGATGATCGACGATCTCATGCCCCGGCCGATTGAACTCGCGCGCAAGCAAAGCCTCGGCGAGCGCCATGCCGACCGCATTCGCGAGTCCTTGCCCGAGTGGTCCCGTCGTGGTTTCGACACCGGGCGTCACGCCCACTTCCGGATGTCCCGGCGTCTTGCTGCCCATCTGCCGGAAGCGTTTCAGTTCTTCTATCGGCAAGTCGTAGCCGGTGAGATGCAGGAGCGCATAAAGCAGCATGGAACCATGACCGTTCGATAAAACGAAGCGGTCGCGATCCGGCCAGTCGGGGTCCGCGGGATTGTGCTTCAGATGACGGCCCCACAGCGCGACGGCAATCTCCGCCATGCCCATCGGCATGCCGGGATGTCCCGAGTTCGCTTGCTGGACCGCATCGACCGCGAGCATGCGCAGCGCGTTGGCCATCTGTCGAATGTCGGGTGTGTGACGCGCTTTGGGCAAAGCTTCAGCGACGGCGCTCATGAGAGGCCTCCTTCGATGCAATGGTGGGAAATCTTTTAAGCGCGCGCGCGTCGGTCGCGCAGCTGCAAAATCATCGGCGTGAAGATGAGCTGCATGGCGAGTCCCATCTTGCCTCCCGGCACGACGATCACGTTGGGCCGCGACATGAAAGAGTCGTGCAGCATGGTCAGCAGATAAGGGAAGTCGATGCCCTTGGGCCGCGCGAAGCGAATCACGACGAAGCTTTCGTCGGCCTGCGGAATCTCGCGTGCCGTGAACGGATTCGATGTATCCACGGTCGGCACGCGCTGGAAGTTCACGTGCGTATGCGAAAACTGCGGACAAATGTAGTTCACGTAATCGGGCATGCGGCGCAGGATCGTGTCGACCACGGCTTCGTGCGAATAGCCACGCAGGTTCTGATCGCGATGCAGCTTCTGAATCCATTCGAGATTGATGATGGGCACCACGCCCACCAGAAGATCGGCGTGACGCGCGACATCCACCTTGTCGGTCACCACGCCGCCATGCAGCCCTTCGTAGAACATCAGATCGGTATCCGCCGTGACGTCTTCCCAGGGCGTGAAGGTGCCCGCGTCCTGCTTGAAACGCGCGGCTTCGGCGTCGTCGTGGATGTAGCGGCGAAACTTGCCGCCGCCCGTTTCACCATAGGTCGCGAACAACTGCTGCAGTTCTTCGAGCAGGTTGGCTTCGGGTCCGAAATGACTGAAGTTCTGCAGACCGTCGCGCTCGCTTTGCTTCAAGGCTTCGCGCATGCCGAGGCGATCGTAACGATGAAACGCATCGCCCTCGACGATCTGCGCGTTGATGCGCTCGCGTCTGAAGATATGCGTGAAGCTCTTCATGACGGTGGTCGTGCCGGCGCCGCTCGAACCGGTCACGGCGACGATCGGATGTTTGGTTGACATGCGCTTGCCTCCCTGTTGACCGAAGCGCACATCGAAGCGCCTGCTCCGGTCTTATGTATAGCCGAGCCATCCATGTGTTCTGTGCGCTTGCAACCGTTTTTAAGCGGGCGTCTCCGGCAGGAACAGCGAGCGCTCGTTGAAAAGTGGTGACGAAAACGGCTTGTCTTCGCCCCGGTCGTGCTCGCCGTGGTAGCGATGAATGCGCGCGACTTCATTGCGCGATCCCAGAATGACCGGCACGCGTTGATGCAGCGCGCGCGGCGTGAGATCGAGAATGCGCTCGCGACCCGTGGTCGATAGTCCACCCGCCTGTTCGATCAGAAAACTCATCGGGTTCGCTTCATAGAGCAGACGCAACCGGCCTTCCATTGCAGGCGTCTTGAAGTCGCGCGGATACATGAACACGCCGCCGCGCATGAGAATGCGATGCACCTCCGCGACCATCGACGCAATCCAGCGCATGTTGAAGTCCTGGCCGCGACAGCCCGTTCTGCCGTCCTTGCATTCCTGCACGTAACGGCGCACCGGCGGCTCCCAGAAGCGTTCGTTCGATGCGTTGATCGCGAACTCGCATGAATCCTCGGGAATGCGGATCTCGGAATGCGTGAGCACGAAGTTGCCGACGTCGCGCTCGAGCGTGAAACCGTGCGTGCCATTGCCGACCGAGATCACGAGCATGGTCGCCGGACCGTAGATCGCGTAGCCTGCCGCAACTTGCTCCCGGCCGGGTTGCAGGAACGCGGCTTCATCGGTGATGACGTTGTCGGCGCTGTTCTTTCTCAACACGGAGAAGATGGAACCGACCACGCCATTGATATCGATGTTCGACGAGCCATCGAGCGGATCGAAGGCCAGCAGATATTCGCCGCGCGGATACGTTTCGGGAATTGCATAGACACCGTCCATTTCCTCCGACACCATACCCGCGAGCAGACCGTCCCATTCGCAATGCTGCAGGAAGATGTCGTTGGTCACGAGGTCGAGCTTCTTCTGCTCTTCGCCATGCAGGTTGATGCTCGACGCCGATCCGTGCTGCCCGCCGAGCGCCCCGCGCGTGAGCGCTGCCGCGATCGTCTTGATGGATGCAGCGACGTCGATCAGCAAGGCCGAGAGCCCGCTTGCGGCATCGGGGCCAGGCTTGCGGTCGAGCGTGTCGATCAGAAACTTCGATAAGGTCGTGCGTCCGTCCTGCATCGCGCTCTCCTTCTAGGGTTGGGATTCGGCAAACACGCGGCTCGCGCGGATATCGCTCGCGTCGAGCTGCATCAATGCGTGAGCGTCGGCGGGACCGCTGCCGCGTTCGGCCGCGGCAAACAAGCGATTCGCCTGACGCAGACGCGCGCGGTCGAGCGCATTGCGTACCGAACGCGCGTTGGCGAAATTCGGCAGCGCGATCCGGCGCGAAAGATAGTCTTCGAAGGCGCGGCGCGCGTCGCCGTCGAAGCGGTAATGCATCGACGAAAGCATGTGCTCGGCAATCTGCAACAGCTCGTCGGGCGCATAGTCGGGAAACGCAATGTGATGCGCAATGCGCGAACGAAAGCCGGGATTGCTTTGAAAGAACGTCTCCATGCGGCCTTCGTAACCCGCGAGAATCACGACGAGATCGTCACGCTGGTTCTCCATGGTCTGCAGCAAAATCTCGATCGCTTCCTGCCCGTAATCGCGCTCGTTCTCCGGGCGATAAAGGTAATACGCTTCATCGATGAACAGCACGCCACCCATCGCGCGCTTGAGCACTTCGCGCGTCTTCGGCGCGGTATGTCCTATGTATTGACCGACCAGATCGTCGCGCGTCACCGAAACCAGGTGATTGCGGCGGATATAACCGAGTCTGTGCAAGACCTGCGCCATGCGCATGGCAACGGTCGTCTTCCCCGTGCCGGGGTTACCCGAGAAGCACATATGCAGCGTGGGCGCACCGGACGCGATGCCTAACGTTTCGCGCGCACGCTCCACCAGCAGATGCGCCGCGATCTCGCGGATGCGCGTCTTCACGGGCGCGAGGCCAATGAGGTCGCGATCCAGCTCCGCCAGCACTTCGCCGATGCGCGATTCGCGATACAGCGCCATGAGGTCGGCGCCGGGCTGCGGCTGCGCTTCGAGGTTCAACCGTTCTTCGAGCGTGGCTTCTGCGCTCATGGTGACTGCCTCCTCGATCAATAGCGATCGCCCGCGGGTCTGTCGGTGGCATACGTGCGGATCGAATAGCGCTGCACGCGGCCATGCACGTCCTGACGTTCGAGCCGGAAGCCCTTCTCGTCGGATGGCCGGTTGACGATGAACGAAAGCCGCATGGTCTCGAAGCCGCGCACCGAATCGAACGCATTGACCTTGATGTACTGCTGCGGATACGTCTTCCTGCAGGCGTTGACTTCCATCATCACGCCTGCTGCATCGTGCAGGTCGAACATGGGCAAGCCCCACATCTCCCAGTACGTATTGCGCGGATGCGGGTCGTCGGTGTACTCCACCGAACAAGCCCAGCCCTGATCGAGCGCGTAGTTGATCTGCGAGGAGATTTCTTCATCGGTCAGCGGAGGAAGAAACGAGAACGTTCCCTGAGTCAGTTTCATGGTCTGATTCCCTTGAAGATGAGATGCGTCAGGCAGGCGTCGCCGACACCGCGTAGTCGGGCGTATCGGTGGATGCATAGTTGAAGGTCACGTCGCGCCACGTATCGAGCGCGGCCTTGAGCGGCGTGCACCAGCGCGCGGCGGCTTCGAGAATGTCCATGCCCTCGTTGACGATGTCGCGCCCTTCATTGCGCGCCTTGACCATCGCTTCGAGCGCCACGCGATTCGCCACGGCGCCCGCCTGTATGCCTTGCGGATGCCCGATGGTCCCGCCGCCGAACTGCAGAATGGCGTCGTCGCCGAAGAGGTCGAGAAGCTGATGCATCTGTCCCGCATGAATGCCGCCCGACGCCACCGGCATGACCTTGCGCAAACCGGCCCACGGTTGATCGAAGAAGATGCCGCGCGACAAGTCCACTTCGTTACGCGACTCGCGCAGCACGTTGTAATAGCCCTGCACGGAGAGCGGATCGCCTTCGAGCTTGCCGACCGCCGTGCCCGCATGCGCATGATCGACGCCCGCCATGCGCAACCATTTCGCGATCACGCGAAACGAGATGCCGTGATTGCGTTGCCGCGTATAAGTGCCATGCCCCGCACGATGCAGATGCAGAATCATGTCGTTTCTGCGCGCCCATTTCGACATCGACTGAATGGCGGTCCAGCCGATCACGAGATCGATCATCACGATGCACGAGCCGAGTTCCTTGGCGAACTCCGCGCGTTCGTACATGTCTTCCATCGTGCCCGCGGTGACGTTGAGATAGTGGCCCTTCACTTCGCCGGTCTCGGCTTGTGCGCGCGCCACGGCTTCCATTGCGAAGAGGTAGCGGTCGCGCCAGTGCATGAAGGCTTGCGAGTTGATGTTCTCGTCGTCTTTCAGAAAGTCCAGGCCGCCCTTCAGACCTTCATAGACCACGCGTCCATAGTTCTTGCCCGAGAGGCCGAGCTTGGGCTTGACGGTCGCGCCGAGCAACGGGCGTCCGTATTTGTCGAGCCGTTCACGCTCGACGACGATGCCCGTCGGCGGCCCTTGAAACGTCTTCAGATACGCAACCGGAATGCGCATGTCTTCGAGCCGCAGCGCCTTCAAAGGCTTGAAGCCGAAGACGTTGCCGATGATCGATGCCGTGAGATTCGCCACGGACCCCTCCTCGAACAGATCGAGGTCGTAAGCGATATACGCGAAGTATTGCGGATCGTCGGCGCGTGCATTGGGCACGGGCTCCACGCGATACGCCTTTGCGCGGTACATGTCGCAAGCGGTGAGACGGTCGGTCCAGACCACCGTCCACGTCGCCGTCGACGATTCGCCCGCAACGGCTGCCGCGGCTTCTTCAGGATCGACACCCGCTTGCGGTGTGATGCGAAAGAGCGCGATGACATCCGTATCCTTCGGCACGTAATCGGGCTGCCAGTAACCCATCTCGCGATACTTCATGACGCCGGCCGCATAACGCGAGCGCGGATCGGACGGATTGCGCGCTGCCTCTACAGCAGCCTTGTTGAAGTCGTTCATTCCGTTTCCTCGACAGTGGAGATGAGAGGACGTTCGCTCGATGGCGCCCGCCGCGCTGTTGTGTTCGCCTGCTGTGAATGCAGAGTAGGCTCGCGGCTTTCAGAAAGGAATTCACGATTAACTTGCACGAGGCTAAGCAATCCCTTATCTACTGTCCCGTTCGCGAAGCCTCGCCACGCCGATGGAACACTTTGCTGCGTTTTTGTCACAGTGCCGGCTTGCAATGCCTTTTGCCGCCCTGCCGTGCTATTTGCGGGCGTCACGGCGCGGATGGCATGACGCTTGCGTGAACCATTCGCGCCGGCGTCTCCCGGCTGTGTGACGAATGCATCCGTCAGACGTGCAAGCGAGGCAACCACCGTCATTACTGGAGGATCGACTATGCAATGGACCACGCCCAGCTTCACCGATATGCGTTTTGGTTTTGAAATCACGATGTATATCGCCACCCGCTAGAGGCGGATGAACCCGCACGGCGCTGCATCGCTCGAAGTTCAAAGAACGATGCGGCTCGCCCGTGCGGTTATGAACAACCGAACGACGCGCGCCGCCATGATCTACGAGACCATCGTCACGACAGCGAATAGCGATGGCCGGCCGCACATCGCGCCCATGGGCGTGCGTTTCGAAGACGGCCTCGCGATCCTTGCGCCTTTCAGGCCGTCCACCACACTCGACAATGTCATCGCCACACGCAGCGCCGTCATCAACTTCACGACGGACGTGCGCGTGTTTGCTGGCTGTGTCACCGGCATCGCGCGCGACTGGCCCACGGTTCCGGCCAATGCGGTGCCGAGCGTGCGGCTTGCCGACACGCTTGCGCATACCGAACTGCGACTCGCCGATATGAGCGAGGACGAGACGCGTCCCGTGCTGCGCATGGAATGCGTCTATCGCGAAACGCATGCGCCGTTCGCGGGTTTCAATCGCGCTCAAGCGGCGGTTGTCGAAGGCGCGGTGCTCGTGAGCCGGCTTTTCATGTTGCCGCCGGAGAAGGTGGATAGCGAGATCGCTTATCTGCGCATTGCCATCGACAAGACCGCGGGCGATGCGGAACGCACGGCATGGAACTGGCTCTTGCAGGCTATCGATGAATATCGCGCCAGGGCGCTCAGCACGTCGGCCCTTGGTTCCTGATTACTCTCTGAAGCACCCCCTTGGAGTCAGACCATGACCGCATTGCTCGCGAGCGTCCGCTCGGCCGATGAAGCATTCGATGCCGCGCAGGCAGGCGCGGAACTGATCGATTTGAAGGAACCGGGCGCGGGCGCGCTGGGCGGTGTGAATGTCGATGAAATCGCGCGCATCGTTGGCGCGTTGCGCGCGCGTTACGCTGTGCGGCCGATTAGCGCCACTATCGGCGACCTGCCCAACGACGCACTCGATGAGATCACCACGCGTGTGCTCGACGTCGCCGCGGCGGGCGTCGATTACGTGAAGGTCGGCGTGAACGCCGGGCCCGGTGCGGTCGAATGTTTGCGTCATCTGGCGGGCTTGCCAGCGGCCGTGGTGCCCGTGCTGCTCTCCGACGAAGGCGTGGACCGTTCGCTTGCGGCGCTTGCCGTGCAACTCGGCTTCGTGGGTATCGTCTTCGATACCGCTCACAAGGACGGACGCACGCTGTTCGATTGTGTCGATGTCACCGTGCTCGCGGAGTGCATGGCCATCATGCGCAGACGCGGCGGCATGACCGCGCTCGCGGGTTCGCTCGGATGGAACGATCTCGAACGCATCCGTTCGTTGAGGCCCGATATCGCGGGCTTTCGCGGCGCGTTATGCGATGAGAACGCCGGCCGCGCGGGACGGCTCGATCCGCTGCGCGTGACGCGATGGGTCAATGCGCTGCACGGCGAACGCGCGCTCACGCTTTGACGCATGCATTCCCGGCGCCTGGAATAAAAGCGCCGGGCATTCGAGGCATCAGACAGCGAGATTCAAGAGCCTGTCGCGCATGACGTTCACATCGCCCTTGCTGAAAATCTCCACGACGTAGTTGGCGTCGCGCACATAGGCCGGAAAGCGCTTGTCCACGATGCCCTCGTTTGCGAGCGTCTCCAAGGGCGCGTTCGCTTCGACATCGCATGACTTCACGATCATCAGCCGCTCCGCATTGAGTCTCGCGGAAAGCCATGCGGCGAGACTGTCGGAAGTCGTGTCCCAGTTGGTCATCGAGTCGGGCGTGGAGCGCATGAGATCGGTTGGCACCCACACCGCCACGCGGCCATCGCGCAATGCGCGCCGGATGCGTTCCTCGTTCGACGCCAGCACGAGTTCGGGCGCCACGCCTTGCATGAGAATGGCGTACTGCGCCATGGCGAGCAGACACATGTTGTGCGCCGCCAGGTCATCGAAATGCCATTCGCTTTGATACTGCCGCACGGCATCGGCAAAATCGCCGCCGCCCGGAACGATCACGACCCGCCCGCCACCCACTTCCCATAGCTGCGTCAGCCACTCGCGCAGCGCAGGGTCGTGACTCAGGCTACCCCCGATCTTCACCACCCACATGGCCGTTATCCTCGTTCGAGATTGACCGCTTTCATGCTGCCGCCGGGCCACGCACCCGGTTCGTCGCCGCTCTTCTTTGTCGCCTGTCCATCACGTCGATGCCATGACGCTGCCCGCCGTCGCACGCTCCGTCGCCGATGCCGCGAGCAAGCCCACGGCCACGCTCGGCGCGCACGTCGAAACCCATTCGGCACGCTCGGTGTCGTTGTCATCCACACCAGCCAGCCGCGCAAAATCGATATAACCGCGCGCCTCCTGACGCGCCAGTGCCGTGGCGAGAAAGCGCCCACAGCCCGCACCGACGATCGGTGCACGAGCCAGCGCTTCATGCTGCGCACTCACGCGCGCAAGGTTCGTTTCGAGCGTGCGCAACTGTTCGTGGCGCCACGCGTGCGCGAAGCGGCGCCATTCGGCATCGCTCGCGTCGGCTGCATCGCGGCCGATCATCCTCGCAATGCGCGTGCGGCTCGCGGCCTCGGTCTTCGGACCGTTGTCGGCGCTCGCATGCTGATCGTGTTGCGGCCACAGTTCGCCGGTCAGGCGATACACATCGGCGGAAGTCGCGAACCATTCGTTCATCACGCCGGTGGTCTCGCCACGAAATGCGATACGTTGCGCAACGCCGCACAAGGGCGTGCGCACGACACCCTGATAAACGAGCTCGCCGCTCACGAGCCGCTCGGCGTCGTTCGAGCCGCGCGCAACCACGCGTTCCGCCACGATGGGAATGATGTCCGTGGTCGTGCTGCCGATATCGACGAGCACCGCATTCGGCACGCACGACGCGACCCATTGCGCGGTCGCAAGCCAGTTCGCCGATGCCACCTTGCGCCAGCCATCCGCGCAGGCAGAGCGCGCGAGCCAGCCTGCTTCGCCCGCGTAGAACAGCGTGCGCGGGCCGAGCCGCTGCGCAAGGGTGCGCGTGAGCGTGCGCACGCCCTCGGCGCGGTCGCTGAAGAGATCGACCATTTCGCCTGTCATCGTGACCGCGTGACGCGCCGAAGCATGCGCGGCATCGGGCCAGCGTTCGAACACGTGATCGATGGCGCGTTCGAGATGCGTCATGCCCTGCCACAATGGACACGCCCATTGCGCGACATCGGCGAGTCCGTTCTCGCGGGTCGTCATCGACACCTTGACGTGCGCGCCACCCACGTCCCAGCCGAATACCGGCGCTTGCCGATGCGTCATCAGGACGCTCCCTGACAGGCGCGCAACGGACCCGAATCGCGTTCATCCGCAAAACCCGCGACGTGATGCGCCGCGAGCAGTTCCGCCGCGAGATTGCGCGAGAACGCGTGGCTCAAGCCTGCATAAGCAACCGTCAAACGCGGGTTCACTTCGATGACCACGGGCCCGCGCGCCGGATTCCAGACAACGTCGATGCCCGCGAAGCCACGCAGCCCCGGAAACGCTTCCGCCACACGTAGCGCGAGCCGTTCGAGCGCGCGCCCTTGCGGCCCATGCCGATCGATACGGTTTACATCGACGCCATCGAACTGGACGATGTGCTTACCGGCCGCATGCGAAAGCCCGATGTTCTGGCGGTTGATCGAGACCACGCGCGCGCCTTCGTCGTCGCAAATCAGCGAGACGCTGAGCGGTTCACCATCGACCCACGCCTGAAGCACGGGATTGCGGCCCGCTTCCGCGCGCGCTTGGTATTCGGCGCGGGCGGCGTCGAGTTCGTCGTAGACGTAGGTATCGAGGCCGCCTGCGCCGTCATCTGGCTTGACGACCCAGCGGCGTGCGTCGTCAGGCGATGCATCGTCGGGATCGAGTGCGGGCGTGACCGCGATGCCGCGCGCCGCGAGACAAGCGGCCGTCGCGCTCTTGCTCGATGCCGCGCGAATCGTTTCCTTCGCGCAGCCAAGCCAGCGCGCGGCGCCCACGGCATCGAAAAGACGCAGCAGCAAACCATCGCATTCCGGCGCGATGATGCACGCGTAGTCGTTGGCGCGCGCCATGCGGGCGACGAAGCGCGTGACGGATTCGCCCGGCTCGGCCTTGCAGTGCGCGTAGGCGGCATCGACATGCTCGAAGCGCGAACTCGCGATGGTCACGTCGATGCCCGGCAACGCGCGCAGATCGGCTGCGATGGCGTCGCGCATCACGCGGCCCTCGACGATCAGCGCGCTCAGGTCCGCAAGACTGCCCGCGCCCGCGACATCGGGATCGATGCCGCCGCCAGTGAGATACTCGAACACAAAGATCTTGGTCAAAGGAAAGCCATCCATGCAGGTGATACCCGTTCTCGATCTGCTCGACGGCCACGCGGTGCGCGCGGTGCGCGGCGAACGCTCAGGCTATCGGCCCATCCGGTCCTCGTTGTGCACGACGAGCGCACCCGTCGATGTCGCCACCGCGCTGATCCACGCGACCGGCTCACGCACGCTCTACATCGCGGACCTCGGCGCGATCCTCGAGCGCGGCGATCACGCGCCTGTGCTAGCCGCCATTTGCGATGCTTTGGGCGACGGCGTTTCCATCTGGCTCGATGCAGGCTACGCCGGCTTCATGCCGATGCAGGCCTTGTTCGAGCGCATCGCTTCATTCAGGCGCTCGTCCTCCCGTTCTCGTGTCGTCCCTGTATTCGGCACCGAAAGCCTGCTCGATCCGAACGCTCTCGAAGAAGCCCTTGCCGCAAACCATGACCCGATCCTCTCGCTCGACTATCGCGCAGGCCGCGCGCTCGGGTCGACGCCATCGGGCAGCGACTGGTGGCCGTCGCGCGTCATCGTCATGACGCTCGATCAGGTCGGCGCGTTCGCGGGACCGGACTTGACCACGTTCGCCGCAGTGAAGGCGCTCGCGGGTTCGCGCGAACTCATCGGCGCGGGCGGCATTCGTCATCGTGATGATCTCGTGGTTGCCGAGCACAGCGGCGCCGCGGGCTGGCTCGTTGCTTCGGCGCTTCATGATGCGGCCTTGCTAGCTGGTCAGCACCGTTCGTCGGAAGGTTGACTCAATATCCATGCCAAGCGCGGCGCGCGCCGTTATGTCTCATCAAACACGACGCCAGAGCTTTGTAAGCGTGCGGGATGCCGCTGTTGCATCCGGGCGTGCATGGGTGACAGTGTGTTTCATTGCGGAACAATGCCGTTGCAGATGTGGGTAATGCAGTATCGGCAGCGCGACCTGTCGACCACGCAGGAGCACCGCGTGAAATCGGCATGGACCTTGCTCGTTTGCAGCCCCATGCACGCATCTCCCACAACATCGAACGCGGCTTCGCAGTCGTCGCCCAAGGAAAGAGGGCAACGGAACTGGACCTGCCCGTTCTGCCCATTGCTATGCGACGACATCTCGCTGAAGCGCACCGGCGATCAACAACTCGCGGCGACAGACACCGATTGCCCTCGGCTTGCCTCGTCCCTTGCAGCGCTCGACGCGCCCGGCGTGCCCTGCCCGCCGACGGTAGACGGGCAAGCCACCGATCTCGCGTCGGCGCTCCAGCGTGCCGCGCAAATCCTGTCCGTGGCGAAACGGCCGCTCTTTGGCGGACTGGCAACCGACGTAGCCGGCGCACGCGCGCTCTATGAACTCGCCGCCCAGAGCGGCGCGATACTCGATCACCTGCACGGCGATACCCTCGCCGCCGCGAACCTCGCGTTGCAGGACCGTGGCGCGTTCTTCACGACGCTCTCGGAAGTGCGTTCGCGTGCCGACCTCATCGTGGTTGTCGCGTGCGAACCGGCGCGGCGCTATCCGCGTTTCTACGAGCGCATTGCGGCCAAAGATCGCGGCGTGGATATCGTGTTCGTCGGGTGCGGCGTCGATCCCGCAGCGGGCGCGCGTGTCGAAGCGCGACTGGAAAACGCCGAACCGTTCGACATGCTCGCCATATGGTCCGCGCTGGTAGAAGGCCGAAAGCCCGCGGCGCTGAACGACGACACGGGCGCCGCCAGCGAACTCGCCGCGCTTACCGAACGCATTCTGGCCGCGAAGTACACGGCCATCATCCATGAGCCGGCGGCGCTGCCGGGCCCGCACGCGGCGTTGGCCATCGAAGCGTTGAGCCGTATCGTCAAGGCGCTCAACAAGACGACGCGTGCCGGCGCGCTCGCCCTTGGCGGCGACGATGGCGCACTCACGGTGAATCAGGCCGTCACATGGCTCTCGGGTTTTCCGCTGCGCACGCGCGTGGCCTACGGCTTGCCGCTCGATCACGATTCATGGCGCTATCGCACCGAGACGCTCGCGAGCCGCGGCGAGATCGATGCGCTGTTATGGGTGTCGAGCTTCGCGCCCGAAGCGCTACCTGCATCGCTTGACGATGATGTGCCTGCCATCGTCCTTGGCCATCGTGCGACGGTTGTCGGCACGCGTCGCGCGCCTACCGTGTTCATCCCGGTGGCCACGCCGGGCATCGACAGTGGCGGGCACTTGTTTCGCGTGGACGGTTCCGTGGTCGCGCCGCTTGTTGCCGCGCGCGATGCCGCTTATCCCACCGTTGCGGCCATCGTACGCGAACTGACGCAAGCCGGGAGGCCGTCATGAGCCTCACGCGTCTGCGCGGCGGCGTGGTCTTCGACCCCGTCAACAAAATCGATGGGCACAAGTGCGACATCTATATCCGCGATGGCCGCATCGTCGCGGATGCAGCGGGCGAATCCATCGCGCCCGAACGCGACTTCGACGCGAGCGGCATGGTGGTGATGGCGGGCGGCATCGATCTGCATTCGCATATCGGCGGCGGCAAGACGAATCTGTCGCGGCTGCTGTTGCCCGAGGATCATCGCAACGATCCGCTCGCAACGCGACGCAACGACGACGAAGGCCGTTATCTGCGCCTGCCTTCATGCGGCACATGCACGCCCGGCACGCTCGCCACCGGCTACCGTTATGCGGAAATGGGCTACACGGCCGCGTTCGAACCCGCGATGATCGCCTCCAACGCGCGCCACGCGCATCTGGAAATGGGCGATACACCGATCATCGATCACGGCGCCTACGTGATGATGGGCAACGACGAACTGTTCCTGCAGATGCTCGCCGCGCGAGAAGAGTTCGAACGTCTGCGCGATTACGTGGGCTGGACCGTCAACGCGAGCAAGGCGCTCGGCGTGAAGGTGGTGAATCCGGGCGGCATCTCGGCATTCAAGTTCAATCAGCGCTCGCTCGATGTCGATGAAAAGCACGTGCATTACGGCATCACACCACGCGATGTGCTGCGCACGCTCACGCGCGCGCTGACCGAGTTGCGGGTGCCGCATCCCTTGCATGTGCATGCGAGCAACCTCGGCGTGCCAGGCAATCTCGAATCGACCATCAAGACGATGGATGCCGCCGAAGGCCTGCCAATCCATCTCACGCATATCCAGTTTCATAGCTACGGCACGGAAGGTCCGCGCAAGTTTTCATCGGGCGCTCGCGCGATTGCCGAAGCGGTCAACGCACGGTCCAACGTGACCATCGACGTCGGGCAGATCATGTTCGGCCAGACCGTCACCGCTTCCGGCGACACGATGATGCAGTTCAAGAACGCGCCGCTCGCGCATCCGCGCAAGTGGGTGCTGGGCGATATCGAATGCGATGCGGGCTGCGGCGTCGTGCCGTTTCGTTATCGCGAAGAGAGCTTCGTGAATGCGCTGCAATGGATCATCGGCCTCGAAATCTTCTTGCTCGTCGACGATCCGTGGCAAGTGTCGATGACCACCGATCATCCGAATGGCGCGCCTTTTACGAGCTATCCGCATCTGATTCGCTTGTTGATGGACAAGTCGTTTCGCGACGAACAGCTTGCCAAGCTTCACGCCGATGCGAAAACCGCCAGCGCGCTTGGAGACATCGAGCGCGAGTTCTCGCTCTACGACATCGCGATCATCACGCGCGCCGGCCCCGCGCGTCTGCTCGGGCTCACGGACCGCGGACATCTCGGCGAAGGCGCGGCGGCGGATATCGCGGTGTATCGTGAAGACGCGGACCGCGAACGCATGTTCACGTCACCCGCCTTCGTGTTCAAGGACGGCGAACTGATCGCGCGTGACGGCACATTGCTCGCCACGCCCACGGGCGGCATTCATTACGTGCAGCCCGAATACGACCGCGCTATCGAAAAGCGCGTGCGCGAATTCGCCGAAGCGAATCTCGCGAGCAAGTTCGAGAAGCTAGCCATCGGCGACGACGAAATCTGCGCGTGCTGCAATGGCGGACGGCTCTTGCCGGTCGCGTGCTTCGACGCAAGCGGGGGTCGATGAATGACCGCGCTTCGCATCAACGACACACAGATAGACGACACCTTCGCCGAAGCCTTTCCGATGAAGGCGACGCGTCTTGTCATCACCGCGCACACGCCGACGTGGGCGCGCCACGCGGCGAATTCGTTGACCGGCTTTGCGACCTCCGTGATCGATTGCGGCTGCGAGGCGGGCATCGAACGTGACATGAACGGCGATGAAACGCCCGACGGCAGGCCCGGCGTCGCGGTGTTGATGTTCGCGATATCGTCGAAGGAACTCGCCAAGCAGATTGCACGGCGCGTCGGTCAGTGCGTGCTCACCTGTCCTACGACGGCAGTTTATGGCGGCATCGATCCCGCGACGAGCCGCGCGCCGCTCTCGGACAACGCACCACTCGGCGCAGGCTTGCGCTTTTTCGGCGACGGCTATCAGATCTCGAAGATGCTCGACGGCACGCGTTACTGGCGCGTGCCCGTCATGGATGGCGAATTTGTTTGCGAGGAATCCACGGCGACGGTGAAGGCTGTCGGCGGCGGCAATCTGCTGTTCCTGGCGCGCGACCTGAATAGCGCGCTTGCCGCGGCCGAGGCAGCGGTCGCGGCGATGCATCGCTTGCCCAACATCATCACGCCGTTTCCGGGCGGCGTGGTGCGCTCGGGTTCGAAGATCGGCTCGAAGTACGCGGGCGCGTCGGCATCGACCAACGATGCGTTTTGCCCGACGCTCGTCGGCTTGTCGAGGAAGAGCGAGTTGACGAGCGACGTGGCTTGCGTGCTGGAGATAGTCATCGACGGATTGACCGATGCGGACGTGGGCGCCGCGATGACGGCGGGCATGGCAGCCGCAACATCGATCGGCCGCGCGGGCGGCGTGCTGCGCATTTCAGCAGGCAACTATGGCGGCAAGCTCGGACCGTATCACTTCAAGCTGCATGAATTGGCGGCGGGCATCGACGGGAGCCGCGCATGAACGCCATTACATTGCGCGTAAAAGGTGCCCCGGGCTTTCGCGTGGATGCATCGACATTAATACCGTCGGCGCTTGCTTCCTTATCCACCGATGAATTGACGCATCTGGAATTGCAGGGCGCGGGTGAACGTTGCGCGCTTGGCGAACTGTTCGACATCGCTAGAGCCGATGCAAACACGCCGTCCCTGCTCGTCGAAGGCGATGCGCGTTGGCTCGATCGCATCGGCGCGAAGCTCGCCGAAGGCACGATCGAAGTGCATGGCGATGCCGGCGATCACGCGGGCATGGGCATGACAGGCGGTGCGTTGCACGTTCATGGCAACGCGGGCGCATTCACGGCATGCGAGATGCAAGGCGGTCGCCTCGAAGTGCACGGCAATACGGGCGATTTCGCGGCAGGCGCTTTAGCCGGCGACATGGACGGCATGAGCGGCGGCACGCTCGTGATTCACGGCAACGCGGGCGCGCGTCTTGCAGACCGTATGCGACGAGGCACCGTGCTCGTCGCCGGCAATGCAGGCGACTTCGCGGCGTCGCGCATGGTAGCGGGCAGCGTATGCATTGCAGGCAAGACCGGCGCGCATGCAGCCTACGGCATGCGGCGCGGCACGCTCGTGCTATTACACGAGCCGCGCATTGCGCCGACGTTCACCGAAGGCGGTCACGGCTTCGATGTCTTCTGGGCGCTCTTCACGCGCATGCTGGCCCGCGAGATGGCGCCTTTTGCGACACTCGACTCGCGCGTGTTGCCTCGACGCTACGCCGGCGATCTCGCTGTCGACGGACGCGGGGAATTGCTGATCGCCAAGCGTTAAGCAGACGATAAGAATGGACCCGGTGGACCTGTTACCAAGAGACCAAACCCCTTCCAACGGAGAGACGCCATGAGCGCAGCGAAAACGCCCGCTGCCATACGCCCCGGCGTTAAGGCGTCGGACGAGCATTTCGCCCGTCCGCTGATCGCGCTGCACTGGCTGATCGCCATCGCCATCATCGCGATGCTGTGCATCGGCTTCTATATGGTCGGCCTGCCGCGCGGGCTGGCCTTCAAGTCGTCGCTCATCAACTTCCACAAGTCGCTGGGCCTGACCGTTTTCCTGCTGGTGCTGCTTCGAATCGTAGTGCGACTGGTCTACGGCCGGCCGCCTCTACCGCCGATGCAGACGTGGCAACGCGCCGCCGCGAGCATCACGCAGGCTCTTTTATACGTTGGCATGGTGGCAATGCCGCTCACTGGATACCTCGGTTCGTCGTTCAACAAGTTCGGCACGCGCTTCTGGGGTGTGCTTCTGCCACAATGGGGCTGGGACGACAAGGCGTTGCGCGGCCTGTTCTTCGGCATCCACGGCTATCTGGCGTGGATCATGGCCGCGCTGGTCGTCTTGCATTTTCTTGGTGCGTTGAAGCATCAGTTGATCGACCGCGATGGTCTCTTGAGAAGGATGTGGCCATGACGGCACTGGTTTTGAGCGAGGCGTTATGAAGATCCGCGTGCTGGGTTCATCGGCGGGTGGCGGATTTCCGCAATGGAACTGTAATTGCCGCAATTGCGACGGCGTGCGGCGCGGGACCATTGCTGCCCGAGCACGCACGCAGTCGTCGATTGCGGTCAGCGACAACGGCGAAGACTGGCTGCTCGTGAACGCATCGCCGGATATTCTCGCGCAGATCGCGGCGAATCCTGAACTGCAGCCCGCGCGGCGCGTGCGTGATACCGGAATCGCCGCGGTGATCACCATGGACGCGCAGATCGATCACGTCACCGGACTCTTGATGTTGCGCGAGCGCGGCGCACCGCTGCCGCTCTATACGACCGACGCAGTGTGGCAAGACCTTTCCACCGGCTTTCCCATCACGTCGATTCTTTCGCATTACTGCGGCGTGGAGCAGCGGCGTATCGCGCTCGATGGCACTTCGCTCACGGTGCCCGAACTGCCGCGTATTGTCGTCGATGCGCTGCCGCTGTCGAGCAAGGCGCCGCCTTATTCGCCGCATCGCGAGGCGCCCGAGCGCGGCGACAACATCGGCCTTATGTTCACGAATACGGCGACGGGCAAGCGTGCTTTCTATGCGCCGGGTTTAGGGACACTCGAACCGCATGTGCTCGATGCCATGCGCGAAGCCGACCTGTTGCTCGTCGATGGCACCGTCTGGACCGACGACGAGATGATCCGCCTCGGCCTCACGAAGAAAACCGGCGCCGACATGGGCCACCTCGCGCAAAGCGGCGCGGGCGGCATGATCGAGGTGCTGGATTCGATCGACCGCGAAAACACGCGCAAGGTGCGCAAAGTGCTCATTCACATCAACAACACCAATCCGATCCTCATCGAGGATGGACCCGAGCGGCGCATACTGTCCGAGCACGGCATAGAAGTCGCGCATGACGGCATGACGTTCGAGCTTTGAATTCCGGAGAAACTGGATGTCCGATTTTCCCGCCACGCCGATGCTCAATCCCACGACCGGGCCGATCTTCACCGCGTTGAAGGAAGCCGGCCCCGCCTGGACGCGTGAACAGTTCGAAGAGCAACTGCGCGCGAAAGGCACGGCGTATCACATCCACCATCCCTTCAACGTGAAGATGAATAGCGGCGGCTGTTCGCCGGAACAGATTCGCGGCTGGGTGGCGAACCGCTTCTACTATCAGATCAACATCCCGCTGAAAGATGCGGCCGTCATGGCCAATTGTCCCGATCGCGAGACGCGCCGCCGCTGGGTGCTGCGCATTCTGGATCACGACGGTGACGAAGATCAGCCTGGCGGCATCGAGGCATGGGCGCGTCTGGGCGATGCCGTCGGCCTCTCGCGCGACGATCTCTGGTCGCTCAAGTTCGTGACGCCGGGTGTGCGCTTCGCCGTCGATGCCTACGTGAATTTCGCGCGTCGAGCGCCGTGGCAAGAGTCGGTGTGTTCGTCGCTCACGGAGATGTTCGCGCCGCAGATACACAAGGACCGGCTTGCGACGTGGCCCGAGCACTACAAGTGGATCGAACCGGACGGGCTTGCGTATTTTCGTTCACGCGTGTCGCTTGCGCAGCGCGATGTCGAACACGGGCTCGAAGTCACGCTCGCGCATTTCAACACGCGCGAGCAGCAACAACGCGCGCTCGACATCCTGCAGTTCAAGCTCGACATCCTCTGGACCATGCTCGATTCGATCGAAAAGGCCTTCCCGCAATGAGCGACGCCAATCCTCCTCAACGAATCACGGAAGCGGTCGAAGCGCCGGACGACGCGTTGCGCCCGCAACTCAAGCGCCTGTTTCGTCTGCAATGGGAACCGGCGCAGGACGCGCATGTGCTGCTTTATCCGGAAGGCATGGTAAAGCTCAATCAGAGCGCGGCGCAGATTCTTTTGCGCTGCGACGGCACGCGCGATATACCGAAGCTCGTCGCCGATCTCGAAGATGCGTTCGGCGCGAGCAATCTCGGTGACGACGTGCGGGCCTTCATTGCCGGAGCGCGCGCGCGCGGCTGGCTTGCGTAAGTGCTGGAGTGAAGCATGACTGACTTGTCCGAACCGATTGCCAAGCCGGACCCCGAAGCAGCGGTCATTCCGCCGCCGTTGTGGTTGCTTGCGGAACTGACGTATCGATGCCCGTTGCATTGCGTCTTCTGCTACAACCCGGTGAACTACGCGGATCACACGCGCGAACTCAACACCGATCAATGGCTCGACGTGTTGCGTCAGGCGCGTGCGCTGGGCGCGGCGCAACTGGGCTTTTCCGGCGGCGAGCCGCTCTTGCGCGACGACCTCGAAACACTGGTCGGCGAAGCGCGCAAGCTCGGCTTTTATACGAACCTCATCACGTCGGGCATCGGTCTCACCGACAAGCGTCTCACCGCGCTCAAGGACGCGGGGCTCGATCACATTCAACTCTCGTTTCAGGACTCGTCGCAGGAACTCAACGACTTCCTTTCCAGCACGAAGACGTTCGACCTCAAGAAGCGCGTGGCCGGCATGATCAAGGCGCACGACTTTCCGATGGTGCTCAATTGCGTGCTGCATCGCTATAACCTGCCGCATATCGGACGCATTATCGACATGGCGCTCGACATGGGCGCGGAGTATCTCGAACTCGCGAACACGCAGTATTACGGCTGGGCGCACGCGAACCGCGCGCAGCTCATGCCGACGGCCGAGCAACTGCAGGAAGCCGAAGCGGTGGTCGAGCGTTATCGCAAAGAGATTGGCGACCGGTGCAAGATCTACTTCGTCGTGCCCGATTACTACGAGCGTCGTCCGAAGCGCTGCATGAACGGCTGGGGCTCGGTGTTTCTCGGCATTGCGCCCGATGGCGCCGCCTTGCCTTGTCATACGGCGCGCTCGTTGCCTGGCCTTACGTTCCCCAACGTCACGGAGACGCCGCTCAAGGACATCTGGTACGAGAGCGATGCGTTCAATCGATTTCGCGGCTTCGGCTGGATGAAAGAACCCTGCCGCAGTTGCGACGAGAAAGCGATCGATCTCGGCGGCTGCCGCTGTCAGGCGTATCTGCTGACGCAAGATCCCGCGAACGCGGACCCGGTCTGCGACAAGTCCCCGCATCACGAGCGCGTGATCGAAGTGGTGCGGGCCGCCACGATGCGTCAGGAGCCGGAAGAAAAACCGATCATGTTTCGCAACGATGCGAATTCGCGGCGCATAGCCGCCGAATCGCGCGAGAACCATTCGAACAAGAACGGAGAGAGACAACCATGACTGCCGACATCGCCGTGCTGCTGGTGGACGATCATGCCGTAGTGCGCGAAGGCTACAAGCGCTTGCTCGAATTGAGTCCCGACGTGAGCGTCGCGGGCGAGGCGGGCAACGCGGCGGAGGCGTATCAGAAGTTTTGCGCCTTGCAGCCGGATGTCGTGGTGATGGACCTTGCGCTGCCCGGCGCGAGTGGAATAGAAGCCATGCGCCGCATGCTCGCGCGCGAGCCGCATGCGCATGTCCTGATCTTCAGCGTGCACGAGGAAGCCATCTTCGTGCGCCGCGCGCTCGATGCGGGCGCGCGTGGCTACGTCACGAAAGCGAGCGCACCCGATGTCCTGGTCGAAGCGGTACGCTCCGTCGCGCGGCGCGTGTGTTACCTAAGCCCTGACATATCACAGGCGCTGGCGTTGCGCGCAACCATTCAGGAAGGACCGCCCGGACGTCAGCTTTCGGCACGCGAATTCGAGGTGCTGCGGCTCTTGGTCCAAGGCTATACATTGCCGAGTATCGCGGAAAAACTCGGCTTGAGTCAGAAGACAGTGGCGAACCATCAATCCGTGATCCGGCAGAAATTCGGCGCCGATAACGGCGTGCAACTCGCGCAAATAGCAAACCGGCTAGGCCTTCATTTCGCCGACTTCACCGACGCGCCGTTCGCTCCTTCGTTCAATTCGCTAGGCAACGGCAGTCCCGCCTGAGCCGGAACGCGCGCGCAAAACAGGAAGCCCGCACCGGGTTGACTGGCGATATGAAATTCGCCGCCGAGCGCTTCCACGCGTTCGCGCATGCCGATGAGACCCAATCCCATGCGCGGCTTCGCGAGATCGACACCCGGTCCATCGTCGGTCATCGTCACCACGATCTCGCCTGCCGGCGCACGCGCCAGATAAATCTCGACGCGTGAATCGCGCGCGAATTTCGACACGTTGGTCAGGCCTTCCTGCACGAGACGGTAGAGCGTGATGTTGAGCGCATCGTTGAGATTGTCGAAGTCGCCATCGACGGCTAGCGTAAACACCGCATCGGGCAAGCGCTCGCGCCAGCCGTCCACGCAATGTTCGAGTGCGGTCGGCAAGCCGAATTCATCGAGACCGATCGGACGCAGCTTGCGGATCATTCCGCCGATTTCGCGATACACATGCGTCGCGCTTTGCATGAGCGCAAGCGAAAGACGATGCACTTCAGGCTCGCGTTCGAGCGATAAATCGCGGATGCGCCCCGCATCGAGCGAAATGGCGTTGAGGTACTGACCCAGTTCGTCATGCAGTTCGCGCGCGAGATGCCGGCGCTCGGTTTCCTGCGCGGCAATGGCCTGACTCGCGAGCCTACGGTTTTCCGCGAGCAGATGCTCCGCCTCTTCCTCCAGCGCCCGGCGCCGCCGAACTTCACGCTGCGCCTGACGGTAGCGCCGCCACGCGAACCACGCGAAGCCGATTGCGAGCACGACGAGCGTGGCGGGCAATTCATCGAGCTGGAAACGCTCGGCGCTGCGCGTCCATCGGTAGGTGAACTCGTTGAAGTCGAAGGCCGCGAACAGCATGCCGGCCAGCACCGTGATAAGAACGACGCAGGCGAGATCGCTCCATACGGTCGAGCGCATGGAACGCGCGGGCGGGCGTTCGGAGAGCGAGGGAAGAGATTCGTTTGGTATCACGGAATGCATTCTACGCACGGCTTCATCCTCGGGCCCGACACCGTTTGTGCGATTGGGAACGCTTCCCTGCTGAATCGGGAAAAGCTCCCGGTGCGCGCGCGTGTTCTTATGCGACGCTTTCAATGAAACGAACTTACCTCAAGCCGACATTGCAATAACAAGAGGAGACGACGATGAGAAGCATGCCGCGCGAGCGCAAGTCAGCGCATCGGTTCAAACCCCGAGCCGGATTGCGGCTCGCGTTCGGCGGTGCGTTCGCCAGCATCACCGTCGGCGCATGGGCGCAGGCGGCAAGCGCTCCAGAGGTGCCTCCCGCCGTTGTGGCACCGGTCCTCGAAGCGAGTCCGCCGCCGAATACCGACTTGCCCACGGTAGTCGTGGTGGGCACGACACCGCTCATCGGCGTCGGCACGCCGCTCGAAAAGGTGCCCGCGAACGTGCAGACCATCAAGGGCAGCCAGATCGACGCGCAGCATTCCCAGACCATCACCGATTATTTGCAGAAGAACGTCGGCAGCGTCGATATCAACGACGCGCAAGGCAACCCATCGCAGACGGACATTCTCTATCGCGGCTTCACGGCTTCGCCGCTGCTCGGCACGCCGCAGGGCCTTTCGGTGTTTCTGGATGGCGTACGCATCAACGAGCCGTTCGGCGATGTCGTGAACTGGGACCTGATTCCGCAGGCCGCCATCAGCACGATGCAGATCATTCCCGGCTCGAACCCGACGTTCGGCTTGAACACGCTGGGTGGCGCAATCGCGGTGACGACGAAGAACGGCCGGGACAACCCTGGCGGCGCGGTGGATGTGAGCTTCGGTTCGTTCGGCCGCAAGGTGGCGCAGTTCGAACAAGGCGGGTTGATCGGCGATCATCTCGACTACTACTTCACGGCCAACATCACGAACGATAACGGCTGGGCGGCGCAGAATTCTAGCCGCTTGCGCCAGGCCTTCGGCAAGCTGCGCTACACCGACGCCGATACGACGATCTCCCTTTCGATGGGCGGTGCGGACAACACGCTAAACGGCTCGCAGACGATCCCGCGCTCGTTCCTCAACAACTTCAAGCAAGCCTATACGTTCCCAGATACCAACGAGAATCAGGTCGGCTATATCACGCTGTCGGCGGATCGTTACATCACGCCGAACATCCAGTTGAGCGGCAATCTGTACTACCGTCACTATCGCAACAAGAACGTGAGCAGCAACGTCAACGACGACTTCGGCACCGTGGAGGGCGACGATGACGACGATATCGATCTCACGCAGGCCACCAACGACCAGTCGGTGATCGTCACGGACAGCTATGGCGCAAGCCTGCAACTCACCTTGCTCAACAAGCTCTTCGGCAAGGACAACCAGTTGGTGATCGGTGCGGCGGGCGACTTCGCCAACTCGCATTTTTCGCAATCGTCGCAGGATGCCGAGTTCACGGATAGCCGCGCGACCATCGGCATGGGTCCGTTCGTTCCGCAGACGGACGCCAAGACGCGCAATCAGAACTGGGGCATCTACTTCGAGAACACCTTCTCTTTCACGCAGCAATGGTCCATGACGCTCGCCGGGCGCTATAACTGGTCGAAGGCGGTGATCGGTGACGAGAGCGGCGTGCAGCCATTACTCGATGGCAATCACACGTTCTCGCGCTTCAATCCGGCTATCGGTTTCAACTGGAATCCGACGCGCTCCTTCACCGCCTACGCCACGTATAACGAAGGCATGCGTTCGCCGACGGCTATCGAACTCGCTTGCGCCGACCCGGCCGCACCGTGCTCGCTGCCGAACGATTTCATCGCCGACCCCGACCTCAAGCCGGTGATTTCGCGCACCTTCGAAGTGGGCGCGCGTGGACGCCTTGGCAACGCGACGACATGGAGCGCGGCGGCCTACAGCACGACCCTTTCCGACGATATCCAGTTCGTCAGCAGCCAGGGCGCGGCAAGCACGCTCGGCTACTTTCAGAACGTGGGCAAGACGCGCAGGCAAGGCTTCGAACTCGCGGGCCGCACGCAATGGGGACCGGTCGGCATGGCCGCGAGCTATAGCTACGTGAACGCGACTTATCGTTCAACATGGACCGAGAGCAGCGCCAGCAATTCGAGCGCGGATGACGGCGGCAATATCACCGTTCACTCCGGCGATCGCATTCCGGGCATTCCGGCGAATACGGTCAAGGTGCGACTCGACTACAACGCGCTGCCGCAATGGAATATCGGCAGCAACCTCACGTATCGCAGCAGCATCTTCGCGCGCGGCGACGAGAACAATCAGGACACGAATGGCAGCATTGCCGGCTACTTTCTGATCGATCTCGATACGACCTACAACGTGACCAAGCAGTTGCAGGTCTATGCGACCGTAAAGAATCTGTTGAACAAGCGCTACGCGAACTTCGCCATTCTTGGCGAGAACTTCTTCAACGGACCGAATCACACGTTCAACGGCGCGGATACCACCAACGAGCAATTTCTGGGTGTTGGCGCGCCGCGTGGCGTGTGGGTGGGGATGCGCTATGCGTGGAAGTGAGTATGCCGCTCAAGCATGCTTGAGTTGACTCATCGCTTCCGCAATCGCGCGGTGACAGCGGAACTTGTCCTCTTCGCTACGAGGATAGGTCTGTGCTGACGCCCGCCATTTGCGATCGAGCATATCGACCATTCGATACTCGAGTTCGAGTGCGCTTACACCATAGCGCGTGTCGATCTGCGAAAGGGCGACGCCGCCCGCGCGATACGCGTCGATCAATGTATCGAGTTCGGCTTCCGGCTTGAGTGGCCAATCGTGCAATGTACACAGGCGTTGCACGTCATGTCCGGTGAGACGCGGAAAGAACGTGGGAAAGATACGCATGAAAAGGCGCTTCTTGGCTTCGTAGAGCTTTACGACATCGAGATTCAACGACGTCATCTCTCGATGAATCCGGTATGCCGTCAAAGGCTCTGCAAGGTTGGCGAAGCGCGCGCCATGCAGCATGCAGTCGAACCAGAAGCCGAGATCATCCACAATGTGCAGATTCGGATCGTAGCGAATCTCGAAGCGCTGGATGAACGCGCGCCGGAACATCACGCTCGGATTGGCGAGGTAAGCCGCGCCGATCATGAAACGGGCCTTTATCTCGCCGTCTTCGAGCGGAAAATTGCTAACGGTGGAATCTTCACCGAAGTGGCGAATTTGCGTGCCGAGCACGGTGACATGCGGATGCGCATCGAGATATTCCGCTTGCTTGCGAAGTCTGCCCGGCTCGGCAATGTCATCGTGATCGATGCGCGCAATGTATTCTCCACGGCATAGATTGAAGCCACGGTTTGCGTTGCTCGCGCGCCCCTGATTATGCTCGAGGGAAAAGATGCGAATGCGCGCGTCGTTCAGGCTGCGCACGCGTGCGAGGGTGTCGTCATGGCTCGCGTCATCGAGAATCAGGACTTCGAAATCGGCGTCCTGATTCAGCAACGATTGCAGCGTTTCGACGATGAAGCGCTCTGCGTTGTAAGTGGGGATGACGACGGATATCTTTGGCATGTTGAGCGCAGCGGCTTTTCCGCGGTCGGGTTCGGCTCGACATTATCCGCGCGTTCTTGCTTCGAATTGTCAAAGATGGTTTTATCAGCCATCCGAACTATTCTTCAGCGCGGCTTGAAAGGATATACCTTCGCTGGCCTGCGCTGCTGCAACTCCGCCAGATAGTTTTCGACAAAGCGGCCGAGCGCGTTGGCCTTGAGTTGTTCGAGCATGCGCATGGCGTCGCTTGGCGATTCGGGACCCATGACGAGTGCGCCGACGCCAAGCTCACCCAGATGCACGACGAGCGCGCATGAAGAAAGCGAACCAGCGGAGAAGAGGCGGATTGCTTCGGCAGCATCGTCGTCTATTTCGATGTTAGCAGCGCGCGGGTCGCAACGAAACTCGCCATGCTTGCCGACGTATGCGGGCAGCCAATGACAATTGGCAGTGCCGCCTTGAGCTGCGATCAACAGACGCTTACGTGAGGGCGAATCCAGGAGCTCCTGGAAAGCCTCGGCCAATGTGAACATGGTGCACCTCGCCGTCGAGCCTGTCCCGATACTACCAGCGCTCTCTTGAGCGGCGCGGATTCCTTTACGAAACGATGCAAGGCACAAACCGAAATGGCCGCGCATGGCGGCCATCGCGTTTCATGCATCAAACTCAACGCCCTTCGATCGATCCCGCGCTCGGCGGATACGTCACGATGCCCCATGCGAGCGGTAGATCACCGATCTGCTTGACCGTCTGATAGTTCGATGCATCGAGCACATACACGGCGTTGGACCGTCCACATGCAAAGAGAATCTTCGAGCCATCGGGCGTGAAGCTGAAGTGCCAGCAACGTTGACCAATCGGTACATCGCTTAAGTGCTCGAAGCTTTTGCCATCGAAGACCTGCAAGGTCTTGTCGCGCGAAGCGGCAACGAGAAGACGCTTGCCCGAAGGATCGAACGATACGCCATACGGGCCCGTCTTCGTGTCGACGGTCTTGACGATCTTGAGATCGGCCGCATCGAGCACGGTGAACTTGTTCGTGTTCTCGAGCGTCACGACATACTGCTTGCCATCCGGCGATACCTTGATGCCGCGTGGGCGCGAACCTTTCGGCAACGTGACCGTGCGCACGAACTTGCCGCTGCCCACGCGATACACCGACACCGTGTCGTCACCTTCATTGGTCACGAGAATGGACTTGCCATCGGCCGAGAATTCCACGCCTTCCGTTTCGTGTCCGCTCTTGACCGAGCGCAGAACCTTAAGCGTCTTGAGATCGACGATGGCGATCTCGGCGGGCGGCGCATTGGGATCGTCATCGTCCTTTTCGGGTTGACCGGGCTTCGGAGGACCGCCGGATTCGCCCGGCTCGTAGGTCACGTAAGCGAAGCCGCCACGCACGCGCACGAACTCCGGATTCTTGCCGATCTTCACGCGCCGCACGACCTTACCCGTCGATGTATCGATCTCCGAAAGGTCCGCTGTCTCCTTGTTCGCGACGTAAAGGCGTGTTCCTTCCTTGTTGAGACTCAGGCCGCGCGGACCGTCTTTGCCCACATCGAAAGTTTGCTTGAGCGAGAGATCGCCCAGATCGATGACGCCGACACCGGCGGACTCGGTCGTCACGTAGGCGGTGGGCGTGGCCGCGTGCGTGGAGCTTGCGGCAAGCGCGAGCGTCGGCGCGAGTACCGACGCGCAGGCAAAGCGCGCCGCCCTGTATCTGGCTTGCATGGTCGTCTCCGGCTTTGATTCGTGTTCGATTCGAATTCGTTTTGACAGGCACCGCGACCGCGTCGAACGGGCGTGCCCGAATGGAACTTAGCCCAACATGCGCCGCTCTGGCAACGCCGGAAGGCGGGAGAAACTCCCGAATTCGTTGCCGTGGGTTCAATCGCCGCGTCAGGGCTTCATCGAAGGATCGTCGGCGAGCAGGACGACGAGCGCCTTGGCGCCGCGCTGCCACGAGAGATCCGTGTTGCCGCGTATATCGACGGAACGCTGAAAGAGCGTGGCGCCGCTCTTGGCATCTTCCACACGAAGGTTCATGTTGAGGATCAGATTACTGATCTTCTGCACCCAGCAAATGCCCACGCGCTCCACGCCAAGTTGGCGCGCTACGCGCAGTTCGCAGCCGTTGCAGGCGCTCATGTCTTGCGCCCCTTGAAGCGACGCGATGAGGTCCTTGGCGGGCGCGTTATCGGCAATGCGGAACAGGCCACGCTCACGCATGTCGTCGCGCAGCGCGGTGCCGATCATCGCGAGGCGCTGGCTCTGGATGCGGTTGATGTCGGCATCGTTATACGCGGCGTTATCGTCGATAAGCGTGCAGTCGATGAGTGCAAGCGACGGCTTCTCGTTCTGCGCACCGGCGTTGCCTGTAGCAAAGCCTAAGCTTGCGATAACCACGAGAAACAGCGCACGCACTACGCGACGGATGACGGTCATGGTTCAAGTCTCGTCGGGCGAAAGGCCCGTGGCTCAACATAACGTCCAACGCGCTGCGGAGCAAGCGTATCGTTCGTTTCAACGCGCTTAAACATGGATTCATCGCGCCAACAGGAGTAACGTTGAATAGCCCGCGCGAAGATGGAAAGGAGGCGATCATGCCCGACGACCCCACGCCAAAGTGGCACGTTTTCGAATACGAAGGCTTCGAGATTCATGCACTGCCGCAAATCAAGGCAGCGCCTGAATCCGCGTCTAACAGCTACGCCTATATTGCCTATGTATGCAGACCCGGCACGCATGCGGATAAACCTGGCGACGCCGTGCATTTCCATTCCGATGGCGACGACGCGTTCAAGACTCCCGACGACGCAGCCGACGACGCGCGGCATGTCGGCCGAAGTATCGTCGATGGTACGCATCCGGATTTGAACGTGCTGCCGCTCGTGTCGCATCATCATCACACTGGATGACATGACCGATTCGAATCAAGACGAACCGCGCATTGAAAGTCTCAGCGCCGTTACGCTCGCCACGCACGATATGCCTCGTGCCGTCGCCTTTTACGAAGCGCTCGGTTTTCGTATCGTGCATGGCGGCGCGAACGAGGCATTCACTTCTTTTGCGCTAGGTGCGTCCTTTCTCAACTTCACGACCGAAACACATGGTCCCGTTCAATGGTGGGGCCGCTTCATCATTCATGTCTCCGACGTGGATGCGTTTTATCGCCGTGCGCTTGCCTGCGGAATGAAACCGCACTTCGCGCCGCGCGATGCGCCCTGGAACGAGCGCTACTTCCATCTCACCGATCCCGACGGCCACGAACTGAGTTTCGCACGGCCGCTCTAAAAAAATGCCGCGCCGCGGCACGGAACTGGCTCTTACACAAATGACGGATAGCGCACGCATCGGATCATTGATATGACCGTTCGCGTACATACCCGTTCATCGCGTTGAATGACCATTCAATCGACTCGAAGCCGTACTCCGCCAGTTCAAAGTGAGCGTGTTGCTATTTCGCAAACTTGGAGCAGGCGCCTGGTTTTCAGGCGTAGAGTTAAAGTGCTTTGTCAGGTACGTGATGCATTGCGGCATAGTTATTTCAGTGGCGGGGCGTAAAGCCTTGAGCGCATCTGGCCGTTAGCCCGAACATGAATGCCGCGTGTTGGAGACTCGGAATGAAATGCACGAAAGAGCAATCCCTTCGCTATCAGGTCGAAAAATGGCTGGCGCCCGGAAGCATGCCGGTCCATGTCAGGCAATTCAGTCGCACGCGCGCAGACCGGCGCCGCTTCGTTTGTGTGGAAACGCTGCAGGGCGCTGCATCGCGCGCGCTGTTTTTCTTCCGTCACGACGACGGCCACTGGTGTGTGTATCCGCCCGCGCCGCGTCACCGTAACATGCGTGGCGAAAGACTGGCCGCGTAGCACGGCATCGATTTAAAGCTTCAGGTTGTTGAGAAACTGGAACCACATGGAACCAAGCGGATTGATCGTGGGACCCGCCAGTTTCTTTTCAACGACGGGTTCTTCGGCTGGCTCGGCGTCAGCCGTCTGTCGCGAATCATGCAGCGCTATCGCGCTATCCGCGATTTGCCGCGCTTGCACTTCCTCGCATTGCTGTCCAAGCAGCGCGCCGAAGACGACATCGCGGTTATGCCCTTGTGATGCGAACCGCATGGCGAGCGATACATATTCCGCATAGAGCGCCTCGCGTACTTCACGCTCCTTCGCTTCGCGCTCCGTTTGCGCCTTATGCAGACGCGCGACCTCCTCCGCGAAAATGCGATCGTAGACTTCGCGTTGCGCGGGATCGGAAAGTATGGCGTAGGCTTCCTTGATCTCTTGAAACGTCGCGCGTGCGGCGTCTTCGTTACCCGCGTTGCGATCCGGATGCGAGCGCATCGCGGCCTTGCGATAAGCGCGCTTGATCTCTTCCTCGGTTGCGTGCTCGCCTACTCCAAGCGTTTCGTATAACGTTGCCATCTGCATTGAATGATTGACGGATCGAAGGGCATCGTAACACGCTAAAAACAGCGGTTTTATGCAGGTGCGCGATGCCATCGGCACGTCATGAAGACTCGCGACAATCACCGTTTCTCCTCGCACTGCACAGGAAGATGGCGCTCTCCCTCAACGACATCCGGCATCTCTTCGACACCTACGGGGCGCTTGCCTATAGCGGCGAGCCCGTCACGCAACTCGAACACGCGCTGCAGACAGCGTATCTCGCGGAGCAGGCGGGCGCGCACCGCGAGTTGATCGTCGCGGCATTGCTGCACGACCTCGGGCATCTGTTGAACTTGCAGGGCGATACGCCGACTACACGCGGTATCGACGATCTCCACCAGTATTACGCGCTGCCGTTCTTACGCCCGCTGTTCGCGGATGCCGTGCTCGAACCGATCCGCCTTCACGTGGATGCCAAGCGCTGCCTCTGCGCGGTCGATGCCTCATACCACGCGCTTCTTTCGCCCGATTCGGTGCGCAGTTTGCAGCTGCAAGGCGGCGTATTCGATGCCGACGAAGCGCGCGATTTTCTGGCGCGCCCGTTCGCCGAAGATGCCTTGGCGTTGCGCCGCTGGGATGACGAAGCGAAGGACGCCGCACGTGGCACGCCGCCGCTTGCTCACTATCTGGAATACGCCGAAGACATCGCACTGCGGAATTGAGAGGCGACCCGCGCGCCTCCGCGGGCTTCGCGTAGACTGGCGGGCATGCACTCGTCATCCACTCGAAATGCCTTGCAGCGCCCATGCAGCGTGCGAGCACACACTGCATCGTGAACGACGGCAACTTTCGCATCACCGCTGCCGTCGTGGCCTCGGCGCTCTTCATGCAGAACATGGACGGCACCATCGTCGCGACCGCCATTCCCACGATGGCGCGCGACCTGCATATCGATCCCGTCCATCTGAGCAGCGCCATTACCGCTTATCTAGTTGCGCTCACGGTCTTCATTCCGGCGAGCGGCTGGGTGGCCGACCGCTTCGGCGCGCGGCGCGTTTTCATGTGGGCAATCGCCACGTTCACGCTCGCGTCGATCGCTTGCGCGGCGGCGGCGAATCTTCCGCAACTCATCGGCGCGCGCATCGTGCAAGGTCTGGGTGGCGCGATGATGGTGCCCGTCGGCCGCCTGATCCTCTTTCGCGGCGTGAAGCGCGAAGAGCTGCTGCAAGCGACCACGTGGCTCACCATGCCCGCGCTTGTCGGTCCCTTGCTTGGGCCGCCGCTCGGCGGCTTTCTCACCGATGCGCTCTCCTGGCGCAGCATCTTCTGGGTCAACGTGCCAGTGGGCGCGATCGGTCTCGTCCTCACGTGGAAGCTTTTGCCGCCCTCGCCGCCTGAAAGCCGCACACCGCCGGATTTGCGCGGCATGCTGCTTTCAGGGACATCGCTGAGTCTGTTCATGATCGGAATCGAAAGCGCGGGACGCGGCGTGATGCCCGAAGGGCTGCCCTGGGCATGCGTCGCGGTCGGCCTCCTACTGTTCTGGGCAACCGTCGTTCACTGCCGGCGCGTGGAGAATCCTGCCATCGACTTCTCGCTGCTTGCCATTCCGACATTTCACGCGGCCACGGTCGCGGGCAGCCTCTTCCGCGCGGGCGCCGGTGCGCTGCCTTTTCTCGTGCCGCTCACCTTACAGACCGGCTTCGGTTACAGCGCGTCCGCTAGCGGACTGGTGACTTTTGCAAGCGCGCTGGGCTCTTTTTGCATGCGTCCGATGACCGCGCTCGCACTCCGGCGATTCTCCGTGCGCGCGGTTCTGTGCGCAGGCAGCGTGATCTTTGCGCTGGTTCTGGTCGTGTGCTCGACGATGTCGCAGGCTTGGCCCGCAGCCGCCATTTTCGTGCTGCTCCTCGTCGGCGGATTAGGCCGCTCGCTCAGTTTCGCGACGATGGGCGCGCTCGCTTTCGCCGATGTTCCGAAGCCGCGCCTCGCCGCCGCGACTTCGTTTCAGGGCACCGCGCAGCAGTTGATGAAGGCGCTTGGTGTAACCGTCGCGGCCGGGACGATTCAAGCCACGATGCTGATTTCCGGCAGCGTTCAGACCGAACGCTGGCAACTAGCGAGCGCCTTTTTGGCGACAGCGGCAGTCGTCCTGATGTCTCTTCCAATGTTCGCACGTCTCTCCGATGAAGCCGGCGCTGGCATCTCAGCGCCTACGGCGAAGCGCGCAGAGCGCACCTGATTTACCGGGTAAGCAATACCGAATTGCAAAAATATTCATCATATTTAAGACAAGCCCATGATCCGCAAGACTTTTTTATGAAGCTATAATGCGCTTTCCTCAAGATTACCCAGTCCGATGCGTCGAAATATATTCCCAATCCTTTTACTGATCAGCCTTGTACAAGCCGCAAGCGCGCAAGAAGCCGTGCAGCCCGGCGGCCAAAACGTCACGCAGGCGCCCTCGGGCGACGACGTAAAAACGGAGCGAGTCAGTCATAAGATTTCAGAATTGATCGTTCGCAAGTTCGGCGTCGCACGCGAGAAGGCGCAGACCATCGCATCGGCGGTAATGGCGTCTTCATCGAAATACTCGCTTCCGCCGGCATTGTTGCTTGCGATCATTTCCATAGAATCGCGCTTCAAGGAAACGGCCCACGGCCCGAACGACGCAACCGGTCTCATGCAGGTCGTGCCTTCCGCTCACAAGAAGTTGGTTCGCGATGTGGATTTGACAGAGCCGGAAACCAATATCGAAGTGGGTTCGGCTATCCTGCATGGCTATCTGAAGTCCGCACAGGGCGATATCGACGCCGCGCTGAAGAGCTACGGCGGTTCACGCGCTTATGCCGAGAAGGTCAGTTTGCGCGTCAAGACATTCGAGCCGGCAGCGGCGGCAAGTGCAGCGTCCGCGACCGAGCAGTAAAACGTTAATCCCGATTCAATCTTTCGTTCTTGCGCGCCGCTGCATAGCGGATGCCGCAACCTGCCCCGGCGATCGCACCTGCATGCGCGCTAGCGTACACGTACCACGACATCAGTAGCTCTTTTGTGCACCGTTAGCGTTGCCGGTACTGTCCGGCGTGCTGCGCTGCATGGTTCCCGGGTTCATGTTGTTGTTGACCCCGTTGTTCATGCCACTCTTCGCGCCTGTGCCGGTTCCGCTCGTGCCATCCGACGAGCCGCCGACACCCGTGCCTGTCGCGCCGCTCATGCCAACGCCACCACCCTTGCCAGACGCGCCCATGCCAGCGCCAGCGCCCGCGGCGCCATTGCCGCCCGCACCTGCCGACCCCATGCCCGCGCCACCGCCACCGCCACCGCCCGCGCCACCACCTGCGCCGCCTCCGCCTCCGGCTTGCGCGTAGACACCGCCCGAAAGACCCAACACCAGTGCCGAGATCACCAGCTTCTTAGTCGCGTTCATAGCAAGTCTCCAAAAGTTTGCGTTTCACGTGTCCATCCATCGTCCGTCCAGGCCGCAGAGACGCTGCAACGCACGTGGACTTGTTAGCGCAAACGTCGTGCCGCGTGGCGGCGATGGTCGGGCAATCAATATCCGTAGCCAGCGGGCGCGCACGGCACGTAGGCGCGGCGATAGCCGTCGTAGCAATAGCCGGGAGGAACGGCAGGTTGCGCGTACACGGGCTGCGCATAAGCCGGTTGCGCATAAGCCGGCTGTGCGTAGACAGGCTGCGCATTCGCCACCGAGCTCACGATGGCACCCAGCACAGCGCCGCCGATCAACGCGCTGACAATCGCGCCGCCATTGCCGCCACCACCGTGGCCGCCGTAGCCGCCGCCGCGTCCGTGGGCCGACGCCTGTGCTGCCACCGACAGACTTCCGATCATCAACAAGACAAGTGCTGCGCGTTTCATGAGACTCTCCAATTCCCGTGAGCCGGGTTCGTAGACTCATCTTAAGCAGGCGATGAAGAAATAACTGATGCAGTTGGTAACGGTACATTTCAACGCTTACAACTTCATCCTGCCGCCAGCGTTCGTTCGGATGTCGAAGTATTTCCACGGCGCCGCTATAAATGCCGACATATGTGTTTGGCCGTAACACTTGGCGTCGCGAATCGGTAGAAACTTTCCACGACGCTCGGCGTTTTAACGCGCCGTTTCATTTGCTCGCGACTCGTTACCCTTTGTCACCAGACGGACGTCAACGCGCCACTGAAGCGCGGCGTTTCATCTGCATCGCGACGAAAAAAACAGCGCATCAAGGTTTAACGGGGCGCAGCGAAGGTGCCGGTGGGGAGCCAAAACGAAGGCCGACAAGTAACAAGTCGCGAAATCCAGCGACGCAAAAAACGGCCGCCGATGCAAACAGTAGACGCAGCAGGCAGTCAGGGAGGCTGCGCGTAGGCGCATCGCGCATCGGTTGCATCGATGCGTTCAGGCAAGGCGAGCTCACGGGCTCGCCTTTTTTATTGCGTCGGCTCCACGCGCTCGCTGTGTTCCGCGCCAATCTCATGCTCAATACTCGCGTGATGTTCGCTGACCGGCAAACTCGCCGCCGACATGCGTTCACGCCGTAGCAGCCGCGCGCTGTGCACGGCGGTCAGCGCCACGGCAATCCAGATGGGCACATAGGTTCCGAGTTGCGTCGTCGAGAACGGCTCGCCGAGTACGAGCACTGCCACGCCGACCAGCAAGACCGGTTCGACATAGCCCAGAATGCCGAAGAGCGCGAGCGGCAAATAACGGCTCGCGCGCAGATAAGACGCGAGCGCAACCGTGCTCAACGCGCCGAGTCCGGGAAGCAACAGCATCCACAAGCGCGCGTCGCTTGCAGCCATAGAAAATGAATTCCGTTCGAACAACATGACGATTGCGACCGGCGCGAGCAACATCATCTCTATCGCGAAGGAAACGAGCGGGTCCGCGTTCAGGCGTCGCCGCAAGATGAAATACGGTGGATAGCCGAGCACGACGACGATCGTCGGCCAAGCGAACGCATGCGACATGACGAACTCATGCGCCACGCCAAGCGCCGCCGCAATGACGCCCGCCCATTGCAGACGATCGAGCGCTTCGTGATAGTAAAAGCGACCCAGCAGGACCATCCCGAGGGGCAACAAAAAGTAGCCAAGCGACACTTCGAGCGCGCGTCCATGCAACGGCGCCCAAAGAAAAATCCATAATTGCAGGCCAAGCAAGGCGGCGACCGTGGCGAACGCCAAAAGCAGACTCGGGGTTCGAGCAAGCTTTCCAATGAGCGCGCACAATTGCGGCCAGCGATTACGCAAGGCGACGAGCAGCAGCGCGCCGGGCATGGTCCACACGATGCGCCACGCGAAGATGTCGAGGCCATCGAGCGGCGCGAGCCATTTGGTGTAGCCCGACATGAGCGCGAAGAGCGCCGATGCGACAACGGAAAGCGCGATGCCGCGCCCGAGAACGTGCTGATTCATCAATGAGTGAAAGCTCGAGCGAAGCGGGAACTGCGCATTTTAAACGCTGTGCATCGACGCTATTCAGAGCGTGCTTCAAACTTCGCTTCGGGTCGTGCGCGTTTTTTGCTTCGCTAGTTCGCTTTTCGCGCCGGATGAACTTCACCGAGCACGACGTTGTTTTCAACCCGTCATGCCGATGGGCGACTCTTCATACCTAACCCAACGGTTTCACCTGCCTGATTCGAGCGAAGCCGCTCACGTCATTGCATCAGCAGCATCCAAGCGCCGCGCCGTTGCAACGAAGGACGGCACGCGAATAAAACGCCGCATAGATGGAGACGTCATGATTCAACCCGCCCTATCCACCCGCGTTGACAGTGCCTTTGCCGAGGCCGTCCGCGCCGGGTTGTCGAAAGAGCCGCAAAAAGAATTGCCATCGATGTATCTGTATGACGAAGTGGGCTCGGCCCTGTTCGAAGTCATCACTGCCCTGCCCGAATACGGCGTGACGCGCGCCGAAGAGCGCGTGCTCACGGAACATGCCGCCGATATCGTCGCGGCAATGCCGGGCAACGTGAAGGTCGCCGAACTCGGCAGCGGCAGCGGCCGCAAGACGCGCCGCATTCTGGAGGCGCTTTGTAAAAAGCAGCCCACCGCCTATTACCCGATTGAAATATCGCGCACCGCTTTGCAGTTGTGCCGCCGGGAACTGGGCGATATCGAGCGCATTTCGATCGTCGGTTATGAGCGCGATTATCTGGCCGGCTTGTCGGAAGTCAGCGCCAAACGGAAGGAAGGCGAAAGGCTGCTCGTGCTGTTTCTCGGCAGCACCATCGGGAATTTTTCGCGGCTCGCGGCGACCAAATTTCTACAGTCGATACGCAGCATGCTCGCTCCCGGCGATGCCCTTTTGCTCGGCACCGACCTTCTCAAACCGCTGCCGACGTTGATCGCCGCGTACGACGATCCCATCGGCGTGACGGCTGCATTCAACCTGAACTTGCTGGCGCGCATCAACCGCGAACTGGGTGGCGATTTTCCGCTCGATGCCTTCGAGCACGTCGCGCGCTTCAATTCCGAAGCACGCAGTATCGAAATGCATCTGCGGGCCAAGCGTGCGCTGACGGCGCATGTTCCAAGTGCGGATCTGCGCGTCGAGTTCCGCGAAGGCGAGACGATCTGGACGGAAAGCAGCCACAAGTACGCCGCCGATGAAGTTGCGCCGATGGCCGCCGACGCGGGCTTCGAATGCTCGCATCAGTGGCGCGACGAGGAATGGCAGTTCGCGGAGAGTTTGTTGGTGGCGCGTTGATTCAGTGCTGCTCGAAGCGCTCATAGCGCTTTTCGACGTAGCGTTCTTCGCTGAAGAACTCGGTGACGCGGGCATGCGGCGGCCCGCGTCGCAGCCATTCGAGCATCAAGTCGACTTGATTGGCCGCGCCTTGTACGATCGCCTCCACCGAGCCGTCTTCGAGATTCGCGACCCAGCCGCGCACGCCGAGCGCATGCGCGCGCCTCACGGTGTGATGTCGAAAGCCCACGCCCTGCACGACACCTTTCACGTGCACGTAATAGGTTTCGATTCTCGTATCCAGATCCGGGCCAGGCATCGCGCATTCCCCTCGTAAGCGTTGATAGGCCGCATTGTAGACGGCGTATCGAAACGCTTCAGGATCAGCTCGATTTCGCGCTTCAGCTGAGACGGAACGGCTGCGCGGAATCCGTGCGTTCGCCAGGACGCGGACGCAGCGTGCGCGGCAGATGCACTTCGAACACCGTGCCCGCCTGCGCGGACGATTGCACCGTCACGTCGCCGCCATGCATTTCGGTGATTTCGCGCGTGATGTAGAGGCCGAGCCCGAGGCCGCTGGACTCGCTCTGACGCCGCCCCGAGCGATACGGCGCAAAGATGGTCGGCACCACTTCAGGCGGAATCTCGCCCGCGTTCTGCACGACGATGGTCACGTCGTCCTTGCCGCCTTCGAGACGCACCTGAATGGCCGAGCCTTCGAGCCCGTGCTGCAACGCGTTGCCGATGAGATTCGAAAACACTTGCGAGAGCAGATCGCCGTCGCCTTGCAAAAGCGTATCGCCGTGGCGCAGCACGAAGATGCGCCCCTTGCCGACACGCGCCTCGTATTCCTCGACGATATTCTTCGCGAGCGTCGCGAGCTCCACGGAACGCGGCTGCAAGGTCACGCGGCCGCCGCGCAGACGCGCGAGGTTCAGCAACTGATCGACCATGCGAACCATGCGCATGCCGCTCGACTTGATGCGGTTGCCGATATTCGCGACATTCTCGTCCGGCACGAAGCGCGCGAGATATTCCGCCGAAGCGATCACGGCCGACAGCGGCGTGCGCAGGTCGTGACCGAGCACGGCCATCAGCATCTCGTTTGCATCGAGCAGTTGCTGCACGGTTGCGAGTTGCGTCGCGAGTTGCTGCTTTTGACGCTCCATCTGAATGAAGACATCTACCTTCGAATTGAGGATGCGCGAATCGAACGGCTTGTAGAGAAAGTCCACCGCGCCCGCTTCGTAGCCGCGAAACGTGCGGTTGCCGTCCTGCGCGGTCGCGGTCAGAAAGATGATCGGCACATGCGCCGTACGCGGACTGCCGCGCATGAGTTCGGCAAGTTCGAAGCCGTCCATGCCGGGCATGTTGACATCGAGAATGGCGAGCGCGACGTCGTGCTTGAGCAGCAGTTCGAGCGCGGCCGGTCCCGATTCCGCCTTCAGCACCGAGAGATCCGGCCGGGCCAGCGACGCCTCGAGTGCGGTGATGTTGTTGCGGATGTCATCGACGATCAGCACATAAATGGGTTGCGTCATTTAGCGGCTCCCCTTGCCTGCATTGCCTGTTTTGCTTCCTGCGTCGCTTCCAGCTTCATTGCCTGCCTCATTGCCTAACTTATTCTCTGATAAGTACCCGATGCGCGTGGAAAGACGCGTCACCATTTGCTCCAGCGTCAGGACCTCTCGGACCGCGCCGTTTTCGATAGCCGCAAGCGGCATCGCGGACGACGAAGCCGTGCGCGGGTCCTGCGCCCAACACGCGCCGCCCGCATCGCGAATCGCCAGGGCGCCGCGCGCGCCATCGTCGTTGGCGCCCGACAGCACGATGCCGAGCAGCCGCTCGCGATACGCGTGCGCCGCCGATTCGAACAACACATCCACCGATGGCCGCGAAAAGCGCACGGGCGGATCGACCGACAGTGCGATGGAAGGCGCCGCGCCATCTTCCGCCTCGACCAGCATGTGATACCCCGGCGGCGCGAAATACACCGTGCCCGGCGCGATCTCGTCCTTGTCGAACGGTTCGCGCACAGCGATTGCACAGCGTTGCGCGAACAGGTCGGGCAACAGGCTCGGCTGACCCTGCCGCACATGCACCACGACGAGAACCGACGGCGCGAACGCTTTCGGCAGCGCCGGCAACAGCAGATTCAGCGCCTCGACGCCGCCCGCCGACGCGCCGATCACGACGGCGTCGAAGACGAGCGGGCGCTGCATCTGTGTGCTCATCGCTATACCTTCTGATAAAGCCGCTCGCGCGGATTGAAGTCGGCGAACTGGTCCGCATGTTTCGAAAAACGCAGGCTCTCCTTGCTGCCGAGTCCGAGAAAGCCGCGCCGCACGAGCGACTCGCTGAAAAGGCCGAGCGCGCGGTCCTGCAACGCGCGGTCGAAATAGATCAGCACGTTGCGGCACGAGACCAGATGCGCTTCTAGAAACACGCTGTCCGTGGCGAGGCTGTGATCCGCGAACACCACACGCGACTTGAGCGTCTGCGAGAATTTCGCCGCGCCATAGGCCGCGTGATAGTAGTCGGAGAGCGAACGCTTGCCACCCGCCGCGAGGTAGTTCTGGCTGAACCCCGCCATGCGATCCAGCGAATAGATGCCGTTTTCCGCTATACGCAAGGCTTCCGCGTTGATGTCGGTCGCGTAGAACACGGTGCGCTCGGCGAGCCGTTCCTCGGCGAACAGCACCGCGAGCGACCACAGTTCCTCGCCGCTGCTGCATCCCGCGACCCATACCTTGATCGAAGGATAAGTCTGCAGAATCGGCACGATCGTCTCGCGAATCGCACGAAAATACTGCGGGTCCCGGAACATCTCGCTCACCTGCACGGTGAGGTACTGGAATAGCCTGCCGAAGAGCGACGGGTCGCGCAGAATGCGCTCCTGCAATTGCGAGAGCGTCGCGCATTCGAGATCGCGCACTGCCTGGCCGAGCCTGCGCCGCAGCGAACTCACCGAATAGTGCCGGAAGTCGTGCTGATACTTGAGGTAGATGGCCTCCAGAATCAGCTTCAGTTCGATATCGAACGTGGCTTCTTCGTCGTGCATGCTTTCGTTCATCAAGTGGGCCGTCTGATCTGACATCTCACGTCAACGCTGCCGCAACCAGACGCGGCACAGCGATACGAGCTTATCGACATCGATGGGTTTGGATATGTAGTCGTCCGCACCCGCCTCGAGACATTTCTGGCGATCGCTCTGCATGGCCTTCGCCGTCAGCGCGATGATCGGCAGGCGCGCGTGCTCATGCTGCTTGCGAATCTCGGTCATGGCGGTGAGGCCGTCCATCTCGGGCATCATCACGTCCATCAGAACGAGGTCGATCTCGTTGGGACGCGCGAGCGCTTCGAGTGCCTCGCGGCCGTTGCGCGCGATCTCCAGCGTGGCGCCGAGCGGCTCGATCACGCGCGACAGCGCGAAGATATTGCGCACGTCGTCTTCGGCGAGCAGGATCGTGCGGCCTTCGAACACGTCGTCGCGCTGACGCGCCGCGCGCAGCATGCGTTGCTGCTCGGGCGGCAACGCGCTTTCCACGCTATGCAAGAAGAGCGTCACTTCATCGAGCAGACGCTCCGGCGACTTCGCACCCTTGATGATGATCGATTTCGAATAACGGCGCAGGCGCTGCTCTTCCTCTTGCGAGAGCATGCGGCCCGTATAGACAATCACTGGCGGCGAGCCGTGTCCGCTGCTCGTCGAAACGCGTTCGAGCAGTTCGTAGCCGGAACCGTCGGGCAGCGCTAGGTCCATCACGACGCAATCGAACGCGGCGCTTTTCATCTCGTCGAGTGCTTCGGCGATGGAGCCCGCTTCCACGATTCCCACGGTTTCGCTCGCGAGCAACGCATGAATGCTCTGACGTAAGGCCGGATCGTCCTCGACCACGAGCACGCGCCGCATGCCTTGCGACGAGCGCGCTTCGAGCTTGAGGATGGCCTGCGCGAGATCGTCGCGTGCGCTCGGTTTGAGCGTGTAGCCGATTGCGCCGAGATGCAGCGCGACATCGGCGTGATCCGTCGCGGAGACGATGTGGATCGGGATATGACGCGTGAGCGGATCGTGTTTCAGCCATTCGAGCACGGTGAGGCCCGACTGGTCCGGCAAGCCGATGTCGAGCAGGATGCCGTTGGGTTGCAGCGAACGCGCCAGTTCCACGCCTTGCGTGGCGCTTGCCGCATGCACGCAATCGAAATCGAGTTCATGCGCGAGATCGTAGAGGATATGCGCGAAAGGCTGATCGTCCTCGATGACGAGAATCACGCGGCCCGGCCGCTTGCGGTCCGCGCGGTCGTCGGCGATACCTTTTGGCTCGGGCATCGACGCCTGCGGAGGTTGCGGCGCCGGGCGTTCTTGCGGAGCCGGCGAAGGCGCGACCGGCACCAAGGCAGGATCGCGCACGGCGGCGGGCTCGGGCTCGCGCATATGTCCGATGGTGTCGAGCTTCGCGGTGACGGTGCCTTCGCGCGTGGCGATCGGCAGCGTCACCGAGAACACGCTGCCTTTGCCGACTTCGCTCGATACACCGACCGAGCCGCCGAGCAAACGCGAGAATTCGCGCGAGATCGAAAGGCCGAGTCCGCTGCCGCCGTATCGACGGCTCGTGGTGCCGTCCGCCTGCTGGAACGCTTGAAAGATCAAGTCTTGCTTGTCGCGCGCAATGCCGATGCCCGTGTCGCGAACCTCGAACCGCAGCGCCTGTTCGTTCGCGCGTTCCACCGCGATCGTCACGCTGCCGCGCTCGGTGAACTTGAACGCGTTGGACAGCAGATTGCGCAACACCTGCAAGAGCCGCTGATTGTCGGTGACGAAATACTCCGGCACGTTCTCGCCATGCACGGTGAAGAATTCGAGCCCCTTGCTGGCCGCGACCGGCGCGAAGGATTGCTTGAGCGCTTGCAGAATCGAATCGACGGAAGCGGGCGCGAACTGCACATCCATCTGGCCCGCTTCGACTTTCGAGAGATCGAGAATGTCGTTGATGAGCGAAAGCAGATCGCTGTTCGACGAGTGGATGGTCGCCGCGTAGCGCACCTGCTCGTCGGAGAGATTGCCTTGCTTGTTGTCCTGCAGAAGCTTGGCGAGGATCAGCGAACTATTGAGCGGCGTGCGCAATTCATGCGACATGTTCGCCAGGAACTCCGACTTGTACTGGCTCGCGCGCTCCATCTGCAACGCGTTCGCGGTCAGTTCCTGCTGCGCCTGAAGCAGTTCGGCCTTCTGCCGTTCTAGGTTTTGCGAATGCTCTTCGAGCTGCACATTGGTCTGTTCGAGTTCGGCCTGCTGCTGTTCTAGCCGCGCCTGCGAATCCTGCAAGGCGCGGCCGCGTTCTTCGAGTTCTTCGTTCGAGACGCGCAGTTCTTCCTGCTGCACCTGCAATTCCTCGCTCTGGCGCTGTGTCTCTTCGAGCAGTTCGACGAGCCTCACGCGATACCGCGCCGAGCGCAACGCCATGCCCATCGCTTCCGATGCCATTTCGAGCAGCTCGCGGCTGTCGTCGAAGCGTCCTTCGTCGCCGACAAAGCCGAGCTCGACGACGCCCATCACTTCGCCATCGGCCATGACGGGCGCGACCACTACGCTCGACGCCGCAACCGTGCCCAGCGCGGAGCCGGCCTTCAGATAGTGCGCGGACGCATCGCGCATTTGCAGGATACGCTTGTCCTCGACCGCCTGACCCGCGAGCCCGACGCCGCGCGCAATGCGGCGCGGCGCGCTGTCTTCGTCGGGAAGCGCCCAGCCGGCGACGCGCGTGAGCGTATCGGCTTCGAACGTATAAACCACGCCGACTTTTGCGTTGACATACGGAACGAGCGAACGAAGCATGCTGACGCCGATCGAAGCCGGAGACTGTTCGCCGCGCAATTGCAGGCTCATCTGCATGATGCCCTGCTGCAGCCACGTGGTCCGTTGTACCGCGAGCCGCGATTTGATATACAGGTGCGCCACCGCCGACACCACGAGCAACACGAAAATGCCCATCGCGCGATTGAGTTGCAGGACTTCGTGGTTCGCGGTGGGTTCAGCGTTGGAGAAGACGTAGCCGCCGATCATCAGCACCGAAGACGCGCCCGCGACGATAATCGGCGCAGGCGGCTTGTCGAGCCACATGCATAGCACGACCGGCAGCACGTAAAACACCCAGATCGCGAGACGCGTGGGCGTGAGCAAGTCGATGGCGAACACGACGGCAAGCGCGATCGCAATGGCAAGGTAAATCCACGAGGCGTGGCTTCGAGTGTCTTGGGGCATCGTTGACCAGGATGTTCATGTTTTGCAAAAGCGCCTACAAAGCAGGCAGGTCCGGACCATAGCACGACCCGCAAGCCCTTGTCATATCTGGCTTTGCGGGTTCTTGACGCATCCATTGTCGCGCGGCACTTGTTACGAAAAAACGGCCGCGCAAATGTAAGGGCGAGGTAAGAATGACTGAATTTTCCGGCTCACGCGTGCTTGTCACGGGAGCCTCCGGTTTCGTGGGTTCGGCGGTTGCGCGGCTCGCGATCGAGCGCGGTTTCAAGGTGCGCGTGCTGGTCCGCGCCACGAGTCCGCGCAAGAACGTCGAAGCGCTCGATGCCGAGATCGTCGTCGGAGACATGCGCGACGAAGCCTCGATGCGCGCCGCGATGAAGGGCGTGCGCTATCTATTCCATGTGGCCGCCGATTACCGAATCTGGGCGCCGGACCCGGGCGAAATCGAGCGCGCGAACCTGCAGGGCACCGAGGCGACCATGCGCGCGGCGCTGGCCGAAGGCGTGGAGCGCATCGTCTACACGAGCAGCGTGGCGACGCTCAAGGTCACGAGTTCGGGCGCAATCTCGGATGAGACGAAGCCGTCGGACACGGCGAGCACCATTGGCGCGTACAAGCGCAGCAAGGTGATGGCGGAGCGCGCCGTCGAGCGCATGGTCGCGAACGACGCGTTACCGGCGGTGATCGTGAATCCTTCGACGCCCATCGGTCCGCGCGACGTGCGGCCGACGCCTACCGGGCGCATCATCGTGGAAGCGGCGACAGGGAAGATTCCCGCTTTCGTCGATACGGGCCTGAATCTCGTCCATGTCGATGATGTCGCCAACGGCCACTTTCTTGCGCTCGAACGCGGCAAGATCGGTGAACGTTATATTTTGGGGGGCGAGAATCTGCCATTGCAGCAGATGCTCGCGGACATCGCCGGATTCGTCGGGAGGAAGCCACCGACCATCAAGCTGCCGCGCGGGCCGCTTTATCCGCTCGCCGTGGGCGCGGAGATGTTCGCCAAGTTCAGCGGCAAGGAGCCGTTCGTGACGGTGGACGCGCTGCGCATGTCGAAGAACAAGATGTATTTCACGTCGGCAAAGGCGGAGCAGGAACTAGGCTACAGCGCGCGGCCGTATCGCGAAGGACTCAAAGACGCGCTCGACTGGTTCCGTGCGAACGGCTATCTGGGCAGTTGACGGCGCAACGTTCCGCATTGCGAGATCGGCTCAACTCTTCTATAAGACCTAAAAATTTCCAAGTTATTGATTTGAAATAAAAATGCTTCGATTTACGCCCGCGCGGCGACCAGCTTTCACACGCGCGCCCCTCAAAATCATGCAAAATAGCGGATTCACGGCCGGAAGGGTGAATGCAGCCGGCGCTTTTTTCCAACCTGTTCTGCGAAGTCGAGACAAGCGATGAGTAATCAGCAACCCACTATCATCTACACCCTGACCGACGAAGCTCCGCTGCTCGCAACCAGCGCCTTTCTGCCGGTCGTCCGCACTTTCATCGCGCCGGCCGGCGTCAATGTCGAAACGAGCGACATCTCGGTCGCCGCGCGTATCCTCGGCGAGTTTCCCGAGTTTCTGAGCGAAGAACAGCGCGTGCCGGACAACCTCGCCGAACTCGGCAAGCTCACGCAGTTCGAAGACACCAACATCATCAAGCTGCCGAACATCAGCGCGTCGCTGCATCAGCTGATCAGCGCGATCAAGGAATTGCAGTCGAAGGGCTACAAACTGCCCGACTACCCCGAAGAGCCGAAGAACGACGAAGAGAAGGCCATTCGTCAGCGCTACTCCAAGTGCCTCGGCTCGGCCGTGAATCCGGTGCTGCGCGAAGGCAACTCGGACCGCCGCGCGCCGCTCGCGGTCAAGAACTTTGCGAAGAAGCATCCGCACAGCATGGGCGAATGGAGCATGGCGTCGCGTACGCACGTCGCGCACATGAAGCATGGCGACTTCTATCACGGCGAAAAGTCCATCACCAACGACCAGGCTCGTGAAGTGCGCATGGAACTCGTCACGAAGCGCGGCGAAACCATCGTGTTGAAGCCGAAGGTCAAGCTGCAGGAAGGCGAGATCGTCGACAGCATGTTCATGAGCAAGAACGCGCTCGTGGCGTTCTACGAAGACCAGATGGAAGACGCGCACAAGACGGGCGTCATGCTTTCGCTGCACGTGAAGGCGACCATGATGAAGGTCTCGCACCCCATCGTGTTCGGTCATGCGGTCAAGGTGTTCTATAAAGACGCGTTCGCCAAGCACGCGAAGCTCTTCGAGGAACTCGGCGTCAATGTGAACAACGGCCTGGTCGATCTCTACTCGAAAATCGACACGCTGCCGGAATCGCAGCGCGATGAAGTCATCCGCGACCTGCACGCCTGTCATGAACATCGCCCGGCGCTCGCCATGGTCGATTCCGCTAAAGGCATCTCGAACCTGCACGCACCGAACGACGTGATCGTCGACGCGTCCATGCCCGCCATGATCCGCGCGGGCGGCAAGATGTGGGGCGCCGACGGCCGTCCGCAAGACACCAAGTGTCTGATCCCGGAAAGCACGTTCGCGCGCATCTATCAGGAAATCATCAACTTCTGCAAGACCAATGGCGCGTTCGATCCGCGCACCATGGGCACGGTGCCGAACGTCGGCCTGATGGCGCAGAAGGCCGAAGAATACGGCTCGCACGACAAGACTTTCGAAATCAGCGAAGCCGGCACGGCGCGTATCGTCGATAACGCGACCAACGAAGTGCTCGATTCGCTCACGCAGGAAGTCGAGCAAGGCGACATCTGGCGCATGTGTCTCGTGAAAGACGCGCCCATCCGCGACTGGGTCAAGCTCGCCGTCACGCGCGTGAAGAACTCGGGCACACCGGCCGTGTTCTGGCTCGACCCGTACCGTCCGCACGAAAACGAGCTCATCAAGAAGGTCGAGACGTATCTCAAGGACCATGACACCACGGGCCTCGACATCCAGATCATGTCGCAGGTGCGCGCCATGCGTTACACGCTCGAACGCGTGATCCGCGGCATGGACACGATCTCGGTGACGGGCAACATCCTGCGCGACTACCTGACCGACCTGTTCCCGATCATGGAACTCGGCACCAGCGCGAAGATGCTCTCCATCGTTCCGCTGATGGCGGGCGGCGGCCTGTACGAAACCGGCGCGGGCGGCTCGGCGCCGAAGCATGTCAAGCAACTGGTCGAAGAAAACCATTTGCGCTGGGATTCGCTCGGCGAGTTTCTGGCGCTGGCGGTATCGCTGGAAGAACTCGGCATCAAGAACGACAACGCGCGCGCGAAACTCGTCGCGAAGGCGCTGGATGCCGCCACCGGCAAGCTGCTCGACAACAACAAAAGCCCGTCGCCGAAGACCGGTCAGCTGGACAATCGCGGCAGCCAGTTCTATCTGGCCATGTACTGGGCGCAGGAACTCGCGAACCAGTCGGAAGACCGCGCACTCGCCGAACTGTTCGCGCCGCTCGCGAAGCAACTGGGCGACAACGAGCAGAAGATCATCGACGAACTCAACGCCGTGCAGGGCAATGCGGCGGATATCGGCGGGTACTATCAGCCGGACCCGGCCAAGCTCGAAACGGTGATGCGTCCGAGCAAGACGCTCAACGCAGCACTGACCGAAGCACAGGCACGCGCGAAGTAAAGTAGTCGGCGCCGTCTCGAAAGGCGTCTTCCGGAGCAATCCGGAAGACGCCTTTTTCTTTGGGGCGGGGAGCGGCGAAGCGCTTCATCGGCAGCCGTTTCCAAGCATTTCGTTACAACGTGTGCCCGGTGGCTCCTGACGGAGAAGGTAAAATCACGGTCTCGCTGCCAGCATCGAAAGACACAGATACCTTCGCATGAATCTACATGACCAGCTCGGCGCGCTGGAGTCGAGCCTCGACACGCTCCTCCAGTCCGCTACTTCTCCAGACGACCAACCCGCTCCGCTGCCCATGCGCGTGACGAGCGCGGAGCCCGTCGCGCCCGCTGCGGAACCCGCGCCGCTCGGCGCCGAAGCCGAGCGCGAGCAAGCCGCAAGACCCGCGGAAAAGCCTACGCTGACCGTCTCGCGCCCCGACCGCGATGCAATCGAAATGACGATCGCCGGCCAATCGGTGCTGTTGAGTCCCGAAGGCGTGTCGGAGCTGATCGAGGAATTGGCGAACGTGCGTGCATCGATGACGCCGGATCAGCCTGGCGGCATCGCGCCCGGCTGGCGTTTCGTGGCAACGAAAAACCCGCTGATGGCTGTGCAGAAGCACGCAAACGGGGATCGACTGCTCATCATGCGTCACGGCGGACACGGCTGGGTGCCGTTCACGTTCTCGCCGCACGCCGTCGTCGAGATGTATGCCCTTCTGACGAAGAAGTAACGCGCGTTCAAGTCGGTCAGGAGCCTTCCTGCGTCGGCGCCTGAACGCGCGCCTTCCACTGACCGCCCTTGCCGCTCCAGTAACGCACGGCCGAGCCGATCGTCGCGCTCACGTAGAACAGCGCCACCAGCGGCAGGAACGGCGCCCACAGCAGCGAACGCCGGTAGTAGCGCAGCATCGGCCCATACGCAATGCACATGAGCGCCCACGCCGCGCAGGCGGGCCAGGCACGCGCGCCCATCGTGAGCGCCAACAACGGCGGCGCGAGATAGATCACCACCATGCCCAGCACCGTACCCGCGAGCAGAAGCGGCGAGTAGCGCAACTGCGTGAACGCGGTGCGCGCGATCATGTTCCAGATTTCGCGCCAGTGATCGTACGGACGCAGCGACTCGCTCGATTCGGCCAGATCGAGCCGAATGGGCCGCGCGCCATTGCGCCCCGCGCGATGCTTGATGCGCGCGGCAAGACTGCAATCGTCGATGAGTTCCTGCCGGATCGACTCGATACCGCCCGCCTCCACCAGCGCCGAACGGCGCACCAGCATGCAGCCGCCGGCCGCACCCGAGGTCGTTTTCCGCACGTCGTTGACCCACGCGAACGGATACAGCTTCGCGAAGAAGAACACGAACGCTGGAACCAGCGCCTTCTCCCACGGCGAGTCGCAGCGCAGCCGCACCATCAGCGAGACGAGATCGCGGTCTTCTAAAATCGTGCGCGCGACGAGTTGCGTGGCGGCATCGGCCGGATGGTAGATGTCGGCATCGGTAAGCAGAAGGAATTCGGCGGGCAGGCCGAGCGAATCGATAGCACCGATGCCCTGCGACTGCGCCCATACCTTGCCCGACCAGCCAGGCGGCAACGGTTGCGCGGTGAGCACGGTCAGACGATCATCGAGCCCGAGATCGCGGGCGGCGGCGAGTGCGGCGGCGGCGGTGCCGTCGGTGCTGTGATCGTCCACGACGATCACGTGGAACGCGCCCGCGTAGTCTTGCCTGAGCAGCGAGCCGACCGCGCGGCCGATCACGTCGGCCTCGTTACGCGCGGGCACCACGGCCACGAGCGCCGGCCACGCGCCGCGCCGGGCGATTTCGGCTTTGCCGACCGCGTGCACGGTCGTCGCGGAAAGCGCGGGTGCGGGCTGGGCGCGCCAGAAGCCGCCACGGGCGAACAGCAACACGATCCAGATCAGAAATGACAGCCAGGCGATCAGTAGCATGAGATGAAAGTCGAAGGCGGCAGCTCGGACGACCGAGTGCGCTTGCGTTGAATCAGGTCGGATCAGGGATTGCAGCGGGCCGGGGCGTTGCGCCAAAAATACACGAAGGAATAACGCGCGAGGCACGCAAACAAGGCGCAAACGACGCAATCGCACCGTGGCGAGCGAGCGCCCCGCCCGGAGCACCCGACAGTTTAATGGGATATGCCGGTCGCCGTATTGCCGCGTGCCGCAAGGCTCAGCCGGAACGTATGCGACAAGCACCCATAAAGGGAACGAGTTAGAATACGCGGTCATCTTCGGCATGCAGACCGAACCCGGCACGTCGTTTTTTCCGGTCTGCATTCCTGGCTCGCCACGCCGCCCGTTTGCGGCATGGCCGGCACGATAATGTGGTCCCATGGAACGCGCGAGCATCGCGCCGCCTGATCCGAAACCCGCGCCAGTCGGAGTTCGTTCGAATATGCGTATCATCCTTGCTCAACCCCGCGGCTTTTGTGCGGGCGTGGTTCGCGCGATCGAAATCGTCGATCGGGCGCTGGAACGGCATGGCGCACCGGTGTATGTGCGTCACGAGATCGTTCACAACCGTCATGTCGTAGACAATCTGCGCGGCAAGGGCGCACGTTTCGTCGAGGAGCTCGACGAGGTGCCACACGGCGCGGTCGCCATTTTCAGCGCGCATGGCGTCGCGAAGAAGGTGGAGAAAGACGCGCTGTCACGCGGGCTCGACGTGCTGGACGCCACTTGCCCGCTCGTCACCAAAGTTCACGTGCAGGGCCGGCAGTATGTCTCGCAAGGCCGTACACTCATTCTGATCGGGCATGCGGGGCATCCGGAAGTGGAAGGCACCATCGGGCAGATTCCGGGCGAGGTCGTGCTGGTGCAAAGCGAGGCGGAAGTGGACACGCTCGCTTTGCCCGTCGATGCCCCGGTCGCCTATGTCACGCAGACCACGCTTTCGGTGGATGACACACGCGGCATCATCGACGCCTTGCAGCGCCGTTTCACCGATATCGTGGGCCCGGACACGCGCGACATTTGTTATGCCACGCAGAATCGCCAGGCCGCCGTGCGCGAGTTGAGCACTCAGGTCGATGTCTTGCTCGTAGTAGGCGCCACGAACAGTTCCAATTCGAACCGGCTGCGCGAGATCGGCGCGGAAACCGGCGTGCCGAGTTATCTCGTCGCCGATGGTTCGGAAGTCAAGGCCGAATGGTTTGCAAAGGCGCAGACTGTCGGCATCACCGCGGGTGCTTCGGCGCCCGAGGAAATGGTCAAACATGTGATCGATGCCCTGCGCGCGTTCGGCCACGTCGAAGTCACGACGATGGAAGGCCGCGAGGAAAAGGTCGAATTCAAACTCCCCGCGAAGCTGTTGCAACCGCTCGCCGCCCTGGCGACCACGGCAGCGACGGCCACCCGCGAAGAATAAGGAGAGCAAGCAATTGTCTATTCCGCTGCTTCAGAAAGTCCGCGTTGGCGCCTATATCTTTCGCCAGCATTTTTCGCGCAACAAGCGCTACCCGCTTGCACTGATGCTCGAACCGCTGTTCCGCTGCAATCTGGCGTGCAACGGCTGCGGCAAGATCGACTATCCGGATCCCATTCTCAACCAGCGTCTGTCGCTGGAAGAGTGCCTGGGCGCGGTCGACGAGTGCAACGCGCCGGTCGTTTCCATCGCGGGCGGCGAGCCGCTCTTGCACAAGGAGATGCCGCAGGTCGTGAAGGGCATCATCGCGCGCAAGAAGTTCGTGTATCTCTGTACGAACGCGCTGTTGATGGAAAAGAAGATGGACGATTACGAGCCGAGCCCGTACTTCGTCTGGTCCGTTCACCTCGATGGCGACCAGCAGGCGCACGATCACTCGGTATCGCAAGACGGCGTCTACGACAAGGCCGTGAAGGCGATCAAGGAAGCGAAGCGGCGCGGTTTCCGCGTGAACATCAATTGCACGCTGTTCAACGACGCCAATCCCGATCGCGTCGCCAAGTTCTTCGATACGCTCGGTCCGATGGGCGTGGACGGCATCACGGTGTCGCCCGGCTATGCTTATGAACGCGCGCCGGATCAGCAGCACTTCCTGAACCGCGACAAGACCAAGACGTTGTTCCGCGAGATTTTCAAGCGCGGCAACAACGGCAAGAATTGGTCCTTCAGCCAGTCGGCCATGTTCCTGGACTTCCTCGCGGGCAACCAGACGTATCAGTGCACGCCGTGGGGCAACCCGGCGCGCACGGTATTTGGCTGGCAGCGTCCGTGTTATCTGCTCGGTGAAGGTTACGCGAAGACCTTCAAGGAACTGATGGAAACCACCGAGTGGGAAAAGTACGGCACGGGCAACTACGAGAAGTGTGCTGACTGCATGGTGCATAGCGGCTTCGAAGCCACCGCCGTGATGGATACCGTGGCGCATCCGCTGAAGGCGCTTGGTGTGTCGATGCGCGGCCCGCGTACGGAAGGCGCGTACGCGAAGGATCTGCCGATCGACAAGCAGCGTCCGGCCGAGTACGTCTTCTCGAAGCACGTCGAGATCAAGCTGGAAGAGATCGGGCGGATGTCGAAGGGCAAGGGATCGAAGGCAGCCGCCGCGGCGCATTAGTGGCCGAGGGTGATTGATGGAAGGGCGGATGACTCTGGTTGTCCGCCCTTTTTGTTTTCGGGTTACCAAATGGTCTTGACGTGTTGATAGTCGCGAATTCTCCGGTCCTTCGTGACCAGAGGTGCAGAAAGCGAACGCGCCGTCGCCACGATCATGCGGTCTGCCGGATCTTTGTGGAACTCGCCCGGCAAATCGGCGGATTTGACTGCGATGTTTCGGTCCACTGGGACGAAGCGCACGCCTTCTATTCGACTCACTTTGTCGAGCCAGTCGCCAACGTAACGGGACAAGCGCGTCATAAACAAAAAAACGCGACGGCTCATCACCGTCGCGCTTCTTGTTACATGAGTCTGGCTGGTGCAGGTGGCGTCGCAGGCGCTATTGCGCCTCCATGTCACCCCGCCGAGCGCGAATTGTGCTCCGACAGATACTTGATCAGCCCATCGACACCGTCTTTCTGCAGTTGCCCCGCGAATTGTTGCTGATAGACCTGGATGAGCCACGCGCCCATCATGTCGATGTCGTAGATTTTCCAGCCTTGCGCCGTCTTACCCAATCTGTAACGCACCGGATTGTCGCCGCCAGTCGAAACGACGTGCGATTCGACCACGACGTCGCGCGCGTTCGCATCGGCCTTGGGCGACTCGAAGCTAAACTTGACGTCCTGATCGCGTAATTGCGACAACGAAGCCGCGTAGGTCCGCACAAGCAACGTCTGGAACTGGTCGTAAAGCTGTTTCTGCTGCTCGGGCGTGGCGCTGGCCCATGCCTTGCCCACCGCTATGCGCGTCGTGCGCTGGAAGTCGGTGGCGGGCAAAAAGCGCGTTTGCACGAGTTGTGTGATCTTCGCCATGTCGCCGCCGCGCGCTTGCGGGTCGGCCTTCATCGCGTCGACGGTGCCTTCGACAGCGGCCTTGACGACGGCGTCGGGGCTAGTTTGCGCGAAAGCCTCGCCGGACAGGCCGAGGGCAAGGAGAAATGCGAAGCAAATGGACAGATAGCGTTTCATGGCACCCGTTCTCTGAATGAGTTCTGAGGTTGGAATTGGTATGGGGACGGCGCAATACCCGGTAACGCCGATGCAGCCGGCACGCGTCGAGCCAGTATATCGACACGCGGGGGCATCGACAGTTCAAGACGCATGGCGCGTTCGTGCCCGGCATCGACCGGTATACTTGCGCGGCATCGCCGGACGCCGGCGCGCATCATCTCGCCGGCAGCACGCGGCCCGCAAAAATAACAGGACACACCAGGTAGCGTCTTCATGCTGACGTCCAACATTACTCGCTTCGTCACCATCGCCATACGCCGTCCGGCGTGGATTATCGCCATTTCGCTGCTGCTCGGCGTGCTGAGCACGATTTATGTCGTCCATCACTTCAAGATCAGCACCGATGTCAGTCAACTCATCGAGAACGAGCCGGAGTGGGCCGCGCGCAGCAAGGCAATCGACGCCGCGTTTCCGCAGCGCGGGGCCACGCTACTGATCGTCGTCGAAGCCGCGGCCCCCGAATTCGCCGATGCCGCCGCGAACGAACTCGCCGCCGCGCTCAAGCAGGAGCCGGCGCGCTTCAAGTCGGTGTCGCACCCTTCAGGCGGCGATTTCTTCGAGCACAACGGCCTTTTGTACTTACCCACCGCCAAGGTCGACGAAGTCACGAAGCAGCTCGTGCAGGCGCGTCCGCTCATCAACACGCTCGCGCACGACCCGACACTCACCGGCCTCGCGCAGACGCTAAATACCACGCTCAATGTGCCGCTGCTGACAGGCCAGATCAATCTCGGCCAGATGGCCAGCTTGCTCGGCAAGAGCGCGACCGTGCTCGACGGCGTGCTGGCCAATCAGCCGGTTGCCTTCTCTTGGCGCGACGTGGCGGATTCCGCAAAGAGCACCGGACCGGCGCGCGCCTTCGTCACCGTGTTGCCGGAACTCGATTTCAACGCGCTCAAGGCGGCGGCGGGCTCATCGGACGAAATTCGCGCCGTGGCGGCCAGGCTGAACCTTGACAAGAAGTACGGCGCGACGCTGCATCTGACCGGCGCGCAACCCCTCGCCGACGAAGAATTCGCCTCTGTGGCCGATGGCGCCGAGCTCAACGGCATCCTCACGTTCCTGGTCGTACTGGTCATTCTGTGGGTTGCGTTGCGCTCCAAGCGCATGATTCTCGCGGTGTTCATCACGCTCTTCGTCGGGCTCGCGATCACGGCCGCGCTCGGCCTCATGATGGTCCACGCGCTCAACATGATCTCGGTCGCGTTCATGGTGCTGTTCGTGGGTCTGGGCGTGGACTTCGGCATTCAGTTCGGCGTGAAATACCGCGAGGAACGGCACAAGCACAAGCGGCTCGACGTGGCGCTCGCCGAAACCGCGCGGCATGTGGCCGTGCCGCTGACGCTCGCCGCCACCGCGACTGCCGCAAGCTTCTTCTCCTTTCTGCCGACCGCGTATCGCGGCGTGTCGGAACTCGGGTTGATTGCGGGCGTCGGCATGTTCGTCGCGTATATCACCAACATGACCTTGCTGCCCGCGCTCATCAAGGTGTTTGCGCCGCCGGGCGAAGCAAGCGCGCCGGGCTTTCCGGTGCTCGCTCCCGTCGATGAATTCCTCGACCGGCATCGCAAGCCGGTGCTGATCGGCACGCTCGTCGTCGTGATCGGCGCGTTGCCGCTCCTGTTCCATCTGCACTTCGACTTCAACCCGCTCCATCTGAAAGATCCGCATACGGAGTCGATGGCGACACTCGCCTCGCTCAAGGATTCACCCGAGGGCGCGGTCAACGATGTCGCGGTGCTCGCGCCTTCGCTAGCGGAAGCGGATCGCATCGCGGCGAAGCTCCAGAAGCTGCCGGAAGTGGATCGCGCGACCACGTTGTCGTCGCTGATTCCGGCCGATCAGCCGGCAAAGCTCGCGCTCATCAAGGCTGCCGCCGATCAGTTGCTGCCGGCGCTGAACCAGCCGGTGGCATCGCCCGTGACGGATGAAGTGCGCGTCGCCACGCTCAAGCGCGTCGCGGGTGCGCTGTCGCTCGCGGCCGACGATCACCCCGGCGCGGGCGCGGCCGAAGCGCAGCATCTCTCGGCCACGCTCAAGAAGCTCGCCGCCGCCGATGCCGCCACGCGCGATCGCGCCGACCACGCGATGGCCGAGCCATTGCGCCTCGCGCTCAGCCAGTTGCGCGCGCTGTTGCAGCCGGTCGAGATCACGCGCGCCACCTTGCCGCCGCAAATGGTCGAGACGTGGGTTACGCCGAGTGGTCAGGCGCTCGTCGATGTCTCGCCGAAAGTGCCGCCGGGCGCCGATCCGAACGACGACACCCTGCTCGCCCGTTTCGCAGATGCCGTGCGCCACGCCGAGCCGAACGCCATAGGCGGTCCGATCTCCGTGCGCCATTCGGCCGAAACGATCATCAAGGCGTTCCAGCAGGCGGCGATCTACTCGCTGATCGCGATCACCGTGCTGTTGTGGATCGCCTTGCGCCGTTTGGGCGATGTTTTACGAACTTTGGTACCGTTGCTCGTCTCCGCGATCGTCACGCTGGAACTGTGCGTCGTCTTCAGGATGCCGCTCAACTTTGCGAACATCATCGCGTTGCCGCTCATGCTGGGCGTCGGCGTGGCGTTCAAGATCTATTTCGTGATGGCGTGGCGCTCCGGCCAGACGCGCTTGCTGCAATCGAGTCTCACGCATGCCGTGATGTTCAGCGCGGCAACGACCGCAACCGCGTTCGGCAGTCTGTGGTTTTCGCATCACCCCGGCACATCCAGCATGGGGCGGCTGCTCGCGCTGTCGCTTTTGTGCACGCTGATCGGCGCCGTGGTATTTCAGCCGGTATTGATGGGCAAGCCCCGCCGTGTACGCGCAGCCGATCGGGCGAAGCTGCGCGCGAGCCAGCGGCACGACAACCTAAGAGGAATCGAAGAATGAGAACGGCTTTAGCCGCTGGTGCGCATCGCAAGCTGGCCACGAGTGTGGTGATTGCGAGCGCGCTTTTGGTCGCGGGATGCGCGACCGGACCGGACCGCAATCCGCGCGATCCGCTCGAACCGATGAACCGCACGATCTTCAAATTCAACGACACGCTCGATACCTACGTCGCGAAGCCGGTTGCGCAGTTCTATGTGGACTACACGCCGAGCCCGTTCCGCACGGCTGTCAGCAACTTCTTTTCAAATATCGGCGACTTCAGCAACTTCGCCAACAACCTGCTGCAACTGAAGATCACGGACGCCACGCAGGATTTGATGCGGATCGCCATCAACTCGGTGTTCGGTCTTGGCGGTTTGATCGACATTGCATCGCCGGCCGGTTTGCCCAAGCATCATCAGGACTTCGGTTTGACACTTGGACACTACGGCGTGCCGTCCGGTCCGTATCTCGTGATTCCGCTGCTCGGCCCGAGTTCGTTCCGGGACTCGACGACGTGGCTCGTCGACTGGCGCGTGAACCCGATCAGCTACGCGGATAACGAAATCCGCTGGCCGCTGTACGGCATCAATTTCGTGAGCGCGCGGGCCGATCTGATCGGCGCGACGGATCTTCTCTCGCAGGCCGCGCTCGACAAATACGCCTTCGTGCGCGATGCCTACACGCAGCGCCGGCAGTACTTGTTGACGGGCGGCGGGACGGCGACGTTGCCCGATTATGGCGATGAAGGCGCATCCGCCCCCGATGCCGCGAGCGCGCCGGGCGTTCCTGGCGCGACGGGCGGCGGCAGCGCCGCGCAAGGTCTGCCGAATTACGCCGATCCGGGCGCGGCCGCCGCGCCAGCGGGCGGCATGGGCGGCAAGTCGCCAGCGCCGGCGGAAACCACGCCGTCGAGTTCGAGCAAGGATCAAGACGTGCCGCAGTACGAAGATCCGGGCGCGAAGTAAGCCTGTCTTGCAGAGGCTTTTCTCAGCCTCAAAATTGAAACGGGCGCTTTGCAGCGCCCGTTTCAATTGCCTCAGTGCGTTTCTTCCGCGGCTTCCTGCATGCCGTAGTCATCGCTCGATGCCTTCGGCGCTTCCACCACGCGCTGGTCGCGTCGATAGGCTTCGAACAACTCGTCCGCATAGCGAATCGCCGTGCGGCCATGCGGCGCCGGGTCGCCTTGCGCGTCGAGGTTCACGAACACCATTTTCTCGACCGTGAGAATGCTCTTGCGCGTGATCTTGTTGCGCACTTCGGCGCGCAGCGTGATCGAGGTGCGGCCGAAATGCGTCGCGGTAATTCCCAGTTCGATGATGTCGCCCTGCCGCGCCGACGCCAGAAAATTGATCTCCGACATGAACTTGGTCACGACGCGCTGATTGCCCAGTTGCGAGATGGCATAGATCGCGGCTTCCTCGTCGATCCAGCGCAGCAGGCTGCCGCCGAACAAGGTGCCGTTCGGATTCAGGTCTTCGGGCTTGACCCATTTGCGAGTGTGAAAATTCATTTGCGCTTCCTTTTCTGCTGACCCTGCGCACGTGACTGATCGCACGCAGTTTTGTTAGGGTTTTCCCTGATTATACGCAGATGCGGGTTAACCCGCAGAAAGCAAGCGGCACGTTACGCGGTCAATCGAACGCTAGTGCATGCGCGGTTTCAAGCGCGTGACGCGCTTGTACGAGCGATGTTCGCGCGGCGCGGGCATCGGCGGCGAGACGCAGCATGGCGCTCAGTTGCGCGGGCTGACGCGCGAGTTCTCGCAGTATCGGACCGATGGCCGTGGTGCCGTCATCGCGCAAACCAGCCGTGGCCGCGGGCGGCAGCGTGCGCCATGCCGGATCGACAATCGCGCGGCACACGGCGAACGGCAGACCGCGCGCGAGGGCAATCGCCCCGGCGATATGCGATTCCATATCCACCGCGAGCGCGCCCGTCGACGAATGCAACGAGCGTTTCTCCGCTTCGCTCTTGACCGGCGCGGCGACGCCGGCCATGACGCCGCGCCGCGTGAGGCGCTGTAGCGGCGTGCCCGCGAAGGCATCGACGATACGCGCGGACCAGGCGTCGTCGGTACGCAATTCGCCGAAGGGTCCGCACACGCTGCTGGCCACGACGAGCGCGCCCGGCTCCAGATCGGGCGCGAGTCCGCCCGCTGTTCCGAAGCTGATGACACCCGTGCAGCCGCGCGAAATAGCGTCCGACAACGCGCGCTCCAGCCAGTCAGAGCGCGCCGCGAACACGACTTCCACGCCGCGTCCGCGCACGATCTTCGCCTCGAACGCCATGCCGGTCACGGCAATGACAGGCAAGCCGCCCGCCGCGTGGCGCAATGCGTGGAGCGAGCGCGCGTCGGGCGCGTTCACACGGCCGCCGTCACGCGCGTCAGGCCTTCACGCGTCATGTTGCGATATCGCGCGAGCGCCCACAGCGGAAAGAACTTGCGATAGCCGTGGTAGCGCAGATAAAACACGCGCGGAAAACCCGTCGCGGTGAAGCGCGTCTCGTCCCACAAACCGTGGCTTTGCTGCGTGCGAACGAGATAGTCGATACCGCGCGCCACCGCCGGGTGCTCGATCTGGCCCGCGGCCATCAGCCCGAGCACGGCCCACGCCGTTTGCGATGCCGTACTCGGCGCCTGTTCGTATCCGCGATAGTCGAGCTTGTAGCTTTCGCCGCCCTCGCCCCAGCCGCCGTCCGCGTTCTGAATGCGAATGAGCCATTCCGCGCCGCGCTTAACGCGCGAGTCGGTAGGCGCCGCGCCGGCCGCGTTCAGCGCGCACAACGCCGACCAGGTGCCGTAGATGTAGTTCATGCCCCAGCGGCCGTACCAGCTTCCGTCACGCTCCTGGTCCCTCACGATGTAGTCGTACGCGCGCCGCGCCGGTTCGCTGTTGGCGGGCGTTTCGCCGAGTTGCGCGAGCATGGAAAGGCAGCGCGCGGAGACATCGACGGTAGGTGGATCGAGCAGCGCGCCGTGGTCCGAAAACGGGATGTTGTTCAAATAGAACTGCGTGTTTTCCGGTTCGAACGCGCCCCAGCCGCCGTCGCTGCTTTGCATGCCGACGACCCATTCGCGTCCGCGCGAGATCGCTTCGGCGTAGATCGCCGAGCCGTTTTCGCGGTCCGCGCGTTCCATGGCCATGGCGACGACGGCGGTGTCGTCGACATCGGGGTAATGCGGGTTGGCGAACTGGAACGCCCAGCCGCCGGGCCGCACGTTCGGCCGGCGTGAAACCCAGTCGCCGCGCGTGTCGAGAATCTGCAGCGGCAAGAGCCATTCGAGACCGCGCCCGACCGCCGCGCGTGCCTTCGGCATGCCGGTTTCGAGCAGCGCATGCGCCACGAGCGACGTATCCCAGACGGGCGATAAACACGGTTGACAGTACGCCTCGCCGTCCTCGGCTTCTTCGATAACGAGCAACTTGTCGAGCGACTTGCGTGCGATCGCGCGATGCGGATGCTCCGGCGGATACCCGAGCACGTCGTACATCATCACGGAATTGGCCATCGCCGGGAAAATGGCGCCTAGGCCGTCTTCGCCGTTCAGTCGCTCATCGACGAAACGCACCGCTTCCTCGATCGCGCGCTGACGGCCCGCTTTCGGGAACGCGTTGTCGGTTGCGCGCAAAACGGTATCGACCACGCGGAAAAAGCCGAACCAGCCGCGGCTCTGATGCGGTGCGCGGCTCGGCATGCCGGTATTGACCGGCGCATCCAGAAACAGCTCGTCGATACGCACGCCACGCGGATTCTTCGCCACCGGCCGCTTCGCATTCAATACGAGCAGCGGCACGATGACCGTGCGCGCCCAATACGAGACCTTCGACAGATGGAACGGGAACCACATCGGCAGACGCGTGATTTCGACGGGCATCATCGGCACCGCGCGCCACGACACGACGCCGAAAAGGGCCAGCAAAATGCGCGTGAACACGTTGACCTTTTCCGCGCCGCCAGCGGCGAGAATCGCGCTCCGGGCGCGCTGCATATGCTCCGCGTCGGGCGAATCGCCGATCATCTTCAGCGCGAAATACGCCTTGACGGTGGCGCTGACGTCCATCGCGCCGTCGGTGAAGAGCGGCCAGCCGCCGTCCGCGCGCTGGATACGGCGCAGATAGCGGCCGATCTTCGCTTCGAGCGTCGTATTCGCTTCCTCGCCGAGATAGTGGACAAGCAGCACGTATTCAGCCGGGATGGTTGCGTCGGCTTCGAGTTCGTACAGCCAGTAGCCTTCGGGATGCTGCGCCGCGAGCAGCGCATCGGTGGCTTCGGTGACGGCATGGTCCAGCGCGGCTTTCGATACCGGCGCGCCCACGGCCGACAGGGATAAATCGTTCATCAGCGTTCCATCGATGGGTTCATCAGCACGTCCGCCGCCTTCTGGCCGGAGCGGATCGCGCCCTCGATCGTCGCGGGCAGACCGGTCGCCGTCCAGTCGCCCGCGAGCGTGAAGTTGTTCCAGCGCGTGCGCGTCGCGGCCCGCAAACCTTCCTGCGACGGCACGGCGGCAAATGTTGCGTGCGGGTCGGCCACGACCTGCCAGGGCGGCATGGGCACGGCGGACATCCGCACCGCGCGCGCCACTTCCTGCCAGACCGTGTGCGCGAGTTCGTCGTGCGGCGTCGCGAGCAAGTGATCCGCGGCAGCGATTGTCGCGCTCAGTCTGCCGTCGTTGGCGAATAGCCAATTAGCCGTGCCGTTGACGAGACAGGTGATCGGCCCGAGATCGGACGGCGCATCGACCGCGAAATGCACAGTGACGATGGCGCGAAACTCGTCCGGCGCGACGAGATCCGGCACGAGGCAACGCGCGGTTTCGGACGGCGTGGCAAGCACGAGACCGTCGCCCGGTGCGAGCACGACCGGCTCGGCGCGATCTTCGAAAGCGATGGAGCTTACCCGTTCCTGCGAATCCGTGCCCGAAAAGGCGATACCTGCCACGCGCGCGCCCAGCCGGATGTCCGCGCCGCCGTACTGCAAAAGCCGCAGCGCGGGTTCGACGAAAGCATGCGCAAGCCCGTTACGCGCGATGAGCGGCCGGCATGCCTGTCCGCCCGCCGCGACCGTCTCGCGCAACAGATTGGCGGCAAGCGCCGCGCTCGCTTCGGCGGGCTCGGTGTTGAGCATGGCGTGCAAGAGCGGGCGCACGAGCGCGTCCCACACGGGGCCCTTGGCGCGCATCGATTCCCCAACGGTGCGGCCCGGCTTCGCAAAGAAGAGCGGCAACAGCGCGAAGTAGTCGGCGGGCTGAGTGTCTGGCGTGCGGGCGTTGGCGTCGAAAATCCAGCGCGGCAGGCGTCCCGGTGACATGCGAATGGTCCACGCCGCGCCATTGGCAAAATCGAAGAAAGGGTAGTCGGGCTGGCTCGGGCCGATGAGCGTATCGGCGGAACCGATCGCACGCAGAAAGCCCAACGCCGCATGGTTGCCCGACAGCAGCAGATGATTGCCGTTGTCGATGGTCGCGCCGAGTCTCACGTCGAAATAGGAACGGCAGCGTCCGCCCGCATGCGCCGCCGCCTCGTGAAGCACGACGCGCGCGCCGCGCCGTTGCGCCTGAACTGCTGCGGCAAGGCCCGCCAGGCCCGCGCCGACGACGTGTACCAGCCGTGACATCAGAGAAGATTGCGCGCGACGATCCACAGCAGCCGCGCACGCGGCGTGCGCACGCGCGTGCGCGGCAGGTCGAAGCCGCGTTTCAGATTGGCGTCGAGCACGGCGTGATACGCCGCCGACATGATGCGCGGCGCGCGCACTTCGTGGCGCGGCGAAGCGGCCATGATCGTGTCCGACTGCGCGTAATGCCCTTTGGCGCGTTCGGCGATGACGGCGCACACGCGCGGCAGGCGCGCATCGGCGACGATACTCGCCGCGTCGCTCGTCGAGATGCCTTCGCGCGCGAGCAGTTCGCGCGGCAGGTAGACGCGGCCGATGCCCGCGTCTTCGTCGATATCGCGCAGGATGTTCGTCAGCTGCAGCGCGCGGCCAAGATGGTGTGCAAGCCGTCGCCCGGCGTCCTCATGCATCCCGAAGATTCTCACCGATAGCCGGCCCACCGCGCTTGCCACGCGGTCGCAATAGAGGTCGAGCGTGGCTTCGTCGGGCGCGACGATGTCGCATGCGGCGTCCATGGCCATGCCGTCGATGACAGCGTGGAAGTCGTCGCGGGAAAGCTGGAAAGCCTGGATGTGACGCGTGAGCGGTTCGAGCGATTTTCGCGGCGCGCCGGCATAGCACGCGTCGATGTCTTCGCGCCAGCGGTCGAGCGCGATTGCGCGTTCGCGGCGCGGCAAGTTGCCTTCGTCGGCGATATCGTCGACCGCGCGGCAAAAAGCGTAGATCTGATACATCGCGTCCCGCTGGTCGGCGGGCAGGATGCGCATCGCGAGATAAAACGAGCTGCCGGATGACGCCTTCGCGGCATCGGGAGCAGATTCGTCAGCGATGGTGTGGGAAACGGCCAAGACGGACTCCGCGAGTTCTTTCGCTATCGCGCCCCGAGGGCGAATTGTTGGATGACGCCAGCCTCGACGATTCCGGGTGCGCGCGGAACGGCTTGGCGCTGAGTGGATCGAGTCGATGAGTGCCGGCGGGCCGGTGGCAAGTACGCCGGAAGCGGCAAAGAGTATAACAATTCTTTGGCGATCGAGCCTGCGCCTTGACCGGCGTGGCTTTCAGCGGCGTGGCTTTCAGCGGCGTTACTTGCACGTGTGACGCGAGCGCTTGCATGCGGCGGCATCGTATTTACCTGCATACCCTCCTCTCTGGTAATGTCGCTAGTCCTGCGCGCACGCACGTTCTAAACCCAAATCGGCATTCTTCGTGCTTGCCCGAACCGGTTACTCCACAGCCCTATCCGTTCAAGTGCTTTGGAACACTGTGAACGAAGCGTTCAACGCTTCGAACGACACGCGCGCGCGTAAAGTTTTCCACTTCGCTGCCAAATATGACGCTGCAACGTGAGGAGTCCGACGCCGATCCTGCCGCCGAACAGAGGCAGGATGAACCGCCATTCCCGGTGGTTCCCGAGCGCAACTTCGCCGCACAGCGCCTGACGCTTTATGCGTTCCTCGTCGCCGCCATTCTGCTGCCCTGCATTTACGTGGCAGTCACCGCATACACCGACTACCACGACCGCGAGGCGCTCGCCGCCGAAACCGTCGCCCGCAATGCACGCGTCGCCGAAGAGCACGCGCTCAAGGTCTTCGATCTCAACGTCACGCTGAACGAACGTATCGTCGATCTGCTCGATGGACTCGACGACGAACCGATCCGCCGCGACAGTCGTCTGATCCACGACCGTCTCAAGATGATGAGCAACAACTATCAGCAAGTCGCTGCCGTTTCGGTGTTCGGCGCCGACGGCAAGCTGCTCGTGACGAGCCGCACCTGGCCGACGCCCGATGTGTCCGTCGCGACGCGCGAGGACTTCGGTGGCATGCGCGACGACCGCAGCATCGAACAGATTTCGCGCGTGATGCTCGGGCGCGTGGCGGGCGAACAAGTCTTCAACACGGCGGTCGTGCGACGCACCGACAAGGGCAAGTTCAACGGCATCGTGTCGATTGCGCTGCGTCCTGCTTATTTCAACGCGTTCTATCGCGAGCTCCTCGGCGACAGTCCGACCGTTTCGCTCGGCCTTGCACGCAGCGATGGCGAAGTGCTCGCGTGGTATCCGCAACGGCCGCCCGACCGCATGGCGCTCGCGGCCAGTTCGCCCTTGCGCGAGGCATATCGCGCGGGACGGCGCAGCGGCGTCGTGGAGATGATGTCCGGGCTCGACAACGAGCTGAAAATCGTCGCGTTCCGCAGGGTCGGCGGCTATCCGGTCTATGTGTCGAGCGGCTATCCGATCTCCACGTTATGGGCCGAGTGGTATCGGCATTTGAGCGTGCTCGCGTTGTCGATTTTCGCGCCTTGCATCGTGCTGTGGGGCGTCATCGGGCAATCGCTGCGGCGTCTCGCCATCGAGGAAGAAGCGTGGGAACGCTGGCAAGCCGAAGCGTCGATGCGGCGCTCGATCGAATCCGCCTACCGGCAGGCGCGCAAGATGGAAGCGCTCGGCAATCTCGTCGGCAGCGTGGCGCACGACTTCAACAATCTGCTGATGATCGTCTCGACCAACGTGCAGATCGCGCGACGGCGCGGCGCGCCCGGTCTTGAACGTGAACTCTCCGCGATGGAACGCGCGCTCAAGAGCGGACAGTCGCTCACGCGGCAGTTGCTCGGCGTGGCGCGCAAGCAGCCATTGCGCAGCGAAACCATTGCCATCGGCAAATGGGTGCCGGCGGGGCGCGAACTGCTGCGCGCGTCGCTTGGCGCGAAGGTCGCGCTCCACGTCGAAGTGACCGCGGATGTCTGGCCCGTGCGCGTCGACCCCGCCGAGTTGGAGCTTGCGCTCATCAACGTCGCGGTCAACGCGCGCGACGCGATGCCAAGCGGCGGCACGTTCACCGTGCGCGCCGACAACGTGCGCTTCCGTCACGAAGACGGCTTTCCGATCACCGGCGATTTCGTTCAGGTCACGCTGGAAGACACGGGCTTCGGCATGAGTTCCGAAGTATTGGGCCGCGCATTCGAGCCGCTTTTCACGACCAAGCCGAAAGGCATGGGCACCGGTCTCGGCTTGCCGCAGGTGTTTGCGTTTTGCGAGCGCGCGGGCGGACTCGCGACTATCGACAGCGCAATCGGCGCGGGCACGGCGGTGCGTCTTTATCTGCCGCGCGCGGCCGCTGAGGCCGAGGCCAACGCGGCGGTAAAAGACGAACCCGCCGTGGTCAAGGAGACCGAAGGCTTGCGCGTGTTGCTCGTCGAGGACAACGAGGAAGTGGCCGCCGGCACGGAGGCGCTGCTCGCCATGATGGGTCATCACGTGAGCTACGTATTCAACGCCGATACCGCCGTCACCGTGCTCGAAGGCGCGCGCGAAGCGTCCGAATTTCCCTTCGATGTCGTGCTCTCCGACATTCACATGCCGGGCAAGATGAGCGGCATCGACCTTGCGGAAATGCTGCAACGCTTCGAGCCGCGCATCCCCGTGATTCTCGTCACGGGTTATGCGGAAGAACTGGACCGCGCCCGTCACGTCGATGCGCGCGTGCTGTCTAAACCATTCGATATCGCGCTGCTCGACGCCTTGCTGCACGAGATTCGCGAACGTCTCAACGAAGCTCGGGCAATCGGCCGCTGATCTGCTTTTTGTACCAGTTTTGTAAAAGCGCCTTGCGTGATCCATCGCTGCGAGCCTTGCCAGACGCGCCACGGCGCATCCGGCACGCTCGTTGCGTGATGGGCAAACATGCACGGCAACCTCGCAACGTTGCCGATTTCGAAGTTCCGCCCATCCGCAGGAGGCGTATATGCGACACACCGTCATCGGAGTTTTCGACACCTACGCGCAGGCCGAGGACGCACGCTCGGCCCTCGTTACAGCGGGCTTCCCGCGCGCTGATATCGAGTTGCAAGCGAATCCAAAACGCGACGATGCCGCCGAGCCGTCCGTCATGCCCGATGCCCAATCGCACGCCGAACCAGGCGTGCTGGCGAACATCGAGCGCTTTTTCAGCATGCTTTTCGGCGGGCGCGATCACCCGCCAGAAGTCGCGCATTATTCGGAAGCCGTGCGTCGTGGCGCAGTGCTCGTAGCCGTCGATACCCCGAGCGAAGAGCAAGCCGATGTCGCCCGCGCGACGCTTGCGGATCAAGGCGCGATCGATATCGATGAGCGCGCCGCAAGCTGGTCCACGCTCGAACACGGCACCGCGATGCCGCAAGCCGGCGTGGATGACCGCGATCATTCGATACTCGACGAACTGGGACTCGGACGCGGCAGTGCAGTGCCGGGCCGCGAGCCGGTGAACGATGCGCGCATGGACGCAACGCGCGCCCGCGCTTATCCGCGCACCGACGCAGCAAGCCCGGCTACAGGCGCCGCCGCCGATCCGCTGCTCGACCCGCTTGCCGATCCGCTCGGCGACCCGTTGACGCGCCGCGATGCCGCCGCACTGGGTGCACGCGACTTCGTGAGCGACCCGGCAGACGATTCGCTGATGCCGCATGCCGGCACGACGCGTCACGAGACGACGCAGTACACGCAAGTCGAGACGCGCACCGCCGCCGATCCGCTTTCGGGACGCGATCCCGTCACTGGCCGCGATCCGCTCGCCACCACTGGCATGGACCCGCTCGCTGCCCGCGACCCGCTGACCGGCACTCCAGCCGACCCGCTCGCCGCCCGTGACGAACTCTCGGGCGAATCGCTTTCGGAGCGCGACGCTCTTGCCGGTCGCGATCCGCTGCGTTCGGGCAACATGGGCGATCCTCTGCCCGGCGTACGTACCGATAACGCCGCCGACTGGCGTCCGGTCGAACCGCTGAGCCCGCTCGACGAACCCGCGCAGATTCGAAGCGGCACGCTGAGTCAAAGCCAGTCGCAATCGATGGGCGCGATGGGTTCATCGGCTGGAACGGCTGCTGTGCCGAACGAGTACATGGAATATGAGGAAGACTTCCGCGCCGACTACGACACCCGCTACGCTGCAACCGGCGAGCCGTACGAGGATTATCAAGGCGCGTATCGGTACGGCGCCACGCTCGGCAACGACGACCGCTTCCGCAGCCGCGCGTGGGACGATCAGATGGAATATGAGATGCGCCGTGAGTGGGAGACGCGCCATCCGGAAGACGGAACCTGGGAGCGCTTCAAGGCTGCCGTGCGTCATGGTTGGGATCGCGTGACGGGACATCATCACGTCTAAGTGCAAAACGCTTCACGCAATAACGAATCGGCTCGCACGCGCGGGCCGATTCGTTTTGGAACACGCCTTCTTATCCGGCGATTTTCTTGACCCACGCGACGTATTTATCGACGAAGGTTTGCAGATACTTGCGCGTGTCGTCGCTGACGATTGCGCCGTTCGCATCGATACGCGAGTCATCGTGCTTGATGTACATCTCGGGCTGACCGAGCATCGCAATGTCGAGATACGCGCACACGCCACGCAGATGCGACTGCGCGATAGCCGTACCGATCGCGCCCACCGAGGTGCCGATCACCGCGCCCGGCTTGCCGCCCCAGGCGCTTTGGCCCCACGGCCGCGAACCCCAATCGATCGCATTCTTGAGCACGCCCGGAATCGAGCGGTTGTATTCCGGCGTGACGAAAAGGAGCGCGTCTGCTTCCGAGATCTTCTGCTTGAATTTCACCGCGACTTCGGGATAGTCGCTGTCGTAGTCCTGGCTGTACAACGGCAGGCTGGCGATATCGAGATGCTCGAACGAGAAATCTTCCGGTGCGAGCGATTCGACTGCGTGCGCAAGCCGCCGGTTGAACGACTCCCGTCGCAGACTTCCGACGACCACCGCAATCTTGTAGGCCATGAGGTTTTGCTCCATGAAGGATGCCAACAAATCCGCGTGCGAAAACACGACGCGGCTTCGAGTCAACATCATAGGCGAGCCGTCTGACCGCCGTCACGAACCAAACAGACTGCCTATTTTTGCGATGATTTGAGCAACCCAGTTCCCCCCGCATTGTTGCGAGGTTTGTGGCCGATTATCCCCACTGTTATCCACAGAAACTGTGGATAACTCGGTGTTTGCCGAAAAGATGGTTCGAAAATGTTACTTTGACGAAACATTCCCGCGATAAGAGCATGATTTCAGTGCGTTCACCCGCTGCGCCTCGGCAGATCAGTGGCCGAAAAACACGCTGCATTGCGATGCGGGACCTTGGCACGATGTCGGATTCGAATCGGCGGCTTGCGCTGCGCCGACTGCCGAAAAAAGGGCCAGCGACGCGAGGACAGCAGAAAGAATGCGCTTCATTTGACATCTCCAGATGAGTGTTTGGCCGACCGTGTTCGATCGATGCCGTGACTCTATCTATGAAGCATCCGCATAAAAAGCCCACAAAACTCAATTTATTCTTACCAGCATGGTAAGAATCGCGCTTGGTAACACCCACCAACCGGCGATTCGTGCGCCAGCATTCAACCATTCCCGACAACAATGTGTTGGCTCAATGGGTATTTTTGTCCAATAGGAAAACTCCTAAACTTTTCTCAAGCGTCAACCGGACGCAAGCGAATCCAGGAGTTCTTCCATGAAAAACACATTTATCGGCGGCCTGCTCATCTCGGCGCTTTTTGCAACGGCTCCGGCCTTCGCTCAATCAACTTACGGTGCAAAGTCGCGTGCGGAAGTGAAAGCGGAACTGGCGAGCGCCCGTCGCGCGGGCGATCTCGAAGCGGTCAACGCATTGAGCTATCCGCAACTGCGGCCGTATCAGGAACGTCATGCGCAAGTGCGAGCCAACACTCGCAACGATGGCAGCGCACAGTAATTTAGGACAGGTAGAACAAACCGGCCCTCCTCCACCATCGAACAGAAGGTGGCTTTGCCCGACGCCCGCGCGCCGGGCATTTTTTATCGCGGGCGAGCGACGGGTCGAATGCGGGCGAAGCCGGTTCAAAGCAGCACAGTCAGACAGAGCGTCACGGTGACTAGCGAAAGCACCGTGGAAAACAGAATAGCGCTCGAAGTGACGCCGCCATCGCGTCGATAAAACTCCGCGAGCATGAACGGACCGGTGCCGGTTGGCAGCGCGCTCAAAATCACGGCGGTCTTCGACCATAGCGGCGGCATGCTGAAGACATGAAACGCCAGCCAGTAAGTCAGCAAGGGCTGCGCGATCAATTTGAGCGTGACGAGTGCGCCCGTCGTTCGAAGACTGCGCGCCTCGCCTTTCGCGCCGAGAAAGAGTCCGAGCGCAACCAGCGCACAAGGACTCGCCGCGCCGCCCAGCAGCTTTAGAAATGCTTCGGCGCCATCCGGCACGTGCGCGCCCGAACCGCTCAGCAACGTGCCCGCAAGCGGCGCGATCAAAAGAGGGTTCTTGCCAAGCGACTTCGCCACGCGCCATAGCGTCCAGAAGATGTGCTTTTCGCTTTGCAAGCCGAGTTCGATCAGCACGATCGCCACCGCGAACAGCACGCACACAGTGATGATCGTTGCGATGACGGCGGGCGCGAGACTTTCCTTGCCGAACGCCAGCAAACAAAGCGGCAAGCCGACGAAACCGGTATTCGCATAAGCAGCGTTGAGTCCGTCGATGCTGGCATCGGCGAGCGGACGCGCACGCATGAGCCGCGCGATAAGCGTAAGCACGAACACCACGGCAGACCCGATGCCGAACACCGCGATGAACGCCGGTTGATCGAGCATGCTCCACGGCGTCCTGGACATCGTGTCGAAGAGCAACGCGGGCAACGCGAGATAGACGACGAAGCGGTTCAGTTCCGATGCGGCGGCGGGACCGAGCTTGTTGAGCTTGCGGCACGCGTAGCCCGCGAAGATGAGTCCGAAGACCGGCAGGATGATGGTGAAAAGCGGCGTGAGAAGCGAAGACAGCGAAGAGAAAGCGAAATGCAGATGATCCGGCGATGGCATGACAAGGCTTCAACAGAAAAGAGCCGAGAGAATACCCGCTGTCAAAAAGGTGAGGCATTTCGGGAGCTGCGTGATGGTGAGCCGCGAGAGCCGCCCAAGGCTCACGCCTCAAAGTTTATCCGTACCGCGAAACGTTTTAATGTGCTCTAAGTTCTTTCGGCAAGCCATTGTTCTGTAACGTTTTCACCTTGACGTCGAAAAATGCCAACCAGCACGCCGATTCGACACTGGAAGACCGCTGATGCGCTCCGTCCGTACAGCCGTTTGCCTGAGGTGAGCGAATACAGGAGCGCGTCAAAACGACTAGTCGAATCGACCTCGGCATAGCTTTCGACGAACGAAAAACGATATGGGACAAGGAGTTGCCTTCTATGCCGCAACCTCGGGAGACATGCAAAACCCTCTTCTGACGCTCGAAAGGTGAGGCTTTCCGGGAGTGCAAAAACATCGGAATGAAGTTTGCTCAATGCTAGGTCTTCGCAATCAAAAGCAGACGCGCAACATGAAAATCAGAAGTCCATGGATCTACGGCGCCGCTGCGCTCATCACGCTTGGCGGCGTTGCGGCGCTTGCGGCATGCGCCACGAACGGCGCACGCAAGAGCGGCAACGAGAACGTGCCCGAGCCTTCGAAGGCTGTCGATCTCGATCGATACCTCGGCCACTGGCATGAGTTCGCCCGCTACGAAAACCGCTTCGAACGCGGCTGCGAAGGCGTGACCGCGAACTATGCGCGTCGCGAAGACGGGCTCGTCTCGGTCATCAACGCATGCCACGAAGGCGGCTTGAGCGGGCCATATAAAACATCGGAAGGACGCGCGAAGATCGTTCCGGGATCGAACGGAACGAAGCTGAAGGTGTCGTTTTTCGGGCCGTTCTATGTCGGCGACTATTGGATTCTCGATCACGCCGACGACTACAGCTGGTCCATCGTCGGCGAACCGACCGGCCGCTATCTGTGGATTCTGACGCGCGACGCGCGGCCATCGCCCGATATGCGGCGCTCGCTGATTGAGCGCACGCGCGCACTCGGCTACGACGTGACGATGCTGCGGGAGACGCAGCAAAGCTGACAACGGTCAGTCGTCGATAGCCGCATACACGAGCCGCTCGTACTCGCGCGCGAGCGGGAACGGTTCGAGCGCACGCCGCTGAATGAGCATGATGCCGATCATGTCCTCGACGGGATCGGCAAACCAGCTTGTTCCAAGCGCGCCCGGCCAACTGAACGAACCCGTCGAACGATATCCCGCGGGCAACTGAAACGCCGGATTGTCGACAACCGACAGCCCGAGGCCGAAACCCTGCGCGCGCCACAATGGATAGCCGAACGCCGGGATCTCGCGCTGCGCAGGCGTGAGAAAGTTAGAGCGCATCAAGTCGACGGACTTGTGCGACAGAAGCCGCGGACCTGCTGCGCGCTCTTTAGCATCGCCTTGCAGACGGCCGCGTCCAAGCAACACACGCGCGAAACGCAGATAGTCGTCGGCGGTGGACACGAGCCCGCCGCCACCGCTTTGATAACGCGCGGCGTCGATCCAACGGCTCGTCGAAGGATGATCCTCCACCACTGGTTGCGCGCCCGGGGAATCGACGACATAGGACGTCGCAAGCCGCGTCGCCTGTTCGGGCGTCACGGCAAAAGCCGTGTCGTGCATGCCAAGCGGCTCGAAGATGCGCGTGCGGAAGAACTCGCCGAGCGGCATGCCTGACACGCGCTGCACCAGCGCGCCGAGTACATCCGTGGACACGCCGTACTGCCAGCGCTCGCCGGGATGAAACATCAACGGAATTCTGGCGACGTGTTCCAGCCAACTCGCGGGATCGACCATCGCATCGAAGCCGTTGAATACGCTCTCGTACGCGGCGGCGAGTTCGCCCGTCGCGGTGAAGTGATATGCGAAGCCCGCGCGATGCGTGAGCAAGTCGAGCAGCGTGATTTGCGTGCGCGCCGGCTCGGTCTGCGAGAGCGGGCCTTCGGGGTCGAGCATCACCTGCACGTTCGCCAGTTCGGGCAACCACTTCGCCACCGGCGCTTCGAGCGCAAGACGGCCTTCCTCGACCAGCATGAGCGCGGCGACGCTCGTCACCGGCTTGGTCATCGACGCAATGCGAAACAGCGTGTCGCGCGTCATCGGGGTGCGCGTGCCGGTGTCGCGCCAGCCGAGCGCATCCACTTGTGCAATCTCGCCGCGCCGCCAGGTGAGCGTGACGATGCCCGCGACCTCACCGGAATCGACGAAGCGTTGCATGGCGGCGCGCATTTCGGCAAGGCGCGCGGAATCGAAACCGGCGTTGGACATCGGTGCTCCTTCGAAGAACAGAGAAAGACGCCGCATGCGGCATCACGCTTCGATGAGGAAGCGCGCGACGGGTTCCAGCTAGTTTGCCTTGCAGGCGATCAACAAGCCGTTCTGGTTGTCGGCGCTGGATTGTTCGAGCACGTCGTAGCCGCCCGGGCAGGCGACCTTCGCGTTGTCGGTGCAAAGACGCCAGCCACCGTAGGCCGGGCATTGCACGAGCTGAGTGGGACGGCCATCGGCTGAGAAAAGAGGCGGCGCGCTGCTGCATCCGGCGAGTGCCCATGCACTCGCGGCGAGCATCACGGAAAAGCCGATCGCAGTGCCGAGTTTCATCCCTTACCCCTTGTTTTCAGTCGTTATTTTCAATGTCGATGCCTTCGCGAGTATGCCACGCCGGCCTTTCGCGACGATTGCCGCAAATGTGCGCGCGCTCACGTTTGACACAATCTCACATGCCTTTACATGTCCTATACGTCGATGCCCAACGCGGCGATCTTCTTGTAAAGCGTCGCCCGCCCGATACCGATGCGTTCCGCCGTTTCCGCCACGCGGCCATTGTTCGCGCGCAGGGCGTCGGACAGAAAGCGACGTTCAAAGTCGGTCATCGCGGCGGCATAGGGCATGGACGCGCTTTCGACTGGCGGCGCGGGCGCGGCCGGTGTCGAATCGATGAAGCCTGCGAGCGCGCGGGCATCGATATGTTCGCTATCGGAAAGCATGAGTGCGCGTTCGAGCGTGTTGCGAAGCTCGCGCACGTTGCCCGGCCAGGCGTAACCGGCTAGCAGCCGCAGCGCGTTTTCATGCAGCACGAACTGGCGGATGCGGCCCGTGCGCGCCTCGCCCGACAGGTCTTCGAGAATGGCATAGGCGAGCGCTTCGATATCGCCCGGACGCTCGCGCAAAGGCGGCGCGTGAATGGTCAGCACGTTCAGGCGATAGAACAGGTCCGCGCGAAAGCGCCCCGCCGCGACGAGCGCGGGCAGATCGGCGGAAGTCGCGGCGATGATGCGAACGTCCGCCCGCACGATGCGGTTCGACCCGAGCGGCTCGAATTCCTTGTCCTGCAGCACGCGCAAGAGCTTGCCCTGCAACGGCAGCGGCATGTCGCCGATTTCGTCGAGGAACAGCGTGCCGCCATCGGCGAGTTCGAATTTGCCGACGCGTCCCTTGCGCTCCACGCCGGTATACGCGCCAGGCGCCGCGCCGAAGAACTCGACTTCGAGCAAGGTATCGGGAATCGCGGCCACGTTGACGGTGACGAGCGGCTTCGCGGCGCGTGTCGAGGCACCGTGGATCGCGTGTGCAAGCAGCTCCTTGCCGGTGCCGGTTTCGCCGAGCAGCAAGACCGGCGAGTCGACGAGCGCCGCGCGCCGTGCTTGCCGCTTCACTTCGAGACTCACCGCACTCGTGCCGACGAAGCTCGCGAAGGTGTACTTGGCGCGCCGCGCCTGCGCGAGCGACTGGCGCGTCGCGATGAGTTCCTGCTGCACGCGCGAGTAATGCGCGAAAAGCGGCGTGAGCGCTTTCATCTCGTCGAAGAGCGCGAAGCCGATGGCGCCAACGGTCGCGCCCTGCTCGTCCTTCAGCGGCAAACGCGTGACGACGAGCGGTTCGCGGTCGGTCTCCAGCACGTCGAGCAGAATCGGCTTGCCGGTCGCGACGACTTCGCGCATCAGGCTATTGGGAATGACCGCTTCGCAATCGAGGCCGATCACGTCGGTGGGATCGGGGAAACCGAAGCGCGCCGCGTAGCGCTTGTTGATCCAGACGACGCGGGCGTCCGCATCGACGATGAAGGTGCCTTCGCTCAAATTTTCGAAGGTCTTGAAAAGCGATTCCATCGCGCGGCGCATGACGTCGCTATAGTCCAGGGGAACGTTGATCCAGTCGTTGAGCATGCTGCGTTTGTCTCCGATATCTCTTTATCGAGACAGGATATCTCAAACGGGAGACTGCCTGCATTGGGGCAATCTGCTAGGCTTCGAGGCGCGTGCCCGACCGTGACGCCCGAGAGTTTGTCTCGGCACAGAGACATTCCGAACGGATTTTCCGCCTTCATGCATGGTCAACGAGCGTAAAGCCCGGTGACTACGCGGATGGCACGGAAGCTGCATTTGCCCGCGCGGCGCGCGATCAGTCGCGTCGAGGGTCTTCAAGAGAGACCCGTGATAACAAAACATCAATGGAGACTCCATGTCGTTCATCATCGTGCTCGCCGCCCTGGCGTTCCTGATGCTGGCCGCTTATCGCGGTTACAGCGTCATTCTTTTCGCGCCGATCGCCGCGCTCGCGGCTGTCCTGCTGACCGATCCGGCAGCCGTCGCGCCCGTGTTTTCGGGCATCTTCATGGAGAAGATGGTTGGCTTCGTCAAGCTGTACTTCCCGGTGTTCCTGCTTGGCGCGGTGTTCGGCAAGGTCATCGAACTGTCGGGATTCTCGGAGTCGATCGTTGCCGCCGCGATTCGCTATATCGGCAAGTCGCGCGTCAATGCGGTGATCGTCGCGGTGTGCGCGCTGCTCACGTACGGCGGCGTGTCACTGTTCGTGGTCGTGTTCGCCGTGTATCCGTTCGCGGCGGAGATGTACAGGCAGAGCAATATTCCCAAGCGCCTGATGCCGGGCGCGATTGCACTCGGCGCGTTCTCGTTCACGATGGATTCGCTGCCGGGCACGCCGCAGATTCAAAACATCATCCCGACGACGTTCTTCAAGACGACTGGCTGGGCCGCGCCGTGGCTCGGCGTGATCGGCTCGGTGTTCATCATCGTGATGGGACTGACGTTTCTCGAATGGCGCCGCCGCCGCGCGATGGCCACGGGCGAAGGCTACGGCACCTCGCTCGTGAACGAGCCTGAGCGCGTCGAGTCGACCAATCTGCCGAATCCGGCGCTGGCGATTGCGCCGCTGATTCTCGTGGGCGTCGCCAACTTCGCGCTCACGAAGTGGATTCCGACGTGGTACGGCGCGAGCTATACCATCGCGCCGGAAGTGCTGCCCGGCGTGCATGCGCCCGTGACCACGGCCGTCAAGACGGTCGTCGCGATCTGGGCAGTCGAAGGCGCGCTGCTGCTCGGCATCGTGCTCGTGTTGCTGACGGCTTTCTCGCGCGTGAAAGATCGCTTCGCCACGGGCACGCGTGTAGCCGTCGCGGGCGCTTTGCTCGCGGCGATGAACACGGCGTCGGAATATGGCTTCGGTGGCGTGATCGCCGCGTTGCCGGGTTTTCTCGTCGTCTCCGATGCGCTGAAGAGCATTCCGAATCCGCTCGTCAATGCGGCGGTATCGGTGAGTTCGCTCGCGGGCATCACGGGGTCGGCGTCGGGTGGCATGAGTATCGCGCTGGCCGCCATGTCCGATACCTTCATCAAGGGCGCCGAAGCCGCACATATTCCGCTGGAAGTTCTGCACCGCGTCGTGGCCATGGCAAGCGGCGGCATGGACACCTTGCCGCACAACGGCGCCGTCATCACGCTGCTCGCGGTGACGGGTCTGACGCATCGGGAGTCGTATCGCGACATCTTTGCGGTGACGGTCATCAAGACGCTCGCGGTGTTCTTCGTGATCGCGGTGTATTACATGACGGGGCTGGTTTGAGAGTTGGAAGTGCTGTTCGCGTCGCGCTTCAGAACGACGCCGAGCGGATGAAATCCAGAAACGCACGCAGCGGCGTCGGCACGTAGCGGTGACCGGAATAGTACAAAAACGGCCCCGGAAACCGCTGCCACCAAGGTTCGAGCACAGGCTCGAGCGAGCCGTTCTCGAAGAACGGCTTCATCCAGTCGTCGAAGAGCTGCACGATGCCGCAACCCGCCAACGCGGCATCTATTCCAAGATCGGTTGCGGCGCCCGCTCGAACGATGAGCGGGCCGCTCGGCTCGACGCGAATGTGCTCGCCGTCGCGCTCGAATTCCCATGTGGTCATCGCGCCGCTCGCGAAGCGATAGCGCACACACGCATGCTGCAAGAGTTCGCTCGGATGCTGAAGACGACCGCGACGCTCCAGATACGCGGGTGACGCACCGAGCGCCATTCGTTGCTCGCGCGGACCGATAGGAACGGCGATCATGTCCTGCTCCAGACGTTCGCCATAGCGGATGCCTGCGTCGCATCCTTCCGCCATCAGGTTGATGAAGCCGTCGTCGGCAATCACCTCCAGTTCGATATCCGGGTAAGCCGCGAGAAACGCCGGCACTAGGCGCGGCAGGATGAGTTTGGCCGCGACCACCGGCACATTCAGCTTCAACTTGCCAGCTGGCTTGTCCCGAAAGCCGTTCACCACGTCGAGCGCTGCGTCGAGGCCATCGAGCGCGGGCTTGAGTCGAGCCAAGAGACGCGCACCCGCTTCGGTCGTCGTGACGCTGCGTGTCGTGCGATGAAGCAAACGCACGCCGGTGCGGGCTTCGAGACGGCGCACCGCTTCGCTTACGCCGGAAGGGCTGCTGCCGATGGCGCGCGCGGCATCGCGAAAACCGCCCGCTTCGACGACGGCCACGAATGCTTCCAGTTCCTTGAGGTTGGGTCCCATTGTTCGCTCTTTCAGTACACCCCGTGCAGACTCGAGCACGTTATCTTTCGAGGCTCGGTTGGCTATTCTGTTTCCTGTCACAGGAGAGCAAACATGTCCGCAGAAAAGATTGCGATTGTCACCGGCGGCAGCCGGGGCTTAGGCCGAAACACAGTGTTGAATCTCGCCAAGCGAGGCGTCGATATTATCTTTACTTATCACCGGAATCGCGAAGAAGCTGAAAACGTCGTCCGATCCGTGTCCGATCTCGGTCGAAAAGCAGTGGCGCTTCAGCTAGACACTGGAAACGTCGGCGCCTTCGATAGCTTTATCGGCAAGGTCCGCGAAACGCTGGCCGAATGGAAAGCAGAACGCTTCGATTTCCTCATCAACAATGCGGGTACGTCACATCACAACAGCATCGAGAAAACGACCGAGGAAGAATTGGATGGCCTATATAACGTGCACTTCAAAGGCGTGTTCTTTTTGACGCAGAAGCTGCTGCCGCTTATTCGCGACGGCGGGAAGATTGTCAACTTGTCTTCCGGGCTGACGCGAATCATCGTACCGGAAAGCGGCGCTTACGGCTCGCTGAAGGGCGCGGTCGAAATATTGACGAAATACATGGCGAAGGAACTCGCGCCGCGCCGGATCGCAGTAAACGTGGTCGCGCCTGGTGCTATTCAGACGGATTTCAGCGGCGGAATAGTTCGGGATAATGCCGAGTTGAATAAGCGCATTGCCGACATGACGGCGCTGGGCCGTGCCGGATTGCCCGACGACATTGGCCCGATGATCGCGTCGCTGCTCTCCGAAGATAATCGGTGGATCAACGCTCAGCGTATTGAAGTGTCTGGCGGCATGGCGATTTAACGCCTACGCACAGGAAAATAGATCGCTGCGCCCGTAGTTCGAAGCGGGCGCGGGCGAGCTTTCTTTCGACTTAATGCTTTTCGGGGAATAGCGCGGCTTGAACCATCGCGCGGACATTTTCGCCCTTGTCGACGAGAAACTCGTCGCGGTCTTTCCCGGCAATCCATTGCGGCGCACGGCCGCGGCCGCTCCAGGTCGCGCCGCTCACCGGGTCGCGATATTTCGCCGGGGCGTCGGCGCGCTGGGCGCCCGACTTCGGGCCAAACAATTCGTTAAGCGAAATACCGTACTGTCGCATCTTCTGAACAATTTCCTTCAGTACGAGCTGCGTCTCTTGTTCTTTAGCTTCGTTCAACTGCCGCTCCAGCGCTTGCTGCTGCGCGACGAGGCGGGTAATTTCAGGGTTTTGATAAGCCATGTGCGTAGTATTTGTTCGATGAGCCGTATCGCCATCGATGCGTGGAGTAGAAGCATTATAAGACTTCTCGCGCAAGCCATGGACTCGAAACGAGTCTCCTCGTCCGTTTAGCCTCTTACGTCCACGCATGGAATCTCGCAGCGGCTTCGAATGCTCAAAGTTCGCGCGCAACCGTGAATCTGGCTCTGACGTGTTTTGGATTCTCCAGTTCATCGACCACTGCGACCGCTAAATCGGCGACGGAGATGCCGGCCGGCTTGTCGCCATCCATTAAAAGGTTCTCCGAGCCAAGTCGATAAGAACCCGTGCGCTCACCTTCTTCGAGAAAAGCGGGCGGGCTTACGAAAGTCCAATCCAGGACCGTGTTGCCGCGAATTGCATTGAGCGCATCGCGGGCGGCGGTTGCGCCCGGAATGATGTTCGCCGGCACATGCGAGCTGAACTCGTCGGTATCGATGAGTTGCAGGCCAGGCGCGACGAACAGGCTCGCGGCGCCGCCAATGACCAAATAGCGCCGAACGCCGCTTGCCTCGACGCCGCGAACGATTGCCGAATTGCCGCGAGTGAAGTTCTCGAACAGTTCGGGGTCGTTCCATCCGGGGTTGAACGCGGACACTACGGCATCGTGACCGCGCACGGCGTTCGCCACCGACTCCCACGAATACGCGTCGCCGACAACGACTTTGAGACGCTCGGACGACGCCGCGCTTGCGGCGTTGCGAAGCAATACCGTGACCTCGTGGCCTCGTTGAAGAAGTTCTTTCTTGAGATGCGTTCCAACAAAACCGGTCGAACCAATGAGAGCGACTTTCACGTGACATCCTCTAAAAAATAGCGATACGAGGATGCTAGCTTCTCAAGCAGAGATTTATAATCCGCGGAAATCAACAATCAAATTTAAGCCACACTTCAAAATGAATGACCTTCGGCCGTTCGTGATCTTCGCGGAGACTGTCTCCCACGGTTCCATGAGCGCTGCCGCCGCGCGTCTAGGGATGAGTGCATCGGCGGTGAGTCAGGCAATCAAGGCGCTTGAACGGGAATCCGGTGTGACCTTGCTTCATCGGTCGACGCGCAAACTGACGCTGACCGAGGACGGCGAGCGCTGTTACGCCCATTGCCTGAGGTTGATCGAGGCGTGGAAAGCAGCGTCCGAATCGCTCGCTCAGGCACGGGACGCGCCAACCGGCGAATTGCGCGTCGCCGCGCCGATTGGCTTCGGGTCGTATATCGCGCCCGCGCTGGCTCCGGTCCTTTCCACGTGGCCAAAGTTGCGACTGCGCCTTTTGGTCAGCGACGAGATGGTCGATCTCATCGATGCGCGCGTCGATATCGCCATTCGCGTTGGCAAGCTCGCGGATTCCGGTTGGGTCGGCCGTCCACTCTGCGAACTCGAAACGATTCTCTGCGCCTCGCCGGCGTACTTGCAGCGTCACGGCACGCCGCAAAGTCCGCAAGAACTGACGACGCATCCTTGGATATCGCTGGAACGCGAACTGGACGAATCCGGCCAGAACGCCAGCACGCCCGACGATGACGCACCTTCGCTCGTCCTCGATTTGCAAGGAGACAAGCGCGTGAAAGAGACGGTGCGCGCGCCAGTGCGCATTGCAAGCACTACACAACCCACGGTTCAACAGATCTGCGAACAAGGTTTAGGCATTGCGCGCTTGGCATATATCGACGCGCAAAGCTCGATCAAGCGTCGGACGCTCGTTCATGTGCTTCCAGACTGGCGGCTTCCTATGCTACCGGTGACGTTGGTATCGCCGAAGAAGAGCACCGAGCCTGCGAAGGTTCGCGCAGCGGTCGAAGCGTTGAAGGCTTACTTCACCCGTCTTCCGTCGACTCGGGATAGTTGAACACCCCGCGCCCCAAAAACGTCTAAAACATACAAAGTGAAAAGAGTTTGCAATTTGCAAAGACTTTTCACTAGAATGGCACGCATACCCCGAGTTGACGAACAACAACCGTCCGATGCCCCGACCATGAGCGCCGTCGCCGAACGCATTCTTCGTGTGCTGGAAGAGCTTGCCAACTCGCCGGAGGGCAAGACGCTCTCCGAGTTGTCGACGAGTCTCGACCTGCCCATTACCGCGACGCACCGCTTGCTCGCCGACCTCATGGAGCAGGACTACGTTCGCAAAGACGAACGGCGCGGGGAGTTCACGCTGACCATGAAGATGCCGTCGCTCGGACTGCGTTTCTTGAGCGCGGGCGGCGTCGTCGATATTGCGCAGCCCATTCTGGAGCGTCTCGCATCGACATCGGGAGAGTTGGTGCGGCTTGCAATCGTCGATGGCGAACAATTGATCTATGTCGCGAAGGCGCAAGGCGCGCGGCAAGGCATTCGCTACGACCCGGAGATGGGACGCCCCGTTACGTTGTCCTGCAGCGCGGCGGGAATGATTTGGCTCGCGGGCAAGAGCGACGAAGAAGTCATGCGGCTCGTATCGAAACAGGGATTCGGCGTGCCGTCGGATTTCGGCCCGCACGCGCCCACGACGTTCAAGGCGCTGATTCCGCATATCGATGCCGCCCGCACCAACGGCTACGCAACCACGCACGACATGTTCTTGCCTGCGATGAGCTCGATGGCGACAACCGTGCATGCCGAGAACGGCGAGGTTCGCGCAATTCTCATCATCGCGGGACCCATGTCGCGATTGACCGACGCAAAGATGAAAGAGCTCGTGCCGTCATTGATGTCGACGTCGAAAGAGCTGTCTGAAGCAAGCGGAGTGTCGCCCATGCTTCGTCAGGCGATGAAAGGCCCTAACTTCGCGGTCAGCATCGCCAGTTGATGCGCGGCGAAACAAAGCGTTGAAAACGCGTCCTCATTAAATCGCATAACTAAATATATAACCCGAAGATCGGTTCTGACACATCAGGAGGAGACACAAATGGGAATGGAAAACGCGGACGGCTCGCAACGCTCCATGGCGAATCGCGCGGTAAGCGCCGCCACGCTCGGAACGGCGCTCGAATGGTTCGACTTCACGCTTTACGGTTCGGTCGCGGCCACGGTGCTTCCCAAACTCTTCTTCCCGAGCATGGAGCCAAACTCCGCGCTGCTGGCGTCGCTCGCGACCTTCAGCGTGGGTCTCGCGGCGCGGCCGCTTGGCGCCATCATTTGCGGCCATTTCGGCGACAAAATCGGACGGCGCAACCTCATGCTCGGCACGGTCTCGGTGATGGGCATCACCTCCGTGTTGATGGGCTTGCTTCCGACTTACCTGCAGATCGGCATGCTCGCGCCCATTCTGCTCGTCGTCTTGCGCATCATCCAGGGATTCGCGCTCGGTGGCGAATCCACCGGCGGACAACTGATGGCGCTCGAACACGCGCCCGCGGACCGGCGCGGAAAATACTCCGGCTTGATCGGCATGTGTGCGCCGCTGAGTCAGATCCTCGCGAATGCCGTTCTGTTGATTCTATCCGCGACAATGAGCGCCGATGCCTTCACGAGTTACGGCTGGCGCATTCCCTTCGTCATGAGTTTCCTGCTCGTGATCGTCGGCATCTACATTCGTCTGCGCGTGTCGGAAACGCCCGCATTCGTGCAGATGAAGCAGTCTGCGGTAGCCAACGTAAGCAGCCCGCTCAAGGACGCGTTTCGTCTTCACTACAAGACCATCATTCGCATGATGCTCTTCTTCTGCGGCCCCACGGCACTGTTCTATCTTGCGGTCGTGTTCACGCTCGGTTATCTGACGAACTCGCTCGGCGTGCCGAAGCAGACGGGGTTCACGCTGCTAATGATCGGCAACGCATGCGCAATCGCCGGTTCCATTCTCGGCGGATTGTTGAGCGACCGCATCGGCCGAAAGCGCGCGTTGCTCATCGCATCCGCAGCGACGTTCGTCATCATGATGTTCTACTTCCCGCTGCTCGCCACGAAGAACTTTGCGACGATGGCCATCGCCATGGGCCTCTTCATGGGCTTCGTTCAGGTTCAGACGGGCATTCAGCCGGTCGCGTTTGCGGAAGCCTTCCCGACGAACGTCCGATACTCGGCATCGGCACTCGCGTTCACCGGCGCAAGCCTCTTCGCAGGCGGCCCGATTCCGGTTGTCGCCACGTGGCTTTTGAATCTAAGTCACGGCTCGCCGTGGACATTGGTCGCACTCGTGGCGTCGTTGAATGCACTGTCCTTTTGCATGATCGCGATCGGACCGGAGACGAAAGGCATCGACATGAATCGGCTCGATTCCACCGACGACGTCATCGGCAAACAGAATTCGAGCGCACATCAGGCTACTTACTGAGACGCGTGGAATCACGCTTCCATCCACCATTCAATCGATACCGCGAGAAAGCACATGACCGATCGACACACAGGTTTGCTCGCCATTTGGAGCACGATCGAAGCACACAACGAAACCGATTACTTGCACTGGCTCACGCGTGAACATGTCTTCGAGCGGGTAGGCGTGCCGGGATTTCGTTCGGGCCGCGTATTCAAGCGTCGCGCAAGCAAGCCTTCGGAATACCTCATGCTCTACGAGCTCGACACTGCGAACGTGATGTCGAGTACCGGCTATCTTTCGCGTCTCAACGACCCGAGCGAATGGACGCAACGAATCATGCCGAACCTGATGCGCTTCCGGCGTGGCGGGGGTTCAGTGGTGCTGAAGGGGGGTCATGTCGGCGGATATGGAAGTCATATCGCCATCGCACGCTTTGAAGACATCATGCCGGACGAGTTGACCGGTTCGACAGGGCAAGAACTGATCGACGCTTTGGCGCGGCTCGATTGGGTCGTCACCGTTCAAGCGATGACGGTGCAAACCGACCGAACGTCCATTGCCACACGAGAAAAGTCGATGCGGCGTAGTCAGGAAGGCGCTTTCTGCGGGCTGCTCGTGATAGAGGCGCTCGATCATGCATCGCTCGATAACGCCATTACTCACGCAACTCGCGTGCTTCCGACGACCGAAGGAAAATTCGAGTTGTTCGACGCCATCTTCAGTTGCCATAAGCCTTGAGGCGCACGAGCCTAAGTGCCGTTAGACTAAAGGCATCCCCGGCCTATCCATAACGCGCGACATGAACGATATCGAATCGAGAATTTCATCGAGCTTCTTTGCTCAAGGCTTGATGAAAACGCTTGGCGCCACATTGATGTCGGTATCCGAAGGCGAAGTCCGAATCAGTCTGCCCTTTTCAGCGGCTTTATCGCAGCAGCAAGGCTTCGCTCATGCCGGTGTGATTACGAGCATCGTGGACAATGCTTGTGGCTATGCCGCTTTAACCAAGGCACCGGAAGGGCACGACGTGGTGACGGCGGAATTCAAGGTGAATTTTCTGCGGCCCGCAATAGGAACGTCGTTTCTAGCCGTGGGCAAGGTCGTCAACGCGGGCAGGCTACTGACTGTTTGTACCGGCGAGGTGTTCGCTATTGGCGATGCTCAATCGGCGCCGAAGTTGATAGCGGTGATGCAGGCAACCATCGCTACGGTTTCCTCGAAGGCATGAAGCACCGTTGAAAGCCGGCGGCCCTGGTGAGATCAGGAACCACTGGCAATGTGTCATCGTTCAATTAAAGCTTTAAACGTAGGCTTCGCGCTGCCACGGTCCCCACTCACCGCCCATCGCCTTGGTGCGCGTGTACGTTGCGCTTTGGCCTGTCGGCGTGTCCGAGGCATCGTCGGCCTGCACTGCATCCGTGGTGTGAAGCGCAAAGGCCTGGCGGTCGTGCGTATCGACAGTTACGCGTCCAATCGGACCCTTGACGGGTTCCGCATCGCCCTCTTGCGATGATTCGAGCAACGCGAGGTAAGGTGTCAGGCGTCCCCAAAAGTCGGTGAGCTCTTCCTGTACGTAACGCGTCATAAAGTGTCTCCCAAAGCCCTCTAGCTTACCGCACATCGCGCAAACGTCCTTCTTTGTCGGAAGATGCGTCGAGACATTGCGTCGGAGCGTGCGACTTCAAACGCCCGTCGCCATTCCCGTAAGTAGCCTTTCGACGGCCGCGCCGATGTGTGGTGTAGCGAATAGAAACCGCAGCCCTGTGACGTTACTTTGGTACACGAGAAGCATGGCCCAGGCGTCCGAGGATGCAAGCGGAGCCGTGACGTCCCGACAACGTAATGCCATTGAAGCAACAGTTAGAAAAGCAGCCAGAGCCATGCCTACGACCAACAAATACCTCTCTGAGAACTCGCAAGTGCGAATTGGCCTCGTCACGCAAGGCCACATTTCGACTATCGAGTGCATGCTGGAAGGCGGAGCGGCGTGGCCCGACATCGGCCGCGCAATCAACTGGGACCCGGCGGCCGCGGCTCAGGATTATGCAATCTACGCGTTCACGCAGCTTAGGCGCTTGCGTCAGGTGGCTAAAGATCACTAATCGCGTGAGTCGCGGCTAGCGAATAGAAGAAGGATGATGCGCCAGCGCAGTCACCTGCATCGTTATGAACGGAAACAAAGGCAACGCGGACAAGATCGTATGAAGCTCGTCATGCGAGTCCACGTCGAAGACGCTGAAATTCGCGTACTCACCAACCACGCGATGCAACTGCTGCCACTTTCCTTCACGCTGCAATTGCTGCGAATACGCCTTCTCGCGAGCCTTGATGTCTTCAGCTTGCGCTTGCGGCATGTCGTGCGGCAGATGCACGTCCATTCTTACGAAATACAGCATATTTCCTCCTAAGCGGCGACGCTGATTCCGCATGCGGAAACAAGCGTCATGTCTCATCCGGCGATAAACCTTCAGGCCTTCTTGTCGCGACGATAAAACGCCAGCTTTTCCTCGTCGATTTGCAGCCCCAGCCCCGGACCTGCCGGCATATGCAGATCGAAGTCGCGATACTGCGGACGAGCGGTCACTATGTCGTCCTTGAGCAATAACGGCCCAAAGAGCTCCGTACCCCAAGCGAGTTGCGGAAGCGCGCTAAAGCCATGTGCGGAAGCAACGGAACCGATACTCCCTTCTAGCATCGTCCCGCCGTAAAGCAGCACGCCCGCTGCATCGGCAATCGCAGCCGTGCGCATCATGCCGAAGATGCCGCCGGACTTCGCGATCTTCAGCGCGAATACATCGGCGCATGCGTCGCGCACGAGTTCGAGGGCATCTTCGGGACCGGTCACGCTTTCATCGGCCATGATGGGCACGTTGAATCGCGCGGCGAGCCGGGCAAGCGCGCCGCGATGCTCACGCGGCGTCGGTTGCTCGACGAGATCGACGCCCGCCGATTCCAGCGCTGCAATGCCGAGCGTGGCATCGACTTCGCTCCATGCCTGATTGACGTCTACCGTTACCTTGGCCCGGTCACCCAAAGCCGACTTTATCTTCGAGACATGGGCGACGTCATCGCGCACGCCGCGGCGGCCGATCTTCAGCTTGAACACATTGTGGCGGCGTTCGGCGAGCAGCATCTCGGCTTCTTCGATATCGCGATTCGTGTCGCCGCTGGCAAGCGTCCACAGCACCGGTAGCGTCTTGCGAACCGCGCCACCGAGCAACGTGGACACCGGCACGCCAAGGCGTTTGCCTTGCGCATCCAGCAGCGCCGTCTCGATCCCGGACTTGGCGAAGCGATTGCCACGCGCGACCTTGTTCAGCTTGAGCATGACCGCGTTGATATTGTTCGCGTCCTGTCCGACGAGCGCCGGAGCCAGGTAAATATCGATGGTCAGCTTGATACCCTCGGGACTTTCCTCGCCGTAAGACAAGCCACCGATAGTCGTGGCTTCGCCGATGCCCTCGATGCCATCGCTCGAACGCAGGCGGATGATCACCATGGTTTGTTGCTGCATCGTCGCCATGGAAAGCTGATGCGCGCGAATGGTCGGTAAATCGACCAGAATCGCCTCGACGGATTCGATGTGAGGGTTCATACCTGGATTGGCGAAGTGGATGGGTTGAACGAAGTATCGAACGGCGAATAACACCTTGTCCAAGACCTTCGACGTCTAATGCCATACTCGCCAGGTATCGAAACTTAGCGCCCCCGGTCGGTGCGGGGCGCGTAAGGCACGTGTTCCTCATCGTAGAGCCGATAAATCAATTCGAGCATCTCGCGAATGTCGCGCGATTCGTCGAGCGCTCGCATGCTCATGATGATGGGCGATACCAGCGTGGGGTCGTCCAGGTCCTTGTAACTCACATCATCACGCTTGAGGCCATACACACTGCTCGGCACGATCGAGATGCCTTCACCCGCCGCCACGAGACCAAGCGCTATCTGCAGCTCGCGCACTTCGTAAATTCGCCGGGGTTCGAGCGCTCGGTCCTTGAAAGCGGCAAGCACCTGGTCCGCGTAACTCGGGCGAGGCGCCTTCGGATAGACGATCAACGTCTCGTTGAGCAAGTCACGCAGCGCGAGCACCGGCTTGAGAACCGAGAGCGCATGCCCCTGCGGAAGCGCCACGATCATCTTTTCTTCCCGCAGAATGACCCGGCGAATATTCGCGTCTTCATTGCGGATTCGACCGAACCCCACGTCGATATGACCGTCCTTGAGCGCGCGAAGCTGGTCCATCGTCGACATCTCATGCAGGCTCAACTCGACGGTAGGATTTTCGTCGCGAAAGCGGCGGATGATCTTGGGCAGCATGCCGTATAGCGTCGAGCCTACGAAACCAACGGACAAGCTGCGTTCGATATTGCCAACGCGCCTTGTCATCGATTCGAGTTCGGACGTCTGCGCAATCAGCTGCGCGGCATGCGAATAAAAGAACTTGCCCGTCTCTGTCAGCTTGAGCGGCCGCGAGTTGCGTTCGAGCAGTTGAACGCCCAGCGTCTCTTCGAGCTGCTGAATCTGACGGCTCAGTGGCGGCTGCGCGATGTTGAGCCGCTGCGCGGCGCGCGTGAAGTTCCGCTCTTCCGCCACGGCCACGAAATAGCGCAGGTGTCGCAATTCCATTTCTATACCTCCTTGGTATAGCCCGATACCAAATCAGTGTTGGACGGCGGTCTGGCGGCTCATTATTCTGCAATCACACTCTGTTTTCGCCGCCGATCATACCTTCCAAACATTATACGGACTGCGGAAAAACGAGGGTTAACCCCCACCGAACAAGAGATTCAGGAGCAGACAAATGAGCGTCAAAGTGTTCGATTCGAAGGAAGCGCAGGACCTCTTGAAGGCCGCTGCGAATCTCGGAAGCAAGGACGGTAACGCACGCGCCAAGCAGATCACTCATCGCTTGCTGGGTGACCTCTTCAAGGCCATCGACGACCTCGATATGACACCCGACGAGATCTGGGCCGGCGTGACCTACTTCAACAAGCTCGGACAAGATGGCGAGGCTGCACTCTTGGCCGCTGGTCTCGGTATCGAGAAGTATCTCGACATCCGCATGGATGCGGAAGACCGTGAAGCAGATATCCACGGCGGCACGCCGCGCACCATTGAAGGTCCGTTGTACGTTGCCGGCGCTCCGGTGCGTGATGGTGTCTCCAGAATCGACATCAACGCGGACGAAGACGCGGGTCCGCTCATCATCCGCGGCACGGTGACGAGCCCGGATGGCAAGCCCGTACCGAATGCGGTCGTGGAATGCTGGCACGCAAACTCGAAGGGCTTCTATTCGCACTTCGACCCGACGGGGGCGCAAGACGCCTTCAATCTTCGGGGCGCGGTAAAGACGGGTGCCGATGGCAAGTACGAATTCCGCACGCTCATGCCCGTGGGTTACGGCTGCCCGCCGCACGGCGCGACTCAGCAACTGCTCGACCTCATCGCGCGCCATGGCAATCGTCCGGCCCACGTGCATTTCTTCGTGACTAGCGACAAGACTCGCAAGCTCACGACGCAAATCAACATCGAAGGCGACCCGCTCATCTGGGATGATTTTGCCTATGCGACTCGAGAAGAACTCGTGCCGCGCGTGATCGGGAAGACGGGCGGTGCTGCGCTGGGACTCAAGTCCGACGCGTACAAGGAAATCGAATTCAACATCGAGTTGACTCCGCTGGTTCAGGGTAAGGACAACCAGCTGGTCAATCGCCCTCGCGTATCTGTCGCGGCTTAACCGCCCGCGCGGCCGCCGCTGTTACGCGGCCAAACCTCTTTCACAAATTCTTTGAACCGATGCAAGCGCTTCGCACGAAGCCTGCATAGGGAGACGAGTCATGCCCGCAACCATCGATAAAGCGCGACAACTGGACGACTTGCTGAACAACGCCGTTCAGGATGACAAGGAAAGCGGTGTGTTCCGCTGCCGCCGCGATATTTTCACGAACGCCGATTTGTATGAACTCGAAATGAAGCACATCTTCGAGAGTAATTGGGTGTATCTCGCGCACGAGAGCCAGATTCCGGACAACAACGACTACTACACCACGTGGATCGGCCGTCAGCCGATCGTCATCACGCGTGACAAGGTCGGCGAATTGCACGCCGTCATCAATGCCTGCGCACACAAGGGTGCGATGCTCTGCCGTCGCAAGCACGGCAACAAGGGCAGCTTCACGTGCCCGTTCCACGGCTGGACGTTTTCCAACGCAGGCAAGCTATTGAAGGTCAAGGACGAGAAGACGACCGAGTACCCGGTGCAGTTCAATAAGCAAGGCTCGCACGACTTGAAGAAGGTTGCGCGCTTTCAGAACTACCGTGGCTTCCTTTTCGGCAGCCTGAGCGAAGACGTCATGCCGCTCGAAGACTATCTCGGCGAGACCAAGGTCATCATCGATCAGATCGTCTCGCAGGCGCCTGAAGGTCTCGAAGTGTTGCGCGGCAATTCCTCGTACATCTACGACGGCAACTGGAAGATGCAGATGGAAAATGGCTGCGACGGCTATCACGTCAGCACCGTGCACTGGAACTACGCTGCAACCATGGGCCGTCGCAAGGTCGAAGGCACGAAGGCCGTCGATGCCAACGGCTGGAGCAAGTCCGTCGCTGGCGTATATGGCTTCGAGCATGGACATATCCTGCTTTGGACCAACACGATGAATCCGGAAGTGCGTCCGGTGTATCAACATCGCGATGAGATCGCAGCACGCGTGGGCGACGAAAAGGCGAAGTACATCGTCAATCAGACGCGCAATCTTTGTGTGTATCCGAACGTGTTCTTGATGGACCAGTTCAGCACGCAGATTCGCGTGATCCGCCCGATCAGCGTCGACAAGACCGAAGTGAACATCTTCTGCTTCGCACCCAAAGGCGAGAGCGCGGAAAGCCGTGCCATCCGCATTCGTCAATACGAAGATTTTTTCAACGTCTCGGGCATGGGCACGAGCGACGACCTCGAAGAATTTCGCGCGTGTCAGGCGGGCTATGCGAGCACGACATCGATGTGGAATGACATGTCGCGCGGCGCGCCGCTATGGGTGCACGGACCCGATGCGAACGCAAAAGGCATGGGACTGAAGCCGCTTGTCTCGGGCGAGCGCAGCGAAGACGAAGGGCTCTTCGTGGTGCAACACGAGTACTGGATGCACATCATGCGCGAAGCTCTACGCAAGGAACAGACGGAGGCGACGGTATGAGCATCGACTATCAAAAGGTCTGTGCCGCGCTCTATCAAGAGGCGCGCTTTCTGGATGACCGTCAGTGGGACGAGTGGCTCGCTTGCTACACCGAAGACGTCGAGTACTGGATGCCCGCCTGGGACGACGATGACAAGCTCACCGACGACCCGCACAGTCAAATCTCCTTGATGTACTACGCCGACCGTGGCGGCCTGGAAGATCGAGTGTTCCGCATCAAGACCGAGCGCAGCGGTGCGTCGATGCCGGAACCGCGCACCAGCCACAACGTGACGAACGTCGAGCTGCTGGCCGAACGCGCGAACGAAGTGGACGTGCGCTACAACTTCACTACGCAGAGCCATCGCTACAAGATGACCGACTATTTCTTCGGCACCATTTTCGTTACCTTCCGCAAGGTGGATGACCGTCTCTTGATTGCCAGCAAGAAGATTGCGTTGAAGAACGACTATATCCGCCAGGTACTCGACGTCTATCACGTCTGAAGTGCTTGATGGGAACGAGACACGAAGCAGGAGACAACATGTCTAGCTACAACATCGCATTGAACTTCGAAGACGGCGTGACTCGCTTTGTCGAATGCAAGGCGGGCGAGAAGGTCCTCGATGCCGCATTTCGAGCCCGGATCAACTTGCCGATGGATTGCTCCGACGGCGTATGCGGCACCTGCAAATGCCGCGCGGAAAGCGGCGCGTACGACCTCGGCGACGACTATATCGAAGACGCGCTAAGCGACGACGAAAAGGAAACCGGCCTTGTCCTCACGTGCCAGATGGTGCCGCAAAGCGACTGCGTGATTGCAGTGCCGGCATCGTCAGTAGTGTGCAAGACCGAGCAAAGCAAATTTGCCGCGACCGTCGCGAAGGTCGAACCGCATAACGACGCAGCCGTCGTGCTCGAATTCGATGTCGAAGCTGCCGCGCCTGTGTTCCTCGCCGGTCAATACGTCAATATCGATGTGCCGGGCAGCGGGCAGCATCGCTCCTATTCGTTCTCTTCCGCGCCTGGTGAAAGCAAGGTCAGCTTCCTGATCAAAAAGATTCCGGGCGGCGTAATGAGTACCTGGCTCGAATCCGCGCAGCCGGGCGACAAGACCCAATTGACCGGGCCGCTGGGTAGCTTCTATCTGCGCCCCGTCGAGCGGCCGTTGCTCTTTCTTGCGGGTGGCACTGGTTTAGCGCCCTTCTTGTCGATGCTGGAAGTCTTATACCGGACAAGCGCGCAGCAGAGGGTTCATCTCATCTACGGTGTGACGCGAGACCTCGACCTCGTGCAAACCGATGCAATAGCTGCGTATGCCATGAAGCTCCCGCACTTCACTTACAGCACCGTCGTGGCCGATGCCGAATCGGATCATCCACGCAAAGGCTGGGTCACGCAGCACATGTCGGCAGAGTCATTGAATGACGGTGACGTCGATGTCTATCTCTGCGGTCCTCCTCCAATGGTCGATGCCGTGCGCAAGTACTTCGACGATACCGGCGTGAAGCCGAATAGCTTTCACTACGAGAAGTTCACCCCTAACGCCGCGCCGGAGACCGCATGAACACCAACCGATTCGCCGGCAAAGTCATGGTGGTCACAGGCGCGGCGCAAGGGATCGGGCGGGGCGTTGCGCTTCGTGCGATCGCGGAAGGAGCGAAGGTTCTATTCGTCGATCGAGCGGACTTCGTGACGGAAGTCGCCGCTGAAGCACAAAGCCATGATGCGGTTGCGTTTATCGCCGATCTCGAAACCTACGACGGTGCGGCATCGACAATGGCTTTTGCAAAGAACAGGTTCGGTCGGATCGACATTCTCATCAACGGCGTGGGCGGCGCCATTCGCATGCGCCCTTTCGCGGAGTTCGAGCCCGCGCATATCGATGCGGAGATCCGGCGTTCGCTTATGCCAACGCTTTACGCGTGTCATGCCGTGCTTCCGTACATGCTCGCGCAGGGTTGCGGCACCATCGTCAACATTTCATCGAATGCGACTCGCGGGATTCGGCGCGTACCGTACTCCGCGGCGAAGGGCGGCGTAAACGCGATGACTCAATCGCTTGCGATGGAGTACGGCGCGTACAACATCCGCGTCGTTGCGGCTGCGCCCGGCGGGACAGAGGCACCTCCGCGACGAGTGCCTCGTAACGCCTCAGGCGATAGCGAGCAAGAGAAAGCATGGATGGGCGAGGCGGTCAAGCAGGTCACCGAGTCGACCTTCCTCAAGCGTTACGGCACGCTCGACGAGCAGATAGCGCCGATTCTCTTTCTTGCCTCGGATGAGGCGGCGTATATCACGGGTGCGGTGCTGGCCGTGGCGGGTGGGGATAATGGGTGAGACCAAGGAACACGCTGCTGCTCAGTGTTCGCAATGGCCCCTCACTCCACCGTGACCGACTCAGCCAGAGTCCGCGGCTTATCCACATCCGTGCAGCCCTTCGATCAATACGGGAACGATATTGCGTTGGGTATGGCGCCGACGATGCCATACATGGCTTTGCTCTCTCAGATGATGTTGTTCTTCGTTGCGTTCAATTCGCTAGTGGCGCTCCTGTGCCTACCGTAGCGAGCGCGCCATCGGTGACATAGGGCACGATGCCGTCGGCCGCGATGCGTGCGGCCGTCGCGACCTTGCAATCGGCATCGGCGGGTGCGCAATAGTCGATCGAAAGGACCGGCAGATGGTATCGATCGCGTATGGTCGTGGCCTGCATCAGCAGCCAGTCGCGGTCGGCCTGCGGTACTTCCGTATAGCGTTGCTTGCCTGCATCCCAGCCGCGATACAGCGATTCTAACGCGACCATCCAGGCTGATTCATGCACTTGAGGCAGCACTTCAAAGCCGCGATTGAAGATCAGCTTCGCTTCCGGATAACGCGCCTTGATGGCGCGAATGACGCGCACGAGTCCCGCTTCCTGTGCCGCACGCGCGGCATCGGTCGTGGCGATCAGCTGATACGAATCGAGCGTATCGAGAAAGAAGCCGCGATAACCCTTCTTCCACAACGGCGCGATAACCTTGTTTACGACGAACGCCGGCCATTGCGCCGCCGTTTGATCCACCACGTGCGACGCCCACGCCTGATTCACGCCAGGCATCCACGCAGACGGAATCGCCTTGAAGTAAGCGCGATGCGGATTCACTTCGCCGATGCTCACGTAAGCAAACCACGCCGTGTGCGTATCCGCATGAGCTTGCGGATCGAAATGTGCATCGGGCTCGACTACGACGACATCGAAACCGGTGAGTTCCTCGACAGGCGGATTTGCGCCGTAATACAGCGCGACCGATGTCGTTTGCGCGTGCGCGGCAGTCACCATCGCCCCGAAGGCGGCGATTCTCGCGAAATGCAGCAATGCGCGCAGGCCAGATCGTCGGACGAATTTGTTCATGTCGTTAAGCCACTCAGCCGCGCAGCATGTAAGTCTCGTATTCGAGAGACAGGAACTTGCGGTCGAGCACCTTCACGGCGGCCACCACGACGACGAGCAACGCCAGTGCGAACCCATAGCCGTAGAAATCCGGTCCGAGCCGCAACGTAATGCCCGTAAAAAGGCCATTCAACAGAACGAACGCGCCGGTGAGCTTCATGACGGTGCGTCGTCCATCGAGATAGAAGAAGACGTTGAGCAGGCCGAGCAGCAGCACTTGCAGACTCGCGGACACAACATCGACGACCAAAAGCGGCATATACAAGGGCGAGATGCCGAGCAAGCCCAGCACGCGCTCACCGAACGCGACGATCAGCAGCAGCACCACCGTCTGCACCTTGATGATTTCATAGAGTCCGGCACGCACGCTGCCCACCATCATGTCGCGCATCTCGCTGATATGGCGCAGCGTCGCGCCGCTGCGCACGGCGTCGTAGAACGCGTCGTAGTATTCGACGAAGTCCGCTTCGATACGCACGAGGAACGTCGCCATGCCCGGCATCACGCATACGTAAGCGATAAAAATGGGGATGTCGTAGATCACCGATGCATTCAGCGGCCCAATGACTCGCGTACCCGTGCCCGGCGCATACCAGAACATGAACTTGTCGAGCCACACGCCGATATTGAACAGCAAGCCGACGAGCGCGAGACTAGGATAGGCATAACGTCCTTCGAACACTTCGAACGACACGAAGCGCTCGCTGCGATAGTTCCGGTAGATCAAGCCCGACAAACCCGCCAGCAAGACGATATGGCCGGCCACGAAACCGCCCAGCAAACCGATGAGTCCATAGCCGTTCAATGCGAGCGCAAGACAAACGACGCACGCATAACCCACGGCAAACACGTAAAGAATCTGCCGATACTGCTTCACGCTCGACAGAAAGATCACCGCGATCCAGATATTGCTGACCACGACGAAGCCGGTAATCATCAACAGGCGATAGACGATCGGCTCTTCACGAAAGCCCAGCAACATCGCAACGACCGCAACCACGCTCGAAAGAGCCGAAGACACGAGCACGACGCCGTTGTAATTGGACAGCACGAGGTCATCGCGCTTCTCGAACAAGCGGTCGGAAATGTAGCGCGTGAACGAGAGTTGCAACGGTCCTGTCAATATCAGACTAAGCGCGATCAAATATGTCACCGACACCTGAAACTGCACGATCGCAAACTTCGGTATGACTGAAGCCAGGCTGATGAGCCCGATGATCAAAATGCCGAAGATCGACAGAATGAGCGGACCTGAACTGATCAACCCTGCATAGGCATACGCGCGCGCCACGCCCGCGAGCGTGTCGCGGCGCATGATCTTGCGCAATTCGAAACCAATGCCGGCCATCAGCGTGACTCCTGCGATGCAAGCGGCTCTTTCGCGGCGCCTGCCGGTTTGTGATGATGCATCGGGCATTGCGCGGCGCTGGCCGACATGCCGCTGCGCGCTCGATCCGGCAGTGCCGACAGACGGTCATACAGCGCGCGATAACGGTCGATCATCTGCTTCTTCGTGTAATAGCGGCGCACGCGTGCGAGACCGGCTTGTTGTGCGGCTTGCCAGCGCGTTTCATCCGCGAGCAAGGACAGCACGGCCTGCGCGAACGCGGCCGGGTCCGCAAGCTGCACGACGCCGCCCGCCGATCCGAGCGCGCGATCTTCCTCATCCACGCCTTCGATCAATTGGCGGCACGACCCGACATCCGTCGTGATGGCCGGCACGCCCGCTGCGAAACCTTCGAGCACCACGAGCGGCAGCGCTTCGCTGATCGAGGTCAGTGCGATGACATCGACTTGCGGCAGCATGTCGTCAATACGCTGAAAGCCGAGAAACTTGAGATTGCGGCTCAAGCCGAGACTCTCCACCAATGCGCGGCATTCGAGCGCATAGGCGGGATCTTCTTCTTCCGGTCCGATGATCCAGCCTTCCAGGTCCGGCATGCTGCGCGACGCGATGAAGATCGCGCGAATGAAAGTCTTGATGTCCTTGATCGGCACCACACGTCCGATCAGCGCAACCACGCGATTCGAACGCGGCTTGCGTTGCGCGACGAGCGGCCCGAGCGCATCGACGTCGATACCGTTGGGGATACACTGCGTGCGCTCGGCACGCGCACCGTCCGTCACCTGACGCTGGCGATTCGCTTCGTAGAGCGCGACGATATCGTCGGCGGCGTCGTAGGCAAGCTTGCCGATCGCTTCGAAGAAACGCACCCACAGTTCGCGGAAGTAACTCACGCGCGAGATGTCGCGTTCGAACACACCGCGGTTGTCGCGAATCCACTGGCTTTGCAGCAAGTCGATCTTGCGTTCCTTCGTATAGATGCCATGCTCGGAGATCAGCAAGGGCCTTCCGGTACGGTAGTGCATCAACGCGCCGAGAAAGCCGCTATATCCCGTCGATACCGTGTGATAAACCTTGGCCGGCAACAACTGCTCCGCCACGCGCGCAAGCTGCCACAGCGGCTTGTGCATGATACGCACGGTCCAGAAGTAATCGGTGAAGGACGGGTCCGTGCAGAACTGCTCGTATTGATCGACGATGGTATGCCACGCCGCGCGACTCGTGAGGAACTGCTCTTCGTTGAGCGCGCCGCTCGTGCCGATCATCGGGATCATGTCGGCGAGCAACGCGCCAGCATCGCGGCCGTTACGCGGGTCGCGCAAGGTGTCGTGCAGCTGCTGCGAGCGCACGAATGCGGCGCTGTCGCCAGCGGCCGCGCGCGGCGTAAAATCCGCCGTGGTCGGCTCGTACAGGTAATGCGTTTCGATATGCACGACGTTGTCGGGCAATGCATAAGCGACGCCCGCATAGTCCGACTTCTGGCTGCCTATGAAGACGATCGCGAAGCGTGTGTCGGGGTAAGAGCGGATCATCTCGTTGACCCAGCTCGATACCCCGCCGCGCACGAACGGGAACGTGCCTTCGAGGAGAAGGCAGACATCGGCATCGGCGGCGCGGCGGATCGGGAGTTCTTTCATCATGACCAGTACTTCACAACCGGTTTGAGCGTGGGCAACGAAGCGGCATTGCCGAGCGTCGCCAGAAGGTTCGCCACGCGTGAATATTCGCCGCGCAGAAAGTCCGCTTCGGCAAGCCAGGGAACGAGACGTTCGCGCGGAAAGCCGAGCTCGAGCGCGCGGCCAATGTGTTCATGCGCTTCATCGGGCAAGCCGCTTGCAAGCGCCAGACGTCCGCGAATGAGCCACAGTGCGGCATCCGATGAATCGATTTCGAGCGCGGCTTGCGCGTAGCGGTCGGCTTGCTGCAGCGTGTGCTTATAGACCGCGCCTTGCACGAGATTCTGGTACACGAGCTCGAAGTAGAGTTCGGCAAGCAGTCGATTCAGCGCGTGACGCTCGGCGGGCTTCTCGGTTGCTTCGAGCGTTTTGCTCGTTCTGAAGATTTTCTGCATGATCTCGTTCTCGGCATGGTCCAACGTGCCGTATGCAATCAGGCGAATGTCTTCCAGGGGATCGGCGAGCAAGTCGCGCAGCAAGGTGCCGGTGGTGCGGGTCGGCATGCTCTGAATGGCAACCAACGCGGACAGTCGATCCGTCGATGCCACCTGCGTGTTCGCAAGACGTGCCTGCAAGCGCGCGCCGCCGCCATGCTGAACGCGCGATACCAGATACGTGACGAACTTGGGACGCGCGACATCGTCGAGTTCGCCGCTTTCCTTAAGCGCGGGGAAGAGCGCTGCCCAGATACAGCTCACGAGCACCACGACGCCACCCAAGAGCGGTACGAACGTGCACGCAAGCCACAACGAGAGCAACGACCACGCAAGCGGCTTGCGATAGTTCCGCGGCAACCAGGCGCGAAACGCAACGGCTTCGGCCAGACCCGCTGCGGCCTGCCAAGCCAGGAAGCGCATGAGCGGATCGAACGCGCCCGGCGCCTGCATCAGGCTCGCAATCGCAAGGTATTGCACCGTTCCCGCGACGATAGCCGCGAGCGCGCCGACGAGGAATGAGGACCCTTTAGACATCGAGGCCACTTCGCTTGAGAAGACGCTTGAGCGCCGCACCCGGTTCCTCGCCTTCGAGATGCAGCGTATGCACGCCAACGCGCGCGCCTTCGAGGTCGGTATTGAACTGCGCTTTCAGACTTGCTTCGATACGCGCGAGATAGCCGTCGATGCCGGTCGTATCCGTTGCGGGCATGAGATTGAGCAGCACGGATTGCCGCGGCGTCTGCACGGGCCACATGACGTCGAGCGAACGGCGGCGGCGTATGACGTGTTCGAAGAGTTCATCGCCTTCTTCATCGCGCGGAAACACGAGCGCGACCAGCGAGGAAGCCACGCCCGCCTTCTTCTGCAGACGCGTCAGACGGCCGAGATCGAGCGCGAATTCATGCGGGCAATCGGGTACCTGATCGACGATGCGCTGCACGAAGGACGCGTGCGCCACGCCATCGGCGTAGTAACCCAACAGCACCAGCAGGAGTTGCAGATTGTCGAAGTTGAGCGACAGGAACGGCATGCGCTTGATGACGAGCAACGCACGCAATTCGCCATCGGCGGAAACCAGCGGCGCGCAGACGAGATACTCGCTGACCGGCACGGTCGAATCGACGTTCTTCAGATGCGCGACGTTTTGCGTGGCGAGCGCATGCATGACGAGTTCATCGTCGAGCTTGAGCGTGAAGGCATCGCCGAGTTGGGCGATCGGCTCCATGCCCAGTTTGCCCCGATGCACCGGAAAAAGCGCGGCCACTTCAATTTGACATGCTTGCGCGATGAACTCGAGCAGGCCATCCGCGCCGCGCATCGATGAATCGTTCTTCGCCGTGTCGCCGGCGACGGAAAGCCGCCGCAACTCGGTGATCGAATCGCGCAACGTCGTCGGACGCGACAGCAGATCCTTCTCAAGCCGCTCATGCGAAAGACGCAGCAAGTAGTGACTGTTGGTCAACGCAACGAGGCGGTCGTTCAGATAGTCGTTCAGCGACGATGCACGTTCCGCGCGGCTGCCCCACGTATCGCCGAAATGACCGGCAAGGATCGTCTGACAAAGACCGCCCGCGAAATACAACGCGGGAAACGTGCCGCCCGGCGGATAGAACAACTCCCACACACCGAACATGATGGAGCTGGACAGCAAGCCAAGCAGCGTACCGTAGCGCAACGCGACGAGCAGCGGCACCATCCATAGCCACGGAAAGCCGCCGCGCACGAGTAAGGGATCGTCATGCTGAAGCCAGCGCGCGACAGACAGCATGATGAGCATCAGCGCGACGCTTTCGACGATAGCGAAGGGCCGCGCCACCGCGGGCGCGAGAAAGCGGCGCACGCGGCCCAAATTGCCGAACGGATGCGCGTGGCGCTTGGCGGCGCCCGGGTTGGTTTCGACGGCTGCGGTATTCACGGCCATTTCCTTTTCTTGTCTCGTGCTTATTTCGTATCGGCCTGCATTCTGTATGTCGGCGGCAGGCGGGCAAGCTTGATCGGCGACTTACTGGCGCGCTTGCAACGGCGACAGCACATTGCCGATCAAAGTGGTCGCCACACTCGACAATGCCGAGCGGCTCCAGCCCGTACGCGTTCCCGTTGCGCTCCAGACGACCGAGCCGTTCGCGACATCGATCAGTTCGAAGGTCACGCCCACTACCGGTTCGCCATCTACGCCGGTCTTGTAGCGCCATTCCTCGACCGCGCCCGTCAGCACATAGCGCGCGTTTTGCGAGCGTGCCCATTCGAGCGACTTGTCGCCATCGCCGCGTTGCGCGTTATCGAAGAGCGCGTTGCGGTTGGTATCGGCGGGAGCGATACATACATCACCGATACCGCCTGCGCGCAGCGTATTCGCCGCGATGGATTCGGCGCTCTTGCCCGCATCCGGCGTTTCCGTGTAGTTGGCGATGGACACGACAGCCACCTTGTCGCCATGCGTGAGCGTCGGGCCGGCCGTCTGACGCACCGTTCCGCATGCGCTCATTGCAAGCGCGAGCGCGGTTGCCGCCACACACCATGCGCCTGAACGCGCGAGTCGTTTGATACCGTGCATGTTGCTTCCCCTTCCGTGGATCCAGAATCGTTTCAATAAAACCAGCTATAGCGCGCACCGATTTGCGTGACCGGCGTACCGAGACGCGACACACGCTGATGCGAGAAGTAAAGCGCCGCATGATCGCCGCCGAACACAGTGCCCGCGAGGCCAAGACTGATGGACGGTCCCCAGCCCTGATTCGAGTCGTGCAGCACGCCTGCATCGAAGAATGGCCGCCATGCGCGCGTGTATTGATCGAGCAGATCGTTGCCGAAACCGAAGAACAGGCCGTATTGCGAGTAGCTTTGCGGAATGAAGCTCGCCGCACTCACCGGACCGGCGGTCACCGGAATGAGGCGCGAGATCAGGCCATCGGCGGCGCCACTTGCGCCGTATCCGCCATGCGCGCCCATCAGGCGCAGCGTGTAGTCCGGATAATTCGTGCGAATGCGATAACCGATCTCGCCCGTCGACAGCACGCCGCTACCGAGATAGTTACGCGCTTGGCTATAGAAGCGATCGGCTTCGACCGTGCCCGTGGCATAGAGGCTTTCCGTCGCGCGATACGTCACGGTGCCTGCGACGTTGTCCTTCACACCGCCCACTTGCAACACTTGCGACTCGCGTGCGGTCTGGTTGTAGCCCGCCTTCACGGCGAGCGACAACGCGGAATTTCGGCCCCATTCCGCACCCGCCGATACGCTGTAAAAACTGTCGAGCGCTTCGCGGCGGCCCACGGTGACCATGAACGCCGTGTCGTAAGTCTGGCGGCGCGCGAAGACTTCCAACGAGCGATCCACCGAAGGGACATCGGTGAGTTGCGATGAATCCGTCGAATGCTGGAAGCGTTGAACGCCCTTCACGCCGATCATGTATTTGTCCGCGATCTTGAGGCTGCCGCCAAGCGTCTGCTCGATGTAATCGAGCGGATGTTCGACATAACTCGTGACGCTTGCATCGAGCGATTGCGGCCACGTCAGTGAGGTCTGCACGAGGCGGCCATGCAGTTCATCGTCATAGGGCGCATCTTCGAGGCCTTGAAACGCGAGCTTTTGTGCATCGCCCGGACGATCCACCGCGATCGATGCATCGATACGGTCATAGATCGGCAGGCGCGCCTTCTGATCATCGAGAAGACGTTCCATCGCGGGCTTGTCGTTGTCGGCAAGCGCAATGGCGATCAACTGCTCCGAAGGCTGAACCAGCACGTCGGCGTATTGACGCGCGAGCCAGCGCTTCGCCAACGGATTCGCTTCGTGCGACATGGCCCAGGCAAGCGCGACATCGCGTGCAACGGACGACGTCAGTTGTGACTCTTTCGCAGATGCACTTGCGTTCGATGCCTTCAATTGCGCAGCAGGCAGACCGGCCGTATCGCCCAGCAAGGTGCGGCGTGCGGCGGTGTCGTCGTTGCGCCCGGCATCGGTTGCGAGCAGGTCGATCAGCAATGCCTTCGATACATCCGCGTTCTCGAATATCGATGCCAGCGTCACGCGCCGGCCTTGCAGTTGTTCACGCACTTCACTGCCTTGCGATTGGCGCGTCTGCACGATGTTCCTTCCCACCGCCGTGTTCGCGCGAACGGCCGCTTCCTCGTCCTGCATCTGGCGCCAGACATTGCGGCGAATGGACCATGCGAGCTCGCTGCGTCCGGCCATCTCTTGCGCCTCGGCATAGCTCAACTGCCACAGCGGATCACGCGATGCGGACGCCGCTTGCAGACGCAAGTACTTGAGCGCGGCTTCAGGCTTGTTCAAGCGCATATAGGCAGCAGCGAGCGGGCCCCACAACGCGGGCTCTTGCGCAGGCGTATCGCGCCATGGCTTGAGCGCGTCGTGCAATTGCGCATCCGTGCCGTAGTCGACGAGCGTCCAGAGCAATGCCGCGCGCAAGTCGAGCGCGGCACCCGGCAGCGTGACGGCATGTTGAAGATCGGCGAGCGCATCGAGCGGACGGTTCGTCTGTCGATAGTATTCGGCGCGAATGCGCAGGAACGACGGCGACTCCGACGCAACGGCGAGTTGCTCCGGGCTCAGGCTCTTGAGCAATGCATCGGCGCGATCGTATTGCTCGGCATCGGTGTAATAGTGGACTGCGCTTTCCAGTGAGCGCGGCGAACGATCGCGGCGATACTGCAACTCCGAGGTACGAGCGGCATCGACTGGATAAGCGTCGTAGAAGTACGTCATCGCGCTCAAGTCTTCGGGCGTGGCCTCGCCGCTTGCAAGCAGATGCTTGTACGCGTCGTTGGCGATGTCATCGCGTTGCAGAAGACGCGCGAGTTGCGCCGCGTTGCGCCAGAACAGAATGTCATCGTTCCTGGCGCCTTGGCGTGCAGCGAGCAAGGCATCGAGCGCACCCTTGTAGTCGCCATGACGATACAAAAGGCTCGCGGTGCGCAATGCGTATTGCGTGTTCGCCGGATTGCGCTTGTTCAACGCGCGATAAGCGGCGAGCGCTTCGTCGTCGTGGCCCGAGCGTTCCGCGAGTTGGCCAAGCCGCAAAACGATGGCCTCGTTCGATATCGTGCGCTGACGGGTGCGCAGGAACGCCAGTGCATCGTCCGGACGGCCGAGACGTTCGTATGCCGCGACGACCGAGTCGAGCAGCTTGAGATCGGCGGGTGCGGCATTCGATGCCTGGATCAACGCGGCGAGATACGCGTTGTCGTCGTTGAGCATCGGAGCCAGACGCATGACGTTTTTCCAGCCTTCCGGGTCGTGCGTGGCTTGCGCGTAAGCGAGCCACATCTTGAGCGCGAGCGGCGACGCGTGATTCCATTCGGATACTTGAGCGAGCCGCTTCGTCCACACCGTCGAGCCGGGATTCTTCTCGACCTGTTCGCTCGCGACGCGCTGTGCGTTCTGCAAGTCGTTCGATTCGAGGAACGATTGATACAGGAGACCCGGGACATCGTCCGTGGCGCTCGGAGCCGATGCAGGCGTAGCAACACGAACGACATGCACATCGTGACGGTGCGTATGCATCGGCTGCGAACCATCCATATACGCATATTCTTTCTGTGATGCGCGCTCGCGAAGATACGCGACCAGCCGTAGCGCGCCGTCTTCATCCGTTGGCTGCGCTTGCGCATAACCCGCGAGCGCCTTTGCATAACGATCCACGAGGTCCGGCCGATGCGCCGCGCGGGCCAGATTCAGCAGCACGACAAGCGTCGCGTGATCGTGCGCGAACGCCGCGCCATGTTCCTTCGCGGCGCCAAGCGCTTCATCGAGCAGATTGCCCGACTGCAGCGCGCGAATGCCGTTGATGAAGCAATCACGCTTCGCATCGAACGTGGGTGCCTTCGCTTGCAAACGGAACCAGCCTTCCGCCGCGCCGCGATAGTCGCCGCCATACATGGCAAAGCGCACCACTTCGCGATTCCAGCGCGTCTGTTGTGCCGGGTCCTGCACGGCAAGCCGCGCATAGAGCTGCCCCGCAAGCTGTTGCGCATTTGCGGATGCAGCCGCTTCGGCCAGGATTTGCAAGTCCGCATTCGACCACGACAGCGCCGCCGCGTTGGTCAGTTGCGTGCGCAGGCGAACCAGCGCGGCCTCGCGGCCCGGATCGTTCGCGGGCAATGCGAAGGTCTCGCGCGTATCCACGGTCAGGCGCAGCAACTGTGCGGCGCGATGAAGCTCGTCACCAGGCGCGGCGGCCATGCGGTCAGCAATGCGGCGCGCATCTTCATCGCGCCCGAGACGCACGTATTGCGTGCCGAGCACCGAGAGAATCTCCGTGTTGCCGGGCTGCACGCGCAGCCACGCTTCGAGATAAGCGATGCTGAGATCGCTCGGTGCATCGGTGGATGTCAAGCGGTTGCGCAATCCGCCACGCGGATGCATGAACCATAGCGTGATCAACACGACGCCCGCGAGCAACATCACGAGCCACGTTGGCGCAATACGAGGGCGATTAACGAGCACAGGCGACCTCGACCAGCTTGTAGTTCAAGATAGATCCGACATCGGCCGATGTGTCGAAGCGCAGGAGATCGCCATCGCGTCGGGCAGCAACGCTCTGACCGTTGACGCGGACCTTGCACTGCTGCGCGTTCGCTACCCTGACGAACGGCTGATAGTGGCCGGCAAATTCGAACTGCATGCCTTGCGGCGTGCGGCTAAAGTTGCGCACGAAACCATTTGCCTCTTCGATATACGGCGCGGTCGTTGTACCGCCCATGGCAAAACGCGCACTGCCGTTATCGATATGGATGTAAGTACCGTCAGGCCCCGGCGCGAAACCCGTGATGCCCGAAGCATCATCGACCGATGGCTTTGCCGCTTGCGGCCAGTGCAATTCGCGCACTTCGCCATTGCCGCGCACGAGCCATTGACCGGACTTCGAATCGATGTCTTTTGCCACCGCGAAGGTATGCCAGTCGAGCACCTTGCGGATGTACTCGCTCACATAGACCGGCATCACCGGCTGCTTGAGTGTCGTCGAAAAGATCTGATCCAACGCGCGCAGCGACGCCACCTTGGTGCCGCTATACATGTGGTAATAGATGTCGATCGGCTTGAAGCGCTGCGGACGCTCGGTCATCGCGAACGTTTCCAGCACGCGCGTGAAGCCATAGAACGGACCTTGCCAGTCGTTCGTATAGACGTTCTCGTCTTGATTCGGCGCATAGACCTGATACGCGCGGGGTCCCTTGTCCACACCGACAGGCGCGATATTGGTCCAGCTATTGGCCGACTTCGTGATGACGGTATCGCCGCCATTGAAGTTGTAGACGCCCGCCTCGGCCACCTTGCGCACGACGAAGCCAGGCGGACGGCAGTCGCCGGACCATTGCAGGAGCACGGTCTTCTTGCCGGCAGGTGCAAGACGCGAGTTGATATAGTCGATCGAGCCCGTGATCTCACGATCGATATTGAAGCGATATCCCGGGATATTCAACGAGAACGCCGCGTCGCCACCGCCGCGATCCATCTGTGCGCCCTTGCTGTCGACCTGTTCCCATTGAAACGGATGCGAGTACGTATGCGTGCCGATCTCGACGTGCGGCAGCGCGAACATCTTGCGCGCGATGGCTTCCAGACGGGGCGAGATATCCGGATGCAGACCGGCAGGACCGACTTCGCCTTCAATGACGGAGAGCGTCATCGGCACTTGATAGCGCGTGAAAATCTGCTGATACAACGCTTCGCCCGAGTAGTCGGGACCGGGGAATTCCGCGCGTGAGGCGAAGCCATCGCCATCCACGTGCGACATGAAAAGGCGTCGGCCGTTTTCCGTCGTCACGCTCGGCGCGGGCATGTCTTGCAGATGCAGCGCCGCCTTCATGAAAGCCATCGGTTGAATGGCCCAGCGTTCCTGTTCGATGCTGTCCAACGATACGACTGTGTAAGGACTCAGCGCGTACCCGCCCCACGGCGTGAGCGCGACTTGGTCCACCTCTGCTCCGCTTGCCGAGACGCGCAACAAAGCTTGACTGCGCGGACCCACGCGCACGCCTTGCAGATCGCGCGGTTCCGGTTTCGGGCTGATCTCGAAGCCGATCATCGGATCGCTCTTGACGACCGTGACGGGCGCCGCGAACGTTCCGCCGACCGGTTGCAGATCGAGCGCGGCGCCAGCGGAACCGGCTGCATCGAAACCGAACTGACCGAGAAACGCGACAGGAATGTGATCCGCCATGCGCGCGGCAACCCATCGTTGCCAGACTTGTGCATCGGGCACCGCGCCGCGCTGAATCCATGCGACCACGCCTGCGTAGCGGTCGGGTGTGATGTTATCCGGCAAGCGCGACGAAAAGTCGGCGTACTCGACGTCGTAGCCCATGTAATTGAGCGGCGTGGCGAGGTCACGCACACCCGCGCTTAAATCGAGCGGGTCCTTGGTATCGCGGTCCTGCACGACGAGAATCTTGCGCGGCAGCACTTCTATCTTGCCGATGCCGACCACATCGCGCGCCTTGCTCGTCACGTAAGGCAGCATGCCTGCGGACACGACGCGGCTCGCCGTTTCGCGCGCGCACTGCCGGTCGTTGCGATTGCAATACTCGATCGACACGACCGGCACGCCGCTCTGCTGCGTGAATTCGCGCGCCGCCGCCATGCGCCGTGCGCGCAACGCTTCAGGAACTTCCGTGAACTGACCACTTTCGTCTATACCGCGAATCAGCGAATCGCCGACAACCGCGTATAGCGCGCTTGCATAGGGCAACGCGCTTTGCGCAATGTTCTCGCCACCCGCGATAAGACGCGCGTCCGGATGCGCCGCATGAATTCGAAGGGCTGCGGCAAGAGCGATTGGCGTATCGAGGAAAAATCCGCGATAACCACGCTGCCACAGCGCTTCGATTTCAGCGGCATTTCCGCTTTGACTACGCGCGATCCATGTCGTATGCGCGAGCGGATGCATGGACGGATCGAAGCCCGCTACCGGGTCGATGACCACTGCGTCGAATGCCTGCAATTGATCGACAGGCGGATTCGCCGCGTAATAGAAAGCGATATTGGGTTGAGATGCAGCGGACTGTGAAGCGCGCGGCGCATTGGACTGCAGCGCCGCCGCTTGCGCATAAGCGATGAACGGATCAAGGCCCGCCGTGCTCAACAGAACGGCTGCCATTACGCGCATCACGAAACGTTCAGGCGCACGTTCCGCACGCGCGCAAGAGAACATACCGGCGCGTGCCCGGGTCCACTTCTCCATCGGCAAGATCTTTTCCCCGTTTGATTTTTATACGAGTGCAGCGCGCTTTTCTCAAGGACATCGCCTTGAGGAAATCGTCACCGCAAGCTCATTCGGCTAGCCGCAATCGCGCTACGCAAAGCCCGCGTTGCGCGGGTCGCGAAGCAATATTCTTTTGCTCAAATGCCAAGGGCGCGCACGATAGCACATGACCTTTAGCCGCTCAAGACCGCTTATGCATTGAACAAACCAGTGCACGTTGCTAGGCATTAACGACCATGTTCAATAGAACTTTAAGGCAAACGTTTGGCAACGCACTGAGAGATAACGAGTCGTCCAAGCGTCATCAAGCGATGCCAAAGATTTCTTTTTAATACGCTAAAGAAATCTTAAAGCCTGCCGTTAGGGGAGAGGGGCAAAACCGGAGTGATCCGGCGACGCAAAACTAAAGGGACTTTCTTAACGAGAGTTTGCCAGTTGCCCGCCGTCTGTGCGGCGGGCCAAAAGACAGCGGCTCGAATGACCGCGTCAGGAGGCTAAATGCTGAACGCAGCTTTGAAATGCTTGAACTGTCTGAAGTGGGCAATGCCTCTCGCCGCCTTGTTGGGCACCGCTAGCACAGCCTTCGCGGCCACAACGGTCAACACGGCCACCAGCGTCGTCATCCCCTCGTATTTCAATGCCACGAGCAGCGTCTCGAACTGGAACAGCTTGACCGCCACCGCGCGCAAGGTTCCGACTACGGCCATTCTGAATCCGAACAGCGGTCCCGGTATCAAGGAAGACGTCGCCTATGCCGCCGCCGTAACACGACTTCATGCGGCGGGCGGTAAGGTGATTGGCTATGTATCGACGTCGTATGCAAAGCGCTCTCTGTCGGCGGTCGTGGCGGACATCAACGCGTACGTGACGCTTTATAAGGTCGATGGCTTTTTCATCGACGAGATGACGGCCGATAGCCAGATGTCGCACGTCCAGTTCTATCAGTCCATCTACAACTACATCAAGGGATTGAAGTCGACATACTCGGTCATGGGTAACCCGGGAACGAACGTTCCCGAGCTTTATGCGAGCCTGCCGACCGCCGATCAGTTCGTGGTCTTCGAAAACACGGTCAAGAGTTACGCGCGCTATCAACCGATGAGCTGGCAAGCCGCATATCCGAAGAACCGCTTCGTGCATATGGTGTATGGCGCAACGGCCGCGCAGTTGCCGGGCGTCGTTCAGTATGCGAAGACACATGGCGCGGGCGGCGTGTATGTCACGTCGCTTGCCGGTTCGAATCCTTACAAGGCGCTGCCGCCGTATTGGGATCAGGAAACGGCGGACGCCATCGCGCCTTGAGATCACGGCCACACGATGCGACGCCGGACGCAGGGCATCGCATTCAAAGCGCCCGAACGATTCCCCCATCGACGCGGATGTTCTGTCCGGTGATATAGCCCGCGCCGTCCGACAATAGAAACGCCACGGTCTTCGCAATCTCTTCGGTCTTACCGAAGCGCCCTGCCGGAATGCGTGCGACGATCTCCGGCGTTTCCGGCCAGCTATCGATAAACCCCGGCAGCACGGAATTGATGCGAATGTTTTCCGCCGCGTGCCGCTCCGCATAGAGGCGCGTGAATGCGCTCAACGCCGCACGCAACGCCGATGAAACCGGCATCACCGGCTCCGGCGCCACCGCTGCGAAGCTCGAAATATTGACGACGGCGCCGCCGCCTTGTTTCTGAAACACCGGCGTTACGCGGCGCAGCACACGCACCACGTTGAGGATGATGAGGTCGAGGCCTTCGTGCCATTTGGCGTCGTCGAGTGCGAGGAGATCGCCTTTGGGCGGATGCCCCGTGTTGTTCACCACGGCATCGATGCGGCCGTATTTTTCGAGCGTACCTTGCACGAACTTTTCGATATCCGCGTCCTGCGCCACCGAACCCGTCATGCCGAAGCCGTTCAACTGCTCCGCGAGCGTAACGGCGCTGCCCGAAGGCGACATCAGCGCGACTTTGTAGCCGTTGGCCGCGAGTTCCTTCGCGATGGCCGCGCCCATGCCCTTGCCCGCCGCCGTGATCAGTGCAACCTTGTCCGTGGTCGTCATACGTTTCTCCTTCATAGAGTCGAATGAAGCACTCTATGCGCTGCAAGCGCCTATGTCGAGAACGTCGCCAAATGCCGCGCTTCCGTTGCATCGTCGGCGGGAAAGAGACACTCGATGCGCAACTCCTGCGCGGCGATGGTTCGCGGCGTGCCGACCGTCGTCACCATCGAGAAGTAGTCGAGCACCGTACCTTCGAAAACGAAGCCGAGCGGCACGACCGGCAACGCGGAAGCGCCGCGCGATACTTCCCGCGAGCGCCAGTCGCGCGGCACATCGGGATAAGCGAGCAAGGCATCGAAGAGATTACGCGTGCCTTCATCGACAAACTGCCCTACTGCTTCGCGATGCACGCGTTGCAAGAGACTGCGCGCGACGTTACCCCAGTCCGCGATGAACGGGCGCATGCCCAGCGGATCGAACACCAGATGCAGCATGTTGCGCGGCCCCGTGCGCGCGGACATATCGATGAAACGATTGAAGAAGCGCGGCGCGGCAGCGTTGGTCATCAGCACGTTCCAATGCCGGTCCATGACGATGGCGGGATAAGGCTCGTGCTGACGCAACACGCGTTCGAGCGCGCGCACGACGCCCTGCATCTCTTCGGCGTTCCACGGCGCATCGGAATAGAGCGGCGCATAGCCTGCTGCAAGCAACAGCGCATTGCGCTCGCGCAGCGGCACGTCGAGCGTCTCGGCAAGATCGAGTACGGTCTGCCGGCCCGGCACGCTGCGGCCGCTTTCGATGAAGCTAATCTGCCGCTGCGATACGCCCGCGTCCAGCGACAAGCCGAGCTGACTCACGCCGCGCACATTGCGCCAGTAACGCAGCAGGTCGCCGATAGCGTTCGACGTTCGACTTTTCTCGGCGTGAGCGGCTGTCGTCATGTGCTTTCCTCAACGTGTCGGCGCTTGCCACGCATACTCGGCGAACTGCGCTTCGAGCGGCGGTTGCGTGACGCTACCGGTGTAGTTCGTGATGGTCGATGCCGCCACGACCGCGATTACATCGAGTATCTGCGCGGCGCCGAAGCCGGCATCGATGAAACGCTTCTCGTCGGCGCAATCGATCCGGCCGCGCCTGTCGATGAGCGTGCGCGCCAGCGCCGAGAGCGCGGCGAGGTTTCCATCGGCGGGCAAGCGTGCTTCGCGGATGGCATCGACATCGGCGCGGCTCACGCCCTGTTGCAACGCGAGCGCCGTATGAAACGCGGCGGCCCATTCGCTGCGGTTCGTCACCGCGTTGGTGAGCAGCAGCGTCTGAATCTGCGGCTCGCTGAGCCTGCTCGCGTGCACGCGCTCGAATAAGCCGATGAAGCCATTGATCAGCGTGGGCGATGCAGCCATCGCGCCCGCGATGTTCGGCACGAGGCCGAAGGTTCGTTGCAGGCGTTCGAGCACAGGCTTCGATTGCTCGGGGGCGGTTTGAATCGTATGAACGGTATGGTTCGACATGAGAGGCTCCTTGTTCTCGAACGCTGCGGCCAACATGGCTGCATCGCGATGATGAGAGAGTAGGAGCGCGCGTGAGGCTCGCCAATTACATGGCATGTAATTAGGCGTTTTCGCGCTTTTCTCTTTCCTGTCATCCACTTAGGTTCGTTTTCCGCACGAAATCGCAAGCCCTGAAATGCACAACACGGCACTACTAGAATCAAAGACATACAGCGGCATTCTAGACGGCGTTACTTTCGGTCGCCTAACTTCCAGCCGCAGTGCGCGATGCCCATTTTGAGGTTCGCCGTTACCTGGTCAAGGAACGGTCGAGACATCGCGCGCACGTCGGCATCAGTCGGCGTCTCGGGCTTGAAATACAGACACGAGTTATCGACGACCCGGGTCGGTCCCGGCACTTCCTTGACCAGTTCCGGGGTTGTCTGTACCGGAGCCGTGAAGCAGCCCGAGAAGCTCGTCGCGAGCAGCGTCATCATCGAGACGCGCCTGAGTGTTTTCAACATCGGTTCTCTCCTGCGCGGCCACGGCCGCAGTCTTTGCCGCATCGGCGTCAGCTTGGACGTCCGCCGTTTTGCGAGCGTTGAGGTTGTCTTCCGCGACCTTCTGCTTCGTCTGGGCTGCCTCGACATCGGTCTGCGCCTTCTGCTTGGCGTCAGCCACCTTCGCCTTGGCGCTGAGATGCGTGAAGATTGCCCATGCACCCAGGAGGCCAGTCAGGATCCACGGGCCGATACTGCTTAGAAGCTGAATCATTTGCCGTCCCTCATCATGTTGGCGAGACGCAGCGCGCGGCCTGGCTTCGCGGCCGTACCGATGCCGACGTCTTCGCGCGCCCACTTCGAATCGAGCATCTCGGCCGCGGCCGTCGAATATTTCGCTGCGCGCGCCGCCGCGAGCATCTTCGTGAAGCCGAGCAGACGTCCAATGCCCATGTTGAAACACATGTTCGCGATGACCCGCTGCCGAACATCGTCGAGCGCACGCCACCACGACAGGTTGCGATCGAGATCGACGTACACGTCGTCGAGGTCGTCCTCGAGCAGCTGATCGACCTGACTATCTGACAGCGGATAGGTCCATCCGGCCGGCAGCGGCTTCGCTAGCAGGTTGTGCCCCACGCCGGTTGTCGGAATCCCTTTCGAGTCGAGGTAGCGGGTGTATTTCACCCCCTCGTCGCGCCGCAGCTTTGCCAAGCTGATCCAGCGGAATCATGTTCGACTGGACCGTGAAGACATCGCCGCCCTGGAAGGGCGGCAAGTTTTCTTTCTTCCGGACGTCATTACGGTTTTGCCAACCGTTTTGAAGCGCCGATGTGTAGTACTGCGCGCGGGCAGCGCTGTCGGCACGCAGCAAGCCTTCGACGTTGAACTCCGCGTAAAACTTGTCGCGCTCAAGAGCCGTCAGCAGGGCGCCGCCGATCTCCTGCTCGATGTTTTCGAGCCAGAAGCGCAGCGTGTACGTCAGAAACTCTGCGATATGCGCGAGCATTGCCACTTGGCTAGACGGCGATGGGTTCAGCAAACGCTTGTAGCATTCGAGAATAGCCAGTTCGCCAACCAGCTTTGACGCCGATGCGACGCTATAAACCGGCTGTTCTTTTGCACGCTTCTCGCACTCGATGAAGTACCGGCGCGCCTCTTTGCCTTTCTCCGTGCGCTCGACCATCGACAGTTCTTTGGCCATGTCGAGCGTCACCGCGTATTCGATCGTCGGCCGACCTTTTCCCCCGTTTTGGTGAAAAGTCACGTAGTCGATGTTCGCTATGAAACCGAATTGCTCAATGCGATTGGTGATCCACGAAGAGAAATCTTTTCCGACTTCAAGAAAGGCGTGCAGCTCGCGTGCGTTCGCAGTCTGAATAGGCTGATCACCGATGGGGCGCGAATGGATGGCGATGAGATTCATGGATGACCTCACAGGTCGTTGTCGTGACCGCACGGCAAAGAGCCGTCGGCGTTTTGCTTCGCACCGCACGCGATGCAGATCTTCTTCGGCTGCTGCGCGCGCTCGCGCTCTTGCCATTCGGCGGTGAGCGGACCATCGAACATGCGGCCGGTCGTGATGAAGTCGGGGAACGCAGTAGGGATGAAGTCAGGACTCGCGCTCATCACGAAGCCTTCTTCACGAGCGACGCGGCAGCCGATTGCGGCTCGCGACGGTAGATGCGTTTCGTCAGCATGTTGATTTCCTCGACGGCGCGGTGAATCAAACCGCCGATGCGTTCAAGGTCTGCCATCTCTTGATCGTCGACTTCGCCATCAGCGGTGGCTTCGCGGAAGCGCTTGGCGAGCTGGCCGTAATGCACGGTCAGACTCATGAACTTGTCGACGATCTCTTCGTTGTCGGGCTCTTCGCAAGCGTCCGGAAGCTTGACCATGACGGCGTTGCGCTGAGCAAGCCAGGCTTCGAGGATTCGCTCGTCGTCCGTCAGGTCGGTCATGCGGACAGCGTCGGCCAAGTTCAGCACGTTGCGGTTCTCAGGCGTTCGGTTCGTGTTGACCTTGTTGCGCAAGAGAGCGCCAGACATGCCGAGGCGCGGCGCGAGCGCTTCGCATCCGCCTGGATATTCATGTGCTACTGCGTATGCTGCGTCGGCTGTGTTCACGGCAACTCCAAACGAATGTTTCTTCTGAGGGTTCACCCGTATAAAGTGGCGTCATAAGAAAAAACGACACGTTTGACGGGGTAAAACAAAAATGACAACAAGCGCGAGTGACCAAAGCGCCGTTAGTACTGCGAATCACAGACCGGTGAGCCATCCACTCAAACCGGCAGCAGACTCGGCGCCGCTTACTTCGTTACTTTTGCTGGTCCTGCTGAGTCCGTTTGCAGTTTGCGGGCTTGCAGGACCGCTTCTTTACGCGCCTCGTCGAGTTGGTTACCTCGAATCCCCGCCGCGATAAGACCGAATAGCATCGTTCGAATCTCTTTCTGGACAGCCGCGCTGATTGGCGTCTCGGTCATGCAGCCGCCCGCTGAGACACCACCTGCTCGTACAGCCGGACAATCGCCTGCAGCGTTGTGCCCTTGCAGTCAGGCTGACCATTGAGGATGCGGTTGACGGTCGGCTGCGAGGTGCCCAATTTCTCGGCGAGCGCGATCTCACCAAGCCCCAAAGCGGACTTGATCTCTTTCAGCATTTGGCGGGCAGTTGGCGTGTTCATAAAAATCATTCTATACGCAGATGGATAGACGGTCAATACATCAATGGATACTTGTTTGTCTAGTTCTTATACGCCCGCGTATATTCACGGGATGAACATCTCAGACCGTCTCGATTTGCTGATGAAACTTCGCAACATCGGCAGCCAAAGCGCGCTCGCGCGCAGCTCAGGAGTTCCTCAGCCGACTATCAACCGTATCCTGAAAGGCACGACCGCCAGTCCGGACGTTCCGACGCTTCAGAAGCTCGCGACTGCGCTCGAGAGCAATGTGAACTGGCTCGCCGAGGGCCTCGGTCCAGGGCCTGATAGCCCCGATCACCGGCCAAAAGACCCCGTTATTCACGGGATTGGGGACGGCGGCCTCGCCGCTAGAATTAAGTCTTTGCTGGAGGACTTAGGCGGGAACGAGACCCGCCTAGCAGCGGGCGCGAAGACAGATCTCGCGACGGTGCTCGACCTTCTCAGCGGCAAGATTCAGCGTCTGGACGTCGATTTGGCGGTTGCGATGCAGGAGGCCTTCGGTGTCAACTCAGTCTGGTTGATGCTCGGGAAGGGTCCGCGGAAGACAGCTATCCGGCACAACGACCCGTATGAACCAATCCCTGTCACAGGCTGGCGGGGTGTACCGGTAGTGGGAATGGCCCAGTTAGGAGACAACGGTTTTTGGGCTGACGTGGAGTACCCCGTCGGCCAAGGCGATGGCTTCGTAGATGTGCCGACGAAGGACAAGGACGCGTACGCCATTCGTTGCAGCGGGGATTCCATGCGCCCGCGGATTAAGGATCGTGAGTTCGTTGTGATCGAGCCGAACCATCCGATCGAGCCAGGCGACGAAGTGCTCGTGAAGTCGAAGGACGGCCGGGTGATGGTAAAGGAGTTCCTGTACAAGCGATCTGGGCGCGTGCATTTGATCTCAACGAACGAGCAGCACGGCACCATCTCGTTTGCGGATGAAGAAATCGAGAAGATGCACTACGTAGGATGGATCGCCAAGCCTTCTGCATGGCGCCCTGATTAAAACAACAAGGAAAATATGAACACCACGAGAGAGCCGGCATGGCAGGAAGAAACGACGGCAGCGTCATCGAGGACTGAGCGGGTATTCATGGACGAGGGGCCTATTCGCGTGACGAGCGCGCGGTTCCTGGTTCCGGGGAACACCTTCGCAATGAGCGGCGTCACTTCGGTGAGACATATCGAGAAAGATCCGGCGCTCGTCTTTGGCTACCTTCTGATCATCGGCGGTGTCTTCTTGTGTCTAAGCCCAAGCTTGATCGCGATGGGCGTCATTTTCGTCTTGGGCGGTGCCATCTATCTGTGGAAAGGAAAAGGGAGATACGACGTCCGACTGCAAACCGCGTCTGGCGAAATCAAAGCTTTGACCTCCCGCGACAAGGATTTCGTCCGGCGCGTGGTATATGCCTTGAACGAAGCAATTGTCTACAGAGGCTGAACGCATGCGCAGATACGTTTTCGCCTTAGTGCTTAGCGCCTCGATCGTAGGCTGCGCATCGAGCGGCGACATGCGCGAGCGCGCGCCTGTATTTTCTGGAAAGACCTCCCGGCCGGCAGTCGAATATGCCGGCTGCGTGCAACAGGGTTGGATCGACGCCGGTTACCTTGGCGTCAATTTCGTCCCTACGCCCGGCGGCGTTACGTTGAGCACCACTGGTGTCTCGGGAACATATCTCCTGCTCGACGTTGTGGCGGATAGCGATACGCGGCGAGTGACGTTCTACAGCCGCGCCGTCTTCGGCGAGCAGAAGTACATCGATGTGGCGCGGAAGTGTTTGTGACGCCCATGTCTTTCCACAAGATGGCGGACCTATGAATGAAAAAGATGTCGCCTGGACGAAAATTCAGATGTTCAAAGCCATCCGGGCCTACCAAACCGGGTTAGCAGAGATCTCCGCTCGGGCAGACGATTTCTCTGGGCAGCTGAAAGGGGCTGCGCTTACTCAAGAGGTGCGCACGTTTCTCGACCAAATCGCCGGCCTAGTTGTCAGTACCACAGTCGACGTAGCTGAGCTGCTCGACAAATAAGGCCCGGTGAAGCTACGCATCGCCGGGCCGCCTTCGGCGAGCAGAGGTACGTTGATGTGGTGAGGAAGTGTTTGTGATGGCGATGAACACCACACCCACGCAACGAAATAGGGGCGATGTTCAGTTTTGTTCAGGCTTCGTGTGTTCAGGGGTGTTCAGGCTTGAAATCTGCTTAACAATGACCACATATGTTAGGCCAAGAGTCCAACGGTAGACTGTTAAGGTGTTCAGTTTCAATAGACGTGTACGATGACACGCTTTAAAAGTGTTTCAGTTGTGCACTGCCATACAGTTTCGCCGTAGAATGCCGTCAATAGGAAAGTTCAACACCCGAAGGAGAGCCCAAATGATTCGCCAAGGAAAGACCGGGACCATCCACGGTATCGAAGTCAAAGCTCGGTCCCATCAACAACAACCTACCGTCGACATCAATATTCGCACGACCGAAGGGCGCCGAAAGGTTGTTGCAGCGGCGAAACTTGTGCTCGAACAACATCATGATGTTATCCGAGCGCTAGCGTTCCGATGATTCTCGACTGTGACCTGGTTATCGTCATTCATGACGTGGTGTTGAGCGAGGAACCGGGTGTACAAGGTATCAATAGAAGCGCGCTCGAGGGCGCGCTTTCTCGTATTGAAGCAAAACGATATTACGAGCAGCTAGAGGATGTCTTCGAGATAGCTGGCATGTACGCTGAAGCTATCGCTAGAGGGCATGCATTCACCGACGCAAACAAGCGTACGGCATTGATGGCTGCCCTTGTCTATCTCGCTTTGAATTTCTTCTTAGTGCAACGTACACCGGCCCTAGAAGAGATAATGGTTGATGTGGCCAAGGGGATTCTTGGTTACGCAGACCTTGCCAACATTTTCTCCACTTTGGCAGAGCCTCTTGAGCGTGACCCACCATCAGACCCTGCCTAGGGAAATTTCGGTCTGCGCGCATCAACCCGCTTCGGCGGGTTTTTTGTTGGCCGCACGTTTGCCTTCGTTGATGCGTCTCCTATACTCGAATCGGCCATAGCTCAACTTCAGTCGTCCACGCGACTTGAGGCCAATCCCGCACCAATCTCCCCGGTGCGGGATTTTTTTTGCCTACACGCAGCACCTTCCCCGCATGTTACAAATTTATCCATCGATCTATTCATTTGCGTATTGACTATGTCTATTCATCGACGTATAGTAACTCCCGTGCACTCACCCACGGATCTCGGGAGACGAACATGGGAAAGCTCGCAGCAATAAGCGTAGGTCTCTTCGTTGGCATCCTCGCGACGGCGGGTGGTCTTTGGCTCTTGACCATCTAACCGGGGATAGACGATGGACCGCGTTATCAACGACACCGACCTCAAGACCGTGAATGTCTTCACGGCAGCGTTTGGCGTTATCTGCCTCGTAGGCGCTACTGCCACGGTTATCTGCGCCCACCTGCAAGGGCTTCTGTGATGAAGACGCCCGCCCGCAATACCGACCTGCGCCACCTCGATACGAGCAGCGCACTCACGATCGAAGAGCGCCGCGCGATCCTGCGTAAGCGTCAGCGCGAAGCACTCGGATTGACCGAGCCGCGTGTGCAGATTGGCAAGTTCCACGTTCCGGCGAAGGTTGCGCGTCAGTTCGCGTACATCGACGTCAGCCCTCGCTAACCGCATCCCGATAAAGCTCACCGATCATGACACCTTGGCTCGTAGCACTCCTCATCATCTGGCTTGTAACTGGATACGGCGCTTATCTGATCGTCCGAAACACCGACGAACGGCGCGATACCCGCGAGGTTCACTGAATTTCAACCCACCGCGTGCCGGCGCGTAATCCGGCTTGTTGAAGGGTGGCGAATGCGCAGGCTGATGCGCGGCGAGTGGAGTCAACCGGGCGGGCAGACATCCTAGGTCGGGATGCATCCGACTGCTATGAAAACATGCGCGCCGCTCTGTGCTGGAAATCAGTACCAGCCGCCACCCTTGAACAGGACGCTGAGCACCTACGCGGAAGCCGCAGGCGTAGGCCGTAGCTGGGGACGGGCACCTCAGCCACCCGCCGGAGATGGTGAATATTCCCGGCGCCGGACGAAGGGTAACCGGCACATATAAACCGGCCGCACGTCCGCCACGTGCATTACACGAGGAGCACCAGAAATGAAGAAGCAAATCGCATTGGCAGTCGTCGCAGCAGCATTCGCATCGTTGTTCAATGTCGCTCACGCAACGGGTATCGAAGGCGGGATCGTCGTCGGCGCCGGAGCATCGGCATTCGGCGGCAGCGTGTCGGGCTCGGCTGCCAGCATCAGCAACGGCAATGCAGTGACGGCCGCGCAGGTCGGCGCCACGGGCGCTTCGTATCAGAACGCGTTCAACAACACGGGCGGCACGGCAACGATTGGCGGTGGCGTGAATAGCGTCGGCGCGACGGTCGTCACCAACACGACGCAGTTTTCGAACTCAGGTGTGACGGGTTCGGCGGTCGGCAATGCCCCGACGAACGTCGGCAACAGCATCGCAAATGGCGGCGCGGCATACGGCAATACGACGACGGCAGCACAGGGCAGCGCGCAGTTCGCAACCGGCGCTATCGGTGCGGTCGGTGCAATTGGCGGTATCGCAGGTATCTCGTTCATCCACTAAGCGCAGCGCTTCCCATAACCGGTAGCGGGGTCGAGCGACCGACCCCGCGCCCAGGAGCCTCACATGAAAACGACTTTCATCGCCCTCATAGCGCTCTTCGCGGTTGCACCCGCGATGGCTCAAGTGTCGGGCAACGCAGAGAACACGTCAACCACGTCTTCCGTGGCAGGCGCGACGAATCAAGGCAACGCTCAACAGATCACCTTCAACAGCCCCAACAAGGTCGAGTACAGCGGCAGCTACACGGCGCGCACGACCGGCAATGCGGTCCTCCCTGGCTTCGCAGGCTCGTTCTCTGGTGACTATTGCGGCGGAACGGCTGGCCTTGCCGCTGGCGGACCGGGTTTCGCGGTAAGCGTTGGCGCGCCAAAGATCGACGAGGCGTGCGTGATGCTCCGCACCTTCGAACGCGTGCAGCAAGCCGCGGTATCTGATCCCGAAAACGCAAAAGAACTCCGATCGGCAGCGTTGGACATCCTCGCTTCCATCGACCCGAAAGTCCGTTCGATCTTCTTGAAGCACAAGCTGCTCAAGGGCGAGACGGAAACGACGACGACGAACGCTGATGGCAAGCAAGTCTATGCGGTAGCGCAGCCCGAGTCGACGCGCGTTTCATCCGGTAACTGACGGAGTTATTGCTTTGACACAAAATCTAAAGCTTCATTGCAACGACGTGTTCGATTTTCTTGCTCCATCGAGCATGGCCTTTTTCTATTTCGACGCACTCGTTCACCAGCTCGTTGAAGCTTTGTATCAAAGCATCACGCGCATCAACGATGGCTCTCTCTACCTCGTCCGAAACGAAAAACGTAGAGATGCTTTCGTCCTTGGCTTTTCTCATAGCACGGCGCAACGACTCGGTGGCATGCCTGCCCTCTACCATGGCTTTCACCGCACCAGGGGTGGGAAGAGTGTGAATTTCAACTTGCAAGGTAAGGTCAGCCAACTCCTCGAAACGGGTTTCCACGAACCTAACGCTTTCGAACTTGGGGCCTGCAAAGGCACGCGCGATTTTGTCCACAGCATCACTCGCCGCAAGCATCGTCAATCTAACGATTTCTGCAGTCGCGCGGAGGGAAGCCGCAGCGGCGTTACGCGATTCTCGCCTTGCTTCAAACTTCTGATAAGCCGGCACGGCGATGGCGATGCCTATACCTACGATCGCTCCAATCGCTTGCATCCAAGACGCCCAGTCCGAACTTTGCGTCGGCGGCCAATGAATGAACGCGACTATCAACATTCCTGCAAGGAAACCCAACGCGAGCAAGCAAATACTTTTGAGCTTTTCCATGCGTGAACTCCCGATTTTATTTTCCGGGCCGATGGTACGAGCCATTCTCGAAGGACGCAAGACGCAGACGCGGCGCGTCGTGAAGAACCAGCCACCCGAAGACGTTTCGCCGATCGTCGTCGATCGCTATCACCCTACCGTGATTCTGCGCAACGGCGAGGAAGCGCCCGGCGAAGAGATTTTCGGCGCGTACAGCGATGACGGCGATTGGGGTTCGAAGTGCCCGTACGGCGCGCCCGGTGATCGCCTGTGGGTGCGCGAGACGCATGACGTCAATCGCCTCGGTGTCGAGACCTTTCCGGATGGCTGCGAGCGCTTCTATGCGGGTATCGCCTACAAAGCAGACGACGGGCGGCACGAGGCAGACATTACCGAGCGGCTTTATCGAACTCTCGACGAAACGGAAAGCCGCGGTTGGACGGCTTCCATCCACATGCCGCGCTGGGCGTCGCGCATCACGCTCGAAATCACCGGCGTGCGCGTCGAGCGCTTGAACGACATCAGCGAGGCCGATGCGGCGAACGAAGGACTGTACCGTCTGCCCGCTTTAGGCAGATACGTCGTTCAGAAAGGCGAGCAGTACTTCGGCGGTGCGGATCGCGATGCGCGCGTCGTCTTCGCTGATCTTTGGGACCGAATCAATGGTGGCGGCGCATGGGATGCGAATCCATGGGTCTGGGTCGTCGAATTTAAAAGGATTGAAGCATGAGCACGAAGCACACTCGCGGCCCGTGGATGGTGCTGCCGGATGAAGATGACAAGCCGTACGTGAGGATCCGCGGCTCACTCGCCGGAACACGTTTCAAAATCGCCAACGTTCTGAAGCCGATCTATAAAGATCCGCCCGAATGGGAAGCGGAAGAAACGCTCGCAAACGTCCGCCTGATCGAAACCGCTCCCGATCTACTCGCAGTCGCGCGCGAAGCTCTCCACGTCATCCGCGTCATCAAGCCGCCTCGGAACGGCAACGGAACCATCGTCCGACTTGAAGAGGCGATTTTCAAGGCAACCGGAGAGAAAGCGTGAGCGCAGTATTCAGCTCCTGCGGCGCATATCGTTTCAGGCTTGAGCGCGACGTTCAAATGGACGGCCTGACGTTCGCCTACTTCGGGGTGAATCCATCGACAGCGGATGCGCGGCTGGATGACGCGACGGTGCGTAAATGGATTGGATTCACGAAGGTCAACGGTGGCCGCCGCTTCATTGTCGGGAATGTCTCGGCTGTTCGCGCTACGGATGTGCGCGAACTCAGTCGGCTACTTCTATCGCCGGAGCAGTATCGCGAGAACCTTCAGCATCTGCTGCAGATCATCGCCGATGCGGACGTGCTAATCCCATGCTGGGGGTGCCGTTCTAAGGTGCCGCGCCACATGCACAACGATTTCGACACCGTGCTCGCGATGCTTCTCACGAGCGGAAAGCCGGTACGGCACTTTGGTTTGACCAAAGGCGGCGATCCGAAGCACCCGCTAATGCTCGGCTATAACACGCCGATGGTCGATTGGAAGCCCACCGGGCGCGTATCGCACCCGCGCCCATAAAGGAGAAGAACGTGAGATTCGGAAGCGTATGCAGCGGTATCGAAGCGGCGAGTTGTGCGTGGCATCCGCTCGGGTGGAAAGCGCAGTTCGTCAGCGAGATCGAGCCGTTCCCGTCTGCCGTTCTCGCTCATCACTACCCGACCGTGGACAACCGCGGCGATATGACCAAGTTCAAGGATTGGCCCGATGCAACTCTCGATCTTCTCGTCGGCGGAACTCCCTGCCAAAGCTTCAGCGTCGCCGGACTCAGAAAGGGACTGGCTGATCCACGTGGCAACCTCATGCTCACCTATCTTGCCATTGCTGCACGATGGGCTCCCCGCTGGCTGGTCTGGGAAAACGTCCCCGGTGTTTTGTCACCAAACGGAGGACGGGATTTTGGCACCCTCCTCGGAGGGCTGGCAGAACTCGGGTATGGGTTCGCCTACCGCATTCTTGACGCTCAGTACTTCGGAGTGGCCCAGCGACGCCGCCGTGTGTTCCTTGTTGGACATCTTGGAGACTGGCGACGTGCCGCAGCGGTACTTTTTGAGCGCGAAAGCATGCTCGGGCATCCTGCGCCGCGCCGGGAATCGGGGCAAAGAATTGCCGGCACCCTTGCATCGGGCGCTCACCCAGGTGGCCACAACGGACAGGACGATGACGGCAAGTTCCTAGTCGCTCATTCGCTGCGCGGCGAGGGATTCGACGCGAGCGAAGACGGCACCGGGCGCGGCACGCCGCTCGTGCCGTGTCAACCATACACGCTCGCGATTCGAGGCCGTGACGATGGGCACGCGCTCGAGTATCGACAGGACGGGACTGCGAACGCGATCCTGACGCCGAACGGCGGTCGTGGCGTCATTGGCGTTGGCGCTGTTGCATTCGACCTTCAGCAGATCACCAGCGCTGAGAACCGGTCGCGCGTTGTACCCGGACCAGCGCCGACGTTGACAAAAGGAAGCGTGCTGCACGCGATCGCATTCGACTGCAAGGCTTCAGGGCAAACAGGCTTTGGCGTTGGTGACATCGCTTCGACGATGCGAAGCATGGGCCATTCGGACTCGCATCAGAACGGCGGTGGCCATCAGGCGGTGTTGCACGGCAGCGCAGTTCGTCGCCTCACGCCCCGAGAGTGCGAGCGCCTGCAAGGATTTCCCGACGATTACACGCTAATCAACGTACGCGGTAAACCAGCGGCTGATGGCCCTCGATACAAGGCGCTCGGCAACAGCATGGCCGTGCCTGTGATGCGATGGATCGGCGAGCGAATTCAAGCTGTCGACAAGGTACACGGCGCCTGATACGCGCAATCATTGCGGAGATGAATAAATGACTGATGAACGCTCAAACGAAGAACTTATTGCGATATTAGAAATCTCGCATCACGCAGTTTTTGTTGGCGCTGCGATGGAACTTGCGGATCGGTTGAGAGATGGCCGTGCAGTGTTAGCAGAGAGCGACAAGCAAGAGGCAAACAGACGCGACGCAATCTATCGCAAAGCGCTTGCTATGGGCGATGCGCCGGATACGATCGGCCCCGATACGCATGAGCACCATTTCGAAGTCGATCCGGCATCAGGAATCGAACTGTGCACGTATTGCCGTAAGAGTCGTGTTGCAACTAAGAGCGACAAGCAAGAGGCGAAGAGTTGCCGCACAGGCTATTACGATATTTGTCATGCCGCGAAATTCGATGGTGTCGTGTGTCCAGAAGACGAATGCGACATTGATGATGGCGTTCGGGTTGTTGCAAAGAGCGACAAGCAAGAGGCGGTGGCACTCGATCAGCAAACGAAAGCTCAAATCGAATCACTTGCCCGCCATTCATACGGCGGCAGATTCGCGGTGTATATGTCCGGCGATGATGCGCGAGCGCTTCTCGCCCACCCCATCGCATCCGCAGATGTGCGCGATGCGGAGCTACTCGACTGGCTCGACGCGGCCAATAAACCGTTCAAGATGGGATGGTGTGTAAGTGTCGCGCCAGCAGGAAATGTATCAGTTAGAAGCGTCATTCAACTCGATGGCGAGATAACCACGATTCGAGCAGCCATCGTCGCCGCCATCGCAGCTAACCGCGCATCCGAGGAAGGGGGTTCGAAGTGAAATACGAAGTCAAGGTCTGCCGAGACTGCCTCGGTCGCGGCGCGTATGACGATCCGCCGTGGGGAATCGTGCATTGCGCGAAATGTAATGGCATGGGCTTCCTGCGATTTATTGTGCCCGAGAGCGCATCCACCGACACGAAGGAGAAGACGTGAGCGATGTTCGAAAACTACCAACGCAGAGCACCACGGAGCGACCCGCACCAAAGCGAATCATGCGCCCGTGCGAATGGGGTCTGCTCGGAACAGTGCGCGATCTTGAAACGCAGAAGGGAAGCAATATCCCGCTAAGCCGCACACGTGGCGTGCGAAGAGACGCCGCCATCACGAAGGATCTATGAAAATGAACGACAGCCAAGAGCGGTTCGAAAAAGAGTTTGGCGTGATCGAGGCACACCCGATCGCATGGGCAGCGTGGATCATCGCTGAAAAGCAGGCACTTGAGCGTGCGGCGCAGATGTGCGACGACAATGCAGCCGCGCTCGAAAGCGTTCCATCGACTGCAACCGCTGCGTTAGCGCTCGTCTGTACTGCGCGAGATATTCGCGAGTTGGTATTGGATGACGCGCATACCGGACAGGAGAAAAGCGATGAAGATTCCAGGAGTTGAATCAAAGACGCTCAATCCTCAATGGCCTATGCGGGTTCGACCTTGGCTAGACATCAAAACTCTCGAGCCTGTGTATTCCGTGGAAACGCGTCATCCTGAGTTCAAGGTGTGGCTAGCGATATACACGAAGAGCCGCGGCCTCAAGCGGTTCAAGTCACGCGAAGCCGCACAGGCATTCATCAACGAAGCCAAGAACAAGCCATGTGCGCCCACTGCGGAAGCATGAATATCACGGAAGGAGAAGCATGATGGGCTGGAGCATCGGATACGACGAACACTGGAAGCGCGATGTCGGCTATGGCGTACCGACGTACTGCGATCATCCGGAATGCAATGAGGTGATTGACCGCGGATTGTCGTATGTGTGTGGCGGCGACATATTCGGCGGAGAGCGAGGCTGCGGTCTTTACTTCTGTGCCCGCCACATGTACCTGCCGATGCGTCGTCCTCAGATGTGCGAGCGATGCGAGAAGCGCCGAAAGCCCTTCAATGCGAAGCCTGATCATCCAGATTGGATCACCTGGAAGCTGACGGATGCAAGCTGGCAGCAATGGCGCGACGAGAACCCTGAGTTGGTCGCCGCGCTGCGCGCCATTATCGAATCGGAACTGAAGTGACCTGCAACATCGAAGAATTCATGCGCGTGACGCGCGCGTATCTCGGAGTCGAGAAATGGCGAAGCTAGTCTCCCTTGAGCAGTGGGCTGAACTGCTGTTCGGAAAAGAGAAGCCGCATCGAAACACGCTGCGCAACTGGCGTAAAAATGGCCGTATCGTGCCGCAGCCCATCAAATGCGGCGCCAAGTATTTTGTCGAACCGACCGCCGTTTACTACGACGATGCAGGCGAGATGCAACGGAGATTTGGGAATGGCCGCAAGGCGTCGTGAAGCAAAGCGCCGGCACTGGCCCGCGAACCTGTATCAGAACAGCACGGGCTATTTCTACTGGCGCAATCCTGACACCAAGAAGGATTACGGTATTGGCCGCGATCAGGCGAAGGCGTTTGGCGAAGCGCGCGCCGCCAACGCAGAGCTCGAACAGAGTCGAGGCCATCGATCGATCGTGCAGCGCATGACTGCACCGGATGACAGGACGCTGCGCGCCTGGTCGGCAGAGTACGCTGTGATCTATGCGGAGACTCGCAATCCGACACCGAGCACGATGAAGACTGTTCGCGCCGGCATCCGAGCCGTTTGCACCGCGCCGTTCGTCGACAGGCTCCTGAGAGAGGTGAAAACAAGCGAGGTCGCCGACTTTATTCTGACCGCTACCACGGCACGCGGCGCGCCTATGGCCGCTCTGATACGCAAGACCATGCACGACATGTTTCGCGAGGCTGAGACGAAAGGCTTGATCGAAGGAGGGAAGAATCCTGTTTCCGTCACGCGGCGGCCCGACATTGAAGTCGTGAGATCGCGGCTCACCCTGGAGAACTTCCTCGCCATCTATAAGCAAGCGCAGAAGTCGCCTGATCCGTGGATCGCGCGAAGCATGGAGTTGGCACTCATCACTGCGCAGCGCCGGGAGGATGTCTCGAAGATGCAGTTTGTCGAGGCGAAAGATGGATTCTTAGCGGTCGTTCAGACCAAAGGGCGAGGATCTGTGCGGCTGCGCATTCCGCTGTCGCTTCGACTAGGGGCGATCAAACTGTCGCTTGACGACGTGGTGAAGCGGTGCAGAGACGACGCCGTATCCGCGTACATGCTGCATTACACCGAGACGCGCGGCGGTCAGAGAAGAAGCGCCCGCGTAACAGCTGAAAAACTCACACGAGCATTTGCAGACACCCGCAACTCGACACCGGGTTTAACGTGGGAGGATGGTCGCACACCGGCTTCGTTCCACGAGATTCGGAGTCTTGCGGCACGTCTCTATACCGAGCAGTACGATGCGAAATTCGCTCAGGCGCTCCTCGGTCACAAGTCGGCGGAGATGACGTCTTTGTACCGCGACGTGCGCGGCGCGGAATGGACGGAATTGAAAATTGCCATATAAATCGTTTCAGACGAATAGTAGACGATTCTAGACGGTGGCCCGCCAGCAAAGGCTTAGCGGGCCGCAACGATTACATGGCATGTAATCATTCACAAGACTTGCGCTTCAATCGCCGCCTTATCGATGACCGACCACACCCGCTCGATACGCTCATCGCGAAACCGATAAAACACGTTCTCGCGAAAGCACACGCGCCGGCCGTTCACGGGCACGCCGAGGAACGTCCCTTTCGGCGAGCAATCGAACAGCAGGCGCGCCGCCACCGTCTGCGCGTCCTCAACGAGCAGTTCGATATTGAAATGCAGATCGGGAATCTGCTCGTAATCTCGCTCCAGCATGCCGATATAGCCCGCCAGCGTGCCTGGCACGTCGTTATACGACACCTCGTCGTGAACGAACTGCCCGAGCTTCGTCCAGTCCTTGTCGTTCAGGCAGGCAATGTAGTCGCGGTAAATGAGTGAGAGCATGGGTCGGGCTCCTTGGGCTTGCTGGCAAAGATAACATCGGCTCCTTGCGGCCGTGTTTCGATGCGCGGTGTTTTACGCACTAGGCAAACTTAGCGACGTTTTGTAAAGTCAGCCGAACGCGCATCTCCCTTCAAACTCATCGAGAAATCCGTCCATGACTCAACTCGCATCGAAATCGCTCGCCGGCAAGACCGCGCTCGTCACCGGCTCGACGAGCGGCATCGGCTTAGGCATTGCCACGGCGCTTGCGCAAGCCGGCGCGAATCTCGTGCTGAACGGCTTCGGCGATGTGAACGGCGCCCTCGCGCAGATCGAAGCCATCGGCGTGAAAGCGGTGCATCACGACGCCGATATGACCAAGCCCGGCGAAATCGAAGCCATGCTCGCCTTCGCCAACGAAACCTTCGGCGCGGTCGATATTCTCGTGAACAACGCAGGCATCCAGCATGTCGCGACCATCGACCAGTTCCCGGTGGAACGCTGGGACGCGATCATCGCCATCAATCTCAGCTCGGCGTTTCACACCATGCGCGTCGCGCTGCCCGGCATGCGCGAGCGCGGCTGGGGACGCGTCATCAACATCGCTTCGGTGCACGGACTCGTCGGGTCGGTCGGCAAGTCCGCTTATGTGGCGGCCAAGCACGGCATCCTCGGACTCACGAAGGTCGCCGCGCTCGAGAACGCGCGCAGCGGCGTGACGGTCAACGCCATCTGCCCCGGCTTCGTGCATACGCCGCTCGTGCAGAAGCAGATCGACGATCTCGCCGCACGCGAATCGCTCTCGCCCGACGACGCCCGCGCGAAGTTGCTCGGCGAGAAGCAGCCGTCGGCGCAATTCGTGACGACGGAGCAGATCGGCGATCTCGCCGTGTTCCTCTGCTCCGACGCCGCGAGCGAAATGCGCGGTTCGGAGTTGAAGATCGACGGCGGCTGGAGCGCGCAATAAAGCGCCCAGCGAAGCGGCACCGATATCGGCACGAAACGCACGCCTCGTCACGCGCACGACGCGCCAGATGCGTGCTATCGACGAAGCAGTGAACCGCGTATGACGATCATCATGGAAGTGGCGAAAGCCAGCAGCGAGCAGGCGGATGGATCGCGCAAGTGAATCAGGCAGTCTCGCATCTCGACGATTCGACCCAGCAGAACGCGGCGCTGGTCGAACAGGCGGCGGTGACGGCCAAGCGCCTGGCGAAGTGGCGGCGGTGCTGGAGGAAGCGGTAAGATTGTTCACGGTCGCCGGCCCAAAAGCGACGGCTTGAGTCGGAGTTGGACCGCGAAGGCTTCCGCGCTTGATAATATCGGGCATTGCCAACAAGGAGTGCCCCACATGACCGCAGAAGCCAACCGGCAAGAAGAAGCGCGCGCGATGGAACGCATCGTCAACGCGACGCGCCAGGTTCAATCCGCCTTTCTTGCCTTGCAGAAGCAGTTCGCGCCCGAGGGCGACGGCCGCCCGACGCAACTCGCGCTGACGGCCTTCGACGCCGCCCTGCAAGAGCTCGAAGAGGCGCAAGCCGCATTCGACACCATGCTCAACGACTTGTTCGACGGCAACCGCTAAGGCGGCCGCGGGCTTCAGCCGTTGCGCAACGCCGGCGCGTCCTCTTCGGGCGCGGACGGTCCTTCGAGCGCGGCTTCGCCATCCGAGGGATCGAGTCCGGTCCATGAGACGCCATCGGTCGATTGACGGCGCGCCGCCGCCACGCATGCCTCGACCAGTTCCTTAAACGACACCGCCGCCGAACTCGTGCGCACCAGCGCTTCGCCCTGCAGCGGACTTTCGGGGAACACGAGCCCCACGATCAGCTCGGCTGCCGGCGCACGCTGATGCAGGCGGCGCAAGAGATTGCGCAGATATGGCGGCGACTCGGCGGCATCGAACGAGACCACGCAGATGATCGACACGCCGTGCAGGTTCACTTCGCCGAAGCGTCCGCGCGAGAAGCGTTCGTAGCCCGCCAGATCGGCGCCCAGCCCGTGCTTCCTAAAGAGTTGCACCGCGATCGTCGCGGCCAGATCGTCCAGTTCGCTGCGCCCTGCAATGCACAACACCGACGCCGTGTGACCTTCCGCTTGCGCATCGAAATGCGGCGGCGGCGCTTCGTAGGCGAGCGGCACCGCTTCGTCCGGCGACTCCAGACTCGCGGGCGGATCTTCGCGATGAGGCGGCGGCAGCACGGCGGTATCGTCGGTTTCCTCCAGCCCTTCGATGATGTCGAGCGCCGACTCGTTGATGCGCCGCAACTGATCCACCGTCACCACGCCGCGCAGCACGTCGTTGTGCGCGAGCCGCAAGCCTTCGAGCGCGACTTCGTCGTAGTACGCGATCAGCGAGCGTTCCGTCAGCAGCGATTCCGCTTGCGCCAGCGCTTCGTCGGGATCGTTGGCAAGCAGGCGCTGATAGAAGTTTTCCGCAGGGGTGAGCGCTGGCCGGTCGCCGAACAGCACATCGAGAAATTCGAGGCGATCCACATGGCGCCCGAGAATCACGAGGCACAGCGTGAGCGGCGTCGACAGCACGAGACCGATTGGCCCCCAGATCCAGCTCCAGAAGATTGCCGCGACGATCACCGCGAACGGCGAAAGCCCCGTGCTGTGACCGTACAGGAGCGGCTCGACGATCTGTCCCGCGACGATGTCGGTCACGCCGAACAACACGATGGTCCAGATCAGCATGGTCCAGCCGGGGCCAACCGCCGCCGCGAACACCACTGCGACGAGCGCGGCGATCCACGTCCCGACGTACGGCACGAAGCGCAGAAGCGCCGTCATCACGCCGAACAGCAATGCGCCCGGCACGCCGATAACCGCGAGCCCAATCGAAATGATGATGCCCACGCTCACGTTGATGCCGAGTTGCGCCAGAAAATAGCGCGAAAGACGGCGCGCGGCTTCGTCCATCGCGGTGGTTGCCCGATGCAGATCGCGCGAGCCGAATAGACGGATCAGCCGGTCGCGTAGATCTTCACGCTGCAACAGGATGAACACGGCGACCACCAGCACGATGCCCGTCGTTTCAAGCGGACTGATGACCGGCGAGAGAAAGCGCTGCGCCAGTTCCAGCGGCGACGGCGATGGTTCGTGCACTTCCACCGGCATCGGCTGATCGATCGGCGAGGCGGCGGGATTGTTCTCGGCGGTGCGCTGCTCCTGCTCGCGCGCGGGCGAAATGCGTTTGAGCGCACGCGATGCGCGCCCGAGAAATTCATCGGCGCGACCGACTGTCAGGCGCTGCACGGAGTCGATCTTGCGTTCTACCGCGACCTGATACTTCGGCAGATCGCCCGCAAGTTGCGCGACCTGCGCGCCGATCAGCGCGCCGACAGCCGTCAGCACCGACAACGCCAGCAACACCGCGACGATCACTGATGGCACTTGCCCGAAGCGAATGCGCCGCAACATATCGACGAAAGGCGCGAGCAGAAAGCTCAGCAGAATCGCGAGGATGATCGGAATAAGTACCGCGCGCCCGAAGTACAAAGCGCATATTACGATGACACCAGTCACCAGCGACGCCAGCGCGCGCAGGCCGGGCGCGTCGGGCGGCAGAATCTTAGCGGGTGGACGGCGCGAGCCGGGTGCGGGAGGCATTTGAATTATTCGCTCGCTCGTGAGGAGGGAAAAGCGTCATCGGCGCAACGGACGTGTCACGCATTTGTCCGCATGAAGCAAGCGTCATGCCGCAATTCGGGTCAAAGGTGAGGGTTTGCGGGGCACCGCTAGGCGGCGCTATGAGGATCATCGAAACAATCAGTTGGCGACGCGGGCACGCAGCGTGCGAAATTGTTGGCCCACTGTCACGCCCATGCGGCACTTTCACGGATAAATCATGGGAGTCGATTCGCCCTGCATCAGCATCTGCAAGTTCGATGAAAAGACGGGCTTCTGCATTGGTTGCCTGCGCACGAAGGAAGAATGCAAGGAATGGAAGAAGATGAAGGACAAGCATCGCGTGCGGATAATCGATGAGCGCGGCAAGCGCAAAGCCAAACTCAAGAAACACAAGAAATAGCGCGCGCTTGAGACAAACGCTGGACTGGTCGACGGTAGGGAGATCAGCGTTCGTCGCACGGCGCGGGTCTAGACTCAAGCAATGCGGACCGCTTCGCGCCGCCACCTCGGGAGTTTTGTCATGAACGTTCGCCTTTGTGTTCTTACGGGCTTGTTGGTCGCGGCGTCGAGCGCGTTTGCGCAGTTGCATCCGCCGAGTGCGGAAACGGATATGAGCGCGCCTCAGAACAACCCCAAGCTCATGCCGGACGCGCCGCTTGGAAGCCAGTACCCGACGCACGGGAATGCGCAGGCGGGAGAGTTGAATTTGAATCCGAGCGATCCGCGAGCGCAACTAGTCAATGGACTGCCTAACAACGCGAATAGTGGCGGGTATGGGTCGCCGCTGGCGGGGAACAAGGCGAATGTGCCGCCCCAGAATTAAGGTGCGCGTGGCCCGCGGCGTCTGGTGCGCGTAGCAGTCTCGTCAACAATGAGCGCGCTTGCCCGGTAACTATTCCAAATCGCGGCTGATACGACCGTTCGCTTCGTTGGCTCGGCCACACGGCGCAAGGCGCTGTGTTTATCGCGGGCTGATGGCACTGTCCTTGCATAGGAAGCTAGCAACTCAACCAACGCGCGAACGGGGCGACTTATGCAAATTCTGGTGTTGGACGACGATCGCGATTTCGCGGCAGGCATTGCTTCGCTGATCGGCAAACTGGGGCATCAGGTTCAGCTTGCTCACGATTGCGGCGTCGCACGCGAACTTGCGCATGCACATACCTTCGATGTGATCCTTGCGGATGTCGAGCTACCCGATGGCGACGGCCGTGAAATGTGTGAGGGCTTGCGGGCCGAAGGCGCTTCTCACGATGCATACATGATCGCGATGACAGGGCGCACGGAATTGGGCGACAACGACTTTCCGTCGTTCGACGGGTATATGCATAAGCCGGTGACGTTTAGTGGTCTCGAACGAGCGCTGGAGGAATGGCAGGCTGCGGCGGGACTAGATTGATAGCGTAGGCGCGGCGGCGCGTCGTTGAACCGAACGCGCACTGGCCATAAACGAATATCTATCCGACAGTTCCGGCATAGTCGCGAAGACGTTGCTATCGGTCGTGCAGCGGCATCGATCGACTTGCGCTTCACGCGCTCGTTATTAGCTCAGGGCTCGGCTCATTTCGCTCAGCGGCATATGTTGGATGCTGTCCAGGAGCCGAATTTCACCGGCGCTAGGCTGAGCAACGATGTTGACCTCTGCGCGCGTTCGTCCAATGGCGCCGGGCAGTTCAGCGAGCATCTTTTCCAAGTCCTTCTCCGCGCCCGACGCACGCATTCCGAGTTCTTCAGCAAACGCCAGCACATTTGCACGCGATATCTCGGTAAAGCGCCTTGCGTTGCCGATGGGCATGGAGAGCTCCACATGAGGCCAGCGCTCGCCGTGTTCATGGTACGAGGGCGTGTTATAGACGACTGTACTAACGAGATCATAGAAGGGTGCAAGTGCGTAGCCGGAAGAACGCGAGAAAAACGAAACGTTCTTCAGATGTGCATCCGCGTTGCCCACGAGGACGTTGAACACAGTCCATCTAAAAAGTGCGAGTCGGGCGAATGCTTTCGTTCCGAGCAGGGACACACACTCTCCAAGCGCTTTGGCGCTGGCGTTGTTGTATTTGAACGCTTTATCCTTGTTAAGCAGTTGGGTCGCATCGAGCATGTGAATTCGCGACATTGGTGCGCTCGCGACGTCACGATCAAAGCGGTCGATGACGTAACACGCCGAAGGCACGCGCAGAAAATGGGTATTGGGTATGGGCAAGCTCAACTGGCGCGCCAGCCGCGCGCAAAAGAACTCGTTGATGGCCGAATGAGGATAGCCGGCCATCCGCATATCCGGCTTGAGTAGATGCATGGATGGCTCGGCGCCCACTGGCTCGAACAACTCATGTTTAGGGTGCTCTCCCGTCAGAATGATGAGCAGCTTTTGCTGAGCACCTGCCGCCGACATTCGCTTCGGCGAAGTCGCAGTCAGCGCGTGTGTCGGCATTGCCTGAATGCGCCTCTCGAGTTCTTCCAGCGCCAGCGGGGCCCGGTCAGCTCTAGGCTCGGTTTCACCCTCGGCCATTAGCGAAAGCGCACCGGCGGTTTCGCGACCGTAATAAGCGAGTAATCCCCATGCGTCGCTGGCATCCATCGACGCTTCCTTTGCGAGCGCCTCGCGCATGGCTTCTTCTGGAAGCAGGTTGTCGAAGAACCATTGCACAGGGCGCTTTGACGAGCCATCGACGACGCGGTCGCTGCTTAAAGGTAAAGCCGGCGATAGGGGAAAGGCATCCTTCGCTGCGACCCAGTGAGGATCATAGCCAAAGCTCCAGACACCGTTTTCATCGATTAGCGTACCAACGCGTCGCCCGTTGGCATAGGCAATCAAAGTTCGAGACGTCACGATCAGGTTGCCTCAGGTGGAGTGTTTCGGCGCGACCGGCGTCGCTTCAATGCGGATTCGAGGCTTTCTTTTGTAAATGTCGTGCCGGGCGTTTCCAGGTAGAGATGCATGCCGAGTTCACTCAGCAACTGAAGCACCTTCCCGACCTGAGCCGTTTCCTTGCCCAACTCAATTTGAGTGATGAATTTAGGCGATAGGCCAGTCGCCGTTGCCAACTCGTCGCGCTTGAAACCTTGCGCGATGCGTACGGCACGCACTAGCGCACCTAATGCGACAACATCTGTTATCTGGTTGCGTTGTTCAGTCATGGCTGACCCCTCGTTCCCGCTCGGGAACATTATGCCACGCTGGCCTCAAATAGGCTGCCTTGGTATCCGCTCGGGAACGAAGGCCCTCAACAACTTGTAAAAATCGCATCTCGTACCCGCTCGGGAACGCAGGTCTCGGCGATGCATGCATTCCCGATATAGCCGCAGGATCTTGCAAATAGGAAACAGCTTGCTCAAGCGGGAATTCCAGCCTCCCAAATACCTCACCGTTCTCCAAACAAGAACAGTGATTTGAATCCATCTGGTATTCAACTCAGCAGGACAAGTCCCCATACTTGGTTCGTACACGGAGAGACCCTCCGTAAAGGTCTGCAAAACGCGCCTCCGCGTCAGAAGACTGCCAACAACCAGCCATAAGGACTCAGGCCCGCCATGAAGCTCTATCACCATCCCCTCTCCGGCCACTCCCACCGGGCGCGGCTTTTCTTGCACCTTCTTGCCCTGGATCAGGAAGAAGAAGTCGTCGACCTCGCCGCCAACGCGCACAAGTCGCCTGAATTCCTGCGCCTGAATCGCTTCGGCCAAATCCCGGTGCTTACCGACGGCGATCACGTCATCGCCGATTCGAACGCCATCCTCGTCTACCTCGCGAAGAAAAGCGGCGATGCCCGCTGGCTCCCCGAAACGCCCCTCGAAGCGGCCCAGGTGCAACGCTGGCTCTCCGTTGCCGCAGGCCAGATCGCCTACGGCGCATGCGCGGCGCGTCTCGTCACCGTGTTCGGCCGGAAGTTCGATACCGAAGAAGTCATCGGCCGGGCGCACGCTTCGCTCGAAGTCATCGACGAAGAATTGCAGTCGCGCGACTGGATCGCCGATATCGGCAGCTCGCATCCGACCATCGCGGATGTCGCGCTCTACAGCTACATCTCCAGCGCGCCCGAAGGCAACGTCGATTTGTCCGGTTATCGCCATGTGAACGCGTGGCTGGCGCGCGTGGAAGCGCTGCCCGGATTCATCGAGTTCCAAAAGACGGCGGCCGGGCTGCGGGCCTGAGACGATCATGTCCTTCTCCAGTCCCGTCACGATGGACGCGCCGTGGCATCGCGGCGAAATCACGCTGCAGAAAACCGCGGGCGTCTACGAGCGCATGCAGGAACAAGGGCGGCGCGTGGTGCGCAGCTTCATGCCGGAGCAGCATCGGCAATTCTTCGCGCAGCTGCCGTTCATCGTCACGGGCGCGGTCGATCGAAACGGCGACGCCTGGGCCACGCTCCTCGCGGGCCGTCCCGGTTTTCTGCAAACGCCTGACGCGACGACTCTCGCCGTCAGGCATCCGCGCGACAAGAACGATCCCGCCGATGCCGGCATGAGCGATGGCGCATCGGTCGGCATGCTCGGCATCGAACTGCATACGCGGCGGCGTAATCGCATGAACGGCGTGATTCATCGCCATGGCGACCGCGCGTTCGAAGTGGCCGTCGAGCAGAGCTTCGGCAATTGCCCGCAATACATTCAACTGCGCGATTTCGAATTCGTGCGCGAGCCTTCCGAGCCTTCGAACTCGAAGCCGATCGAAGAAGATCCGCACTCGCCACGCGCAAGGGCGATGATCGAACGCGCCGACACCTTCTTCGTGGCATCGTATTTCGACCGCGAAGACGGGCATCGTCAAGTGGATGTGTCGCATCGCGGCGGCAAGGCGGGTTTCGTGCGCATCTCCGACGATGGCGTGCTCACCATTCCCGACTTCGCGGGCAATCTCTTCTTCAACACGCTCGGCAATATTCTTGTGAACGGACGCGCCGGTCTGCTCTTCACGGACTTCGAAAGCGGCACGCTGCTGCAACTTACGGGCGACGCCGAAGTGCTCACCGATTCACCCGAAATCGCCGCGTTTCAAGGCGCGGAAAGGCTGTGGCGCTTCACGCCGCGTCGTGTCGTGCTGTGCGAGAATGCGCTGCCCTTGCGCTGGGCGCTGCGCCGCGAAGGCTTTTCGCCCAATGCGCTGATGACGGGCGACTGGGCGGAGGCATCCGAACGCATGAAGGCGGCCGCGCTCGCCAACGCGTGGCGGCCGTTCAGGGTGAGCCGTATCGTCGATGAAAGCGATGTCATCCGCTCTTTCCATCTGCAACCGGCGGATGGCGCGGGCATCGTGGCGCACGCGGCCGGCCAGCATTTGCCGATTCGCGCGCATCTTCCCGGCGAAGCGAAGCCGCTGATCCGCACGTACACGCTGTCGGTGGCGCCATCGGACGGGATGTATCGCATCAGCGTGAAGCGCGAAGGACGCGTGTCCGCGCATCTGCACGACACATTGAAAGTGGGCGATGTCGTCGAGGCGCGCGCGCCGGGGGGCGACTTCACCATCGACGCGCTGGAGCGACGCCCGGCCGTGCTGATCGCGGCGGGCGTCGGCATAACGCCGATGATTGCGATGCTGCGGCACGTCGTCTACGAAGGCCTGCGCAAGCGCCGCATCCGCCCGACGTGGCTGATCGTATCGGCGCGAACGCTCGCCAATCGCGCGTTCGCCGCCGAGATCGATGCACTCGTGCAAAGCGCGGGCGGCGCGGTGCGCGTGATTCGCGTGCTGAGCGACCCGCAAGGCGCGACCTTCAAGGAAGATTACGAGGTGTCGGGGCGGATCGATATCGACTTGTTGACGAGCTTTCTGCCGTTCAACGACTACGACTTCTATCTGTGCGGACCGGGCGCGTTCATGCAATCGCTCTACGATGGCTTGCGCGCGCTCAACGTGGCCGACACGCGCGTCCATGCCGAAGCCTTCGGTCCCGCATCGCTGCGACGCACGGCCGATCGCGGTATCGAGACGAAGCCGATGCCGCCAGCGGCCACGCAAGCCGTATCGGTGAGTTTCCTCAAGTCGGACAAGCGCGTGCAATGGTCGCCCGAAAGCGGCTCGTTGCTCGATCTGGCCGAAGCAAACGGCATCGACGCGGAGTTCAACTGTCGCGGCGGAACATGCGGCACGTGCAGGACGCGCATCAGGGAAGGCGCTGTGACCTATGCAAGCGAGCCCGCGTTTCATGTCGGCGACGACGAAGCCTTGATCTGCTGCGCGCTTCCCGCGGAACAAAGCGCGCCGCTGCTACTCGATCTCTAGATTGCGCGGCACGCCAGCATGCCCGAGAATGCACGGCAACTTCCCAGCCCGCAGGCCGTGCGCCCCAACATGGATCGTTTCCAGGCAATGTCGACCTTCGTCACCGTGGTCGAAACCGGAGGCTTCGCGTCCGCCGCGCGCAAGCTCGAAGTGTCGCCATCGGTGGTGAGCCGCGTCGTCACGGAACTCGAAGAACGGCTTGGCGTGCGGCTGCTCACGCGCACAACACGCGTCGTGCGTCTCACCGACGCAGGCCGTGGCTACTTCGAGGACTGCCGCCGCATTCTCGGCGAACTCGACAGCGCCGACCTCGCCGCGACCGGCACTCATTCGTCGCCGCGTGGCGTCCTCGCCATCACCGCGCCAGTCATGTTCGGCCGACTGCATGTCATGCCGGTGATGCTCGACTACCTTTCGCGCTATCGGGAAGCGGACGCCAGTTGCTGGTTTGTCGATCGCGTGGTGAATCTCGTCGACGAAGGTATCGACGTGGCGGTGCGGATCGCGGAACTGCCGGACTCGTCGCTGCAGGCGATTACCGTGGGCCACGTGCGGCGGGTGCTGTGCGCGTCGCCCGAATATCTCGATGAACACGGCACGCCGCGACATCCCGCCGACCTCGATGACCATACGATCATCACGTCCACCGGCTCCTCGACGCCGCCCGAATGGCGTCTTTACGAGGGCGAGCGGCATATCGTCGTGCGCGCGCGGCCGCGCCTTTCCACCACGACCAACGACTCGGCGATGGAAGCCGCGCTCGCGGGCTTCGGCATTGCGCGGCTGCTTTCTTATCAGATCGCGTCGCATCTGAACGAAGGCGCGCTCGTCACCCTTCTCGCCGATTTCGAACCGCCGCCGCTGCCGGTGCATCTCGTGCATCGCGAGGGGCGCCATGTCGCGCAGAAGGTGCGCGCGTTTCTCGATCTCGCCGTGCCTGCGTTGCGCGCGAATCCATCGCTGAACTGGCGTTAGTTTTTGGTTGCGCGCGGCGGGCAAGATACGCGCGCTTCGAAGCTCGTCCGCTCGAATCGAACGGCCGTTAGCGCGCGCCCCGTGCAAAATGCCGGCAAACCATGCAACATAGCTCTCTCGACCGGATGTCACGGTCGCCGCGCTTCGGCTTTCCTGAACCTTCAACGGCTCACGCACCATGACGAATCAAACATCTTCCTCGAATGAACGCCCGCTCGACATGATCATCTTCGGCGGCGGCGGCGACCTTGCCGCACGCAAGCTGCTGCCCGCGCTCTACATGGCTCATTCGCATTGCAATCTGCCGCCCGACACGCGCATTCTCGCGATCGGCCGCAAGGACTGGACGCGCGAAGACTATCTGAAGAATTTCATGGAGAAGCAGTCGCGTCCGTTCATCGACGAAAAAGGCTTCGATGCGCAGTCGTGGGACAAATTCCTCGCGCTGTTCGACTACGTGCGCGTGGATGTCGAAAACCCGGACGACTTCCGCCGTCTCGCCGAAGCATCGCGCGAGAACGCGCAGCGCGTGTTCTATCTCTCGACCTCGCCGGAACTTTTCACCACCATCTGTGACAATCTCGCGGCAGCGGGTCTCGTGGACGAGCAGTCGCGCGTCGTGCTGGAAAAGCCGCTCGGTCACGATCTCGCCTCGGCGGTCGAGATCAACAACGCCGTCGGCAAGCGCTTCAAGGAAGAGCAGATTTATCGCATCGACCATTATCTCGGCAAGGAGACGGTCCAGAACCTGATGGTGCTGCGCTTTGGCAACGCCATCTTCGGTCCGCTGTGGCAAGCGCCTTATATCAAGAGCGTGCAGATCACGGTGTCGGAAACGGTGGGCGTGGGCAGCCGCGCGGGCTTTTACGATCACACCGGCGCGCTGCGCGACATGGTGCAGAACCACTTGCTGCAACTGCTGTGCATCGTGGCAATGGAACCGCCCGTCTCGCTCGATCCCGACGCCGTGCGCGACGAAAAGCTCAAGGTGCTGAAGTCGCTGCGGCCCATGTCGGTCGCGGATATCGCCCGCGACACCGTGCGCGGTCAGTATGCGGCGGGCGCGGTCGGCGGCGAGGCGGTGAAAGGCTATCTGCAGGAAGACAACGTGCCCGCCGAAAGCCGCGCCGAGACCTTCGTCGCATTGCGCGCGCATATCAACAACTGGCGCTGGGCCAACGTCCCGTTCTTCCTGCGCACCGGCAAGCGCATGCAGAACCGGCGCTCGGAGATCGTCATCGACTTTGCCGACTTGCCGTTCTCGATCATTCCGGCGGGTCCGCGTCATTACGGCAACCGGCTCACCATCACGTTGCAGCCGGAAGAATCAATCCAGTTGCAGATGATGGCGAAGGAACCCGGCAGCGGCATGCAAATGCTGCCCGTCAATCTGAACCTCGATCTGCAGCAGGCGTTCACCGAGCGCCGCGCGGAAGCGTATGAGCGTTTGCTGATCGACGTGATTCGCGGCCGTCTCACGCACTTCATGCGCCGCGACGAACTCGAAGCGGCTTGGGCGTGGGTCGAGCCCATTCTCAACGGCTGGAAGGAACTCGGCGACAAGCCGCGCGGTTATACGGCGGGAACGTTCGGCCCGGCGGCTTCATCGGCACTGATGGCGCGCGAGAATCTCGCGTGGGCCGAGGAAGCGTGATGCGTTGACTTCACGATGACTTCGCGGCGGGCGCTTTATCGCATCATCGAGCGAGCGCCCTGCCGCGCGGACCACGCCGTGCCGACCGCCATCACCCACGCGAGCACGACGATCCCGCACAGAATGCCGGACAGCCGCAGCACGGCGGGCATCGGGTCCGACGACCAATGGTGGTCCTGCACGAAGACCATGATGAACGCGATGCTGAACTGCCGCCCGACATAGCTCGCGCCCTGCGAGCCCGTCTGCACGTGACAGCCAAGCCACACGCCCGCGCACAGCGCGAGCATGCAGGCGAACGCGTTGTCGCCCAGCAGCGGCAAGAGCGCGAGGCTCACCGCTCCCGCCAGCAGACAGCCGACGAGCCGCTGCACCATGCGCTGCGTGACGGGTTTTTTCGTCGGCTTGTCCAGTGCGGATGCGGGCAAGATCAGCACGGCAACGGCCGTTACCATCGCCTGCGCGAAGCCGGGCAAATTCCACGCATACGCGAGCGCCGCGAGAATCATGATCGACCACGCGGACTGCCATGCCAGGCGCTTGCGCATGACGTCGGCAACGTGCTGCGCGTGCGCGGCTTCGAGCGCTTGCACGGCTTGCGCGGCATCGGAGGGAACGAGCGTGATGGCATGCGTGACGGCGAGGCTGTTGGCATTCACCCTGTCGGCCGTGGACGACGCCTGCGCGCCCGGCACGAGCGCCGCGCCACGCTTTTTCCGATAATGCTGCACGCCCGCGTGAAAGAGCGCCGACACGGCCACGCACGCCACGGTGCCGACGATCACCTCGACCACGCGCAGCACCGCGAACGAAGCCGTCGCCGATGCCGAATCGAGCCGATGCGCCTCGAACGTCACCATCAGCGCGGTCACCGCGCCGAGCACCCAGGCGTAGCCGGCATCCGAAACGAGCGCGCGAAACACCGAGAAGCCTGCGATCAACCCGAGCAGCGGCACGAAGAGCCACGGCACATCGCCGATGAGCGGCCCGGCCACCGCCCCGAGCAACGCGCCCGCCACCGTGCCGAGCACGCGATGCACGCCGCGTTGCGCGCACGCGGAGAACTTGGTCTGCATGACGGCGAAGCCGCTGATGGCGGCCCACCAGATGTGCGTCAAGTGAAACGCGTAGGCCAGCGCGACCGCGAGCGCCACCGAGAACATCGCCTGCGTGGCGAAGTGCGCGCGCTCGGGCGTCGGTTTGATCGCGATGAGTTCGCGGCCCAGCGAGACGAAGGCATCGCGCAGAACGGGCGCGAGCGCGTCCACGCCGCTCAGGGCGTCACGTTCGAGCGGCGGGGCGGCACGGGTCGAGTTTTCGTTGGGCATTGTCGGGGCGTCTTCGAGGATGCACTTTGCAGCGTAGTCGCGAAGCGGCCCGAGCGCAAAGGCAAGACAAAAAGACGGCGGATTGCGTCAGACCCGCGAAGTCAGCAGTCGAATGCCTGCAACTGCGAAGACGAGCGCGAGCGCGGCGTCGAGACCGCGCTGGATGCGCGTGTAGATGCGGCGCGCCGATGCCATCGAAAAAAGCGCGGCATAGCCGCCGAACACGCATACGCCGATACACAGACAGCCCGCGACGACCGCGAGCATGTGCGCGGTGCCCTCGCCCGCCGATGAGCCGAGCGCTGCCACCGACATCCATACGAGAATGGCCTTCGGATTGGTCAGATGTAGCAGCGCGCCGCGTGCATAGAGCTTGCGCGTGTCTGGTTGCTCAGTCGTTTCCACCGACGATGCACGGCGCGCCGGCCGCCACGCCGAGCGGCCCGACTTGAACGCGAGCCACAAGAGATACACGCCGCCACACAGCTTGACCGCGACGAGAAAGCCCGTGTATGCCGTCAACACGGCGGAAAGGCCGAGCGCGGCGAGCATCGCCCAGAAGAAGGAGCCGGAGATCACGCCCGCCGCGAAAGCAAACGCGGCGCGCCGGCCGGAAGTGCTCGCAATCGACATGATCGCGAGATTGCTCGGGCCGGGGCTTGCCGTGCCGACGAAATAAGCGGAATAGGCCAGCAGAAGGTTGGCGCTGACAAATGCGTGAGCAGACATGGAGTGGCTCCGGCGAGTCGAGTATTTGCCGATGAGCGCGAGCTTTCGCGCCCGCCGATATTCTCGCCGACCGAAGCACCCCCGCACATGCACGATTCCCACGTGAACCGGCAGGCCAGTGCGTGATCAGTCCGCATAGCGCTCGATGCCATCCGCCAGCGCGTCGAACACGGCGCGGCAGCGCGGACTGCCGCGCAGATCTTCGTGCATCGTTACCCAGGTTTCGAGCTGAAACGTGAATACTTTCGGCAGCACGCGCACGAGTGACTCGTTGCGCCGGGCAAGCGCTACCTGACACATGCCGAGGCCCGCGCCCGCGCGGATCAGCGCAAGTTGCGCGAGGTCGCTGTCCGAGCGCAGGGCGAACGTATCGCGCGAAAATTCCGGCAGCGACTTGCTCGCTTCGCGTACGAAGGCGTTCGGCTGATCGAAACCGATGATCGCATGCCGATCCAGCGCCGCCACGTTGCGCGGCGTGCCATGCTTCGCGAGATAGTCGCGATGCGCGTGCAAGCCCACTTCGATCCGCCCGACGCGCCGCGCGACGAGTTGCGTCTGCTTCGGCCGCACCATGCGCACGGCGATGTCGGCTTCGCGTCTGAGCAGGTCCTGCACGCGATTGCTGAGGACGAGTTCGATCACGAGACGCGGATGCCGCTCGCGCAACGCCGCGAGAATGGGCGGCAACACTTCGACGCCCACGACTTCGCTCGCCGAGATCCGCACGGCGCCCTGCACGCTCGCGCCATCCGCATGACCCGTCGCGGCGCGTTCGAGCGATGCGGCCGTGCTGTGCATCGCCTCGGCATGCGCGCGCAGGTCGAGCGCGACATCGGTCGGTTGCAGGCCGGTTTGCGAGCGCGTGAACAAGCTTACGCCGAGTGCCTTTTCGAGCGCCTCGACATGCCGTCCCGCAGTGGGCTGCGTGATGCCGAGCGAACGCGCCGCGCCCGAAAGCGAACCTTCCTGCAAGACCGCCAAAAAAGTGCGGTACAGCTCCCAGCCAATATTGTCTGCCATACGAATTTGTATATCTGCTCAACGAGGTTAGGCAATTTTATTGTATCGTCGCACGGCACAGAATAAGGTCTTCGATCCAAGAGAGGCGCAAGACATGACACACGGCGAACAGGCATTGGTGCTCGGGGCGAGCGGCGGAATTGGCAGCGAAGTGGCGCGACAGCTGCGCGACGCGGGCTGGCGCGTGCGCGGTATGAAACGGGGCGCACCCGACGCGCGGCCCGACCTGCACGGCATCGAATGGATTCAGGGCGATGCCATGAACCGCGCGGATGTCAAGCGCGCCGCACGGGGCTGCGCGGTCATCGTGCATGCGGTGAATCCGCCGGGCTACAAGCGCTGGGCCGACTTCGTCTTGCCGATGATCGATCACACCATCGCCGCCGCGAAAGCCGAGGGCGCGACCATCGTGCTGCCGGGCACGGTGTACAACTTCGGGCCGGACGCGCTGCCCTTCATCGATGAGCGCGCGCCACAGCGTCCGCTCACGGAAAAAGGCGCGATACGCGTGGAGATGGAAGCGCGACTGGAACGCGCGAGCAAGGACGGCGCGCGCGTGCTGATCGTGCGCGCGGGCGATTTCTTCGGGCCGAGAGCGGGCAACAACTGGTTTTCGCAGGGACTCGTGACGCCGGGCAAACCGGTCAGGAAAATCAGTTGTCCCGGTGCGCGCGGTGTCGGGCATGAATGGTCGTATCTACCCGATGTGGCGCGCACGATGATCGAGTTGCTTCGACGCCGCGATACGCTCGAACCCTTCGCGCGCTTTCACATGGGCGGACATTGGGACGAAGACGGCATGCAGTTCGCTCGTGCTATCCAGCGCGTCGCCGCGCGCAACCGGCCGCGCATCGTCGGGTTTCCGTGGTGGTTGCTCGCGCTGGCATCGCCCTTCAATACGACGTTTCGAGAGCTGCGCGAGATGCGCTACTTATGGCGCACGCCGGTGCGCATGAACAACGCCTTGCTCGTCCATACGCTCGGCCACGAACCGCATACGCCGCTCGATGAAGCCGTCGAAGCCACGCTCGTCGGACTCGGCTGTCTCAATCCCGGCGAGCGCGCCTGACCGAAGCGCGGACTACTTCCGGGCGCAATGAAGCTCGGCTTCGTAAGCAGCCGAATACGACGGCTCCCGAAAGCGCTCACCTTTAGACGCTCGAAAGCCACCAAATCGATGGAAAAGCCCTTTGTTTTCAAGGCTCCGTGCCAACCGCGAACATGCCTCCCGAATACCCTCACCTTTCGCGCTGATACGCGTCATGCGACTCGCACGCGCTAGCGGCTTTTTGCCTGCGCTATGCTGCCTTTCCTTCCAACGGCGATTGCAGGAGACAAGTCCATGAGCATTACCGCGCCCGCGCCCAAGCAGCAAAGCGACGCTTTTCCGCCGCAAGGTCTCACGCCCACGCGCGAGCAGATCATCCGGCATCTGCGGCATTCGAGCGTTATCGCCGAGCGTGCAACGCTGCTCGGTCATCATCCGTTCGGCGCGATCCTCGTCGGTCCTGACCAGGAAACCGTGTTGATGGAGCAAGGCAATGTCGATACCGTGAATCACGCGGAGTCGGTGCTCGCGCGCGTCGCGGCGCTCAACTTCACGCCGGAGTACTTGTGGAGCTGCACGCTCTATACGTCCGTCGAGCCGTGCTGCATGTGCGCGGGAACCGCGTATTGGGCGAACATCGGACGCGTGGTGTATGGACTGACGGAAGCGCGTCTGCTGGACGCCACCGGCAATCACGAAGAGAATCCGACCATGAGCGTCTCGTCACGCTACGTGTTCGATCACTGCCAGAAGCCCGTCGAACTGATCGGCCCGATTGCCGAAGTAGAAGACGAGGTGCTACGAGTGCAACGCGAGTTCTGGGCCAAACGCTAGACAAGCCTCTTGCAGTGCAACATGAAGCAAGCAAGATGGATTGGCCGTCATGCGTTGACTGCATGCATGAGCCGGGTTCATGCATGGATGAACATCGATCGTTTGTCATCGGATCGCGGCGGGGAGACTATAACGATAACGAGGCAACAAACATTGGAGACCCGCCATGAACGAAGTGCTCGAAAAGCCCGCATCGTCGATCGTCAAGGAAGGCAAGGTATCGATCTATCAGCCGGAGCAGGAAGGGCTGATCTTTCCTGAATTGCCGGAATTCAAGAATGCGGCCGAACATCGGCAGTATTTGAAAGAGCGGCTAGTGGGTGCATGTCGCGCCTTCGCGCTGCAAGGTTTCGATTACGGTTTCGCCGGGCATCTCACCGTGCGCGATCCAGAAAACCCCGGCCTGTACTGGACTAATCCGATGGCCATTCACTTTTCGCAAGTGAAGGTGTCGAATCTGATCTGCGCGGATCACAAGGGCACCGTCGTCGAGGGCAATCACGCGATCAATCGCGCCGGCTTCGTGTTGCATGCGGCCGTGCATGAGATGCACCAGGATATCGTCGCCATGTGCCACGCGCACACGCTCTACGGCACCGCGTTCGCGTCGCTCGGCAAAGCGCTCGAACCAATCTCGCAAGACGCCGCTGCTTTCTTCGAAGATCACGTCGTGATCGGCGAGGAAGCGGGCAAGGTTGCGGTGGAAGTGAAAGGCGGCAACAAGGTCGCGCTCGCCTTCAAGGGCGTGAAAGCCGCGATCCACCAGAACCACGGGCTGCTCACGGCGAGTCGCCACAGTATCGACTCCGCGGCGTTCTGGTTCATTGCGCTGGAGCGCTGCTGCCATCAGCAACTGATGATCGAGCAAACCGGCATCACGCCTAAGCTCGTCACGCCGGACCGCGCGCGTTACAGCCGCGAACACGTGGGCAGCGACTATATCGGCTGGCTGCACTTCCAGACTATCTGGAACGACCTCGTCGCCACGCAGCCGGACATGTTCGACTGATCAGATCACGTTGAGCATGTTCAACGCCGTCTCCTGAAGCGGCGGCAAGACCCGAGCGAGCGCAGCCTCGCTCGTTTCTTTTCCGATCGGCATATTCGCCGACAAGGCCGCGACCACCTGCCCGTGACGGTTCTTCATCGGCACGGCGATCCCGCGCACGCCCACCTGCAATTGCTGTTCGATTGCAACGTAACCTTCCACGCGCGCCGCGCGAATCTTTTCGTACAACCTCTCCTTGTTGGTGATGGTGAGCGGCGTGAACGGCTTGAACTCCGTCGCGTCGAGCCACTTGCGCACCGCTTCCTCGTCCGGCTTGTGCGCGAGCAGAACGATGCCGCCCGACATCAACGCCGCCGGCACGCGCGCGCCGAGCACGAACCCGGTGGTCATGACGCGCGTCGAGCCGTTTCGCGCGATGATGACGAGATCCCATTCGTCCAGCACACTCACATACACTGACTCGTGGATCAGCGCGCTCAACTGCTGCAGATAAGGCTGCACGATACGCGGCAGCCGCGCCGAGTCGAAGTACGACCAGCCCACGCGCAACACGCGCGGCGTCAGGTTGAAGAGCTTGCCATCGGTTTGCACGTAACCGAGATGTGCCAGCGTCAGCAAATAGCGGCGCGCGGCCGTGCGCGTCATGCCGGTGCGCACGGCGGCTTGCGTCGGCGTCATGCGAGCGTGCTGGTCGTCAAAGGCTTCGAGAATGGCTAGACCTTTCTCCAGTCCGGCGATCCAGTCGCGCTTGTCGAGTGTCGATGTTTTCGTCATGTTCGTTGCTCGAATGGGGCAGCCGGCGTGCGCTGACAAAGCCGAAAGGTCAGTGCTAACCCCCAATTCGGTCGATTATCGGACACACGCGTACGATTATCGCGCAAAATGCGTCATAAGTCGTTGCCGCGATCAGCCAGCGCTCTTATGCTCGAAACACTTCTGAGCGAGGCGTATTCCGGTGATCCGAATGCCCTGCCGCTCGGCCACGAGCAGCAGGCCAGAAAGCGGCGGCCTCGGTGGCAAACGGGTTCTACTCATAACCATTGTCGGAGACATTACATGGCTAGCCTTCAGGACGAAGCACACGGCGGCCGCCAGGCGAAGAAAGCGACGGCGAGCGGCTGGATCGGCTCGGCGCTCGAGTACTACGACTTCTTCATCTACGCCCAGGCGGCAGCGCTCATCTTCCCGCAGTTGTTCTTTCCCTCGGGCAATCCGAAGGTGGCTATCGTCGCGTCGCTCGCGACTTACGGCGTGGGTTATGTCGCGCGTCCTATCGGCGCATTCGTGCTCGGCCATCTGGGCGACACCCACGGCCGCAAGAACGTCCTGCTGGTCTGCATGTTCCTGATGGGCTTTTCCACCATGGCCGTGGGCCTGTTGCCGACATATCACAGCGTCGGCATGCTCGCACCGACCTTGCTCGTGATCTTGCGTCTGGTTCAGGGCTTCGCCGTGGCCGGCGAAATCTCCGGCGCAAGCTCGATGATTCTCGAACACGCGCCTTTCGGACGACGCGGCTTCTTCGCGAGCTTCACGTTGCAAGGCGTGCAGGCGGGCCAGATTCTCGCCGCCGCCGTGTTCCTGCCGCTCGCGTACTTCATGCCGGAAGACACGTTCAACTCATGGGGCTGGCGCATTCCGTTCCTGCTGTCGGCGGGCGTGCTGGTCGCGGGTTACATCATCCGTCGCGAGGTTCACGAAACGCCGGCGTTCACGGCCGAAGGCAAGCATGGCGATCTGCCGAAGTCGCCGATCAAGGAAGCGTTCGCCAACAGCACGCCTGACATGCTGCGCGTGATCTGCATGGCGCTCATGAACGTCATTCCCGTGGTCGCCACGATCTTCGGCGCGGCTTTCGCGGTGCAGGCTTCCTACGGCATCGGTTTCTCGAAGAGCGTGTATCTGTGGATTCCGGTCGCGGGCAACATCCTCGCCGTGCTGGTGATTCCGTTCGTCGGCAATCTGTCGGACAAGATCGGGCGCCGTCCGCCGATCATCGTCGGCGCTATCCTCTCGGGGCTGCTGTCGTTCGCTTATCTGTGGGCGATCAGCATCCACAATGTGCCGGTTGCCATCGTCATGTCGCTGCTGATGTGGGGTCTCGTGTATCAGGGCTATAACGCGATTTTCCCGAGCTTCTTCCCGGAACTGTTCCCGACGCGCTCCCGCGTTTCGGCCATGGCGATCGCGCAGAACATCGGCACCACCATTACCGCGCTCTTGCCCGCCCTCTTCGCAGCGGTCGCGCCGCCGGGATCGAACAATATTCCGATGACGGTCGGTTGCATCACGCTGGTGGTGACGATCATCGCGGCGCTTGCGGCATGGTCGGCTCGCGAGACCTTCCGCGTTCGCCTGAACGATCTGGGCAAGCCGGACGCCGTGCCGATGACCCAGCAGGAATACGACCGTCAGCGCGCCGACTCCATGGCCGTGGAAAAAACCGCCAAGGCGCACGCCTGATCAGAAAGAACACGCGATGTTGGAGTGATTGCCGGGCTTTTCGAAGCCCGGCTTTTTTTCGTCCGGCACGAACTCATCTGTCGATACGCACGCCCGACAGACGCTCGCAAATGCCGATCAGGCGGTCCTGCATGGCTTCGTCGCGCGCGGCCGGATCGCACGAGCGCTCGCGCAGATGGAAGAAGTAGCGGCCCGATACGCGCGCCTTGTCGTCGTCGCTGGCTGCGAGCCACGCTTGCGTGCGATGCGCCTTGTCCATGTCGTCGGGCGCGGAAGCGCCGCCCATCTTCGTCGGCACCCAGCCGGGTTCTAACGCGTTGGACAGCACATCCGGCCAGTAGCGCGCCACCGCCAGCGCGAGCAGCACGTCCATGAACTTGCTTTCCGCATACGCGAGCGAGCCGTTCCAGCGGCGTTGCGTCCATTCGATGTCGTCGAGATTCGCGGGCGTGCCGTGATGCATGCCGGAACTGAGATACACGAGCCGCGATGGCTTCTCGATCAGCGCCGTCAGCACGTACGGCGCGAGCACGTTGATGGCGAAGACATGCGGCAGGCCATCGACGGTTTCGATACGGCCCGGCTCGCGATACCCCACGCCCGCGTTATGAATGACGGCATCGAAATGTCCCAGCCGGTTGACTTGCTTCGCCACGCCGCGCGTGGCTTCCAGACTCGCGAGATCGCCCGTGACGACGCCTTGCGCTTGCGGCAGGACAGTGCGTGCGTCCTCGGCGCGCGCCGCGTTGCGCGCATGCAGCACCACGGCATGCCCTTGTTCGATCAAAAGACGCGCGGCCATGAGACCGAGCCCGTCGCTCGATCCGGTGATGAAAATTCGTGACATGCAACGCTCCTATGGCGATTGATCCAAAGCCCATTCTGCGCGTGAAGGCGCCGCTTCGCGATAACATGAAAGCCATTTCATCGATGACGCGGAGGCATGAATGGCGGGCTTCAACGAACGCATCCTGAACGGCATCAGCGTGTTCGCGGCTATCGTCGATGCAGGCACGTTCGCCGCCGCGGGCAACCGTCTCGGCATGTCGCAGCCCGGCGTGAGCCGCGCCATCGCCCGCCTGGAAGCGCGTTTGAGAGTGCGGCTATTCGATCGCACGACGCGCAGCGTGTCGCTCACCGACGACGGCCGGCGCTTCTTCGAACAAGTCATGCCGCATCTGAACGGACTGGAAGAAGCGGCGGCCACCGCTTCAGGCGGCGCGACCGCCGTGCGCGGCCGGTTGCGCGTGAATGTCGATCCCATTTTCTCGCGCCTCGTGCTCGGGCCGAAGCTCTACGCGTTCATGGACACGCACCCGGAGATAGAACTCGAACTGATCACGAGCGACCGCCTTGGCGACATGATCGCGGACGGCTTCGATCTGGCGATCCGTTTTGGCGAGCCGCGCGATTCGAGTCTCGTCGCTCGCAAGCTGCTCGACACGCCGGTGCGCACCGTGGCCGCGCCTTCATACATCGCGCGATGCGGACGGCCCGCGACACCGCAAGCGCTGGAAAGCGACGCGCATACGTGCGTCGAGTTTCGCGATCCTGAAACAGGGCGTCCGTTCGTGTGGGAGTTTCACCGCAAGAAGAAGCGCATGACCGTCGATACGCGCGGCCGCCTCACGCTCAACGATGTCGGCACCATGTTGAGCGCCAGCCTGTCGGGCTATTGCGTCGCGCAGATTCTCGAACTCGGCTCCGAGCATCTGTTCACGGAAGGCAAGTTGATCGACCTTTTTCCCGACTGGCCCGACGAGCGCTTCCCGCTGTACGCGTACTATCCGTCGCGGCATCATCCGCCCGCGAAGACGCGGGCGTTTCTCGATCTCGTGATTTCGCTTGCGCAGACGAAGTGAGGCCGTTCGTCATTCAGGCGAGCGTCACGGACTTTCCAGTGCGAGCGCTTTCGATGATAGCGGCCAGCGTCGCCGCGTTATCGAGACTCGCCTGCGCGTAGAACTCGATGGCCGCCGTATCGTGCGTGGCGACCATGCGCGCGAACGCTTCCGCCGTGAAGAAGAAGCCGCTGCCCGTGTCCGACTGCACTACTTCGAACGGCACCGAATTGGGAATGCCGCGCCGCACGCGCAACTGGCTCGGCAGATAGCCATACGGATGGCCGTGCGTCAGATCGCTCGTATGGTTGAGATACTCGGTATCGATCGTGCCTTCGGAACCGATGATCGTCGCATATCGATGATTCGCGCCATCCATTGCGCAGGAGAGTTGCGCGCGGCGGCCATCGGCATAGATGAGCGTCGCCATGAGGCTGATGTCGACCTTGGTATCGGCCCACGTCGCCACGGCCTGCACGCTTTGCGGTGCGGTTCCGGTCACGAGGCGAATCAGGCTTAGCGGATAGCTGCCTGCATCGAGCAGCGCGCCGCCGCCGAGTTCCGGCTTCATGCGGATGTTCGCGCCCGGGTTCCCGACAGTGAAGCCGAAGTTCGCCTGAATGGCGCGCACCGCGCCGATGGCGCCTTCGCCGATCAGCGACATCATCTGCGCGGTCTGCGGCTGGAAGTACCACGGGAAGGCTTCGAGCAACAGCACGTCGTTGCGCTCGGCGGCCTCGAACATGCTGGCGGCTTCGTCGCGGGACAACGCGAGCGGCTTCTCGCAGAGGACGTGCTTGCCGTGGTTTGCTGCCTTGATTGCCCATTCGGCATGCAGGCTGTTGGGCAAGGGAATGTAGATGGCATCGACATCGGGGCTGGCGAGCAGTGCTTCATAGCTGCCGAACCATGCGCCGATGTCGTTCGCTTCCGCGAATGCTTTTGCGTTGTCGTCGCTGCGGCTCGCCACCGCGACGATGCGCACGTTTTCGCTTGGCTGCACGTCACGCGCGAATTGCCTGGCGATATTGGCGCCGCCGAGAATACCGAGGCGCAAGGGCGATGAGGCTTGAATCGATGACAAGGCAGCTCCTTACTTGAACGAGAGAAATGAGTGGAATCGATCAGGAACCGTATCACAGCTTGACTGCGCGGCGCTTCATGTACGTGTGAAAGGTGAGGGTTTGCGGGATCGCGTGTTTGTGCGCTTCAGTTGCCTGGATTTAGCTTCATTGGATGCGCTGCTCGAAACGCGCGGAGCGTTGCTGCATAAGGAAAAGCGGCATGACGCTTGTTTTGCTCACGCTCCGCGTATGGACGCGCTCTTCGACCAAAGGTGAGCGTTTTCGGGGAGCATGTCTGCAGACAATTAGCGCGATAACCTTAGGCGCCCTTGGGCTTATCGCTTAAGCTCAGGATGAAGCGTAAGGCGCGTTGCCCGTGCAAACACAGAGAGTCGTTGGCGTATGAAGTCGTTGAAACTGCAGGAAATGTCCGGATGGGCTCACGTGTGCACGTCGGAGAACGTGCCGTGCGAAGCGGCGCGCGCCGTTTCGTATGGAGATAGACGACTCGTCGTGTGGCGCGATGGCGAAGGCGGCATCCATGTCTGGGACGATGCTTGCCCGCATCGAGGCAATGAACTGTCGACAGGACGCGTGACAGGCGGGTTGATCACGTGCGCATCGCATGGCTGGCGCTTCGATAGCAACGGTCAGCATGTGCGACCGCTGACGGTTGCATCGTCGTGCCGCGATGACTCTTACGCGAAAACATATGAAGCGCGCGAACACGACGGCACGATTCTCGCGATGCTTTGAGGACCGCGGTATCAGCGAAAGAGCCGTGACGAATCCACATCCGCGAGCTTCGACAACTCTTCGCCACGTTCGTCGCATGCCTGCCGGATCTGGCCGCCGTAGCCAATCCATATCGCGAACGATGCCACCGACACGCTGCCAAGCAGCATGAACGCAACCGGATAGCCGAACAGGTGCGCGAGCCATCCGCCAATAAGCGGACTCAGACACGCGCCCGCCGCCTGAACGCCCTGCACCGCGCCCTGCCCCAGATTCACGCGACCGCTGCCATGCAGAAGATGCACGACGAGCGCCGGCACGGCCACGCTTTGCAAACCGGCGCCAATGCCGTCGAGAATCTGCACGGGAAAAATGCCCCATGGCGGCTCTAACCACGCTGCCGTCACCGCGCGCAACGGCAAGGTCAGAAGCGTGACGAGAATGATCCACCAGAAGCCGAAGCGCCGCGTCAGACGGCTCGCGAAAGCCGCCGCCAACAACATGACGACCTGCGCGATCCCGATATTCGCCGCCGTGATCTGGCTTGCGCCCGCTTTGTGTGTCGATGCAACCGCGAGACTGTAGAGCGGCAGCATCGCCGAATTGCCGAGGTTGAACGCGGCAAGTGCGATGGCCAGCAGGAGCAAGGGCCGATTGCGCACGAGGATGCTCGCGCTGTCGGTTTGTACCGGCGCGTTGTCGTCGTTGTCATCGCGAGCAATACCGCGTGCGTGATGCCTATGCACGGAACGCGCGGGAATCAGGAACGCAGTAAGCATGCAGCCCACGCCGAAAGCCGCGCTCAAGGCAAACACATAGACGATGCCAAGCCACGCGCCAAGCCATCCAGAAAGCAAGGCAGCAGCAATATTGCCCGCATGATTCGCCACCTGATTGCGGCCGAATTGCCGGTCGAAGTTTTGTCTTCCGACGATGCCAAGCGTCAGCCCCGCCAGGGCCGGTCCCATGGCGGCGCCCGCCACTGCCGTGGCGATCTGCGAAAGCGTGACAGGCCAGAAGCCTTGGCCCAGCCAGATGATCACCGCCGCCAGCACCGTCAGCGCGCCGCCCGCGGCCACGATGCCGCGGCGGCGCGTGGTGGCGTCGACGAGCGCGCCCGCGGGCGCCGTCACCAACATGCCGACGATGCCCGCGATGGTCAGCACCGTGCCGATCTTTTCCGACGTCCAGCCATTGGCCAGCAGATAGATGCCAAGGAACGGCCCGACGCCGGCTTGTACATCCGCCGCGAAGAAACTGACGGCGATTAAAGGAAAAGTCGGCTTCACGCGATAAACCGCCGCGATGCAGGCAGTTCGAGGTCAGGCGGATAAGCGCAGGTCACTTGCTGATCTCCCGTAGTTGGCGGTCGAGGAGCAAAGTTCGCGCCAGTGATCGGTCGCCGCGCATCTGCCAAGCACGTCTCGTCGCGCGACGGTACGCCGATTGCTCGAACAATGACGATGCAATCGAACCATCGCGACCAGGTGACGAAATGAAGCGCACTGTCCTGCCGACACTCATCCTCACCCTCGCGATGGTCTCGCTCACAACCGGCTGCAAGCGCGACACGGACACAGCCGCTTCGACCACGCCCACATCCTCCGCGCCCGCAGCGGCAAGCTTCCCTGCGACGGCCGCAAGCGATACGCCGGGCGGCGCCAGTCAGTAAGCCATATGGCTCGAATGCGGCACAACGAATGCTTATCGGATTTTCAAAGTTCATCGACCTCCACGAATCATGAAAGAGCCAGTTTCCGGACGAGCCAAGCTCGTGCTGTTCCCGCATAAGAAGGATCGCAATGCAAAGCCGGGTTTGACCGATGACGACTACGCGATTTACGCGTCGTATCGGCCGCATGTGGGAGGCGGTTATGTCGGCACGCTCAAAGTCGTGCGCTTGACGGATGCCCGCTTGCTCTTTCCCTTCGAGGGCGCGGAAGATATTGGCCCGTTCGATTCGAAGCAGACGGCAAAAGATGCTGCCGTGCTGCGCGGCCGGGAAATCGTCCAGGCCGATTTGCAGGTTCCCGAGCTTTAAACGCAGCATTCTTTATCTCTGCTACGTTACGACATCGCGACGTACGCGTGCGCTTTTTGCTTCGTCATCCGGAGATAATTCCATGTCCACTACTGTCGGCGATTTTCTGATCGACCGTCTGCACGCCTGGGGCGTGCGCCGTATTTATGGCTATCCCGGCGACGGAATCAATGGCGTCTTCGGCGCCATGAATCGCGCGAAAGGCAAGATCGAATTCATTCAGGCGCGGCACGAGGAAATGGCCGCGTTCATGGCATCCGCACATGCGAAGTTCACTGGCGAACTGGGCGTGTGCATCGCGACATCGGGACCGGGCGCAGCGCATCTGATCACCGGCCTTTACGATGCGCGGCTCGATCACATGCCAGTGCTCGCCATCGTCGGCCAGCAGGCGCGCGCCGCGCTTGGCGGCCATTATCAGCAGGAAGTCGATCTGAGCGCGTTGTTCAAGGATGTCGCGGGCGCGTTCGTGCAACAGGCGAGCGTGCCTTCGCAGATACGGCATCTCGTCGATCGCGCGGTGCGCATCGCCATTGCCGAGAAGCGCGTGACCGCCCTCATCCTGCCGAACGATCTGCAGGACCTCGACTATGAAGCGCCCGGCCGCAAACACGGCACCTTGCATTCGGGCGTGGGCTATCGCGCGCCGAAGACCGTGCCGTATCCCGATGACTTGCAGCAAGCCGCCGATGTGCTCAACGCCGGCAAGAAGGTCGCGATACTCGTCGGCGCGGGCGCGTTGCAGGCAACCGATGAAGTCATCGCCATTGCGGAGAGACTCGGCGCGGGCGTGGCCAAGGCGCTGCTGGGCAAGGCTGCATTGCCGGACGATTTGCCTTTCGTGACCGGTTCCATCGGCTTGCTCGGCACCGAGCCGAGCTACAAGCTCATGACCGGATGCGACACGCTGCTCATGATCGGCTCGGGTTTCCCTTATGCCGAATTCCTGCCGAAGGAAGGTGCGGCGCGGGGCGTGCAGATCGACCTGAAGGCGGACATGCTGAGTATCCGCTACCCGATGGAAGTCAACCTCGTCGGCGATAGCGCCGAAACCTTGCGGGCACTTCTGCCCTTGCTTGAAGAGAAGACGGATCGCGCGTGGCGCAAGGACATAGAAGGATGGATGAGCGACTGGTGGAAGACGCTCGAAAAGCGCGCGCTCGAGCCCGCTACAACCGGCGTGAACCCGCAGCGCACCGTGTGGGAATTGTCGCCGCGCGTGCCGTCGAATGCCATTGTCACGAGCGATTCCGGCTCGTGCGCGAACTGGTATGCGCGCGACCTCAAGGTGAAACGCGGCATGATGTGCTCGCTTTCGGGCGGCCTTGCATCGATGGGCGCGGCCGTGCCTTACGCCATCGCGGCGAAGTTTGCGCATCCCGAGCGGCCGGTGATCGCGCTCGTCGGCGATGGCGCCATGCAGATGAACAACATGGCCGAACTCATCACCGTGGCGAAGTACTGGAAGCAATGGTCCGATCCGCGCTGGATCTGTCTCGTGCTCAACAACCAGGACCTGAATCAGGTGACATGGGAGCAGCGCGTGATGGAAGGCGACCCGAAGTTCGAGGCATCGCAGGACATTCCATCGGTGCCGTATCACAAGTTCGCCGAGATGATCGGCCTCAAAGGCCTGTATGTGGACGATGCCGAACGCATGGCCGCCGTGTGGGACGAGGCGTTTGCATCGGACCGGCCTGTCGTGATCGAAGTCAAGGCCGATCCCAATGTGGCGCCGCTGCCGCCGCATATCACGCTGCAGCAAGCGAAGGCGTTCGCGACCACACTCTTGAAGGGCGATCCAAACCAGGGCAACGTGATCGTCGATACGGCGCGGCAAGTCCTGGGCGCTGTGCTGCCGGGGCATCGAGTCAAATAGCTTTCGATGCGACGTGATGCATTGCGGCGGCATAACCGTTGCTGCGTTATTTGCGTAACCGTTGCAACTGTGCGGCCGACCTTCGGCGCACTGATCCTCGATCAGGAGTAAAGAAATGAATAGCGAACCTTCGGACCCGGTGGAACGCGCGGACCAGCGCCGCGAAGCGATTGGCGAAGGCGACGTGAAGGAGAAGGCCGACGGCACGATCGAACAGCGCGAACACGGAAACATGGATGCATCGCTGGTCCCGAAGGGCAAGGACCATCCAGAGCAAGGGCCTTACACGCCGGAGAACGATCATATCGATCCCGATGTCGATCCGGACGCCGGGCCCGATCATCCATCGAGCAAGCGCGATTCGGAAGCGTGAGTCTTATCGAAAAAGGAGAGATGCCATGAAGATCAGCAAGCAGCTCGTTCTATGCGCACTCATGTCGGGGTTGTCCGGCGCGGCGTTCGCTCAAAGCGCGCAAACACAGCCGGGTGCGAGTCATGGTCCGGCCAGCCCCGGACAGGTCAATAGCGATATGACTCGTTCGGGCACCGCCGATATCACTACTGGTAAATCGGCAACGGGTGGGTCCTATAACGGCACGAGTGCCGCGGGGCGTGGCACGAATCAGGGCTCGGGCGGCATGCAGCCGCGCGTAACCGGATCGGGCGGCGGTAGTTCGAATGGCGGAACGAGTCCTTCAACCAACGGCGGCGGTGGACAGGGCTTCTGATAACCGATCGCTTGAGCGCAATGCGGCGGTGTTCGATGGTTCGGACGCCGCCGCTTTTTTTATTACGCGCTTGAGGAAGTTATGCGGTGTGGACCGCATATCGACTGTCATTTAAGCTTTCGAATAACCATCGAATTAACTTTCAACTAGCATTCGTTCCGAGTGCTCGACCGTGCTCCTACGTGCGTTCGATGTGCTTCCAATTAGTTAGGATGCCGACTATTTTCACGATTTTCCCGTTGCTGATCGATGCATCTCTCCCATTGCGGCAAGGCAAAATTTCCGCTGGTGATCGGCTTCACGTGGTAACTGCAACCGTGTCTTTTTTGGCTTATGCAAACGTTTTCTGAGAGGTCGCGCACGCCCTGCTACATGGCCGACCGGCGCTAGGTTGAGTAACGCACAGAACGACATCCTCAGACTGCCATTCTTGCCCCACATCGCGTTAAACGCCTCACCGAAGCGTCGCGATAGCCAAACTACGGGGAAGACATGAGGAACCCAAACAAATATAAATTGAGGACGGCGCTCAAGCTTAGCGTGATCGTTATCGCGGCTGCGGTGTCGAATCTTTCACATGCTCAGACAGCCACGGAGGCTTGCAATAACCTGACATCGGCGGCATGCGCGAATGGTGTCATCGGGGTTGCGCCGGCGGCGGTGTCTGCTGCAACGGACCCGCAAACGCGCGCTCAAGCCGCCGTTTTGCCGGGACGGATGGTTGGACTTCCAGCGGGTAACCGGAGTGGGACATCCGCTGGTGCTGCGGGTACTTCGAGCAGCAATGGCGCGAGCACGGGTAGTGGAACCGCTAGTGCTGGAACGGCGGCTGGTCAGGGATCGACCGGAGGGCAAGGTGCGGGGTCGACTGGTTCGCATGGTGGCTCGAGTTCCGGTAGTACGGGGTCTGGTTCTGGGTCGGGTTCTGGGTCTGGTTCTGGGTCGGGTGGTGTAGGCGCTGGTGGTGGTAGCACGGGCGGTGGCAACACGGGCGGTGGCAACACGGGTGGTGGCAGCACGGGTGGTGGCAGCACGGGCGGTGGAAGCACTGGCGGTGGAAGCACTGGCGGTGGCAACACGGGTGGTGGGAGCACGGGCGGTGGCAACACGGGCGGTGGCAGCACGGGCGGTGGCAGCACGGGCGGTGGCAGCACGGGCGGTGGCAGCACGGGTGGCGGCAGCACGGGTGGTGGTAGCACGGGCGGTGGCAGTACGGGTGGTGGAAGCACGGGCGGTGGCAGCACGGGCGGTGGCAGCACGGGTGGTGGTAGCACGGGCCACGGCGGCGGCAGCTCCGGTCACGGCGACGGCGGTCATGGCGATGGTGGTCACGGCGACGGTGGTCACGGCGACGGTGGTCACGGCGACGGTGGTCACGGCGACGGTGGTCACGGCGACGGCGGCCACGGCGACGGCGGCCACGGTAACGGTGGCGGCAACGGCAGCAGCGGTGGTCATGGTGACGGCGGCCATGGCGACGGCGGTCACGGCGATGGCGGTCACGGCGACGGCGGTCATGGCGACGGTGGTCACGGCGACGGCGGCCACGGTAACGGTGGCGGCAACGGCAGCAGCGGTGGTCACGGTGATGGCGGCCATGGCGACGGCGGTCACGGCGACGGCGGTCACGGCGACGGCGGTCACGGCGACGGCGGTCACGGCGACGGCGGTCACGGCGACGGCGGTCACGGCGACGGTGGTCACGGTAACGGTGGCGGCAACGGCAGCAACGGCAGCAGCGGCGGTCACGGTGATGGCGGTCATGGCGACGGCGGCCACGGTAACGGCGGCGGCAACGGCAGCACCGGCGGTCATGGCAATGGCGGCGGCGATGGTGGTGGCCACGGCGACGGCGGTCATGGCAACGGCGGTGGCAACGGCAGCAGCGCTGGTGGTCACGGCGATGGCGGCGGCCACGGCGACGGCGGTCATGGCAACGGCGGTGGCAACGGCAGCAGCGCTGGTGGTCACGGCGATGGCGGCGGCCACGGCGACGGCGGTCATGGCAACGGCGGTGGCAACGGCAGCAGCGCTGGTGGTCACGGCGATGGTGGTGGCCACGGCGACGGCGGTCATGGCAACGGCGGTGGCAACGGCAGCAGCGCTGGTGGTCACGGCGATGGCGGCGGCCACGGCGACGGCGGTCATGGCAACGGCGGTGGCAACGGCAGCAGCGCTGGTGGTCATGGCGATGGCGGTGGCCACGGCGACGGCGGTCATGGCAACGGCAGCAGCGCTGGTGGTCATGGCGATGGAGGTGGCCACGGCGACGGCGGTCATGGCAACGGCGGCAGCGCCGGTGGTCACGGCGATGGCGGCGGCCACGGCGATGGCGGTCATGGCAATGGCGGCGGCGCAGGTAGCACCGGCGGACACGGCAATGGCAGCAGCGGCGGTCACGGCAATGGCGGCGGCGCGGGCAGCAACGGTGGCCACGGCAACGGCGGCGGTGGTCACGGTGGTGGTGGCGGCGGCGGCGGTGGCGGTGGCGGTGGCGGTGGAGCAGGCGGCCGCTAACCCACCCTTCGCAAACGCGTCGATCGGACCGCAATCCGGTCGACGCGAATCAAAAGCAAAGCCAACACAAAGCGCTAGAAGCACCCGATGCTGCCTTTGCAGCATCAAACAGATTCAAACGTCAATCGACAACCGCGGGCCCGATGCAATGCGCCCGCGGCCGCAACAAACTTCCCTCCTCGATCTGCTCCATCGAATGCGCCATCCATCCCACGCTTCGCGCGATGGAGAACAACGCGAACGCCGCACCCTCCGGTAACTCTCAATGCTCAACGAGCGCAGCCAGCGCGACGTCGATGCGGGCTTCCTACCTGTCAGACGCTCGGCTCAATCGATCAAGGCACGCGCCACATCGGATGCCTCGAAAGCGCATAAAAGATCCGCGCGGGAATCGCCCTGCGGATAAGGCTCGGCGTGACGCGCGGCATGCCAAGCGTGTGCAAGACGCATATGCAACGGACGAGCAGCGAAAGCAAGCTCGACAAAGCTGCTCGCGAGCCGGCCGATGAGTTCGGCGGCGCACTCGAACATGCCTGCGAAATCGGCATATCGGTTTGGGTACGGAAGAAACGCGCCCGGCGATGGCCGAACGTAGTCGATGCGCTGGCCAAGCATTTCGACAATGCCGGGCCGCGCGATGAATCGAAACGACGTGCGGCGCGTATCGCCTGACGCCTGACGCCGGACGCCACAATCAGTGCGAACGCCCCGCCTTTGCAATCATCACGCCGCGTCCATCGCGCGGCTTCATGGCCGCGAAGAAGACGAGCGCCGCGGCCACGACCGACATCGCGGCGAGCCCCGTGAGGCCGCCTTCGATCGATCCCGTCTTCTGCTCGAGAAAGCCGAAGGTCGCGGGCGCCACGAAGCCGCCGAGATTGCCGAGCGAATTGATGAGCGCGATGACCGGCGCCGCGATGCGCGCGTCGAGATAGCCTTGCGGAATCGGCCAGAACAGCGACGACGCGGCCTTGAAACCCATCGCCGCAAAACAGATCGCCACGAACGAAAACACCGCGCTGCCCTGCCCCGCCGCATACATGCCGAGCGCGGCGATGATCAACACCACCGCCACCCACGCCTGCTGAAACTTGAAGCGTGCCGCGAGCATGGCGAAGACGTACATCGCTGCAATGGAGATGATCCACGGAATCGAATTGAAGAGCCCGACCTGGAAGTCGTTGAAGTGCCCCATCTTGCGGATGATGCTCGGCAGCCAGAACGTCGCGCCGTAGATCGTCAGCGACACGGAGAAGTAGATCAGGCAGAAGATGAGAATCTGCGGATCGCGCAACAGGCTCCACGTGGATGGCTTGACGGTATGCGACGCGTCACGTTCCACTTGTTCGCGCTCGATCTCGTCGATGATCGCGTCCTGCTCCGCACGCGTGAGCCACTTCGCATCGCGCGGCTTCGAATCGAGCCAGAACCACACGAAGGCCGCGAGCACCACGGAAGCCGAACCTTCGATCAGGAACATCCACTGCCAGCCATGCAGACCCATGCCGTCTATCAGCATGAGCGCGCCGGAGATCGGCCCGGATAGCACCGAAGCCAACGCGGAGCCGCTCAAGAAAATCGCCATGGCACGGCCACGCTGATTGCTCGGCAGCCAGCGCGTGAAGTAGAACACCACGCCGGGAAAGAAGCCCGCTTCAGCCGCGCCGAGGACCAGGCGCATGATGTAGAACGAAGTCTCGCCGCGCACGAAAGCCATGCCGACCGCCGCCAGTCCCCAAGTAATCATGATGCGCGTGAGCCACGCCTTCGCGCCGAAGCGCTGCAACAGCATGTTCGACGGCACTTCGAACACGGCATAGCTCACGAAGAACAAGCCCGCGCCCAGTCCATAAGCCGCAGCGCCGATCCCAAGATCAGCGCTCAGATGCTGACGCACGAAACCGATGTTCACGCGGTCGATGTAATTGACGATGAACATCACGACGAAGAGCGGCAGGATGTGCCACTTGATCTTGCTGACGGCGCTCGTCAGTGGATTCGTCGGTTCATCCGCGCGATCTGGCGTCGAACTGCTCATGGGCTTGTCTCCTCGTTGATCGTGCGTGCCGCTCAGAAGCGCGGATTCTTGCCGGTGAATTCCGGCTGATATTTGCGCATCTGCTTGAGGTCGTCACGATTGCGCACGCCGCACGAGAGATATTGCTCATGCAGTTCCGCGAGCCTGTCGCGGTCCAGTTCGACACCGAGGCCCGGCGTTGTCGGCACGCGCACCGCGCCGTTATCGAACTTCACCCGGCCGCCCTTGATGACTTCCTCTTCCTGCCACGGATAATGCGTGTCGCATGCGTAAGTGAGATTGGGGATACTCGCGGCGACATGCGTCATCGCCATCAGGCTGATGCCCAGGTGCGAGTTCGAGTGCATCGACATGCCAAGCTCCCACAGGGCGCACATGCGTGCAAGCGTCTGCGTCGCGCGCAGGCCGCCCCAGTAGTGATGATCCGACAGCAGCACCTTCACCGAGCCCATTTCGCAGCCGCGCCGGAAGTCGTCGAAAGTCGTGATGACCATGTTGGTCGCAAGCGGCAACCGCGTGTGCTTGGCGAGTTCCGCCATGCCTGCGAGACCCGGACACGGGTCTTCGTAGTATTCGAGCAATTCGTCGAGTTCGGGCGCGGCCTCGATGCTCGTTTCGAGCGTCCAGTTGGCGTTCGGATCGAGCCGCAGCGGCGTGCCGGGAAAAGCCTCGGACAGCGCGCGCATGCAGGCAATTTCATGCTTCGGCTCGAATACGCCGCCCTTCAGCTTGATACTCTGAAAGCCGTACAGATCGATCATGCGGCGCGCCTGCGCCACGATCTGTTGCGGGCTGATGCCTTCGCCCCAGGCATCCGGCGCATACGGCTTGTCGATATGTTCCGCATACTTGAAGAAGAGATAGGCGCTGTACGGCACCGCGTCGCGCACCTTGCCGCCGAGCAGATCGACGACAGGCGCGCCGACCATTTGCCCTTGCAGATCGAGCATCGCGACTTCCAGCGTGCTGATCACTTTCGACGCGTTCTTGGCCGTGTGCGAGCCGGGTGCGAGTTCGAATTCCACCGCGCCCGGGCTTGGCTTGATGCTCGCACGCACGCGCTCCTCCATGCGGTTCAACTCAAACGGCGAGAGGCCGATGGCCAGTTCCTTCGCTTGTTCCAGCACGCGCAGCATCGGCTCATCGCCATAAGTTTCGGAGATACCGACGCGCCCGTCGCTCGTTTCCAGTTCGACGATGGCGCGCAACGCCCAGGGCTCGTGGATACCGGCCGCGTTCAGGAGCGGGCCGTCGCGAAAGGCGATCGGTGTGATGCGGACTTGCGTGATGGTGACGCTGCGGCTCATGGGAATGTCCGAAAATGGAATCGATGTCCGCATCATAAACACTAATATATTAGTGCGTCAGTGGGGAAAGTACCCATCGTCGCTGCCGCGCCATGCGGCCGGAAATCGCTCTTGCAGGCCTTAAAATCGCGAATATCGCAATCAAACAGTCCACCATGAAACTCATCGACGCCCCGGCTGCGGCAACCCGACAAGGCCTCGACCGGTCGCGCCACGCCGCGCCGCAAGTGTTCGAGCAGTTGCGCGCGCGCATTCTTTCGCTCGAACTCGCGCCGGGCACGGTGCTGTCGCGCGCCGATCTCGCCGCGCGTTATGGCCTCTCCCAAACGCCCGTGCGTGACGCGTTGATGAAGCTGGGCGAGGAAGGTCTCGTCGATATCTTCCCGCAGCACGCCACCGTGGTTAGCCGCATCAGCGTGACTTCGGCGCTGCAAGCGCATTTCCTGCGCCGCTCGATCGAGCTGGAAGTGGTGCGCACGCTGGCGAACGCGCGCAATGCCGAGTTGGTGGAGCGGCTGCGCACGACCATCGAGAAGCAGATGGAGCTGCGCGACCTCAAGAACTACGAGCAGTTCTCGCTACAAGACCAGGCGTTTCACCGGCAGATGTACGAAGCCGCCGGCGTGCCGCAGTTGTGGGATCTGGTGCGCCGGTTGAGCGGCCATATCGACCGGTTGCGGCGGCTGCATTTGCCCGTCGAGGGCAAGACGCTTGCCGTGGTGCGCGATCACACCGAAATCGTCGATGCCATCGCGAATGGCGACGCCGAAGCCGCCGACGCCGCGTTGCGCAAGCATCTGTCCGGCACGCTGCATCAGATCGATCAGATTCGCACGCGTCATCCGACCTTTCTGGCGGACGAATGAGCGCGCTACCAGCACGCGTCGCCGATAGCGGTCAGCTTGTCGCGTCCGGCGACCTTCGCGCGATACAGCGCCTTGTCCGCGCGTTGCAACGCATCCTGAAAGCCTTGCTCGCCTTCGCTCACCTGCGCGACGCCGATGCTCATCGTCCATTCCGGCATGCCTTCCGTGAACGAGCGGCACGCGCGATGAATCTGGTTGGCGCACGCCTGTGCATAAGGCGCGCGCCATTCCGGCAGGATCGCGATGAACTCGTCGCCGCCCAGCCGCCCGAACTCGCCGCCGAGCGAGCCGACTTCCGCGCCCGCCAGCCGTGCCAGTTCCATCAGCACGTTATCGCCCGCGAGATGGCCGTGACGGTCGTTGATCTGCTTGAAGTGATCGAGGTCGATGGCGAGGATGGTTGCGCCCGGTGCGATCAACGGCCGCGCGTGTTGCTCAAAGCCCGCGCGATTCCATACGCTCGTCAGCGGATCGCGCAACGCGGCGTCGCGCAGACGCTGCTGCGCGCGCTCCGCCGGAATCGCGAGCAGGCCAAGATTGAGCACGGCCAGAAACAGTTGATCCGAAAGCATTGGAATGACCGCGAGAAAATTCACGCGCGAGTCGCCCCACGCCAATGCCGCGAGCGTGATCGCGTAACCCGGCAGATAACCGAGCATCGCAAGACCGGCGATGCGCCCGCCCCGGCTCTTCAGGCGGCGCGCGTCCAACACGAGCATGGCGCCCGCGATCAGCGCCGATATCGCGATGCCGATGGTATCGCCCGCGCGCGTCCAGGCGAACACGGCCGGCCGCGCGCCGAACGTCAACGTGGGAAGCACGTGGACCAGCACGGAGCCCGCGATGGGCGCGAGCATCCACCAGCGAAAAGGCGGCTTGCCGTCGAACGCGCGCATCCCCGTGATCAGCAGCATATTGCTCGCCGCCAGCCCGCCCAGCAGCAGGCCATCGAGGAATAAACGGTCTTCCCAGAACTCGAAGCCGACTAGAACCGCCGCATAGAGAAACGCGCTCGCCGACCAGTGCGCGAAGTAGCGTTCCGCGCGCGGTTCGAAGCGCACGAGCGCAAAGACGAGTCCGAACGCGCTGCTCGAAAGCACGCTGCAAAGACGTAGGGTTTCGGTGTCGGGTGTGGGGAACATGACCGGGCGACGCGGCCTGCGCGCGCGAGGGAGAAGGACACCGGTATATCGGCAGCCAAATCGTGAAACTTGAGCCACGGCGCGACGTTTGCGCGCGGCATAACCCTTGCTCGCCTTCAAGACGCCAAATCAACGAAACCAAGGAGGGGCACACGATGAAACTTTATTACGCACCCGGCGCATGCAGTCTCGCGGATCACATTGCCATGCACGAGGCAGGGCTCGATTTCGAACGCGTGAAGGTCGATCTGAAGACCAAGCTGACTGAAGACGGCCGTCCATTCGACGAGATCAACCCGAAAAGCTACGTGCCGGTAGTCGAATTGGACGATGGCCGCCGTCTGACCGAAAACATCGCGATTCTCTCGTGGGTCGCGCGTCAGAAGCCCGCGCTCGCACCATCCGACGATGAAGGCGGCACGCGTCTGCTCGAAACGCTCGCCTTCATCTCGACCGAAATCCACAAGCAGTTCGGCCGCGTGTTCCGCCCAACATCGGATGCGGAAGCGTCGGCGGCGCGCGAGAAGATCGGCCAGCGTTTTACGCTCATCGACAAGATGATGAAGGGCGACTATCTCTTCGGGGAATCCGCAAGCGTCGCGGATGCTTACCTTTTCACGATGCTGACATGGGCCAACAAGATGAGCATCGAAGTGCCGGCAAAGCTCAAAGCGTTCTACGAGCGCATGCGCGAGCGGCCCGCTGTCAAGCTCGCGCTCGAACACGAAGGCATTTCGCTTTGAACCTGACCATCTAACCAAATACGAAATCAGGTAAGAAGCATCGTTGAAATGATCGGTTTGCGATGACCGCAAGCAAGGCGAAGATGGGCGACTCCGCTTTCGAAACACTTCGTCCATGCTCCTTTCCGCCATCGCCACCAACACACCGGGGCGGCGCGCATGAACGCGTTGCCCCGGCGCCTGCCCGCCTCGTTCCCTGACGTTTTCCGCGAATCTTCGGCCGGTCGCCTCGACAACCGGCTGTGTGGGCGCGCGCGCCGCGTACTTTCCAACCATTCATCGGAGTAAGCCATGAGCAGCACATTCAAGGACCAGGTTGTCTGGGTGACGGGCGCTTCCGGCGCGCTGGGCGCGGCCACCGCGCGCACGCTCGCCGATGCGGGCGCGACGGTCGTCGCATCGTCACGCAGCATCGATGAGCGATTGTTCGCAGCGTCGCCGAACGTGGTCCCGCTCAAGGTCGACGTCACCGATGACAAAAGCGTGAAGGCGGCGTTCGCGCAGATCGAAGAGCGCTTTGGGCGCCTCGATGGCCTCGTCACCAGCACCAACGTCTCCACTTTCGGCGACTTCCTCGAACTCACCGACGACGACTGGCAAAGCGTGATCGATGCCAAGCTGCTCGGCTCGGTGCGCCCGATTCGCGCCGCCTTGCCGTTCTTCATCAAGCAAGGGCGCGGCGCGATCGTGGCGATCTCGGGACGCGGCGGCATTGCGCCGCCGCCGAATCATTTCCCCGGTTCGAGCGTAAACGCGGCGATCGATCTGCTCGTGCAAGGTCTCGGCCGCCGCTACGGTCCGCAAGGCGTGCGCGTAAATGCCGTCGCGCCCGGTCCGATCCGCTCGCCGCGCTTCGATGCGCTCGCCGGCGCGCAAAGTCAGAACGAGCCCACGCGCCTGACCGCGCTCGAAGGCCCCGGCACGCCGGAAGACGTCGCGGCCGCGGTCGCGTATCTGCTTTCGGACGATGCCCGTTTCGTCACCGGTTCGCGTCTCTATGTCGATGGCGGCGGGCCGCCCTACGCGTAACTCGTAACGCGTAACGCATAGCGCCCGATTCGCCGCGTCAACCGAAACCCATCCAAGGACCTTCTTCATGTCACGTTTCGTTTCTCCCGCGCAATTGCGCACCCTGATCGCTCAACACAATGAACTCGCGGTGCTCGACGTGCGCGAAGAAGGCGTGTCGTCGAAAAAACGCCTGTTCTATTCGTCGGTCGCGCCGGTCGGACGCCTGGGTCTCGTGATCGATCGGCTCACTCCACGGCGCGGCACGCCCGTCGTTCTCGTCGATGCCGAAGGCGCCGAGGACGGCTATGCGCAACGCGCCGCCGCATTGCTGGCGCGCTGGGGCTACACGGACGTGTCGATTTTGGATGGCGGCGTGGAAGGCTGGGCGCGCGCCGGCTTCGAAATTTTCAGCGGCACCAACGTGCCGGGCAAGGCGTTCGGCGAACTGATCGAGCATCGGCTGCATACGCCCAACATCGACGCCGAAACGCTTAAGGCGCGTCAGGATGCGGGCGACGATCTGGTTGTGCTCGACTCGCGCCCCTTCGGCGAATTCAACAACTTCAATATTCCCGGCGGCATCGACTGCGCGGGCGCGGAGTTGGTGTATCGCGCGCTCGCGGCGGCGCCTTCGCCGGACACGCTGATCGTCGTCAATTGCGCCGGGCGCACGCGCAGCATTCTCGGCGCGCAATCGCTCATCAATGCGGGCGTGCCGAATCCGGTCGCCGCACTCACGGGCGGCTCGATGGCTTGGCTGCTCTCGGGCCTCGAACTCGAACACGGCGAGATTCGCACCGCACCGCGTCCCGAAGGCGCGACGCTCGCGACCGCGCGCGAACTCGCGGCGGCCGCCGCGCGCAAGGCGAACGTGCCCGTGATCAACGGCGAAACGCTCGCGGCGCTCGAACGCGAAAGCGGCGAGCGCACGCTGTATCGCTTCGATGTGCGCGATCCGCTCGAATACGCGGCGGGGCATCCGGCAGGCTGGCGTTCGGCGCCGGGCGGGCAACTCGTGCAGGCGACCGACGAGTACATCGCCACGCTGCATGCACGCGTGGTACTGCGCGACGACGATGGCGTGCGCGCCCGCATGACCGCGTCGTGGCTCAAGCAACTCGGCTATCTCGATGTCCGCGTGCTCGACGATGCCGCCAGCGCCGCCCTCACCCACGACGCGCTCGAAGCCGGTCCCGAGCCGTTGCGCGTGCGTCCGCATGGCGCGCACACGCGCTGGATCGAGCCGGATCATCTGCAAGGCGCGCTCGATGCCGGTCGCGCGCAAGTGATCGATATCGACGCGAGCATTGCGTATCGCAAAGGCCATGTGCCGGGCGCGCGTTTCGTGGCGGCAAGCGCAGTGGAAGACCACCTGCGCTCGGGCGTTTTCAAGCGCGATGCGCCCGTCGTGCTGACTTCGGAAGATGGCTTGCTCGCCGGACTCGTCGCCGCCGAACTCGCGCCGCGCTGGCCGGAGATCGCCGCGCTCGTGGGCGGCACGGCGCGCTGGAGCGCGATTGGCTTGCCGCTCGAAACCGGCGACGCGCACAACCTGACTGGCGACGACGACGCGTGGTATAGCCCGTATCACGTCGAGAAGGAACGCGTGGCCGAGCAAATGAATGCGTACCTCGCGTGGGAGCTGCAACTGGTCGAACAGGTGGAGCGCGACGCGATTGCATCGATCGATGTGCTGGACTTCAAGACGGCCACGGACAAGCGCAGCCGCGAACGCCTGGCATCATGACTTCACCGACGATACGCCCTGTCTTTGACGGTTCGACGAGTCCCGCCGACATTCCCGGCAGCGCGCTTCACGGCGCGTTTCAGCAACCGTTGATGCTCGGCCTCTTCTTGCCGATTCAGAACGGCGGCTGGTCCATCTCGACCTTGCCGCGCTCGACCGACTGGCGCTTCGACTACAACGCGCGGCTCACGAAGACAGCGGAAGCGCTCGGCTTCGATCTGGTCTTCGGCCTCGCGCAATGGCTTGGCAAGAACGGGCATGGCGGCGTGCTCAAGTATCGTGAGCAATCGCTCGATGCGTTCATCGCGACGAGCGCGCTTGCCGCCGTCACCGAGCGCATTTTGCTGATCTCGACGGTGCATGCGCTCTATGGTCCGTGGCATCCGCTGCATCTCGCCAAGTTCGGCGCGACGCTCGACCATATCTCGGGCGGACGCTGGGGCATCAACCTGGTGACGGGTCACGTCAAAAGCGAATGGGCGATGTTCGGCCAGCCGATGATCGAGCACGACACGCGCTATGAACGCGCGGCCGAATTCGTCGCCGTGCTCGATTCGTTGTGGCGCAGCGATGCGAATCAGAACATCGATTCTCCGCACTGGCAGTTGCAGGACGCGTTCGTGAGTCCGCGACCGCGCTTTCATCGGCCGGTGCTCGTGAATGCGGCCGGGTCGCCCGCGGGGATTGCGTACGCGGTGCGTCACTCGGACCTGATCTTCATCACGAGCCCCGCAGGCGCCGATTTCAACGACGCCATCGGCGCCCTGCCCGCGCATACCGCGACCATTCGCGAAGAGGCCGCGCGGGTGAAACGCAACGTGCGCACGCTCATCAATCCGACCATCGTGTGCCGGCCGACCGAACGCGAGGCGCGCGAGTATCGCGATGCCATCGTCGCTCACGCCGATGAAGGCGCGCTCGATGGCTTCGTCGGCCAGCACGGCCGCAGCGACGCGAAGGCGTGGGCGAATCACAAGCGCGAGCAGCGCATTCTCGGCGGCAATCTGCATCTGATCGGCTCGCCCGAGCAGATCGTCGATCAGTTGCTTGCATTGAAGCGCGCCGGTTGCGATGGCGTGCAGCTCACCTTCTTCGACTTCGAACCGGACCTCGCGTATTTCGGCGAGGCCGTGTTGCCGCTTCTCGTCGATGCGGGTTTGCGACTGCCCGTGCCCGCAGCGAACTCCTTACCTCGGACGACGTCATGACCAAACATCGCCAATTGCATCTGAACACCAACATCACGGGCGTCGGGCGGCATCCCGCAGGATGGCGCACATTGGACAACCCGCGCGCGATCATCGACTTCAAGTTCTTTAGGGAGATTGCAACGACAGCGGAGCGCGGCAAGCTCGACGCCGTGTTTCTCTCGGATGCGCTCGCCCTGCGCAATCACGCCGAAGGTCCGCAGCAATCGTTCGAACCCACGGTGCTCCTCACCGCGCTCGCGGGCGCGACCGAGCATGTCGGTCTCATCGGCACGGCATCGACCACGTTCAACGATCCGTTCAATCTCGCGCGGCGCTTCGCATCGGTCGATCACCTGAGCGGCGGGCGCGTCGCGTTCAATGCCGTGACGACCTACGACGCAGCCGCCGCCGCGAATTTCAGCTTCAACACGCCGCTTTCCACGGAAGAGCGCTATGCACGCGCGCAAGAATTCGTGGATGTGGTGACGAAGCTCTGGGATAGCTGGGAAGACGACGCGCTCGTCGCCGATCAGGCCACGGGACGTTATGCGGACCCGTCGCGCGTGCATGCCATCGAGCATCGCGGTCAGTACTTTTCGGTGCGCGGCCCGCTCAATGTGCCGCGCAGTCCGCAAGGAAGGCCCGTGCTCGTGCAGGCGGGATCGTCCGAAGGCGGACGCGCGCTTGCCGCCCGTTTCGCCGATGCGGTCTTCACCGCGCAAACCACTCTGCCGAGCGCGCAGGCGTTCTACAAGGAGATGAAGGAACGCGTGGCGCGGCATGGGCGCAACCCCGATCACTTTCTGCTGTTGCCGGGCTTGTATCCGGTGGTTGGCGGAACGGAACAGGAAGCGCGCGCGCATAAAGCCGAACTCGATGCGCTGCTCGACACCGACCGGGAAGTCGCGCGCCTGGCCGGCGCGCTCGGGCTCTCGCCGGACGATCTGCATATCGACAAGCCGCTGCCTTATGAGCGCATCGAAAAGGTCGTGCGCTCGGACTTGCCGCGCGGCTTCATCGACTCGACGGTTGCGCTTGCCAAGGCCGAAAACCTGACCGTACGCGAGTTGCTCGATCGCAATCCGGGCGCGCATCGAATCATTGTCGGTACGCCCGAGCAGATTGCCAACGACATCGCGCAGTGGTTCGAGGAGCGTGGCGCGGATGGCTTCAATCTCAACGCGGATGTGTTTCCGAGCGGCCTTGCGGCGTTCGTCGATCACGTCGTGCCGCTCTTGCAGCGCAAAGGCATTTTCCGCACCGATTACGAAGGCACGACCTTGCGCGAACATTATTGTTTGCCGCGTCCCGACAGCCAGTATGCAAAGAGGCGCGAGGCCGCCTGATCTTTTATCGTCCGAGCCTCCAAGGGAGTTTCATGTCTTCTACTCTGGATCAACCGACTCGCGCGCAAGAAGCGCATCGCATTCGTACCGATGCAGAAGCGCTGGAAACGGCACAACGTCTCGAACATGCGTTCGCGCAGGAAGCGTCGGAGCGAGATCGCGAGCGGCGCTTGCCGCGTAAAGAACTCGAAGCGTTCAGCGCATCGGGACTGTGGGGCATCTCGGTTCCCAAGGCATTCGGCGGCGCGGATGTTTCCGTATGGACCATCGCGCAGGTCTTCGAATATATCTCGGCAGGCGATTCATCGCTCGGCCAGATTCCGCAGAATCACTTCGCCAATCTGGAACGCCTGCGGCACGACGGCACGCCTTCGCAGCAGGCGTTTTTCTTCGAACGCGCGCTTGCAGGCGAGCGACTCGGCAATGCGACGGCCGAACCCGGCGATCGCTTGCCGGGCTCGCATGAAACACGCGTGCGGCGCACGACGCGCGGGCTCGTCGTATCGGGCAAAAAGGTGTATTCCACAGGCGCGCTCTTCGCGCACTGGATACCCGTCGCCGCGCGCGATGACGATGGCTCGCCCGTGTTCGTCTACGTGCCGCGTCATGCGCGCGGCGTCGAAGTGATCGACGACTGGTCGGGCTTCGGGCAACGCACGACTGCAAGCGGTCGGGTGCATATCGACAATGTCGAAGTGGACGCGGTGCAAGTGGTGCGTCGCGAGCCAGGCGGCGAGATCGATACGGGCAACGCGGTTTCGCAGCTGATTCATGCGGCGATCGACTTGGGTATCGGCCGTGCCGCGCTCGATGAGACGAAGCGCTTCTTGCGCACGCTTGCGCATCCGGCACGAGGAAGTGGCGCCGCACATGCCACGGACGATCCGTTCACGTTGCGCGATATCGGCACGCTGACCGTGGACCTGCACGCTGCGCGCGCGTTGACCGAGCGCGCAGCGGTGTTGATCGAAGCGGCGCGTGTGCCCGGTTCAGCGCGTGACAAAGTGAGCGCGGCCATCGTCGCGACGGCGGAAGCCAAGATTCTCACGACCCACCTCGCGCTCGATGCATCGAACAAACTCTTCGAGCTTGCAGGCACGCAATCGACACGCGAAGAGCATAACCTCGACCGCCACTGGCGCAATGCGCGCACGCATACGTTGCATGACAGCGTGCGATGGAAGTATCACGCGGTGGGGCAGTATGCGCTGAACGACTTGCTGTGCGATCCCTTCAGCTACGCGCATCCTTATACGGCGGTGAAGGAATGAACAAGCGGGCGTGCCTTTCGCACGCCCGCTTCAGGCATCATCGCGCGGCGACTGCTTGCGAATCGAATACCGGATTGAACTCGATATCCACCTTGATGTTGTTCTTGATATCGCCGGACTTGTAGAGCGTGTCCGCAATCTTCTGCTCGCGCGTGACAAGCGTCTTGTCGAGCGGATAAAACACGGAGCGTCCATTTTCCGCCGAGAACTTCGCTCGTGCCGGCGACTGCTTCATTTTCTCCGCATAGATCTTCTCGACGGCCGGCACGTTCTGCGCCCACCACGTCCACGAGCTCTTGAGACGTCCCAGGAAGTCACCGATGGCCTTGCTCTTCGCGGGATCGCGCAAGACATCGGTGCGGGCCGCGAACACCGAGAGCGCTGGAATATCCAGTTCGTCGCTCTTGACGATCACGCGTGCATCGCCCTTGTCGACCGCTTCCTTCACCGGACCAAAGCCGCCCGAATAAACCGACACCTGTCCCGCGTTGAAAGCGGAAGCCGACACGTTGCCATCGCCGAACTTGACCGCTTGGAAGTCCTTCGGCTTGAGATCGGCCTTCACATACGACAGCACGTATTGCAGATAATTGAAGCCGCCGAAGTTGTAGCCCCAGGTCTTGCCGCGCAGGTCCGCGAGCGTCTTCACGTTGGCTTCCTTTCGAACCACGGTGACGATAGGCGGATACGCGTTATCCGGGTTGCGCCATCCCGCGATGATCTGCAAGGGCGCGGTCTCCGGCGTCCATATCTGACGCGCATTCCCCTGTTCGATGATGAGCGAGGTATCGCCCATCAGACCCACGTCGAGCACTTTCGAATAGAGCGCGGACAGTTGCGCGGCGGGTCCCGTGAGCACGGCCCACTTGACCTTGTACGGCGCGCCATCCAGCACGTGCGATGCCTCGACGATCAATGGCCACGCGGCATCCTGCGTGCCGATCTGAATGGTGAGCGGCTCTTCCGCGAACGCCGAAGTCGATAAAGCGAGGAAGCCCGTAACGAAGAGTGCGGTTAAGCTTTTCTTGATGCGCATGAAGTGAGTGGTCGGTTAAGGAAAGGAATGTCAGGCCGCGCTTGCTGTCGCGGCTCGTTGTGGTTCTTCTGTCGTCACGCCGAGCGCTTCCAGCAGTTGTGTTCTGAGTGCTATAGCGTTGGCGTCCGCACGCGAACGCGGCCGGGGAAAGTCCACGGTGAAGTCCGCGCTTATCTCGCCTTGCGACAACACGACAATGCGGTCCGACAAGAGAATGGCTTCGTCGATGTCATGCGTCACCAGCACGACCGCCGGCGTATGCGCGCGCCACAAGCGTGCGACGAGGTCGTACATGCGGATGCGGGTCAATGCATCGAGTGCGGCGAAGGGTTCATCGAGGAGCAAGAGACGCGGCTCGCGCACGAGCGCTCGGGCCAATGCAACGCGTTGCGCTTCGCCGCCCGAAAGCGTCTTTGGCCAGCCTTCCGCGTGACTTGCAAGACCCACTTCGTCGAGCGCGGCGAGTGCGTCGTTTTTTGCGGCGCCCAACCTGTCATGGCCGATGACGACGTTCTCCCACACGCGCCGCGCCGGCACGAGACGCGGTTCCTGAAACACGACGGAGCGCGCATTCGCCACGCGCACGCGTCCTTCATCGGCCTTGTCGAGGCCCGCGAGAATACGCAGTAGCGTGGTCTTGCCGGCGCCCGATGCGCCGAGCATCGATACGAATTGGCCGCGCCTTATGTTCAGCGATACGTCCTTGAGTACTGCACGTCCGCCGAAGCGACGGCTCACGCCTTGCAATTCGAGTGCGATTTCACGATGATCGCGTGCGTTCTTCAAGGCATCGATATCAGGCGAGTTCAAAGCGCGGCCTCCACGGAAGCGCGACATGTTCGAGACCGCGCATGATGAGATCGGTGAGAATGCCGAGCGCCGCATAAACCAGAATGCCCGCGATGATGATGTCCGCGCGCTGGTTCTGGTTCGCATTGACGAGGATGTAGCCAATGCCGTTCTGCGCGTTGATCTGCTCCGCGACGACGAGCGCAAGCAGCGCCACGGCGGACGCATAGCGCAAGCCGACGAGTATGGAAGGCAGCGCGGTCGGCAGAATGATGCGCAACGCTACTTGCCGGCTCGATAGCCCGAACACGGTGGCCGCTTCGAGCAGCTTGGGATCGACACCGCGCACGCCCGCGTAGGTGTTGAGGTACATCGGGAAGATGGTCGCCGCGAGAATGACCGCGATCTTCGCGCCCTCGCCGATACCGAACCACGTGATGAAGAGCGGAATGAGCGCGATGAATGGAATCGTGCGCAGCATCTGCAAGGGCGCATCGACGACTTCTTCGCCTACGCGCCACAGTCCCGCGAACAAGCCCGCAATCAGGCCGATACCGCCGCCAATGGCAAGGCCGGTCGCCGCACGCGCAAGCGATACGCCGATAGCGCTCTGCAATTCGCCATCCGCGACGAGTTCCTTCAATGCAGCAAGAATGACGGTCGGCGGCGGCAGCGTTTCGGGCGCGATGAGTTGCAGCGACGACACGAGTTGCCACAGCACGACAATCGCAATGGGCACGCCCACGCGCAAACTGCGCGAGCGGATGAGCTTCCAGTTCAGTGTCGTGGTGCGGGCACGTTCGCGTGTGGGCAGTTCGACCAGCGTCTGTGCGCCGGATGCGCGTGGCGCGGGCTGTTCGAGCGGCGTGCCCGGATCGAGCTCGAGTGTCGCCGAGGAAAAGCGATGGGCATTCATGGGCATTCTTCGAGTGAGAAAGAGAACACCCGATACTACGTTCGTGTCTGCCCCACGCAAACCAACGGTTTGCCAGATGCTATCCAAGGATCGCGCAATATCGTTTTGCGCGCCGCTGGCTCACATTCAGACGAGATCCGTGCTGGTTTCCTCTTGCGTCACCGCATAGCGAGAACGCGGTCTTTCGAGACCAAGATGATCGCGCAACGTGCGCCCTTCATAGCCGTGTCGGAAGAGCCCGCGCCGGCGCAATTCAGGCAGCACCAGTTCAATGAAATCATTCAGCGAATCGGGCAGCAACGCGGCCATGACGTTGAAACCATCCGCCCCATAATTGACAAAGCGCTCTTCCAGCGCATCCGCAACCTGCACCGGCGTGCCGACGATTTGCCAATGACCGCGCGCGCCCGCAATGCGCAAATAGAGCTGACGTATGGTCAGATTCTCGCGGCGCGCCAAGTCGATCATCAAGCCCTGGCGGCTCTTGCTGGCATTCGTTTCCGGCAAATCGGGAATGGGTCCGTCGAGCGGATAGCCCGAGAGATCGAAGCCGCCCGTGAGCGTCGAGACCATCGCTAGGCCGACCACGGGATCGATCAATGCCTGCAGTGCATCGAACTTTTCGCGTGCTTCTTCTTCCGTGCGTCCGACTATGGGCATGACGCCCGGCATGATCTTGAGCGATTCGGGATCACGTCCATATTGCGCCATGCGTCCCTTTACATCGGCATAGAACGCAACGGCATCTTCGAGCGTCTGCTGCGCGGTGAAGATCACTTCGGCGGTGCGCGCGGCAAGCGCCCTGCCCGCTTCGGACGATCCCGCCTGCACCACGACCGGATGTCCCTGCGGCGCACGCGAAACGTTCAGCGGACCATGCACCTTGAAAAACTCGCCGCGATGGTCGAGCACGTGCCGCTTGTCGGGATCGAAATACCGACCCGATGTTTTGTCGCGCACGAAGGCGTCGTCGTCCCAGCTATCCCACAGGCCCGTCACCACTTCGGCGAATTCCTCCGCGCGTTCGTAACGGTGTGCATGCGCGAGATGCTGATCGAGATTGAAGTTGCGCGCTTCATGCTCGCTCGACGAAGTGACGAGGTTCCAGCCCGCGCGGCCGCCGCTGATGTGATCCAGCGACGCGAACTTGCGCGCGATGTGATAAGGCTCGTTGAACGATGTCGATGCCGTACCGACCAACCCGATGCGCTCGGTCACGGCCGCGAGCGCGGACAACAGCGTAAGCGGCTCGAACTGCGCGACATAGCTGTGCGCGGTGCGGCTCAGGAACGCGGCATCGTCGCCGCGCGTGCCGGAGCCATCGGCGAGAAAGACGAGATCGAAGCTCGCCGCTTCCGCTGCCTGCGCGAGCGCTGCGTAATGCTTGAAGTTGACGCCGGCATCCGCGACGGCATGCGGATGACGCCACGCGGCAATGTGATGTCCCGTCGGATAAAGAAACGCGCCCAGGCGCAGTTGTCCGCTTCGTTTTGCCATGGCGTCGTCGATCAGTTGAGTGCGACAGCGGCCGCGGCACCCACCGGCGAGCCTTCGATTGCCACCGATGATTGACCGTCCGGTCCCACTGGAATATCGCCGACAAGCGTCGTGCGATATAGCTGTCGATCGAAATCTAGATCGAAGATATCGGTCGGCGCGAGATGCGCGGTCGTGCGGTTATCCCAGAACGCGATGCTGCCCGGCTCCCACTTGAAGCGCACGGTGAATTCCGGCCGCGTCACGTGTTCCCACAGCAGTTCGAGCAACGCCTGACTCTCGCGCGGCGCAAGACCCGCGATGTGCTTGAGAAAGCTCGGGCTTACATACAGCGCGCGTTCGCCGGTTTCAGGGTGCACACGCACGAGCGGATGCTCGCTCACGAGCGTGTGCTGGTCGACCGCTTTCGCGAAAGCATCGGTGCCGGCGGCGCCTTGCGGCGGCGCGAAGCGATGCACGCCACGCAGGCCATCGACGAATGCGCGCAGCGGCGCCGAGAGCTTTTGGTACGCGGCCACGAGGTTGGTCCATTGCGTATCGCCGCCATACGGCGGAATGGTCACGCCGCGCAAGATGGATGCATACGGTGGATTCACGGCAGCGGTGACATCCGTATGCCAACCGGTCCACGGACGCAATACCGACTGCCCTTCGAAGCGCGTGGCCTTGCGGAACTTGGAGATCGAATAAATCTCGGGATGCCCGTCCACGTGACCGAATACGGGGTGGCCCACCGTCAATTCGCCGAACTGCGCGGAAAACGCGACATGCTGTTCATGACTCAGGAATTGCTCGCGAAAGAACACCACGCGCCACTTCAGAAGCGCGTCGCGAATGGCCTTGACCTCGTCCTTCGGCAAGGGCCGCGTAAGATCGACACCGCTGATCTCCGCACCGATATGCGCGGACAACGGCTTCACTTCGACACGCGCTGCGTGTTCGATGACGGCTGCGTTCATATGCCTGTCTCCTGATTGATGTTGATGCCGGCGCGGATGCTCGCGTCAACTGCCTTGCGCGTTTGCGTCGTCCACGAAAAAGTAGTCGCGCCAGGACTTCGGTTCATGATGAATCACGCCTACGCGATAAAGAAAAGCGCCTAATTGCAGTGTGTTTTGCGGCGTCGTCGTGAAGCTCACGTCTTTGTCGCCGAGGATGCGTGCGACGAAAGCGGGCGTGAGTTTCGACTCGTCCTGACGAAGATAGATGGCTGCGGCCTGTTGCTTGTCGCTCGTAATGAGCTTTGCGGCATCGACAAGTGCGGCGCGTACGGCTGCATAGGTCTTCGGATTGTCCTTGCGCCATTTCTCCGATGTCACGACCACGCTGCCCGTCGATGGACCGCCGAGAATGTCGGTCGAGCTGATGACCTTGTGGATCTTTGGATCGTCGAGTTCCTGATACTGATACGGCGCGTTCGAGAAATGCAGGTTGATGACCGAGTTGCCCGAGAGCATCGCGGTGGTTGCATCGGCATGCGGCATGTTCACTTCGAAGCGGTCGAGTTGCGCGTAGTTCGCATCGCCGTATGCCTTGGCCGATGCCATCTGCAACAGCCTGCCCTGCTGCGAGACCGCGACGGAAACCACCGCGATGCGGTCCTTCTCGCCGATATCCTTGATGCTGCGAATGCGGGGGTCGTTCGAAACGAGCACGACCGGAACCGAGCTTTGCGCCGCGATTGCACGGAAATTTTGGTGACCTTGCGTGCGGTCCCAGATCGTCATGAGCGGTCCGATGCCGAGCGTGGCGATATCCGCCGCACGCGAAAGCAGCGCTTCGTTCACGGCCGCGCCGCCGGAGAGCGTGTGCCATTCCACGTCGATCTTGATTCCGGCGCGCTCGCCTTCCTTCTCGATGAGCTTCTGGTCCTTCACGACCTTCAGCAGCAGCGAGCCGATGCCGTATTGATCGGCGACTTTCACTTCGCCTTCAGCATGCGCGCATTCGAAGGGAAGCGCGATCGATGCGATCAGCGCGAGCGCGGCCATGCTGCGATTGCTTAAGCCTTTGATCGTCATGCGGGGATTTTTGCCGTGGATTCGTCGCGCCAAGACGATGAAATGTACAAGCCGTCTCGTCACGCGCGAACCAAGAAAACGCCATACGGTTATCTCCGTGCGAGATAAGGTGCGCGGCACGGCACTTGCACATGCTTACTGAATATCCTTAGCGCAAATCATGCGTTCCGATACGCACGTTCGCTGGCTATCATGTTTAGTCTGTCGGCTCGCCGTAAAACGAACGCGCGCGCTGCTTTACCTTTCATGGAGCGTTCACCTTGACTCGAAACACCTCATCGCGTCAGCCGCTGGTTGTCGGTATTGGCGGAACGACGCGGCCGGCATCGTCGACCGAGCGTGCGCTGGCTTTTTCGCTGCGCGGCGCACAGGAATCCGGCGCGCGCGTGCAGTTGTTCGGCGGCGCGTTCCTGCATAGCCTGCCGCACTACGCGCCTGAGCATCGCAATCTGACCGACGAGCAGCACGAACTCATCGAGGCGGTGCGTATCGCCGACGCAGTGATCATCGCGACGCCGGGCTATCACGGCGGCATCTCGGGGCTGGTCAAGAACGCGCTGGATACGCTGGAAGAGCTGCGTGAGGACGAACGCCCTTATCTGGATGGGCGCGCAGTCGGCAGCATCGTGACCGCTTACGGGTGGCAGGCAGCAGGCACCGTGCTGACGTCGCTGCGTTCGATCGTGCACGCGTTGCGCGGCTGGCCGACGCCTTTCGGTGCGACCGTCAACACGCTTGAAACGCGTTTCGAAACCGCCGATACGTGCTCCGACCCGAAGGTCGTCGAGCAGCTGCGCACCGTGGGCCGTCAAGCATCGAGCTTTGCGCTCGCATTCGCCGCACACGATAGCGACGCTTATCACGATGTCGAACGACGCGTGGCCGTCGCGCAGAATTAAACTACCTCGCTTTAACGAAAAAGCCTTCGCCATGAGTGGCGAAGGCTTTTTCATGGGCGCTACGGCTTGTTAGCGATCACTATCACTATCACTAAGCCGATTCGGGCCATCCACCGAACTTGGCGATCTCGTCCAGCGCAAGGCGTGCACGTGGCGCCTGCTCACGTTCGGCAAGCGCTGCGGGCAACGCCTCTGCCTCGCCATGATGCGCGATGGAGATCATGCTCAAAGCCTGATAGCGCTCGGGAATGGCGAAGGTATCGCGCAATTTCGCTGCATCGAAGCCGCCCATCGCATGGGCGGCGAGGCCGAGCGCATGCGCCTGCAACAATACGGCAAGACCCGCGGCGCCCGCGTCGTAACTCGCGCTTGGATTGATGGTGCCTTTGGCCGTGAGCGTGTCGGCAAGGACGGCGATGAGCACCTGCGCATGCGCGTTCCACGACTGATTGAACGGCACGAGCGTGGCGAATGCGCGCTCAAACGCCGCTGCGTCTTGCCCCTTCTCGAACACCACGAAACGCCACGGTTGAACGTTATAAGCGGACGGCGCCCAGCGTGCGGCTTCCAGAACAGCGACTACCTGTTCATGCGCTACGGGCTGCTGTGCATACGCGCGCGGACTCCAGCGCCCTGCAAGCAGCGGATGAATGTCGATATCGGTTGGAGCGGGACGATGTGTCATGCGTTTATCTTCGATGGATATGACCATGCTTCATATGCGAAGCTTGGCAGTCAAGGGAATGCATCAAGTGTCGCCGATGCGCGCGGCATGGACAAGTCGCTTCAGGCGTTCATCTGTTCAAGATGCGCGAGCAGCTTCGTCACCATCCACACGACGGTAAGTCCAAGCAACACGAAGAACGCTGCAAGCGGCGCCAGGATATGGACCGATACGAAGCCCGCGAGTCCCATCATCACCGCCGATACGAGCAGCAATGCGCAACCGAGTATCGCGCTCGTCAATCCAGCAATGTGGGGAAACAGCGAGTTGCCCTTGGCCATCAATGTCGGATACATGGCGCCTGCGCAGAAGCCCATTACGAGGACCGGTAGCGCAAGCGTCCACACTTGCAGACCTATCGTCAACGAAAGCAATAGCATCACGATGGATGCGCCCGCCATGATCCGCGATCCATACTTGAGCCGTTGTTCTGCTGTCGGCAGACGCAGGCTATGAATACGGTTGGACAGGCCGCCGAGAAAGTACATCAAGCCGATGCCAAGCGCGAGGTAACCGAAGTAAGTCGGCGGCTTATGCAACGTGTTCTGCACCATGAAAGGCCCGACGATGTTGAACACGAGCAGAATGCTGTAGCACAGTCCTTGCGCAAGAAAGCAGCTCTGAAAAACCGGGCTCGACAAGACCTTGCCCGTGTTCGCGACGAGCGTACGCAATTCGAGTCGAACAGGCTTGGGTAATGTCTCGCGATAACGCCACACGAGCACCCACATGACGATCGAATACACGAGCAGAAACACGAGACAGGCCTTCCAGCCGAACCACTCCTGCAAGTGCGCACCGATCACGGGCGCAATGATCGGCGCGAGTCCCCAAGCAATCGACATGTAGGTGAATGCGTGCAGCAGCGCCTGGCCTTTGAATGAATCGGTGATGATCGCCTTGGCGAGCAGATTGGTGGCCGCAATGCCGAAGCCCTGCAGACAGCGCGCCAACAGGAATGTTTCGAGGCTCGGCGCGACGAGTGACAGCAGACAGCCGACCGTATAGACGACGAGTCCGAAGGCCAGCACCGGCTTGCGGCCGTATGCGTCCGCTATCGGACCAAAAACGAGTTGGCCTAGCGCATAAGCGGCCATGTAACTGGATACGCTCGACTGGATCGCTTGCGGCGAGGTATCGAAGAAACGCGCCATCGCGGGCAGCGCGGGAACATAGATGTCGATTGCGAGCTGCCCTGCCGAAGCGAACAGGCATACGAGAAACAACAGATAGCGCGGCGAATTCGATACGCGCGCGACGGTACTGGTGCGGCTGGGAATGTCGGATGGCATGGAGGCGTCGGGAAGCGGGTGGCGATGTGCGATGGCATCGCAACGTATTGTGCCTGCATGAGCGGGATTTGGCGTAAATGTCCACTGCTCGTGCGGGGATTGGGTACGATCTCACGTTCGAGACCATGAATGCAGCACTGAGGAGAAAGGAGCAAAAAATGCTTGAATTACGGCCCGGTTGCGAATGTTGCGACAAGGACTTGTCGCCCGCTTCATCGGAGGCATTCATCTGCTCGTTCGAATGCACATTTTGCAGCGACTGTACCGAGCAAGTGCTAAAGGGCACGTGTCCGAACTGCGGCGGTGAACTGGTGAAGCGTCCGCGACGACCGGCGGAGAAACTGGAGAAGAACCCGGCATCAACGAAACGAGTCTTTAATCCAGCGTGCCGTTGATTAGTTCGGATGCCGTATAAAATCGAGTTTGACAGTCAAAACTTGACCTTGATCTGAAAGCCGAGCGTGAACGGCAAGTCGCTCGAAGGAATGGGCGGAATGAGGATGATGTTCGCGCCCACGCGCTTATAGTCCACCATGATGAGCGGCGCGGCCACGGGGCCAAGCGTGTGATTGTGGCCAATACCCCAGCGGCCGTAGTCATAACCGGAGATCAAGCCACCCATGGCTGCGAGCCGCACGAAGCCCCAGTGAAGGAACTCGGGCGCCCATACGCCGCCGCCGTAAAACGAAGGCTTTGAGAGCGAGTTACGGAAATAGCCGCCGGTTACTGCCCATTGCGGCGAGACCCAGCATTCCACGCCAATGCCGGGATTGAACTGCTCGAAGTGCTTATCGGGATGAACGTGATGCGAGCCGATCATCGCATCGATCCAAACGCCGTCAGAGCACAGCGCGGCGTGCGCCGACGGCGTCCAAGATACCGTGATGGCAGCGAGCACCGCCGCACACGCGGCGCGAGCGAATCGGAAACAGAGTGGCCATGAGCGCATGATTTAGGCGTCTTATTTTCGAGATGAAGGTCGTCGCGAACTCTACCTGATCGTGCCGTTTTCGTGTGATGAACTGACACGCACGTGACGAATGCGCACTTTTCTGTTTCGGAGGAAACTCGTTTTTCGCGCGTCGAGGAGATACAGATCGATGAAAGTTTGGAAAAGCTTGCAATGCGTCGCGCTATTCGCGTTGATCGCAACGAGTGGATGCACGCCGCTTGCCGTCGTCACGCACAGTGTGTCCGCGAATGAATCGAGCGTGCCGCCCGGGATCTATCAGTTGGATGCGCATCACTGGAATGTGAGCTTCGACGTCGATCATCTTCATTATTCGCGCTTTGTCATGCGTTTCGACAAGACGGCCGGACAACTCGACTGGAGCGCGGATGGCATGACGGAGAGCACGGTGCATGTGACTATCGACGCCGCGAGCGTCAATACGAATGTGCCGTTGCTCGACCGGATGGTAAAGGGTCCCGACATGTTCGATGTCGCGCATTATCCGAACATCGAATTCGTCAGCACCGGCTTCACGCGTACGGGCAACGACAAGGGCACACTGGCAGGCAATCTCACGATTCGCGGAACGACACGACCAGTCACTCTCGATGTCACGTTCAACGGGCATTCGGTCGATCCACTGACCAAGCTGGAAACGTTAGGCTTCTCGGCCAACGGTCATTTCAGCCGCGCGCAGTTCGGACTGACGACGTGGTATCCGGCAGTCGGCGACGATGTTCACGTCGCCATTCAGGCCGAGTTCGCAAAAGTAAAGCAGTGAAGCGCTGACACTTACGCCGCGGTCCAGTCGAGCACGACCTTGCCGCTGTTGCCCGAAAGCATGGTGTCGAACGCGCGCTGGTAGTCGTCGACGGGGAATGTGTGCGTGAGGATCGGCGAAAGATCCAGACCACTTTGCAGCATCGCGACCATCTTGTACCAAGTCTCGAACATTTCGCGCCCGTAAATGCCTTTGATCTCCAGACCTTTGAAGATAACCTGATTCCAGTCGATCGCAGTTTGCGCGGGTGGAATGCCGAGCAGAGCCACTTTGCCGCCGTGGTTCATCGCTTCCAGCATGGCGGTGAAAGCGCTCGGTACGCCGGACATTTCCAGGCCGACGTCAAACCCCTCGGTCATGCCGAGTTCTTGCATGACATCGCGCAAATTTTCATTGGAAACGTTGACCGCTCGCGTTGCACCCATCTTGCGGGCGAGTTCGAGACGATATTCGTTGACGTCCGTAATGACGACATTGCGCGCTCCGACGTGCCGTGCAATAGCGGCGGCCATTACACCGATGGGTCCGGCGCCGGTAATCAGCACGTCTTCGCCGACAAGATTGAACGAAAGGGCAGTGTGCGTCGCATTGCCGAAGGGGTCGAAGATCGCGGCGAGGTCGTCGGAAATATCGGGCGGAATCTTGAACGCGTTGAAGGCAGGGATCACGAGGTATTCGGCAAACGCGCCTTCGCGATTCACGCCGACGCCAACGGTGTTGCGACACAAGTGACGGCGACCTGCGCGGCAATTGCGGCAGAATCCGCATGTGATGTGACCTTCGCCGGAAACGCGATCGCCGATGGCAAAGCCGCGGACTTGCTGTCCCATCTCGACGATCTCACCGACATATTCATGGCCGACGTGCATCGGCACCGGTATCGTCTTCTGCGCCCAGTCATCCCACTTCCAGATGTGGATATCCGTACCGCAGATTGCAGTCTTACGGATGCGGATGAGGACATCGTTATGTCCGACTTCCGGCCGCTTGACGTGAGTCAAGGTAAGACCGGGGGCGCGTTCGAGTTTGGCGAGTGCTTTCATTGTTGGTGTTCCGGGCGGTTGTGTCGCGGCGCTGCCTGTGACCGCGCCGTGCATCTAAAGGTCGCGTGACGTGTCCTGACTTTATGCGCATAAAGGACCCTGCGAGGCGTGAGTCCTAACGGATCACACCAAGCGAGCGGCCCACGCGCGCGAATGCATCGACTGCGCGGTCGATGTGTTCGGCGGTGTGGGCGGCGCTCATCTGCGTGCGGATGCGCGCGCGGCCCTTGGGCACGACAGGGTATGAAAATCCGATCACATAAACGCCTTCGTCGAGAAGCGCGTCGGCCATCTTCGAAGCGAGTTGTGCATCGCCAAGCATGACGGGAATGATCGGATGCTCGCCGGGCACTAGATCGAAACCTAAAGCGGTCATCGCTTGCCGAAACCGCGCGCCGTTTTCGCGGACGCGTCGCCGGAGCGCGGCGCCTTCATCGCTATCCAGCAACTCAAGCACTTTCAGCGACGCAGCCGCAATGCTCGGCGCAAGCGTGTTCGAGAACAGATACGGCCGGCTGCGCTGCCGCAACAAGTCGATAATCTCCTGATGCGCAGCCACGTATCCGCCTGACGCACCACCAAGTGCCTTGCCGAGCGTACCCGTGATGATGTCGATTCGATCGAGCACGCCGCAATACTCGGGCGTCCCGCGTCCGTTCTCCCCGATGAATCCAACGGCATGCGAGTCGTCGACCATCACCAGCGCGCCGTAGCGTTCAGCCAGATCGCAGATGCCAGCGAGATTGGCGATGATGCCGTCCATCGAGAACACGCCGTCAGTTGCGATCAATTTGAAGCGGGCGCCGGCTGCATCGGCTTCCTTCAAGCGCGCTTCGAGGTCTGCAAGATCGTTATTCTTGTAGCGCAAGCGTTTTGCCTTGGAAAGACGCACTCCATCGATGATGCTCGCGTGGTTCAACTCATCGCTGATGATTGCATCGTCCTCGGTCAGCAACGTCTCGAAGAGCCCGCCGTTTGCATCAAAACAGCTTGAGTAGAGAATGGCGTCGTCGGAGTGGAGGAACTTCGCGACTTGTTGTTCCAGCGCTTTGTGTACCGTTTGTGTTCCGCAAATAAAGCGAACGGATGCCATGCCAAAACCATCTTCTTCAAGTCCGGCTTTTGCGGCTTCGACCAAGCGAGCGTCGTTCGCAAGACCGAGATAATTGTTCGCGCAAAAATTGAGGACGGTGCTCCCGTTGGCAAGGCGGATCTCCGAGGACTGCGAGCTAGCGATGACCCGCTCGCTTTTGTAAAACCCGGCGGCGCGAATCTCGTTAAGCGTAGTTTGCAAATGGGAGAGGTATCGGTCTTTCATCGGCATCTTTCCAGTATCCGGCTGTTCGAAAGTAGATGCAGACCAGTCAAGCTCGGCCACACCTTTAGCCCTGTTATAGTTCATTCATTGCATTGGACAGGTTCGGTATTTCGAACAAATTTCCAATATATTGAACACTCTAAAGGAATGCAGCGTTCATGACAAGTTCTGTCACAAGCGGCAAGGCCGGTGATTCCTCAGCCAGCGGAACTGCGCCACCACGCGTTGGCGAGCAGATTCAGCGTCTACGCAATGAAAGGAAATTGACGCTCGATGACTTATCCCGCGCCGCTGGCGTTTCGAAATCGATGCTATCGGAGATCGAGCGGGACAAGGCCAATCCCACGATTGCCGTAGCGTGGCGGCTAACAAACGCACTGGGTATTAGCCTCGATCAGCTATTCGCGCAGCAAAAGGCCGGTGACGTAATACGCGTTGCAGGTCCGCATGAGATTCCGACATTGAATGGTGATAACGGCGACTATCAGCTTCGCGTGTGGGGACCAATTGAGTTGGCTGGGAAATTCGAATGGTACGAGCTCACGTTGCACGCGGGTGCGGCGCTCATCTCAGACGCGCATGAGCCAGGCACGCGGGAGCATTTGACCGTGTTAAATGGCGCAATCGAAATCGAAGCATCAGGTGCTGCGAAGCGACTGAAGGCAGGGGAAACCGCACGTTATGCTGCCGACGATGGTCATGTCATTAGGAATGTAGGGCGAGGAGAAGCAAAGGCTTTGCTCGTGGTTATACATGGGTAATGGCCTGACTCGCGAGTCTGCGGTTTTCCGCGAGCAGGTGCTCCGCCTCTTCCTCCAGCGCACAGCAACGGTGGCATGGCACTTCTTTATGCGCATAAATTTCTGGCGTGTCCTGGGAAGACGTAGCATCCGTCTGCGTCGCGCGGCCTCCTTTCGTTAGTCGCCGCGCACTCCCACGAAGGACTCAACCGCCCATAAGCGAAACCGCACATACACGCAAGGCGACTGGCGAGACCCTACTTTCATGGCGGCAAGTACTGTATATTTATACAGTACAAAGACCAGTCGGAAGGGGCGAATCATGGAGTCGAACGGCGAGCATCTCAGCAGGAAGCAGTTTGCACGTGCGGTACAAGATCTGGAACGCATTACGCGGCAGATTGCGGGCCGATACATCGATCTGAGCGTGCCGCTGACCTGGCGTTTGCTGCACGCCATCGAAGCGGAAGCCGTGGCGGACTTGGGCTTCGCTGGCCGGCACGAGGCTGCCTTGCGCGAACTTTTTGCCCGCCCCGACGACTTCCATTTCCCCGAAACCGACGACGTGGTCGATGTCGCCTCTTCCGACGCTTTGCCGGCAGTATTCGCATTCGCCGTCGACGCCTACGAATGCGCTGCACGACAAGGCCGACCGCAACTGGCCATCGCCGCACACTGACATGCGAGCGATGCACGCCGCACATCGCTAGTCATCAGGCGGCAAAGTCCGCCGCCATGTCCGCATCCGTGCGCGCCATAAGTCTGCCGCTGCGGCAGGCCAAGCGGAACGCGTCGTAATCTTTTTCGACTTGATCCGCATAGGAGCTCGCGTATCGGACGAGCACTTCCGCCATGCGATCACCAGAACCCAGATAGCCGGAAATCTCAAGCGCGCAGCCGCTTGCCTTGGCATGCGCGCGCGCGAGCGCCCAGCCGCATAGCGACGCGTATCCGCGAAAGGCCTCGCCGCTGAATGTTTCGAGGTCGGCGGATATTTTCATGTCGCGCAGTTGGCGAACATAAAGCGGGCGTCCAACCGGGCCCGACGCCCAGCCCAGAAAGGGATCGCTCGCCGCCTGCATCAGGCGTTGCCCGTGAACGATGCGATGCCCGTCGTGCGTATGTTTCGTCGCGCCGACGTAGCGCGCCACCACGGACGTCGATGCCTCTTTCAACTGCAGGAAGAGCGCCTTACCAAGATGATCGGTAAGCAACAGCACGAAGCATCGCGTTCCAACACTTCCCACTCCAACCACTTTGAAAGCGATGTCCTGAAGTGCGAATTGCGACAAAAGCGCGGCGCGCTCGGATGTCAGCGTCGAAACGTAATCGCGTATGAGCGGAGTCAGGATCGTGTGCGAATCGCCTTCGAGTTTCATCCACTCGTCGTCCTCGTCGACGAGCGTGCTTGCGCCGCGAATATGAAAGATCGCGGGCGGCGCGTCGCGAATTCTCCAGGCATCGCCCGATCGATCGGCGAGCTTCGGCAACAGCTTTTCATGCGTGCGCCGGCTCGCGCGTTCGCTACCGCGCTTGATCCGACGTTTCACGTCTTCGTTTTGCACATCGTCGTACATCCTGTCGAACGTAATTCGTTCGTACCAAAGATCCAGCACGCCCATCTCGGCATACTCGCGCATGTGCTGCTGATAGCTCTGGGCCGCTTCGAAGCAGAGTGCTTCAGAGCCCGCACGGCCGTGGCCCAGATGCCTGCCCGCGACCGCCATGCTCGCGACGAGTCGCTTGACGTCCCATTCCCATGGACCTTGTGCGGTTTCGTCGAAATCGTTCAGATCGAATACGAGCGCACGCTCGGGCGTCGCGAACCCGCCGAAGTTTGACAGGTGGCAATCACCGCAGATTTGAACGGTCAATCCACTCGAAGGTGTACTAGCCAGATCGTGCGCCTGAACAATCGCGCTGCCACGAAAAAAAGCAAAGGGCGATGCCAACATGCGGCCGTATCGCAGCGGAATCAGCGCAGGGACGCGACCCATGCTGTTTATTCGCAGCAACTCGATGGGATCGCGATCGACGTCGCCGACAGCCTCTTGCGTGCCTCGTGGTGTTCGCTGACGCGCGGCACGTCCGCTAGCCCGGCGTTCCTGCCACTTAGATGTCGATTGCCCCGAGTCTGATGCAAAGCCTTCGCCCATGGATCACCTCTCGTTATTATTCGAAGTACGTCACATCGAAAACAGTAGTCGACGATTGCAAACGCCGCTACAAGACACTTCACCACACTTATCCTGAAGAGTGCCCTTGACGGAATCAGTCCGAAGTCCGACGCTGTTCGCAACGCAACATGACGCTTAGAAGCGCACTTTGAACACCATGCCGAACACTACCGATCTCTTCGACCAACAGCGAGCCGACTGGCAAGCGGACCCGCATGCTGCTTTCGATGCGTGGCTCGCGCAACAGCAGTTCCGGGCATCGTCGGCTGATGTCTATCGGGCGCAATGGGGCAACTTTCTTGAATGGCTCGCGGCCAGGCGCACAACGCTTCATACGGTGCAGCGACCGGTCATCGAGCAGTTCGTCTCTCAACTCGAGATTCGGCGGCCACAGCGCATGCGCTATCTACGCTTGATCGAACGCGTGCTGGATCACGTGCGCGAGATCGAATCGGCGTCGACGAATCCGGCTCGATTCATCGCGCAGGACGGCGAGGCGGCGTGGCGCAAGGCACGCGACAACGAGCCGACCGGCTTTCTCACGCATGACGAACGCGGCTTGCTGATCGCGCGACTCGATGCGCCGCTTGGCGCCTTGTCGAGTGTGCAGCGGTGGCGCGAGCTTCGCGATCGAGCGCTCGTCGCGGTGTTTCTCGGCGCGGGGGTGAAGACCGGCGAGGCGGCGCAACTCACTATCGATTGCTATGCGCGCGGCGCGCCGTATGTCACCGTCGACGCCTCGAATCCCATGCTGATCCGGCAGGCCCGGCTCGCGCCTTTTGCCGTCGATGTGCTGGATCGGTGGATCGACGAACGAAAAGTCGCCGGACTCTTGGGCGCGCTGCTCTTCCCGGCCGCGCCCGCCGGACGGCCGATGCACAAAGCGACCATGCTGCGCGCCATCGATGTGGTGGTCGCAGCGGCGGGAATCGCCGAATCACGCGCCGCGCGCGCGAGCCCGCAAACGCTGCGCAATACCTATGCGGCTGAACTTTTCGAGAACGGCACAGACCCTGAACGCGTTGGACAATGGCTCGGATTCCAGCAGATGATCTCGGTTCATCGCCTGCATCGGGCGTGGCAGGACTGGATGGGTGAGCAAATACGGGAGCGCGATATGGCCGAGGCTTGCGGGCAAGACGGGATGGAAGATCGGTTCATCGATCCCGAAAACTCTCACCTTTGACCTTCGATACCCGCGTGCGGGCTAATCAGCCTTCAATCGCGGGGCTTCGATGAATCCTTCGATTGCGGCCAGCTTCGACGCGGCGGCGCCCGAAGTGCGCTCGCAATTCGGACAAGAGAGCTCGAACTCGTCTTCGTGACGCTGCAGTTCTGGCTCGCCGATTTCGCAGGCCGGGCACGCGGTGGGGGTCACGAAATACGCATCGACCTGGGTGCCGAGCGCCGCCAACTCTTCGGGGTTCAGTCGGCCGTCCTGGGCCATCGACGCCAGCAGTTTGCCGATCTCGGCACTCATGCCCGCTCTGACGCGATGCGCGTCTCGCTCGCGAACCAGAGCATCGATCTCGTCCGATTGCGTGCGGACCTGCGATTCCAGCCGATCCGCGCGGCCCCTCGCGGCACTAAGTTGTTGAATGAATTCGAATTCTTTCTGACCTGCTTCTCGCGTGCCGGCCTGATACGTCGCCGCCATGCCGCGTAACGCATCCAGTTCGACGAGCATAGGCTTGACCCGGCGCTCAGCTTCCTTGACTGCATCCTTGATCTGCTGCGCGTAGTGCTCGCTATTCCGACGCGATTCGTCCTGAAGCGCATCGATGCGTTCGCGCAGCCGCGCGCCATGCGCTTGCTCTTGCGAAAGACGATCAGAAAGGGACGAGTTTTCCTTTTCCAATCGCGCGATGACTTCACGCAGGCCTGACTGCGCATCGATCTGCTGCTCACGGGCCACTCTCAAGTCGGCTTCAAGATTTGCGATTTGCGCCATCGCCGTGTCGAGATGCGCTTTTGCTTGCTGATGCGCTAGCTCGATCGCTTCCCTCCGGATTTCGGCCTCGCGCGCTTGCATTTGAGCCGCGCTGACAGTGGCATCGACTTGCGTGCGCTCGGCATTCAGCTTCGAGCGGGCTTCTTCTTGCGCATGTACGAATAGTTCCGTGAGCAGCTCGCCAGCGCGCTCCTGTAAGGCTGCAGGCAGCCCGCCGGCATCGATTCGTACGCGCATCGACGAGCGCACGGTGGACCAGAACGCTTCAATGTCTTTGGGAATGTCGCCAGCGCTACCCGTCTGCGTGAACTCTCGGACCGTCGTAACTGACGGACGAATGCCAAGATCGAAAAACAGGCGCTTACACGCATGCATGGACAAGTCCTGCCTGCGTGCGCCTGACGCCCTCATCTGTTCTATTTCTTCGCGCAAGGACTCGCGAGTCGCCATTTTCATATCAATTTCCAGCGCATTTGTATCGAACGGTACGTTTTACGTTTTGATCGTTATACGGCAGCAGATCCGCTCGCGTCAAGAGTTGCCGATGTGCGGTGGCACCGACTGAGTACTGCAAATCTTAGTGCTTCGAACGCAAAGGCGTGAAACATCCTTAGCTTTTTCATCTAGCATGTTGATATTCTTGAATAATTTCTGCTGCGACTGGTTTTTGCGAGGTTTCACGTCGTACAGAGCCGGGACGGATCGTTTTGTTTAGAGCCAGATGCTCGCGGGGCTCGTTTGAGAGTAATAAAAGTAAACACCTTTGAAACCTTGTTAACCCTGTTAACGCCTTGGCAAAGCCTTACTGCATAAGGCTTTCCAGGCCGTCGGGTGAGATGTTTCAGGATAGAAGGTGAAGCTATTCGGGACACTCTGGTGATGTCCTTCAGGGCCGTACGTGAGGACTCGCGGGAGGCTTGGTGAGCGGATTCAGGGAGCCCGTTTTTGATGTAGGTGAGATTTTCCGGGGGCTTAGTGCCTCAGTTCTCCCGCCATGGTTGGATTGTGGTCGAAATCCTCGATCAACCGAAGTGAGGCTTATCGGGATCGGCCGATTCGGGTTCGTCACCGGATAAAACGGGTCGATTTTACCGATAGGTGAGGTATTTCAGGCGCTAAAGTGTTTGTGCGGTGAGACTTTGCAGGACCAACAGCCATAAAACGAGCGAATTCGGACCCCGAAGCCTCGGAGGTGAGGTTTTACGGGGAGATGTGAGGCCAGAGAGACCGCCTCGTTTTGTGCAATGCTTCCCTTGAAGCGGGCCAAAATAAGAGAGGTGAGCTTTTACGGGGGCCTATTCGTGGCAAATCTAGCCTCATTCCCGCATTGGCTTGCTCGACGGAAAACACTTCCTTTGTCCTACTCCGAAATAGCGTGACATCGCTGAACTCGGTTGAAACACCTCATCTTCAGAATACCTTATTTAAACAATGAGTTAGCACAAGCGTCTGGGCTATGCCGGCGTTAGGGTGAGAGTATTCGGGACCTCGACGCGATAAGGCAGCGCTCAAGGAATATCTTCTAGGGTGAGAATATTCAGGATCGGGCATTCGTCACTTAAGCCTTTCCACCCGTCTTCGGAGCCTTATAGGGCGAGTCTCCAGCAGACGTAGACCGCAAAGGTGAGCTTTCTCAGGAGCTTCAAGTGAGCCTTTGCAGGACCGAAACCCGCCTCGAATTTTCCTTCAAGGTGAGCCCTTTCGGGATGCCAACACGCATGAACCAAGACGGCGTCTGGAGACGGCTTTGCTCAGGTTTGTCCTATATTCCGCTTAAGGTGAGGTATTACAGGAGCGTTTTGAAGTTCGTCGACTTAAGGAGATCCACATATGCCCTTTTTCTGTTGCTTTTGGCGACGATCGTCATCCCAAATGAACGCGTCGTGCGTGTGCGACACGCCATTTTTGGGGAAAATTTTTTTCGGTGAGATTTTTCGGGACCTGTGCCGCGATGCCGTGATGCCCCCTGGCGCTCGCCGCTCCCGTTTACCCGCGTGGCTTCTAGGGATGGCGCCTGACGCTCAAAGGTGAGTGGTGAGAGTTTACGGGACCGCACCGCAGTGAGCTTCCGTTTGTTCTCGTACTTCACCCCAAACGGTGAAGGCCACCCCGTAGACGTTGATCACCGCACTCGGTATGCTGCTGGCAATCCCGATACTGTCCGACGC